>NZ_JBLUWC010000001.1:1814284-2211880 GCF_048270685.1 Bacillus sp. AK25
TGGTGCCACTGGTGTAACTGGAGATACCGGACCTACCGGTGCGACTGGTGTAACTGGAGATACTGGCCCTACTGGTGCCACTGGTGTAACTGGAGATACCGGGCCTACCGGAGATACCGGGCCTACTGGTGCGACTGGAGCCACTGGAGATACTGGTCCAACCGGTGCCACCGGAGTTACTGGAGATACCGGGCCTACTGGTGCGACTGGTGTAACTGGTGATACTGGTCCAACCGGTGCGACTGGTGTAACTGGTGATACCGGGCCTACTGGTGCGACTGGAGTTACTGGTGATACTGGTCCAACCGGTGATACTGGAGCCACTGGAGATACCGGGCCTACTGGTGCCACCGGAGTTACGGGAGCTACTGGAGATACCGGGCCTACTGGTGCCACCGGAGTTACGGGAGCTACTGGAGATACCGGGCCTACCGGTGCGACTGGAGTTACTGGTGATACTGGCCCTACTGGTGCCACTGGTGTAACTGGAGATACCGGACCTACTGGTCCAACCGGTGATACTGGTGCTACTGGAGATACCGGGCCTACTGGTGCCACTGGTGTAACTGGTGATACGGGAGCTACTGGGCCTACCGGAGCCACTGGAGGCACCGGTCCAACTGGAGCTACTGGAATCACTGGTGCCACTGGAGCTAGCGGTCCAACTGATACGGCACTTTATGCTGGAAATACAACAGGTCCTACAATCATTACTATTGCTGGTGGTACGAACATTGCTTTACCAAGTAATCAAAATATTAATGGATTTACGCCGAATGGTTCAAATGATACATTCACAGTCCAGCAAACAGGTAAATACTATATCACATATCAAGTAAATACCACTACTGCACTTTTAGTGAGCACAAGGCTATGGTTGAATGGATCAACTGCTATTCCAGGTTCAATTCAGTCCTCTGCCGTATCCACAACTTTTATGAGCAATACAGTTATTGTCAATTTAACAGCAGGAAATACAATTTCATTACAATTTTTCGGAGCGGTTGTAACAGCCATTCTAATAGGTGGTGGTGCAACCGGTGCATCACTTACCATCATCAGACTCAGCTAAGTGAAACGAAGATAAAAAAAGAAAGGCTCTGTCAGCCTTTCTTTTTTCTATCTTCAATTACGCTTATACAACGGTCAATATCAGGAGATTGCAAGAGGTGAAAAATAGACTGTATGAAAGAAAACTCTAAATTCCACCATTCTAATAACTGAAGTTTTTCAATGATATCCGAAGAAAACCGATATTTCATGAGCCGCTGCGGGTTCCCGGCGACAATCGCATATGGAGGCACATCTTTTGTAATCAGACTATTTGCTCCAATGACTGCCCCGTTTCCTATCTGTACTCCTGACATGATTGTTGCTCCATATCCAATCCAAACATCGTGCCCTATACACACATCCCCTTTTGATCGTGGATGTCCTTCAATATGGGCAGCATCTGTGAAAATTTGATTGAAGGGATATGTGGTGACCCAATCTGTTCGGTGTTCACCACCAAGAAAAACTTTTACTTCGTTTGCGATGGAACAAAACTTCCCTACATTCAGCGTTGTTCCTTCTCCCCACGTCAAGACTTGAAAATCTGGTCCGGCATAAGTGAAGTCACCGATATCATACGAACTGAGCTCACTTCTTTGATTTAAAAACATAGAAGATCAGACCCCCTACAAAGTAATCGATCTTCGTATGTATATGCCAGATGATAGGCTCACATTATGATTGGACAAGTGCAACGATCTGCTTTTTCTTCCATACCAGTCGATAATAGCCGTATTGGAGCAATAAGTTTACAAAAAAGGCAGCAGGATATCCTATCCAGATTCCTTTGATCCCAAGCGATGTATGGTGTGATAGCACATAAGCCACTGGTACTTCAACAAGCCAAATGGAACAAATACTAAAGATGGTCGGCCATAGAACTGTGCCACTTGCTCTCATTGTGGCTGCAACGATTTGCGCCGTTCCAAAAATGAGATAGCTCCATAGGGTAATCACGACCAAACTATATGCAATGTCAATCGTTGCAGGATCTGTTAAAAAGATAGATAAAATTTGTGGTGCGAAAATATAGACGAAAATAATAATCAATCCGCCTATCGCAAAGTTTAGCCCCAGCCCAATTTTAATGACATCTTTCAAACGATTCATGTTTCCTGCGCCAATGAATTGTGCGGCGAAGATAGAAACAGCAATACCAAGGCTCACTGCGGGCATCTGTACATAACTTACGACTTGGTTAACAACGCCATAAGCTGCGGTCGCCTGTGATCCATAATCGTTGACAAAAGAAATGACAGCAATTTCTGATAAAGAAATCAGAATCATATTAATACTAGAAGGGATACTTAACTTTAATAGCGTTTTTAATAAATCTCCTTTCATCAATAGATGCTTTCTAACCGACGCATCAATGCGCAGCGGGTGCTTTGTTTTATAAAGGTAGATATGAAGAATGATAAACGTAACGATTGTAGAAATCACAGAAGAATACGCAGCACCATATAAACCAAATGCCGGTAAACCAAGCCAGCCGAATAATAAAATCGGTAGCAGTAAAATATTTGTTCCTGTACTAATCATTAAGAAATAAAATGGAGTTTTCGAATCTCCTGTTCCTCGTAAAAAAGTTGTATAGACAAAATAAAGAAATAAGATGGGCATGGAGATGAATAGGATTCTGGCATATGCCGCACTTTCCTCCACAATATTTGCAGGTGTCCCCATCAAATGTAAAATATCTGTGGCAAAAAAACCTCCAATGACAGCTAAAGAAAGTCCGATTAAAAAGGTGAACGAAAGCGTTGTACCGATAATTTCCTTTAACCTCTGCTCATTTTTTGCTCCGTATGCTTGTCCAATCAGGATCGAGCTCCCTGATCCAATCCCAATGGAAAAAGAAACAAGTAAAAAGAAAAGTGGAAAGAATGCAGAAATCGCAGCTACTGCATCCTCTCCAATCCATCTACCGACAAGCACAATGGAAACAAGCTGTCCAATTGATTGCAAAATATTGCTTAATAAAAGTGGAATTAGAAAGATCGACATAGTTTTTACTAAAGATTGATTATTATCTAACGTCATGATGGTTCTCCTTCTCTGTCTAAAGATCCTCAGCTAATATGCTGACAATGCGGTCTTCTATCTCTTTTCCTTTTTCGTCATCAATGAGATGATTCAATAAGATGGAAAAAGCAAGCGTTTTTCCACTCTGCGTTTCAATATATCCAGATAGTGTGCTGACCGTTGATAGCGTACCTGTTTTTGCACGCACTTTTTCTAGTGTAGCTGGTTCTTTCAATCTGTTTCTTAATGTACCTCCCACCATACGCTCACTTGCCCCAGCTAACGGAAGTGCATGGACATAGGTGTTAAACCATTTTTCCTTTTGAATGTTTGTCAAAAATAACGTGAATTGGTTTGCAGAAACAAGGTTAATGGGTGATATGCCTGATCCGTCTCTCAACACAGTCATAGATGCATCGATGCCATAGGCAGGAAGACGTTCATTCAGCACGTCAAGCCCTTTGTCAAAACTTCCTTTGTTCTTTACCCGCTTCCCAAGTTCTTTTAACAGAATTTCTGCATGTGTATTGTTGCTTAATTTCATCATTGGAACAAGAAGATCGGATAAAGGCATTGATGAATGAGAAGCGATTTTTTTCGCTTTTTTAGGAACTTGTTTTGTTTTGAGTGGTCCTTTCAGCTGAATCCCCTCAGCCTTTAATGCTCGTTTCATTAAGTCTAAAGCATACGTTGTCGGTTCCCATAATGCGACCCATTGTTTAGACGAGGATGCTTTTAGCGGAATCGTCCCAGTCAGTGTAATTTTGTTTGTACCGTGAGAGCGTTTAAAAGATACTTTCTTCTTTCCGCCTTCTGGCACAGTTTTCACTTGATTGATAACTTGAGCGACGTCAGTCTTCGGGATCATCTCATAGCTGGCCTTCTGCCCTGCTTTCTTTCCCGGCTTAACTTCGAGAATGATCGTTCCTGCATCATAATCCTCATTCGGTGAAGCAGTAAGAGCAGATATTTGAGCGCCGTAATATTGATCTTCATCACTCCACGGCAGATCGATGGAATACCTTGTGTCATCAAACCAAGTATCATCAGCCGCAAGCTGTCCACGAATCGTATGTATTCCGGCCTTTTTGACTTGTTTGGCTAATGCGGCAAAATCGCTTTCTAACAATGTCGGGTCTCCAGTGCCTCGGAGATAAAGATTGCCGTGCAATGTTTTCTTTTGGATTAAACCATCCATCCAAACGTCTGTTGGAAAAGTGTGTGTTTCACCCAGTAGATCGAGTGCGATAGCAGATGTGAGTAGTTTCATATTAGAAGCAGGAGTCAGACGAATGTCCGCTTGATGTTCATAAAGAAGGGAAGTGTCAGAAGTATCGCGTACGCTGATGCCAGCAATCGCGCCCTCTAGATCAGGTGCTGTTCGAATGAATTCGTCTAAGGAAGTGATCCATTTTGATTGATCATCATGAGCTGTTAGTTGTTCATCTTTCACTGAAAAAGGGAGAAATAACATCGACAAAATACATAGTTGTAAAAACATGACCTGTGAGAAACGTTTCACGCAATCCCTCCTTTTTAGAAAAGCAGCCAAATTTAGCAGATTATGTTCATTATACACAAAAGAACGTTTGTTCTCAAAGGTTTTTTAAACAGAAAAGTCAGCTTTCTTTGACGAAAACTGACAGGCCTCTTTTACCTTTTTTCAGGATTCCAGCCATCGCTTCCGCTAAGCACAGCTTGAACGGTGATTTGACTTGCTTCGTTTTTTGTTAATATCGTTGACCACTTCACCCGGTTTGCCACATGACTCCCTGCGCCCGTTGATCCATATTCTTGATATCTAGCCGTTCTCTCGTTGTCTTTGTTATCCCAGTTATGCCATCCCTCAGCTTTAATATGTTCATCCATTTTTGTTTGGAGGAACGTGACAGCCGAATGTGGTCTCCATGGACGGCCTAAGTACACAGATTGAGACGAAGCCGTTCCTTTATTTAATGTGGAATCAATAAAAACGTAGCCATACTTTTGCGCTTCTGTTGTGGATGCCGCTGTAATATACCCATTTCCAAGACTTTTTATTTCAGCTCTTTTAAATACAGCCGTTGCTGAACCAAAGATGAAGTCAACCGTGCCCTCGATATAACAATCTTCATAATATTGTCTCCCTGTGCCAGTGGCATAAAGTGTATCTTGATACCCGAGAACACGTACGTGTTTAAACACAGCCCGGTCCCCGGATACATAAAGGGCAACCGCCTGCCCTGCATTTCGGCCAGCTGTATTTTGAAACGTGATATTTTCTGCATAAAAATGATTTGCCCGAATCATTGTACTAGAGCTATTGGTTGTGCTCCCGCTGCTTGCATTTGTATCATCATACGTCAGAATCGTCTGATACTGATTTTCTCCAATAAAGGACACATACGGCTTATTTTGCGGAAGAAGAATCTTTTCTTTATACACACCATTTTTAATATATATCGTCGTTTGCTGTTGATTGTTCACTGGTATCGCATCAATGGCAGATTGAACTGTTCGAAATGTCCCATTTCCTTTTTGATCGACAATAAGCACACGGTTTGTTTGATGGTTGTGTCCAGCTGCTTGCGCATAAGCTGAGTCAAAAAGCAGTAAGGCCAATACCATCATCAGCAGTCGTTTTCCATACTTCATCACACATCTCCCCCTTATATTGTGAACGTTTTCATTGACGTATTCTTTTTGATCCTATTCAGTTATAAAACAAAAAAACACAAAAAAACATCCACTGTGTTAGGTTGTGGATGTTTTTTCATATTTCATCGCATAAATTCCTTCATTTTCAATCCATTCACAAAATAGGACGTCTTTATAGGAGGAAATGTGCTGCTTTTTCAATTGCTCTCTCAGCCACGCTTCATCAAATCCAGCTTCCTTTAAATCTTTTTTTAAAATCTCTCCGTCGATAATAAACGTTCTAGGCAATGTGACTTCTTTTCCTTTCACGTTCACATCTTCGGCTGTAGCTGGTGCATATTTCATTTTCGGAAGCACACTCACAGACCCATCCGTTTCCAAAATGGCAAATTCAATTTCATTAAGAGCAAAATGCCCTTTCGCTCGAATCAGCGTCTGCAGCTGATTTAAATCAAGCATATTTTTCTTTAATCGATTGTAGTGAATCTTTCCTTTATCAATCACAAGAGTCGGTCTTCCCTCTAAAAAAGCGCGAATGGATTTGAATTTTTGTGAAAGCCATTCAACTGTGTAGATTAAAACGCCCCAGACTGCAACTGCAAAAAGGATATGTAGCACGCTGACTTCTGGATCAAAAATGGCGTTACCAACCATCTCCCCTAAAATCAGTGCAGAAATAAAATCAAACGGCGTGATTTGTGCAAATTGTGTTTTCCCTAATAGCTTTGTAATGGAAAATAAAGCGAAAAATCCGATAAAGAGTTCAATCAAAATATTAAAAAATGGCACACATATACCTTCCTTTCTCACTGCATGTACTTACAGCATGTACAGGAAAGGAAGGTTCTAAACCATTTATGAAGGCAGTAAAATAAAGACGTCGTCTCCCTCAACCAATGCTTCATATGTTTTCACGCATCCATGATCTGGTTCTTGAACATTTCCTGATGAAAGGTTGATTTTCCAATCATGCATTGGACAGAAGACATGATCTCCGCTCACCATTCCTTCAGCTAGTACACCGCCTTTATGAGGACAGCGATTTTCAATGGCTTTGAACTGCTTGTTAGAGGTTTGAAAAACAGCTAATTCAAGTGGACCGGCTGCGACTGTTTTCCCTAGCTGCAATGGAAAATCTGATATTGTACCAATATGAACTTTTACAATTGAAACTGTCATCTGATCTCATCCCTTCAATTGATTTAGACGGAAGCAGTTGCCTTTTGAAATAATTGTCTTGTTTCTGTTTCGTTCTCTCGAATCTCTTGCCACGGTTCTTCATAAGTTGAAAGTGCGATGTCCATTCTTTCGATGAGTGCTGCACGTTTCTTGTCATCTAGCAGGACCGTTTGGATATGATTCAATCCAAGCCGTTCAACCCAAGCGGATGTTCTCTCTAAATAATTTGCGGTTTCTCTGTAATATTGAAGGTAGGCTGCGGCCATTTGTTCTACTTCTTCTGCTGTACTTACTTTCATTAATAAGTCTCCAGCTCGTAAATGTGTCCCTCCATTCCCGCCAGCATACAATTCAAATCCCCCATCGATACCTACGATGCCAAGATCTTTAATCCCAGATTCAGCACAGTTTCTTGGACAGGCTGATACGGCCATTTTGACTTTGTGCGGTGTGGCAAGTCCTTCAAATTTCTTTTCAAGTGCGATCCCAAGAGAAATGGAATCCTGCGTTCCGAATCTGCAAAATTGTTCTCCAACACAAGTTTTGACGGTTCTTAATGATTTTCCGTAAGCATAACCAGACGGCATATCTAAATCAGCCCATACTTTTGGTAAATCTTCTTTTTTGACACCTAAAAGGTCGATTCGCTGCCCTCCAGTCATTTTCACAAGCGGTATCTCATATTTGTCAACGACATCCGCTATTTTTCTCAGGTCATTAGCATTTGTCACGCCTCCGTACATACGTGGAACGACCGAATAGGTACCATCGTTTTGGATGTTGGCATGCATTCGTTCATTCACAAATCGCGAGCTTTTTTCATCTTTGTAGTCAAGCGGATACATCATCCCTAAATAGTAATTCAGTGCAGGCCGGCACTTTGAACAGCCTTCTTCTGTTTCCCAGTCAAGTACATTCATCACTTCTTTGACATGCTGCAAACCTTTCTCTTTGATTTCATGAATCACTTCATCTCTTGATAAGGTGGTGCAGGCGCAGATGGTTTCTTTTTGCGCAGTGCGGTTTGCATCATCGCCTAAAGTGTGCCATAAAATCTCTTCCACAACAGGTTGGCAGCCTCCGCATGACCGAGAAGCACTTGTACATTGCTTGACCTCTTGTATAGTCGTTAGGCCTTCTTTTTGAATAGCTGCCACTATTTGACCTTTTGAGACACCATTACAGCCACAAACGATATGGTCGTTTGCCATTTGTTCAATCGTGTTTTCTTGCGCCAGCTCATTTGATGTTAAGACAGATACTTTTTCCATATCTGACATATCAACACCTTCTCTAATGTACGAGAATAAACGTGGTCCATCGCTTGTTTCTCCAAACATGACGGCGCCGACTAATCGGTTTTGCTGGAAGACTAGTTTTTGATAAATACCTTGCTGTTCATCAAAAATTTTAATCGCTTTTTTCTCATCGTTTTCGATAAAATCTCCAGCTGAAAATACATCAACCCCTGATACTTTTAGCTGTGTCGATAGTACAGATCCTTCATAAGGCGTCGGGGCCATATCACAAACATGCTTCGCAAGCACGTTTGCTTGATCGTATAATGGCGCAACAAGACCGTACGTTTGTCCTCTATGTTCAACACATTCTCCGACTGCGTAAATCCGCGGGACACTTGTTTCCATGAAATCATTGACGATAATCCCCCGGTTCACTTCAATGCCGCTCGTTTCGGCAAGCTTGTGATTCGGTTTAATTCCTGCTGCCATGACCACCATATCTGTCTCTAATGTAGAACCATCTGAAAATGTTAGCCCTTCTACCCTTGTATCTCCTAAAATCTCATTTGTCTGTTTTCCTAATAGAAAGCTCATGCCTTGTTTTTCTAAAGCTGCTTGCAGAAGCTGACCTGCCACCGGATCGAGCTGCCGGTCCATTAGATGAGAGCCAAGATGAATGACGGTCACTTCCATTCCTAAGTTTAGTAGACCACGCGCGGCTTCAAGTCCAAGGAGCCCGCCTCCAATGACGGCTGCTTTTTTGTACATCATAGATGCTTTGACCATTTCCTCTGTGTCTTGTAATGTACGAAAAGCTGTTACCCCTTTTTTATCGCTCCCTGGAATGGGCGGGATGAACGGGAGGGACCCTGTCGCTAAAATTAAACGGTCATAATGCACGGTCCGTCCTTGATCACTCATAACGGTTTGATTGTCTGGATCGATCTTCACAATGGTCTCATTTGTAAACAGCTGAATATGATGTTCTTTGTACCAATTCCAATCGTTTAACGTAATATCCTCTGTCTTTGTATCCCCTTGGAGAACTTTCGATAAAAGAATCCGATTATAGTTAGGATACGGCTCAGTTCCAAATACAGTCATGTCGAATCGTTCATTGTCTGTTTTTAAAATGTTTTCGAGCGTTCGGATACCAGCCATACCATTCCCTACTAATACGAGTTTTTCTTTCATGAAAAACACCCCTCATGTGATCGTTTTTTAGAAAGTACCATAATCTAAACAAAGATGGAAAATACATGTTAAAATTTCTCACATAGTTTTCAATTCTTGTAGGCTGACAGCTGTACAGGACAATATTTAAAACCTGGCATTTTACTGTGTGGATCTAACTGTTTACCAATTAATAGGTTAATTGATTGATGTTTATTCCAGTGAAACGGAACAAACACAGTATCTTTTCGGATGCTATCTGTTATGTGGCACCTCATGATGACACTACCTCGTTTTGACTGGATGGTGACGAGCTCCCCGTGCTGAAGTCCATAAGCTTCGGCTGTGTCAGGATGAAGCCCTACATAAGCTTCAAACTGCCGGGCAACAAGAGAGGTGCTTTTTCTTGTTTGAACGCCCGTTTGGTAATGAGCCATCACCCTGCCGGTCGTTAAATAGAGTGGATATTCTGGACTGACTGGTTCTTTTGCACCCTGTTGTCCATGTGCAACGACTGCAAATTTTGCTAATTTATCAGGATGTGAGAATTGATGCTCAAATAGTCTTTCTGTTCCTCGGTCTTCCAAATGAGAGCAGGGCCATAATATGCCTTGCGTCTTCCTTAACCTGTCATAGGTCATACCGGAATAATCGGCTTTGGCTCCTTTCGTTGCTGTTCTCAATTCCTCAAAGATGTCTTCTGCAGATGAAAAAGAAAAAGAGCCGCCTTTGCCTAATACTGCTGCTATTTCACAAATGATTTGCCAATCGTGCTTTCTTTGGTGTTTGAGTGGATAGGTTGCTTCTCTCAGCGTAACGCGTCCTTCTATGTTCGTCATGGTCCCTTCGTCCTCTAAATATGACGAAGCTGGTAAAATAACATCTGCAAGTGCAGCCGTCTCAGAGATAAATAAATCAATTGCGACAAAAAAGGACAGCTGCTCGATGGCTTTTTTGATAAAGCTTGCATGCGGACCTGATTGAACAGGATTAGAACACATTAAAAAGAGCGCTTTTATCTCTCCTTTCTGCATTTTTTCAAACATTTCAAAAGCAGATACACCTTTTCCAGGCAGTTCTTTTTCATCGATCTTCCATATTTCGGCCATTTCTTTTCTATGTACTGGGTTTGTGATATCACGGTAACCAGGAAGCTGATCTGCTTTTTGTCCATGCTCTCTTGCACCCTGTCCATTTCCTTGCCCAGTAATGGCACCATAGCCACACCCAATCCGGCCAATCTTCCCAGTAACAAGCAGAATATTCAGGAAATTACGAACGGATGCTGTCCCGTCTATTTGCTGCTCAATGCCTCTTGCAGTCAGAATCATGCCTGTTTTTTCGCGGGCGAATTTTCTCGCTATTTTTTGAATGACTTTCATCGATACACCGGTTTGCTGCGTAATGTCTTGCAGGGACATGTGTGAAATATGCTGTTTCATTTCTTGAAAACCTGATGTTCGTTTTTTAATAAATTCTTCGTCTAGTAACTGTTCATGAAGCATGACGTGTAAGATTCCATTTGCGAGTGCAGCATCTGACCCAGGCCTTAAGCTGACATGTAAGTCAGCTAGTTTGGCTGTTGCTGTTTTTCGCGGATCGATCACGATGAGAAATGCCCCGTTCTTTTTAGCTTCTTCCAAATACGGTATGAGGGTCGGCTGACATTCCGCTATATTGGTTCCAACCAATAGTAAAACCCGGGCATGCTTGATGTCACGAAGCGGAAAGGTTAGACCCCGATCAAGTCCAAATGTTTGGTTAGCTGCTGTTGCTGCTGAAGACATACACAGTCTTCCATTGTAATCAATGTATTTCGTTTTAAGGGCGACCCTTGCAAATTTTCCGAGTAAATAAGCTTCTTCATTTGTAATCGATGCACTACCATACACACTGATAGCATCGTTCCCATGTTCCGTCTGAAGGGTTTGAGTGCGTGCTTTGATTTCGTCAAGTGCCTCTTGCCAAGTCACTTTGACAAATTGACCGTTTCTTTTGATGAGGGGGTGATTCAATCGTTCCTTGTGCAGTGCGTGCTGGTGGGCATGCTGCCCTTTCATACAGATCCTGCCGAACGTGGTTGGATTATGAATACCTATCGTCTGGTAGCGTGTTCGCCCTTCTGCGTGCTGCTCGACTAATTGCATTTTGCACTGCATACTGCAAAACGGACATTGAGATGGGAACACCCTTTTTCGCTCTTGCTGCTCTGATGTTTGCTGCACATATTGTAAAAAAGATTGATTCATACATTCACACCCTTTTGTCTACTTTGCTCAAATTGCTCGCAGAGCTCTTCTCTCATTTCCTCATCGAGCAATTTTTCTCGGATGGAAATGATGCCGTTTTTTTGGATCCAGTCTCCAATAGATTCTTGAAAATATGCACGTTTTCTATAGTCTTCAAGCAGTGCTTTTAAAAAAGGAATCAGCTCATCCGTTCGGCTCACAGAATAAAAAAGCTGACCTGCCTTAGGTTGACGTATGCTGCCTCCTATATAAATGTCCCATTCATCCAGCTGCTTCTTGATGCAGATGTCATAGATGGGGCTGAAATGACATACGCAGGAAGGACCAGCGATATGAATCGATGTGACTGCAGGTAAAAGCGTGTTTTCTAGTTGTCTTTCGATCTCCATGACAAGTGTTGTGACAGATGGATCGTGACGACAATCACATGATAGAACATGAGAAAGTCTCTTGCTTTCTTGTGGCATGATGTGTCCATGTTCTTTTACAATATGGTCGGCCTCTTGTGAAATACCGATCAGCCGAATTCGTTTATTCTCCGTTAGTTCTACGTGCTGAATTTGCTTTTGCTCTAATAATCCGGTTATCATCTGTAAAAATGTCAGATCAAGACGGCCACCATATAACTGAGGCATTAGTATGTGCTCATGATCTGATGGGCTGTCTTTTACGAAAAGATCTTGAAACTGCTCAAGATAGTATGGAATGGCTGCTCGGCACTTGTCACAGCCGTTATCTGTCATCCAATCAAATTGTCTTCTTACTTGCTCTTCATTCAGCGGCTGCTGCTTTTTTACATACGAAAAAATGGTCTCTTCCTCTACATTTGTGCACGAGCAAAACGTGTCCAGTGCTTCCGTTAGCTGATTTGATGAGACATGGCAGCAGGCACGAACAAGCTCTTGACAGCCTCCGCAGCCCGTTGCGGCCCCTGTCTGTTTTTTTATCTCTTCTAAATTTGTCAGCTGATGGACCGATATGCTTTTGAATATCGCTCCCTTCGTCACCGTGTGGCATTGGCAGATGAGATCCTCTGTTTTTAATGAATCTAAAGGGGATATCTGCTCTTCATTCAGTGATTTCATGACTACGCTTTTATCACGCCCCACTTTTACATCCTGCAAAAGCTGCTCAGCTCTCTCAAGTTGACCAACTAATACAACGCCTGTGAGCACATCATGTTCAAACACTAGTTTTTTATATACTTCTTGTTCTTCATCTAAGTAAGTCACCACTGAAGCGGAGGGGGATCGGTTTACAATACTGCCAGCAGAATAAATAGATATGTCATTTGCTTTCAATTTTGTCGAATAAATGGCAGGAGGTAAATTCGTGACCAGTTCATCTAATAAATGATTCGCAAGCACATTTGCTTGTTCATAAATAGGCTGCACAAGACCGTGCACCATTCCCTTATGCTCTGCACATTCTCCAATAGCATAAATATTCTCAACGTTTGTCTGCATGACATCATTTACAACAATGGCTTTTCTTGTATGAATGCCGTGCTGTTTTGCAAGCTCTATATTCGGACGGACCCCTGTTGTGAAAACCACGAGATCAGCATCCACGATGTCTCCACTTTTTAACAGAACGCCTTCTACTCTCTCGTTTCCTAAACATGCAATCGTATGAGCATTTGTTTTTACCTGAATCCCCTTGCGACTTAATTGTTGAGACAAAAGCCCTGCAGCGGTTTCATCTAATTGGCGTTGCATAAGCCAATCCGTGTGATGAATCAAGGTTGTCTTCAGTCCAGCGATCTGTAAACCAGCGGCCACTTCCACACCAAGTACACCACCTCCAATGACTGCTGCACGCTCATAGCGTAAAGAATCAGCGTAAATGGCCTCATAATCGTCAATCGTACGAAAAGCATAGACCCCTTTTTTGGATACGCCTTGTATAGGTAGAAAATGAGGCGATGAGCCTGTGGCGATAACCAGTTTGTCATACGGGATATTCCGGCGTGCTTCTGTCATGAGCAATTGACGCTTTGTATCGATGTGGACAACTGCTTCGCCTGTTTGGATGGTGATGTCATGTTTGGTGTACCATTCTTTTGGCTTTAGTTCAATTTGAGACAATGATTCACTTTTTTGTAAAACCGATGAAAGTTTTATTCGGTTGTAGGCCGGGTGCTTCTCTTTTCCAATGATCGTGATGGAATAGCGTTCTGGCTGATTCTTTACGATATGCTCGATACATTTCATACTCGCCATGCCGTTTCCGATAAACACGAGTTTACGTTTTGCCATGTGAGATCAACCTTTCTAGCTTTTTGCGCCAAAGCAATGTTTGCCTAGATTATGGCACACATTTGTAAAAAAGTGTTTATCCATGTCATTTTTTCTAACACAATACTTCCATTCCTTCTATCAACTCGCTATCTTTAAGTCAGAAAATTCAAAATAAAGGAGTGGTTTTGTGAAACTCTCAGAATTGACTTCTAGTGGTCATCCTAAGACATTGTTTGGTTCATTTTTATATTTTGACGTGAGTTTCATGATTTGGGTTTTGCTGGGGGCACTCGGTGCTTTTATTGCACAAGATTTTGCCTTATCGACAATAGAAAAAGGCATGATTGTAGCCATTCCGATTTTATCCGGATCTTTTTTTCGAATTGTGCTAGGCCTATTAACAGACCGAATGGGACCTAAAAAAACAGCGATGATGGGCATGATTTTGACCACCATTCCGCTTATATGGGGGTTTTTCGGTGGTACAACCCTTTCAGAGCTAGTACTGATCGGGATTTTATTAGGGGTTGCAGGTGCGAGTTTTGCGGTCGCTTTACCGATGGCAAGCCGCTGGTACCCTCCTCATTTACAAGGGGTAGCGATGGGAATTGCCGGCGCCGGAAACAGCGGAACACTGATCTCGACACTCTTTGGACCAAGGCTTGCGGAGATGTATGGCTGGCATACAGTGATGGGGCTCGCTCTTATTCCTTTAAGTTTCGTCTTTTTGTTTTTTATTTTCACAGCAAAAGATGCACCAAACCAGCCCGCCCCTCAGCCGCTTCGGTCCTATTTTTCAGTCTTTCAAGTGAAAACAACGTGGTTTTTCTGCCTGCTTTATGCGATTACATTCGGTGGTTTTGTCGGCCTTTCAAGTTTCTTGAGTATTTTCTTTGTGGACCAATATGCGATTTCAAAAATTCATGCCGGTGATTTTGTGACGCTTTGCGTGGCGGCAGGCAGCTTCTTTCGGCCAGTTGGCGGTTTGATTGCCGATAAAATTGGCGGGATGAAAGTACTGCTCGGTTTATTTGCTTTGATTGGTATCTGTTTAGGGGCAGTGAGTAGTCTACCTGCTTTACCAGTGGTCATTGCGCTTTTATTTGTCGGAATGATGTGTCTTGGTATGGGGAATGGGGCGGTGTTCCAGCTTGTGCCGCAAGTGTTTCATAAGGAAATTGGGATTGTGACTGGAATTGTAGGGGCTGCAGGAGGCATTGGGGGATTCTTTTTACCAAACGTTCTTGGCAGTTTAAAAGAAATGACGGGCTCCTATACATTTGGCTTTTTGACCATTTCTCTTTTTGTTCTTGCTGTCTTCCTCTGTTTGGTTGTCTCCCAGTTCAAACGTAAAAAAGTCATTATCCAGCCAACCATGTCTGAATCATAAAAAGCCATGACCACTCTTTGGTCATGGCTTTTCTCTATATATGGTAAACACCCTTTGTTTGACCTATTTTGGCAGAACCGAACTCCCCATTAAATAACGGTCTACCTCATGCGCCACTTGTCTGCCTTCGTTAATTGCCCAGACAATCAAGCTTTGACCGCGTCTTGCATCTCCCGCTGCAAATACGCCTTCTACATTCGTCGTATATTCCCCATATTTTGCGTCAATCCGATTGTTTTTGCTGTCCACGCCAAAGTGTTTCACTAGCGGCTGTTCAGTTCCCTCAAAACCAATCGCAATAAAGACTAGCTGAGCTGGCCATACCTTCTCTGTTCCTGGAATCTCATGAAATTCAAACTTCCCTTGCTCGTTTTTCACCTTTTCCATTTGAATGGTATGAAGCTCTTTTAACTTCCCATTTTTATCAGCCACAATCTTTGTGGTTTGAATCGAATATTGCCGCGGATCTTCTCCAAATTTTGCTTGTGCTTCTTCGTAAGCATAATCTAGAGAGAAGACATAAGGCTGTTCTGGCCACATGTTATCCCCTACACGTGTATCTGGAAGCTTTGGATGCTTTCCGAATTGAACAACACTTTTTGCTTTTTGGCGAAGTGCAGTTGCGACGCAGTCAGCGCCTGTATCTCCTCCGCCAATCACAATGACGTCTTTCCCTTTTGCGTCAATAAAGTTTTTATCTTTGAATCCTGAATCAAGCATGCTTTTTGTTGCGAGTGTTAAATAATCCATTGCCAGGTGAATCCCTTTTGCTTCCCTGCCTTCAATTAACAGGTCACGCTGCTTTTGTGCACCTGTACAAAGGATGACCGCATCAAATTGCTCTTTCAGTTCATCAGCCGTGATATCCACACCAATTTCTGTATTGGTCACAAAGTCAATGCCTTCTTGTCTTAGCAGTTTAACTCTGCGCTCAACGACTTCTTTGTCGAGCTTCATATTCGGAATACCATAAGTGAGCAGTCCACCAAGACGATCAGATCGTTCAAACACGGTTACAGCGTGCCCTGCTTGGTTTAGTTGGTCTGCACTTGCCAGTCCTGCTGGTCCTGATCCGACAATGGCAACCTTTTTCCCTGTACGGCTTGAAGGAATTCTTGGTGTAATCCAGCCATTTTCAAAACCTTTATCAATGATCGTCCGTTCGATATTTTTAATCGATACTGCTGGATCATTGATCGCGACGGTACATGAGCCTTCACAAGGTGCTGGACATACTCTTCCAGTAAATTCAGGGAAATTGTTCGTTTTTTGTAGTCTTTCAAGCGCTTCTTTCCATCTGCCCCGGTAGACAAGGTCATTCCATTCTGGAATTAAATTGTAGATCGGGCAGCCAGAAACGCCGCCCCTGATCTCCATCCCAATTTGACAAAACGGTGTTCCGCAATCCATACATCTAGCACCCTGCTGTTTCAATACCTCATCTGTATAAGGAGCTGAATATTCTTTCCAGTCATTTTGACGAGTGAGAGGGTCACGTTCATTTGGCTTTTCTCTTTTATAATCCATAAAACCTGTTGCTTTGCCCATTGTCCTCTCCCCTTTCTTAATGAGCGACGGCTGCTTTTTGCCCGTTTGCCGTTTCTTTATTTTTCGGTTTTGTGTTTGCTTCAAATGCGAACATAACAGCTTCCTCGTGGCTGAGGCCTGCTTGTTTTTGTTCCTCAATGCTTTGAAGCATCATTTTGTAATTTCTCGGAATGATCTTAATGAATTGATTCTTTTCTTGTGCCCAGTTCTCTAGAAGCGCTGCTGCTTTTGAGCTGTTTGTATAATCAAGGTGTTCCTGAATCATTTGCTTCACTTCTTGTTCTTCTTCGTGATCTGTGAGTTTTTCAAACATGATCATTTCCATGTTACACATTCTTTTGAACTGTTTTGCATCGGATGTATGCACATAAGCGATACCGCCAGACATCCCTGCGCCAAAGTTCTTCCCAACGTCACCTAAAATGACAACACGTCCGCCAGTCATGTATTCACAGCCGTGATCACCGATTCCTTCAACGACCACATTGACACCTGAATTACGAACGGCAAATCGTTCACCTGCACGACCGTTAATATACGCTTTTCCGCTTGTCGCGCCGTAAAATGCAACGTTACCGACAATCACGTTCTCATGTCCATTTTGTACAAAGTGATCAGATGTTTTGACAGCAATTTTGCCTCCAGAGAGTCCTTTGCCGATATAGTCATTTGAGTCACCTGTTAAATATAAAGACATCCCCTTTGGAACAAATGCGCCGAAGCTTTGTCCAGCTGAACCAGTGAACCGAAGTGTGATCGTATCCTCTGGCAGACCTTCTTCTCCGTAGCGCTTAGACACTTCACTGCCCGTAATCGTTCCAGCTACACGGTGAATGTTGCGAATGTTTAGTGACAGATCAACCGGTGTTTGATGATCGAGCGCTTCCTGTACATAAGGGAGAATCTCATTCATATCCAGTGATTCATCAATTTTATGATTTTGCGGCGTTCTGAATGTGCGTGGTCCCTCTGGCTGATATAGCAGGGTTTCAAGGTTCAGCTGTCCTGCTTTCCAGTGTGCTTTTGCTCTTTCACTTACTGATAAGACATCCGTACGCCCAATCAATTCATCCATTGATGTAAAGCCAAGTTCAGCTAAAATTTCTCTTACTTCCTCTGCAATAAACATCATGAAGTTGACAATGTGATCAGGGTCACCCATGAATTTTTTGCGAAGTTCTGGGTTTTGAGTAGCGACTCCGACTGGGCAAGTATCTAAATGACATGCTCTCATCATGACGCATCCTAATACGACAAGTGGAGCTGTCGCAAAGCCGTATTCTTCTGCTCCTAAAATCGCAGCCATGACAACGTCGCGTCCTGTCATTAATTTGCCATCCGTTTCAAGAACGACTCGCTCTCGAAGGCCGTTTAAGACAAGGGTTTGATGCGCTTCTGCCAATCCAAGCTCCCAAGGAAGTCCTGTATGTTTAATACTTGTTTTCGGAGAAGCTCCAGTACCGCCATCATATCCACTAATTACGATGACATCAGCTGTCCCTTTTGCAACACCTGCTGCAATCGTTCCAACGCCAGCTTTAGAAACTAGCTTGACACTGATGCGTGCGTCACGGTTTGCGTTTTTCAAATCATGGATCAATTGAGCCAAATCCTCGATTGAATAAATATCATGGTGAGGCGGTGGTGAGATTAGGCCAACACCTGGCGTAGAACCACGTACGTCTGCGACCCAAGGATATACTTTATTCCCTGGCAGTTGTCCGCCTTCTCCAGGCTTTGCACCTTGCGCCATTTTAATTTGCAGTTCATCTGCATTGACTAAATAATGACTTTTCACACCAAAGCGGCCAGAAGCAATCTGTTTAATTGCACTTCTGCGATCATCCCCGTGCTCATCTACTGTGAAGCGTGCAGGGTCTTCCCCGCCTTCTCCGCTGTTGCTTTTGCCGCCAATTCGGTTCATCGCAATCGCTAGTGCTTCATGCGCTTCTTTACTTAATGAACCAAATGACATCGCACCTGTCTTAAAGCGGCGTACAATGGATTCAGCAGATTCAACTTCTTCCAGACGAACTGGCTTTTGTTTTGAACGAAAAGCAAATAGATTTCTAAGGAAACCAATTCGTTCTTCATCCGCTGCCTTCGTATATTGCTTAAATAAATCATAATCTTCGTTGCGGCATGCCCACTGAAGAGTATGAATGGTTTTTGGGTTAAAGGCATGATGCTCTCCATTTTTTCTCCACTGGAATTCACTGCCTGATTCTAGCGTTTGATCAGTTGATGCCTGATACCCAGCCTCATGACGAAGCTTTGCTTCACTTGCAATGGTGTCAAGATCAATACCGCCTAACTGCGAAGCTGTTCCTGTGAAATACGCCTGGATGACATCTTCACTAATGCCGACTGCTTCAAAAATTTGTGCGCCTCGATAGCTTTGGACAGTGGAAATTCCCACTTTAGACATTACTTTAACGACGCCCTCAGTCACACTTTTCCCAAACTTTGTGACAGCCTCATCAAAGCTAATCGCAATCGCTTCTTCAGCAATAAGCTGTTTGTATGTTTCGTAAACGAGGTACGGATGGATCGCATCTGCGCCGTAGCCAATCAGTGCGGCAAAATGATGAACCTCTCTTACTTCTCCAGATTCGACGATTAAGCTCACCTTTGTTCGTAAGCCTTGACGCACAAGATGCTGATGAAGTGCACTCAATGCAAGAAGTGGTGGAATCGGCACTTTTTCTTCCGTCATATCACGATCGGAAAGAATTAATAAAGATACCCCTTCACGAATGGCTTTTTCTGCCTCTTCAAACATCGCATCAAGACCACGTTTTAGGTCATCAGTGAAAAGTGTATGAATCGTTTTGCTTTTAAAGGCATTATGAACAATCGTTTTCAAGCCGTTAAACTGCCCGCTTGTTAAAACGGGTGTATAAAGTTTAATTCTTCGGCATGAATATTCATTTGGATGTAAAATATCTCCCTCAGCACCTAACCAAGTCATGGTCGATGTGACAAGCTGTTCACGAATGGCATCAATCGGCGGATTCGTGACTTGAGCAAACAGCTGTTTGAAATAAGAAAACAGCGACTGCGCACGATCTGATAACACAGCAAGCGGTGTATCACTTCCCATCGAGCCTATTGGGTCCTTGCCTTCTTCTAGTAAAGGAATTAAATACTTTTGAATGTCTTCGTACGTATAATGGAAAGCACGCTGACGCGTTAACAAATCACTCATTATACTAGAATTTTCTGAATTTTCTTCAGAGCGATTGACGTGAACCATTTCTTCATCGAGCCATTTTTGATAAGGAAGTTCATTCGCAATCGAAGATTTCACTTCTTCATCCGAAATAATGCGTCCTTCTTCTAAATCGATTAACAGCATTTTACCTGGTTCAAGACGGTCTTTATACTTCACATCTTCTTCATTTGTGTCGATGACGCCGACCTCAGATGAGAAAATGATGTGATCGTCATTTGTCACGTAGTATCTCGCAGGTCTTAATCCGTTCCGATCTAAGATGGCGCCGATTTGTTTACCATCCGTAAACGAAATCGCTGTCGGGCCATCCCACGGCTCCATTAACGAACTATGATATTCATAAAATGCCCGTTTCTCTTTAGACATGTGCGTATTCTCCGTCCAAGGCTCAGGAATCAGCATCATCGCTGTATGAGCAGGAGTACGCCCTGCAAGCACGAAAAATTCAAAGGCATTGTCTAAAATGGATGAATCACTTCCGTCTGCATTCAGCACTGGCAAAATCTTGTCTAGATCTTCTCCGAAGGCTTCAGACACGAATTGTTGTTCTCTTGCTCTCATCCAATTGATGTTTCCTCTTAATGTGTTGATTTCTCCGTTATGAATCAAGTAACGGTTTGGATGCGCTCGTTCCCATGTCGGGAATGTATTTGTACTAAATCTTGAGTGAACGAGTGAAAATGCAGAAACAAATGTTTCATCCTGTAGATCAAGATAAAAAGCATCAACTTGATCTGATGTTAAAAGCCCCTTATATACAATGGTTTGACTAGACAGACTGACAAAGTAAAATTGTTTTTCCTCTGCTGTTCCCCAGTTTTCAGCCTGCTTACGGATGACATATAATTTTCGTTCAAATGACAAACGGTCTGTTACGTTGTCGTTTGCTCCGATGAACACTTGCCGGACAACCGGACAGCTCTTCGCTGCAACCGTTCCAATTTTCCCAGCATCAACAGGGACCGTTCTCCAGCCAATTAATGTTTGCCCTTCTTGTTTAATGAAGCCGTTGATCTTTTGTTCGATCGCTTGACGCGTTTTGGCATCATCATCTTTTGAAAAGAACACCATTCCTACCCCGTAACGGCCCTTTTCAGGAAGTGCAAAGTCTTGACAGTTCTTTCTAAAAAAAGCGTCTGGCAGTTGTACCATTAAACCGGCACCATCACCTGTATACGGATCACTGCCTTGCCCGCCGCGGTGATCAAGCTGGCACAGCATTTGTAATCCCTTTTTGACGATGCTATGTGTCGCCTCCCCTTTTAAATGGGCGTACAGTCCGATTCCACATGCATCATGTTCAAATTCAGGACGGTAGAGACCTTGTGGTTGTGGTAGTTGATTATAAGTCATCGTTTCTCTCCCCCGTTTAAAAGATCCGTTTTTTCACAGTAATAAAATCTCACAAACTCTGTAACTTATTTTAAGTTTTCAAATTAATATAAACAATATATAATTTAGATCAAAACAATCTCTTTTTGAGATAGATGGGTGTGAAGTGCAAAAATGGAGCTTCGTCAATTACGTTATTTTGTAGAAGTTGCTGACCGTGAACACGTGTCAGAAGCGGCTGAAAACTTACACGTTGCCCAATCTGCCATCAGCCGGCAGATTGCCAATTTAGAAGAAGAACTTGGAGTGGCTTTATTCGAACGAGAAGGACGAAATATCAAATTAACGAAAATCGGCAGACAATTTTTGGACCATGTCAGAACCGCCCTAAAAGCGATAGATTACGCCAAAGAACAAATTGATGAATACTTAGACCCCCACAAAGGGACAGTGAACATTGGATTTCCTACAAGTCTAGCAAGCCAAGTGCTCCCTTCTGTCATTTCCGCATTTAAGCTGGAATATCCAGAGGTCGATTTTTTACTTCGTCAAGGTTCCTATAAGTTTCTGATTGAAGCTGTCAAAAATCGAGACATTGATCTTGCCTTTTTAGGACCCGTCCCGACAAACGATCCTCAAATAGAAGGAAATATCTTGTTTTCCGAAAGCATTTATGCCCTTTTGCCTATTAGTCACCCCTTTAGCGGGCAAAGAAGTATTCATTTAAGTGATTTGAGAAAAGACCATTTCGTTTTATTTCCTGAAGGGTATGTGCTGAGACAAATTGCGGTTGATGCCTGTAAGCAGGCTGGCTATGAGCCTACTATCTCATCTGAAGGAGAAGATTTGGATGCCATTAAAGGTCTTGTGTCAGCGGGTATGGGCGTTACCTTATTACCCGAAAGTGCTTTTTATGAAACAACACCGCGATTTACAGTGAAAATTCCCATTGATTTCCCTCAAGTGAGAAGAACGGTCGGAATTATTGCGTCTAAATCAAGAGAGATGTCTCCTTCTGCCCATGATTTTTATATGTTTGTAAAGGACTTCTTTTCAAAAATTGAACAATATAAATAATTCATTAAAACAAGACATTTCATTTGTAGAAATAATCCCTCTTTGTATATGATGAGTTACAGAACAACAGACTATATGGAAGAAAGGTAATCGTATGAAATCAATTTTATCGTTTTTAAAGCCCTATCGGCTATCCGTTGTGTTCATTGTGATTCTCACCTTTTTGAGCAGTATGCTCCAGCTGTATTTACCGACGCTTACAGCAGATATTGTTGATGTCGGGATCGTCCAAGGAGATGTCGCTTATATATGGAAGGTTGGGGGCTGGATGGTGGCTTGTTCTTTACTTGCCATCTTGCTCACGATTTGGAAGTCCTACTTGTCATCTAAGACAGCTCTAGGCTTCGGGCGTGATATGAGAAGACAGCTATTTGTGCATGTCGAACAATTCTCATTAGAAGAATTTCAAAAAATCGGGACATCTTCCTTTATTACAAGATCCACAAATGATGTGAAACAAGTTCAAGATGTCACGATCATGATCTTACAAATGATGACACGGGCGCCGCTTATGCTCGTTGGTGGAATTATTTTGGCTGTATCTAGAGATGCTGTGTTATCTCTCATCTTTTTAGCAGCTCTCCCCCTTCTTGGCGGGTTCATTTATTTGGTGTCAAGAAAAGCGATCCCCCTCTTTGGACAGCTTCAGAAAAAAACGGACCGGCTGAACTTGATTATGAGAGAGTCGCTTTCAGGCATTCGGGTCATTCGTGCGTTTAACCGAGTAGATGACGAAAAGGAACGTTTTCAAGAAGCCAATACATCGTATAAGGATACTGGCCTTAAGGTCAATCGATTAATGGCGTACTTGTTTCCTTTTATGCTCATCATCATGAACTTCACGAATATCGGCATTGTCTGGATTGGCGCTAATCGGATTGATGCCGGACAGATGGAAGTCGGGAATCTGATCGCCTTCATTCAATATGCGATGATGATTTTAATGGCACTCATTATGCTTTCTATGAGTTTTATTATGGTGCCTAGAGCTCAGGCATCAGCTAAACGGATGAATGAAGTGTTGAATTTAGAACCAAAAATTAAAGACAAAAAAGAGGCTGTCACTAAACTTGATCAGCCAGCCCAGTCCATTCGCTTTGAGAATGTGTCATTTTATTATTCAAATGCTGAAAAACCAGCTGTTCAAGACATGACGTTTGAAGCCAAAAAAGGTGAAACGACGGCGATCATCGGCAGTACAGGTTCCGGGAAAACGACCCTTCTTCAGCTGATGACACGTTTTTATGAAGCAACAGAAGGAAGAATTACATTAGATGGTGTCGATATTAGAGAATTGCCTCAAGAGAAACTGAGAAGTCAGATGGGTTATGTTTCTCAAAAAGCCATTTTATTTAGCGGAACCATTGCTGATAATGTGCGCTTTGGCAAACGCGATGCAACAGATGACGAGATTTGGCAGGCACTGCGGACGGCACAGGCCGAAGAATTTGTTTTGCAAAAAGATGGCGGAATTCACGCAGAGATAGACCAAGGGGGTTCGAATCTCTCTGGCGGTCAAAAACAACGTCTTTCGATCGCAAGAGCACTCGTAAGAAAACCCGCATTCTACCTGTTTGACGATAGCTTCTCTGCCCTTGATTACAAAACGGATGCAAAACTTCGGTCAGCGCTAGAAGCTGAAAAAGAGCATGCTGCTTTGATTATTGTGGCCCAAAGAATCAGCACAGTGAAGCATAGCGATAAAATCATTGTGTTAGATGATGGAAAAATAGCAGGTATCGGTACACATGAACAGTTACTGAAAGATAACCTTGTCTATCAAGAGATCGTCGCATCACAGGAAGGTCAGGAGGTGGAGCAAGGATGAGTAAAAAAATGTCTTCTGGAATGGGACATAAAGGCGGTCACCCAAGGGGCCCAGTACAAAAACCGAAGGAATTTAAAAAAACACTTCTTCGTTTAACGGGCTATTTAAAACCGAGGAAATTTCAGCTGATCATTGTCCTGATTGCAGCGATCGGTTCAACCGTTTTTAATGTCGTCAGTCCAAAATTACTTGGGGATGCCACCTCTTCCCTATTTGAAAGTTTTACACAAGGAACTGGCGTTCAATTCGATGTCATTTCACGCATTTTATTGCTGCTTGTTCTATTATATGTCGTAGCATCTCTCTTCTCATTCGTGCAGCAATATGTGATGGCGGGTGTCTCGCAGCAGACCATTGCTGAATTAAGGCAAGAAGCAAATGACAAGCTCACACGTCTCCCCCTTCGTTATTTTGATAAAACAACACACGGAGACACGCTGAGCCGGGTGATGAACGACATTGATAATATTAATACTTCTTTACAGCAGGCACTCACGCAAGTGATCACATCTGTCATTACAGTCATTGGAATTGTCGTCATGATGCTTTTCATCAGTCCGCTACTGACGCTGCTTGTTTGTTTGACGCTGCCTCTTAGTTTGTTTGCGATTCGAGGCATTACATCATTTTCGCAAAAGCATTTTAAAGCACAGCAAAAAGAACTAGGGATGATCAATGGACATATTAATGAAATGTTCACAGGACATCAGACGGTTCGTGCGTATGGCTATGAAAAGAAAGCCATTGATACATTTGATCAATTAAACGAACAACTATATGAATCTTCAAGAAAAGCACAATTTATCTCCGGCTTAATGATGCCGATGATGACCTTTATTGGGAATCTTGGCTATGTGGCGGTAAGTGTTGCTGGCGGAATTCTTGTCATTAATGGGAATATTCGTGTTGGGGATGTGCAAGCATTTATCCAATACACACAACAAATGTCGCAGCCACTTGTGCAAGCATCCAGTGTTGCAAACTTAGTTCAATCTGCTATCGCTTCTGCTGAACGGGTGTTTGAAATTCTGGATGAAGAAGAAGAACATGCGCAAGAAGATGCAGCGATTGATCTTAAATCCCTTTCCGGAGATGTGGCCTTTGAGCACGTTCACTTCGGTTATGAGAAAGATCAACCCATTATTAAAGATTTGAATTTACAAGTCCGAGAAGGACAAACGGTGGCCATTGTTGGGCCAACAGGCGCTGGAAAAACAACGATTATTAATCTGTTAATGCGCTTTTACGAGCTAGATCAAGGCTCCATTCGCATTGGCGGCGTAAAAACAACCGACCTCAGCCGAGAGCAAGTGCGTGACTTATTTGCGATGGTTCTTCAGGATACATGGCTCTTTGAAGGCACAATTTATGACAACATCGCATATGGCAGACCAAATGTTTCAAAAGAGGATGTGTTGAAGGCCGCTAAACATGCCTATGCAGACGATTTCATCCGCACCCTTCCAGATGGATATGACACACTCTTAACAGAAGATGCCGGCAACCTCTCACAAGGTCAGCGTCAACTGTTAACCATCGCCCGTGCCATCTTATCTGATCCGAAGATATTAATCTTAGATGAAGCAACAAGCAGTGTCGATACACGGACAGAGATGCATATTCAAAAAGCGATGAATCAATTAATGAACGGCAGAACAAGCTTCGTCATTGCACATCGACTTTCAACGATTAAAGATGCCGATCTCATTTTAGTCATGAAAGATGGCACGATCATTGAAAAAGGAACTCATCGTGAGCTTTTGAAAGAAAAAGGCTTTTATGCCGACCTCTATATGAGTCAATTTGCCGAAAACCAAGTCGGTTAAACAGCACCAAAAAGGATAGACAGCATGTGAAAATGCCTGTCTATCCTTTTTGTGATGCCTTAAGCTTCCCGTTTTCTGACTTTCACACTAAGTTTCGTCATGTAATCCGCTTCATTTTTAGACATCAGAGAATGAAGTAAATACTCCTCAAAGACATCACCATCCAGTATCATATCCTCTGCTTCGATTCGATCTAATAAACGTGAATAGGCAGTCTCCATCTCTTCATATGTTCCTTGTTGATACATGACTGCATATAGACCCGCTGGCTTTTTGACTGCATCCGGCCCTTCCATTCGGCAAAACAGCCTATCAGATTGATGATAATGACGCTGCAAAAACTGCTCCTTGTTTAAAACAGAACCATTTGCCGCGGCACCTTTAATACCAATCCCTTTCAGAAATTCTCCTACAATTCGAGAAATTTCTTCTATAGGTGTGTTTGAATCAATCGGGTTTGATGTACTAAGGACGATCGGTTCTTCTGGCAGTTCTTGAAACAAGACCTCCCCTGTTTTCACTGATGATAATTCATTCGTTGTCTCGATCACACGAAAAAGAAAAGATTGAATATCCTGTAGTTTTTGGATCTCCTTCCCGACCTTTTCTGCTTGCTCAACCGCAAGACTTTGCAATTTATCCTGAGAAGGCTCAGTAAAGTATTGTTTTAATTGTTTGATCGGAAATTGAACAGCACGAAGAGATTGAATGGCCATGAAATGATCAAACTGTTCAAATGTATAATAACGGTACCCATTTTCCTGAACACCTGCCGGCTTAAACAAATCGATCTTATCATAATAGAGCAGTGTATCTTTTTTCACTTCAAATAATGCCGCAAATTCTCCAGTTAAAAATGTTTTTTGAACATCGCTCATCATTTTTAGGGCTCCTTTCTTGACTATGGAGTTACTCCATCCTTTATGATAACATGCAGAAACACCACATATGTGGAGAAAGGATTTACACATGAACAAAATCGCACAAGATCAAGTCACATTATCACTTGCAAATCAAGAAGACTTCCCTTTGATGAAAAAAGAACTGCAAGATGCTTTCACAGCTGGGATCATTGATGCATTTGGCGATGCAGAAGGTGGACCAATTCCTCCTGATGAGTCGATTGATGAATCTTTTTATTCGACTGAGAACCTTGTCTATCATATTTTACTAAACGGTCAAAAGGCAGGAGGGGTTGTTTTAAAAATCAACCCTCTCACACACCGCAATTCGGTGGACCTGTTATATATCTCTTCATCATCTCACAGCCGAGGCATTGGTCAGGCAGCATGGAAAGCCATTGAGGCGCAATATCCAGAAACGAAGGTGTGGGAAGTTGTCACTCCTTATTTTGAAAAGCGCAACATTCATTTTTATGTGAACAAATGCGGGTTTCAGATTGTTGAGTTTTATCACTTGCACCATCCAGATCCGAGCTTGCCTCATGAGAACGATCAAGAAAATGACCCTTTAGCGCCTGAGACATTTGAATTTTTCAAATTTGAGAAAGTCATGAAAAAAGACCGTTCAAGTTCATAAAAAAACTAGATTGTTGACAAAGGGCTAAAATGGACTTTATTTTAGCCCTTTGTCTTCTTTTTCAAGAGTTGTCAGTGCTTCAGCATCGTTTCCATGTCGTTCCCTTTTTTCTCTCTTTTTTATCATACACTAAAGAACACTACCTCAAGTTAGAAAGGTAGTGTTCGTTACATTCATTCTAGCTTCTAATCTGACCATCACCAGACAGAAGCAGCTTTGTTGTTGTCAGTGCAGGAAGTCCCATTGGCCCTCTTGCGTGCAGCTTTTGAGTAGAAATGCCAATTTCAGCGCCATATCCTAGTGCACCGCCATCTGTAAAACGTGTAGATGCGTTATGATAAACAGCGGCCGCATCGACTTCGTTTAGAAAGATTTGTGCGTTTTTTTCATCCTCTGTTACGATGGCTTCTGAATGTTTCGTTCCGTACTGATCAATGTGGTGAATGGCGTCCTCAATTGAGTCAACGACTTTCACCGCAAGATCAAGACTTAAATACTCATCTGTCCAATCCACTTCCTCCGCAGGAACCGCTTCGGAAAAGAAAGATTGAGCGTCTTGATCTCCATGCACAGTGACATGGTGCTGAAGGAGTGCTTCATTCAATGTTGCACCATTTTCTTTCAGCCAATCGCGATGAACGATTAGAGTCTCAAGCGCATTACAAACGGCCGGACGATTTGTTTTCGCATTGATGACAATCTGAATGGCTTTTTCTACATTCGCTGTTTGATCAATAAAGATATGGCAGTTCCCTGTCCCTGTTTCAAGAACTGGAATGGTCGATTCTTCTACAACTGTTTTGATTAAAGAAGCTCCGCCTCTCGGAATTAAAACATCAATCCACTCTTTTAGATGAAACATCGCTTGAACCGATGAACGGTCTGTTTGTTCAATAAACTGTACCGCATCACGAGGGATCTTTGTTTGATCCAATGCCTCATGAATGACGCGGACGATGGCTTTGTTGGAAGAAATAGCGGAGGAACCGCCTTTTAAAATCACTGAGTTGCCTGCCTTGAGGGCAAGCCCTGCTGCATCGACAGTGACATTCGGTCTCGCTTCATAGATCATCCCGATCACGCCGAGCGGTACTCTTCGGCTTTTCACATGTAAGCCGTTTTCAAGAGTCCATTCATCCAATATTTCTCCAACAGGATCTGTTAATCTCGTCACAAGCCGCAAACTTTCCGCAAACTCATGAATTCTCTCTTCATTTAACATTAATCGATCCATTAATGCTTCAGAGAAGCCCTTTTCTTTTCCTGCCTCTAAATCCTTTTGATTTTCCTGTAAAATAAAATTACTTTGCTGTTCGAGTGTTTCTGCTATTTTCAGCAACGCCTCATTTTTTTCCTCTGTTTGAAGTAAACCTAGTTTTTTTGATACGTGCTTTGCTTTTTTCGCTTTTTCTTTGACCGATGTGACAACTTCAGCTGTCAGTGTCATGAAATTCCTCCCTTATGATTAGCAAACTGGTATTGATAAATCTAAATGACAAACAAATGCTTCAAGATCTACGACATGCACCACTTCATCCTGTAGCAAGTCACCGTTCAGTGCGAGTTCGTCGGACGCATAATTGACAATGCCAAGCCCTATTTCTCTTTCATCTTGATCTAAAATACGGACAACATCGCCTTTTTTAAACGAACCCTTTACATCGACTATGCCGTCAGAATCCAGACTTTTCTCACGATGCATGAGAAGCTCCTGTGTTTTCTCTTGAACAACGATTTCTCCTTTTGGGCCAGAATGAAAAGCAATCCACTGTTTTTTATAATTCAGCGGCGCTAAATTTTCGTCAGCTGTAAAATAAGTGCCGTCCTCTGTCCCATTAATGGCTTTGTCTAAAATGTGAGGCGTATCGGCTTTTCCCAAAAAGCCATTGATGCCTGAGGCCATTGAAATTTTAAAGGCGTCGAGTTTTGATTTCATTCCGCCTGTGCCCACGCTGCTTCCCGCATCTCCAGCGGCTGCTTCGATGTCTTCTGTGATTTCTGTGACTTCGAGAATTCTCTTCGCATTCGGATTTGTATGAGGGTTATCTTCATACAAGCCGTCAATATCAGATAAAATAGCGAGGAAATCCGCATCAATCAGTCCAGCTACTTTTGCAGACAATGTATCATTATCTCCAAACTTCAACCGATTGATCGTCACTGTATCATTTTCATTAATAATCGGGATGATCCCTCGATCTAATAACACATTCATTGTATTTCGCACATTTTGATAGCGCGTTTCATCTGAAAAATCGCTTCTTGTAATTAATAGCTGTGAAGCAATATAACCGTGCGATAAAAATAAAGTAGAATATGACTCCATTAAAAGCCCTTGCCCTATTGAGGCAGACGCCTGTTTTTCTGGCAGTGTTTTCGGTCTATCAATAAATCCTAATTTTCGGTAACCAGCTGCAACCGCACCAGATGAGACCAAAATGACTTCGTGTCCTTCATCTTTGAGTTTTACAATTTGATTGACGAGGTTTTCTAGTTTTTTTAAACTAATCTCACCTTGAAAGCTAGTAAGAGAGCTGCTTCCGATTTTCACAACAATTCGTTTTCTCTCTTTATCTGCGTACACCTTATCACTCCTGTATTGAGGCTCTATTTATATCGTTACTTTTTGTTTTTGCTGTTCACTTATTTCTTTTGATCGATTGGCAGCATGTTTGACGGCCTGTTTGATGGCTTCTCCTCCGCCAAAATCATCTAATGCATCTAGTCCTGCAGCAGTTGTTCCATTAGGTGACGTAATTTTTTCTCTGAGGACAGAAGGATTTTCAGCTGTTTCTTGCAGCATCTTCGCTGCACCGAGAAGTGTCTGTGTACCGATTTGACGGGACATTTCTTTTGATAAGCCAGCTTCTTCTCCAGCCTCTTCGATTCTTTCCATTAAGAAATAAAAATAAGCTGGACCGCTTCCGGCAATTCCTGTGAAAATATCCATTTGCTCTTCCTGAATGGTATACACTTCTCCCATTTCAGATAAAAGAGCGCGACTCATGCTTACATGTTCATTTTTCACATAACGTCCAGCAGATAAAGCGGTCGCCGACGCCCCAATTGTACTTGACGTATTTGGCATTACTCGCATAACAGGCTGCCCTTCATGCAGCATGTCTTCAATATACGATGATTTCACACCTGCAAGTACAGACAGGATGAGCTGATCTTTCTGAATATGAGGTTTTAATGATTCAAGTGCTGTTTCAGCATCCTTTGGCTTCATTGCCAGGATCAACATATCCATCTCTTCAAAAGGAAATGAATCCATTGTGGCTGTTTGGATTCCGTAGCGTTTCGTTAGTTCGTTTAATCGCTGCTTATTTTGCTTGTTTGTTGCGTAAATGTGGCTGAGCGGCATCTGACCTGATCGCACAATACCTGCAATCATTCCTTCCGCCATAGAACCTGCTCCAATGAAAGCAACTTTCTTTTGATCAATGATATTGATCCTCTCCCTTGTTCGCTTTTTGTTCGTGTTTTTCGCACGTTAGTTATCGTAACATGATGAGAAATCGTGTCAAGAAAGAGCCAGCGCTTTTCAAAAGTCCCGAATACCAGCTGAACAGCTTGCGGTATATATGTTAGCCGTGTTTTTTCAAATCATCAATTTAGATCAAAAGAACTATACAGATTTGAATCATAGTACCCTTTCGTTCGACTGAATTCACCATTTTATTTTTGGTTTCGGTGACTTCAATTCTAGTTTTTAGAAAGCGCTATCATTTTTGATGACTTTCTATTTTCCTATAGGACGAATGTGTTTGAATCTTTCGATTAGACTATTGACATATTTTAGAAAACATGTCCGTTGAAATGCGTTTTTCGTGGTGATACCGTGAAAGGGAATCAAGAGAAAAAGGAGCGTTCATAATGAAAGTAAAAGAAAATTACGTCAATGTCATCCCAATGAAAGAAATCCGATCTACTGATGACCTTCTTTTCCCATTCCCTATCTACAATGAATTACGATCGCAGGGTGATATTCGATACGATGAAACGAGAAAGTGCTGGGATCTCTTTCGATATGCTGATATTCAGTCCGTTCTGAAGCAGCCAAAAGTATTTTCATCACAGCGAGGAAGAAGTACATCTAAAACGAGTATTTTAACAATGGACCCTCCAAAACATACCAAAATGAGAGCACTCGTCAATAAAGCCTTCACGCCAAAAGCGATCAAACAAATAGAAGAAAAGATCAAAGACTTGACCCATGATCTATTACATCAAGTAAAGGATCAACGGACCTTCGATATTGTCCAAGATCTTGCCGCTCCCCTACCTGTCATGATCATCGCCGAGCTTCTCGGGGCAGAAGTGAAAGACAGAGAGCTGATCAAAAAACATTCAGATGCTCTAGTTGCAGGAGCCAAAGATGATTCAAAAGAAGCTGTTCAAGCCGTTGTCGACATGCAAAAACAAGCAGAAAAAGAGCTGTCAGCGTACTTTGCTCATTTGATCCAAAAACGAAAAGAAACGCCAGCCGATGATTTAATCTCCCTTCTCATCCAAGCGGAAATTGACGGTGAGCGTTTATCAGAAAATGAACTGCTTGGCTTTTGTATACTCTTACTCGTTGCTGGTAATGAAACAACAACGAATTTAATCACAAATGCCGTACGACTTTTAACAGAGCAGCCGCATATCGCCGAATCAGTGCGGCAAGACCTGTCTCTCATTCCTCAATTGACAGAAGAAACGCTACGCTATTATCCGCCTGTTCAAGCGATTGGGCGAGTTGCAGCAGAGGATGTTCAGATTGCCGGTTCTCACATTGAAAAAGGAGACTATCTTATCAGCTGGGTGGCATCTGCGAATCGTGATGAACGGAAGTTTGACGATCCAGATACGTTTCGTCTTGACAGAAAATCAAATCCGCATTTGAGCTTTGGCTTCGGCATCCATTTTTGTCTTGGTGCCCCTCTCGCCCGGCTTGAGGCTCATCTAGCACTTGAGATTTTACTCCGTACGTTTCGAGAAATCACCTGTGCGGCAGATCAGCTGAAACCGATTCAAAGCACGTTTGTGTTTGGGGTCAAAGAATTCCCTGTACAGGTCACCCGTTTTTAAAAGTCCCTTTCATTAGGGGCTTTTTTTCATATGCTTATCCTTACCTTCCTCGTCTGAACATGCTAAAATAAAGTCCATATGTACAGTGATCACGGAATTCGGAAAGGAAGCTAAACGTATGACCGATTACACAGCAATGAAAGACGGAATATTCAAATCAGTTTGTTCGTTAGATTGCCCTGATCAGTGCGGTCTTTTAATCCATAAAGTGAACGGAAAGATCGTTAAAGTTCAAGGAGACCCAGATCATCCAGTCACTCAAGGAAACATTTGCAATAAAGTGCGGAATGTCACAGCTCGTTTATACGATGAAAAACGTCTGACAACACCATTAAAACGTGTAGGTCAAAAAGGTGACCGGCAGTTTGCACCAATTACGTGGGAAGAAGCGATTGAAACCATTCGTCAAAAATGGACAAAGCTGATCGAAGAAAAAGGACCAGAAAGCATTTTGCCTTACAGCTTCTATGGGAATATGGGAAATCTCAATGCAGAAGGAATGGACCGCCGCTTTTTCTATCGACTTGGCTCAAGTCAGCTAGACCGAACCATTTGTCAGTCAGCCGGAACAACTGGCTATAAATATACAATGGGCGCAAGCATCGGGACAGACCCAGAAGAAACCATTCATACGAAACTATTTATCTTTTGGGGCATCAATGCAGTTTCAACCAATATGCATCAAATCACGTTGGCACAAAAAGCTCGAAAGCAAGGAGCCAAAATTGTCGTCATTGATGTGCACAAAAACCAAACGGGCCGGATGGCAGATTGGTTCATTCCGCTTCGCCCTGGCACTGACAGTGCGCTAGCTCTTGGGATCATGCATGTCCTTTTTAAAGAAGACCGCACAGATGCGTCATTTTTAGAGACTTACACGGTCGGTCACAATGAACTTCGCGAGCATGTGAAGCAGTACGATCCAGAAACAGTCGAACAGATCACGGGTGTCCCAAAAGAAGACATCATCACACTTGCGAGAATGTACGCAGAGACATCGCCGTCTCTCATTCGTATTGGCAATGGGCTACAGCATCACGATAATGGCGGTATGAGTATTCGAACCATCTCCTGCCTCCCTGCCCTCACCGGTCAATGGCTGCATAAAGGCGGCGGTGCGATGAAATCGAACTCTTCTTTTCTTAGTTATAATGAAATCGCTCTTCAGCGGCCGGAATTATTAAAGGAACGCGAACCTAGAACATTTAATATGAATCAGCTGGGCAGCGTGCTAACGAACGCAGAACCTTCTATTGATTCTCTTTTTGTCTACTCTTGCAACCCGGCTGTTGTGACACCTGAAGCAAATAAAGTAAGAGACGGTTTGATGCGGGAAGACTTATTTACGGTAGTCCATGACTTGTTCATGACAGAGACAGCCACTTATGCGGATATTGTTCTGCCAGCGACCTCTGCCTTTGAAAACGAGGATTTTTATACTTCTTACTGGCATCATTACATTCAAATTCAAGAACCTGTTATAGAACGTTATGGAGAAAGCAAATCAAACACAGAAGTGTTTCGTCTTTTGGCTCATGCGATGGGCTTTGAAGATGAAGCCTTTAAAGACACAGATGCGGAACTAATGGAACAAGCTCTTCATCATCCTGAAAATCCGCACTATGAAAACATTTCATATCAAGCGTTAAAAGAGAAAAAGTGGATCAAAGCAAAACGAGGGCCTTTCGAAGATTTAAAGCTCCCTACCCCAAGCGGGAAAATTGAGCTTTACTCTGAACAAATGAAAAAAGATGGATATCCAGCCCTTCCAACCTATGTACCTTTATTCAAGGAAAGTGATTATCCACTGACGTTTATACCGGGACCAAACCATAATTTTCTTAATTCCACCTTCTCTCTTCATGAGAAGCATCAAAAGCTAGAGAAATTTCCGAAGCTTCATATGAATGAACAAGATGCAAAAGAAAGACAGATTGAAGATGGGGACATGGTTCGTGTGCTGAATGATCGAGGAGAATGCGAGCTGATCGTGTCAGTCGGACAAAATGTGTTATCTGGTGTTGTTGTCAGCCAGGGATTATGGGCAGACCAAAAAGGCAAAAAACATTTGGTGAATGGCCTCACACCTGATCGTTTGGCAGATATGGGCGGTGGTGCGACGTTCTTTTCCGGCAGAGTCGAAGTTGAAAAATTATGATAGAAAGAGCCAGGAGTTTTGCTCCCGGCTCTTTTCTTTGACTTTTTTAGTTGCCAATAAACAGCTGATTGGTCATCACATTTGCACTTCCGCTGCTTTGGTAGCCTTCTACAGTAAATGCCGTTTCATACATCTTCCCCATTGGCATCCCTAAACTTTCCCATTTTCTAAAATGCGCACTGACGGAGACCGTTCCGCTTGTACGTTTCGTTTGACGTACACTCCAATATTGCTTGAAGGTTGCGATCCCGATAATGGAAGGCTGATTGACACGGGTTGTTTCATAAATGTCATATGTGCCTCCATCAGCATAAAATGATCCTTTATACGCTCCTGTTGGACGATATGTGCCCCATGAATCAACAATGTAGTATTCTGCTAATGGAGATTGTGTCCAGCCATAGACACATAGATAGGAATTCCCGCCTGGGTTAAAACTTGCGTTGTAATTGATGGAGATGTTGCCAAGCTGATGGTGAGTTCTAGTGGAATCAAACTTTTTCCCTTTTCTAAATAAAGCATTTCCGATATTGTTCCAGCCTGCACTAAATGCCCCGCCGTTATTGAGTGTCATCGAGGTGTTTCCATAATCCTTCCATAATTCATAATCGTACCCGCTATGGTTACCCATTTCATTATTCGTAATGGTTCTCGCATGGGCTGGTACAGCCGTCAGTATAAGCGTCAGTCCAATACACATCACAAACAACAGTCTTAATTTTCTCAAATTCATCGTCCATTCCTCTCCTTTTTCATCCTTTTAATTCTGTCATCTCTAAGATGAAACGAATTCATCACCCCCTTTCATGCACCCACTCACTACTAGATTATCGATACTGTGCTAGACCCGCATGAATGTCTCTTGTGTGTGTATAAATGCTTTGATACAAACGAAAGAGATGATCATATACATCGACATGCTGTTGATTTGGTGTAAATACGGCCGCTTGATGGATAAACTGATCCGCGCACGCCTCAAGTGACTCGTACCAGCCGCATCCAACTGCTGCAAGCATCGCTGCACCTAATGCGGGCCCTTGCTCATTTTCAAGCTGAATCACTTCAGCTTGAAAAATGTCTGCCTGCATTTGAAGCCATGTATGACTTCTCGCACCTCCACCAATGGACACAATAGCATCTATTCTTTTTCCGGCCTGCCTGAATAAAGCGATCGATTCATTTAATGAAAAAGTGATTCCTTCGAGCACCGCTCTAACCATATGCGCTTTTTTATGCCGGCTGTCTAATCCAATGAAGCTTCCACGAATGACTGAATCTGCATGAGGCGTTCTTTCCCCAACTAAATATGGCGTAAATAGCAATCCATTTGCGCCAGGCGCTATATCTTTTGCTCCGGCTAAAAGGACTTTAAACGACTCATTTGGAGCAAGTAAAGATTTAATCCAATCGAGGCTATAACCTGCTGACAAAGTGACTCCCATTGTATAAAAAGCGTCTTTTTTTGCATGATGGAATAAATGCAAGTTTCCATTCAGCTCTCTGTTATAATTTTCTTCATAGGAAAGAATGACACCTGATGTGCCAATGCTGCATAATGTGTGACCTGATGATAAAATGCCGGCGCCAATGGCACCGCAAGCATTATCCGCTCCACCCGCAAAAACCTTCACATCTTCTGTCATCCCGGTTGCCTTTGCGATCTGTGGCAAGAGTGTTCCAACCTCCGCCTCCGACGAAACGAGCGGCGGGCAAATACGAAGCGGAATATCAAAGGTTTTGCAAATCTCCTCACTCCATGTTTGTTCTCCCATATCCAACAGTAACGTACCAGCCGCATCAGAATAGTCCATATGAATAGCGCCGGTTAATCGATATCTGACATAATCTTTTGGAAGTAAAAACAAATGGATTCGTTGATCAATTTCTGGTTGATGTTCCTTTACCCATAACAACTTTGGCAGTGTAAACCCTTCTAACGCCTGATTTTTTGTGATCGCTTGCAGCCTGCCTCCTAGCTTTTCTGTCATGAGCACGCATTGCGGTGTTGTTCTTGTGTCATTCCACAAGATGGCAGGCCTGAGCACCTGAAGGGATTCATCCAATAAAACAAGTCCGTGCATTTGTCCAGAAAAACTGATGCCTTCTACTTGCCTTGACTGAACAGGCTTTCTCTCCATAAGTTCTGTCATTGCGGCAATCGTCTGCTCTACCCAGTCTTCAGGATTTTGCTCACAATAACCTGGTTTGATTTGAATGAGGCGGTAAGATTTAGTCGTCTCGCAGCATACCTTCCCGCTCTCATCTACTAATATCGCTTTAACTCCGCTCGTTCCAAGATCAATTCCCATCACATACTTCATGTGTTCACTCCTTCAAAACATCCGCCCGCTCCATTAATCTTCTAACAAATATTGATTTAATCTGGCTTTCAGCTGTTCCTCTCTGCCAGATTCGTTTCTGATGAGCGGATGTTTCAGTGCATATTCTTCTAATGTATGAAAGTTTGCCTTTCCTTCTGAAATCTCCCGTCCAATTCCTTCAGAAAAACTGCGGTACCGGTGCTTGATCACATCTTCAAACACACGGTCTTCTATGAGTCTATGAGCCACCCGCAGCCCTTTTGAGAATGCATCCATCCCCGCAATATGGGCATACAGAAGATCTTCCAGTTCAAAGGAGGCTCTTCTGACTTTTGCATCAAAATTGAGACCGCCTGTTCCAAGTCCGCCATTTTGCAAAATTTCATACATGGCGAGTGTTGTGGCATATAAATCCGTTGGGAATTCATCTGTGTCCCATCCTAGAAGGGAGTTTCCTTGGTTGGCATCAACGGAACCGAGCAGTCCATGAATTCTTGCTACACGCAGCTCATGCTCAAACGTATGACCCGCTAATGTCGCATGATTGGCCTCGATATTTAATTTAAAGTGTGTATCCAATCCATATTGTTTTAAAAAGGCGATCGATGTCGCTGCATCCGTATCATATTGATGAGTTGTCGGTTCCTTTGGCTTTGGCTCAATTAAAAATTGACCTGTAAATCCAATTTCTTTTGCATAATCGACCGCCATATGCAAAAAGGTCGCCAAATGGTCAAGCTCTCTTTTCATATCTGTATTCAGCAGTGTGTCGTAACCTTCTCGTCCTCCCCAGAAAACATAATTTTCTGCGCCGAGTTCCTTTGCTGTTTCGATGCCCTTTTTCACTTGTGCAGCTGCATAGGCAAATACATCTGCATGACAGGATGTCGCTGCACCGTGAACAAATCTTGGATGCTTAAACATATTAGCCGTGTTCCATAGAAGCCGAACCCCGCTTTGCTGCATGTAGCCTTTCATTCTTTCTACGATGACGTCTAGCTGCTGATTGGTCTCTTGAAGCGTGTCGCCCTCTGGTGCAATATCACGGTCATGGAATGAAAAATACGGAACATCCAATAGATCAAAGAGCTGAAAAGCCACTTCCAATCTAGCTTTCGCCAAATCCATTCCACTATAAGAATCCCAGGCCCTTTTCATCGTGCCAGTTCCAAACATGTCTGTTCCATCAGCAGTCAGTGTATGCCAATAAGCGACGGAAAATCGCAGGTGGTCTTTCATTGTCTTTCCGCCAATCTTTTCGCTCGGATTATAATATTTAAATGCGAATGGGTTCTTTGAATGTTTTCCTTCATATTGAATGTTGCCGATCCCTTGTAAACTACTTAACGAAGTCATATTTGATTTGACCATAAGTGATTCCCCCTATATATTCACTTAGTAAGTTGATTCAACAAACAAATGAACGAGTTGACCAACTAATCTCTTTGAATTTTCCATATTTTTTAGTTTTTTAGAAATATTTTCGTTATAATAAAGTGAAAAGCATGTTTTATAGAGAATGAACTCGACAAAAAATGGCTTTTCTTCACTTAATCTAAAGACGAAACAAATGGAGTGGATACAATGGATATTGCGGATCAGAACTTTGTGAAAAAAATAAATCAAAAGCTATTGCTAAACGAAATTCTGCACCATGCACCAATTTCCAGAGCAAAATTATCTGAACGCACTGGGTTAAATAAATCGACCGTTTCTTCTCAAGTGAGTACATTAATGAAAGAACATCTTGTTTATGAAATCGGTCAAGGCGAATCTAGCGGCGGAAGAAGACCCGTGCTTCTCATGTTTAATAAACGTGCAGGTTACTCTATCGGCATTGATGTCGGTGTTGATTATGTCAACGGCATTTTAACAGACCTTGAAGGGTCGATGATTCATAATGAGCAGCTCAAGCTCCCATCCAGCACACCTGATGTGACCGTCCGTATTTTAATTGAATTGATTCAGCAGTTACGTTCACACATTCCTTCTTCTCCATACGGGCTGATTGGTATAGGGATTTGTATACCTGGTCTGGTCGATGCAGATGAACAAATTGTGTTTACGCCTCATTCAAAATGGAAAAATGTCGATCTAAAAACAAGTCTCCAAGACACATTCCAAGTACCGGTTTTTATCGAGAATGAAGCAAATGCCGGTGCGTACGGTGAAAAAATCTTTGGTGCTGCTAAACATTATGACCATCTGATCTATGCAAGTATCGGCACTGGTATTGGAATAGGCATCATTATCAATCATCATTTATATAGAGGCACAAATGGTTTTTCTGGTGAAATGGGACATATGACGATCGACTTTAATGGACCGACATGTAGCTGCGGAAATCGTGGTTGCTGGGAACTGTATGCATCTGAGAAAGCACTGTTCCAATCGCTCCAAACAGATGGTCAGCCATTCACCTATCAAGATATTGAGCGGCTGGCGAAGTTAAATGATATGAAGACACTCAATGCCTTGCGTAACTTTGGCTTTTACATTGGGGTAGGTCTCACAAACGTTCTGCATACCTTCAACCCACAAGCCGTTATTTTACGAAACAAGGTCATTGAATCTGAGCAGGCCGTTCTAAGTATCATTCAAGATGAAGTATCCTCTAGAATGGATGCACAATTCAGCTCACGGGTGGAGCTGCTTCCTTCATCATTAGGACAAAACGCACCAGCCTTAGGGATGACATCTCTTGTCACTGAAGCTTTTTTGCGTGATGTCACGCCTTCACCATAATGGAATACATGTTAAAGAGAGACAGCCTTTAGAGTGTTGTCTTTTTTTATTCAGTTGTTTCTTCGTATCGAAAATACTTAAAATCGGCAGGCAGACGTTCGCCGCTTGTGTCTTGGCACTGCATTCCGACAAAAGCCCCTGTAAAGAACCCCCCTCCTCGAATAAAATCATCTGATAAATGAGTCGATTCAAGCGGTACATCTATTTTTTCCCACTCTTGTTGATCAAAAGAATAAGAATACGTGTACGTCTCTTTCTGAACGGTCACTTTTAAATACACATACGGAATCTCGTCTGGGATGATGATTTTTTTAATTAGCGGCTGAGAAAAGGCCAGATTTTCACACACAGATAATTCAAGGATACGGCCAAGCGCCTCGTCATAAGTCACCTGAAGTGCCGTCCAATTTTCCGTATTATAATAATTCACAAGACCTGCCGCTTGCTGAAAGTTTTTCGGAAAGAAGGAAACCGCTGTCTCTGCTTCAAAATAAAAGCTTTGCCAGCGCCTCGCAACAAATGCTTGGGTAAATTTAGACGTTAAAGATTCCTGCCCATACAGCCTTAAATGATGAGGATTTTCCGTCACTGAACCAATCTGATCCGTAAATGGGATTCTTAATGTTTGAAAATGTCTATTTAACGATGAATCTTTAAATTCATCGACTATGTGATAGGTTGGAGAGAACTCTTTTACGCTCATCGCAGGCGCTTCAACCTCTAGGAGCCCCTCTTTTCCGCCTACCACATACGGCCAGCCATCTTTCCATTCAAGCTTTTGTATGGCTGTCTCTCTTCCTAAAGGGCACCAGCCTCTTTGCTGAAAAATGGATTCCTTACTTGAATGAATTGGGCGGCCAGTCAGATGAGCCATATACCATTCATTTGTATGCGTTTGTACAATGGAAGCATGCCCGCATTTTTGTAGTGGATGGCTAGGCGCATGAAAAGCCGTTAAAATTGGGTTGTCAGGATGAACCTCGTACGGCCCATCAATACGCGAGGAACGGGCGATTGTGGCTGCATGTTCGTAACGCGTGCCCCCTTCAGCTGTTAATAAATAATAGACATCATTGATGTAATAAAGATGCGGAGCTTCTGTCAGTTTGATTGGCGTGCCTTTAAAAATGACCTTCCGCTCACCAACTAGTTTTTTTTCAGATACACTATATTCCTGCAAGGCTATACCTGCAAAAGAATGATGTTTTTCTCGATGGTCCCACAGCATATTCAACACGTATTTCTTTCCGCTTGGATCATGGAACAAGGAAGGATCAAACCCAGAACTATTGAGTCGAACCGGATCGCTCCACTCGCCATCTACTGCATCAGCTGTGACCAAATAATTATGACCATCCTTAAACGGACCATCTACTACTTTAATATCAGAATAGATGAGCCAAAACTGACCATCCGCATAACTTAAACACGGCGCCCAAACCCCGCCGGAATCTGGATTTCCTTTCATATCGAGTTGAGAAATTTTTTGCAAGGGACGCGCGGCGAGCCGCCAGTGGACGAGATCCTTCGAGTGATAAATTTGCACCCCCGGGAACCATTCAAATGTAGAAACCGCCATGTAATAGTCCTCTCCCGCACGGCAAATACTTGGGTCAGGGTTAAACCCTTTGAGCACTGGATTGGTAATGTTCATTGAACTTCCTCCTCTTTCAGAGAGCTACATTTTAAAGTCGTCCATATGATCGATATACACCTTATCTCTATTCTCAAGCTCTCGTATGACTTTTTTATGTTTTTCTTCATCTAGGTTATAAAAATTAATATCAACCATCGCTAAAATGAGTAAGCATACAGGAATCACCGTTGTCGTGATTAAAATGCCCAGTAAAGCTTCTGGTGTTTGCACTTGATTTGCAATATAACCAAATCGGTCAAGGACAAGCCCTGGAACGATGCCGCCTAAGGCCATCCCAAATTTAAAGAAGAATCCAATCACTGCGTAAATCAGTCCACCCATTCTTTTCCCTGTTTTATATTCGCCATATTCAACGGTTTCAGGAATGAGTGCCCACATGTAAGCACCTGCTGTAATACTCCCTGCAGCCGCAACGAGCCTGAAAATAAGTATTAAAGTGATTTGACTCGGCGGGATCACAAGTAAGGCAAGAAGGCCTACAATATTCAGCAATAATGAATAATTCAGCAGCTTTTTCTTTCCTAACAACTTGTGTAGCTTAGGAATAAACGGCAACACCATTAAAGCTGGCAGACTGCCAATCAGGCCGTACCACTTCACTAAATCTTCTCTGCCGAGGTTATACGTCACATAATAGATCCCGACTGAGTTGCTGATCGAGTTCACACCAAAGATAATGATAAAAAATATGCTTAACACAACAAGCGGACGATTCACTCGTAACTGGACAAAGAGATCACTGAACTTGATCTTTTCCTCTGGCTTTTGAAGCGTGACGCGCTCATTCGTACTTTTAAAACAGAAAATCAGTAATCCGCCCCCAAGTACGCCGAGAAATGCCATCGTGATCTGCCAGCCAAGTGCTGTATTTCCTGTTGTATCACTCAAAAACGTCGCAAGAAACGGAACAAAAAAAGCAACCACTAAACCACCGAGATTTGCAAAAAGCATACGAACAGACGTAATACTGACGACCTCTTGGTTATTTCTTGTCATTGCGGAAGTTAAAGCACCATAAGGAACATTGATGAACGTGTATGTAAGCGATAAACCAACATACGTGATGTACGCATAAATGAGTTTTCCCATTTCGGAAAAATCCTGTGTCGTAAAACAAAGAATGGCAAGAACGGCAAAAGGTAACGCACCAAATAACAAATAAGGTCTAAACCGGCCAAAACGGCTGTTCGTTCGGTCAACCATCGCCCCAATAAACGGATCTGCAAGCGCATCAATGGCCCGAACCACCAAAAACATCGTCCCTGCTGCTGCTGCTGATAATCCATACACATCCGTATAAAAAAATAATAGATACGTAGAGACAGTTGCATAAATTAAATTACATGCGAAATCTCCTGAAGCATACCCCACTTTTTCAGACATACGAATCTTCTTTAAATTCTCACTCACCATGAGTTTTCTCCCTTCTTCACTTAGCCTCTTCTAGCGGACAGATGGTGCAGGGCAGCAGCAATCAATAGGTCGAAAAATAAAGCGCTTTCAATTTGTTGTAAAAATGAAGCTGAACATCTCTTTCTTTCAGCTTAGCCCACACAGCAGCAAATCATTCCCTTTAAACAATAGATCAATAGATGATCGCTATCTTAGTTTATCGATTAAACAAACTAAGATGAATTCATTTTATAAAATATGATCTGACTTTTCAATATTTTTCGAAAAAATAATCCAAATAATTGATTTCTTGTCATTTTTTCTAAGATATGAGGAGATGAACCTTCTTTTTATCTTCCAAAAACAAAGAGAACTCAAATAATGGTTGCATTCATACCAATCCCATGCTATATTAATCAAGCGATGAGCTGAATTGTGTAAGCCGGGTAACACGTCTCTTTGAGACACACACGAATGTGGCGTGTGGTTATTCCGCCTCAATACGCAAAAGACATCTTCTGATGAAGATGTCTTTTTTCTTACCCTATTTTGGTGCCATTTTCAACCGGCTCATCGGTGGCAAGCAGGACAACGTCTTCTTTTGACGGCATGCCTCCTAAGACAAGCACCTCTGATTTAAACCCGGCAATTCTTCTTGGCGGGAAATTGACCACTGCAATAATTTGTTTCCCAGTGAGATTCTCAGCCTGATATCGTTTTGTCAGCTGTGCACTAGATTGTTTTATGCCAATCTCATCCCCAAAGTCAATCTTCAGCTTGAAAGCAGGCACTCTCGCTTCTGCAAAGAACTCTGCTTCTACTATCGTCCCAACACGAATGTCTAATGCTAAAAACTTTTCAATATCTGCCATTAGAATCTCTCTCCCTTTCAATCTTTCATAAAAGATGACCACTTGTCTTCCACTAATTTCTTAATTGTAGCACACCCTACTCTTCTAAAAGAAAGGGTTAAAAAGACTATTCATTGAAAATCCTTTTTAGTTTACATAATCATTTTATAGTAGTCTATTAAATATTTGCATCATGAAAATGAATTCGGTAAAATGGCAAATAATCCTACTGCTTCCTCCCAAATATATCAGGGAGGGTTAACACTTGTTTACATTATCAGATATGTGGACGTTTTGCTGGTCGTTTTTCGTCATTCTTCCTATCGTTGCCATCTTGCATCAGCTGGGCCATATTGTGGTCGCATGGCTGTTTGGAGCAAAGGTTTCGTTTGCACTTGGCAGAGGCAAAAAAGTATTGAAAATAGGCGTCGTTGAAATTAGAAGAATCTATTTTCTAGATGCTTTTTGCCATTATGAAGAAATGAGGAGAAATAACCGTTTCTCACACATTCTTGTCTACTTAGGCGGATCATTATGCAACCTGCTCAGTGTTCTCATATTGAATACAATGATCGCCAACGATTTCCTGCCAGAGCATCAATTTTTCTATCAATTTGCTTACTTCTCAGTCTACTATGTATTTTTTGCTTTACTGCCAGTACAGTATGCAGATCATCATCCGAGTGATGGGCAAGCGATTGTGAACATCATTCGTCACGGTGAACCATGCGACATCATTGACTAAGATGAGTGGCTTTCACTGTCGATTTGATACTGAATCGTTAAAAAAGGAATACCGAATAGCTTCATTTGATGAATCGCTGTGAGACTTTTTTCCGTCTCTGCTTTCATATGAAAGCTTTCTTCCATTGGCAGTTTCATGGTGATGAAAGACGTATGCAAATACAATCCTTCATCACCCGTACTGCCTTTTGGACTTTTACTTTTTAATAGAAAATCTTCCTTTTCATTCAAAGGTTTTAAAATTGCCGTAAGCTGTGAAAAAGGAAGCGGCAAAGCAATATTCATATAGACTGTCTCTTCATCATGGTGCTGAGCATAGAGCGCATAAAAGACTTGCTCGCCTTTCTCATTGCGCCTGACCCACACACGTACATTCTCCCTTTCTTCAAGAGGATGTTGAAATCTTGAAAGACTCCCCGACATTTCATATGGCATTCGTGATGACCCTAAATAGAGCTGTCCTATTTGTCTAAAAACAGGTTGAAGCAAAAAGACAAACGGCCTTACCCACCAATGAAAACAGACGGCTGCTTTTAACGTAAAGGACATCGGGTCTTCATAAAATCTGCGAATAACAGGTGACACACTCTCTGCTGAAAATGCCTTTCCATTTAATTGGTCAAGAGAATCGACTAAACCAATCTTCTCATCATGCTGCAAGTGGTCATGTTGAAAAGACATGATCTGAAAACGACCGTGAACTCTCGATACCGGAAAATCCTTCTGTTTCAATCGATCAGCTGGTCTTTCAATCAACCATCCAATGAGGCCTGGTAAAATAACCAAACTTGCATTGATACTGCCATGAAACCAAATCATTTGATCCATGCTGATGTAGGTAACATGTAAAAGCATTCCGGCAGAATAAAGGAATGATAGGACAATGGTTCCCATTAACATGATGCTAGAAAACACAACGAACCCTTTTGCAACAGTTGAACGAAAAGAAGTTGTCATACATAAAACTCCATACAAATAAAGTGCGATCACATACAAAATGACGCTGAACGTATCAAACAGGCGAGAATAGCTGATTCCCACAGCAATCATCACTGGCGCCAGTAAAATAACCCAGCCACCCACTTTGTATAACGTCGTCTCTTTTTTCCGCTGCCTTCCTAATAAGCCATAAAAGATTGGGATAAAAAAAGCCGAATAATGAAAATGAATAGCGGTCAAAAGAACAATCATCGGTGAAAATGTCATCACTTGTATATCTGCTATGTACAGCCAGAACCAAAGCCCACCTAGAGCGATATACATACATGCGCCATCGATCATCAGCTCATGAAGCGGATGGGCCCCTCTTTTCAGCAAACGGGTGAAACCAAATAAAGCCAGAATCATTGTAAAGAAAAGCCATCCCAATGCAAGCCAAAGAGAATGATAGATGAATGCGCCTGTTGCACATAGAGCTGCTACTGGAAAGGCTTTCATTATGAAGCCGATCAGCCCCTTCTGCTGCCGTTTCTTCTCTTCCTGATAAAAAAAGTGTAAGAAAGCGGGAAGAAAAAATAAAATCGCAATCAAAACAAAAAATTCTGGTATGGGAGCTGTCGTCAAACGGGTAACGAGAAAGCAAGCCATCAACACGATGCTACACATCAAATGCCATTTATTCATGAGATGACACCCTTTCCGTAAACCGGCCCTTATACGTAAAAAGAGTGCCAAAAAGGCGATTTTTCACTTGAACATCAATCGTATACTCACCTGCATGCTCATCGTACCCTTCTGTTACATCAGATTCACCGTAAAGCCAAGAAGGCAGTGGCCACTCCCGCCCAAACAGCAAAAACTTTTGCTTACCTGATTGAATGTGCAAGAATCCTTTTTCCGTGACTGTAAAATGAAGCTCTGACACAAGAAGCCTAGGTTTTCCAAAGTAGTCTAGTACTTGATGGCTCTTCTGATCAATGATCATATCTGCATCAAAATGTCTTTCCTTGTCAGGAAAATAGAACGTTCGAAACCAGTGCATCCCTTCTTCTCCCTTACTTGTCGTAAAAGGCTTGTTCACAATTTGGAAGGGAATATTTCGCCCTCTTTCAGGAAAAAAACAGCGAAACAATGGACCGATTTTGAATAACAATCGGATGAGCTTTGTCCCGCCTCCTATTTCCTCCATGATGCCTTCGGCCGTAAACGCGCGGTTATAACGCTCTTTTAATGCTGGATGCAGCTTATCGTAGTCTTTTACTTGATGATGATGAACGACCATGTCTACCTCCCCTTTTTCGTTTGATCGAAAACACATCTACACAATCTTTTAAATTGATCATTCCTGCAACGGATAAAATGAAAAATGCACTCAGCACCAGCGGCTCGTGCAGAGTCGTTTCTGGCGATAAAATCCCTATACCAAGCATCAGTAGCAGAAAAATGCTTTGAAGGATGAATATATATTTTTTTGGCAGTTTAGGCATGAGCCATGATACACCTAATAGCGCATAAAACAATCGAAATCCGGTGCTATGATCAAAAGCAGAAGGTGAAAAAGGAATGATCGCTTGACATAACCAGACGATAGCAAACAACAAACAAATGCCATAATGGGCAAGTGTTCTCTCTAGCAGCAACCGGGGATGCGTGCCCTTTTCAAGCCACGTCTTTAATGCGCCAAAGCTAAAGGCAGTCATAAACCCCATCATTGGCCGAAAAAACAAACGGTCTGCCCACTTCCACCCTTTTCCTTCCTTTGTTTCATAATCAAATTGGGTTTGAAACACAATGTGATCATTCGATTTCATGTATTTCCAATACCCTCCGCCTTCTTTGATGAAAGACAAAGGGTGTGATGATTTAAATTGAAGTGAGGATGCTCTTTCATGACGCTCATCCTTCACGCTCGTTCGATACGCTCCTGTCCCAGTTACACTAATGCCGAATCCAAGGTGTTTCTCATACAAAAAGGATTGGGGTTGTTCATCACTAGGTCCATTTAATGAAATGGTTGAAAATCGCAAATCCCATTGTTCATGAAGCTTTGGATTTTGCGTATACTCCCATACTTTTTCAATAGGTGCTTGAATGGTTGTTTCCACATAAACAGGCTTTCTTTTCATCTGCCTCTACTCCTCTATGTGAATTATTTCACATAATAAGCATACCATGTTTCACAAAACTGTCAAATCTTTATTGGTTTTTCGCCCAAAAAATGTTTTGATTTGTTTACATCTCCTTCATCATATCGGTTCGATACATAAAAAAGACCTGTCAATGAGACAGATCTTCTTGCTCTTTGATGCCTGCAATATAAAGACGGACCGCATAGCTCACACTATCTTCAAGCTGTTCTTTCCGTTGAAATCCTTTTTTGTTTGAAATATCTCCAAAGCCGTGCAGTAAGCTTCTGAGCCCTCTGACGACATGCGTCATGTCCTCTTCTTTTACACCAAAACGAGACATGATGGATTGGACAAAATCAGCAAGATTCTCTGCAGCCACACTGACTTCTTTTTCATTCATATGTGAAAAAGCAGCTTCATAAAGACCGGGATGCTGACGAACAAATTGAACATATTGTCTTGCAAATGCTAAAACAGCGTCTTCTTTTTCCAGCCCCGCTGTTACTTGTTTGCCGGCCTCACAAAGCATTGTCAGCCCCTTGACAGCAAGAGCTGCCTGTATTTCATGAAGACCGGATATATGGTTGTAAAGAGATGGTGGTCTGATGTTAAGCCGTTTGGACAATGTAGCAATGGTCAAAGCGGAAAAGCTCTCTTCATCGACAAATTCGATGGCAGATTCAACAATTTTTTCTTGTGTGATACCCATTCTTGGAGACATGGCTTACTGTCCTCCCTTTTGTAGCTGATGCTTCCTTTTTTCGATAGAGGCTCTGAGCTTTGCCTCAGGCTCTATGATGAGATCACCATGTCCTGCTGCGAGACAAGACAAGGGAAATGCCAGTAATTTTTCAGCGCTTTTTAGTGCTGTTTGTGCATCCCAAGTGGCAAAAGCCGAGAATGGGAAGGTGAAGCGAAACTCACCCGTTACAAATAAACCGCCTTTTGTCACAACTGCATCACCCGCAATGACAACCCCTGACTTTTCATCGTATAAAGAGATGCTTCCTGGTGTATGTCCTGGTGTGGCAATGACTTTAAGTGACCCAATCTCGTCCCCTTCTTCAACAAGCACGTCTGGTTTTGTGAGAATGTCTTTTGAAAAACTGCCTTTGACTTTTTTCTTCGGTTCACCAGGAAGTAAAGAGAAATCGCCAGCAAACAGGCGAGCATCTCGTTTCGATAAATAAACAACTGCCTCTGGAAAAGCCTTTTTCACTTCATCTAGTGCGCCAATATGATCCATATGACTATGAGTCAGAATAATTTTGTTAATGGGTTTGTTTAATTGATGTGCAAATTCAATGATCGAGCTTGCTGCCATTTTCAAAGCTGCATCAATTAAGATGAGTTCATTCTCTTCCTCAAATACATAACAATTTACCGGAAAAATACGTGGCATGAGTGTAAGCTGGTGCAAACGGTCAAATGTTGTCAATCTCATCTTGTTTTCCCCCTAAAACTAATGTCGTTAGTTTTATATTAACTAATAGTATTAGTTTTAGCAACTATTTTTTCATCGACTGCTATATAAATATCAATTTGTGCTTCTTTTGGATCAATCGATCGTTCGTCGTACCATTCAAAATCGCCAGTATATGTTCGCAAGTGACGCTGATCCCAGCTCCAAATCTGCTGCCATGTTTCAAACACAACCTCTTCAATCGGGCCCTTTCTCGTTTGAAATCTTGCGTAGGTGGAGCCTGGAATCTCTTTTGCATCTTGTGCTAGTTGCTGGTCAACCAATTGCCCCGCTGTGAACAAATAAGCGCCATTTTCATCCTTTTCATAATCTGAATACAGCCCTATGACTGGCGCATGGCCCCCGTCGAGCTGCTGCGTGAAAAATTGCTGCCAAAGCGGTGCAATCTTCCGCTCGTTTGTTTGCTCCATTTCATTTGTTGTTCGAACAGATAATCCCTTGATCCATTGTTTCTGTAAAATCACGATATCGTACATACATTCTCATCTCCTTTTTTTCCATCATATAAAAAGAAACCTGACAACATTGTGTCAAGTTCCTTTTGGTTTTTGAAATTGTTTCAACTTTAGATCAAATGCTTCCCGAACGGATAGCGGAGAGACAATCTCGACATCTGGCCCTAAATAAAAAAGAAAGCTATATAACCAATCATCCTGAGGCAAAGTGATTGTGGCAAGATACGTACCATCTGCACATACGGTGAATTCATTTTCATCTATCCATTCCTTCACTTTACCAACAGAATCTTCAGTCAACCTGAGCGTTAGTGTACTGACGGAAGGTTCTTCGTGCCAAGAATCATTCCAAGGCTTTTCTCATTTTTTATTCGTTTAGGAAGAAAAGATACTGAATGCGTGATAAGGTCTGACATTCTTTTGAGTTTAAACAGACGAAACGCTTTTTTTACGCAGCAATACGCATACAAATACCAGTGTCTTCCTTTTAAGACAAGTGTATAAGGCTCTACTTTTCTAGGAAGTGTTTCGCCTTTTGCATTGCGATAGGTGAACTGGATATATTGATGCGCTGAGGCAGCGGTATGAATGAGCTGGAGCTTCTTTTCTAAGTAGCTGTCTTTCCCCCAAGAGCTTAAATCAATAAAGACATGTTGCTGTTTCTCATTTTGAGGCGGGATCAGGGATTTCATTTTCTTTAGTACATGTTCACTTTCTTTAAAGGTGTATGCACTCGTAATGCTTTCAAGAGCTGTTAAAATCAGTTCAATATCATCATCGGTGAATAATTTTTTCTCTAGACGATAGTCGTCAACGAGTGAAATTCCACCCCCTGCGCCTTGTTTTGTGACAACTGGAATCCCCGCTTGATTAATCGTATCAATGTCACGGTATATGGTTCTTACGCTCACTTCATGTAGTTCAGCGAGGTCTTTCGCCTGTACTTGCCGTTTGCTAATCAGTATCATCACAATGGACAAAATGCGATCGATTTTCATGACTTTTCCTCTTTTTCATAAATATAGGTTTTGATTTGATAAAAAAAGAAAGAATGGTAATGATAAGTAACAGCCAGCATTCGTTTACATCCCTGCCTGTGCAGGAGGAGGTTGCATCATGACACATCACGTATGGCAGTTGTTCATGATCGGGATCGTCATGCTCGTCTGGATCATCATTCGAATGAATCGAATGAGACGCTATCAGCTTGTGCGCCCGGTGAATCTTTTCATGAGAATGTATGTATTTAGTCTGACTGCCCTTATTCTCTTATCAGAAGGATGGCAAAATCACAGTATTTTTATCTATGCCGTCATTGGCATGATCTTCGGGAGCAGTCTCGCCATCCACGCCTATCAGACGATTCAGATGAAATTAGAAAATGGCCGGCTGTATATGAAAACAAGTAAATGGATTGAAAGCTTTATTTTATGTTTGTTTTTATCTAGGCTTGCATTTAAATCGGTCAATCTGACAACACATGCGATCACCAAAATGGATATCGTTGAATTGTATCAGCATATTGTCAGCGATGATGCGCTGACAATACTCAGCTTTTTCCTTCTAGCGGCTTACTATATTGTGTTTTCTTATCAAATGATGAAAGCAAATAAACGATCAACCCAAGTACATCATGCATAAAAAACCTTCCTATATAAAAGTAGGAAGGTTTTTTCTCAATCATGCTGTGCATGGTGTATCATTTGTTCAAGCACTTCCATCACATGCTGATCTTCAGGACTGTAAAAAATCGAGGTCCCTGCTCGTCTAGATTTCACGAGACGAAGATTTTTTAAAAAGCGCAGCTGATGAGATACGGTTGATTGCATAAGGTTTAGTGTTTCTGCTATATCATTTACTGAATGTTCACCTTGAGACAGCAAATGTAGAATACGAATACGCGTCGGATCAGATAAGGCTTTAAATGTTTGGGAGACAAGAAATAGACTTTCTTCGTCCAGCTCCATCCGTTCCTGTTCTTGATTTGTATTCAGTTCTTCCTTCATTTCGCTTCACCTTTCTTGTCAGTCAACTCACGACTTATTCTATGTATCATCATATACCAAAACGTGTAGCATGCAAAGCTTCCACACCTTTTGAAAAAAGATTTATTCAAATAGCATTGACACGTGGTAGCATTCTTTTTAAAATGAGCATTATTTATACATTTTTTTAGAGGAGCTGATAGGCAAATTGACTGAAGAGCCAAGACTAAAACGCAGCCTGACTGTTTTTCCGCTTGTTGTGATCGGGCTTGCTTATATGGACCCACTTGTCGTATTTGATTCATACGGCATTGTTGCTCAGCTGACGAAAGGACACGTTGCTGCAGCTTATATCTTTACTTTACTGGCATTACTATTGACAGCGCTTAGCTATGGGAATATGGTGAAGGCTTTTCCAAAAGCAGGATCTGCATATACATACGCGCAAAAAAGTATTCATCCTCACGTTGGCTTTCTTGTAGGCTGGACACTATTGCTAGACTATTTATTTTTGCCTATGGTGAATTTTGCAATCGGAAGTGCTTATTTAACCGCAGCCTTTCCTGATGTACCTCATTACATTTGGATCATCATACTTGCTATCGCCATAACGACTGTCAATGTAATCGGTATACGTCTTACAGCCAACATTACAGCGCTATTTGTGACCTTTCAGGTGATTGTCGCTGTTACATTTGTTGGGTTTATTATTTATGGGCTCACGCAGCATGCAGGCACAGGAGAGTTACTGTCAACCCGTCCGTTTTATTCAGCGAGCTTAGATCCCGCCCTTATTTTTTCCGGCGCAACGATTTTATGTTTTTCTTTTCTAGGATTTGATGCGATTTCGACCATGTCTGAGGAAACAATTAAGCCAAAAAGAACGATTCCTCTCGCCATATTTTTAACGGTCGCTATTGGAGGTGTGCTGTTTACCCTTACCTCTTATTTTTTACAGCAGGTGTTTCCAAATTTTCAACAGTTCAAGCATCCAGATGCGGCATCACTTGAAATTGCGGAATTTGTGGGCGGAGCGTTTCTCCACTCATTCTTTTTAGCCGGCACCATGGTCGCTGTCATCTCTTCCTCCCTATCATCACATGCAAGTGCCGCAAGACTCTTGTATGCGATGGGAAGAGATCAATCATTACCAAAGCGTTTCTTCGGTTATATTCACCCAACATTGAAAACGCCTGTATTTAATATTTTATTAATTGGTGTTTTTTCGTTAACCGCAGTTGTTGGTGAGCTTGAGGTCATTTACTCGTTTATCAGCTTCGGGGCATTAATTGGATTTACGTTTGTTAACTTGTCTGTTTTCGCCTACTATTTCATCAAACAAAAACAAAGAGGTGTATTAAACACACTGAGGTATGCCATCATCCCGCTTTGCGGAACGGCTTTTTGTATTTGGCTCTTAACAAGCATCAGTACAAATGCATTAATCATCGGCATGGTGTGGCTCATGATCGGTTTTGTTTATTTCTGCTATAGACTGAAATCAAGAACAGAATTTACGTTTGGCTATGATTGAATATAAGGTTTTCACTTGGTATCCTGTGCAGGATATGGCATAATATAAAGGCTGTACTTCCCTTTTAAAAGCGGGGCAAAACAGGGGTGAACTGACCTTGAAAAAGAAAAAAACAGGATGTTTTGCCATTTCAGGCTGTTTCACGATTTTTCTGTTTGTTTGCGTATTAGCGGCCATTGTCATTTCCTTTAATCAAAAGGAGTTAAAAAAGCTGCCGATTGATACGGAATCAATTGTTTTGTCGAGATTGGATGATTACAAACCGCTTGTAGAAACAGAGTTAAGAGATCAAGATTTAGATCAATATACCGCGTTAATTCTCGGTATGATGTATCAAGAATCAAAAGGCAGAGGCGGAGATCCAATGCAGTCCTCTGAATCTCTTGGTTTGAAACGAAATGAAATCAATGACCCTCAGAAAAGCATTAAACAAGGAGTCCATCATTTTTCGACTATGTACAAGCATGGGAAGAAAAAAGGCGTTGATTTGGAAACCATTATTCAAAGCTATAACATGGGAATCGGCTATATTGATTTTGTTGCAAAAAACGGGGGAAAACATTCCGAAAAATTGGCAAAGCAATACTCCAAAAAGCAAGTGAAGCGAAACCCTGAAGTCTATACATGCGGGGGCGACAAAGATAACTTCCGCTATCCGTATTGCTACGGTGATTTCACTTATGCTAAAAAAGTAAAAGAAAAAACGAAAACAGTTGAAGAAAAGATGAAATTGGCTTCATCATCCACACCATCATCGTAAAAAAAGCACTTCCTAAACGGAAGTGCTTTTCATTTTATGAATGCTCTTTCCCGATTTCCGGCAGGATCGTTTTAGCTAAATGCTGATCCATTTCTTCATATTCATCATAATGAATCGTTTCATATAGCTCTTTTCTCGTTTGCATGTCCTCCAGCATTCCCTGTTGCGTCCCTTTTTCCTTAATCTCTGTAAATAAACGCTCATACGCTTTTGCAGCAACTCTCAGGGATGACACTGGATAAATCACCATTTGAAAGCCAAACATAGAAAATTCGTCTGCATGATAATAAGGTGTTTTTCCAAACTCCGTCATGTTTGCAAGAAGCGGCCCTTTTATATTATTTGAAGCATACGTGAAATCTTCTGCTGTGATCAGCGCCTCAGGAAAAATGGCATCTGCTCCTGCTTCTAGATAGAGATTAGCCCGGTGAATCACATCCTCCATCCCGTTTACTGACTTCGCATCCGTTCTTGCGATGACGAGAAGTGTAGGTGCCGCTTGTTTGATCGCTTTGATTTTCGCCATCATGTCTTCTACTGAAACGAGTGATTTTCCGTTTAAATGTCCGCATTTCTTCGGCATTTGCTGATCTTCAATTTGAACAGCCGCTACCTTGCTTTCCACCATTTCTTTTGCTGCCCTGGCCGCATTTAATACACCGCCATAGCCAGTATCCATATCAACTAAAAGAGGCAGCTGAGAAGCTCGAATGATTTCCTTTGCCTTTTCCGCCATTTCAGTGGAATGAATCATACCGAGGTCAGGAAGCCCTTTGCTTGCGCAAAAAGCGGCACCCGATAAATAAAGCCCTTGAAATCCCATTTTCCTCGCATAGAGCGCAGACATTCCATCGTGAACGCCTGGAATTTGAAATAAAGCGGATTTGTGCATTTGCTCTTTAAAAGCTGCGGCTAAGTCAGCTTGATTTACTTCATCATTCACGATCCACACACTAGCTCCCCCTTATATGACAAATAAATCCATAAACGCTGGTACTGTCGTTGTTTTTAATTGATTTGGATTTTGACAAAGTGAAACAATTTGATCGACTTGTTTTTGTGGAAATCTCGTTTTCAAATGATATGCCCATTTCTTTTCAAGCAGCGGGATCCCTTCCTGCCTTCTTCTGCGATGACCAAGCGGATATTCAATTTCGATTCGATCTGTCATCGTTCCGTCTTTAAAGAAGATTTGAACACAGTTTGCAATTGATCTCTTTTTCGGATCTAAATAGTCTTCTGTATACCGTTTATCTTCTTTGACGATCATTTGATCACGCAAACGGTCAATGAGCGGATTCTGCGCCGTTTCTTCTTCATAATGATCAGCGGTCAGCTCACCATAGATTAACCCAATGGCCGTAATATACTGCAAACAATGGTCACGGTCTGCCGGGTTGTAAAGCGGTCCTTTTTTATCAATAATTCGAATGGCTGATTCATGTGTCCTAATCTCAATTCTGTCAATCTCATCTAAACGGTCTTTTACCGCGTCATGTAGAATGACAGCGGCCTCAGCGGCAGTTTGCGCATGAAATTCTGCTGGATAGGCAATTTTAAAGAGTACATTTTCAATCACATATGACCCGAGCGGCTGGGCAAGTGTGAGTGGTTTTCCTTTCATTAACACATCTTCAAACCCCCACTTTTCTGCACTGAGGGGCGTTTGATAGCCCATTTCTCCTTTCAATGTCATCATCGCTAGTCTCACTGCACGGCTTGTGGCATCCCCTGCTGCCCACGATTTCCTTGATCCTGTGTTCGGGGCATGCCGGTACGTTCTAAGCGGTGAATTATCCACAAATGCTTGTGATAACACATGCTGCACATCTTCTTTCGTTCCGCCAAGCATTGCACAAACGACTGCACTTGATGCCACCTTGACAAAAAGAACATGATCCAAGCCATTTCGATTCAAACAATTTTCTAAAGCAAGCACACCTTGTATTTCGTGTGCCTTTACAATCGCATGCAGTACGTCATTCATCGAAAGCGGTTCTTCTCCGTTTGCAAGCCTCGTTCTGCTGATATAATCGCTTACAGCCAATATCCCGCCCAGGTTATCTGATGGATGGCCCCACTCCTGTGCAAGCCACGTGTCATTATAATCTAACCAGCGAATCATACAGCCAATATCAAAAGCCGCTTGAACAGGATCTAATACAAATGAAGTGCCGGGCACTCTTGCTCCGTTAGGGACAACAGTTCCAGGTACAATTGGTCCAAGATGCTTCGTACATTCTGGAAAGTTGAGCGCCAGCATTCCGCAGCCGAGTGTATCCATGAGTACATACCGAGCTGTTTCAATGGCCTCTTTGCTCGTAATTTCTCCATCCACGGCATAGGCTGCGATGTCTTCTAATAGTTGATCTGTTTGATTGGCTACTGCTGTTTTATTCATCTTCATTCCCCCGTTTTTCCATCATCATTTGAGACTTTTAATCCTCTTGGTCCTAAATACCGTACTCTCGGTCTAAAAATCCGATTGTGTGAATGCTGCTCGATGACATGCGCTGCTAATCCGCTTGCTCTCGCAGCAAAGAAAATCGGTGTATAAAGTGAAATAGGAATACCGAGCACGTAATAAATAGGTGCTGCGTAATAATCAAGGTTTGGATAGAGGTTTTTCTTTTCTTTCATATATGCCTCGCCTGCGACGCACATGTCATAAAGCGTCGTGTCTCCTTTTGATTCGGTAAGCGTTTTCAACGATCGTTTTAAAAGAGCCGCTCTTGGGTCCATTTTTCTCATATATACCCGGTGTCCAAAGCCCATCATTTTTTCTTTTGCGGCTAATTTACGTTCGATGAGCGCAAGGAAACCTTCTGTTGTTTTGCCTTCGAGCAGCATGTGCATGACTGCTTCGTTTGCGCCTCCGTGTAAGTCACCTTTTAATGAAGAAATCGCTCCAGTAAAAGCACCATACATGTCAGAATGAGTAGATGCAATGACTCTTGCTGCAAATGTTGAATTCGGCAGCTCATGCTCACTATAAAGCGTGAGCGTTTGGTCAAATGCTTTGATTTCGTCTTGTGCCGGAGTGCGGCCTGTTAACATCGCTAGAAAGTTTTCAGTGTAGGATTTGGTCTGGTCTGGAGTAGGTGTGGTGTCTTGTGTGAGAATATGATAGCTTCCCGCAACAATCGCTGGCAGCTGGCCAAGTAATCGAACGGCACGCGCTTGTTGGCATGCTTCTGATCGATCATTCAGTTGTTCATCGTACCCTGCAAGAGCAGATAAACACGTTCTCATGGCATCCATTGGGTGAGTGGTTTTTGGCAGTTTTGTCAAAATGGTTTGAATGGTTGGATGTAAGCTTGTTTGTGAGGAAATATCTTGCTGAAATTGGTGATATTCCATTGCATCTGGTAATCTTCCATAAATGAGCAGATAGGCTGTTTCTAAGTACGTCTTGCTTTGTGCCAGCTCGATGAGGTCATAACCGCGAATCACAATTTCTTCTTGCTGGACATCTAGGAACGAAATTGACGTTTCACTTGCCACAATGTCTTCAAGCCCCGGTTTGTACTGCAATTGTTCAGTCATCATATAACCCCCGTTTCGTTCAATTGTGTTCTCCAAACGAGCAAACGGCCAGACATGATGTGATTCTATAGGTGGGAAGATACCGTGCAAGTCGGATACCCAATTCCCATTTTATCCAAAGCACTTCATCTTGTAAATAAAAGAACGTATGTCCAGATGGACATACGTTAGCTGTAATATGGAGAAATCATAATATATACGATGACACCTGTTAGACTGACATAGAGCCAAAGAGGCATGGTCCATCTGGCAATTTTACGATGACGTTCGACTTGCATTTGTGCGCCTCTAAAGAGAGTGATCAGTGCAAGCGGTACAATGACGGCAGATAAGACGATATGTGTGATGAGAATAAAGAAGTAAATCGGACGAATGATTCCTTCTCCCCCGAAGTGTGTATCAGCTGCCATTGAATGATACGTCACATACGAAATTAAAAAGACAAGTGTTGTTGAAAAAGCCGCAAAGATAAATCGTCTATGGGCTTTAATGTTCTTTTGTTTAATCATAATGAGCGCTGAAAGTAAAAAGATAAACGTAAAACTGTTCATCACGGCATTCAGTAACGGCAGAAATGTAATATCCAGATGACTAAATTTATCTGTTTTTGGCATGAAAAATAATAAAGCAATTAAGCCGTTTATGGCAATTGTTAAAAAGACAACAATGCCGGTGAAATTTTTCGGTTTTTGATTCTGTTCGTTCATGTTTGAAAACCTCTCTTTATTAGTTCCGACTAAGAGTATGTTATTTAACTTTCTCTCTAAAGTCAATGAATTCGCTGTCTTCGTCGAATTTTAGACAAACTTGCCGATTGCCTGCCTTCTAGCGGCTTGAAAGATCCACTCACTTCCTTTAGAATGGGAATTTGTGTGGTTTTTATCAACTCTTTTATGAAAGGAGCAATAGACTTGTCAATCTTACAGGAAACAACAAAAGATGTGAAGACATTAGAGCAAGAATTACAGCAGTTGCAGTTCCAAATGTATCGAATGCAAGAAAATATTAAAGATATTTCAAAAAAAGCAAAGATTATTGGCATTGATCAAGCGAAGGAAGATGAATGGATGATCGTCTCTGCAATTGAGAATGCAGATACGTGCAAAATCATGTTAAGCGATTGTGAAAAAGCTTTTCGCGGACAATCTGATTTTTCCTTGATTGCGGAATATCCTGAAGAAGGAAAGATTCACATTGCCGATATTAAAGGCCCGCCTGATAATGGCTATGGATCCATCTGTATGAAGCATTTAAAAGAAATCGCAAGAGAGCAAAACATTCCAGTCATTACTGGGGATCTCGTCAAAAGAGATTGGAACCATGTGGACCGCCTGATTCATTTTTATGAAAAACACCATTTTGATGTCCAAATTAATTGGAAAGAGCAAAGCGGAGAAATTTATTGGGTGGACAGCTAACGACACAAAAACCAGCGTTGAGATGGGCTTATACGCTGGTTTTTGTCGAAAATGCGAATTTTTCAGAAAAATATGTGTATTCTTGCCCAAAAAAAGGTATAATAAAAGCATCAGGCCGCCACCTGATGCTTTCTTCCAAAAACAATAGACTACTAGTTAAGTACTTTCACTTTGACTGATTTTACGCCCCAATTTTTAGCTTGGGATTTGCTTGGTACGTGTACATCAATTTTGTTACCTTTAATTGCGCCGCCAGTATCTGCTGCGATGGCTTCACCGTAGCCTTCAACATAAACCTTACTTCCTAATGGAATGACATTAGGATCTACTGCGATTACTTTTGCATTTGGGTTTTTGTTTAAGTTTACCCCTGTTGCAGTGATACCTGAGATGCCACCATCATTTGCTGTATAAGCCGTAGCCGTTACAGTCATTTCTTTTTGAACACTTTGACTAGCAGAAGATGATTCTGCTTTAGCTGTTTCCTTTTTAGGAGCAGCTTTTTTCGTTGTTTGCTCTTTTTGGACAGGTGCCTGTTTTTGAACAGGTTCTGAGCTTACCGGAGCTGAGCTTTGACCAGCAACACTTAGTGTTGAACCAATCATAATTATATCTGAGTTTAAGTTATTCCAAGACTTAATATCGCTAATTGACACATTGAATTTTTGAGCGATTTTCCAGAGGCTGTCCCCCTTCTGGACTTTGTACTGCTCCTGAGTTTTCTCTTTTGAAGAGATTGTCAATTTATCTCCTACATAGATCATGTCTGTAGATAAATTGTTCCAACCCTTTAGGTCCTTTAGAGACACATCATTTTTTTGAGAGATTCCCCAAAGTGTATCACCTTTCTGTACAGTGATTTCCTTTGCAGAAGCTTGCTGTGCTCCTAATGCTGTTGTTGAGATTGCTGCAACAGCAACCAAGGACATAATAGTCTTCTTCATAAAGTAAATCCTCCCTTGTTAGCTTTTTATGGCGGCTAACGAGTGCTATCGTAACATATGTAAATGTCATTTCAATAACAAAACGATATGTTTTAGATTACAGTTCCTTTACATGAAACATCTCTCTCCATTGGTAAATCAGCCCACTAAATGGCTCAATTCCGCATCATATCAAGGTTTTGTAGGGATGGAAATCATCATGATGAAAACGCGTCCAAGTGAAACGAAAAAAATTTATTTTCCTTCTTCAAACTCTTTATTTTTTCTCTTTTTCTATAAATAAACGAATTTCTTCTAAAAAAACATCTCCATATTTCTCTCTTTTTTGTGCGCCGACACCTTTAATATTTAAAAGTTCTTCTTCTGTTTTAGGCTCTACTGCTGACATTTCCTTCAATGTTTGATCAGAAAAGACAACAAATGGCGGAACGCCCTGCTCTCTTGCCAACTTCATTCTGACCATTCTTAACTGCTCAAATAATGCATCATTTTCTTGAATAGCCTCTGCCTTTATCGCCTGCTTTTTATAGACGGTCTCCTGCCCCACTAGCACTTTCTTTCCTTTTTGTGTCACTTTTAGTGTTGGAAAAGCTCCTTCAGACATGTGTAAATACTCTTCTGTAATTAAAAATTCAATGAAATCACTAATATGTTGGGCTGAATGCTGTTTCATTAAAGCATAAGTAGGAAGCCGGTCGAAACCAAAATCAAGTACTTTTTTGTTTTTAGAGCCGGCTAATACTTGAGCTATCATCATTTTTCCGAATCGTTCGTTCATTCTAACGGTACATGACAAAACCATTTGTGCTTCTCTCGTGACGTCTTCACGCTCTCTCTCGTCTAGACAGTTGCTACATTTTTGACAAGGGGCACTTGATGATTGGTCAAAGTAATCCATCACAAATTGCTGAAGGCACTGTTCCGTATGACAGTAGTCTACCATTTGTCTCAACTTGAGCAATTCATGCTGATACCGCAATTCATCTTCTGTTGATTGTTCAATGAGAAAGCGCTGCACGCGTACGCCTTGCGGTGAAAACAGCAAAATGCATTCACTTTCAAGCCCGTCTCTCCCGGCACGTCCTGCTTCTTGGTAGTAACTTTCAATATCTCTTGGAATTTGATGATGAATGACAAAACGTACATTAGACTTATTAATCCCCATACCAAATGCAGATGTAGCTACCATTACTTGAATATCATCATTTAAAAAAAGATTTTGCTGTTCTTCTCTGACTTCATCATCTAATCCTCCGTGATAAACACCCGCTTTGATCTTTTGCTTTTTTAGACGATGATAAATTTGATCTGCTTCTTTTCGTGTGGCTGTATAAATAATGCCTGACTCAAGACTGTTTTTCTTCATATATTGTGTGATGAATTGGTCGTTGTTTTGCCCTTTCACCACTTGAAAAGACAAATTTTCTCTAGCAAAACCAGTAAAGATTGTTTCTTCTTCGTCCATGCCAAGTTGCTCACATATATCCTGTTGGACCTTCTTTGTAGCAGTGGCTGTTAATGCTACAATAACAGGCCTATTTGAAAGCTTGTTTACACATTCTTGTATAAAGCGATAGCTCGGTCTAAAATCATGTCCCCACTCAGATATACAGTGCGCTTCATCAATAGCCATTAAAGGAATCGTCAATCGATCAAGCAGCTGAAAAAAACGTTCATTTTGTAAGCGTTCAGGGGTGATATAAAGCAAATCATACTCCCCCTGTTCACATCTTTTCAGCCTTGTATTCATTTCACCTGCTGAAAGTGTACTATTTAAAAAGGACGATCGTATTCCCATCTCATTTAACGCATCAACCTGATCTTTCATTAAAGAAATAAGCGGAGATACAACGATTGTCGTTCCTTCCATCATAAGGGCAGGAATCTGGTAGCAAACCGATTTCCCTCCGCCTGTCGGCATAATGCAGACCGTATCCTTCCGTTTATTCACAATCGATTCAATGGCTTGTTTTTGTCCTTGCCTAAAAGCATCAAAGCCATAATATTGTTTAAGAAGTGCTTCAGCTTGTTGTAACATCCAATTCCCTCTCCGTCGTTTGTTTTGTCTATTTTAACATACATTTGTACATGCACATTCGGTCTGTTCAAAATCGTATTTTGGACAAAATAAAAAGCCATTTTCCAAAAATGGAAAATGGCTTGAATCATCCTAGGAAAAGCTGCGGATGCCGTAATCTAAGTAAGAAAGTTTTAAACCACCACTCCTCAAAGTGGGTGTTTGCAGAAACGTTCCTGTCTTCCTCTCGAAGGAGGCGTGACATTCCGGCTTCAATATAAAACTCCCTATTACAGCTTAAAGGTTAAAACTTAATTAACATTACGCGCATCGCAGCCTTTAAACTATACTACACGAAAGTTTATTAAATTTCAAGATATGTTTTTTCTAAAAAAATACTCATGTATACAAGATATTTGTCCATGTAGACGGGGAAAAACATTATGTTGAGAAAACATAAATTCCTCTCATCATGTTATTTTTCCTCATCTACATCAACATCTTGCTCTTCTTCTAGCCTTTCATACGTATCTGAATGTAATTGATCCATTGTTTCTCTATTTGTTAAATCACGCATTTGCTCAGAGAACGAACGGTCAAATTCATTTGGATCTTGATTGGTTTCTTCATTTTTCTTTGCATCAATTGAATAACGAGTATAGGGTACTGCTTTCAAACGTTCATATGGAATGTCTTTTCCTGTTTTTTCACAAATTCCATATGTTCCGTCTTCCATCCGCTTAAGCGCCGCATCAATTTCACCTTCGAGCTGATCATCGACTTGATCCAGCGTCTGTTCGGTCATACGATCTAAATAGATGCTTCCGTGATCTGCGATATGGTTTCCAACACCATTTGAAATCTCATTCGATTCGACCAGCATGGATTCTTCTTTCTTTTTTGATCCTTTCACATCTTCTTTTAATTGAATAAGTCTTTCATATAAATCAGCTTTTTGCTCTTTCGTTAAGCTCACGGTCAATCACTCCTTTCTCTTTACCTTCCCGCTCCATGCGAAATGAAAACATCAAAAAAGCCGCCGCCTTTGGCAGCAACTTTCTTCATTTAAAGATTGCGAAGTGCTTCTTCTACTGGTGTATCACCTTTGATTAAGTCAAAGGCTTTATTTTTCACATTGGATTCCGTTAAGCTTTCCACTAAGACAGTGGCTACATCTTCTCTGGAAATCTCAATGTCACGATCGTCTGGAATATGAGCCGCCGCTTCTATTTTCCCTGTCTTCTCCTCATGCAGCAGTGCTCCTGGCCGCACAATGGTGTAAGAAAGACCAGACTGTTTTAAATGTTCATCGGCTTTTCTTTTCGCTTCATAATAAATCTCCATACTGCCTTGTCCTTTTCCTTGATGAGGATCGTCGGCATTATAAGAACTCAGCATCACAAAATGCTGAATATTTTCTTTTTTGGCTGTATCAACGAGGCGTTTTGCCCCCTCTTGATCAACAGCGATGGTTTTATCTGCACCTGTTTTTGAGCCTGAACCAGCTGCAAAGATGACAGCTTCTGCTTGCTTCACAGCATCTGTCACATCCTTTTCAAGATCACCGATGACAGGCGCTGCCCCAAGTTCTTTTAGCGCATCTGCTTGTTTTTCATCTCGAATGAGAGCAAGCGGCTCATGTCCTTTTTCTTTTAAATATCGAATGACAAGTCTCCCTGTATGTCCGTTTGCTCCAGCAACTAATACTTTCATTGTTCATTCTCCTTTCTGTATCTGTTTCATCTTTATCCTTTTTTGATGTGATTCAAACACATGAATAGAAAAAAGCCTTCCCCACTGTAGTGGGAAAAGCTCAAGAGATGTGCGATAGATAAAAATAAGAACAAAGAATGAGAAAAGTGCATGTGATCTATGTAATCGCATCGTTGATCAGCAAAGATGTTTTGTTAAAATGGCCTGCACGTCACTCAAATCTGTATCTTTAGAAAAATCGAGTTCAAATACTTTTGAGCTTGTAACAAGCAGCATACCAGTGTCCTGATCAAACACGCCAGCTTCTTGAATGGCAAAACTTTCAATTGATCGATACGGCAAGGAGACCCTGACTTTCTTTTTAGAAAATACGCGGTTATCGCCAAAGATCAGTCGTTTATTGGTGAAACAAATTTGGTCGTGACGCAGTCTGTAAACAGCCTCAATTCTTTCTCCTTCAATTAATAAGGATTCGAATTTTTTATGATCATTTTGTTTACTGACAGAAAAAATACCCACGTAAACCCCCTCTTCCTGCATCAAATTCCTTTATGACAAAACGGCCACACGGCTCTGTGGGTACGTTTTATTCTCACTTATAGAATACGCTATAAATCGTCGTTATTCCATTACGAATAGATTAAATTTCATTTAACTTTTTCTTTTTGATCCGATGCTCTTTCCTCTACTTGTTTAGACTATGAAAGCAGGAAAAAAGTTTCAGTTTTTTTCAAGAAATCATTCGTTATGGGACCATAAAAAAACAGTGATTATGTAAAATCACTGTTTTAAATGACTATTCATCTTTCGGGGTATCAATCGTTCCTTCGGCGTACACATCAGAAATTTGCTCAAGTGTAATCGCCATTTCAGCATCTTCATTGTCATGCCAAGCATTTTGATGTTTCTGCTCTTCTTGCTGCTGCTTTTTCATCATCATCACCCTTTACTGTTTTTCTTAGTATGAGTGATGAACCTCAAAATCATTCAGCAGAATTGTCTTCGAAATACTCTTTGTAATACCCGCCTACTTTACCCGTATTATCAACGACAAAGAGAAATTCCTCTGTTTCATTTTTCACATCATATGTGTGTCCAACCGTTAATGCCCGGTCAACCATATATTTTTTTGCATTTGTATGTACACATTTTACTTGTTTTACCGTTTCAGCCGTTTGCCAGTTTTGATGGATCATGATTTAAAAACTCCTTTTTTCATCTATACATTTATTGTAGCCAATTTTTCGTGAAATGCAATGAGTGTTATCGATTGCTTTCAAAGATGTCGTGTAATATGATAAATGTATACGTTTACATGTGTGTGCGTATACAAATGGCTTCATGTCCACTTTTTCCACCTAGAACTCGCAGAACAACCCATATCTTTAAGGAGGTTTGTTTATTTATGAGCTCTACAACACTTCAAATCAGTTCAAAACTCGAATCTTTTCTCCAAGGGACGAAAAAACTCTACATTAACGGTCAGTTTGTCACAAGTCATGATAACAAAACATTCTCTACACCTAACCCTGCCACAGGAGAAACCCTTATTGAGGTATATGAAGCAGGTGCAGCCGACATTGATGAGGCAGTAAAAGCTGCTAAAAAGGCGTTCCATGGACCTTGGCGTTCTATGTCTGCAGCCGAACGTGCCCGCTTGATGTTTAAGCTGGCAGATTTAATGGAAGAACACCAAGAAGAACTAGCTCAGCTGGAAACACTTGATAATGGAAAACCAATTAATGAAACAACCAATGCGGATATCCCTCTTGCCATTGAGCACATGCGCTATTATGCAGGGTGGACCACAAAAATGACTGGACAAACCCTTCCTGTCAGCCAGGGATATTTTAATTATACTCGCCATGAGCCTGTTGGCGTTGTGGGACAAATCATTCCTTGGAACTTCCCGCTGCTCATGGCCATGTGGAAAATGGGTGCTGCACTAGCAACAGGCTGCACCATCGTTTTAAAACCAGCCGAACAAACACCGCTATCTGCTTTATATTTAGCTGAATTAGTGGATAAAGCCGGATTCCCAGAAGGCGTGATTAACATCGTTCCTGGATTTGGTGAAACAGCCGGTGAAGCATTAACCAATCACCCTGATGTCAATAAGCTGGCTTTCACTGGATCAACAAGTGTTGGAAAATTGATCATGGAGAAAGCAGCCAAATCCATCAAGCGTGTTACTTTAGAGCTTGGCGGAAAATCGCCGAATATTATTTTACCAGATGCCGATTTAAAGAAAGCCATTCCAGGTGCATTAAACGGCGTGATGTTTAACCAAGGTCAAGTGTGCTGTGCAGGATCAAGGGTCTTTGTGCACCGGAGCCAATATGATGAAGTCGTCGATCAAATGGCTAAATATGCGACATCCTTAAAACAAGGAGCTGGTCTTCATCATGATACCCAGATTGGGCCTCTAGTGAGTAAAGAGCAGCATGAACGTGTGTTAGGTTATATCGAAAAAGGGAAGTCAGAAGGTGCAACAGCCGTAGTCGGTGGTGACTGCCCTTATGAAGCAGGCTATTTCGTCTCCCCTACTGTCTTTAGAGATGTAGAAGATGAAATGACAATCGCAAAAGAAGAGATCTTCGGTCCAGTTCTATCTGCGATTCCTTACGATTCCATTGATGAAGTGGTCGAACGGGCCAATCAATCTGACTATGGGTTAGCGGCAGGACTTTGGACAGAAAACTTAAAGCATGCCCACGATATCGCTGCACGCCTAGAAGCAGGAACCATTTGGGTCAACTGCTATAATGTCTTTGATGCCGCCTCCCCGTTTGGCGGATATAAACAGTCAGGCCTTGGCAGAGAAATGGGATCATATGCCCTAAACAACTATACAGAAGTCAAAAGCGTGTGGATTAATCTGCAAGACTAATCATTTAAGAAAGCCGGTGACGATGTCATCGGCTTTTTTTGTGCTGTCATGTGACAGGCCGACTCCTGAATATAGTGATAAAGGAAAGGAGCATGGCCGAATGCAAGATTTAAAAACGAGAGTCAACGAATATATCGATGAACTGCACATGCAGGTAGAACGCAGACAAAGAGAAGATGGCGCATTTGTTTTCTGCTTTGAAGGACCTATGATGACAAATTCTTTTTTCATTATGCTGTTAAAAGCCGTTGGTGACCCCGATCAGCAATTGATCCATCAATTGGCCGAAGCAATACATGCCAAACAAAATGAAGATGGTTCCTTTTCTTTGTATCATGACCAGTCGGGACATCTCACAGCTACAGTACAAGGTTATTGCGGCATGCTCGCATCTGGCAGATTTCAAAAAGACGAGCCCCATATGGAAAAAGCAGCACAATATATTCGCTCAAAAGGTGGACTAAAGAACGTTCATTTTATGACAAAGTGGATGCTTGCCGTAAATGGCATGCACCCTTGGCCCTACTTCTATGCACCTCTTTCCTTTTTACTCATCCCTACGTCTTTTCCGCTACACTTCTACCACCTTAGTGCCTATGCAAGGATTCATTTTGTACCCATGATGATCGCACTGAACAAACGGTATACCTCTCATGCTGCGTTTCCATCATTAGCCCATCTTGATGAAAACATGTCTAAAAATCCATTTGACTGGTTTATGGCAAGAGAAGAACGTTCGACTGATCACTTCCTCATGTATATGCGGTCATATACAGCCCTCGACAGCCGGCTCGACTTTTTCGGATATGAAGCGGCAAAGCGATACATGTTTGATCGTCTTGAAAAAGATGGAACGCTGTACAGTTACTTAAGTGCAACCATCTTTATGGTCTATGCCCTCATGAGCCTTGGGTACTCCCCTGGGCATCATCTCATCCAAAAAGCAGTCAGAGGTATGAAAAAGCTCGTCACCTCCTGTCAAGGCAAGATATATGCTGAGAATTCCACCTCGACTGTGTGGGATACAGCGCTTGTCAGTTACGCTTCTCAAAGAGCAGGAAGAAAACGAAAAGATCCCATGATCATGAATTCCTTCACCTATTTGCTGGACCGGCAGCAAATGAAGAAAGCGGATTGGGCAGTTCATAACCGTCATGCTGCTCCCGGGGGCTTTGGTTTCTCACATATCAATACGAATAATCCTGATTGTGATGACACGCAAATTGTGTTAAAAGCGATCCCAAAAGAATACGCTCCACTTCAGTGGAAACGAGGATATGACTGGCTTCTCTCCATGCAAAACCGCAATGGCGGCTTTTCTGCTTTCGAAAAAAATCAAGATCACTTTCTGCTTCGTCACCTTCCGCTTGAATCTGCGGAGGATGCGGCGATTGACCCGTCAACTCCTGATATTACTGGCCGTGTGCTCCATTTGATTGGTTTAGAAGAAAAAGATACTGCTTCACCCACGATTGTCAGGCAAAAAGATCGATGTGTAAAATGGCTCATTGACCACCAAGAGAAAAACGGATCATGGTTTGGCAGATGGGGTGTTTGTTATATTTATGGAACTTGGGCAGCGTTAACAGGACTGAAAGCGGCTGGCATTCCCTCCTCACACCCTGCTGTGCAAAAAGCGTGCCGTTTCCTAAAGCAGATTCAGCTTGAAGATGGCAGTTTCGGAGAATCGTGTAAAAGTGCAGAACTGAAAACCTATGTCCCGCTTCCCTTTGGCACAGTGGTTCAAACCGCATGGGCGACAGAGGCGCTCCTCCAATATGAGAAAGCAAATAACGCAGCCATTTTGAAAGCTGTCTCCTTTTTAGTGAACCATCACCATACTGAAGAAGCCATGTACTATCCGGTCGGCATTGGACTGCCAAAACAATTTTACATCACCTATCATAGCTACCCATTTGTGTTTCCGATGATGGCTTGTTCTACATTTTTAGAGGAAATGAGGCGTATACATGAATAAAGAAGAATATCGCTCACAGCTCAAAGAGTGGCTTAGCACGATTCAACATGTGTGGCAAGATGATAAAATTCATCGAAAAGTGGAACATTTACGACTCAAAATGGAGGATGACCATTCGAGTGAACAAGAATGGTACGAACTAGCCGAAAGGATTGCAGAAGACATGCAGCCACACGAAGAAGTGCGCGATGTAGCAGCTGGAAATCATCAGTTACCACCACTGCCTTATCGGTATGACGCGCTCGAACCTTATATTTCAAAAGAAATTATGTACTTGCACCATCAAAAGCATCATCAAACTTATGTTGATGGGCTAAATCAAGCTGAACTTGCGCTAAAAAAAGCAAGAAGAACCAACGACTTTACGATGATCAAGCATTGGGAACGTGAGCTTGCCTTTCATGGGGCAGGACATTATTTGCATTGTATCTTTTGGTTTTCCATGAGTCCTTCAGGGAAAAGAAAACCTACTGGTCAAATGCTTCGTCTCATTGATCAATCATTTGGCAGCTATGAGGCGTTCAAGTCACATTTTTCAGCTGCTGCCAAACAAGTAGAAGGTGTCGGATGGGCGATTCTTGTATGGTCCCCTCGATCTCAGCGTTTAGACATTTTACAAGCAGAGCGCCATCAGTTCCTCTCACAATGGGACATCATCCCCCTTCTTGCTCTTGATGTGTGGGAGCATGCCTATTACCTCCAATATCGAAATGAAAAGGCGCAATATGTAGACCGGTGGTGGAATGTCGTTGACTGGCGTGAGCCAGAAGCAAGACTAAAACAGGCTCAACAAGTGAAATGGACACCTTTTTGATCACATACTCCACATAGTTCATTTACTATGTGGGTTTTTATTAGTTTACATAATAATATTATGAACACCTCTTGCAAAATCATAGGTTGTTTTTTCAGAAAATTCATTTAAAATAGAAAAGATATGAAAAGAAAGAGAGTTGAAAGATAGTATGAACACCCTTTTACACATTAGTCACTTTGCAGGAAGAACATTCGCTATATGGGTCATTGTCTTTGCTTGTCTAGGTTTTACTTTTCCTGCGGCATTTTCTTTGATTGGACCTTATATCCCTTTTTTACTGGGCATTATTATGTTTGGCATGGGGCTCACGCTGTCTTCTGAAGATTTTAAAGAGCTTTTTAGAAAGCCTCTTTATGTATTGATCGGGGTTTTAGCGCAGTATACACTGATGCCACTCATAGCATTTTTATTGGCCTATGGGTTACATTTGCCTTCTGAAATCGCTGTTGGTGTCATTCTCGTCGGCTGCTGTCCAGGCGGGACTGCATCCAATGTAATGACCTTTTTGGCGAAAGGAAATACGGCCTTATCCCTTGCCGTGACAACGATCTCGACACTACTTGCTCCCATTTTGACCCCTGTTTTTATTTATATTTTTGCAAAATCTTGGTTATCTGTATCACCGGGTGCTTTGTTTTTGTCGATTGTCCAAGTTGTCTTAATTCCGATTATTTTAGGTGTCATCGTCAAATTGTTTTTTAAAAAACAAGTGACGTATGCTGTACAAGCACTTCCACTTGTATCTGTTACTGGCATTGTCGCCATCATTGCAGCTGTTGTCAGCGCAAATAAAGAACAGATTCTGCAATCTGGACTGCTTATTTTTGCCGTTGTTGTTTTACATAATGCTCTTGGTCTATTATTGGGTTACCTCATTGCAAAATGGTGTAAAATGGACATTCCTTCTCAACGAGCAATTTCAATAGAAGTAGGGATGCAAAATTCTGGACTTGGCGCAGCCCTTGCGACCGCACATTTTTCTCCACTTGCCGCCGTTCCCAGTGCCATTTTTAGCGTATGGCATAATTTATCTGGCTCTTGGCTGGCAACATTTTGGTCAAAAAGAGGCTACCCAGAAAATAAAGACCAAAAAAGCTAGTACCGATGAGGGTACTAGCTTTTTCTTTCGATTATCCTTCAAGCAATAGCTGTTCAGGATCTTCAAGTAGATTTTTAATCGTGACAAGGAACCCAACAGCTTCTTTACCATCGACAATACGGTGGTCGTATGAAAGAGCTAAATACATCATTGGACGGTTTTCAAAGCGTTCTTCATCAATTGCAACAGGACGAAGTTGAATTTTATGCATACCTAAAATTCCAACTTGAGGACTGTTTAAAATTGGTGTTGAAAGCAGAGAACCAAATGTTCCTCCGTTTGTGATCGTGAATGATCCACCTTGTAATTCATTGAGCGATAATTTGTTATCTCTTGCTTTTTTCGCAAGATGACCGATTTCTTTTTCAATTCCAGCAAACGATAGTCTGTCTGCATCACGGACAACTGGTACCACAAGCCCTTCATTGGCGGCTACAGCAATACCGATGTCATAGAATTTTTTAATGACAAGCTCATCACCTTGAATTTCTGCGTTGAGAAGTGGATATTTTTTAAGTGCTGCTACCACTGCTTTTGTGAAGAAGGACATGAAGCCCAGTTTCACATCGTTTTGTTCAAGGAAGGCATCTTTGCGACGCTTTCTTAGATCCATGACAGCTGTCATATCGACTTCATTAAATGTTGTCAGCATCGCTGCCGTTTGTTGAACTTCAACTAAACGTTTTGCAATGGTTTGTCTGCGGCGTGACATTTTTTCACGCTCAACTGGTTTCCCTGCTTGATCATTTTGCACCGCAGCATTTGCTTTTGGCGCGGCTTTCGGTGCACTTGCAGGAGCTTCATTCTTTTGGTAAGAAGCTACATCCTGCTTTCGTACCCTGCCCAGCGGATCTGCGGTTGGAATCTCAGATAAGTCTAACCCCTTCTCTCTTGCTAGTTTTCTAGCTGCTGGAGAAGCGATCGTTCTGCCATTACCAGATTTCGGCTCTTCTTTTGCTGCCTCTTCTTTTTGTTCAGCTGCTGGTTCTTCTTTCGAAGCTGGTGCAGAATCTTGCTCAGGTGCTGGAGCTGCGGACTCGCTTCCGCCAGCTTCACCTGCTGCAATCGTTCCGATGACTTCTCCAACTTGGACAGTGTCACCAGAATCTTTCAGTACTTCTTTTAGAACACCAGATTCTTCAGCTGTCAATTCGACATTGACTTTATCTGTTTCAAGTTCTAACAGGTATTCCCCCTGCTCAACATAATCGCCCGGCTGTTTTAGCCACTGAGCAATTGTTCCTTCCGAGATTGATTCCGCTAGTTCAGGTACTTTAATTTCCGCCATTTTTCATTTCCCCCTTAGTTTTTGCGAGTCAAGCTATCAGATACAATTCGTTCTTGTTCTTTTTTATGAACAGTTGGATCACCCTCAGCCGTACTTGAACGTCTTCTGCGGCCGATGTAACGTACTTTTACTTTTTCAGATGCAATTTCACGTAAATATGGCTCAATATATCCCCAAGCGCCCATATTTTGCGGTTCTTCTTGCACCCATACGATTTCTTCTAAGTTCGACAGTTTTGATAAAATGGCTTTAATATCTTTGGCTGGGAATGGATATAATTGTTCCACTCTCGCAATATGAAGCCAATCTTTTGAGTCTTCCATTTGAGTAAAACGATCACTAATATCGATCGATACCTTCCCGCTCGATAGCACAAGGCGTGTTACTTTTTCATGATCATGCACAAGGCCCGGCTGTTCAAGAACTGGACGGAACTGTCCATCTGTTAGTTCTTGGACTTCGGATAATGTGTTCGGGTTACGAAGCAGACTCTTCGGTGTCATGATGACAAGAGGACGAATCTCTTCACGAAGCAGCATTTTCGCCTGTCTTCTAAGAATATGGAAGTATTGAGCTGCACTTGTCAGGTTCGCAACTGTCCAGTTATTCTCAGCAGCTGATTGCAAGAAACGTTCTGTTCTTCCACTAGAATGTTCTGGACCTTGTCCTTCATATCCATGTGGCAAGAGCATCACAAGCCCTGACTTTTGTCCCCACTTGGCGCGGCCTGCTGAAATAAATTGATCAAAATACACTTGAGCCGCATTTGCGAAGTCTCCAAATTGAGCTTCCCAAATCACTAATGTTTCAGGAGAATAGACATTATAACCATATTCAAACCCGATGACAGAGCCTTCTGACAGTGGACTATTATGGACTGTAAATGATGCATTTGCATCACTCAGTTCATGAAGAGCAATGAATTCATCACCCGTTTGACTGTCGTGAAGAACAAGGTTTCTTTGAGCAAATGTGCCTCGCTCAGAATCCTGTCCGGTCATTCGAATCGGCGTACCGTCTTTTAATATAGATGCAAATGCCAGTGCTTCACCAAGTGACCATTCCACTTTGCGATCATCTGTAAACACTTTTGCACGTTTTTCAAGGATCCGCTTTAGCTTACCGAATACTTGGAAGTCTTTCGGCCAGCTAATTAATTCTTCATTCAGCTTTCTTAATACATCAAACTCTACAGATGTATCAACTGCAGGGAAGCCGTTAGATACAGGCTCTGGCAGTTCGATTTCTTGAATCGTATGTTCTTTCTTTGAAGGTACTTTTTTATAAGCTTCTTCAATTTTTGCCGTGACAGCCTGCTCAATTTCTTCTCTTTGTTCTTTTGACAGAAGGCCCTCAGTGACAAGCTTATCTGCGAAGATATTCTTGACCGTTTTGTGCTTTCTGACCGCATCGTACAGCATTGGCTGAGTAGTAGAAGGCTCATCCATTTCGTTATGGCCATATCTGCGGTAGCCAATCAAGTCAATTAAGAAATCCTTTTTAAACCGTTTACGGTATTCTACCGCCAGCTGAACAGCTGCTAAACAAGCTTCTGGATCGTCTGCATTGACGTGAACAATTGGAATCTCGAAACCTTTTGCAAGGTCACTAGCGTATTTCGTTGAACGAGATTCATTGCTTTCTGTGGTAAATCCAATCATATTGTTGGCAATGATATGGATCGTTCCCCCCACTTGATAGCCGACTAATTGACTTAAATTTAATGTTTCTGCGACAATTCCCTCTCCAGGAAATGCAGCATCCCCATGAATTAAGATGGCTAACGCTTTTTCAACGTCTTGAACTGGATAGCCTTTTTGAGTACGCGATTCTTGAGCAGCACGAGTGCTTCCTTCAATAATCGGATCAATAAATTCCAAGTGACTTGGGTTATTGGCAAGTGTGACTCTTGCACTCTTTGTATCTTCATCTTTGATTTGGCGGTCAGCACCGAGATGATATTTTACATCCCCTGTCCATCCGTAGCTGATGCCGATAGAGCCTTCTGATGGTACAAGCTCTTTATTAGGCGCATGCTGGAATTCTGAGAAAATGATCTCATATGGCTTTCCTAACACATGTGCTAATACATTTAAACGGCCTCTATGTGCCATTCCAATGTTAATATTTGAAGTCCCTTGTGTAACAGACTCGGATATAATTTCATCAAGTACTGGAACAAGTGCGTCTAATCCTTCTATAGAAAAACGCTTTTGTCCAACAAATGTTTTATGAAGGAACTGCTCAAATTGCTCGACTTCTGTTAATCTTTTGAGTACAGAAACTAGTTTATCTGCTGGTTTTTTCTTAAATAATTCGCCAGACTCAATAGATTTAGAGAGCCAGTTGCGCTCTTCGAAGTCATGTACGTGATCAAACTCAAATGAAATGGTACGCTTATACGTATTTCTCAAATGGTTAATGGCTTCTATGCCGTTTGAAATGTGTTTAGGTGCATCTGGACTAATAATTGATATTGGAATATTCTTAACGTCTTCTTCAGTTAAACCGTATTCCTTTAATGGAAACAGCTCTTGTAATTCCTTTTCTTTGCGAAGAGGATTGACGGAAGCATTTAAATGGCCATACGTTCTGATGTCTTCTGCCAGTTTAACGACTGATGCTATCTTTTGGATTTGTTCAGAAGTAACTACGCTATTTTCTTTTTTCCCAATTTCCTCCTTCATTTCACTCGGTGGTGCACCAAGTTCATCAAATATGCCTCTTATGTCTTCATCAACACTAGTAGGATCCTGGACATATTGATCGTAGAGCTCGAGCACGTAGCCGAGGTTCGGACCATGAAATTCTTCCCAACTCAACGGTTGTTTCACATCATTTTGAAACATTTTGAACACTACCCCCAACTTTGATCATCAAGTGATTGAACACTATCTCGATATAACTTCCAGAACACAATGACCAAATTTATGTAATAAAACGCTTCCAATCATATTCTACCACTGTTTCGGATTACTTTCTACATTCTTTGTTCAATTAAAGATAAAAAATTCAAAGAAAAACAAAAAATTTAAATCATTCCGAAAAATATTTTAAAGAAAGGGGCAAAACCTTATGCCCCAATGCTTTTATGCAGCAATTTCTTGAGTAATGGATATAGCACATCTGGCAATGTATCGACATCCGGTACAAAAATGCTGAACTTGCCATACATATCTTGGATCGTTTTCATCTGCGCCTCTTCAATCGGAGAATTGGATAAAAACACATTGATCACTTCAATTCCCTTTTTTCTCGCTTCGAGAACCGCTTCATGTGTATCCACGATCCCATTTTGTTCGTAGCTGAATGCAGCCGGCTCTCCGTCTGAGAAAACAATGAGGAACTTTTGCTCTTCTCTTCGTTTTAAAATCATTTTTGTCATTTGGCGAATCGCATATCCATCCCGGTTATCCTCTTCTGGCTCAAGTGACATAATGGATGGTCCTGCGTCAAATAAGGAATCTTTGAACGATACGACGGTGTTAAAGTAGTTCGGCTGACTTGTTTCAGTTGCGTCATTTGTATCTTCCCAGAACCCTACAATTTGATGAGGTACCTGCACTGATTTTAAAGCTTCATGAAACAGAACAATCCCTTTTTTTGTCTCATCCATCTTGTCAAACATACTTGCAGAACAGTCAACTAATAAAGTGAACACAGCATCAATTTGAGAAGATGGCGCTTGTTTTTTATAAAATAGTCGAGGGTTAGACTCTGTAAAATAACGAATGAGCTTTTTACTGAGACGTCCTGCATGAAGATCTGTTTTTGGCCATGTTTTTTTATGCTCAAGTGTTTTTTGAATCATTTGTTTTAAGCGTTTCTGATAAGGTTCGATTGCCTTTGCGTGCTGCTTGTACACATCTATTTGCTCTGGTGAAGGAGGTTCTGGTGAAATCATGACTGGAAATGCATATTTGTTTTCTTTTCCATTCTCATGCGCATCTGCCCCGCTTTCTTCTCCTTCTGCCTCTTCTAGTGCTTCAAGCTTTGAATAGTCTTTTCGATGGGTTTGTTTGGCTGAACCTTGAACCGTTCCAAGCGCCTGATCTCCATCGTCACCTTCTCTTGCCGCATCTTTACCGAGATCGCTTTTACCACCGTGTTCTAAATCAAATTGAAGGAAACTTTTAGATGGTGCTTCTGTTTCTCTATGCCATACTTCCATATATTCATTATGGATGTCTTCATCCCCCTCTTTTTCCCGATCGACTTTTATATCCTCACTTAATTTAGGCTTTCTTTTGAGGTCATGGAAAAGCGGTTCTTTTGCCGCTTTTTCATAGTCCAATTCTGGGAAGAAGAAGTATGTATTCAGCATATCCTTTTCAAGGAGCTCATCGAAGCCTTCTGTCAATTCCTTCACAATAGTGGCGATATCAGATGTCGAGCGTGCGTCATATACACGTTCAAGACTCGACTCAATAAACGGAATCATTGGATCTATCCGCTCATGAAGGGGTGGAATTTCTTCAAGCGGAGATTCGGCTGTCAGCTTCACGTATATCGCACAAAAGAGTGCATCTGTTAAAATACTGCGCTCTTGGTTAATCGTTAATTGTGTTTTAAAGTGACGTCTGTAAAGCTCTCTTCTCCGTTTAAATACCTTTTTTGTTCCTGGGCGGTCACGTTTAATCCGCTCTTCAATGCGGATATCTTCAAACAGCATAAACAATTGTTTGCACACATCAGGAATGGATAATGTGTGGGCATAGGAAATGATGTCTTCAAACACTGTAAGATCGCTATACACTGTCCCTACTGCTCGCAGAAACACATCACTTTTTAGGCCTGCCATCATATCCTCTTCATGACGATCATCCCAAAAATGGCTGATGAAAATTTTCTTTTCAAACGGTTCATAGTACGATTGAACACCGTATTCAAGCTCCACATCATCACTTTTGGCAAGTGTTTTGGCTAAATCCGTTAATTCCATAAATAGAAATGAATCGATTCTGCTGTCATTAAATTTGATGAATTTCAAAAGTCAGAACCTCACTCGAATAATGTTTGAGCGATATTTCTTACCGCTGCTTTTTCCCGGTCATCTTCTAGCTTCTCTACAATTCCTCGTTCAATTGCACGAAGCGGCGGAATATATTGCGCAAGATCACATGTATCTAACAGTGCGCGAATGGATGCGGCTTCTTCACTGACCTGTCCATTGTGTGCTTGGACGATGAGATCTGATGAGAGCTGTACGAATTGATCGATTAACCGCTCATCCTTTAATACGGACTGAGTGTGCAGTACTTCTTTTAAAATGCCACCGCCAATGTAAGGAACTTCAATGACGACAAAACGGTTTTTCAGCGCTTCATTGAGCGGCACTGTCCCCACATATCCCTCATTGATTGCTGCAATCACGCCAAAACCTTCTTCTGCTCTAACGACTTCACCTGTAAATGGGTTTGTCATCATTTTTCTGTAATCAAGCACACCGTTTAAAATAGGCAGTGTTTCTGGTTTTGCCATGTTGATTTCATCAATATATAAAAGGTGTCCTTTTTTCATTGCTTTTGTAACGGGTCCTTCAATGAATTCTATAGAAGCAACTTGTCCATCATTATGGATGGTTTTATAGCCAATAAGACTTTCTGCATCAAGGTCAACTGAGCAGTTTACACTGTGCATCGGCTGTTGAAAGAAAGCGGATAAAGTTTCTGCTAGTTTGGTTTTACCTGAGCCCGTCGGTCCTTTTAACAGAACATTTTTTCCTAGGGCAAGTGCAATCATGGCATCTTGAATAATAGACGTATCTTGTGATTCATAGCCGCCTGTTCCGATAAGCGGACGAAATTCTTCTTCGAGAACTTTTCCTTTTGCTTCGATCATTGCTTGAATTTCTTCTGGGAGTGATGGTTGGTTAAACATATATGATTAATTCCTCTCTTCGATCATTTTCCTCACCAAGTATACTAAAAAAACCTTTATGCACTCAATACATAAAGGTTCGTCTTCTGTTATTTTACCATTTCTTTTGTGATGGCTCCGCAAGCAATGCGTTTCCCTGAGTTGCCAGAAGGGTTGCTTAAGTAATCATCTGCTTCTGCATGGATGATGAAACTTCGCCCGTTTTGATCGATTAATTGATTTGGGCCTCCCTTTAACGTCACATCTGGTACATTCACGACAACATCAATTTGTCCATCTGCCCCTACCTCTAAATTAGGCATATCTCCAGCATGATGCCCTTTTGGGTTGTCGAAGCCATGCTCTCTATGGGTCGGATTAAAATGTGCACCTGCTGTTTCAAAATCTGGCGTTTCACATATTCCTGTTTCATGAATATGAAAGCCGTGAGGACCTGGTGGCAGTCCTTTCGCTTTCACATGCAGATCCAGCCCATTTTCTGAGGACTCTCTTATTTCAATGCTCCCTATTTTTTGCCCGCTTTCGTTTATGAGTGACGTTGTGACTGGTGCTTGTTTAGGTGCGGCAACTTCTCTTGTTTCTTCTGTCGTTTCTTTTTTCGGCGGTGCATGACATGCTGATGCGGTAAAGATCAAACATATCATGATCATCCATACTGACTTTTTCATTTATGACTGCCCCCTTTTGATATCAGTATGGACAATCACAGCAACGGGCAAACAAAAAAAGCCGAAAATCGGCTTTTTTAGAAGAAACGTTTTGCGCCTAGGTAGGCTTTTTTCCAATAAGGATTGCTTAAGTTTGAAATTCCTACTCCGCTGTCACTTGCATGAAGGAAATCTCCTCCACCTAGGTATAGTCCCATATGAGAAGGACCTGCTTTGTACGTTGTGAAATAAACAAAATCTCCAACTTGTGGTGTGCTGACAGGCGTCATCATATTCCAGTATCCTGCTGTACTCAATCTAGATACTGATGAAACCTTATTAATGAGATAGTAAACAAAGCCGCTACAATCAAATCCAGCTGGTGTATTGCCACCCCATCTGTAAGGAATGCCTGTGAGTTTTTTACCTTCTTGAATCATTGTCGTGATTTTTGCATTCATTGGAACGTCAGTTTTATTATTGTTGACCGGTGTTGTTGCACCGTTTGACGTAGAACCATTAGATCCAGTTGAACCGGAAGCTGTTCCGTTGATTTTTAATACTTGTCCAATTCTCAGCACATCACTTTTCAAGCTGTTTGCTGTGCGGATTGATTGAACCTGCACCTTAAACTGATTCGCAATTTTCCATAATGAATCACCTGATTTAACCGTATAAGATGTTGTTTTACTACTTGAAGACTGATTGCTGTTTGAAGGCGTGCTAGGTTGAGCAGGTGCTTTCGGCTGACTTGGTTTTGACGTCACCGTTCCTTTTACCTTCAATACTTGATTTGGATAAATCATATCAGATTTTAGCGAGTTCAATGTTTTAATTTCACCAATCGACATGTTTAACGAATTGGCAATTTTCCAAAGTGAATCGCCTAATTTTACTTTATATGTACTAGATGCTGATGATGAACTATTAGAATTCGTTGATTTGTTACTTGAGCTGGAATTAGATGTTGAGTTTGAATTTGAGGACTGGCTGCCGCTCGTTTTCGTCGTTCCAGACACTTTCAGCTTTTGTCCAGGACGAATGAGGTCACTGTTTAAGCTGTTCAAACTTTTCAAACTTGCAACTGACATTTTGTGATTCTTCGCAATCAGCCATAATGAATCCCCAAGCTTGACTGTATAGCTAGATGTTGTTGAAGCACTTGATTTCGTTGCTTTTGAACTTGTTGATGAGCTGGATTTTGAACTTTTTGCACCAGGAATCTTTAAGCTTTGTCCTGCAAAAATCATCGTCGTTTTTAATTGATTAAGAGATTGAAGTTCCGAAATACTTGTGTTGTACTGTTCGGCAATCTTCCAAAGTGAGTCACCGCTTTTCACCTTGATCGTCTGTGCTTCTGCCGGTGCAGCAATAACAGCTGAGCCCGCGATCGCTGAAACTGTGAGGCCGGTTACTACTTTTTTCTTCATAGATAAATCTCCGCCTTTCATGATTTCGTTCCATAAGACTTATGTACTAGTTTTGAGTTTAGCATTTAATGGTTCTGCTTCTCTTGCACTATTTTATCTTTATTTCTATTATATTACTCGACATGAAGACGTTGGGCAATACTAAATAGGTTAGAGCAACAAACTCAAAATGCTAAAACAAAGCCATATCGTTTCTATCGGCTGTTTGCTGTATTTATAAACAATTTTTAAGGAATTTTTAAGTTGACGTTTAGAAATTTGTCAAAACAAGCACGTTGCTAGTTTCATAGTTCTATTCTACATGACAAATTTTTCTGTATCAAATGACTTTTTACTTAATTGCCTGTTTTTTCTCCTCAATAAAAAAAGCACCCTTCCCAAAGAAGAATGCTGTGTTCATGTTTACTTTCTGATTTCTTGGTCTTTTACAGTTAACGGATAGAGGACGCCTTCTTTCGCAAACGACATTTTCCCTGTTTCTTCTGATACCACAAGAACAAGGGCATCAGTCATGCCAGAAAGTCCAATGGCTGCCCGGTGTCTTGTTCCTAGAGAAGGGCTGACTTTTTTTGAGGTGAGCGGTAGGACGTTTGCAGCGGAAACAAGCGTGTTTTCTTTTACTAAAAGGGCACCATCATGAAGTGGGTTTCCAGGATAGAAAATGCTTTCTATTAATGATGCGCTAATTTTCGCATGGAGGTTTGTCCCTTTTTGTATATAATCCTCCACCTCATCTCTCCTTTGAATCACAATCAGTGCGCCATGCTTTTGTTTTGATAAGTTCTCAATGGCTAAAGAAAATTGAGCAAAACCTGGTGTGAATTCTTCCATATATGCTTGTAAATAAAATGAGGAAGCCTCTGCATGCATTTCATTAAACTGATCATGCAATGATTCGAGTTCACAAAGAAGGCATTGTTCCGTCTGGTCAAGCGAATCGACGATTTTCCTTGCATCCATCATAATTTGCGTTAAATGAGATTTCATTTCTAACTTAAACATCGCTTCTTCATTTGTGCGATTGATCATCTCACCATGTCCCTCCTTCTTTCGCTTGTGTCATAAAATAACAAATTGTGCACATTCTATTTGTATGGAGGTGAATTCAATATGACCATTCAAAAAGTGATTCAATATGCTTGCAGCATTTTAGGTGTTGTCAGTCTTTCTTTTATTTATGCCCAAATGTTCAAAAAAACGAAGCCCTCAAAGAAAAATAATCCGACGGAGAATTGATTTTTTTACATAGCATGATATAATTCCTCTCGTTATTTCTGTTCAGAGAGGAACTTATGATGAGAGAAACGAATAGTATTCGAGCAAAGCTGTCACAATTTTTAACCATATTGATTCCGATTTTAATTACACAAGCAGGTCTTTCGCTCATCACATTTTTAGACACGGTGATGTCTGGAAAAGTGAGTGCAGAAGACCTAGCAGGTGTTGCGATCGGTTCGAGCATTTGGACACCTGTTTATACTGGCCTCGCTGGCATTTTAATGGCTGTTACCCCTATTGTGGCTCAGCTGATGGGTGGCGGCCGCAGGGAAGACGTTCCTCGTGCAGTCTTCCAGGCCATTTATTTATCTTTTCTTTTAAGTATCGTGGTGATTGTTATTGGATCGTTGTGTGTTCCTTTTATTTTAGGGAGACTTGGGCTTGAACCATCCGTAGAAACTATTGCCCGTCATTTTCTCAGCTTCCTTGCTATTGGGATCATCCCTCTTTTTGGTTATTCAGTCATGAGATCGTTCATTGATGCATTAGGAAAAACACGTGTGACGATGTTCATTACGTTAACCGCACTTCCTATTAATTTTGTTTTAAATTATCTCTTTATTTTTGGAAACTTTGGGTTTCCAAAGCTTGGCGGTGCAGGGGCTGGTCTTGCATCTGCGCTGACGTATTGGGCGATTTTCATCATGAGTATTTGTATTGTCATCAAAGCCGAACCGTTTGCATCCTTTCGGTTGTTTCAGACATTACCTCGTTTTAACGTCTCCCGAATGGGTCAAATACTGAAAATCGGTATCCCTATTGGGTTTGCGATCTTTTTTGAAACAAGTATTTTTGCAGCTGTCACGCTCTTAATGGGTCACTTTGATACCGTGACAATCGCCAGTCACCAAGCAGCGATGAACTTTGCTTCTATTTTATATATCCTGCCGCTTAGTATCTCAATTGCTTTAACGATTGTTGTAGGTTTTGAAGCCGGTGCCATGCGGTATAAAGACGCAAAAAGCTACAGCTATATTGGCATTGCAACAGCTGTTTTGTTCTCATTATGTACTGCAGCACTCATCTTGTTATTTAGACCTGAGATCGCTGGTTTATATACAACTGAATCAGCTGTTTTACAAATGACACAGCACTTTTTGATGTATGCGATCTTTTTCCAGCTGTCAGATGCGATCGCTGCACCCATTCAGGGGGCTCTGCGCGGCTATAAAGATGTGAATTACACACTGATTGCTGCGTTTGTCTCTTACTGGGTCATCGGCCTTCCAGCTGGCTACCTGATTGGCACGTATACCTCATTTGGAGCGTTTGGTTATTGGGTTGGGCTGATTACTGGGCTTGCCGCAGGTGCCATCGTCCTATTTGTTCGTCTTAGGTTGATTGAAAGACGTATGCATTCTGATACAACAGGAAAAGGCAGCTGACTGAAGTCAGCTGCCTCTTTCATTTAGTCATTCCATTGATACGTCCAGAAAATTTCTTCATCAAACCATTTTTGAACGACTGGTTCTTTGTTTTTCAGCTTTTGTTCAAGCTCTCTTAGCATGCCTTCTGTTTGTGTTCTATGCGCTCTTAGTGCATTTAATTTGATATCGGCTACATCCGTAATATCAATCACAATATCGGCATTTCCTAGCACTTCTTCTCGATTTTTCGTAATGGCCATGCAGTATGTGACAGGACGGTCTTCTTTTTTCTTGCGGTATAGAGCACGAATGACCGCTTCACCTGTCGCATCATGATCAGGGTGTACGCCATGACCTGGATAAAACGTGACAATAAGAGTTGGTTTCACTTCATCAATTATGCGTTCCATCACATCCGCTAAATACTCATCATCTTCAAATTCCAACGTTTTATCTCGAAGACCAAGCATTCGCAAGTCTGTGACATCCATTTCTTTACATGCATTGATTAATTCCTGTTTTCTTAATTCAGGAAGTGTCTCACGGTTAGCATAAGTTGGACTTCCCATATTTCTTCCCATTTCTCCAAGTGTCCCGCATGCATACGTCACTGGAATTCCACGTTTTCTGCTTTGCGCGATGAGCCCTGCGACCCCGAAGGATTCATCGTCGGGGTGAGGCAGCATCACAAGTACATGTTCGTTCATCACTGTTCCCCTCTCTCCTACACCTGAAATGGTGTTTCACTAATTTGTAATGAGATCGCTAGTTTTCCGTCTGGCAGGTGTCCTGCTAACAGCAGGCGACCTTGTTCATCAAACACGTAATCGGTTAAACCTTCTGCGTAAATCCAGCCATCTTCTGTTTTCATCCCGACACGATATGGGCCTTGTCCTTTTATTTTTGCCTGTGAATAGACAACTTTTGCGTTGCGGATATACGCCACGACCGTCATATTTTGCTCATTCACATGAGCTGAATAAGAACCAGTTGTCGTTTCAAGATGAACGAAGACTGGCCGATTTAAAAACGATTCAAGATGTGCTGTGACATCTTCCGTTTGAATTGGTTTCATGAGTGGTTCCTTCCTTCATTTTGAATTAGTTCTCGCAGCTTTTTCGTATGTAAGCTGATCAGCTGTAGTTGATGACCCTGCTCAATAGCACTTTCTAAAATTCTTTCCACAGCGAGTACATACTTTTGATGTAATGACTTTCTTGCGCGAGGATGGGTGCGTGCATCAAGCAAATCATCTCGTATCGCCTCGTGTAATGAAGTCATATCCACTACATCAAGCTGCCGATTTTTCCATAAAGATTGATAAGCGTGTGCAAGCTCATCGACTGATGACATGTGATCACCTCTACAGTTTTGGTAACAACTTATTATGACATGATCCGCCTGCAAAAAAAAGCAAACTGCTTCGTCTCTTTAATGAGAATTCGCTGTTTTTTTCATTCGCAGTTGAGAGGTTGTAAATAGTAAAATCGCCACCCAAATACAGAGGAATGTCACGATTTTTGCTGCAGATAAGTGTTCGTGATACACAAACAGCCCCAAAAAGAGTGTAATGGTCGGTGCAATATACTGCAAAATACCAACTTGGTATAAAGGAATTCTTTTGGCCCCTTCAGAAAATAAAAGAAGCGGTACAGCTGTAAAGACACCTGCAAAAAATAATAGCCCAAGAGAACCGAAGCTGCTCGGATTCATCGTGACAACAGGTTCTTTTAAGAAGAAGAATAAGTAAACAAGCGCAGCTGGTGCAAGAAGCAGTGTTTCAATGGTTAATCCAATGGCACTCGTAAAACTCATTCTTTTTTTAATCAGTCCATAAAACCCAAAACTAAAAGCCAATACGAAAGCCACGACAGGAAATGAGCCGTACTGAACAGTTGAGATGATGACCCCAGCTGCGGCAATGAGAATGGCGGTGGTTTGCATTTTATTCAGTCGTTCTTTTAAGAAAATGATGCCTAGTAAAACTGATACAAGCGGATTAATATAATACCCTAAACTCGCTTCCAGCATCAGTTCGTGATTTACCGCCCAAATGTATACATACCAGTTGACCGAAATTAAAATTGCCGATAAAAGTAATGAAAAAAGTGCTTTTCCTTCTATCATCAGACCTTTCACAGTCTGCATCGCTGGACGGACTTGCTTTAAATATAAAAGAATACCGCACATAAAAACAAAGGACCATACGATTCTGTGCGCTAAAATTTCGCCTGACGAAATATGCTCCATCAGTTTCCAATATAATGGGAACAATCCCCATAATGTAAAAGATGCAGCCGTATATAAGACACCTTTTGATTGTTGTTCGTTCAATCTAACCATTCCTTTCTAAACCTATCGTATATTATAGCACGCACATCACTTTATGGGCATATACTAATTCAGGGCATTTAGAAAGGATGATTTGCATGTTTGACTGGAACCGATTATTCCCTTTTCAAAAGCAATTTTCAAAAGAAGCGTTAAAAAATTCAGATCCTAAAGACGTTGAGCAATATGTCAATCAAGTCATGGAAAGTGTTTTCGGCTCCAATTATTCTGCTCAATTCCCCTTTCAGGATCCGCTGTCTCAGCAGCAAAAAACAAGAGAGACAGACGATAAAAAAAAGAAAGAGCCGAATGTTGAAGTATTTGAAACGACAGATCACGTGTTTGTCAAAATAGAGCTCGATCGTCCGAACACGGAAAAAGTAAAAATCAAACATACAGCCAATCTGCTGTTTATTGATCATTTTCCTGAAGAGAATAAACAAAAGAAGGTTGTCCTGCCTGCTGCTGTGAAAAGAAAAGGAACGAAGGCATCGTATCAAGATGGTATTTTAGAAATTATGTTTTTAAAGCATGATGATCCAGGCATTTCTGAAATTGATATTCCATTATAAAAAGCCTGCTTTGAAATGGAAGCAGGCTTACTCTTTTTTCTTAATAATATGGTGGATATCCGCCGCCATAAGGTGGTGGAACAGGCGGTGGTGGTGGCGGGTAATATGGACGAGGATAATTAAAAATCGCACTTCCTAGAAATCCGCCAAGCAGTCCGCCGACTAAAGGAGCGCCAAAACCAAAAAACAAAGGGACTCTAGATTCATATGGCGGAATGCCAGGGGCACCGCCTCGAAAATACGGAGTATGAGGGTACATGCTTTTCTCCTCCTTTGTCATGTGCCTAACATCAGCATATTCATTAGGAGACAAAACGTTTGGGCAAACCTAAAACTAGGCTTGCTCCTTTTTTACATGAGATCCAGCATACTCCCCTGCCCAGCGCGATACTTCTCCGAACACACCATGTAATGCACTTCCTTTTTCGGTTAGACAATAGATGACTTTGACTGGCGTTTCAGGAAGTACAGTGCGCTTTATGATTCCTTCTTGCTCAAGCTCTTTTAAGCGTTCTGCGAGCATTTTTTGACTGATGGATGGAATAATGTCTGTCAGGTCTTTAAACCGCTTCGGACCATCAAGCAATACATGAATGATGAGACCATTCCACCTTTTTCCAAGTAGCAAAAAAGCTTGCTGAATGTTTGGACATAATTGAAATTCCATATATTTCAGCCTTTCTTTTCATGATTGTTTGACAAACTAACGGTATACAATTTAAAATATATCTCTAGTTACAATAAGTAAGTTTCTCACTTTTTTATTTATTGTACCATACTATTTGCAAAAACGGGAGGAAATATCCATATGGCGAGCGATCAAAAAACGATTGACATTTTAAAAGAAAGAGCTTCAGTAAAAGAGTATGATACAACTCATGAAATGACAAAAGAAGAGTTAAAAGAGCTTCTTGATATCACAACAAAAGCACCATCTGCTTGGAACCTTCAGCATTGGCATTTCACTGTTTTCCATAGTGCTGAATCAAAAGCAAAACTTCTTCCAATTGCTTACAACCAAAAACAAGTCTCTCAAGCTTCAGCTGTGATTGCTGTCCTAGGTGACCTTGAAGCCAATCTAAAGGGTGAAAAAATCTACAGTGAGCTAGCAGAACAAGGCTTCATCACAGAAGATATTAAAGAAACACTGATGACGCAAATTAATGGTGCTTATCAAAGCGAGCAATATGCACGTGAAGCTGCGTATTCAAACGCTTCGTTAGCTGCTATGCAGTTAATGATTGCGGCGAAAGCAATGGGATATGATACATGCGCAATGGGCGGTTTCAGCAAAGAAGCGTACGTGAAAGAATTCAATGTGAGCGGTCGATACGAACCAGTGATGTTGATTTCTGTCGGGAAAGCAGCAAAAGAAGCTCACAAAAGCAATCGTTTTGACATTGAAGAAGTATCTGATTTCCTATAAAAAACGGCACAGTCTCAGCGTCATGCTGGGGCTTTTTTATTTGCTCTAAATATTATTTTTCCATACTTATTTTTAAGTCTTTCTATCTCATTCTTCACTATTTACCTCTTTTTAAAAATGAAAGCGTTATATTAGTATGATATTCATAAAAATGATTGTTTTTTCTGAAAATGGTCTTGTGATCTAATCTGACAACTGCTATTATTATGAAATTACAAAATATTAGAGGAGGAAAACATGAACAAAAAACTGATACTGGCGCTACTCATCGCGATTCCATTCATTGGACAGCTTGCACTGCTCCCCTTTGTGAATCGTATTCATCCATTTGTCATCGGGCTGCCCTTTTTCCACTTCTGGCTCTTACTATGGATTGTACTCACACCCGTTTGCACATTTATCATTTACAGGATGCAACATTCAAATGGAGGAACTGACGAATGCAAGGAAACTTAACAGCTTTATTGATTACTGCAAGTATTATTTTCATCGTCGTGGTCATCGGTTTTGCCGCTGGTCGTGATAAATCATCAAGACAATCAGTAGAAGAATGGTCTGTTGGCGGGAGAAAATTTGGCGGGCTTCTCGTCTGGTTCCTTGTTGGCGCAGACTTATATACTGCTTATACCTTTTTAGGGCTCACAAGTACAGCTTATACAGCGGGAAGTGTTGCTTTTTTCGCTATCCCCTATTCAGTTCTTGCTTATTTTATTGCGTATTTCTTCTTACCAAAACTTTGGACGGTTGCAAAAAATCACAAGCTGACAACACTTGCTGATTATGCACGTGAGCGATTTGACAGTAAACTGTTATCCAGTTTGATTGCCATTGTCGGTGTACTCATGCTCATTCCATACATTTGTCTTCAGCTCAGCGGGATTCAAGATACGTTAACTGTCGCTGGAACGGGTTATATTAATGTGAATGCAGTTGTTATGATTTCATTTATTTTAGTTGCACTTTATACATTTTTCAGTGGTATTAAAGGTCCTACATATACAGCTATTATTAAAGATATTCTTGTTTGGGTGATCATGCTCTTTATGGTGGTTTCCCTCCCGATTATTCATTTTAACGGCTGGACGCCGATGATGAATACGTTAGCTAAGGAGGCCCCACAGCTTCTGACGATACCTGAAGGAGGCCCTAAAGGCATTTTGTGGTTTATTACCGCATCAGGTGTTTCTGCACTCGCATTATTTATGTGGGCTCATGCAGCAACTGGTGTTTTCACAGCCAAAAGCGCAGATGCCATCCGTAAAAACAGTATGTTTTTACCTCTTTACAACATTGTATTGATTTTGGTCATCTTCCTTGGCTTCATTGCCTTTTTAGTCTTACCGGAAGATACAAATCCAAGATTTGCTCTTCTTCATTTAATTCAGACGTCATATGGCGGCGTGATGCAGGGGCTTGCGTATTCAACGATTGCACTTGCTTCTCTCATTCCATGTTCGATCATGGCCATTGGGGCGTCAAATTTATTTGCCAATAATTTGTACCGTGATTTAATCCATCCAAATGTGTCACCTAAACGTTTAACGATCATTACACGTTCGATGGTATTTATCGTGATCGGGCTTGCTCTTTTATTCGGTATGCTGTTCCCGACTGCGCTTGTCACGCTTCAGCTGATCGGTGTTTCTGGAATGGTTCAAATTTTCCCAGCCATTGCGATCAGCTTGTTCTGGAAAAAACAATCAAGAGAAGCAACGATTGCGGGTTTAGTTGTTGGCATCATCGTCACCTTTACAGCCAATATCTCACAAGTCACGTTTGGTCTTTATGAAGGATTTCTTGGTTTACTAGCAAACGTTGTGGTCATCCTGATTTTGAATCCATTCTTCCAAAAGAATGTCACATCTAATGCTGTGACAAGTGATTTGTTTGAAAAGAATGGGAAAACAACGGAACCTGTGGTTAACAAAGCGTAATACAAGAAAAAAAGCAGTCCCCTGATAAGGACTGCTTCAGCGTGTAGCCAAACCCTCGCATTCTTTGTCAGTCCTGCGTGCTGGTGCTCACGAATGTCAAATTCGCTCCGCTCCAGTACTCGTCCTTCCTAGACTTCAAAGGTTTTCTATCACGCTGAGCTGAGCTGAAAAGAAGACAAAGGGCTAAAATAAAGTTCATTTTAGCCCTTTGTCAACAATTTGAAGCAGTCCCCAGATGAGGACTGCTTTTTCTATTTCATTTCTTTTTTCAACACTTCAATGGCTTTTTTCATTTGCGTATCATTTTTCTTGAGCTTATCTTGGATGTTTGTCATCAGTACCGTCGTTGTGTCCCCTGTCAGAATACCATCAGCCTTCAGATCGTGATCTGATTGGAAACTTTTCACGACCGACTGGAATGCTTGATCATATTCTCCATTGGCTTTTGCTTTGTAGCCAAGCGCTTGGAACATTTTTTGAGCCGCTTTGACTTCATCTCCATCATCATTCAGTTGATACGTCTTTTTCGGACTTAAGTATGGCAGCTTCGCATAACTCGGCAGAGATGCTTTCACCTGTGGCTCAATTCCTTTTTTGTGAATCCAAGACCCGTCTGGTGTCAGCCACTTGGCAATGGTTAATTTCACACTAGAGCCATCATTGTAGCTTTGCGCATTTTGAACAGTCCCTTTACCAAATGTCTTTTCTCCAACAAGTTGAATGCTAGAGGATTGGTGCAGAGCTGCCGCCATGATTTCAGCAGCACTCGCTGAACCGCCGTTTACAAGAACAACTGTCGGCTGATGAACTTTGCGTTCTTTTTCCGCTTTGTACACTTGTTTCTTTCCTTTTTCCTCAACCTGCATAATGACTTTTCCTTTATCGATAAAGTCATTGCTCATTTCAATTGCTTCTGTCATAATACCGCCTGGATTATCTCTCAGATCAATGACAAAACCTTTTGCCCCTTTTTTCTCGAGGTCATCAATCGCTTTATCTAACTCTTTAGACGTGGTTTCAGCAAAAGAAGTGATTTGGATTTCACCTATTTTATCTTTTGTTAGTTTTGCATACACCGTTTCAAGTGGAATCGTATCTCTTGTGATCGTCACATCCACATTTCCAACACCTTGTCGGTTCAAATGCAGTTTGACATCCGTTCCTTTTTTCCCTCTGATAAGAGAAACGGCTTTATTCACTGACATGCCTTTTGTACTTTTACTATCCACTTTTAAAATACGATCATGAGGTTTCAAACCAGCTTTTTCAGCAGGAGAGCCTTTAATCGGTGCGACAATTAAAATTTGTCCATCCTTCTCTTCTACTTGTGCACCAATTCCTTCAAATGAAGATGAAATGGTGTTGTTAAACCCTTCGGCTTCCTCCTGATCCATATATGTAGAGTATGGATCATCAAGTGATGCAATCATTCCTTGAATCGCACCGTCTACTAGTTTTTGATCATCCGTTTTTTCGTAATACTCGTTTTTTACCTTCGTATATGCAGCCATGAGTTTACTAAACTTCTCATCTCCTGAAACGCTGACAGCACCTTGTTTTGTGATCACAAATGTAATCGCTGAGGAAAGCGCTGCTGTTACCAGAATGGCTATCACGAACTTGAATTGTTTTTTCAAAAAAACACCACCTTTATCTCCTTTCATTATTATCAAGGACGATTCTTCATCCGTCAACCAAAGGATCAAACTTCTATTTGAAAAGATAAGCCATTTCGCCCTGCAATGCATAATCTTTAGAGAGAAACATGATAAAGAAAGAAGGGATTCCATGAGTGACTATGTAGAAATGCTTGCCTATTTTGGTGTATCAGGTGCCCATCCTGGCGGAATTGAGCTAACAAAAACGATGATGGAGCATCTTCACTTGGCGTCTGACGATCGTATACTGGATGTTGGATGCGGCACAGGACAAACAGCCGCCTATCTAGGACATTTAGGTTATGAAGTAGAGGCGATTGATACACACCCTTTGATGATTGAAAAAGCCAATCTGCGATTCGAGCGGGAACAACTACCTTTCCGTGCACAGCAAGCATCGATCGAACACCTGCCATTTGCGGATGACTCGTTCTCTCTACTGATCAGTGAATCTGTTTTAAGCTTTACCCATTTACCTGCTGCGCTTGCTGAGATCAAACGGGTGCTTGCTCCTGGAAAACAATTGATCGCAAATGAGGCTGTGTTAAAAGTGCCGCTTCCCTCAAAAGAACAGGCAACCATTCGGGAGTTTTATGGGTTTCACTCCCTCTTTTCATTTCCTGAATGGAAAAAACAGTTAGCGTCCGCAGGATTCCTTGACATTCAGATTCTCTCATTTGATGAGCACATGGTGCAGGAAGAGCCGACCGAAATGGAATTATCAGATCAAATACCACCTTCTCTTTATGATACATTACAGACACACTATGACCTGATTCAAACACACCGAGAACATCTGAGTCACCTTGTATTTGAATGTACAGTATAAAATGAGCGAATCTCCTATATGTTTTGTCCAAACTCTATGAAGTCTTTCGCATAGGATAAGAGTGAAAAGAGTTTGTCATAAGGAGGAAAAACATGGAGCGCTACTATAAACTTTGTCAGCAGCATATGGGGAAAGTAGCTAGAATTACTGATCGAAATGGCAGAGTACATGTTGGACGTATTGAGCGGGTGTCAAACCGCAAAGTTTATATCCGGCCAGTCGGCGGGTCCCGCGGGGGCTTTGGTTATGGATATTACGGAGGTTATTATGGCTGGGGTGCAGCTTATGGCATCGGTCTCGGTTTTATTACCGGCTTCGCTTTAGCAGGTTTGTTCTTTTTTTAAAACGGCGTATAAAAGAAGGCCTCCCAGCTTCGGGAGGCCTTTTATTTGTTTATATTTTCTTCACTTTGTTCATATACTCTTCGAATGTTAAATCATGATCGTGCATCGCTTTTGCAGCTTCTTTCCCTACATAGCGCAAGTGCCACGGCTCATATTCATATTTCGTGATGTCTTCTTTCCCTTTTGGATAACGGATGATAAAGCCATATTTATAAGCGTTTTTGGCTACCCATTTACCATCAGGTGTTTCACCAAATTTTTCAGAGATTTCAAAGCCGGCACTTTTTGAGGAAATATCCATAGCTAAACCTGTTTGATGTTCACTTTCGCCTGGTAAGGCTACGGCTTCTTGTGCTTTTTCTTTCCCTTTTAGTTTCACTTCACTATCAAAAATGACTTTTTGACGATCATAGGAACGATAGCCAGATACTGCAGCAAGCTCAAAGTTTTCCTTTTTAGCACCTTTGAATAACTTCGCAAGTGCCTCCGCTGCTTCTTTTCGAATATATCGTTTTTCAATATCCTCTGAAAAAGAGAATTCCACTTTTGGTACAACGAGATCAGAAGGTTTATAGGTTCCTGGCAGTGCATATTCTTTGTTCACTAAGGCAAGCACATTTTCAGGGTTTTGAATGGTCTTCAGTCCGCTCACTACCTTGATGTCATTGAAATATTCACTCTTTAACGTCAGCTCTTGATTAGATGAATCTGCCGTATCGTTTGAGTTTTGCTGGGGTGATGAACTTGCTGCGTTCTTTTGTTCGTTTGTTTTGTTAGATTCAGTGGTACCGCTTTTCTGATCCAGCAACTGGCAGCCTGATAATGCGGCCGTCAAACCAAGAATCGATGCGATTGAGAGTATTTTATAGCTTTTCTTCATGACATACCTTCCTTTTGCTCTACTAAAAAAATAAAGATGCGCTACATCGTAGCACACCCTTTATACTATTATAAAACAGAATCTAGTGCAATTAAGATCATTTCGTCAAATGTCGTTTGACGCTCTTCAGCAGTTGTTTCTTCTCCTGTTAGCACATGATCGCTCACTGTCAGAATCGACAACGCTTTTCTGCCAAATTTTGCAGCAAGCGTATAAAGAGCCGTTGTCTCCATTTCGATCGCTAGAATTCCATATTGGTCCATCAGCTCAAGTGGTTTTTCATTATAAAACTGGTCTGCTGTAAATACATTCCCAACACGCACAGCTACATTTTTCGCTTCTGCTGTGTCGTAGGCTTTTTTCAGTAAACCAAAATCAGCACATGGTGCGTAATCAATCGGTCCAAATGCCACACGGTTCATTTGAGAATCTGTTGATGAGGTTTGAGCTAAGATGACGTCACGTACATTGACATCTTTTTTGATCGCTCCGCAAGAACCAACACGGATTAAGTTTTGAACATCATAGCTTTGGATCAGCTCATTCACATAGATCGAAATAGACGGTACGCCCATTCCAGTACCTTGTACAGAAATGCGTTTTCCTTTATATGTTCCAGTATAACCATACATGCCGCGCACTTCGTTATAGCACACAACATCTTCTAAATATGTATCTGCAATATATTTCGCACGAAGCGGATCGCCTGGAAGCAATACCGTTTCTGCAATTTGTCCTTTTTCTGCTCCAATATGTACACTCATTTTTTAGCCTCCACTTACGTTTAACATGTGTTTAGTCCCATTTATTATAAACGATTGAGATCAAAAAAGAAAATACCAGCTGAAAGTAAAGCTGGCATCGTCGTTTATATTTAACTCATCGTCATTAGGCGTTCACTACGTTTCCATCCTGCCGGAAAGAGCTGGTAGTAGCACTTCCCTTTTTTCTGGTCATCAATCACAACGATATCCCCTGTTGTGATAAACCGTGCATTGTAATCATTAGGGACTGTATCTTGTACATTAAATGTCGAGAATGCTTTTTCTAGTACATCAAGGTGTGTCCTGCCGCCAATCTTTGTCCGGTACACAGGCTGATGCCCGCTTTCTGCACCATATTCAGGTGTTTGATAAATGGTTAAGTGATAAGCTGAAGGTTTCTTTTGAAAAAATCTCAACGTCAATTGCATTCAAATCCCTCCCCTTTTATATAAAATTGGCTGGGATCTATGAATTTCCTTCTTCTATTTTTGTCGAATGACGGACAATTTTTCGTCAATCTTTTTACATATGAGAAATAAAGCTAGTCCTATCGCAAAGCCCCCTGCTACATCAGTGACATAATGAACACCGATATACATCCTGCTGATGCCGATCATCAGCACATAGCACCCTGTCACCATGTAGACTGCTTTTTGTCTCTTTTTCAGCCACGGAACCATTTCAATGAATAGATAGGCGATAAATGGATAGATCGTTGCTGCATTCATAGAATGTCCGCTCGGAAAGCTGTAATAGGTCTCATTCACTAGATGATCAAAGGCTGGACGCTCTCTAGCAAACAGTCCTTTCAGTTCATGATTGACCGTTTTTTCTGCTATATATAGTAGAAAAAGCAGCATAATAGAGTGGTAGCGTTTATACATAAACAGCACCACGCTAAAGATGAGCATGATTGGGACAAGCAGCGCACTGATACCAAAGTCAGTCAAAGTCAGCATGACATCATTTAAAAAAGGAAGTCTGATGTTTTCAAACGATAAGATGATCTGGTTGTCCAACTCCTGGAACATGCCAGACACCATAAGCGCTGCGATGGCGCCAAACAAAAGGAAAAAAATGATGACATACACGCGAACCAATTCCCCTCCCTTTCTACTCAGAATCTCTTCAAAGTATAGTGCCTACCACGCCTCTTCTTCAACTATCATTGCTTTCCTCAGCATATATTCAAATGTAATATCGGCAAGCTCAAACGTTTCCAGCTCAGATGGTATGTACCCTCTTTTGACCAGCTCCGTGTAGAAGAATTCTGCAATTTCCTCTGTATCAATCACCAAATCTGCTTCTTTCATTGCTTTCCGCCTCCTTTTTTATGATGTATGAACGCTGCCTTATTTTTATTACAGTTTGTCATAATGGCTCATTCCATACATATAAATGCAGTAAACGAAAAGAAAAGGGGCACGAGGCAATGAAATGGTTAAGCATTTTAGATGGACATACTTTTGATCAGGTGATGGGCCGTATCTTGAGGGGATGGTTTTATGTGATTGCTTTTTTCTGTGTTCCTTACTTTTTATTCGTGTTAGGACAAGTCTTCTTTTAACCAAAATGCTCGTTTAAACTTTCCAAAATAAAGTCCATCATATCCTTATATTCTGGGTCTTTGAAAAATTCATAGAGAATTTTATAATCATTGTAAATATCAAGAAGCTCATCCACTATAGATACAGCGAGAAATTCTAGTGATGCTTCGCTTTCTTGTTTCTCTTCTAAATGTAATAGAGCGGTTTGCACCATATCTTCCTCTATTTCTTTTGAGGTTTCTCCAACGTAATGCACAAAAAGAAGCTGATGAACAAACTGATCCGTCTCATATTTTCTTAGGACAAGTGTCAAGTCTTCTTCTTCTGTTTCCAGCCATTCTCCGTCTTTTAACCTTGTCAGTTCATAAATGACATCTTCCCAGCCATCTTCAAGGTAGCGCCATATCTCAGTCCGATGGCCAATGATTTTAAATAGCTCTTTCCCGTAATCCTTTACATATACAACATCGCCAATGAGGAACTCATATTCAATGTCCAGCTTTTCTGTATCTACAATCACCCCGTCGTACTCATCGTAAAGCTGGAGTGATGTTTCAAAATAAAGCACCTCATTATGATTGACCTCATATAGATAATGTTGGTCAATTTGATGGACTTTTGTTATCGTTCCAACTGTGCCGTACATGACAACGACGACAATATCCCCTACTTTATATTTTGGTGCTTTCGCCTTCATTCTGTCTCCCCCTTGCCCGACTTTTGGTCTTAACGTATCGTATGCCGGCGCAAGGAATTCTGCATGGGCAACCACACCATGCAAAACGCCATTTTATTTCTTCATGAAAAAACCGCTTCTTCCATACGGAACAAGCGGTTGTGTGTGTTATTTTTTTTTGACTTCTACTTCGTATTGCTCAAAAGCCTCATCAAATGTCGTCATGGAGCTTAAATAGTCCCCATTTAACTCTAAATAGGCACATAGCTCATGATAATCAGTGGATGCTTTAGGAAAGCTGTGATCTTCATAAGCAGCATTTGCAAAATGACTGATGTCATCCTTCGGTTTTGGATGTCTGTACTTCATTAAATAATGGTAAAACGACTTCACCTGTTTTTCCCTCCGCGACACTCTATTTTGTTGTTATATTATACAGGAATTTGATGACTTGTATAGGCGGAGGTACAACTTATGAAGAAAAATCAAAGTAATTACGCTTTAATAACCGCTCCATGCTCATTAATTCTTCATATGAGATTTTTTCTGGAAGTTTTGTTTGATCGACTAAAATTAATTGATCTTCTATCTCTTTTACTGTCTCATCCTTCTGATACGTCATCCCGCAATGCGTGCAAGAAATCGAAGGCGTTTCCAAAATCTCAATCGATTGTGTGCCCGTGATGAGTTCCCAATAGACTGTGGTCTGTCCTGCGTTCGCTTTCTTCTCCTCACACCAATCACATGTCAGCAACGTTATTTCTCCTCCTTTACGGTTTGTTCTTTTTTGAGCTGGGCTTGATATTTCTTCTCTTTTAATTCATCTCGTTTTTCACGTTTGTTTTTGAGCGTATCATGTTCAGGATTCGTTTCATAAGACTCTCTTCGTTTCATTCGGGTTAAATTTTCAGGCGTAAAGGATCTTGCTTCGTCCTCAAATAGAGCTGTTATGCCAATGGCGGGTTCTTTCTTTTCTTCATAGATTTCATTAAAATACGCATCTGCTTGGCCGGCGACGTAATGTTCTGGCTCCGGATAAGAGGTGATCACACCTTCAAAGTTACGCAGGACCACTTTCTCTGGGCTTTGAGATAATAAATAATTTGGCTGTAAGGTGATCTTACCTCCTCCGCCTGGTGCATCTACAACAAAGCTTGGCACGGCATAACCACTCGTATGTCCTCTTAAGCCTTCAATGATTTCAAGGCCTTTTGAAACCGGTGTTCTAAAGTGGCCGATCCCCTCAGATAAATCACATTGATAAATATAATAAGGTCTGACGCGAATCATTACGAGATCATGCATCAGCTTCTTCATAATTGGAACACTGTCGTTAATTCCTGCTAGGATCACCGCCTGATTGCCAACAGGGACGCCAGCATTGACAAGGCGCTCACACGCTTCTTTCGCTTCTTTTGTGATTTCAATGCTTGTATTAAAGTGAGTGTTCAGCCAAACAGGATGATATTTTTTTAAAATCTCACACAATTCATCTGTAATTCGCTGCGGAAACACGACCGGTGCACGTGTTCCAATTCGAATGATTTCAACGTGAGGAATGTCTCGTAAGTTTTTCAAAATGTATTCAAGCACTTGATCATTAATTAACAGCCCGTCACCGCCTGAAATTAACACATCCCGCACTTCAGGGGTTTCTCTAATATATCCAATGGCGGCATCTAATTGCTTTTTCGGCACGCCCATCCCGATCTGACCGGAAAAGCGCCTTCTCGTACAATAGCGGCAGTACATGGAGCACTGATTTGTGACAAGAAACAGCACACGATCTGGGTAGCGGTGCGTTAAACCTGGAACAGGTGAATCCTCATCTTCATGGAGCGGATCTTCGAGGTCATATTTTGTTTTATGAAGCTCCTCTGCAATTGGTACAGACTGCATACGAATTGGGCATCTTGGATCATCTGGATTCATCAGTGAGGCATAGTAGGGTGTTATGTTGAGTGGAATGGTTTTCGTGGAAATCTTCACCCCTTCTTTTTCCTCTTCTGTTAAGTTCACGACTTTTTCTAAATCTTCTAGCGTTTTGACCGTATGCGTCAGCTGCCAAATCCAGTCGTTCCACTTTTCCTCGGGTACGTCCTTCCAAAGTTCAATGTCCTTCCAATGTCGCGCAGGTTGATACAGTTTTTGATTCATATCCATTCCCCCTATCAGCATTCACTTTATACTATGCAAGTTATGTGCCAACATGGGAAAATGCCCCTATTCTTTACAAAAGGAGCTTTTCCGTCACATTCACCTGTTTGAAGTGCCTATTTTTCGGCATCTATATATTTTTTTAGCTTATACTGCAATGTTTGTCGAGGAATTTTTAAAGCGGCTGCCGTTTGCTTAATATTCCCTGCGTGCTGTCTTAAAGCTTCTTGAATCAGCGTTTGTTCAAATGACGTCACTTGACTTTTTAATGAGGACTCTGGTGGATGACTTTCTATCTGATGCGTCCGCAAATGGACAGGGAGATATGCTGGGGTGATTTCTTCTGCTTCCTTTGGCATCATCAAGACGGCATGCTCGATCGTATGTTTTAATTCTCTGACATTCCCTGGCCACTGATGGGCCATAAATACTTGGACAGTTTCTTCAGAAAGGCGGTTGACGTTTTTAGAAAATTGCTGATGATACGTTTGAATAAAGTGGCGGGATAACAGCTGGATATCATGCTTCCTTGTGCGAAGCGGCGGGATATGAAATGATGACACATGCAGTCTATAAAATAAGTCTTCTCTTAACATTTGTTTTTTAACGGCTTCAAATGGGTCGATATTGAGGGCAGTAATCACTCTGACATTTACTTGAACCGCCTTTGCATCACCTATCCGGCGGACAACACCATCCTCTAACACACGCAGTAATTTTGTTTGAAGCGTAAGCGGCATCGCTTGCAGTTCATCAAGAAAAAGCGTACCGCCATCTGCTAATTCAAACAGCCCCTTGCGATCTATTGCGCCCGTATAACTTCCTTTGACAGACCCGAATAAAAGACTTTCAAGCAGCGATTCTGGAAGAGCAGCGCAGTTTTGCGGGATAAAGACTTGATCTTTCCGATCAGATGCATGAACAATCGCTTGTACGAGTACCTCTTTTCCTGTCCCAGTTTCCCCGAAGACCATAACCGACGAAGGATATGCAGCAGCTTTTTTCGCTTTCTCCAGCATCTCTTTTAAGTGTGGATCATTTGTTAAAAATGAAGAAAAATCGAGCATTTGAGTGGTCTCCACGGCACCATCCGTTCGTTTTTTTTGATCTAAACGATTCGAAAGCGCCGACAGCTTCGACACATCCTTCGCTACTTCTACCGCCCCAATTAACTTGCTGCCTTCCATAATGGGCAGTGTGGTGTTGACGGTCTCAATTTTTTCTCCATTTTTATTCAAATAGGTTTGCAACGAATGATAAATGGGTTTTCCTGTTCTAAGTACATGCATGAGTGTACTTGTCTTTTCAGTTAATGAAGGATACACATCCAGTATGTACTTGCCAATCACTTCTTCTTTCGCTAAACAGTCGAACTTCGCTGCATTATGATTATAAAAGATGGTGACCCCTTGATCGTCTACAACGTGAATCGCTTCATCGATGGCTTCTAAAATTAATTCAAACCAATCCGCTCTTTCGACAACCTTCCCCACTATTTCTCCCTCACTTTCTATGCTGAAAATTCGGCACTGTATTGCCCAATTTTCAGCGGCTTGATGATGTTCAACGTGTTCCTCTATCCTTTTCACGATTCGCTTTTTCCTGTCGATCTCCTGCTTTTTTCATCTATTCTAAAAAAAGCACCCCTCTTAGGAGGAGTGCTTTCGCCCTGACGTTTGATAAAGAGACAAATCAAATTCCTGAAGAGACTCCATATACAGCGGCACAATTGGCTTTCCTTCTTGAAAAAATGCAAATTGAGAAGGTTGTAGTTTGATTGGCTGATGGTAAAACGCAAATATTTTCACTACCTCAGGGACAATTCGGCAAAAGGTATCATGCACAAATAAATAGACATCTTGTTTCCATTTAAACAGCCGTCTATTTGGTGGGCTGAATATTGGAGATACTTGAATGATGCTGCCTTCCTCAAACGTCTCCAGCTGCTGTTTTGTGACCGTGTAAATCTCCTTTTGATGAAACTGAAAATATTGCACATCACGTCTTGAAGCAAACCGTCTTTTTGTCTGATGTTCAATATAATAAAATGTTCTGCCGTTATCTGCAGTGACGACTGTATAATTCGGAACTGTCAGCGGCTCGTTCATTTCATATTTCATCGTACATAAGGAAGGAACACGAATCGCACGCCTGTTCTTTTCATTCACCCAGCGCTTGTCAATTAGATGGAGACATCCGTGAGCGATTTGATAATAAGCGCCATCTCTTTCAATCACAGTTCCGTCAATTAAATCGTAGGGCATACTCGCAAACATATGATGGAATGATTGTGGCGTTTTATATGTGGTATCTAGTACTTCTTGTAATGGAAAGAACGCAGCAAAATGATTCAGTCTCATCCAAAACACAGAATCAGCATGATGCCAATGTTTTGGTTCGTCGGCCCAGTATTGTCCGTATTTTTCATGAATAAGCGAAAGCAGCCGGCTTCTATGCATAACAGAGCAATGGTCGACTTGAAAGGATGCATGCTCCAACACTTGATCTGCTTCTCGAACGAAGCTCGCCGTTTCCACCAAATGCTGATTCACATGCACGACACGCTGCGAGGAATAGACGATATCTATGTGAGGCTTCGATTGAAAAACCTCGACCATTTTCTCTAAACGATCTTTTCTGTAGACTGTATCATCAGTTACATAACAAACCAGCTCACCTGTTATACGTGTTAATGCTTCATTAATTAGCGTTGCATAACGTACAGTCTTCAGCCGGTTTGCAGGATGAATTTGATGAGAATACAATTGAATGCGCTTATCCACTAAATAAGGCTGCATCTTTTGGATCGTTTCTTGTTCAGAGCCATCATCCATGATCAAAAGCTCCCAATGCTGATACGTTTGTTCTACCACACTCTTTAACACACGTTCAATGAAATCAGGTTTGTTGTAGCTTGTTAATATCACTGATACTTTCATGACCATTATCCTTTTTTAAATAGATTAAAAAGCCCCCCAGCTGACAATGTTCACATAAGGAACACTTACTCTTAGCTGATTTGTCGCATTTTTAAAGACTGCTACTGAGTCAAACAATTGTACGACAACCACGTTTTGCAGCACATCTCCATTGACTAAATGAACACGCGGCAGCGGAATGCCGAGCTCAAGCCACGGGCGCAGCAATTCTTTAATCTCTGACGCACTCCCTTCCTCACTTTCCTCTAAAAGATGAAGAAGAAGTATAATCAACACAACTTCAAGTATTCCTTCTGTTTCTAGTAATTCTTCGTTCCAGCCATTTAATAGTTGTTCAAATTCCATTCAGATTCCCTCTTTCTTCTCGTTTGATCTTTACTAGAGTATGAGGATCACTTCATTTAGCATCAGCATTTGAAAACATTTTTCAAAAATGTGTGAAGTCATTAAATGAAAAAAGAACAAGGAATGAGCATTCTGCTTATACCAAAAAAAGAGAACGGCATATACATAGTGGTGTGTTTGAATGGATGAAGAAAGGATGGGGAAAACATGAGCGAAAAGCGTGCCGAATTAAAAAAAGAGCTGTTAAAGCTGTTTTTCAAACCGCTTAGTCATGCGTTAACAGTTAATCTCGAAGAAGGAGGAGTTCAAGTGGAAGAAAAATTGAACGATTTATTTAGTGAGGTGGCTGCTGAAGCATCACCTTCAGATTCTGCTACAACACTCGACGTATCTCAACCAGCAAGATGGATTTTTGCAAGACTTGCACCTGGAACAGTCATTAGCATTGTCATGGACTCAGGTGACTTAATCGGACCCGTTCAATTCGTATCATTCGATGCTTCAACAGGTGTTGTTTTCGTCACACAAGAAAGCTCTGTGACACCTACCGGCTCTGCAACGACTCTATTAGATGTAGATAAAGTAGAAAGTGTTACGTTCACATCTTAATGTGAGAGGGCCATCATGAAGCTTCTTTATATCAGCTCTGGCTACGGTGGAATCTATCGGATGTTCGATCAATGGATAGAAGATAGCTTCATTGATTCCCCCTTTTTATGCGTCAAAGTGGAAAGGGAAACTCTACCCGCTTATATGCACAAAATCCGGACATTCTCTCCGGATTTTGTTTTCATGATGATCGGTGATCATATTCCAACAGAACTGCTTCATCAATTCAAACAAGAAAAGATCCCCGTTGTACTGTGGATGACAGAAGACCCTTTTTATATAGATGTGTCAGCTGCATGTGCAAGTGATGCACAGCTGATCTTAACGATTGACGAAGGTGCTTTGTCATTTTACAAACAAATGGGCGCTGATCACACGCACTACTTTCCCATTCCAACCAATACACACGTATTTCAGAAAAAAGAATCACCACATGAGTCGTGCATTTATGACATTGCACTCATTGGCTACCCTTATCCAAACCGCATCAAAGCCATCAATACACTCTTACATCAAAACAAATGGCGCATTCTCGTAGCAGGAAAAGAGTGGCATCGCGTGTTGAATAAATCACGCAGACGATATCGTGATCTCTCACTGATGACCCACTGGCTGAGTCCCGAGCAGATGGCAGACATCTATCAAACATCAGCCATTGTTCTGAATCCGCACAGGCCCGCGCAATTTGCCTATAATCAAAACAAAGCCAATGTTCATAATATGAGTCTCAACAACAGAGCATTTGATATCGCTGCAAGCGGAGGCTTTCAGTTGACAGATCTACAACCGTCACAGGCATTTTCAAGCTTCGCTTTTTACACACATGAAAACGATTTGATTAAACAGGTCGAGCACTATGTAAAAAATTCTCAACAAAGACAATCGGTTGCAGAGAACAATTACGAGCAAGTCGTTCGCTGGAACACATTTGATACGCTGCCTTACAGACTTTATGAAATAGTCAAAAGCGCCCTATGACCGGGCGCTTTTTCTAATTGCCATCATCTTATGCCGTTCCTTCTGCATCTTGTCGAGCCAATAAAATCTTCTCTGCCTTTTTCCGATCTTCCTCATTTTTCACAACAAGCGATTGCGCATGATCCATCATATATGCACCAACAGATCCTTCTAAAAAAGAATGAATGCATTCTTTTGCATATGGAACATGAAACGCATAGACAGCTCCATTTAAACGTCCATACGTATAAGGGTGCTCCTGAGTTGGTACAAAAAAATAATGATTGTCCTTATATAGGCTGGCTTCATTGGTGTCATGAAGTGTCCAAGTTTCATTTGGATTTTCTAACGCCTCTGTAAAAGAAGCCGCACAATCATATCCCCCCTCTACTAGAAGCTGCAAGCAGTTCTCAATATCTGCCGTCTGCCTTAGTGGTGATGCTGGATGCAAATACAAAACAATATCAAACGTCTTTCCCTCTCGTTCTAAATAAGCAAGTGCATGCTTCACAGCTACTAAAGAAGGTGTTTGTTCCGTCACATGTGTGCTTGGCAGTTCAATGACATTTGCTCCATAGTGGGCCGAAATGATTTGAGTATTCACATCCTCTGAAGATACGATGACTTCATCTAATTCAATCATTTGTAATAATGGCTGAATGGTCCAATAGATTAGCGGCCGCTCCGCCAATACGCGAATGTGTTCAGCATGATGCCCCTGCTTGCTGCTAAAAGCTGGTATCATGGCTAAAATACGATTTCCCCTATACATGTATGATCTTCTCCCCTCGCGCAGCTCAGTATCAGTGAATACATTCTGAGAGCTGAGCTGATCGCCGTACTGAAGTCTTCAGGTGCCTCGCTATTCTACTTAATCTTCTATCTCTACATATTCTATTAAGTCGTCAAGCAGATGGTTATAATTGGTTCACCTAATTTATGCATGAAGTGGTTCTTTTCCTCAAACGTCTTCCACTCTTTCACATATGATGCAAAGTAGAGAAATGAGAGTTGGGGGATTAGATATGTCCAAACAAATAGAAACGAGTTTGAAGACCTTTTTTCGTGACAAAATCATCTTGGTCACAGGCGGTACGGGTTCGATCGGCCGGCAGATTGTGAAAAAATTAACAGCCTGCTCTCCTAAAAAGGTCATTGTCTTCAGTAAAGATGACAGTAAACAATACATGATGAAAAATGAATATGCGGCAAATCCAGAGGTTGTATTTGCACTGGGAGATGTGAGGGATGCAAGCCGCGTCAGGCAGCTTGTCAAAGGGGTAGATATCATCTTCCATGCAGCTGCACTCAAACAAGTACCCACCTGCGAAGATAATCCGTTTGAAGCTGTCCAAACCAACATCATCGGCGGACAGCATGTCATCGAAGCAGCACTTGAACATGAAGTCAGTCATGTTGTCAACATTTCAACCGACAAAGCGGTTTCTCCGACAAATGCCATGGGAGCTACAAAATTAATTTCAGAAAAATTGTTTTTTCAAGCGAATGAAAGTATTTCAAATCAGAAAACGAGGTTTTGCTCTGTCCGGTTTGGCAATGTGCTTGGCTCAAGGGGTTCCGTCATCCCCATCATGCTTCAACAGTTGTTAAATGAACAACCTCTAACTGTAACTGATCCTAAAATGACACGCTTTTTTATGTCTATCGAAGAAGCTGTATCCCTCACGCTTGAAGCAGCTATCATGATGAAAGGCGGCGAAACATTCATTCTCAAGATGGAGTCATTACAGCTGGCTGATCTATTGAAAGCATTTCATGAATATGCCGGTCAGATCAACGTTCCTTCTCCTGATATTCTCGTTGTCGGCAAAAGACCTGGAGAAAAACTTCACGAGGAACTCACATTCCCTCACGAGGGAGATGCACTGTTTGAACATGAACAATTTTACGCCATTTTACCAAGACCACATCTTCACCCTCATTTTCAAAAAGTCCATTTGACCCATTACACATCAAACGAAGCACCGCTCATTACAAAAGAGAAGCTGTTTCACATCATTGAACAATTACATCATACACACCATAAAAAATAAAAAAATCGTCACACGGAAGCAACTGACTTCCATGTGACGATTTTTAAAATCAATTATTGAAAGATGTGTTTCAAATGGCCATAGCCTTCTTTTTCAAGATCATCCTTCGGGATAAACTTTAAAGCGGCAGAATTAATACAATACCGAAGACCGTTTGGCCCTGGGCCGTCAGGGAATACATGACCAAGGTGAGAGTCGGCCGTCTTACTGCGAACTTCTGTCCGCACCATGCCATGGCTCGTATCTACTTTCTCTTCTACCTCTTGATCTTCAATCGGCTTTGTAAAACTTGGCCAGCCGCAATGGGCATCAAATTTATCTAAAGAAGAAAACAATGGTTTGCCTGAAATGATATCTACATAAATGCCCTCTTCCTTATGATCCCAAAATTCATTTTGAAATGGCGGCTCAGTTCCATTATTTTGCGTCACTTCGTACTGCATTCGGTTTAATTCTTTGATGCGCTGCTCTTTTTCGTTAGCCATTATTTATCACTCCAATGAGATTGAATAAAACCTGCTCTGCCCGAACCGACATGGTATCGTTCGTAGTGCATTTTGTTCTTTTTATAATAATGCTGATGATATTCCTCAGCAGGATAAAAAGGACCAGCCTCTAAAATTTCTGTCACGATTGGCTTTTGGAAAACTCCACTTTGGCTCAGCTGCTCTTTTGATGTTTCTGCAAGTTGCCTTTGTTTTTCATTGTGGACATAAATCCCTGTACGGTAGGACTCTCCTCTATCACCAAATTGTCCTCCATCATCTGTTGGGTCTATTTGCTGCCAATATAGTTCTAATAGCTTCTCATACGGAAAAACGTCTGGATCAAAGGTAATTTGAACGGCTTCTCTATGGCCTGTCGTATTTGTACATACTTCCTCATAGGTTGGATTCACTGTATGTCCGCCAGTATACCCTGATTCAACTTTGATAATGCCTGGCTGTTCATCAAAAGGTTTAACCATACACCAGAAACAGCCTCCAGCAAATGTGGCTAATTCTTGTTTTTCAGACATATTAGTGCCCCCTTCATTTAAAAAATGGTATCATCATATTATAACATGATAAAAAATAATGAAAATGATACGACTTGTATACCTAAAAACAAAAGAAAGCTTTCTGTCGTATCTTAAAATATAATGGGGGTTTAATGATTGGAACAAAGAAAACAAATGATGTATGAAATGGATACTTTACTGAGAACCGTATTTAAGCAAATACGTTATGAAATTAACAGCCTGCTTGAAAACGAATTATCTCGGAATGAATTTCTCATTTTAAATCTGCTGCGTGAACAAGGCGCAAAAAAAGTAACGGAATTCGCTTCAATTCTCGGTGTATCAGCAAGCCATATTACAGCTGTAACCGACACACTTGTAGAAAAAGGCTGGATCACTCGTATCCGTTCAAAAGAGGATCGACGCATCATCAAAATCCACTTAACCGATAAGGGTAAGGAAATTACTGAGCATTTTGAGAAAAAGAAAACAGAATACTTCATGGAACGATTTGAATCATTTGATGATGAAGAACTGAAAACGATGATCAAATTATTTAAAAAGCTGGATAAAAGTCAAAAGGATTAAGCATAGATTTTAGCGTGGAGGACATGCTACGGATAAAAAGGTGGAATGAACCATGACAAGTCCATATCTTTGTCCGAACTGCAAAACCAACAGAACGCGTTTTAATCTCATCGAGCAGCATTCAGAACCTGTGAAACTTGATCCAGCAACTGGAGCTATTGTCGAAACATATGAAGGAGATCAGCTTTCTCCTTTTCACATGAACTATCAAGGACCGAAAATCAAAGTCCAGTGCGGCGTTTGCGGATTAATTGAGGATGAAAAAACGTTCATTAAGTTGGCTGAATATCATCAATATTCATCTCCTTCTTAATACGAGAGCCTGACACTTTTTGTCAGGCTTTTTTCTATGTTTCTTTTGCCTATACAGATCGTCCCTTTCTTGCATACGCTACAAAAAACACATTGCAGAGAAAGAAGGGATAAAGACGTGCAGCAGCTCTACGAGATGAATCAATTTCTATATCGTCCATTAGCTACCTTTCCCCCATACCATCCGAGAAACACCATTTCCAAAGCTGTTATTCGATTATTTCACGCTGCACCGGATTTAAGTGAGCTTGCTGTATTTGTAAATCAGCAACCAATCCAAAAAAAGCTGCCATACGGTCAGCTGTCTGCTTATATGGAATGGGATGAGGGTGTTTATGAGATAGAAGTATTCAAGCTGGCTACAAAAGAAAGAATTCTTTCTTCTCGTATGATGATTAATGGAAACGAGACTTACACGCTATGTATCACAGGAGCTCGTACCGGCTTTGCGCTGCTCACAGAAAAGCAAGACTCGCTGATTAAGCAAGATGAGCTATCAGCACTCACGTTTATCCAGCTGTCACCAGACCTCCCTTTCATTGATATATATGAACGAGATCAAGGCATGTTATCAAAGGAACTCGGATATGTAAGCGGCACCCAAACTCACCACTTCTCTCCGAATAAGTATCACTTTGAATTAAAAGCTGCTGGTACTCAAAGTGTACTGCTAGATATTCCGAAAGTTCACCTGCAAACAAAGCGGGCCTATCTTATTTTACTTCATGGATTTGCAAACGGAGAGCCAGAACTAATGGCAAAAGTCGTCTTGTCTCACCAAATGTAAAAAGAGCCTTTCCAAATGGAAAAGGCTCTCAGCGTGTAGACAAAGCCTCGCATTCGGTGTCAGTCCTGCGTGCCGGTGCTCACGAATGTCACATTCACTCTGCGCCAGTACTCGTCCTTCCTAGAATGCAAAGATTTTCAATCACGCTGAAAATAAGATAAATAGCCTTTCCAAATGGAAAAGGCTATTTACGAGACATCTTCAGCTTTTTCTTGTTTTTGAAAATCAAAAGCAAGAATCATGGTACCTAAAAATAATGCACAATAGGCGATATTTAAGTAAAACTGGTCGATATTTTCTGCTTTTAAATGAGAGGCAGCTGTCATGCCAAAGTATGCAGCAAATAAGAGCGACAGTAAACTAAAATATTGATAGACTCGCTTCATAATTTCACTCCCGACTTACACGTTCTATTGCTTTGGATGATAATATGAGAATTCAATTTCATCATTCTCAAGATCAATTTTGTTCGCTTTGACATACATATCATTCGTCAGCGGCATTTCTGAAAGGCGCACTTCCACCGTTTTTTGATCTGGTTTCACATGAACGAAATCAGGCAGTTCATAGAATTGACCCATGTAGCTTAAAACAAAACTGATTGGGATGCTTAATTGTCCAATTGAAAAGTCATCTACTTTCAGCAGAACATCCCCATTATCTTCAACAGATGGTGTAAATGATACATTTGCATTAATCGTTGAAGAAAAAGCTTTGATTGCACCTGTTACTTTCACATCTTGGTCAATCGCAACATGAAAGTCGGGCATATCGCTTGATCCTTGGTTTTTTAAATAATCATTGACAAAGCTGGTGAGCGATTCTTTTGAACTAGAAATGTTAAAAGCATACTCGCTGTTCACTTCTTTTTTCGAAGGGGATTGATCGCTCGGCAACAGCATAAAAATACCGCATACAAGAACAATCAATAGATTAATTGACAGTAAAATATAAAATAAACTCTTCCATTTTTTCATCTTTTCACCCTATTCCTTCGGCAGTCCTTCTTTTTTCACTTCTGAGAATAAACGATTTGCCATAAGAGAGTACCCCTTTTGGTTTGGGTGGAAATCATCATCTGCCAGTAATTTTTCATCTTGATCATCTTCAAATAAATCTGCAACATCGATCATATCAGCATTGCCGTCTTTTTTTAGTTCTTTTTCGGCAGCAGCATTCCAGTCTTTGACGACCTCATCAATATCTCTCAGCTCAGACAAGCTGAACTTAAAAGGATTGTACATACTGACATACATGATTTTTGCATGGTCATTATGCTCTCTTAATTGAGCAAGAATGGTCTTAAAACGCTCTTCAAAAGGACCTTGCTCTTTTTGAAAAGGAGCAAATGTCAAGTTGAGCACATTTTGACGGACGACATGCATTAAGTCATTTCCGCCGATCGTAAAGAAAATATAATCAGCGTCTTTCAGTCCATCCTGCACTTTTTTTTCTTTTAATCTTTTTAATAAATCTACCGTTCTACTGCCTTTAATGGCATAGTTTTTTAATGTAACAGACTGTACACCGTCCACCGCTTCTATCTTGTCACGGGTGATGCCGGCATATCCTTTTTTATTTTGATCTCCGATTCCTTCTGTTAAGGAATCTCCAACCGCTGCGATCGTAATATGTTCTTTTACGTTTTGTGTGTCTTCTAGTTTATCCTTTATGCCAGCCTCTTGCGCGGAACATGCAGAAAGAACAAAAGCTAGAGACATCACAATCAAAATCAAACGAGCCTTCAAACGATGATGTCCCTCCTTTTTCTGATTAAAAAAGTGTATCATGTTTTCGCTCATTTGAACATCCTTATGCTAGCTTCGATTCAGTGTTTTGATGTCCTTGATGATTTCATCATATGGCGTATTTTGAACGCCATCATAATTTTTCATCACTTTTCCTTCTTGATCAACGAGGAAAAACAGAGATTGATGTATCACTTGGTCTTCGTCTTCAGGTTTTTTCACAATCGTCTTAAAGCTTTTCATTGCAAATTTTTCAATCGCTGACTGCGAGTAACCAGTGAGAAAATCCCAATTTTTAAAGGATAATGGATATGCTTTTGCAAATTCCTTTAGCTTTTTCGGTGAATCCACCTCTGGGTCGACGCTAAATGAAATGATGTGCGCATCCAATTTTTCTTCTTTTAACCGTTTTTGTAGCTCTGTCATATGTGCCGTCATCGGCGGGCAAATCGTTTCACAGCTTGTGAAAATAAAATCTGCCACCCAGACTTTCCCCTTTAAATCGTCGAGCGACACCTTTTGACCATCCTGGTTTTGATACTCAAACGGCTGGATTTGATAATTTAACGCATCCTTGATTTGTCCATTTGAACATGAGACTAAAAGAAGCACGCTTATAATCGTAAGCGCACCAAATAAGGCTCCCCTTTTTGTATACATGACCATTACATCCCCTTTTCAATCAATCGGTATAAAAAGTAAAGCCTATAGCGCCCTTACCAGTATGACAGGAAATAATCGGTGTTGTATAAGCGATGTCAACTAGTGCATCAGGTGTGTGATCAAGCAGTGCTGCTTTAAGCTTTTCTGCAAGTTCTAATGCGTCTGCATGTGCGATCCCAATTGCCTGAACGGTTTTCCCTTTCACCGCCTGTACATACTGTTTTGTCAAATAGCGGACAAGAGCGGAGTAACTTCTCACATTCGCTTCTGGTGTGTATATGCCGTCTGTTAAGCTGGCAATTGGTTTAATATGAAGAAGTGAACCGATCAGCGCCTTTCCTCTTCCAATTCGTCCACCTTTCACGAGATTTTCTAATGTATCGATTGTGACAAATAGCTTTGTTTTAAGACGAATTTTGTCCATTTCTTTGAGGATGTCATCACGGCTTGCCCCTTTTTTTGCAAGCTCTGCTGCTTTGGTGACTTGAAACCCTAAACCATAGGAAATAAAATTCGAATCGATGACAGTGATATTTCCGTCTACCATTTTAGAAGCGCTTTCAGCAGTTTGAACCGTACCACTCATCCCACCAGTTAAATGGATACTAATGACTTCGCTTCCATCTGCCGTCAGCTTTTCATATAATTCGATGAATTGACCGATCGCAGGTTGAGACGTTTTCGGCAGTTCATCAGCGGCCTCCATTTTTTCAATAAATTCATCTGGCTGTATGTTCACTCGGTCAATATAATCAACCCCAGAAATGGAGATATTGAGCGGAATGACATGAATGGAAAGATCATTGATTTTTTCTTGCGGAAGGTCCACAGTTGAATCTGTTACAATTTTAATTTGTTTCACTATCGTCTCATCCTTGCTGTCTTAGTCTTTACTTAAGATATTACCTTATTTCCTTCAATCTTCAAAACAACTGTCATAACGTTTTTGAAATTGTCACATTTTCTTCTTTTCATGTAAAAAATCCTTGCCAAGATGAGTGGCCGCCATTTGAAAATGGCCGCTCACTCTCTTTGGCAAAGATTCCAATTTACGCATTGTGTTTTAGTGTAGGCTCTTGGTAGATCTGTTCATATGTGCTCCACTTGACGTTACGTTTCACATCCTCCCTGAAAGAGTACACATGCCTCTTTCCCTTAGATACATAGACTTTTTTCAAGAAAGCTTCAAGTCTAAAGGTGAGCATGAAACCATAGGATTCATCTCCCTTTAAAACAGGGACTTCTGTTACCTTGATCTGAGCTCCATCCATCCGTCTAAAACATATTGTTTTGAGCAGCACAAACGATCAATCCTCTTTTCCAATTATCTGTTAAGCCTAAATAAATAGGTGGAATAAATCTTGATCTTTATTCACTTCAACATAGTGGAAGCCTTTTTTATTCATTCGGTCAATCAGCGCTGCATAGTCATCTCTTTCTTTCAATTCGATCCCAACAAGCGCTGGTCCTTTGCTTCGGTTATTTTTTTTCGTATATTCAAAGCGTGAGATATCATCATTTGGCCCTAACACTTCATCTAAAAATTCCCTGAGAGCACCTGCTCTTTGCGGAAAATTAACGATGAAATAATGCTGGAGTCCTTCATAAATCATGGAGCGTTCCTTGATTTCTTGCATTCGGCCAATGTCATTATTGCCTCCGCTGACAATACAAACGACATTTTTCCCTTTAATCTCCTCACGATGTGCATCTAAAGCCGCGATCGGTAACGCACCCGCTGGCTCAGCTACAATGGCACATTGATTATACAGCTCTAAAATGGTTGTACATACTTTTCCTTCTGGTACAAGACTAATCTTATCGACAACAGACTGAAGCGATGTAAACGTCTTTTCGCCAATCCGCTGAACCGCTGCTCCATCTACAAACTTATCTATTGAATCAAGTGTGACAACCTCCCCTTTCTCGTGGGAAGCATGAAGTGAGGCGGCACCAAGCGGCTCGACTGCAATAATTTCTGTTTCTGGTGCGATATTTTTCATATACGTCCCAACGCCAGATAACAAACCTCCGCCCCCAACACTTGCAAATAAAAAGTGAGGCTCCACTTCGATATCATTTAATATTTCTACAGCAGTTGTTCCTTGTCCTGCCATGACATCTAAATCATCAAATGGATGAATAAATTCCCGCTTTTCCTTATCTCCGCATTTGACTGCTTCATGATACGAATCATCAAAGGTATCTCCGGTTAAGATAATGTCAACATATTCTTTTCCGAAAAGCTCCACTTGAGATACTTTTTGCCTTGGTGTGGTAGCAGGCATAAAAATTTTCCCGTGGATACCTAAATATTTGCAAGAATAGGCAACGCCTTGTGCGTGATTTCCTGCACTGGCACAAACAATGCCGTTTTCTAGTTTTTCTTTTGGCAACTGGCTCATTTTATTAAAAGCGCCTCTTAATTTAAAAGAACGAACAACCTGCAGGTCCTCTCTTTTTAAGTAGACATTACATTCATATCGTTCAGAAAGTCGCTCATTTTTTTGAAGTGGAGTATGAATCACTACATCCTTCAAATTTTGATGGGCTTTTAAGATGTCTTTCACTTGAATTAGCGTGTTTTCTTTGAGCAACGGTTTCATGTACAAGATCCTTTCTCTTTAACCTTATTTAATTTGTCATTATAACATGAATATTCAAAAAATAAACCAATAGATCATGGATCGAAGATAAATTTCATGAACTTTTTCGTTTTTCTATACATTTGTTCTAATTGGGTGTTATAATAAAACCAATTAGAACCAAAAGAAAGGAATCGCTCGATGACCACACATCCGTTTGCTAATATATATGGAGAACACCAAGATATAAAACACGCCATTCATTTGGCAAAACAATTCACGAAAAACGATCAGCCTGTGTTGATCACAGGTGAAATTGGAACAGGCAAATCACGCTTTGCACAAGAAATGGCCCATTCATTTGCTGCGCAGGCTTCGATGAAACATATCTACTGCCCCATTGTAGATGAAGTAACTTTGCAGGAAGCATTTACTCATGCGGCAAATCATGTGCTTTATTTAGACGAAGTCAGCGCATTCAGTATTCCTATGCAGCATCAGGTCATTCGTTTTCTCGAAGTTTCTCCTGCAACAAAAATCATTGCTTCTTCGTCTTTATCATTAGAGGCGATGAGCGTTTCATCCAGTTTTTTACCTGAGCTGTTTTATCGGCTCAATGTGCTTCATATCCCTCTCCCACCGTTAGAAGATCGAAAAACAGATATTCCTATTTTAACCGCTGCTTTCTTTCAAGAACTGAACATGACGCCTGACATCGACTCAAGTGTGTGGGAAGTCTTACAGCAATATTCGTTTGAAGGGAATGTCCAGGAGCTCAAAAATATCGTTCATTATGCAGCAGCGATTCTCGAAGGGCAAACAGTTTTCTTGCATCACTTGCCACCTTTTGTATTATTACCTCAACAAACAGCTGGTAAAGGAAAAAAAGAAGAACACCAGCTCACGCTTATGGAGAAACAAGAATTTGTTTTCTTACTCGAAGCCATTAAGTCTCTAAATGAAAAAGGAGAAGCAGCCAGCAGACGTATCTTGTCTGAGTTAAGCAAACAAGGCGACATCCCGCTGACCCCTCAGCAAGTCAGGAGTCGATTAGATGATCTTGAGAAAAAAGCTTATGTGACGAAAGGGAAAGGCAGAGCTGGAACGAAGATTACACTTGAAGGTCTCTCATTTCTGAAGTCGCTTGATGGTTATATACCGGTTCAATAAAGGAGGACATCCATTGTTTACTGTAAAAGAAGAAATTGCCAACGCGATTACACATGGCATTGGCGTCATTTTATCCATTCCCGCCATTGTTTTTCTCGTTTTATTCGCTGTTCAATACGGCACTGTCACTGACATTATTAGCTTCTCGATATTTGGCGCGTCGATGCTGCTGCTTTATTTAAGCTCTACTTTGCTTCATAGCATTCGGCACAAAAAAACAAAAGATGTATTCGAAATCCTTGACCACTCTGCGATTTATGTATTGATTGCTGGTACATATACGCCATTTTTGCTTGGCCCATTAAAAGGCGCACTTGGCTATACTCTTCTTGCAATCGTATGGGCGCTTGCTGCAGGCGGTATCGTTTTTAAAATCTTTTTCGTCAAACGGTTTATCATTGTATCCACCCTTGTTTATTTATTAATGGGCTGGATGATTATCATCGCAATTAAACCTCTGTACATTCAATTAACAGGAGCTGGATTCAGCCTCTTACTATTAGGCGGTATTTTGTATTCAGTCGGAACGATCTTTTATATTTGGCGGAAAATTCCCTATCATCATGCGATTTGGCACAGCTTTGTTCTCGGTGGAAGTGCATCCATGTTCTTCTGCATTCTATTTTATTGCGTCAACATCCCAGCATGATCAAAAAACCAGCATCCGAATGTGGATGCTGGTTTTTTCTATGCGCGCTTTTGTGCGTAATCACTCATCTTGACCGGTGCTTTTATATGGATATCGACATTAACTGGACGAAGTCTTTTGACGATCTTCCCTGTTAAAAGACGGTCTGTGCCGCTTGTTTCAACCGGAACAAGTGAGCAGTTACATTCTTCAGCAAGCGTTTCTGCCATGACACGATACTGTTCAGAAAGCAACAGACTCTGGCCAGATAGAACTCTTTCTCTTGCTTCTTCTAATAACGCCTCATCAGATTGATTCTGCTTGATCACCGCCATCTTCTTCAACCATTGTTTTAAGATGGGATAGCAAAACAGATGCGGTTTTGCCATAAAAGCAAATGGCTTCTCTAAGTGACCAATCAGCAATGTCGTCGTCACTGGATGATGTGCTTCTGTGACATAAATAACAGGGCCATCTGGCAGCTTTTTTTGCTGATGAATGGTCATGACTGATCCTGATTGATCAATACACCCTCTGGCAAACCTTTTTGCATGCTCATGGATGAGATGCATTCGTTTCGTATAGGAAATGCGTGGATCCGTTAATTCATGATCATACAAATGCCTTATACTTTTAAAAAAGGATACAACAACATAAATCGTTAAAAACCAATAACGAAACAACCGTACTCCTCCTACTCACTTATCCTTCTTTTCTGTCATAGACAACAAATTCATAATTGTAGGGGTTCTTTTCGTCACGATGGCCTTTTTCACGTGATACAACCGTCCAATTCTCTTCATCGTAATAAGGGAAGAAACGGTCGCCTTCAAATGAATGATGAATGTGCGTGATATATAGACGATCTGCGTATGGCATCATTTCCTCATACAGCTTAGACCCACCAATGATCAATAATTCTTCCTCAGTCTTCGCAATGGTTAAAATATCATCGATTGAATGAACTACCTCGCATCCTTCAGCTTGAAAAGATGAACTTGTGGTTAACACGATATTCCGGCGGTTAGGCAGTGCTCGTCCAATTGATTCAAACGTTTTTCTGCCCATGACAATGGTATGGCCACTTGTGACTTTTTTAAAATACGCTAAATCAGCGGGTAAATGCCAAGGCATTTGATTATCTTTGCCAATGACTCTGTCTTTTCCTGTCGCCACTATCATGGAAATCATACACTGACTTCTCCTTTAATATGCGGATGTGGATCATAGTTCTCGAGCACAAAATCATCAAACGTAAAATCAAAAATACTTTTGACATCTCTAGTGATGCGAAGCTGCGGAAGTGTGCGCTCCTCACGCTCTAACTGCATTTTGACCTGCGGAAGATGATTTTGATAAATATGAGCATCTCCTAGCGTATGAATAAACTCTCCTGGCTCAAGGTTTGTCACTTTGGCAATCATCATCGTTAGAAGTGCATACGAAGCAATATTAAAAGGCACACCTAAAAAGATATCTGCCGAACGTTGATAGAGCTGGCACGATAATTTACCGTTTGATACGTAAAATTGAAACAAGCAATGACAAGGAGGCAGCGCCATCTGATCAATCTCTCCTGGATTCCACGCACTGACAATCAATCTTCTCGAATTAGGATGATTCTCTATATCATGGATCAGTCTGCTGATCTGATCTACTGTCTCTCCATCTCCACTCGCCCATGATCTCCACTGCGCACCATACACACGCCCTAGCTCTCCATTTTCATCTGCCCATTCATTCCAAATACGGACACCATTTTCTTGAAGATATTTGACATTTGTATCACCTTTTAAAAACCACAGTAACTCATGAATGATTGATTTCAGGTGTAATTTCTTTGTTGTTAATAAAGGAAACCCTTCCTGTAAATCAAATTTCATTTGGTAACCGAACGTGCTGATAGTGCCCGTTCCTGTTCTGTCACCTTTTTCATCCCCGTGCTGTAATACATGACGGCATAACTCTTTGTATTGTTTCATTTTTTTCATCCTTTATTTATGTTCTTGTTGTAGTTTACCTTATTTCTGCTTTTGTTGAAACCAAAAAAACATGTCTGCAAGATGAGCAGACATGTTTTTCTTTTTATGCTTGATTCACTCGATCCTGCTCTTCGTCCTTAATATCTTGGTGAGAGTGAGCTATGCGACTTGCTGCTGCGGCGGCAAGCGCAGCGACAAGGTCATCAAGGAAAGTGTGTACTTCACCAGGACGACCTTCATCTAATTCTCTAATAATACCAAATTTCTCTTTGTCTAGATAACCGAAGTTGGTCAAACCGATTGATCCATATACATTGACAATGGAAAGCGGAATAATCTCGTCAATTCCATATAGCGGTTCATCTGTTTCAACTAAATGCTGCAAAGGTTCTGGCAAAAGCTTTTTTTCTGCCAGCTGATCAAGCGCAAGTCCTGTCAAAACTGCGTGGACAATTTCCCTTTTATTCAGCACTTTTTCAACATTTTCAATGCAGACACTGAGTGGAAGATTTGGGTTGTATTTCTCTTGGAGTTTCAGCACAATGTGTGCAATATCTTCTATTTTCACTCCACGCTCGTTTAACATCTGTTTTGTAATACGAACCATTTCGTTCATTGTATACTTTTTCAATTGGCATGACATCTCCTTCTAGTGGCTCATCCAGCTCGGCGGGGTGTTTTTATCCCAGTAAATATTACCGAGTTCATGATGCGTCTGGAATCCATCTTCTGCTGTATGGTAGTGAAAGTTAAACCAATATCCGCTGTGAGGCGGCTGATCTCTCCTGACATGAAAACGAAGCAAATCTTCTCCAGTCTTTCTATTATAAATGTGGAAGATTTTTTCTCCATTTCCGCTTGAAGGCTGATCAGTTAAAACAACATCTTGAAATTTTTCGTCATCTTTGAAATTTGTTAAAAAGTCGGTTAACACTTGTTCAATTTTTGGTTGAATCTCTTCTCTATACTCGTCCTCAATGACAGGTGTGATTTTACGACCAAATTTGAGAAAGGATTGGTTTTCTGCACTTGATAGAACCTCTTGCTTATATTGCTCAAAGGGGTCTACCCGCTCTTTGTTGTCTTCTTGCGATAATTCCCAGCTACGCGTATCATCTGATGTATCATAAACTGCTGTATAAGGTGATTTATCAGATGAAGAAAGTTCAGATGGCTTGTCTGTCATCAAAGCCGATGGAGGAGAGATTAAACCAAAAGTCGCAATCGTAAAGAGAGCAACAAGCGTTTTTCTCATCCACATTTTCATGATATCTAATTCCTTCCATAAGTTATCATACTGCTATTCTAGCATATAATGAATTTTCAGTCATTCAATTTGGTCATTGAGTTGAGACTTTCTTTTTCATGATAAAACGTTTACAATGACAGTAACGACGACTAAAATTTGGGAGGAATGGATATGCTTGAAGGGTTTTTCATCACAGCTTCCTTGCTGACGTTATTTTATTTTGTCTATATGGAGATCACCGATTAAAAGCCCTGAAATAGGGCTTTTTTAATTGTTAAGAGTGATTAAAGTTTTGTTGATTTGTCTTCTTCTATTGAGATATATCCGTAATGAAATTGGGCGGTTTTACGTTTCATCACCTGAAATTGATAGGAATCAGTGGTAAATCGTGTGCTTTTCCAATGATCTTTTAAAACCACTCTTTTTCTAGCCACTCTCATTGCTTCTTTCACAGCGGTTTCATGGTCAAAATGATGCTCAGCTGCATGACGAAGCGGCATCATACTAGCAGACTCTTGTATGGTTTCTTCAAACATTGGGTCGAAATAGACGATATCATAGGATCGATCAGGGAGCTTCTTTAACTGCTCAATACTATCCCCGCTGATGACAGATATCCGTTTCATCGCTTCGTCTGCCTCTCTCACACCTGTTTCCCATGTGCTGAGTCCTTCTCGAACAAGCAATGCCGTCATTGGATTTTTTTCAATACCGGACACTTTTCCATTGGCTCCTGTAGCGCAGCTTGCGGTAATCGCATCAGATCCTAAGCCAAGCGTACAATCTAAAAAGGAATCGCCCGGCTTTAATTGTGCTGCTTCTATTAATGGATCTTTTTCCCCTCGCAGAACCCGCTTCACCCTAAACATCGCTGAGCTTGGATGGAAAAAGAACTTTTCACCATTTGGCTGATACCATTCAAATCGTTCTTTCCCAACAACCAGTACATCCCCCCGCTTGATCGCAAGCTGTTTGACAGATTGTTTGCGCCGCTCGATATACTCACCATGCAAGTCCTTTGCAAGGGCCTTTGCCGTTTCAATTGTTTGTTCATTTGCTCTAAAGCTTGTTGTAATGAGCATGACGTTCCTCCATCATAATCAAGAAAAAATGCCCTGATGGATCACAGGACATTTCAATATTTGTATTAGCAATGTTTTTCAAATGCAGATAAGACGTTCTTCATAATATCTTCCATTTCATGACCTTCAATTTCGTCACGCGGAATAAAATGAACGAGTTCATTTCCTTTTAAAAGTGCCATAGATGGAGAAGATGGCTCCTCACCTGTGAAGTATTCTCTCATTTTAGCCGTTGCTTCCCGGTCCTGACCAGCAAAGACCGTCACCATTCGATCTGGTGCTTTTTCTGCTTTCATGACAGCTTGAGTAGCAGCAGGGCGTGCTAAACCGGCAGCACATCCGCATACGGAATTGACGACAACAAATGTTGTTCCTTCTGCTTCCTGCATCGTTTTTTCTACTTCTTCTTCAGTCGTCAATTCTTGAAACCCTGCACTTGTCAGTTCTTGGCGCATTGGTACGACGAGCTGACGCATATATTCTTCATATGCCATTGACATAAAAAAGCCCCCTCTATAATCCTTATGTTGTGAATAAAGGATACTATAGAGAGAGCCAATTTTCAAATGATCAATTTCACATTAAATTTTCATGATTCCGCCTGTATTGGCTGATGTCACAAGTTTTGAGTATCTGGCAAGGTAACCTGTTTTTACTTTTGGCTCAAAGCCTTTCCAGTTTGCTTTTCTTTTTTCCCATTCTTCTTCCGGGACATCTACGCTTAAAATGCGTTTTTCGATATCAACAACGACATGATCACCATTTTCAACAAAGGCAAGCGGGCCGCCTTCTGCTGCCTCTGGAGAAACGTGTCCAATAGACAATCCGCGAGAAGCACCGGAGAATCGTCCGTCTGTAATTAAAGCAACCTTTGGACCAAGTCCCATTCCAACAATTTGTGAAGTTGGTGCAAGCATTTCAGGCATGCCTGGACCGCCTTTAGGTCCTTCATAACGAATAATGACAACATGTCCTGCTTCTACTTTTCGATTAATGATTCCTTCAAGTGCTTCCTCTTGGGATTCAAATACGATCGCAGGTCCTTCATGACGTGTGATGCCGTCTTGTACACCGCCTGTTTTAATGATTGCTCCATCTGGCGCAAGGTTTCCAAATAAAACGGCTAAGCCGCCCTTTTCAGTAAATGGCTTGTCAATTGGATAAATGACGTTATAATCTTTTACCTCATGACCTGCAATGTTCTCGCCTAACGTTTTCGCTGTGACGGTCATGGTATCTAAATGAAGAGCCCCCTCTTTTTTGGACAATTCATTTAGTGCAGCGGTCACTCCGCCAGCTTCATGTAAATCTTCAATATATACATCTGAAGCTGGAGCAAGTTTAGATAAATGCGGCACACGTTCTGCGACTTCATTGATACGCTCAAGTGAATATTCAACGCCTGCTTCGTTTGCAATCGCCAATGTATGAAGAACTGTATTGGTTGAACCACCAAGTGCCATATCTAAAGCAAATGCGTTATCAATCGCTTTTTCCGTGACAATATCACGTGGTTTAATGTCTTTTTTGATCAGCTCCATCAATTGTTTTGCTGACTTCTTCGCAAATTCTCTTCGTTCTGGTGAAGTCGCCAGAATGGTTCCATTTCCAGGAAGAGCAATCCCAAGCGCCTCTGCTAGACAGTTCATTGAGTTTGCTGTAAACATACCAGAGCAAGATCCACATGTTGGACAGCCAAATTGCTCTAATTCGTTTAATTCCTCTTCATTAATTTTCCCTGATTGGTATGCGCCTACGCCTTCAAAGACAGAAGAAAGCGAAATTTTTCTGCCATCACTTGTTCTCCCAGCTTCCATCGGTCCACCACTGACAAATACAGTTGGGATATTCACACGCATGGCAGCCATCATCATACCTGGCGTGATTTTATCACAGTTAGGAATACAAACCATGCCATCAAACCAGTGTGCAGACACTACGGTCTCTACTGAATCAGCAATGATTTCACGGCTTGGCAATGAATATCTCATCCCAATATGCCCCATCGCAATACCATCATCTACCCCGATTGTATTGAATTCAAATGGAACACCGCCAGCTTCACGAATGGCTTCTTTCACAATTTTTCCGAATTCCTGAAGATGGACATGTCCTGGGACAATATCAATATAGGAATTACATACGGCAATAAACGGCTTGCCAAAATCCTCATCTTTTACCCCAGCTGCTCTTAGTAAGCTTCGGTGAGGTGCTCTGTCAATTCCTTGTTTAATCATATTACTGCGAAGTTCTGCCATCTGTTTAAAAAGCCTCCTATACTACTAGTCTTGTTGACTGTATGATTTTGAGTTCATTTTATTTTACAAATTTTCTGTTTATTTAGCCACCTATAATAGATAGTGACTGATTTCTCTGCTGAAGCAAGTGCTCAGCAAGGATTGTGTCATAAAATCTGACCTCCAATATTCTATATTGGTACTACTATATAGAGTTTTTTCTCATATTTCAACAATATTCAAAATAATTTTTCTAAAAAAATTTTTCTGCCAATAAAAAAGCCATTTTCAGAAAACAAGCTGCCTTTTATTGGCAGCCTGCTCGTCTTTCTTATGATTCTGATGCATTTTTTCTACTTTCTGTCATTTGCTTCCACACAGAGCCTTTTGCTTCTTCTCCGTGCTCAATTCGTTCGATGGCCATTTTCACTTGAAGACTGACTTCAAATTCAGGGTCCTGCTCCGCTTCTTTTAAAGCTTCTAGTGCTGTTTCGTCACCTTCTTCATAAAGGAACATGGCCGCACGCCAGCGGACAAGCTTACTTGGGTCCTTTAAGGCTTGGATCATCGCTTCAATCGCACTAGAATCACCAAGATCTGAAATACAATCTCCAGCAGTTCTTCTAACTGTCACTGTTTTATCTTCAAGCCCTTTATACAAAATAGGCAAAATGTCTGGATCTTCAATCATGCCAGCATTCACAACAGCTTGTCTGCGAATCGATGTTTTTGGGTCCTCCATCGCTTTCATTAAAACAGGTATATCTTTTTTCTCTGGCTGCATTTGCTCTAAATGAGCAAAACGTTTCTTCCAATCTTCATCGCGCAGCATCTCTTCTGTCACATCATATGCTTTTCGGTTCACTTGTTTATCTACAGCCTCTTGACCTTCCTTCACTGCCTCTGTTAAACGGGATAAACGCTCGTCGTCATATGCAGCTTGCAGCTCTTCTGTGACTTCTTGACCGATATCAGCAAATTCTCCAAAACGAACGCCATGTTCTTTCCACACACGTTCAAATACAACATTATCTGAACTGCTTCTTAGCTTTAAAATCGCTGCCTGGAAACGTTCAGGCATTCCAAATCGTTCTTCTCTTTCACCGTCTGTCAGCTTCACCTGCATCGGAATCCCATTAAACATTTGAACAAACACTTTGACTTCTCCAAATGTGTCATCACCTGACTGCAATTCTCCCTGAAGACCTTCTGTTTCTTGTCCAAAGGCTTCTCTGACTTGCTGTAAAATACCTTGCCAGTCAAATTTCGCATTGCGCTCAACCGCTAAGAAATCGGCTACATGGTAAACACCTTTTACACCTTCAATAGTTAAAATGCGCTTGATCATCTCTGGCGCTTCGTCTTTTTGATCTTTTTTGTAGTTATTGCTTTTACCGCCTGCAAGCGCTTCTGTCAAAATGACTTTCATTGTATTCGGGCTTGGCGTTGGTTCTATGGCAGTTATTTTCATCTATACATCCTCCTTATACACATAAAGACCCTACTCATCTGTAAGGCCGCATTCTTCTTTCCATGTCTTAATAAATAGACACATAAACTCATGCCGCTCATGAGCCAGCTGCTTTCCAGCACGTGTGTTCATCAAGTCTTTTAAATGAAGCAGCTTTTCTTGCATATGCAAAAGTACTGTGCCTTGGTGAGCACCCTCTGTATAGTGAGGCTCCCCTTTTGCACCTGCATATGTAAACACCCTTGCAATCCCGGTTGCACCTATTGCATCTAGCCGATCTGCATCTTGAACAATGGTCCCTTCTAATGTCACTGGTTGATGCTTCATATGCCGGTGACGAAAAGACATCGTTGTAATGATATCCATGATATAGCGAATATCTCGCATGCCCACATCCCACAAAAGGAGCTGCTGCTTGAGATCATGCGGTGAAAGCTTCCATTCACTAGACAGCTTGTCATCAATGACATCATGGACAATCGCTGCCATTTCAATGACAAAAAGCGACCCGCCCTCCTGTTGTGCAATATGGACGGCAAGCTGGCGCACACGATTGATATGAGCTTCATCGTGTCCAGTCGGTTCATTCTTTAGCTGTTTTGAAACAAAGGAGGCAGCTGCCTCCAATTGTTCTTGTTGCTTACTCGAATACATGCTTATTTCTCCAAGAGAGCGATAATGGAGCTTTCTAATTCTTTTGGTGGTGTTTTAGGAGAGAATCGTTCAGTCACTTCTCCGTTTTGGTCAACGATAAATTTTGTGAAATTCCATTTCACCGTTTTTGTACCAAGCACACCTTTCGCTTGACTCGTTAAGTATTTGAAAAGCGGATGCGCATTGTCACCATTAACATCTACTTTTGCAAACATCGGGAAGGTCACACCATAGTTTAACGAACAGAATTCTTGAATTGCTTCTTCCCCTTCTGGCTCTTGATTCATAAATTGATTGCACGGAAATCCTAAAATTTCAAGGCCCTTTTCATGATATTGATCGTATAACTCTTGTAATTGTTTAAATTGAGGGGTCAGTCCACATTTGCTCGCTGTGTTCACGATGATCAGTACTTTCCCTTTGTAATCTGCCATTGATTTTTCCTGACCGTTAATGGTCTTGACCTGAATATCATAAATTGACATCTCATAGCCTCCTAGGATTCACTTTTTCCTATCGTAACATGCTTCTTTTAGAAAATCGCTTTTTATGCTTCCTGCTAAAAGAGTCCAGTCACACTGCCGTCTTCTAATAAATTCATCTCAAGTGCCGCAGGTTTTTTAGGGAGACCTGGCATGGTCAGAATGCTTCCCGTTAGTGCAACGATAAAACCTGCTCCTACAGATGGTTTTAACTCTCGAATCGTAACGGTAAAACCTTTTGGTCTGCCGATTAAAGCCGGATCATCCGATAGTGAATATTGCGTTTTTGCCATACAAACCGGCAAATGGGCCCAGCCATTTTTTTCAATTGCAGCTAGCTGCTTTCTTGCTTTTGATGTAAGGTTGACGCCGTCTGCACCATAAACCACTTTGGCGACTTTTGACAACTTTTCTTCAATGGAATCTTGCTCCTCATATAAATAAGAAAAGCTGTTTTCATTCTTTTCAATGAGTGTCGTGAGCTCTTCGGCAAGTGCTACGCCGCCAGCTCCCCCTTCTTCCCATACATTGACCGCTTTGACTGGATGTCCATTCGTTTCGCACCAGTTTTCTATTGCTTGAATTTCTTCTTTTGTATCGGTAATAAAACGGTTCACTGCAACGATATATGGTAGACCGAAGGCTTGCACTGTTTCAATATGCTTCTCTAAATTATGTATACCTTCTAATACAGCCTGTGCATTTGCTTCCTTGAGCTCTGTTTTCTGCATTCCGCCATGCATTTTTAGCGCCCTGACAGTTGCTACAATGACAACAGCGCCTGGTTTAAAATCACCGGCTCTTGTTTTGATGTGAAGAAATTTTTCCGCGCCGAGGTCTGCACCAAATCCCGCTTCTGTTACGACGTAATCTGCTAGTTTTGCCGCCATTTTTGTGGCAATTAAACTATTGCATCCATGTGCAATATTGGCAAAAGGACCACCATGAACAAGGGCTGGAGTTCCTTCAATCGTTTGAACAAGGTTTGGTTTCAGCGCATCTTTTAAAAGCAAGGTTAATACGCCTTCATATCCTAGATTTCCAACTGTGACCGGTTCACCTTCTTGATTGTAGGCAACAACAATAGAAGAAAGACGTTTTTTCAGATCGTTTAAGTCGTCTGCTAAACAGAGGATGGCCATCATTTCGGATGCAACCGTAATATCAAATCCATCTTCTCTAGGGTACCCATTTAATTGACCGCCAAGTCCTACGACCACTTGTCTTAGAGCACGATCGTTTAAATCTAACACTCGTTTCCATACAATTCGGCGTGCGTCGATTCCAAGCTCATTTCCGTGATGGATATGATTATCAATAAAAGCAGATAAAGCGTTATGTGCAGATGTAATCGCATGAAAATCCCCTGTGAAATGAAGATTAATTTCTTCCATAGGCAACACCTGTGAATATCCGCCGCCAGCTGCACCGCCTTTAATACCCATTGTGGGACCTAGTGAAGGTTCACGCATGGCAATGATCGCTTTTTTCCCAATTTTCTCGAAGGCTTGACCGAGGCCAACTGTTACGGTGGACTTCCCCTCACCTGCTGGCGTTGGGTTGATCGAAGTCACAAGAATCACATTTCCTTCTTTTTGTTCCTTTAAACGGTCAAAAATAGTCAAAGATATTTTCGCTTTTGTGAAACCATAGCATTCTAATTCTTCGTCATGTATTTGTAATTTTGCTGCGATGTCTTGAATCGGTCTCAGCTTTGCCTTTTGGGCAATGTCAATATCTGATAAATGCTTTGTAATCATGATTAATGGCCTCCTTTTTTGACAGAAACAGCTTTCTTTTTTGCTCTATTTTTCATTGTAACATAATTGAAACATTGAAATATCGCCAGAAAGTTCCTATAATGAAGTGAAATTAGCTTTGGTTCAGGGGGTGGCGAGTTGCCTATTAACATACCAGTTCATCTGCCGGCAAAACAAATACTAGAGAGCGAAAACATTTTCGTCATGGATGAGACAAGGGCATTCAAACAAGATATCCGTCCTTTGAATATCGTGATCTTAAACTTAATGCCCAAAAAAATACAAACTGAAACGCAGCTGCTGAGAATGCTCGGAAATTCTCCGTTGCAAGTGTATTTTACATTTTTGATTCCAAGTACACATACACCGAAGAATACATCGAGAGAGCATCTAGATGAATTTTATACGACCTTTGAATCGATTCGCCATAAAAAATTTGATGGCATGATCATTACAGGTGCACCAATTGAGCATTTAGCTTTCGAAGAAGTTTCCTATTGGAAAGAACTGCAGGACATTTTGGACTGGAGTAAAACGAATGTGACGTCTACTCTCCATATATGCTGGGGGGCACAGGCAGGTCTATATCATCATTATGGCATTGAAAAAATCAAGCTTCCAGAGAAAAAATTCGGTGTCTTTGAGCATCTTGTCAAAAAGAAAAAAGAAAGATTAGTAAGAGGTTTCGATGAAGTATACTATGTCCCACATTCTAGGCATACAGATATTAATACAGAACAATTAAAAAACACGCCGAATCTAAAAGTATTGAGCACGTCTGAGGAAGCTGGTGTTTGTTTAATTGTTTCAGATGATGATAAACAAGTATTTTTAACTGGACATCCTGAATACGATACAGATACATTGAAGCAGGAATATGAAAGAGATTTGTTGAAACATGATACAGTCAAAAAACCCGTCCACTATTTCATCGAAGATGGAGACACATTAGTTCCAGTGAACCGCTGGAAAGCCCATGCTACTTTGCTGTTTATGAATTGGCTTAATTACTATGTTTATCAAGAAACACCATATGTGTGGGAATAAAATAGACTGTAGTCTGATGATAAATGCTTAAAATGTGTTAAAATACAAATGGCTCTGTCTTCCATTATCAATTTAGTCTGTTTGTTTTTTAAAATTAGTTTAATTCTTTCGTAACGAATGATATGCTCTCGCTGTTTATATGTTATCTTTATGTATATGTAGACCTATGAGATTTATAGTTTTCGTACGAAGTTTTGTTGTTGTTGATTACATTTGAGGTGAATATTCTTGAATACCAATAAAAAAATATTAATCTTGACCGCAAATTATGGAAATGGACATATGCAGGTTGCAAAAACACTGTATGATGAATGCAAATCCCAAGGGTTTGAACATGTGATAGTTTCTAATTTGTATCAAGAATCAAATCCCATTGTGTCTGAAGTGACTCAATATTTATATTTAAAGAGCTTCTCCATTGGGAAACAATTTTATCGCTTGTTTTATTACGGTGTAGATAAAATTTACAATAAACGCAAATTTAACATTTATTTAAAGATGGGAAATAAGCGTCTTGATGAATTAATTCAATTACACAATCCGGATATCATCATCATTACATTCCCGATGATTGTTGTACCTGAATACCGAAATAAAACAGGTAAAGTCATTCCAACATTTAATGTGATGACAGACTTTTGTCTTCATAAAATTTGGGTACATGAAAACATTGACCGATACTATGTTGCAACCGATTATGTGAAACAAAAGCTAGTAGAAATCGGCACACATCCAAGCGATGTCAAGGTAACAGGCATTCCGATTAGACCACAATTTGAAGTAGACGTGCCTAAATCGATCATCTATAAAAAATATGGATTATCATCAGACAAAAAAGTCCTTCTCATTATGGCGGGTGCCCATGGTGTACTAAAAAATGTGAAGGAACTGTGTGAAGCACTACTTCTTGACAGTGAAGTACAAATTGTTGTTGTGTGCGGTAAGAATGCAGCGCTGAAGCAATCGCTTAGCGAACTTGAACAAGCACACCCAAATCAATTGAAGGCGCTTGGATATGTGGAACAAATTGATGAATTGTTCAGAGTAACTGACTGTATGATTACAAAACCGGGCGGGATTACATTAACAGAAGCAACAGCAATTGGTGTCCCAGTTATTCTTTACAAACCTGTTCCAGGACAAGAAAAAGAAAATGCTCTTTTCTTTGAAGATTATGGCGCTGCCATTGTCATCAACAGACACGAAGACATTTTAGAATCTGTCACCAACTTGCTACAAGACGAAGAAAAATTAGAATCCATGAAACAAAACATCAAAAAATTACACTTAAAACAGTCTTCTCAAACCATTTTAGAAGATATCGTCGAACAATCAGATCTGATCATGAGCAACAAATCGTATGCTCAAGCATTATCATAAAAAGGTGTCCGTCATTGACGGACACCTTTTTTCTTTTAACCTTGATTTCCATTCGTCGTATACACTTCTTCAAACGGCTGCACGACAACAAAGCCACTTCCGCTAAACTTCATTTGAATGGACTCTCCGCTTCCCCTGCCAATAAACGTTTTGAACGATACATCTGTCACAAATTCAGTCTGCAAATCTCCTGACCATGCGACCGTCGCATTCGGATCTGTATAAACAGAATCACCTGGCTGAACAATCAGCGTCAGCGGTTCGTAATGACTTGTGATTGCCACAAGACCTGGTCCTTCAAGTTTGACATTAAATAATCCGCCTGCAAGCATGCCAGACACCTTTTTCATTAATTTAATATCCCACCGAACAGACGGTTCAAATGCGAGCAAGTCGTTTCCATTAACGAAAATAGACTCCCCTTGAGCCAATCGAAGAATCGAGATTTTTTTCCCTTGGTCTGCTACATATAATTTTCCATCACCTGTGGCCTTCATCAAAGAAGTTCCTTCTCCTGATAACATTTTTTTGAACATCTTTGACACACCGTGTTCAAACACACCTTCACGTTCAAACTTTATTTTCCCGCGATATGAAACCATGGAACCTGTTTTTGCCCAAATGGTATCCGTTAAATTAATTTCTAACAATCTTGGTGTTTCAAGTTCAAAGACCCCTTCCCCTTTGTCTTCTTGCTGCGTATTCTGAACAAACTCCTCAATTGTGTAACGATTCATGACGCACCTCTTTCTGTATTTTTACTATATACGGACAAGTTATACGTTAGGTTTCATGAGATTAGGACGTTTTATAGATAAATGTCATTCACTAAAAAAACAAAAAAATCAAACATTCTGCTCAAAATTTGGCTTGCCTGCTTGACGCTTTACTTTTGATGGTGTATAGTGGAACCATCATTTAACAACTTCTTAAGTCGTTAGGTGATGAAAATTTTTTTTAGTATGCCAAAAGGTGTGCTACAGTACTAGGAGGAAAAAGCAATATGCAAAACGGTAAAGTAAAATGGTTCAATAATGAAAAAGGTTTCGGCTTCATTGAAGTTGAAGGCGGAGACGACGTATTCGTTCACTTTACAGCTATCGAAGGTGACGGTTACAAATCTCTAGAAGAAGGACAAGAAGTTTCTTTTGAAATCGTTGAAGGTAATCGTGGACCTCAAGCTGCAAACGTAACAAAAATCTAATCAACTCAATCAATGATGAAACGACAAAATAAAGAGAGGCGTATGCCTCTCTTATTTGATTTTCAGCTGAATTTCAATCGCTAAAATATTTTGCTTTAATCTTTGTTCAATTTCAGAGATATCTTTTTCGAGAAAAGGTCTTCCCTTCTTTGCTACATCTACCAGTTGCTCTAGATCACTGTACACCTCTTGAAATGTTCGATGTAATACCGTTTCAAAATCCTTATTATCCATGCCGGCCTTCCCCTTTTCCTCTATTATCCGTCACTTAGTCAAAAAGTAACTCAACCAAAACTTTCTATAGTTATATCGGCTCATTTTTCAGAATATGTTCTTTTTTTACACATTCTATTCGTTTTTTTTCGTGAACGCGTGATACATCTAGGGGAAAACCGGAGTGTACGCTTATTTTTTGAGTAATTCATTCCCGTATTGTTTGATCTTCTCTCCTACCGTGCATTGCTGTATACAAAAGGAGTGCGCGTATTTTTTGCCAAATTCTTTACGAAAGTGCTTCTTAATCAAACAATCTGAACAATACGTGTCTTGAAGATCTGTTAATTCTTTTACTGCTGTTTTTTTATCCACTTTATTCAGCTCCGTCTGCTTCTAATTTCAACTTACTTTCGATGGGGACGTCTGCAAGTATCTGTCTGGCAAGCTGATCTGCTTCTGCATTTTGTTTACGATCGATGACTTCATATGTTGGCGTGAGCTTCAGCTCTTTGATCGCAGCCTCAATTCGGTCGAGCCATTTGTTATGTATATCATCATAACAAGGCCATTCCCCTTTGAGCTGATTCATCACCACAAGAGAATCTCCTCTAATCGTAACAGAGTTTCTGCTGGCTCCCAGTTCTTTTAAAGCTTTTACCGCTTCAAATAAAGCCGCATACTCTGCCTCATTGTTCGTGGTGCTCTGAAAAGGCTGATTCTTCCTTAATCGGTATGCATCCTGTCCAAGCTGATAATACACGACAATTCCAAGCCCAGCATCACCTGTTTCTTTGCGAAAACTCGCATCAAAATAGACCTGAAGCTGATCGGGTTCAAGCCTAAGTTCTTCGTTTAGCTTTTCAAGTTCTTTCGTCGACCACATCGCACCCTTTTCATCTTCAAATGATAGAAGTGACTGCGGTTCTTTTTTGTCTATATGTTTTGCTAAAAGCAAGGCCTCTTTGAGCTCCATCCAATCTTCTTGGAAAAAAGCAATGGACCCAATCGATTTCACTTTCATTGTATAGTGCGCTCTTAGTTTCATTGATCACATCGCCTTCCCATACTTTTAAGGTAAACGTTCGTTATGCTATAATCAAAAAGTTACATTTTACATTTAGAAAGGAAGTTCATGTCACTTGTTTAATGAAGGTATTTGGATCTTATTTGCGATCATTAATTTTATCATTGTTCTTCTATTTTATAAAGGATTTGGCAAGATGGGGCTTTTCGTATGGATTGGTTTTGCAACAGTTGCTGCCAATTTACAAGTGGTCAAAACCGTTGAATTATTTGGCTTAACGGCAACACTTGGCAACATTTTATACGGCAGTGTGTTCTTTGCAACGGACGTCCTAAATGAAAAATATGGACAAACCGAAGCGAAAAAAGCTGTCTGGATTGGCTTTGCCACCCTTTTAACATTAACTGTTGTCATGCAGGAGGCTTTGCTTTTCCATCCCGCTCCATCTGACATTTCCCAATCATCATTAGAAACGATATTTGGCTTTATGCCAAGGGTCGCTCTTGGTAGTCTTGCTGCTTATATCATCAGTCAAATGTTAGATGTTTATGTATATTCGTTTATTCGCCGGATATTTCCTTCAGATGGTGCGCTCTGGCTGCGAAATGCGGGGAGTACAATGATTAGCCAGCTGCTTGATACGCTCGTTTTCACAACCATTGCCTTTCTTGGGACCTACCCATTCCATATATGGATCGAAATTTTCATCACGACTTATGTGATTAAATTTATCGTCGCTGCCATTGGCACACCTTATGCCTATGCGGCGAAAAAAATGGTTCCGATTGATGAAAGGGGGAAATAAAGTGCCAGCAGAAATATATATTGACGGTGCTAGTGCCGGAAACCCAGGTCCATCCGGCATCGGCATTTTCTTGAAATATGACGGAAAAGCTGAGTCTTTCTCCATTCCTCTTGGCATCATGAGCAATCATGAAGCAGAGTTTTCCGCGCTCATTGAAGGCATGAAAATTTGCGTAGAAAAAGGATTACGGACCGTTTCATTCCGTACTGATTCACAAGTAGTGGATCGTGCAGCCAATGCAGGATTTGCTAAAAATCCATCTTTTCGTCATTTTATCGAAGAAATGCTGCAGCTTCAAAGCGAATTTGATTTATTTTTCATTAAGTGGATTCCGAGCAAGGAAAATCAAGTGGCTGATCAGCTCGCTAGAAAAGCGATTCACCTTTCAAAAGGATGAATCGCTTTTCTTTTGGTTATGCTAATGTGTGAGGTGATACGAATTGGATAAAGAGAACAGAGGCCGTGTCACAAACGGAACGACTCCTCAAGGTGATGCGCAAACAAAAGATAAACAGCCAATATCGCAATTAGAAAATAAGGCGAAAAAAAGCAACACAAAGGGCTAATACATGTAGCCCTTTGTTTCTTTTCTGCGTAAGAACAACCTTAACTGATTCCTAATTGACTTAAGCGGTTAACCATTGGTTCGATCCCTTTAATTTGATGCAAGCGAAGCATTGCCGCTGCCCGCTCTGGATCCATTTTTATTTTTGTTTCGTCAATCGGACAGCTGAGTGGTACATCACATTTAATTTCTGCCAGTATACGAGAAAGCTTCAGATCTTCTAAACCTGCTTGCATTTTCTTTTGCTGAGCTGCCGTTAATGCATGAACATTTTCTAACAGTCGATCAATCGTTTGATACGTTTGAATAAATTTCAATGCTGTTTTTTCGCCGATTCCTTTTACACCAGGGTAATTATCGCTAGCATCACCCATCAGCGCTTTCATATCAATCAGCGCCTTTGGAGAAATGCCCATTTCCTCTTCAAAAAGGGCTTTTGTATAATGCTTATAATTCCCGATGCCTTTTTGCATTAAAGCCACGTTCACTTGTTCATTCAAGATCTGCAGCAAATCTTTATCTCCTGTTAAGACGGTCACATGTGCTTCGTTTTGATAGATTGATGCAAGCGTTCCAATACAATCATCTGCTTCAAAACCTGTCACACCAATGTTCATGATCCCCAGTTCTGCTGTCGCCTCTTTTGCTAAATCAAACTGCGGGATAAGCTCAACAGGCGCCTCGCCTCGATTGGCTTTATAATCTTGAAACAATTCGTTCCGGTATGTCTGGCTTCCCATATCCCAGCAGCAAACGATATGAGTCGGCTCAAATGTTTGGACAGCTGTTAACAAATGCTTCAAATAACCATTAACTCCATTTGTCGGCACACCACGATCATTTATCATAAAATTGCGATGGACAGCCGTCGCATAAAACGACCTAAAAAGAAGTGCCATTCCATCTACAAGTAATACGTGTTTATTCATTCATCTAAACTCCCTTTTTATAAACAATACTCCTATTCTATCATAGAACATCGAAACGAACATAAAAAAGGCGCCTTCTTCTTTTTGATAAAGAAGAGGCAGCCCGATTACTTTTTACCATATTGCATTTTTTTCGTTTCCGCTTCTGCGTAGGATGGCATACCTTTTTCCTTCGGCATGCGCTCCTCCTGCTGCTTTACGTTTTGCTTTTTTGCCATGATCATTCCCCTTTCTGGTTCATTTGTTAAGATGACCAAAAATGAGAAAGTTACTCTTTACTTCTGTTTACGCTGGGTGTATTCCTCCACCATCTCAATCGTGACATGTTTACGAAGCGGAACAATTCCGCCTCGGGCAAGCTCATTCATTTTAGACGTAATGGCATTGATCTCATCTGTTGAAAATGATTCATTGTTTTCACATTTTTTCACAGCCGATTCAATCGCCTGCTCTCTTTTTTGTTCAAGTGCAAGAAAAGATTGGATGTGGGCATGTTGTTTCTGTGAATGTGCAGAAATTTCTTCGTGTACGCTCGTCATCGTCTATCAACTGCTTTCTTTTTTATATAGTCTATCATGAATCATCTCGTTTTCAACTGGTTCTTCCATTCATTTGTTTGTTCATAAACTTGTTCAATGACCGCCTGTTTTTCAGCATCTGTTGTAAGGCTCGTCATAAATGTCTGTTTTTGCTCATTGAGCTGTTGGAGAGCATCTTGTTCGTACCTTTCCGTATAGGTCTTCACTAGCTTTTCATATCTGCTCAGCAACTCTTCTTTTTCGTTATCTGCCCAACGTGTTGTCATTTGATGTAGAACATCTCGAATGGCTTCAATAAACGTAGCCTTTTCATTTTGTTCAAAGAAGCCTTTCGCTGATTTTTGTTTCTTTAAAAGCGGCTCAAATGGTGTAATCTCTGCTTCGACTTCAATTTGTTTTAGCTCAGCATTTTTCTCCTCAGGGGCTGACAGGCTAAGAGAAAAGTAAGGATCTTCCGCACATGCAGCCTGCATCCCTTTTTCCCACTCCTCTTGGAAATAATGGTGGATAAACGATTCCATTCGGATATCAAGTGCCTTGAGCTCCTGCACAAATTCAAATTCATACTCCTTTAACGCTTTCTCAAGTGCCTTTTTTAACTGCTGACCAAAATTCCCTTGAGATATGCCAGGATAAAAAGCCGACTTTAACAGATCATTCGCAAATAATGAAAGCCGCTGTACAATATGATAGAGCTGTTCATGCACGTCTTTTTTTACGCTTTCAGTCACAAGCTTAGACCGTTTCACATCTTGCATTTTTTCGAGAATGGCTTCATAGGATGTCTTGATGTTTTTCTTTTCAGCTTCTTTCTCATCTTCTGATTGATGCAAGGTCGCACGTAGTCTATCGACCGTTGTACATAATGTATTAGCTTCAAAATGCAAAAGTTCAATGGCATCTTTCGTTAATTCTTCCTCAATAAAATAGTCGAGCTGTTTTCTCAGTGTTGCATATTGATTATAAGATGCCGGCTCTTTCCCTTCGATCTCTTCCTTACTAGACACATGATGCAGGTTTGGATTGCGGATGCCTTCTTTTGTGAGCTCGCTTCGTACATAGTGAAATACGGTTTCAAGCTCTGCTTGATCCTTAGCCAAATCAGCTGCATTGATGATAAAGAACATTTTATCCATGCTAAAGGAATCTTTTACGAGTCCAAGCTTCCGTAAAAATGAGCGATCAGCTTTTGAGAAAGAGTGCTGATAATACGTTAAATAAAGAAGGGCGTCTGCATCCTTCATATACTGGAAGGCGATTTCTGTATGACGCTTATTCATACTGCTTGCACCTGGTGTATCGACAATCGTCAGTCCTTTATCTGTCAAAGGTGTACTTAAATACACCGTCACTTCCTTCACCACACAAGAAACAGATTCTTCCGCTACATAAGGCTTTAATTCTTGAAGTGTGACATGTAAATTGGTTTGGTTGTCAATGTCATCATGAAACTTGGCATAGGCTTGTAGAAAATGTTCTACAATGATTCGGTGATCCTGTTCGAGCTGCCGTTTTTTCAGTACTCTTTCCAGCTTTGCCTGAAACGAATCTCCTTTTTCTGTTGTGATCGAAAATCCAAGAATCTGATCGAGTTCCTCTAGAATGTCCTGCTTGGTTTTAAACACCACTTTGACACTTTCATGAGGATGATCTTCCGTAGGTCGTGTCAGTTTGTTAATTGTTGCAGTTGTTGGCGTAGGAGATGATGGTAACACCTTCCGTCCAACAAGCGCATTGGCAAAAGAAGATTTTCCAGAACTAAAAGCGCCAAATAAAGCGAGTGTAAATTCTTTTGCCTGCAGCCGTTCTGTTCGTTTTTCAAAGGAATCTCTTTGAGACTTTAGAATATCTAAAGGCGATAAAATGCGGGAAAGCTCTTTAAATTGTGCAATCGATTGTGCTGTTGTTAAATGCTGCGATTGGCGGTATTGATCGTGCTCTGTCCGTTCAGTAGCTTGATTGCTCTCTTCAACATGAATTGATGCGCGATTCTTCTCCAGCTGGTCATGCTGCATCCACTGCTTTTTCGCATAAAACCAGTCACCTGGGATATGCTCATCCGTTCCGTTTTGCCAAATATCCCATAAATGCTGAATATCCTGTCTTATTTGTTCATTTTTTTCGTTATACCCCTCAAGGCTCTGAAGCTCTTGTTTCGCTTGCTCCCATTTTTCCTCTTGCTTCTCTTGTTCATTTTTGAGCTGGTCTTTCAAGTTTTCAATCATCTGTTCAATCAATTGAAGCGCTTGCTGTTTCGCCTGTCTTTTCAATGCTTCACCAGCATCTTTCGCATATTGAAGAACGTATTCGTTAGAAAAAGTCGCCCCTTGGTGAATGACCTTTCCAAGCAAGGATTCTTCAACAGGTGTCTCAAATGCCATGGCTTTGTCTAATAACGCTTCCCCAAGCTGATGCTGTTTTATTTCTTTTTTGAGGAGCTCGGCAATGTGCCAGTCAACTTCCGCTTTCATTCTCTTTTTTACATCTGCTAAGAAATCATTTGCCCGCTTTTCCTTTTCCTGCTCGGTTTTATTTTTAGCAAAAAGTAAACCCACTTTAAAGCCAGGTGCTTTCGATTCGATATAGTCACTTGCAAGCTCTCGCATCTTAAATGGCGTGAGGTTTGCATTTTTTAAGATGTTCTCTACTTCAGAAGACACTTCATCTTCTACCTGCTTTGCTCCATTTTCAATAAATCGGCGTTTCTCTTCTAGTTCTTTCACTTCATTCCTTTTTTCTTGCAGCCGCGCGTCAAGGTCCTCTTCATGCAGTTCTTCTTTTAACGAGTCTATATGTTCTTTTAAAACATGTTCGATTTTCTGCTCTGTATAGGCTCGAAGTGATACTTTAGGCATGGTTTGTAATTCTTGTAGTTTCTTCACTAAACGGATCATTTCGTTTTTTGGGTGTGCCTCATCCGTCACAGAAGTAAAATATAGATGTTCTTCTTCAATGCCTTCTTTTAAAAGCATCTCAACGACTTGTTTTTTGTAGTCTTCAAAAGTTGTCTCTTGTTCATCGTGCCGATCCACTTGATTGACGATGAAATAAAGATTAGGCACTTTCTCTTTAATCGAGCGAATGAAGCGAATGTTTTCTTCAGAATGGACATGGTTATAATGAACGACATAAAAAAGAGCATCCGCTTGATGAAGAATAGAAGCGGCGGATAAAAAGTGCGCATGATCCGTTGAATCAATTCCCGGCGTATCAATGAGTGCCACTTTTTCTTCAAGTCCACTATAATCACCGCTAATTTCCACCATCTCAATTTGTTCCCCATCTTTACAAAAACGCTGCACCGCTTCTTTATCATAAGAACCGCTCATTTTTGCGAAACGTCCATCAGACGTATGGAGCTGAACTTCACTGACCCCTTTCCTGACAACAACCAAGTTTGCACTCGTTGGAATTGGGCTTGTGGGCAGGATGTGATCATGAAGAAGATGATTCACTAGTGATGACTTACCAGCAGAATAGTGGCCGGTAAATGCGATATATACTTCTTCTTCAGCTTCCTTTTTCATAATAGATGCAAGTTTGGCTGCGCGCTCGTGATCATCCCTTTTCAGAAGGCTTTGATATAAAGCACCTGTAGTTTGAACGAGCGAATCTCGAATAGACAAGTCTTTCATGACGATAAACCCCTTTGTTTTTAGAAAAGTCAGTTATGTATGTGTACCATTTTACACAAAATAAAGAGATTTTTCTTCTGATCTGAGGAAATAAAAAAATCTGCTGCCCGATCAGTCGCAATGGACTGCAATCAGGAAGCAGATTTTTTTGAAACACCTTTTAATACGAAGCCAATCAATAAGCTGTATACACAGACCGTACCGAGTAAGAAAATCATTGTCATGTGATCACCGTCCATCCTTCATGATTGAGAATGTTTATCATTAATGAAAGTGTAGCACAATTGATAATGATTTTCAATATTAATTTAATAAATACTGATTCAGTGCTTTTTCCTCTGTTTGTATTCTGACCATCATCATCCATCCATTTAAACACGTAAACAAAATGGCAGTAATAAATGCGTTAAATAGCAGCGGAATGAACATCAGTTCAATCGCCACAACCACATAGTTAGGATGCTTTAACCAGCGATACGGCCCCTTTTTCACAATCATCGCATTTGGAACGACTAAGATTTTTGTATTCCAAAACGTCCCAAGTGAACATAGTGCCCAGTACCGAATCACCTGGGTAGCAAGCAGGAATACAAGCAGCAATAGGAAAAAACGAGACGGTTGACGATGCAGCAGCCATGTCTCTCCAATAAGCGAGAGGAAAAAAGCTGCATGCATAGCGACCATATAAGGATAATGGCTTGCACCAAATTCAATCGCTCCGATCGCCTTCACCTTCTTTTCATTTCTTTTCGCCACAAGCATTTCAATGAGGCGCTGAAAAATGAAAATGCCAATCACTATCCAGAAAATCATCAAGAGAGCCCCTCCCATTTCATGAGCAATAATTCTGACGAAAAGCCTGGACCAAGTGCTCCGCAAAGCCCCACCTGTCCTGCATCTAGTGACTGATGTTCAAGAAAATGCTTCATGACATATAAAACGGTGGCAGAGGACATGTTTCCATGCTGTTTCAGAACCTCTTTTGAAGAAAGTAGCTGATGCTCTTGTAAAGATAGGCTTTCAAGATAGGCATCAATCACTTTTTTTCCTCCAGGGTGAGCAAGAAAAACGGATACATCCTCTGTTGAAAACCCTAGCTGATGTAAAAATTGATCCACTTGCTCTTTTAACCACCCAGAAATGATGGACGGAATGTCACGTGAGAAGATGACCCGAAATCCATCGGCGGTAAAATCCCATCCCATCACATCCTCAGAATCTTTCATGGTCACTGACTGCGTGCCAAGCACTTTAGGTACTGTTTTTAACCGTGTATACTTAGAGGCAGTCTTTTCTCCAGTTAAAAGAACGGCCGCAGTCCCATCACCGAACAGCGAGGTTCCAATTAAATTGCTTTTTGATTGATCTTGCGGCTGAAAAGTGAGGCTGCAAAGCTCGCAGGCAACAACGAGCACTTTCGCTTCTGGATACGCCCTGATGTATTCATAAGCTCGGGATAAGCCTGCCGCCCCGCCCCCGCAGCCTAACCCCCAAATTGGCACTCGTTTCGTATAAGGAGAAAATGGAAGAACATTCATCAGCTTTGCATCAAGACTTGGCGTTGATAACCCTGTACTGGAGATGAAAAACAAAGCATCAATCTCATCAAAAGGAACTGGCTTTGTAAGAAACGCTGTTTCATGCAGACAGTGAAAAACGGCTTCTTTCGCATGAGCCAATGCTTTTTCGACATAAAGATTATTTTTCTCTTCAAAAGAGTGATGTTCTTGATACCAATCAATAGGCTGTACAAACTGCCTGCTCTCTATTTCGCCATTATTAAAAGCTTTTAATAGCCGATCAATATCTTTAAACGATCGTTTAAATTGAGACCTTGCAAATTGAGCAGCTGCTTGCTGATCCACATGATGTTTTGGCAGACTTGTTCCAACTGAAAGAATGTATGCCATCGGCTTCACCTCTTTTTTCGGTTAATATCCCCAATCAAAAAAAGGATATACATGCCAAAACGACACAATTCAGTCAAAATATTTTCCTCCGTCTAACTTTTTGTCTTGACGACAATTGATAAATATTGGATAATATAGGTGAAAACATGATGTAGTTTTCCTCCTTCACAGGTTCGTTCCAAGCCAAGCGAACCTGCTTTTTTTTATGCAATTTATGTTCAAAAATAATGGTGATTTAATGAAAAAAAGAACTCCGTTAATTGGGAGTTCCTCTGTGAATGACCTCTCTTATGAACATCTAAAGAACAAACCCTCACCTAAATCTTTTCGAGGATTGACTTAATAAAAGCAGTTTTTTCATCTGCGTATTTGTGTTTGTCATTTCCATGTAATCTTGATAATTTAAGTTTAAGCTGTTGGTACTCACTTCTAGCTTGCTCATTATTTCTCAAGTAATCTCTGAAATTTAACTGTTCAAGTAAATACTTATTATGTCTTTGGTACATATGGATTTGATGTGTTCGTGGTTCTCCTTTATTAAAGTAGTGTCTTTCAGGTAATACGTCTGTTCCTTTATATGAGTAACCGAGTGCTTCCAACGCTTTTACACATTTTTCTCCATCAAAAAAATGTTCTATTTCAATTGCAATATCAATAATTGGCTTAGCGCTTAAACCTTTTACTGCCGTACTTCCAATATGATGTACATTGATTGTGTATGGACCAATATCAGCTATTATCTGGCGCTTTTCTTTTTCATATTCGTTTTTCCACTCCATAGACCAAGGCACTAAAAAAACTTCCCCTCTTGGTAATCCTAACATTTACTTATCCCACCTTTTAACACCCATTTGGAGAATGTTAATAAACCAACTTTATCATAAGTCCCATATGGAGAGAGCAGATAGATTTCAATAATCATCCTATTCGTTTAGATCTATTTCTTGGTTGATGTCATTCAATACGATTCTTAACAATTCACTCTCATCTTAGTTTTATATCTAAAGAACAAATGATTATTAATAGAGTTAGTTAACATAGCTTTATGCAAAAAAGCACCTCTCAAATGAAAAGTGCAGACCGTAGAAAAACCCCACCTTTCATTTAAACATGAATGGATCACCTTTTTTCTGATCAACACAAATAAATAACCATAAAATGCTAATTTATTTGATGATTATATATGAAAAGGGGGTTTTTTCCTGTATACTTAATCAATATGAGCACCATGAAAAACAGTGAAAAAAGACAGAATCTACTACATGATTCGGCACAAAATTTAATTGACTGGAGTGATTGTCATGAAAAAGGTGTCCAAAAAACAAACACCCTACAACACGATATTTCTCTCGAAGATAATTGGTTTAGTGCTTCTTACACTGTTTCTCTTTTTTATCTGGGATATGTCTAAACCCCATTTGCAGGCGACAAATGGGCAAGCAAAAATTGTTACTAGCAGTGACTTCCGAGACACAAGTATCAGTCTGAAAGCAAAAGATCATTCTACAAGAACATTGGATCAACAATTTAGGACCAATCCAAACCAACAGACAACGAATAAAACGGTCTTTTTAACATTTGATGATGGCCCTTCTGCTACATCAAATCAGCTGTTAAATGTCTTAAAAGCACATCAAGTGAAGGCGACATTCTTCATGCTTGGACCGCAAATCCAAGCTCACCAAGCAGCTGTGAAAAGACTTTATCAAGAAGGACATCAATTAGGGCTTCATGGCATGACGCATGATATAAACCGCTTTTATCAAAACAGTGAGTCTCCCGCAAATGAAATGAGAGAAGCTCAGCTCATTCTTGCTTCTGTTACAGGTGTTTACACCCGTCTTGTGAGAACACCTTATGGCAGTGTTCCAAATTTAACATATGATCAAAAAGTACGCTTAAACCAATATGGCTTTATTTACTGGGATTGGACGATTGATAGCCTTGACTGGAGATATAAAAACTCACAATATGTTCAAGAGGTATTGAATCAACTGCAAATGTTTGAGAAAAATAAACCATGGGAACCAAAAGTGATTTTAATGCATGATCAACCCTCTACCACGAACTATTTAGATAGCCTGATTACACAACTAAAAGCAAGGGGCTATACATTTGCAGTCATTAACGAAACAATGCCTCCGGTACAACATTAATAGCACTAATCACAACAAGCCCGTATCCAAAGGATGCGGGCTTTCAGCTCTCCAAAGAGAAGTGATTACATAACAGATTGCTTAGGTTCTTCCATTAGCTCCTGCTCTGTTTCTTTTTTAAAAGGAATCATGTGATAAATAATATGAAGCAAAATAGCGGTAAAGCTTCCGGCGACAATTCCGTTACTTGTTAACAATTTAATCGATTCTGGCAAATGCTCAAACATTTGCGGCACAACCGTTACTCCGAGCCCGATGCCAACTGAGCATGCGACAATGAGTAAGTTTTCCTGTTTGGCAAAATCGACGCGTGAGAGCATTTTAATCCCGTACGCAATGACCATGCCAAACATGGCGACCATTGCACCGCCTAGAACGGATTTTGGAATAATCGTTGTAAATGCCGCGATTTTAGGAAAAAGGCCAAATACCATCAATAATACACCTGTCACCACAATGACCTGATTTTTCTTCACACCTGTTAATTGGATCAATCCAACGTTTTGGGAGTAGGCTGTGTATGGAAAAGCGTTGAAGATACCGCCTAATAAAACGGCAATTCCCTCTGCACGATATCCCTTTGCTAAATCCTTCTCTTTTAATGAACGATTCGTTAAATCTCCGAGCGCAAAGTATACACCCGTTGATTCGACTAATGACACAATGGCAACTAATGTCATTGTCATGATTGGTGCAAATTCAAAAGTAGGCAGCCCAAAGTAAAAAGGCTCAATGATGCGGAAAACTTGTGCATTCGCCACTTCTGCTGTCTCCACCTTCCCTAAGAAAGCAGCAACTGCTGTCCCAAGTAGAATGCCGATTAAGATGGCAATGGCTTTCATGAATCCCTTTGTAAATCGATAGAGAAGGACAATGATAAACAATACAAGAAAAGCAAGTCCAAGATTCTCAAAAGAACCATAGTCTGCACTTCCTTCACCACCTGCCATATTGTTCATGGCGACCGGAATTAAGGTAATTCCAATGATCGTGACGACGGAACCTGTGACAACGGGCGGGAAGAATTTCACAAGCTTCCCAAAGAAAAATGAAAGAGCAATGACAATACACCCTGCCGCGATAATACTTCCATATATAGACGAAATTCCATATTTAGAGCCAATCGCAATCATAGGAGATACCGCAGTAAATGTACAGCCTAGTACAACAGGCAAACCGATGCCAAAAAAGCGGTTTTTCCATACTTGAAGCAGTGTGGCGGCACCGCACATGAAAATATCTGCCGAAATTAAGTACGTCAGCTGGGCTGGCGTGAGCCCAAGCGCATCTCCAACAATGAGCGGGACAAGAACCGCACCTGCATACATCGCCAGTACATGCTGTATCCCTAGCGAAAGGGTTTTGGCTTTTTTAGCGGCACTCATGATTGTACCTCGCGTACAAACGTGACTTTTCCTTCCTCGAGCGATTCGATACGTGCGAGTGACTCGACTCTATAGCCCATTTGCACAAGCTCTTTTCTTCCAGGCTGGAATGATTTCTCGATAACAATTCCAAAACCAGCTACTTTTGCTTTCGCTTGCTTTGCGATTGTAGCTAGTCCCTTAGCGGCTTCTCCATTTGCTAAAAAGTCGTCGATAATTAACACACAATCATCCTCACTAAGGTGCGTGTTAGAGACAGCGATCGTACTTTCTACTTTTTTGGTAAAAGAATACACACTTGCTGTCAAAAGGTTATCCGTTAAAGTCAGTGATTGCCGCTTTCTGGCAAAAACAACCGGCACATGAAGGGCAAGTCCAGCCATGACAGCAGGTGCAATACCAGAAGATTCGATTGTGATAATTTTAGTAATTCCATCATGCTTAAATAATCTAGCAAACTCTTGACCGATCTCATGCATTAACACAGGGTCAATTTGATGATTTAAAAAAGCATCTACCTTTAGCACTTGATTTGACAGAACGATTCCTTCGTTCTCAATCTTTTGACGTAACAATTCCATCATTCTTCCTCCCAGCATATTAGCAACTTTCATTTTTTTGCATAAAAAAGCATTGCTGTCCATTAAGGAGCAAGCAATGCGAAAACGACCCACGGGATCTTCAGCTCATACAAAAGCTGTTTCATTTTGCTCACTCATAGTCGGACGGTATCGGTGTCCGGTAGAAACTTGCGTGCCATTATCACGCGATTATACGAGTGTTATAGTGTTCAAATTATAACAAGATTTCAGACGCTTGGAAAGCACTTTTCTAGAAAAATACCGAACTTAAATAATCATTAAGCTTTAAACGTTCGTTTTTAGAATATTCAACCAGCAAAAAAGCACCCTTTTGATTAAAGGGTGCCTTTCATTTATGATAAATATAGTTTCGTGTACTTATCTGTTAAATAATCAATTAAGTATTGAACATTTAATTCTTCACCAGTTGCGTCTTGAATGATCTCAGATGGCTTTTTCCGTTTTCCATGCTGATGGACATGTTCAGTTAGCCATTCTTTTATCGGTGCAAAAGACCCATTTTGAATCAGTTCATCAAAATTCGGTAAATCTTTGATCATTTGCTGCTTTAATTGCGCCGCATACATATAACCAAGTGCATATGAAGGGAAATAACCAAAACTACCATCAGACCAGTGAACATCCTGCAAAATACCAAGCGCATCGTTAGGCGGCGTAATGCCAAGATATGCTTTATATTTTTCATTCCATAACGCCGGCAGATCTTCAACTGCTACTTCTTCATTGAAAATGGCTTTTTCAATTTCATAGCGAATAATAATGTGAAGTGGATACGTGAGTTCATCTGCTTCAATTCGAATGTAAGTCGGCTTCGATTCATTCACCGCATGCACAAATTCTTCTAAAGTGACATCTTTAAATTGTTCAGGAGATGCCTCTTGCAGCTTTTGATAATACGTTTTCCAGAAATCTTCATGTCTGCCGATAAAGTTCTCAAAGAAAAGAGACTGTGATTCATGAATACCCATTGATGTGCCGTCACATAAGAGCGTTCCGCTCAGTGCCTCATCAATATTTTGTTCATAAATGGCATGGCCGCATTCATGAATGGTGCCAAAGATCGCCATGCGAAAATCGTGCTCATCATAACGCGTCGTCACACGTACATCCCCTCTGCTTAATGTCACAGCAAATGGATGAACCGTTGTATCAAGTCGTCCTGCGTCAAAGTCATACCCTAACTCTTTTAAGAAAAAGAGACTCAGCTCTTTTTGTTTGTCGATCGGGAAGCTTTTCGATAAAAACGAAGTATCCGGTTTATTTGGCGAAGCTTCAATTTTTTTCACGAGAGGAACGATGGCGTCTCGAAGTGCACCGAATTTTTGATCGAGTTGTTCAACCGTCATATCCGGCTCATAATTATTGAGCAGCACATCATATGGTGTTTTTTTCACGCCCCAGTACTGGATGAAACGCTTGTTAAAATCAATCAGCTGTTTTAAATAGGGTGCAAAGAGTGCAAAATCTGATTTCTCCCTTGCTTCTACCCAAACATGTTCTGCTTTTGATTGTAGAATGGAGTATTCTTTAAATTCTTCTTTTGGAATTTTGCTGTTTTCATCATATTCTTTTTGCGATAATTCGAGTGCCTTCTGCGTGTCTTTTGACAGCTTTTCTTTCTCTTTATTTAATGCATCAAGAAGATCTCTCATTTCATCAGAAGTCTTCATATTAAAGATATCGCTGGATAATTGACCGATGGTTTCTGCTCTGAAATCAGCACTTTTTTTAGGCGCTTGTGTTCGAGAGTCCCAATAAAGTAAATGAAGCGCCTCTGTATAATGGGCGATTTTTCCTAGTAATTGATAAAACGCTTTCTCTTTTGATTCAAGACTCATGCGTTCGTTCCCCCAATCAATAAAATATGTATGTACGTTTCAAGGCTACTTCAATAAATGTTCTTTTGTCAATGAAAAAGGAGGATACGCTGATCGTATCCTCCTCTTATTGAATGGTTTTCTATCATTAAGAGATCACTGGCTTTACTGGAAGAACGGATTCAATTTTACTTTGTAGCTCAATATCTTTCTGACTGCCAAAGTAAATATGAATGCTACCAGCATCTTGGCTTGTCCGAATCAGTCTCCCAATGCCCTGCCTTAGACGAAGCAGCATGTACGGAAGATCCACTTCAGTAAATGCATCTTTCGCTTCATTCCGTTTTGCTTCAAATACTGGGTCATGCGGTGGATATGGAAGTCCCCAAATGACCACATTTGTTAGAGACTGTCCTGGAATATCCAGCCCTTCCCACAAGTGAACGGAACATAACACAGATGTTTCATCCGCTTGGAACTTTTGAACAATGGTACTGATCTCCTCGTCTCCTTCAAAATACACATGGAAAGGCAGTGATTCATTTGATGCATCGAGCTGCTTTCTAAATATATGCAGTTCATCAAATGAAGGGAATAAAATAAGAGATCGACCGTCGTTTTCTTTTACCTGAGATAGCACGTGCTGACCTTTTACAGCTGACTCTGTCATTGGCTGCTGAATTCCGTGGAAATACATTTGCATTTGCTCCTCATAATCATACGGCGAAGCCACACTCATGGATAAATAATCTTTGATCCCAAGACTTTCAGCTAAATAATCAAATGATTGATTTTCAGACAACGTAGCAGATGAGAAAATATAAGGGATTTTTTGCGAAAATACCTTTTCACCAAGCACCTCTGCTACCGTTTTTGGCATGACGACAAAGGTGGTATCTAATTCCTGCTTCTCCAGCCAGCTAATGGCATTTTTCTGATAAAGCGACAGAGAATACGCCATCTGCTCAATATACTCTTCCACAACAGACAATTCGTATTGATCAATTGTGTACATCTCTGATTCAAATACGAGCGCTTCCCCAATCTTCTCAAGCAAATCACATAATTCACTTGCTGAACGCTTTACCTCATCTACACGACCAATTTCAAGACGGTGTGATCCTTTGATTTCTTTGGCATTCGTTTTTAAGAGGTAAAAGAACTGATCGTTTGTTGCAAGTGCATCTTCAACAAGCTCTGCAAACTCTTCACGAATATCATTTTGCAAAAGACGCTCCAAAAACGTCTCAAGTGTTGATTGCTTCACTCGGTATGTTAGCGCTTTTTGTGCTGCAAACTCAAGAAGATGTCCTTCATCAAATACAACAGAGCTATGCTCAGGAAGGAGCGGCAGCTGTCCTTCACGTTTACGTGACTCCTTTGTCCATACATGCTCCATGTAAAAGTCATGAGAACAAATGATGAGGTCTGTTGCTTTTCTGTAATGGTCTCTTGATAAATTCAAGCCACAGCGGTGCCGCATGTCGCACGTTAAGCAGTCCTGAAAAGAGTCATAGCCAATTCTTGACCACTCATCATTTGTTAATTCTGGATACTCTTTTCGATCACCATACGGATAAAATGTCTGCATCCCATGAGATTCATGAACAAATGAAGGAAGCGATTCATAAATGTCGAGCCACTTCTCATCATCTTCACGTTGCATCGTTTTCTCTAGTTTCTTTAAGCATAAATATTGATCATGCGATTTACTTAATCTCGCATCTATTTGAATATCAAGGTGATTGGCAATTTTATAGATATCACCTTCTTGTTTGACCAGCTGTTCAATTAACGTTTCATCTGCACATGCAATGATCGCAGGTTTCCCTGTATATCTTGCATATGTGACCGCAAATAAAAGGTAAACGATTGTTTTGCCTGTGCCTACCCCAGCTTCGGCAAACATCACACTTTTTTCTTTAAAGGCTCTTTCTAACTGAAAAGCCATGAATATTTGTTCATCTCGAAGATCAAAGCCCTTTTCTGGCAAAATGTCATAAAACACATCACCAATCCAGTTGCCCAGTTCTTCGTAAAAATTATGTTCTTTTGTTAATGAAAAAGGCAAACGAGACGCTGTCACCTGCTTCAACCCCCAACTTTTGAATCATTCAGACATTCAATAGTACCATTTATGCTGGGGTATGACAATCTTTTTTTAAGAGCGCAGGCGATGCTGGTAGCTTTCCTTCATTAAAAATGCGTGCTCTGAATGGTCTATGTAGTTTTGAGCCATTGCTAAGTTCTCGATGGCTGCCGTAAGTTTAGCAGATTGTCCTGTTTCAATCCCTTCTATTTCTCGGGCTGTTGAAGCGAGTGCTTTTTGAATTAACTGAAATTGATCATAATGAATCATGAAGACACCTCTTTTTTTAAAATCAAGTTCAGTTTATTCCGTCCCGTCAAGACTTATACCTTTTTAGCATAAAAAATCCACACCTTCTCGTGGTGTGGATTTTTGTTACGATTCAGTTGTTTGCTTTCTAGGCCTGCGTTTTCCCCAGTATTGATAATAGTCTGTTTTAATAAATCCATTAAACAGTTTTCTCTTTTTCGTCGCTTTTCTTCCGAAACACTCTTCGAATTTTTCATGTGACGTTAAAATGTAAATGGACCACGTATCTAGGTTTTTCAATGCTTCGCCCATGCCTTGATACATTTTTTCCACAGCTGGCTTATCGCTGAGACGTTCACCGTAAGGCGGATTTCCGACAATTACACCATACTCTTCTTTTGTTTGAAAGTCCTTCACTTGCATTTGCTTAAATTGAATCAGTTCACTAAGTCCAGCTTCTTCTGCGTTCAGTTTCGCAATCTCTACCATACGATGATCGATATCGCTCGCGATAATGTGAAGCGGCTGATCATAGTTCGCCTTTTCTTCTACTTCAAGGCGTGCTTTGTTCCAAACGTCCTCACCGATCCATTCCCATGATTCAGATGCGAACTCACGGTTAAATCCAGGGGCAATGTTTTGTCCAATCATCGCTGCTTCAATAGCAATTGTTCCTGATCCGCAAAAAGGATCGACAAACGGACGGTCAGGTGTCCAGTTCGTTAATAAGACAAGCGCCGCTGCAAGGGTTTCTTTAATCGGAGCGCCCCCTTGATCTGCACGGTATCCACGTTTATGAAGACCCACACCTGACGTATCGAGCGTCAGCAATACTTTATCTTTTAAAAGTGCTACCTCGATTTTGTATTCAGGGCCTGTCTCTTCTAGCCATTCAGACTGTATGTTGTAAGATGATCTAAGTTTTTGCGCGATAGCCTTTTTGACGATGCGCTGACAATCCGGCACACTGGCAAGCTGAGATTTAACAGATTTACCAATGACGGGAAATGTGCTATTTTTCGGTAAAAATGCGGCCCAGTCAATGGCTTTAGTCTGTTCAAAAAGCTCATCAAATGTTCTAGCCGAAAATTCAGCAACTTGGACCTTGATCCGATCTGCTGTACGCAGCCATAGATTCGCACGGCAGATGGCAAGCGCATCCCCTTGAAAAATGACTTTTCCGTTATCTACGGTGCACTCATACCCGAGGTCTCTTACTTCTTTTGCAACAATCGCTTCAATTCCCATTGGCGCTGTTGCGATGAGTGTATAGGTTTTCATTTGTTTATCACCTGTTTTCTCGTTCTATTCTGTAATCAAGATAAAAGCTCTCCATATGTAGAAATAGGAGAGCTTTGATTTCATCATGTTTATGATAACGGATATAACGTTCTGTAAGCCATGTTTTGTTCCATCGTACTGCAAACGGCAAAAGCCTCGTACTCAGGTGGTAATCATCTATCTACAGAATTCTCTGTCCTTCTCTCCGTTTGGTTCCTTTGAGAAAGTTCCCCTACCAAGTTTGGGTTTCTCGCTCGAGGGGTTTACCGCGTTCCACTCTCACCATTTCTAGTGAGACTTCGTCACTGTGGCACTTTCAAGGATACTTTGCCATATCCTAAAAGGACGTAGGCATTTTTCCTGCCGTCAGCCTTTCCCAGGCTGCCCTGGCTTATTTTTTCGCCAGGCACGAACACTACGGGCATCTCAGCACCGTGCGAGCATGGACTTTCCTCTGCAATGTCAAAGCATTACAGCGATTACCCGAACGTTAATCAACATGCGTTATTATAAACGACAATGTCATCTGACACAAGCTTTTTTGGTATTACTCAATCATAAAGTTTGCTGCCGAAAACGTGTTTCTCAAGATTAGATAGTCTTTTTAAAATATCAAAGTTTGTTGTATTGGACTGTGCAGGCTGTCTTTTCCCTTGCTCAACCGCTTCTTCAAGCTGTTTTGACAAGTGAAGGTTTTCTTGTTGGAGTTTTTCAATTTCTTGATGGAATGTCTCATAGTCTTTAATGACCATATCTAGAAATTTATCGACTTCTTCTTGTTTATACCCTCGGACACCTGTTTTAAATTCTTTTTCTAAAATTTCTTTCGCAGAAAGCTTTACTTTATCAGCAAGCATCTTTTTCACCTCATATCGTGAATTCATAGTATATTTTTTCAGAAATACGTGACGTTGTCAAATTTTCTCTTGCTTTTAGTCAAAAAACGGATCTTCCGCCTCAACCTGTGCTCTTAAATCATCCATTGTGATATACATAATTGGGTAGTCGGTATAGGTTTCAGCTTCTTTAATCATATATTTTGGCGAGCCTTCGTGCTCGGGATCATATAAGACGAGAAGGCCGTCCGTTTTTTCAATAAAAAAGCGGTTCTTTTGTTTAAATTGTGCCGGACTTTCATACGGTCTATGCGTGACACTTTCTACAAAATCAGCTTGTGCAAGAACGCCTTCATACAGCTCTTTATTTTGTTCATTCCAGCGCTCTTCCTGTTCATAAAATGGTGTAATGACAGCAAGTTTTAAATCTGGAAACTCCTCTTGAAGCTCAAAGACCACTTCAGCTGTCCATATTTCTGCCCCTAACTGACCTGAAATGAGCACCCATTCCAGCCCGTCTTCAATGAGTGCCGTCAGCCTTTTCCGAAGTTCCGCTTTTATGTATTGAAGTGCAGGCTCGTCTTGTTTGAAGATCCCAAGCTCAAATGGCTTGTACCCTGTGACAGCAATAATTTTCATTTTTTCACCTGCTTTTAAAAAAAGGGACTTATAAAAGTCCCATTTCACTTTATCTGTTACAGCAAGGTCCACCGCAGTTAAAGTGTTGATGTGTTGCCGGGTCCACCTGAGAAAACGTATGCGGGAAGTAGTGAACATGTTGGAAATTTTGGTGATGAACATTTGTTACATGCTGCGGGTGGATGTGCGGCACAATTGTAGTTGACTCACTATGCGTACAGCAGTGATTCGTTGGATGTACAATTGGCTGTGTAACATTTGGATTGCAATGATGATGATGGTACATGTAGCATTCCCCTCTCCTTGATTTTCTTACATTAACAATGTATGAATCAAGAGGTGTACATGTACTAATGCATTAACCTATTTTAAAAGTTTGCAAGAAAAACATCTTTATAGTTTGAAAACACAAACGCGACCAATATGACAACAAGAAAAAACAAGTAGAAAAGACCCTTATACATGCTCTACGCTCCTCATTCAATATCTAACGTTATTTTACAGGATTCGTGACTTTTCTACAATAAAAGTGCTAAACAATTTTTATTTTCGGCCGAGAGCCGAACGTTGTCATTTTTTGCGCTTTCCCAGGCAATAATTTCATTGCCCAGTTTTTCTTAAGAGCCGCTTTTCTCGCTTGTCAAATTCCACAATGTCTCGTTCACTTAAAGACGATTGTGATAACAATGTTTGGGTAATGGAAAGTGCTGCTTTTGGATCTTTTTGACGGTGTTCTTCATACTTTGCTAGCTCTACACCCGCTTTTAATCTTACATGAACATCACTTGATTCAAATAGACGCCTCCATATGCATGCCGCTTCATCCCATTGTTTTAATCGCTTGTACTGTAATGATAGATCATAAGCTGCTTGATCCGCATGCTCAAACGCTGCTCCCGTTAATTCTTGCAGGTGCTTTGTTGCTTCCTGCACATCACGGTGAGCAAGATGCCACTTAGCTAATGCATATTTCTCATCGTCTTCCTTCACCGCATCTTTGGATAAGATTTTTTTAGACAAATGAATGTAGAGACTGATTAACGATAAGACATCAAGTTCATTGTGAGTCAAAATTCCTTCAATCAGTTTCGGGTTTTGTTCCTTTAAAAAGTGAAAATAGATCATTGGTGCGAGGAACCCCGGTGTATCTCCCTCTCGATTGACGTGCAGTTCCTCTTTTTCTACAACCGAAAGAGCCATACGCTCATATTTATGTTTCCACAATCTCCTTGACCCATGCAGAAGGTCAAAATGACCAAATTCAGGTAGAGCAGGTATTTGATCGCGTAATAATGTATGCCTCGTTTTGACTTGAGGCCAGTCAAATGATTTTCCATTATATGTAACGAGTGATTCGACATCCACCTCACTAAGAAAGCTTTTGTAAAGTGCCGCTTCATTTCCTGGATTCGTGAGCAGATGTTGTTTTACCACTACTTTATCTGAATAAACTCTCGCATGCCCAAGCAGAAAAATCATATTTCCCGTTCCGCCAGACAGTCCTGTTGTTTCTGTATCGAAGAAAAATAGCTCGTGAGGCTTGTAGCCTTTTGCAGAAAGAGAATGCTGAATCTCACTTTTGTTCCATGCACTCACCATCTCCGGCAGTTCTGCAAATGAATATCGCCCATGCTGATGGTCAAGTGGATAGGTCACTTCCCGAATGAGGCAGAAAGAGTCTTCAAAGTAGTAAGGAGCTGCACCTAATTCCCCCCACTCTTTTAGAAATGGAATGGTTTCAGCTGTCACAGTGTGCGTTTGTTCCTCTTTTACTGCCACACGCTTTTCATCTGACTGATTGTGCGACAGGTGTTTTTTCATTCTGTTTAATTTTCCTTTTAATGACATGAGTACATCTATTCCCCCTTCCCTTAAAATCCTGCCATCAATTGAATGATACTGCTTTTTCCATCGATCTCTTTCATTTCCATGCCAATACAAGATGGACAGCCGTTCTCGCAGCTGCATCGCTCAATCAGCTGAGTGGCTGCACGGGCAATTTCATCAAAGCGAGCCTGCACCTCTTTACTTAAACCGATTCCACCTGGGTAATGATCATATAAAAATACGGTCGGTTTCCCGGTATGGGCTGCCTTTATTTGAGAAATGACATGAATGTCTGAACGGTCACACATGACAAACGCCGGAACAATATGCTGAAGAACATTAGCAATACCGAGCAAGAGCTGTTCAAGTGTTTTTTCTTCAAATGTCCGCTCTGCTTCATGTAATTCAAACCAAGCAGCACTCGTATGAATCTCTTCTTCAGGTAAGTGAATCGGGCCGGAACCGATATTTTCCCCAGTTGATAATCGAATTTTTTTGAAAATGGTCGGCATTGCATTGACGGTCACATCACCGTAGTGAACAGATACCGCATCTTTCTCTGTTGTTTGATCAATTTCAAGCACCTTGAGCTGAACTGCTAAATTCGCATCTGTATAATATTCTACATCGACTTGTTTCACATAAGCCTTAAGATGCTCATAATCTAGCTTTTCCACTTGATACTGAACACCTTCATGTAAATAAATCGCTTCATCATGAAGTAAGGTCATCGCACTGAATCGATCCATCTCCCCAATAATTCGAACATTCGCTACATCGGATTGATCGACAATGACGACATTTTCCTGACTTGCAGATCTCAGACTGATGCCATGAGCCGGGAACGATTGATCTGACCAATAATAACGGTTCCCGCTGAAATGAAGAACCCCTTCTTCATGTAAGTATTGCAAGATTTCTTCTACTTCCATACTGCCAAACTGTTCATCTTCTCGAAACGGTAGCTCGTAGGACGCACATTTTAGATGATCGACTAGGATGATAAGGTTCTCGGGATTGATTCTTGCCGATTCAGGTGGTCTGTTAAAGAAGTATTCAGGGTGTCTGACAATATATTGGTCAAGTGGCGATGAGCTTGCGACCATGATAATGAGTGCTTCCTCATGACGCCTTCCAGCTCGTCCAGCCTGCTGCCACGTACTCGCTACACTGCCAGGATATCCAGTCATGATACAGACTTTTAGCTGTCCAATATCTACTCCTAATTCTAGTGCGTTTGTGCTGACAACACCGAGAATGTCTCCTTCCCTTAAGCCTTTTTCAATCATGCGCCGCTCTTTCGGCAAATAGCCCCCACGATAACCACGGATCGATTTAGGACCAATTTCTTTTTTCACTAGTTCTTGAATATGACTTAGGATAACTTCAACTCTTACCCTACTTCTAGCAAAAACAATCGTTTGAATTTTTTCTTTTAAAAATGTTTTAGCGAGCTGATTCACAACAGTGGCCGCACTTTGTCTAATATTTAATGGCTTATTGACGACTGGCGGGTTGTAAAAGACAAAATTCTTTTTACCGCTAGGTGCTCCGTTGCGTTCAATGAGATGCACCTTGCTTCCGGTCAGCTGCTCTGCAAGCTCTTTCGGATTCGCTATGGTCGCTGAAGTACAAATAAAGGTCGGGTCACTTCCATAAAATGCACAAATTCGCTTTAGTCTGCGAATGACATTGGCGACATGACTGCCAAACACGCCTCGATATGTATGAAGCTCATCAATGACAATATACTTTAAGTTCTCAAATAAACTGACCCATTTCGTATGGTGAGGCAAAATCGCTGAATGCAGCATATCTGGATTTGTGATGACAATATGTCCTGCCTGTCTGACGCGCTGGCGAATCGCTGGGGAGGTGTCCCCGTCATAGGTTTCACTGTGAATTGGAACATCCATCTCATGAATGATTTCGTTTAATTCACTTTTTTGATCTTGCGCAAGTGCTTTTGTTGGAAATAAATAGAGGGAGCGGCTTGTCTGATCTTCTGCGATCGACTGAAGAACTGGCAGATTGTAGCAAAGCGTTTTACCTGAAGCTGTAGGTGTCACAGTCACCACATTCTCACCATCCATCACACGTTCAAAGGCTTCCTTTTGATGAATGTACAGTTCGCTCACACCTCTTTTTTCAAGCGCCACTTTGAGCCTGTCATTGACTCTTTCAGGAATTGGAGAAGTCAGTGCAGGCTTCGCTTCAATTTCATGCCAATGCTCGACCTGTTCGTCTTTTTTTAAATCTTCTATGAGTTCGTTCATTGTTTTCTTCTTCATCTGGTATCCACCTCTCATTCTAGTGTACCGAATATTTGTTTGCATGACTAGGCGGCAATTTTTTGATGCACCGCTTGTGAGCAAATATTTTGATGTGTTGTAACAATATCTATTACACTTCTATAGTGAAATGATTTTATCAAGGAAGAAGATGATCAGATTGAAAAACGAATTTAAGCCTTTATTTGAACCTTTTACATTCCCAGGGGGTGCCTCTATTGATGGCCGTTTAGTCGTTGCACCAATGACACACTTCGGTTCTCATGAGGATGGCACGATCTCAAAGGAAGAAATTGATTTTATTACCGCTAGATCAAGCGAAATGGGCATGGTCATCACCGCATGTGCAAACGTGACGCCAGATGGTAAGGCGTTTGAAGGACAGCCTTCTATTGCAAGAGATGAAGATATACCTGGCCTTCAAAAGCTTGCTTCTGCGATTCAAGCGAAAGGAACAAAAGCCATTATGCAAATTCATCATGGCGGCTCTCAGGCTCTCCCTCATTTAGTCCCAAACGGTGATGTCGTTGCGCCAAGTGATGTATTTAAAGATGGAAAACAAATTGCGAGAGCTTTGACAGAAGAAGAAATTCCTCACATCATCGACTCATTTAAAGAAGCAGCAAGACGCGCGATCCAAGCAGGATTTGATGGGATCGAAATCCATGGAGCGAACGGATATTTATTACAGCAATTCTACTCCCCGCATAGTAATCAGCGTACAGATCAATGGGGCGGAAGCGAAGAAAAGCGTCTGGCATTTCCAATTGCAGTAGTAGATGCAGTGAAAGAAGCAATCAAAGAGCATGTAACAAAACCATTTATCTTTGGGTATCGATTATCACCTGAAGAACCAGAAACACCTGGTTTAACCATGACAGAAACATTTACTTTAGTGGACGTACTTAAGACGAAAAACCTTGATTACTTGCATATTTCTTTAATGGAGATTGACGCTAAGGCAAGACGTGGTGCTGATACAAGTAAGACGCGGATGGAGTTATTAAAAGAGCGCTGTGGTGACACGCTTCCACTCATCGGCGTCGGCAGCGTCATTACAGCTGAGGATGCACTGAATGCATTTAATCAAGGGATTCCACTCATTGCTGTTGCAAGAGAAGTCATTGTTGATCCCGATTGGGCAGTAAAGATTAAAGAAGGCAGAGAAAACGAGATTGAAACCGTCATTAAACGCAGTCAAAAAGACAAGTACATGATTCCAGAGGGTTTATGGACTGTCATGGAAGCAAGTAAAGGCTGGGTTCCAATGGAGGATTAATGTCCTCAATCAAAAAACTACCCTATCAACTCAGGGTAGTTTTTTTTGGATTATTTCATTTTCACTGTAAAAAGCTTGGACGTCTGCTTTTCTACAGAGCCCTTAGGTTCTTTGTCAAGATGTTCTACTAAATCACCATTCATGATGACAATTGGTGTCACTGTGCTTGCCGCTTTTTCTTCAATCAGCGCTAAATCACACGTAATGAGAGGATCACCTGCTTTCACTTTATCCCCTTCTTTTATGTGTGCTTCAAAGCCTTCACCATTTAATCCAACCGTTTCAAGTCCGATATGAATCAGAAGCTCAAGCCCTGAGAGTGTTCGAATCCCAATTGCATGTTTTGTATGGAAGAGTTGAATAATTTCACCATCTACTGGTGACACAATGGTGCCGTTTTTTGGTTTTACAGCTACGCCGTCTCCCATCATCTTTTGAGAAAAAACGGGATCTGGTACATCGGTCATATCCATTAACTCTCCATCAACTGGAGAATAAATGACTTCTTCCTTTACATCATCTTGGTTTTTTCCGAAACCGAATAATTTTTTCAGCAATGTTCATTTGCTCCCTTCAAGCTTTGCTTCTAGATCTATTCAGCGTATAAACCTTCACGCCCATACACCTTGCTTCATTCAACACTATTTAATCATAATTTTTTCCTCTCATCAATTGATAACCGCCTGAGCCCCTTTTGCATAGGCTGTAGATGAGAGGTGATTCAAATGAAACATGAAAGTGAAAAGAAACACGAGTTGTTAGCAAATGAAGACATTCTATATGAAGCGATTGAACAATTTTTTGCATCATCGCCATTTCATGACATTTTAAATAGTGCAGAGGCGCTGATGACCACGAGCCATTCACTTGCATCCATTACAACCGATGTGACAGAAGATGATCAATATGTATATATTGAGATTCGATTTCCAGACCATTTTGTCGAAGGTGATATCGCACTAGAAGTGAAAGCGCAATATTTACACTTATCGGTACAGGAAAAAATCAAAACAGACACGACTTCCTCCTATTCGAGCTTTACCAAAACCATTTTAATGCCTGCAAAAATAGATGAAACCAATATGAAGAGCGTTTGGAAAGATCAATCACTTCGTGTGACTGCGCCAAAACAAACAACCCAATAGATGTATATCTATTGGGTTTTGCTATGCTTTAAAAATACTAGTAAATCCTTTCGCCAATGAGCCCACTTGATTCATTGTACTCATCATTTGTCCAGCAGTATCAAACATTTTATTAAAATCGTATTGCCCATTCGTTTTTTTAAATTGTGACAGCACACTTTTAAATTGAGATGATTGCTGTTTTTGCGGCCTTGGCAAAGGATAAGGATTCATAGGCTGCTGCATAGGCATCATGCCCGGCGGCTGCATTTGCGGCTGATTCATTGCTTCAGGCTGCGGCTGATAAGGCTGGAAGTTTTCCTGATATCCAAAAGGCGGCTGATAGCCTGCAGACGGCGGCTGGTTCATTTCACCTTGATATGGGGGCATGAAATATTCTGGAGGCTGCGGAGGCTGCTGCATATCTGGATACGGAAAAGGCCGTTGCTGAAATTGATTCATTTCATAAGATGGCTGGTTTGAATAAGGGAACACGTATCTCGCTCCTCTCGCTCTGAAAACATATTGAAGTCAATGATATATTATGTTCAGGTAGCAGAAGATGTGCCTACAGCAGCCATAAGAAAAACGCAGGCTGTTTCATCAGCTGCGTTTGTTGATTTCTTCTATTAAAAGGTTCAGTGTATAAATCACTGATTCAACTAAATTTTTCACACGAGGTGCATGCTGTTTGCCAAAATAAGATTGCAGCACAACCTCTTTTCCATTTTCTTGGACGGCTTCAAGCTGTTCTTGATGTAAGTATCTAGGTTTGGCCTGATGAATAAATGAGGTAGCAGCAGTAAGCCACTCTTCCATTTGCTGATCAAATTTGACAACGGCCGGTTGAATATCGTTGTAAAAATCATAAACTGGGTATTCCTCTTCTGCCTTTCCCTTTAGGTACTGCTCGTATGCTTCTTCGATCCATGTGATCAACTCTTGTGTATGTTTAAGTAATGTTTGATTATCCAAAGTGTTCACCTCTATGAACCATCCTATCAAACGTTTACTTATTGCTCAAATAGAAAAGCTATCCGGCGTGATATGCGGGTCTTGCCGCCAGCTTATACTCTGCTGCATGAATTTTCAATTCACATTCCTTCACTTCAGATTCAAGACGGTCAATGATTTGTTCTTGCTCCTCTACGGCAGCGTTTTTTGTTTTTTTGACAGCTAAAGACAGTTCTTCTTCCACCGCATCAATCTTTCGCTCAATTTCCTCTAACAACTGCATAATGGATTCTTTTGATACAAATTCGCTCATCATCAGATTCCTCCTTTATCATCTCTCGTTACATTCTCTTTTCTTTTGCTCCCTCCTTCATACATGACAAAACTAGAACTAAATCGCCAATCTAAGTGAACATAAGCGCAATTTCTTCCATTTCGACACGTGCTTGTCCTTCTTTGTATGATCGCGTCCGATTGTGTAAATTCTAAGGACAAAGGAGGTAGATGTCATGAAAAAGCAGCAAGCACCAAAAGAGCAAAAAACAAAAGGGAAAGAAAACAGTACAGATCAGCTTGATAAAAAGCTCGGCGGCCCTAACCGTCCATCCACGTAAAAAAAGCAGGTACCCCCTGCTTTTTATTTATGCAAAAAATAGTGTTCTAATGAGAAAAGAAAACGAAGCTGCCTTTTTTTATGAAAATACCAGTCGGTCAGCTCAATTTGTTTTGGTAAACGCTCTGCTTCAAACAAGGATGGACTCAATTTCTTTTGAAACCAATCTTCCCTTTGATCGTCTAATGAATGCGTCATGACTGGATACACCGTTCTGAGGAAAGGGCTTGACCTTCGCGCAATCCCTAAAAACGGTTCAAAATCAAATCGAGATCCCGTATGTGGCACGGTATGCAAAAAATGATAAAAATCCGAAAACAAATCGGCTCGAAACAATAGTTTTGCTAGTTTTTTCCCTAACGTAATGCGCTCTTTTACTTGGGAAAACTTTCGTATGGTTAACCCGTACAAATGCCCGTCTACTGTCGGAAAAACGACGGTTTGAAAATGTGCCCACTCGCTGAAAAGATATTGAATCGAGTGAAAAACATTCTTTTTCAGTAGAGGATTTTGTATAATAGGAGATTGTATAGTATATTGTTCATTTATGATGAGTGCATGCAGCAGTCGCTCTGTGTCACGCTTTTGCCAAAATCGTTCCCACTCAGCGCTCATAAAACGAGACACACCGAAATGGGGCAGCAGATGAAATAAAGGTTTGCGGCACCTTTTTGACCATTCATACAAGAGAAGCTGCGGGTAAGCATCTGAAAAGATCAGCCAATTCGCTCTTTCATATGCTGTAAAGAACAGATGCCCTTGCTGATCCGTTAAACCCGGATGGAAGAGCTCGCCTTTTAAATCTGTCATCGACCATCCAGCATTTCTGGAGACAAAAGAAGCAAGCAGAGACCATTTCATCTCTGGATGACGGTCATAAAAGCGCTTGTACGCATTTGTCCTTGTCAGGTTGTCCTTATTTTTCGCTTTCGTTTCATGTAAAATATGCTGGGTAATCATGTGCTCTTGTTGTGACAACATGGTGATCTCTCCAATACAAAATGCATTAAAAGGAGGCTGAAACTTGATGATTCGGTATCCTAACGGAAAATCGTATCAGCCCATTCAACAAATTGGGACAAAAAAAAGAATCAGCGGCGAATCATCTTATAGTAACCGCGGGATGATGCTTGAAGCTGACTTAAATGAAACGAACCAGTACTATTTGGTCAACGGGATCGCAGTCATTCATAAAAAGCCTACCCCTGTTCAAATTGTCAATGTGGATTATCCAAAAAGAAGCGCTGCTGTCATTAAAGAAGCCTATTTTAAACAATCCTCCACAACAGACTACAACGGGGTATACAAAGGGCGTTATATCGATTTTGAAGCAAAGGAAACCAAAAGCACCACCTCGTTTCCACTCAAAAATTTCCACGACCATCAAATTGAGCATATGAAACAGGTTGAAAAGCAAGGCGGTATTTGTTTTGTTATTATATCCGCATTTGGTTCCGTTTATTATTTGTCCGCTACTGACCTCTTCTTCTTTTGGGAGCGGCAGCAGCAAAACGGCCGAAAATCCATTAGCAAAGATGAATTAATGGAAGCAGGTCACCTCATGACACTTGGATATTCGCCAAGAATTGATTATATTAAAGTAGTGGAGACACTTCATTTTTCGGATGACAGCAAGCAACATTTACGTTCGAAAAAGGTTTAACACGAAAGGTTGAGATGTGATGTCTGATCAATTTACAAGTCGTGAACAGCGACGTAAAGCAAGTCAAGAAAACAATAAGAAGCAAAAGAACAAAAAAGGCAAAAAGAAAGCAGGTCTATTTAAAAAAATATTTTTATCTTTACTCGTGATCGGTCTTCTTTGTTTAGTAGCCGGAATCACAACTTTTGCCGTTTTTGCATCAAGCGCTCCTTCTATTGATGATAGCAAGCTAAAAACGCCGTATTCTTCAAAACTTTACGATAAAGACAAAAAAGTCTTTGCAGAAGTCGGGGCGGAAAAAAGAACGTATGTCTCGATTAAAGATATACCCGACGTGGTAAAAGATGCGTTTATTGCAACTGAAGATGCACGTTTTTATAAACACCACGGGATTGATCCTATCCGTATTGGCGGTGCTCTTGTCGCAAACGTCGAGGACGGTTTTGGAGCAGAAGGTGGAAGTACGATTACACAGCAGGTTGTGAAGAACTCCCTGCTTAACAATCAAAAGACGTTAAAACGTAAAGTACAGGAAGTGTGGCTCTCGATTCAGCTTGAGCAAAAATACTCTAAAGATGAAATTTTAGAAATGTATTTAAACCGTATTTTCTTCTCTCCTTATGCTTATGGTGTTGGGAAAGCGGCTGAACAATTTTTCGGAGTGACAGATTTAAATAAACTAACTGTTGCACAGGCTGCCACACTTGCAGGTATGCCGCAAAGTCCTTCTGCCTATAACCCAGTGAAACATCCAGAGGCAGCGGAAAAACGTCGTAATATCGTTTTAGGCCTAATGAAAAAACAAGGCTATATTTCAGAAAAAGATTATGAGGAAGCAAAAGCAACACCTGTCAGCAAAACAGTTGTTTCAGCTGATAAATATAAGAGTCAAAACTCAAGTAAGTACTCTGCTTATATTGAAGAAGTCATGGAAGAAGTACAGAAAAAAGCCAAAGTAGATGTATCAACAGATGGATTAAAAATCTATACTTCTCTTGATCGAAAAGCACAGGATCATCTGGATGACATCATCAATGGGGATTCAGCCGGATTTACGAAAGGTATGCAAGCTGGAGTCACCCTGCTAGATACAAAAAATGGTGAAATTCGTGCCATTGGCGGTGGTCGTGATGTACCAGCCGGCGGCTTTAACTATGCCACTGATGCAAAACGCCAGCCGGGATCTACAATCAAACCAATTTTAGATTACGGTCCTGTAATTGAAAACAAAAAATGGTCAACATATCAGCAAATTGATGATGCGCCTTATACGTACTCTAACGGTACACCAATTAACAACTTTGACAGAAGACACTTAGGGAAAATGTCGATGAGAAGTGCTTTGGCACAATCACGAAACATCCCTGCTTTAAAAGCTTTCCAAGAAGCTGGTACAGATAATGCTGTTCAATTCGCCAATAACTTAGGTTTGGACTTACCTTCTGACATTCCTGAGTCTTACTCAATCGGCGGATTTGACGAAGGTGTCTCTTCTCTTAAAATGGCTGGTGCATTTAGTGCATTCGGTAACAACGGATACTATAATGAACCGCATGCTGTAACGTCTGTTGAATTTAATGACGGGACGAAGCTTGACTTAACGCCAGACTCAAAAGCAGCCATGAGTGATTACACTGCATTTATGATCACAGATATGCTGAAAACTGCTGTACAATCTGGAACAGGTACACTTGCACAAGTACCGAATGTTCAAGTAGCTGGTAAAACAGGTACAACCAACTTTACACAAGATGATATTAATAAATACAACATCCCTTCTGGCGGTGCGAAAGATTCATGGTTTGTCGGTTACACGCCGCAATACACAGCAGCTGTGTGGACTGGAATCGGCAACTCAAAAGATGCGGACGGCAAAATGTGGCTTACGGATTATGAACAACGTGTTGCCAAAGTTGTCTTCCAGAAATTAATTTCTCAAATTGATGATGGAAGCGGCTCATTTGAAAAACCAGATAGTGTCGTTGAAGCAACGGTTGAAAAAGGATCAGATCCAGCGAAGTTAGCTGGACCAAACACACCAAGTGATAAGAAGACAACGGAATACTTCGTCAAAGGAACTGTCCCAACAAAAGTTTCTGACACATATGAAAAGAAAGAAGCTGACAAACCATCTGACTTAAAAGCGGTGTATGATGAAGAGAAAAAATCGATTACACTCACTTGGGGTTATGATGACGATGCAGATGCAACATTTAATGTAAAGCAAGCGGTCGATGATGGCGGCTATAAAGACATTCAAAACAGCTCTTCTAAAGAAGCCGTCATCTCTGATGTGAAGCCAGGATCCACCTATAAATTCCAAGTGACAGCGACTGTAGACGATGTCACAAGTAAAGCGGCTTCTACCTTCCTCACCATTAAAGATGACGAAGAAGAGGAAGAAAAAGCAGATGATGAGAACAAAGAAGAAGAAGAGCCACAGCAACCTGATGATGAGCAGACAGATCAAACTGATGATAATCAAAACCAAGGTGGCACTGATGAACAGAAGCCTGATGATAAAAAAGATCAAGGCGGAAATACCGAAAATGGTGATGGCTCAGACAGTACAAATGGAAACAGCAACTCACAGAGCGATGCCAATAAAGATAAAAAGAAAGACGACGAGAAAGCCAATTCTCAAAGCTCAAATACTCAGTCAAATTCTACTTCTCGCAAAGAAGACGAATAACAAAAAAGCACTTGCCCTATGTGGCAAGTGCTTTTTTAACGATTTTGTTTTAACTTTCTGAGTGCTTCGTATTTTCCATACTGCTTTTTGAGCTCTGTGTATAACTCGTCCAATTGAATAAAGCAATGATATTGAGTAGGTTTAAGCAAAATAAACTCTAATCGTTCTGTCCAGTTAATGGGAGCTACTGGAAACGTCTGTTGTTTAATTTCCTCCCAATCAACGGTTTGAAGCTTCTCTCCTTTGATCCAGTAAAACATTGCAATCATACTGACAATGCCTTGCAGCATATCATCCTCTTCACACCGAGATTTTCTCGTTTGAAAGCGAGGAAGCATGTTGTCTTTTAATTCATTCCACAGATCAAACATCAAAGGAACAAATTCTTCTGTTTTCTGCCAAGGTTGCTCATCTAGTAAAGGTTCTGAAGATAGATCAAATGCGAGTGGATTGATTCTTAATATATCCTTTTTTTCGCCGCTGATCTCTACCTTTTTCTCTTTTAGCTTTTGGACATATGAGGTGAAAACAGCTGCTCCGCTCATGCCAGCTTCACCAGCCCTTTTTTCAGCCTCTTCTGCCCTTCTCTGCACATATCAAGAAGTGGACAAGATTCACACTGTGGCCGCTGCGCCTTACAGTGATATCTGCCGAAAAAGATAAGACGATGATGGGTCACGGACCAATCCTCTTTTGGCACCTTCTTCATTAAGGTTTGCTCTACCTCAAGAACAGAATCCTTCCAGCGGCAAATCCCAAGTCGTTTGCTGACACGCTCGACATGTGTATCTACTGCAATGGCGGGAATTCCAAAAGCGACAGACACAACGACATTTGCTGTTTTCCGTCCAACCCCTGGGAGCTTGATTAGCTCATCTCGATCTCTTGGCACTTCACCGCCATAATCTTCAATCAGCATTTGGCTTAATTTTTGAATGTTTTTTGCCTTATTACGATAAAGACCGATCGAACGAATATCCTGCTGCAACTCTTCAAGCGGCACACTTAAATAGTCTTCTGGTGTTTTATATTTTTGAAATAGATGTTTGGTCACTTTGTTCACTAGAACATCTGTACATTGCGCTGAAAGTGCGACAGCAATCACTAGTTCAAATGGATTGGAATGAACAAGCTCACACTCAGCCTCTGGAAACATATCTCCTATAATATCTAAACATTCATTGATTTGTTTTTTTGATAACATGCCTTCTCCTTTATTGGTTATTGTTCCAGCCAATTATAAAAAGGAACTTGTCGTTTATATGAAGATGTTTCTTCTTTTGAAGGTGGGGCTTTTTGCTGCGAACGGAAATGCTGGCTATGCTCTTTCGCTTCTTCCGCTGTTTTCAGCCCTTTCTTTTTCCACTCAAACAATATTCGATCGATATAGCGAAAATTTAATTTTCCGGATAAAACGGCTTCTCTTAGAGCAAGACGAATCATCTCAGCATCATGATGGTCTTGGTCCATCCAGATCGAGAGTGTTTCCCCTTCAAGAGGAGAAAGTGGTCTGCCAAACTCATCTTCAAATAGCGCATATAAAGACTTTTCAGCCTGCACATGATTCTTTTGCAGGTCTTTCGCCTGTTTTGCTTCTAAAAAGTCATACAGCACACCCCATAAGGGTTCTACCGAGTACCGGTCATGCTGAATACCAGACCTGTCTTCAAACGGCTGGATCGAAATAAACCCTTTTTGAATCAAATACTGCACCATATAAGCACATTCTTCGGCCGAAATGGTCATACCATGTGAAAGCTCTTCAAATGTCTGAAAAAAGACGCCTTGTTCTTCATTCATTTTAATCTTTAACATGACCATCATTTGCGATTCATTCAGTCCTAATTGCTCATAATGGGCAATCAGCAAATTAGGCAAACTGGTCGAACCCATTTTCTGCATATCTATAAATTGCTGCCTTTTCATCGGATACACCTCTTCACTTTCAGTATATCACGTTTTCTCATACGTGCTGCCCTTAAGACGTTTGAAAAAGCCTCCATATGTTGGAGGCTTTCACGTCTTAAGGATATAAACGGTTTAATAATCTTGGGAATGGAATTGTTTCACGCACATGCGGCGCTCCGCTAATCCAAGCAACTGTTCGCTCAAGTCCAAGACCAAAACCTGAATGTGGTACAGAACCATACTGTCTTAATTCTGTGTACCATTTGTACGTTTCTTGATCTAATCCATGTTCTTTTAGTCTTGCTTCAAGCAGATCTAAATCATGAACACGTTCAGAACCGCCGATAATCTCGCCATAGCCTTCTGGCGCAATTAAATCTGCACAAAGGACGACATCATCACGGTCTGGTGCAGGCTGCATATAAAATGGTTTTAATGAGGTTGGGTAATGAGTGATAAAGACTGGTTTATCATAGCTTTCGGCGATCGCTGTTTCATGCGGCGCACCGAAGTCATCTCCCCATTCGATGTCATCAAATCCTTTATCCTGCAAGAATTTAATCGCTTCATCATATGTGATGCGCGGGAATGGTGCTTTGATGTTTTCTAATTTTGCTGTATCACGGCCAAGTGTGTGCAGTTCTACTTTACAGTTTTCAAGTACACTTTGAACAACGTGAGACACATAATTTTCTTGGTACTCAAGGTTCTCATTAAATTCAACAAATGCCATCTCAGGCTCGATCATCCAGAACTCGATTAAATGACGTTTTGTTTTCGATTTTTCTGCTCTAAATGTTGGACCAAATGAGAATACTTTTCCGAGTGCCATTGCAGCAGCTTCCATGTAAAGCTGTCCACTTTGAGAAAGGTATGCATCTTCATCAAAATATTTAGTAGCAAACAGCTCTGTTGTTCCTTCTGGAGCACTTCCTGTTAAGATTGGCGGATCCACTTTCACGAAACCTTCTTGATGGAAAAACTCATATGTAGCACGAATAATTTCATTACGGATTTTCATAATGGCATGCTGTTTTTTAGAACGCAGCCATAAATGACGGTGATCCATTAAGAATTCTGTTCCATGTTCTTTTGGTGTAATTGGGTAATCTGTTGCTTCGTGAATCACTTCAATGGATTTCACTTGTAATTCAAAACCAAGTGGTGAACGCTCATCTTTTGTTACTTGTCCTGTGACATAGACCGATGTCTCTTGTGTCACTGATTTCGCAAGCTTAAAGACTTCCTCTTCCACCTCTGCTTTTACAACGACTCCTTGAATAAAGCCTGTCCCGTCGCGAAGCTGCAAGAATGCAATTTTCCCGCTTGAACGTTTATTGGCAATCCATGCGCCGATTATTACTTCTTCATCGACGTGTTTAAACACTTGATTAATAGTTGTTTTCAACATATTTCCCTCCAAAGCCAGAAAGAAACTCACCTTGTTAAATAGGTGTGATTCTTTTTTCATACATTTTATTATAACCGTTCTAAATCAGCATGGTCAACGCAAGACAGAAGAAACTACGGTGTTAAATTTTTTTCCACTCGTCCTGTCGTAAAATCAACATAGCTGAAACTATATTGGTTGTTCTCATTTAAGTACGTTACTTCCCAAAGGAGGACGTCACCTTCTCGTGCTAATTGAACATTTTTTAGCTTAGAAATGGTGTTCTCCTTTTGAACGGCTTGTACTGCTTGGTTTGAAGTAATGCCTTCTTTAGCTTTTTTAGCAATGACTTTTTCTTTTTTGCTGGCAGGTACCCACACATAGATCGCTTCGTTTTGTTTGTTTTTACCTTCCACAATAAATTGCTTTTCTTTCCCAACAAAGGTATCCACTTGCTCTACTTGTGCTAATGATGCTTGCTTTTTTGCTCGTTCAATCGCTGCCTCATGACCTTCTTCTTTTTGACCCATGGCCATTTGATAAATCCACGAAAAGCTAATGATGCCAATGAGTAAAACGAGCGCAGCAACGGATGAAATAATCCAAACTATTTTTTTCATGTCAAGCTTCCCCTATGTGCGATATATGGTAAATATCGCTTGATTTTGATCTTCTTGATCTAATGCTAATCCAAACATAAGATCTTCCCTTTTAAGCGTTCTGTTCAGCAAATCGACGATTTTGTATAGGTCTTCTGAATGCTTAATTTGAACAGTTGAAAGTACCTCTATTTTACTTTCCACTTCTAATTCCTCCTCGGTACGTAAATATTGTTAGTCATACTTTTCAATGTGAGAACCGATACTATTTTTACAACGGAACATAAAAAGCCGTTACGATAAATTAACTCCAAACCCACACCAGTGAAAGGCCGCTTATGACAGCGGCTTTTCGTTGTTAAGCTTTTCTATATACGCCTCAAGCGACTCTTTGGACATCTCGTGAACTGGCGCATGATGAAGTGATTCTAAAAATAGTTTTCCATACGAAGCGGTTTTCACTCGGCGGTCTAAAATCAGCAATGTTCCGATGTCTTTTTCCGAGCGCAGCAAGCGGCCGGCTCCTTGCTTAAAAGTTAACACAGCTTCCGGGAGAGCGACGGCTTTAAACGGATTCTTCCCCTGTTTTTTTGCCGCTTCGCATTTTGCTTCAATGAGCGGTGAATCAGGCGGTCGGAAAGGAAGCCTTGCCATAATGACGGTCGTTAGCTCTGAGCCAGGAAAATCCACACCTTCCCAGAAAGTCCCTGTTCCTAGCAAGATGGCTTGCTTCGCCAATTTGAACATTTTTGTCAATTTTACAGGGCTCCCGCCTGTCAAACCTTGAGCAAACAAGGCCGATTGCATACCTTCTGATTTCAGCTCTTCATACACTGCTTTTAACATCTCATGTGAATTAAATAACACCAATATTTTCGCTTGATCCTGCTTTTCCATGATCTTAATATATGTTGCAGCTTGCTTCACATAATCGCGTTCATCACGGTTTGTGATCGGCGGCATGTCAGCCGGTACAACGACCTTAAGCTGTTTTTCAAGTTCAAAAGGTGAATCAATTTGGACAAGGTGTGGGTAAAAATCTTGCAGGCCAAAACGTTCCAAGCAATAATCAAAGCGTTGATTGATGGTAAGCGTCCCTGATGTGAGGACAACGCTTTTTTTGTTCATGAAGAACCGATCAGCTAGCAGCTCCCCTGTATCTAGCGGCTGCGCGTGCATAAAGACAGCATTCTTGGCACCCTTTGCATCAATCTCAATCCAAACGGTTTCATCATTGTTTGGTTCAAAGATAAACCGGTACAGCGTACTGCAGAATGTCTGCATAAACGACATCACTTGATCGTATTCTTCTGCTTCAAATGCAAACTGATCTATGAACTGATCACTTTTGTGAAGCAGCTCATTTTTTTGCTGCTCATACAGTTTCTCACAAGCAATCAATAATGAACAAAGCTTACTCGCTGATTCTTTAATTCGGACCCACTGAGCATGTTTTGAATGATGACGGACTCTATGAATGAGACGATTGATGTCCGCTTTTGGTTTTGTCCTTTTGACAAAAGAATGTACGGTACTAAAAAATGCGTCACTTTCCATCTGAAGCTGCTGAAGATACTCGTCCATTTCAATAAAGGTGTCAGTTGATAAACCTGCCCCATGAAATCTCTTTTTCAATTTCTTAAGCAGCCCGCCATGCAAAGAGCCAAGCTGCGTTAATTTCGCATGAAGCTGGATATAAGACGCACTGTCACCTAGCGTTTCATTGGCTGTTTTTTCAAATTGGTGGGCCTCATCAATCACATAGACGTCTGCATCCTGAAAGATAGAAGCTCCTTCCGTTTGGGATAAAAGCAGACGGTGATTCGTCAAAATTAAATCAGCGGTTTGAGCCTTTCGTTTAGCCCGTTCATAAAAACAATGTTCTTTAAAACGGCGTTTTTTCGATGTAAATGGCATGTGCACACAAGAGATACGGTCTTTTATATTTGCAGCTCCTGACGGTAAATTCAGTTCAGACAAATCACCTGTTTCAGTGACCAGAAGCCACATTAAAATTTGCGCTTTTGTTAAGACAACATCATAGTTATCATCTTCCTCATGCAGGACATGCTCAAACTTATCTAAACAAATATAATGTGCCCGCCCTTTAAACACACAGGCGGCTGGCTCAAATGGGAGCAACTGCTTGAGCAACGGAACATCGCGCTGAAGCAGTTGCTGCTGCAGTAAAATAGAATATGTACTGATAATGACAGGTTTTCCTGATTTCTTTGCTTCTAAAGCAGCTGGTATAAGATAAGCGAGTGTTTTCCCGATTCCTGGCGCCGCTTCAATTAACGCATAAGCTCTTTCATGGAACGCATCTCTTACTTTGTTCATCATCGTGAGCTGGCCTTCTCTTACTTCATAGCCTTCTAATGTTTGAGGGAGTTTCTCTTTTATCTCCTCAAACAGCTGCTCGTCGTCAACGCCTACTGCATATGTCGATTCAGTGATAGGATTGGTCACATCTTTCACAGCAAAAGATCCTACTTCTACAAGCGAATCATCCTGACTCGTGTGATTGGTTTCAAGCTGCTTAATTAAAAGTCCTATATCACTTAGAAGATAAGAGGATAATCTGCGCAGCTGTTTTAACACATTTGGCGGTGTATTCCTTAATTGATGTAATAAGGTTAAAAATAACATGGCAGTAACTTCCGCATCACTATCCGCTCTGTGCGGGTGGTCATGTGGAAGCATGAGCTCTTCGCTTAATTCAGTTAACTTATAACCTTCAAGCTCAGGATAAAGAATTCTAGAAATTTCAACCGTATCAATCGCTAGCACATCCAGCTCATTTTTCCCGCATGCTTTTAGTTCATCGTTTAAAAAGTTCAAATCAAAATGAACATTGTGCGCAACAAAATAAGCGCCCTGTATGAGATCATACACCTCTTGGGCAATGTCCTCAAAAAACACCGCGTCATCAACCATGTGCTGTTTAATACCTGTCAGCTGTTCAATAAATCCAGGAATCGTTTTCCCTGGGTTCACATATTTTGAATACCGTTCGACAATTTGTCCATTTTCAATGACCACCGCAGCAATTTGAATGATTTTATCACCTTTTTTTGGTGAATTCCCGGTGGTTTCAATATCAACGACAACAAACCTTTGATCGGTCATAAAATGGACACCTCAATTCCTCGTTCCACTCATAGTGAAACACACTCTGGGCAATATAGCTGAAACAGAACAGCTTCCTTATGATGAAACTGTTCTGTTTCCATGTGAGCGTGCGTTATAAAATCGTTCTCGCAGGCTCTTGCCCAATCATTTGTTCAATTTGATTTTGTTTATTTAACACGACCACTTTAGGTGTGTGCGATTTCGCTTCTTCCTCTGACAACATCCCATAAGCGATAATAATGACTTCATCTCCTGGCTGAACCAATCTTGCTGCCGCACCATTTAAACAAATGACACCGCTCTTTCTTTCTCCAGGGATAATATATGTTTCAAGTCTAGCACCATTGTGATTATTGACAATTTGCACTTTCTCATTTGCCATCATGCCTGCCGCATCAAGCAAATCTTCGTCGATGGTAATACTACCTACATAGTGTAAGTTTGCTTCAGTCACTGTCGCTTTATGAAGTTTCGAGGTCATAAAAGTTCTATACATGTTTTTCACCGCTTTCAGGAACATGGAAAATCACATTATCAATCAATCTTGCCCGGGAGAACTTCACAGCAATGGCAATGATCACTTGCCCCGTTAAGTGCTGAAGGGGTTCAAGCTCTGGATAGGAGTAAATGTCAATATAATCGATTTCCCCACTCGTTTGAAGAATCTCCTCTTCCACTAATTGATAAATACGATTTACATCATGTTCACCCTTTTCTACAGCTGTCTGTCCTTTTTTTAATGCCCGGTATAAAGCAGGTGCTTCTTGCCTTTCTGTTTCAGACAAATACACGTTTCTTGAACTTTTCGCTAAACCGTCTTCTTCTCGAACAGTAGGAACAGACACAAGGTGAAGATCAAAAAAGAAATCCTTGATCATCGCATCGATAACAGCGACTTGCTGTGCATCCTTTAGACCAAAGTATACATTGGTTGGTGCGACAAGGTGAAACAGCTTTGTCAGCACCGTGACAACGCCGTCGAAGTGTCCTGGGCGTTTCTTCCCGCATAAGACGTCTGTACGCTTTTGAACAGTCATCGTAATCGATGGCTCATCTTTGTACATTTCCTTCACATCAGGTGTAAATAATATATCTACTCCAGTTTCTTTGGCAAGACGCTGGTCTCTTTCCATATCTCTTGGATAGGATTCAAAGTCTTCATTCGGTCCAAATTGCAATGGATTGACAAAGATGCTCATCACTACGATGTCATTTTGATCTCTTGCTTCTTTTGCAAGCGTAAGATGTCCTTCATGAAGGAAACCCATTGTAGGGACAAATCCAATGGAATGCTGCTTCTTTTGATGCTGCTTGATCATGTCTTTTAGTTCATGAATATGGGAGACAACCTTCATTCCTTGATCCCCCCATATAAACCATCAAGGACTTCTTCTTTCATATGAAAGGTATGAACATCCTCTGGGAATGTGCGTGCTTTTACTTCTTTTGTATATTGTATGAGCGCTTCTTCTAATACAGCATCGATTTGCGCGTATTGTTTCACAAATTTAGGTGTTCTAGACACACCGTACCCTACCACATCATGGTAAACAAGAACTTGTCCATCTGCTTCAGCCCCTGCCCCAATTCCGATCACAGGAATCTTTAGCATGTCAGTAATCCGTTTTGTCAGTTCACCAGGTACACACTCTAACACAAGAGCGATGGCACCTGCTTCCTCACATTTCAGACTATCTTCAATCAACTTCTGTGCACTCTCTTTGTCTTTTCCTTGCACTTTATAGCCGCCAAGGACACCGACTGATTGAGGGGTGAGCCCTAAATGGCTTACAACAGGAATACCGCCTCTTGTAAGTGCTTGGATGGATTCAAATACTCCGTCTCCACCTTCAAGCTTTAAGGCATCAGCACCGCTTTCTTGCATAATGCGTGCTGCATTTTTCATCGTTTCTTCTAATGAATAATGATAAGACATAAATGGCATATCCGTCACAACAAATGTGTCTTTTGCGCCTCTTTTGACTGCTTTTGTGTGATGAATCATATCATCCATCGTCACTTGCACTGTGGAATCAAGTCCAAGGACAACCATCCCAAGTGAGTCACCAACTAAGATCATGTCGACTTCCGCTTTTTCCGCTTGCTTTGCAGCTGGATAGTCGTATGCTGTCAGCATCACAATAGGTTCGTTTTGTTCTTTCATTTTGAAAAAATCTAACTTTGTCTTCATTTGTTCCTCCTCATTCTGGAGAGGAGATGGCTTGTCTGATCTCACACGTTTTTATCTCTCATGTGCAGACGAATCATCCCTCTGTCCAAGTCCCTTAGGATCAAGGCAGAAATTTATCGAATTTTTCTTCCTAACAGGTACAGTTCTTTTTCAGATACTGCCCACACGAAGTATATCAAAAATGTGCCGGGTGTTCCACTTAAGTTGACTTGATCTCAATGTCAGCGGAGTAGATGTTTTGGATTCCGCCCTCCGTTTCGAGTAAGAGAACGCCTTCATCGTTAATCCCAAGCGCCGTTCCAGCATATTGTCCATTGACGGTGCGTGCGATGATACGTTTTCCAATGGTCATCGCATACGATTCCCATAATTGTTTGATCGGAGCAAAACCATATGTCATATATTCATCATACCTTTTTTCAAAGGTGGACATGATGGTTTGAATCAGTGCCGCTCTGTCTACCTTTTGACCAAGCTCCATTCGCAAACTCGTCGCAACATCCTTTAATTCTTCAGGAAAATCATTTGCCGTCTGATTCACGTTAATGCCTGGGCCAATAATGACTGCGTGAACTTGGTCAGCTTCTGCTTTTAATTCAGTCAAAATACCAACGACCTTTTTTCCGTTTAGCAAAATATCGTTTGGCCATTTGATCGATGGACTGAGACCCGTTTGCTGCGCTATGGCTTCAGCGATCGCGACAGATGCTAAAAGCGTCATTTGCGGCGCTTTGTGCAGCGGTATTTCTGGCCGGAGAATCAAACTCATCCATATGCCTGTCCCATTTGGTGAGTGCCACGTTCTTTGAAGGCGTCCTTTTCCGTTTGTCTGATGATCACTGACAACAAGCGAGCCGTGCGGGGCTCCTTTATTGACGAGGTCATGGGCAATGAGCTGAGTTGAGGCGACTTCTTCTTGAAAGTAAATATGCCTGCCAAACAGCTCTGTTTCCAAACCAAACAGAATTTCGTCTTCACTAATTTTGTCCGGTTTACGAAGCAGCCGGTATCCTTTTCTTCTGACCGCTTCGACCTCATATCCCTCTTTTCGCAAATCCTCTATATGCTTCCATACCGCCGTTCGGGAGCAGCCCAGCTCATCACATATTTGCTGGCTTGAGACAAAATCTTGCTCAGATGCTGTAAATAGTTCAATTAATCGTTTTCTAATCGCTGATCGCACGCTATGAGCCACTCCTCTATGGCTTCTTTTCGGTTTTCAAGCTGGTTTTGCAAAACGGCTTTTTTTACAGAAGCAAGCTCTTCTGCAATCCATTTACCAGCTGGCTTTTGCCGAAAGGCCATCAAATCTTTTCCTGACACTGCAAGGTCTTGAAGCTGTTTAATCGGCAGAGCATCATATGAACGTTTCGCCGCCTCCAGCTCATCAAAGAAAATGCGGCGCTCATGTTTGAGCTGCGTGATTTTCATACTAGAAAGCAGGACATGTTCACCAGCTTCAAACATTTTTTCCGCATCCCAGTCACAATCAACATATTTGCTAATGGCAACGGCTTCTTTTAAAAGTTTCGTTGATAACTTCCATTCTTTTAAAAAGGACACCGCCTCCGCCTCATCTAGACCAAGTAAATGGATAAAGGCTCCCCACACCTCATCTAACCCATCCAATAAATAATACGGGAAAGCTTGGAACGTTTCATTCAGCTGATCCTTTTTGAGGCCAGGCAATTCTTCATACAATTTGGTGGAGATGAGCACCTTGATGGCTTGCTCACAGTAGCGTCCTTTTAAAAGTTTTTCCATTTCGATCTTTTTGCGTTCAACTGATATATTAGCAAGCAGATGTTTATCTTTTTTCATTGCTTCTTCCGTCTCTTTAGAAAGCTCAAACCCGAGCTGGCTTAAAAACCGCACCGCTCTCATCATCCGAAGCGCATCTTCTTGAAAGCGGCATGCAGGATCTCCAACCGTTTGAATTCGTCTTCGCTTAATATCCCGCTTGCCGCCTACATGGTCAATGATGTCACCATGAATATCCATGGCCACTGCATTGATCGTTAAATCTCTTCTTAAAAGATCTTCTTTTAGTGATGAAATAAACGCCACTTCTTTAGGCCGGCGAAAGTCTTCATATTCTGATTCAGTCCGAAACGTAGTGACCTCATAGCTGACCCCGTCAAGTAACACAATAACAGTGCCATGCTCTTTGCCGACATCTACTGTTTTATCAAATAAAGACTCCACCACATCAGGTGTGGCATCTGTCGCAATATCGATATCCCCAATTTCCCTGCCTAAAAGGACATCTCTCACCGCACCGCCGACAAAATAAGCTTGATACCCATGTTCGTGCAGCGTATATAAAATAGGGATCGCATGTGTGAATGGTTCATTCATCTTCAACATCACCTTCGATCAATTCTAAGTAAAGCTCTTCATACTCTCTCACAATTTTGTCAGAAGAGAAATTGGCTTCAACACTAGACTTGGCTGCCATCGATATTTGCTGATGGAGCGCATTGTCTTTCAGAATAGTGATGGCATGTTTTGCTGCTCCATCTACATCACCAAGCGGAACAAGGAATCCTGTCTCTCCATGTGCAATCACCTCTGGAATTCCTCCAACGTCTGTTCCTATACAAGGTACTCCGCATGCCATTGCTTCAAGTAGTACAAGACCAAAACTCTCTTTCTCAGAAAGCAGCAGCTTCAAATCACTAATCGAATAGAGCTCCTCCACTTTCTCTTGCTTGCCTAAAAATAACACGCGGTCCGTTAATCCAAGCTTTTTCACAAGCTCGCAAACAACCGATTTTTCAGGGCCGTCCCCAATCAGTAGCAGTTTTGCATTCACCTGTTCAGAAATCTGTTTAAACACATGGATCACGTCATGCACCCGCTTCACTTTACGGAAATTTGATACATGAATGACGACCTTCTCATCCTGCAGAAGACCATAATGCGTCTTCAGCACTTCGTGATCTTCACGCAAATATACGCGCTCATCGACGAAATTATGGATCGTATCAATTTTTTTATTCGGTTTAATCAGATCATATGTCTGCGCAGCCAATGAATGTGATACAGCCGTTACGCGGTCAGATGATTCGATCGCAAACCGGATGACTTCCTTTAAAGATGGGTCATAGCCTAAAACCGTAATATCCGTCCCGTGAAGCGTGGTGACGACTTTGACAGACTGTCCAGTCATTTGCTTAGCTAAGAACGCACAGACGGCGTGAGGGACCGCATAATGCGCATGAATAATATCAAGCTTCTCTCGTTTTGCCACTTCTGCGAGTTTACTTGCCAGTGCAAGGTCATAAGGCGGATATTGAAACACAGCATATTGATTGACATCCACCTCATGAAAATAAATATTCGGATACACTTTATTGAGTCTAAACGGAATACTCGAGGTAATGAAATGAACATCGTGCCCTTTTTCAGCTAAACGTTTTCCAAGCTCTGTGGCAATAATGCCCGAACCGCCAACACTCGGATAACAAGTGATTCCGATCTTCAATTTTTTCATAATTACCCCCCAAGTAAGTCATCGTCCATCAAAAGTGGCTTCTTTGTCAGAAACCCTTCTGCAAAAGGTTTATTGACTTCCCTTCCATACATCGACTCTCTCATTTTGACAAAATCAATATAACCATTTACAAGCGGTGTCTCCACTGAACTCTCTGTTTTGACAAATTGGCTTTTATACGCATGTAAGCTATCAATTTTTTGGTTCATCTCGTCTGAAATATCGATCACAAAATCTGGACGATGGTGGCCATTAATCATGTAATAATACATCTGGCTTATTTTATGCGCTTGCTGCTTGTATGAATCTTCAAATTTATGTATACCTGCAGAAAAAGCGGCCTCTTCTACAAGTGAACCCGCATGACCATGATCAGGATGTCGATCTTGGTGGTGCGGGGCAAAAATAAGTTTTGGTTTATATGTTCGGATGACACCTGCAATTTCTTTCATCGCTTTGTCATTCAGATAAAGTCCTCTATCTGGCAGCGTGAGCTGGATTCGAGTCGTGACGCCTAAAATGGCAGCGGCTGCTCTGGCCTCTTCTTTTCGGCTTTCAACCGTTCCGTTTGAAGATAATTCAGCCTGGGTCAAGTCACAAATCCCAACACGTGCCCCTTTTTTTACGTATTTTGCAATCGTTCCACCCATACCGATCTCTACATCATCGCTATGGGCACCGAATGCAAGGATATCAAGTGGTTTCATGTGTTCCTCCGTTTTTTGCTACATCTCGAAAATCAAACGTACCTTTATTTAAATTCCTGACTAAAATTTCGGCAGTCCCCATATTGGTCGCTAATGGAATGGCATACACATCGCAAAGCCGGATGAGTGCAGATACATCCGGTTCATGCGGTTGTGCAGTGAGAGGGTCTCTAAAAAAGAGCACAAGATCCATTGCATTATCAGCAATCATGGCACCAATCTGTTGATCCCCTCCAAGTGGTCCTGATTGGAAACGATGAACGGGAAGCCCAGTCGCTTCTTTCACTCTTAAACCTGTTGTTCCTGTTGCATAAAGTGTATGATCGGCCAAAAGATCTCGATACGCAATGGCGAATTGAATCATGTCACTTTTTTTCTTATCGTGAGCGATTAAAGCAATGTTCATCAGGGGTCCACTCCTTATTAGTCGATAATATTTTCTAAGCCATAGACGAGTTGATCAATGTGCATCACCTGTTCAACAGAAAGCTTCACACCTGACATAAAGGATGCACGGTTATAAGAATCATGACGGATCGTGAGCGTCTGTCCGTCCATTCCAAACAGCACTTCTTGATGTGCAATCATGCCTGGAAGTCTTACGCTGTGAAGGCGGATGCCATCATAATCTGCTCCTCGTGCACCTTCGATTAGTTCTTTTTCTTCAGGGTGCCCCTGCTTTTTGCTTTCTCTTACTTCAGCAATCATTTCAGCCGTTTTTAATCCTGTACCGCTCGGAGCGTCCAATTTTTTATCATGATGAAGCTCAATGATTTCAACATCAGGAAAATAATTCGCTGCCATTTTGGCAAACTTCATCATTAAAACAGCACCAACAGCAAAGTTAGGCGCAATAATACAGCCTATCCCTTTTTCTTCTGTTAATTGCTGAAGTTCTTTTAGGTCGTCTTCTGAAAAACCTGTTGTGCCTACGACTGGACGTACGCCATGTTCAAGGGCTTTTTTTGTATGTACTTTCCCGATTTCTGGGGTCGTCAAATCAATTAATACATCCGGTGCTGTTTCTGAAAGACACACGTCAATATCCGTATAAATGGGCGCATCAGATGTTGTATGAAGCACATCAGATAGCTTTTTCCCCTCATGTGTGTGATCAAGTGCTGCTACCAGTTCAAAATGGCTTGTTTCTTCTGCCAGCTTGACAGCCTCTATCCCCATTCTTCCTCTTGCTCCAGCGATTACGACTTTGATGGTTTGATTCGTCATCTTCTCTACTTCCCTTCTTTTTTCGTCCAGCGGTCTTTGTCTCTTGTATTGAATTTATGCATCACACGATCATGGGCTTCTTCAAGTGATATATTGAGTGAATTGGCAAGGCATGTTAACACAAACAGCACATCGCCAATTTCTTCTTCCATGCTTTTTTCTGTTTCAGTTGTTTTTTTCGGCTTTTCTCCATAGTAATGGTTAACCTCTCTTGCCAGCTCACCTAATTCTTCTGTCAGACGGGCCATCATGGCAAGCGGGCTGAAATAGCCTTCTTTAAATTGTCCTATGTAATCATCTACTTCTTGCTGCACGTGACGCAGCGTTTTTTCATTCGTCATGAAGCTCATCCTCCTATCCATCTCTTACATGTTAGCGAAATCATAAATATTTGACAAATGTTTAAAACTCAGTTTGCTTGTTTCTCTTCCATACCATATAATATTATCGCTGTCTAAGCAAAAAAAGGAGTGATCTTTTGCTAAAAGAAATTCGTCTTAAAAATATCGTGTTTATTTTAATAGGATCTGCGATTTTTTCTTTCGGCCTTGTTCATTTTAATATGCAGAACAACTTGGCGGAAGGCGGATTTACAGGTATCACACTGCTTTTATATTTTCTATTTCACATTGACCCATCTATTTCAAACCTTGTGTTAAACATTCCGATCTTTTTTATCGGCTGGAAAATGCTTGGCAGAACCATGTTTACATATACAATTGTCGGAACCGTCAGTCTTTCTGTCTTTCTAGCCATCTTCCAGCGCTTTCAAATACATATGCCTCTTCAGCACGATTTAGCCTTAGCCGCACTCTTTGCAGGTGTGTTTATCGGAACAGGCCTCGGAATCATCTTTAAATTCGGCGGGACAACAGGCGGCGTGGACATTATTGCAAGACTGATCAACAAACATTATCAAGTCGCAATGGGAAGAACGATGTTTATCTTCGACGCGTGCGTCATTACCATCTCTCTCACCTATTTAAATTACAAAGAAGCCATGTATACACTTGTTGCCGTATTTGTTGCTGCAAAAGTCATCGACTTCATGCAAGAAGGCGCTTACGCTGCCAAAGGAGCGATGATTATTTCTGAAAAGGATGACATCATTCAAAAGAAAATCACAGAGGAAATGGAGCGCGGAGTGACCATTTTAAAGGGTGTCGGCTCCTATACGAAACAGGAACGCAACGTTCTTTACTGCGTCGTTCCAAAAAATGAGCTTGTCCACCTTAAGAGTGTCGTAACTTCCGTCGATCCTCATGCCTTTGTATCAGTGAGTGACGTGCATGACGTACTTGGTGAAGGCTTCACATTAGATGAACATAAAAAGCCGCTCAATCCCCACTAAAAAAGAAGCCCGATAACGGTGCTTCTTTTTTTATGACTTTGGATAATCGGCTTGTCGCTTTTGCTTTTTTTCTTTTTCAGCACGGTATTTCCTAAACCCAACATACGTTAAAGTGAGTAAAATCATACTTCCTGTTGTTAAAATGACCCATAAAAGCGATGGATCTGCTTCATCTTGATCAACGTTCGCAAACACACTTGATAAATCTTCTTCAAGTTTCGTGAGACGCTCAAGCTTTGTCCCACTCGATGCTTTTAAAAATTCACCTTGTTCAATTACTTCCATGTGCTGCTTAATCGTTTGCAGCTTTTCAGGCGAGATATCAATGGTTAAACTCGGATAAATCATATCATACAATGAAACCAGCTCATTCCAAGTTTCATAAAACGTCGTCGATTCTGGATCTTTTACTTCTTTCTTTAATGTCGGAAAAGACCCCATAATCGGCTTCTCGAGAGATCCCCAAAGAGGTTCTGAATTTGATTGTATCGCATCGAGAAGCATTCTAAACTGAGAGGCATACCGAAGTTTTTCGCGCTCATTTAAGTCTTCCTGCGGGAGTCCTTTAATGATATCTTGATAGCCAAGTGTAATTTGCCGAACCTGCGTATTCGTCAAAGTTCCGCGCCAATTCTCAGCTTTAAATGTCTTTTCAGCATACAATGCAACTTGTAATGCCTCATCATATTTAGCTTGTCTCGTTAATTGAAAGATTGAATCTGATAGTTCCGTTAATTCTTGCAGCGCTTTAGCAGCTGTTGTTTCCTCACCTTTTGCAGCAGCTGGATGCAAGACAAGAAATAATAATAGAATCATCGCGATTGACTTTCGTTTCATGCAAGTCCCTCCTAGCCTTTCTCCATACAGCGTATGAAGAAAAGGACAAGGTTAGACCAACATTGTTAAGGGAGTTCAAGCTTGACCGATTTTTTCGAGAGGACAAGATAATACGAAACAAGAAGAACGGCCATACTTAACCAAAACGTCACGTAGCCGATCTCATTTGAATAGGCAGAAAGCATAGAATAACGCGGCATCATTCCAAATACATAATCAATCACATCATTATGTAAAATCCATATGCCTGCTACAACCAAATGACGCATGTGAAAACGATAATACGGCGCAAATAACACAGCCTGTACCGCCATCGCAAAGTGCGAACCAATTAGCATATATCCTTCCCACGGAAAATCATCAACAGAAACGAGCACGAAAAGATTCATCCCTACAGCCCATAATCCATATTTAATCAAAGTGACAAGGGCCAGTGCTTCAAAATAAGGAGCATGGCGTTTCATTAGAAAGGCTAGTAATACAAATAAAAAGAAAAAGCTTGCCGTCGGACTGTCCGGTACAAAAGGTAAAAAGACAGCCGGCGTCTCAACGAGCTGCGGGATATACCAGTAGTAGCCGTACACAGTACCAAGAAAGTTGACAATGAGCACGAGCAAAAGCATGTAGCGTGTGGCTAGCAGATATTGAATCCATCTCATATTTCTCTTCACTCACGATCTGTTAAAATCAGAAAAAAGCTGACAGCGCCAGCTTTTTTCTCCTTTTGAGTATATCCTTGTACTTGCATTTAAACAACTGAATTATTTAGATTTGACCTCAGATAAATATTTCGAGAGCTTTTCAAGTTCTTCATCGCTGCCTTTAAAAATGCCCTTAGGCATGTTGCCTTTTCCTTCTACAGCGATTTTCGCAATTTCCTCTGGTGCTAAACCATTGTCAACAAGTGACGGTCCAGCTGCCCCGCCTTGCATATTATCTCCGTGACAGGAGATACATGTCTGCTCTTGATAGATTTTATACTCTTCAGCTGAGGTATCAATCTCTGCTTCTTTCTTGATTTCACCTTGCTTCGCAGCTGCTTCCCAGTCATGAGTAGCAACAGACTCCCATGTTAAATAGGTTGCTGCACCAACTGCAAGAATCATCATCCCAACTGCAATTGGTCTTCGATATGGCCTGCGTTCAGGACCAGAATCAAGAAATGGTGCGAGTAAAAGAGCACCAAACGCAATTCCAGGCATAATCATTGCGCCAACTACCGTATAGCTCCCTGCAGCAAACTCATATTTTAACAACTGGTACAAAAATAGGAAATACCAGTCTGGCAGCGGAATATAGCCCGTATCTGTCGGATCAGCCATCCGCTCAAGCGGAGGTGCATGAACAACAGTTAGGACAAGAAATCCAATTAAAAAAACAGCACCTACAAGCCATTCCTTTAAAAGAAAGTTCGGCCAAAAGGCTTCGGTTTTTCCCGGATATTCGGAATAGTCTTTAGGTATGTTAGGTTTTCTTTCTGCCGGTATTCTGGAATCTCCGACAAACTTCATCCCTTTTCCCCTATGCAAAGTCATCCCCTCCTCATTGAACATTCATCAAACGCAAAATTTTACAGCGGTCCAGAAATTCCTTGCTTACGAATCATAATAAAGTGGGCAGCCATCAGCCCAAATAATGCCGCTGGCAAGAAAAAGACATGGATAGCGAAAAATCTCGTCAGCGTTTGTGCACCTACAATGTCAGGATGACCTGCAAGCAGCGTTTTAATCTCTTTCCCAATGAAAGGTGTCGCCTCTGCAATTTGAAGACCAACCTTCGTCGCAAATAGCGCCTTCATATCCCACGGTAAAAGATATCCTGTAAAACCAAGTCCAAGCATCACAAAGAAAATGAGCACACCGACAATCCAGTTTAGCTCTCTAGGCTTTTTATACGCCCCTTGGAAAAAGACCCTCAGCGTATGTAAAAACATCATAACAATGACTAGACTCGCACCCCAGTGGTGCATCCCTCTTACAATCTGTCCGAATGCCACTTCATTTTGCAAATAATAGACAGATTCCCATGCGTTTTTAATATCCGGTACATAATACATCGTTAAAAACATGCCCGAAAGGACTTGAATGACCGTCACAAAAAACGTTAAACCGCCAAAACAATACACAAAAGCAGAGAAATGATGTGCTGGATTGACGTGCTCAGGCACTTCATGATCCGCAATGTCTCTCCATATCGGTGTGATGTCCAGCCGCTCATCTACCCAATCGTAAATCTTGTTAAGCATCGTTACCCTTCCCCTTTCGGCACAGCTTTTCCAAGATAGAGGTATCCGTCCTTCACTTGCTGCTTATAATGATCAAGCGGTGCAAGCGGTGGAGTTCCGGGTACGTTTGTACCATCCTTGTCGTACAGCCCATAATGGCATGGGCAGAAAAATTTGTTTGGATTTTTCGGATCACTGTTCCAGTTCACTGTACATCCCAAATGTTTACAGATTGGCGATAAAGCGACAATTTCATCCCCTTCTTTGTACACCCATGCAGACCTAGATTCCTTTGACTCATACCATGCATCTACTTGATCAATTTTAAAGTCAAAGCGCTTCGGTTCTTTTGTCAGTTCATCTACACTGACAACTTGAACCATATCCTGATCCTCTGTTCCTTTTAGCACAGGGTCAAGCGCAAAGCGAACCATAGGCATGAGCATTCCAGCGGCCATAAATCCCCCCACGCCGGTCAACGTGTAATTCAAAAATTGACGCCTGGACACTCCATGTCTCTTCTCGCTCATTTTTTTCTCCCCCCCTCAGGTCGTCAGCTACTTTATAACTGAATTAGAAAAAATTTCATAAAACTAGGACACCCTCATAATATATCAATCTATTCACAAGGTCAACAGCCTAAAAAGCTATGTACAATGCAAATGTAAGGGTTTTTATGAAGGGTTCCATTTTTGTAACAAAAAGTTCAAAATTTGTTCTACACTGTCTTGAATGACTTTTTGCTTTAAATTGACCTTTAAATGCTCAAGCGGAACAGACTGCAATATAAATGCCGATTCGCTCACTTCTAGCTGTTCTTTCCATTTGTTATCAGATGTGATAAACACAACATGCTGAAAATGTTCTTGCAATGATTGTTTTACTGCAAGTATGTCTTCTTGCTTACGATGATTTACTTCTAAATATGTATGTGGAGGAAAAAGAAACACTCTGCCTTTCAGTTGCCTTTCAAGATCCTCTGCCACAAGCATTGTAAACTCACCTAAAGACACGGTTTGTTTGATATGGCTTGCATCTATCCCAACTAATGGAATGATAGCGGTATCAATGTAATCTTTAGATTGTAAAAAGAGATCCGCGTCCTCCGCCTGAAACTTCATCTAGTTCCCCTCTTTCATCACATAAGCCCTGCCTGTATAGGGCAAGGCTTATTGGCTTGGTTTATGATAATAGGCTTAATTCTTTTGCTAACTTATTAAATGTTTCTTGATCATGACGGTCAAGCGCTTCATCGATTTCTTTCATCAGCCGTTCTTTTTGGAAAGTAGCAATAGAATGCTCTAGCACTTTCTCAGCAAGATCTTTATCTTTTTCATTTTCATAAAGATCTTTAGGAATATGAGGATTTGTTTCAAGTACAGCGGCATATTCCGGCGAACGATATGCAGATCGGAAATTCAATTGAATAAACAAATCTTGCTGTTTATTCAAACGAATATCATGAAATGATTTTTCTGCATCTGTCGTCATGATATTTTCTTTATAAAATCTAAAGGGAACTTCATCCACACAGTGTGTTGACATAATAATTCCCCTTGGGCAAAATTCTGCTTGCTCTACAAAATGAACCTTTTCCATCAAAGAGTCGTGACTCATTAAATAATTTAATATCCAAACACACTCTCTTCGCTTTAACTGATAATGGTTTAAGAACCACCGGATAAATTCCTTCTTTTCATTGACAGAAACAGGGGTCTGCATGTTATTCCCTCCTCTATCGTAAATTAAATTGCTATACATGAATTATTCAACAAACCAGTTCTTCATTCCTGCAAACTATAAGGAAATTTCGTCTTCAATTCTTAAAATCGTTTCTTCAATTTCTTCATTCGTGCCATCTTTCTGAAGAACTTTTCGTAATAACGGCAAGGCTTCTTTTTGTCTGCCTTCTTCTAAAAGGAACGAAGCATATTCATATAAAAAGTCACGTTCCTCATCAAAATCAGGCAGAGCAAGTTTGAAATACTCAGCGGCTTCATCATATTCTTCTCGTCCGACAGAAGCAGAAGCAGCATACCAATTCCATTTTGGATCTTCTTCCCCAAAACTTTTAACCTCTTTAATCACATCCAGAATTTCATCAAACAGCTCTTCATTTAAATAGATCGCAAGCAGCGTTTGAACTGCTTCAATATATCCTGGATCAAGAGCAAGTGCTTCTTGAAGCAATTTTTTCGCATCTTCCGAATGGCCATTTTTCAAATCAATCTTTGCCCCATATAAATATAACTCTTTGTTATACTCATCCACTTTAATTCCTTCTTTTACTATCTCTAAAGCTTCATGATATAGTCCTTCTTCCTCATAGCTTTTGGCTAAAGGCATATAAAGTGACGAATACGAAGGATCAATATCTTTTAGTTCAGAAAGCTGCTGAATAGCCGTTTTCGTTCTGCCAGCCCTCATCGCTGTAAATCCATAGCCAAAAAGTGTATTTGGATCCACTTGATCCTTTACAGCCTTTTCATACCATTCAAGGGCATCTTCAAATTCTCCAGCTGTGCTTAATGATTCAGCGAGCCGCTGATATACATTGACACCGCCAATTTCATTTTGTTGATCGGCCACTTTGTAGAAATAGTCGGCTGCTTTCTTTGAAAGACCTTGAGAAAAATACAATTCCCCTAAAGCAAAATCAATGACGGCTTCATGAGGTAGTAACTCTTTCGCTTTTAAAAGCTTTTGTTCACTGACTTCAAATAGTCCTTGCATTTGATACAAATCTGCCATTAACAATAAACTCTCTGGATACGCATCGTCATCTTCAGGAATCGTTTCAAGAACTGCTATTGCCTTCTCTTCTTCGTCAGAGTCTATTAAAAGCTCTGCATAAAAACAGGTTAATCCTGTTTCTTCTGGATATAAATCATGTAAATCACTAATGAGATTCCGTGCTTTATCAATATCTCCCCAGTCATAATATAACTGAGCTGCCTGCGCTTTTTCTTCATCATGAAGATGCTTCTCTGCTTGAGCAAGTGTTTGGAGTCCCTTTTCAGTCTCACCCGCCTCAACTAATTTTATGGCTTCTTGTAATGAACTATTCAAATCAAACCGTTCCTTTCTGTTTCCAAAAACCTAAACTGTTGTTACTTCATATCATAATCGACAGCTGCATATCCAGCAAATATGTTGCTCTTTTAACATGAAGCCATTTTTGTGTTTTGAAGACTCTTTTTCAATCAATACTTTACTAAACTGACGATTTGTAAACCGAATACGCTAAAAAATTGTTTTTGAATCAGCAAAATGCTCTTTTTCAAGGTTTCACCTTGAGACAAGCTATGCTATAGTTCTTTCAAATATGCAAAAGGAAAGAAAAAGCCTGAGGAAATCCTCAGACTGTTTGCGTTAAGTATTCAATGTGTTCAAAGAAATTTGGGTAAGATACACGTACTGCATCTGTATCTTCAATCTCGATTGCTTGCTCTGTTATACATGCCGCAATTCCTAACATCATACCAATTCGATGATCTCCGTAGCTTGAGACGACTGCGCCGCCTTTAAGGCTCGTTTTACCATGAATCTTCATTCCATCATCTGTTGCTTCAATATGAGCACCTAGTTTTTTAAGTTCTGAAACGACTGTATCAATACGATTGGTTTCTTTCACTTTTAATTCAGCGGCATCTTTAATGATCGTTGTTCCTTCTGCTTGAGTAGCTAGGAGCGCAATAATAGGAATTTCGTCGATCAGTCTAGAGATCATATCACCTGAAATGTCGATCCCTTTTAATGAAGAGGTAGAGATCGTTAAATCACCGTACGGTTCTCCGCCTTTAGCATCCACTTCTTGAATGTCGAGGTCTGCACCCATTTGTTTTAGCACATCTATAATACCAGTTCTCGTTTTGTTCAAACCGACATTTCTCAATACAATCCGGCTGTTTGGAACGATAGATCCAGCCACTAAGAAAAATGCAGCTGAAGAAATATCTCCAGGGACAAATACATCTGTTGCTTTTAACGTTTGTCCACCTTCAATTGAAACACTTTGTGCATCTTCATGTAGCGAGACACCAAACATTGATAACATTCTTTCGGTATGGTCTCTTGATTTATGCGGTTCAGTTAACGTCGTTGTTCCTTCTGCCTGCAGTCCAGCTAGAAGTACAGCCGACTTAATCTGGGCACTGGCAACTGGAGACTCATAAGAGATAGCTTTTAAATTGCCCCCACGAATAGAAAGCGGTGTATACTCGCCACTTGCTCTGCCATCTATCTTGGCTCCTAATTGTCTTAGCGGACCTGTTACCCGTTTCATCGGTCTTTTGGCAATACTTTCGTCTCCGATCAGCGTACTGTGGAACTCACAGCCAGCCAAGATTCCCATCATTAAACGAATAGTCGTGCCAGAGTTACCGACATCGAGAATATCACTCGGCTCTTTAAGTCCTTTTAGTCCCTTACCATGAATGACAACATCTGTACCTTTTTGTTCGATGTCGACACCCATTTTTCTAAAACAATCAATCGTGCTTAAACAATCAGCGCCAGGAAGAAAGTTTTTTACTACTGTAGTACCGTCAGCAATAGCGCCAAACATCACAGATCTATGAGAAATGGATTTATCTCCTGGAATATGAATTTCTCCATTCATAGGAGCACTTTTATGAATTTTCATGTTCCTCACCTCAATCAGCATAAAATGTATCGTAATTTGCTCTATTTTTTATACAGAGTTCTGCCCGCTTTCGATCGTCATCTGTTTGAAAACTGATGCGTAAAATCCCGTTAATGTCTTCTCGCGTCTCAATAATACGGATATTTGTAATACTAATGTTTTCATTTGCTAGATATCCTGTAATTTCCGAAATAACACCAGGATGATCCGGCACATCGACATAAAGATCATAAAAAGCAGGGATCGCTCCTTTTTTCCTCAGAGGCAGGCCGTCGCGATATTCCTTGGCCTCTTGGAAATAAGAGAATAACCCCTCAGCATCTTCTTGTTGCACAAAGGATTCAATGCGGCCAATCTCTTTTTTCCATTCATGAAATCGGTCTAAAATCTTGTTTTTATTGTGCAAGAGGATATCGCGCCACATTGCAGGATTACTTGATGCAATACGGGTAATATCTCGAAAGCCTCCAGCAGCAAACCGTTTTACAAGAGGAAATTCTTCTTCAAAATGATGCGCTTGATGCACAAGACTGGCAGCGACGATATGTGGAAAGTGACTAATCACACTTGTCACAGCATCATGTTCTTCGGGTGTCATTTCAATGAAATGAGCATTGGTTCCCTTCAGCAGATCCTTCAAACGGTCAACAGCCTGACGACTTGTTACCTTTGCTGGCGTTAAAATGTAGAATGCATTTTCAAATAAAAAGTCTTTCGCTGCAATGACACCTGATTTATGAGACCCTGCCATCGGATGCCCGCCAATAAATTGGTAATGATCAGGCAACGTTTTTTCAGCAAAGTGAACGACCTTTTGCTTTGTGCTCCCTACATCCGTAATCGTGAGCTCTCTTTCAATTCCAGATGCTGCAATATCACTTAACATTTTGACGGTTTGTTGTACTGGCGTTGCCAAAATAATCGTTGCTGATGCTTTTAAGCCTTCTATAAAGGACTCGGCAGTCGCGTCAATGATCCCTAGTTTTGTTGCAGCAATCATTTGTTCTTTAGAGACATCATAGCCTACAATTTTTTTATGTGGAAATTCTTTTTTAATCGACAGTGCAATAGAACCACCAATTAAACCAAGTCCAGCGATTAATATGGTTTCGTTTGCTTCATTCATGTTCATCACCTGATTTTTCGCGAAAATTAAACAAGCTGTTTCAATAGCTTATATGTATATTGGATGAGTTACAACGAAAGCCATATCCCATAAACAGGATATGACTTCATTGTTATGCTACGCACGGATGCCTTGTAATAAATCGGCAAGTGTAGTTAAGATTTCTTCATTTTGCTCCTTCGTTCCAACAGTAATACGCAAAGAAGTTGGGAATCCGAGAGCTTGACCAGATCGAACGATATAGCCCTTTTTCAAAAGTGCATTGAACAGCTCATCTGCATCTCTTTTAAAATCAATCAGCACAAAGTTTGTTTGAGATGGATAGATAAATAATCCAAAACGGTCTGCAAATTCTTGATATTGTTTAAGACCTGCTTCATTTTTTTGTCTGCACGATTGAATGAAGTCTTGATCTTTAATGGCTGCACGTGCAGCTGCCTGAGCGATACGACTTGTATTAAATGGCTCTCTCGCAGGTTCAATGGCGGTAATCAATTCCTCTGAAGCAACCCCATAACCTACTCGAAGTGCCGCAAGTCCATATGCTTTAGAGAATGTGCGCAATACAATGACATTTTGATAGGCTTTTAATAGAGATAAACTGTTCGGAAAGTCTTCTGCGCGAACATATTCAAAATATGCTTCATCTAGAACGACAAGCACGTGAGCAGGCACTTGATCTAAGAACGATACGAGCTCAGATTCTGACAAATGATTTCCTGTCGGATTGTTCGGGTTACACACCCAAACGACTTTTGTGTTGTCATCCATCGCATCCAGCATTCCCTTTAGATCATGAGCTCCACCATTTAGAAGTGGTACTTCTCTAATCTCTGCATGCTCAATCACTGCATTGTGACGGTATTGCGGGAATGACGGAGATGGGATCACCGTATTTGTATGTTGATCAAGGAATGCCCTAGCAATAATTTGCACAAGTTCATCTGAGCCATTCCCGAATATTAATTGTTTTTCATTTACTTGAAGAAACTCAGCCAGTTCCGTTCTTAAACTTGCGCTGTATCCGTCTGGATAAATCGCTAAATGTTCAAGTTCAGCTTGTATGGCCTCTCTTGCATGTGTGGAACATCCAAAAGGGTTTTCATTTGAAGCCAATTTCACAATTTTGTCTAATTGATATTCTTTTTTGACCTCTTCAATTGGTTTCCCAGGTTGATACGGTTTTAGCTGTTTTAATTGATCTTTGATTTGCAAAATGTTTCACCTCATTTGAATGAATAGAGGGGACTAAATGTTTTTGCATATGTTTCAAATTCTCTTAAAGCCTCTTGGCGTGTATCACTTGCTACTAATTGTTCTTGAAGCTCTTCAATTTTTTTGACAAGCGCACTGCCGACAACGACACCATCACTCATTTTATTCATTGAGTCTACTTGTTCTCTTGTTGAAATACCAAAACCTACAGCAACTGGTATTTGACTCAGCTCTTTCACTTGTTGAATAAAATCTGTAATCGATGCGTCGAAAGATTGTCTGACACCTGTGACGCCGAGAGATGAAACACAATACACAAAACCTTCTGCCTGCTCTACAATTTTTTCTAATCGTTCCTTGCTTGTTGGTGCAACGAGTGATATATATGAAATGTCGTGTGCTTGACAGTTCTTCTGCAGCTCGCTGCTCTCTTCAAAAGGCAAGTCGGGTGTTAAGAGTCCCGAAATATGATTTTTGCGCAGTAAAGCGAAAAAGTATTCTGTGTCTAATTGTAACACAGGATTATAATACGTAAATAGAATTACAGGAATTTTTACGCCGTTTTTTTTCATCTTTCCTGCTAATTCTATCGCTTTTACGATATTCATACCATGATGAAGTGCTCTTTTAGAAGCTCTTTGAATGACAGGGCCGTCCGCTAACGGATCAGAATACGGCACACCTAGTTCAATCGCATGTGCCCCTGCTGCTTGAAGCGCGAGGGCTAAATCAATGGTGATCTCTTCTGATGGATCACCCGCTGTAATAAAGGGAATAAATAATTTCTGACCTTGCTCTAATTGAAATGTGATCATTTTGTTTCACCCTCACTTTCAAGCACATTCATTAATGTATGCACGTCCTTATCTCCTCTGCCTGACAAGCAGACAAGGACAATGTCGTCTTCACTCATGTTCTGGCTCATTTCAAACGCTTTGGCTAAAGCATGTGCAGATTCGATTGCTGGCAGGATTCCTTCTTTTTCTGTGAGCAGCTTTAACGCATCTAGTGCTTCTTGATCTGTCGCACTCACATATTGAACCCGGCCGTTCGCATGCAAATACGCATGCTCTGGTCCGATCCCCGGATAGTCTAATCCAGCTGAAATTGAATAAGGCTCAATAATTTGACCAAATTTGTCTTGAATCAAGTATGTCAAAGATCCATGTATGACACCTTTTGTCCCTTTCGTGATGGTCGCTGCATGAAGCGGAGTGTCGATTCCTTTTCCAGCAGCTTCTACACCAATGATATCGACCTCTTCATCTAAGAACGCCCGGTACATCCCTATCGCATTGCTCCCTCCGCCAACACAGGCAACGACTTTATGAGGAAGCTGCCCTTCCTTTTCAAGTATCTGCGCTTTTGCCTCATCTCCGATCATCCGCTGAAATTCACTGACGATTTGAGGATACGGATGAGGTCCAACGACTGAGCCGATCATATAAAAGTGGTCACTGCAATGCTGGACCCAATAGCGGATGGCTTCATTGGTTGCATCTTTTAATGTTCCGTTCCCGCTTGTGACAGGTATGACTTCAGCGCCGAGTAGTTTCATTCGGAACACATTGAGTGATTGTCTTTCCACATCTTCTTTTCCCATAAATACAGTGCAGGATAAACCGAATTTTGCGGCCACTGTTGCAGCAGCTACACCGTGCTGACCTGCTCCTGTTTCGGCGATGATATTTGATTTCCCCATTTTTTTCGCTAGCAGTGCCTGCCCAAGCGCATTGTTAATTTTATGAGCGCCTGTATGGTTTAAATCTTCTCTTTTTAAATAGATTTTAGCACCGCCGAGATATGCCGATAATTGATCAGCATATGTGAGTGCAGTTGGTCTGCCTGAATAGTTTTTCAAAAGCGATATATATTCCTTTTGAAAAGCAGGGTCTTCTTTTAATTCACGAAAAGCTTGTTCGATCTCTTCTAGTGGCTGCATGAGCGTTTCAGGAACGAATTTCCCTCCAAATTCTCCATATCTGCCAATCTCATTTGGATATGCGTACATGGTTCAACATCCTTTCTTCGAGCGCTTTCATCTTTGTACTGCTTTTCTTCCCGTTTTCTTCTATACCGCTTGAAAGGTCTATGGCGTCTGGACCAAAAGCAAGCAGATCTATTATGGTATCTGGCGTGATCCCGCCAGCAATGGCGCAAGTTTTCCCCAGTTGTTTTGCAAGCTGAACATATGAAGGCACTGCCTCCCATGCAAAAGCTGTTCCAGAACCGCCTCTCATTCCTTTCACTTTCGCATCAATGAGAAAACCGTCGACACTTGGAGCGAATGCCGTCATATGTTCAAGTGTGTCGTTTACATCGGGTTCGTGATGGAACACTTTCCAAACGAGAGCCTTCGTTTGTTGTTTGATGTCGCTTGCATCTTCTGGCGTCTCATCACCATGAAGCTGCACAATATCTAAGGGGAGGTTGTTTGTAATCTCGCACACTTTTGGTGTTTTTTCATTCACAAATACCCCCACGATCTCTTTTTTACATTTTACTTGTGACAGCCAGTGTTTCACTTGATCTGGATCAACCCGTCTTTTACTCGGCGCAAAAATAAAACCGATGGCATCCGCTTGAGATTGCGAGATGCATGCGACATCCTCTTGTGAGACAGCACCGCAATATTTTAAGTAAGGCTTAATTTCCTTCATTCTCCGAACAATGCCTGAACGGCTTTCTCCTGTGATTGTTCCCTCATTAAAGATTCACCAACAAGAACGGCATTTGCTCCGTGCTGTTTCACAAAGGTCAGATCATCAAATGTCTTTATGCCGCTTTCACTTACTAGTAATACGTCTTTTGGAACAAGTGGCGCGATCTCTTTTGTTTGTTCAACAGTTGTTGTAAACGTATTGAGATTCCGGTTGTTCACACCGATGATCTCAGGAGTGAATAGGTGTAAAATCTTTTCTAGTGTATGTGCTGCATGTACTTCAACGAGGACATCCAGTCCTTTTTCTTGCGCTTCTGTATAGAGCTCATACAGCTTTTGCGGCTCAAGCACCTCTCCAATTAATAAAATGGCATCTGCCCCTATCCGTTTCGATTCTTCTATTTGTATAGAGTCAATAATGAAATCTTTTCTTAAAATAGGACGTGTGATGTGTTCTTTAATAAGAGACAAATATTCGTTTTTCCCTTGGAAAAACGGTTCATCCGTTAAGACAGATAAACAATCTGCATTTGATGTTTCGTATGCTTTCGCTGTCTGTAAAGGATCAAAATGAGGCTGAATGATTCCTCTGGAAGGAGACGCTTTTTTCACCTCAGCAATCAGTCCAATCGAGCGGTGAGGATTCATAAGGGCTTCTTTAAATGATCGTCTTTCATAATGTCCTTCCTCAGGTAATTGCAAGGTTTGCACATGTTCTTTTTTACGGGCGATAATTTGATTAAGCATAGATCTCTTCCTCTTTCGTTTTTTGTTTTAGACGGGCTAATTGTTCTTTAGCTGATCCGTTTTTGATCGTTTCTAATGCTTTCATTGTCCCTGCCATCAGACTCTCTGCTTTTCCTGCCACATATAATGCGGCCCCAGCATTAAGCGCTGTAATATGAAGCGGCGCTCCACCTGCTTGATAATTCAATATATTCTGAATCAATTTGGCGCTTTCTTCTGGTGAGTGGACCTGAATGTCTGATAAATGCCCTTTTTCAAGTCCGAAGTCTTCTGGGTTTAACGTATATTCTGTCATGACACCTTTTTTGAGTTCAATGATGTATGAATTTGCTGTAATGGTTAATTCATCCAGCCCATCATCTCCGCAAACAAACAGGACATGTTCTGGCTCTAAAGGAGCAAGAGCTTTCGCCATGAGCTTTGCCTTTTTCTTTGCATACACACCAATGATTTGCTTTTTGGCCTGCATCGGGTGGCAAAGCGGTCCTAATAAGTTAAATACCGTCCGAAATCCGAGCTGCTTGCGTACGGTGGCTACTTGTTTCATCGAAGAATGATAGAGCGGTGCAAATAAAAAGCCCATGTTTTTCTGCTGTATTTGTCGTCTTGTTTCTTCAGGTGTGGATTGAATTTGAATACCAAGACATTCTAGCACGTCAGCACTCCCGCTTTTAGAGGAGACGGAACGATTTCCGTGCTTGGCGATTTTCGCCCCAGCAGCCGAAGCAACGATGGCAGCGGCTGTTGATATATTAAATGTTGATAAACCGTCGCCTCCTGTCCCGCACGTATCAACAACATCAAGTGACCTTTCTACTGGTGCTGCATGCTGCCTCATGGCTTTCACGAAGCCTGTCATTTCTTCGGCGGTTTCTCCTCGATGCGCTAAAATAGATAGACTAGCAGCGACTTCAGCATCTGTTAACGAGCCGCTCATCATATCATGCATCAGGCCATTCGCTTCTTTTTCTGATAGTTTTCCTCCATTAACAAGAGCTGATAGTCGTTGATTCATTTGGCACACTCTCCTTTTCCGAGAAAATATGTTCAGCAAGCTGAATGGCTTTTAGAAGTGCTCCTGCCTTATTACATGTCTCTTCCCATTCGTTTTCTGGAACGGAATCAGCGACAATGCCGGCACCTGCTTGTATTGAAGCAGTCTGATGTTTGACGCTCATTGTGCGAATGGTAATACAGGAATCGATATTGCCGTCGAAACCAATATAGGCAATACAGCCGCCATACGTCTCTCTTGGCTCAGGCTCCATTTCGTTTAATAATTGCATCGCCCTAATTTTTGGGGCGCCTGTCAATGTGCCTGCTGGAAAAGCGGACATAAGCGCGTCTACTGGATGAGTATCCTGCTTCAGCTTCCCTGTCACAATAGAAATAATGTGCATGACGTGCGAAAAATTCACGACTTTTGTAAAAGTTGGGACAGACACACTGCCGTATTCTGCTACACGCCCCACGTCATTTCGAGCCAGATCCACCAGCATGTAATGTTCTGCTTTTTCTTTTTCATCATCGAGCAACTCTCTTGCTAGTGCATCATCTTCTTCTTTTGTCATTCCTCGTTTTCTTGTACCAGCAATTGGATGGATTTCTAAGTGACCGTTTTTCGCATGGATTAATCGTTCTGGCGAGCTTCCCACTAAGTCTCGATCTTTTAATTTCATAAAATACATATACGGTGATGGATTGACGATCCGAAGCACACGATATAATTCAAATGAGCTCACTGTCACTGGAATGTCAAAACGCTGAGAAAGTACACCCTGGAAGATATCACCCGCTCGAATATACTCCTTGATTTTTTCGACATCCTTTAAAAATTTTGCTTTTTCATAGGTAGACGTCACCTGTTCAAACGAAGGGGGTTCATTCATATTCCCTGAGATAATCAGTTCTTTCATATCAATTTTTGTATGAAGCTGCTGTACCATCAGTTCAAGCTGCTTTTGATTTTCTCGATAAACCAGAATTTTTTCTTCGTCTGTTTCATGACCGTTCAGCTGCGTGTACTGAATAAAATGAACTTGGTTTGTTTCATGATCAAATGCGATCATTGTTTGACAAACAAATAATGTACAATTATCTGTTGCTGATGCATTCGGATGCGGCTTCACAGACGGCTCAATGTTGGGAATGAGGTCGTAACTTAAGTACCCTACGGCTCCGCCAGTAAATGGGATATCAATTTCAGGTGTCTTGATTTGATATTTCTCTTTCATCCAGTCAAGCAACTCTTTCAGCTCCGCTTTTTGCATCACTGACTTTCCTGCAGCGTCACGAGCAATATAATGATCTTGCTCGTCATGTAATGTTAAAAAAGGATGTAATCCGATAAAGGAATATCTCGACCAGCTAGAAGATTCGTCTTTGCTTTCTAGCAAATACACAATATCCTGTTTCAGTTTCTCGACAATTTGAATGGGTGAGAGCGTATCAACTGTAATGGTTTCAACAATCGGGATGGTTTTGTAAAACTGACTGTCTCTTAAAAATTGGGTAAGGTTTGATTGGGATTTCATAAGCACACTCCTTAAATGGAATTAAGGAGAATGAGGGGACATCTTGAGGATTTGTTTGAGTATACGAAATAAGCCTAAAAGAGGCTTCGCTCTTTTAGGCAGTATGATTAAATAGAAGTATCGTATCTCTGCTCAACTCTACTCATCTCAACTACCCTAGTCTCATTCTCATCTTCTCTAAGCTTGCAATGCCGTTCACACCTGTGTGTAAACTTCGGCTGTTCATATCGTATTATAATTCCTTGTTTTTTGTCAACTGTAAATCAGGCCGAAGCGTGACAGCCTCTTCCAAGTATACGTGCTGTATGTCTTCCTGCTTGACATCTGTCTGAACGGTCATTAAAACGCGAATACACTTCTTTAGACCTCCATCAATGTCAAGCTCTTGCATACAAGTGACAGGCACATAGGTCCATCCTTCAAACTGCCTGAGTGCTTTTGCTGGAAAAACAGAGTGAATATCTTGTGTAGCTGAAATCAAGATCTGCACGACACGCTCTGGATCTACTTGATTTTTTGAAATGATCGCTTCTAGCAGCTGCTTCGTTTTGGTTAACACTTCTGTTTCTGTATCTTCTGTCACAGTTGTAGCCCCGCGTATCCCGCGAAACATCATAGACAGCCCTCCTCCCGTTTCCATTCTTCGAGCCAGTGATACAGCTCATCTTTTGTGAAAGATTGCAGGGTGACGTCTCCAACTTGTTTTAGCAAAACAAACTGAACACTCCCGCCTCTTGCCTTCTTATCACCAATCATGCGATCGACAAATGTTTTGGTTGAAATCGTTTGTGTGACTTGTACTGGGAACCCTAGTTCTTTCATCCACACTTTAAGTTTCTCGCGATCTAGGCTGAGTCCTTGCTCTTTTTCACTGACATATAAAGCAAACTGCATGCCAATTGCAATGGCATCTCCATGCGTGATCGCACCGTATCCATACTCCGCTTCAATGGCATGCCCTAGTGTATGACCTAAATTCAAGTATGCCCGCACACCTTGTTCTTTTTCATCTTCTTGAACAATGGATGCTTTCACTTGAATCCCTTGATAAAGCATATGTGCCAGTTCATCCTTTGATATTTCTGTCAACGAACGAATGGACATCAGTTCTGATAAAAAGACTTCACTTGAAATCAGTGCATGTTTTATCACTTCTGCAAAGCCTGATCTCAGCTCTATTGGTGAGAGTGTCTCTAGCATACTTGTATCATAGATAACAGCAGCCGGCTGATGAAACGCACCAATTAAATTTTTACCGAGTGGATGATTGATTCCGGTTTTTCCGCCGACTGCACTGTCGTGTGCAAGCAGAGTGGTCGGTACTTGAATAAAATCAATGCCTCTCATGTAAGTGGCAGCAGCAAAGCCAGCCAAGTCTCCAATCACCCCGCCTCCTAATGCAATGATGCATGAGGAGCGGTCGAGTTGAAATTGGATGGCTTTCGTATGAATCTGCTCAAACTGCGCAAAAGATTTTGATTGTTCTCCGTTTGGCACCACTACTTTTTGTACAGACCATTTCTGTTTAAGTAATTGAACCATTTCATCTCCATAAAGGGCATCGACGGCTGAATCTGTCACGATAAAGAGCTTCGTGTAGGATCGCCCAGTGGAAGTAATCAAGTCTACGATATTTTGTCTAATCCCATCACCGATATATACAGGATAAGTGGCTGAAGACGTCTTCACTTCCAGTGTTTTCATTAAAACTCCCTCTGAAGCTGGCGCATTTTGTCCACATTTTCTTTAATGCGGTCAATTTGATCAAGACCAAACTGCTCAACCACTGCATTGGCGATTTCCCATGCAACGACTGCTTCTGCCACAACACTTGCGGCTGGAACAGCACAGCTGTCAGAACGTTCAATACTTGCAGAGAAAGGTTCTTTTGTTTCAATATCCACGCTTTGCAATGGTTTGTATAAGGTTGGGATTGGTTTCATAACCCCTCTTACGACGATTGGCATGCCAGTTGACATTCCGCCTTCAAGACCACCTAAGCGGTTTGTTTTTCTCGTATAGCCTTTTTCTTCATCCCAGATGATTTCATCATGAACCTCACTGCCATTTTTAGAAGCTGCCTCAAATCCAATACCGAATTCAACACCTTTAAAAGCGTTGATACTCAGTACTGCACCTGCAAGCTTGCTATCCAGTTTACGGTCATAGTGCACATAGCTGCCGACTCCAACTGGCATCCCTTCAACGATGACTTCGACAATACCACCAATTGAATCGCCGTTTTTCTTCGCTTCGTCAATGGCATCCATCATTTTTTGACCAGCTTCACTGTCATAGCAGCGAACAGGTGATTCTTCTGTTACTTTTTGCAAATCTTCAATAGATTCATAAGCGGTATGGGAAGCTTTTACTCCACCAATTTCAAGGACGTGACCAGCCACTTTGATTCCAAGATGAGCCAAAATTTGTTTCGCTACTGCACCTGCTGCTACACGAACTGTTGTCTCGCGTGCTGATGAGCGCTCTAATACGTTTCTCATATCACGGTGACCATATTTAATCGCACCATTTAAATCCGCATGCCCTGGTCTAGGACGAGAGATTTGACGCTTCATTTCACTCTCTTCTTCTTCAGTAATCGGTTCTGCACCCATGACCTTTGTCCAATGCTTCCAATCATTATTTTCAACAACAAGTGCAATAGGAGAACCTAATGTTTTCCCGTGGCGGACACCACTTAACACTTTCGCTTGGTCTTTTTCAATCTGCATTCTTCTTCCGCGGCCATGACCTTTTTGTCTTCTAGCCAGTTCATAATTGATGTCATCCTGCTCTATGTAAAGTCCCGCTGGAACTCCTTCAATAATTGTGGTCAGTTGTGGACCATGTGATTCACCTGCTGTTAAGTACCTCATGACTTATTCTCCCTTCATCGCATTAACGCTTTTAAGTAAAACTATAATAACACACTTCCTACTAAAAAGTCAGCTACTCCCCCTTCTTTTGATAAAAGAAAGTATCAGCAGAGGTTAATCCAAACTTTTCTGGGTGAAAAATTTGTTCTGTAGAACCAACAAATAATACGCCGTTTTGCTTTAAACTGCTGCTCATTTTTAAGTAAATTTCTTCTTTCGCCTCTTCTGTAAAGTAGATGAGGACATTTCGGCACACGATGAGATCCAGCTGTTTTTCATATGGATCCGCTAAAAGGTTGTGTTTCTTAAATTGAATGTGCTTTCGAATCTCATCCTTCACCAGGTAAAATGAAGAATCTTCTTTGGTGAAATATTTTTGCTTGATTTGATCTGGCACCTCTTGCAAAGATCGTTCATGATATCTTCCTTTTTGCGCAGATTGCAGGACTTTATCATCAATATCCGTTGCAATAATTTGGAAGTCTTTCACAAGCGGATGGCTTGATAGCAGCATTGAGAGTGTATACGGCTCTTCTCCAGTAGAGCAAGCTGCACTCCATATTTTTAGGGTGCCACTGTTTTTTGAAAGCAGCGGCAGGATTTTTTGATCAAGTACTTCCCAGCGCTGATAGTTTCGGTAAAATTCTGACACATTGATCGTCATTCGATCCATCGTTTCATCTAATAGTGCTTTGTCCTTTTCAAGAGCAGACGCAAATGCCTCAAAATCTTTATATCCTTTTTTATCATAAAGGGATGTTAATCTTCGTTTCATTTGTGCTTCTTTATATAAGTTCAGATCTACCCCAGTTAGTTTTTTCCATTTTCCAACAAATACTTGATACTGATCCATCAATGTCCTCTCCTGTCTCATCTATCTTTGTCCTAGTATAGCTGTTTTTATCATAAATTTGTATCATCTCATGCGAAAATTCGTATAGAAATCTCAATATAAAAAAGCCAAAGTGATCATTTGATGAACACTTTGGCTTGAACATTAATAAATCCAGCTTGAGATCGTTTGATCCCAGTTTGTCAGTTCTTCTTGTTTGAAGAACAGGTTGATTTCTCTTTCGGCACTTTCTGGTGAGTCTGAGCCATGGATAATGTTTTTGCCAACAGTTAATCCATAGTCGCCTCTTATTGTTCCTGGAAGCGCTTCCTTCGGATTTGTCTTTCCAATTATCTGCCTTGTTACGTCTACGACTTGTTCACCTTGCCATACCATCGCAAATACAGGTCCTGACGTAATAAAGTCAACCAATTCACCGAAAAATGGTTTTTCTTTATGCTCTCCGTAATGTGTTTCTGCTACTTCTTTTGGAATGCTCATGAGCTTTGCTCCAACAAGCTGAAGCCCCTTTTTTTCGAATCTTGACACAATTTCACCGATTAATTGTCTTTCCACACCATCAGGTTTGACCATAAGAAATGTTTTGTCCATATACGTTCTCCACCCCGTCGTTATGTATGTATAGGCTTACATTGTTACAAAGTGATCGTATCATTTTTTTTTATAATAATCAATTTTTGACAAAAAATTTCACAAAAAAACCAATCAACGAAACGTTGATTAGAATTTTCGTTTACCAATATATTTTGCAATCGACGCTAATGAAGATTTAGCCCGCCCGCGCGGAAGTTGATCGAGCTGTTCAAATGCTTTTTTCAAATACATTTCACTCACTCGAATGGAACGGTCGATCGCATCTGTTTGTTTGAGATGTTCAATCACAGGTTTCAGCTGCTTTTCCGTCGTTTCACTATTGATCAGCTTCAACTGACCTTCTAAAGTCGGGTTCTGAAGCGCATATAAAACGGGAAGAGTGACATTTCCTTGTAAAAGGTCCCCGCCAACAGGTTTACCTAATTCTTCTTCAGTTGATGTAAAATCAAGGACATCATCAATGATTTGGTACGACATACCAACATAGTACCCAAACCAGTAAAGGGCTTTATGTGTTTTTTCATCTGTTCCAGCTGCAATCGCACCTAATTGGCAGCTACCTGCAATAAGCAAGGCTGTTTTTCGTTTAATTCTTCTTAAATATGTACGAAGGTTTTGGTCCATGTTGTATTTATCTTTGACTTGTTCTATTTCCCCAAGACAGAGCTCGACGACCATTTTTGACAAAATTTCATGTGCCATTGGGTGATTGATTTTCGTCATGTACTCGAGTGACCTTGCAAATAAGTAATCCCCCGTGTACATCGCAATTCTGTTGTCCCATTTTGCTTTAATCGTCGGTTTTCCTCTTCTCAGTTCTGCATCATCAATGACATCGTCATGGACAAGTGATGCCATATGAATTAATTCAAGCGCTACGGCTACATATTTAATTTTATTAATATCATAGTCACCAAACATGCCTGAAAGGAGAACAAAAACGGGGCGGATTCGTTTTCCGCCCGCTTGCAGCAAATGAAGACCGGCTTCACTTAATAATGCATAATCAGAGCGAACGGTTTGTTCAAGCTCTTTTTCAATTATATCGATATCATGATTTAGAAAAGAAATCATTGCTTTTAGTTTCATTATTTTCACCCAAATATCGTTTATTCAAAGCTTCTTTCCGATATGTGTTGCTGCTACACCGCCTGTAAATGGATGATACGAGACATCAGACAGACCAGCCTCTTCAAAAAGAGACGCCAGTTCTTTCATGCCAGGGAATGTTTTGGCTGATTCTTGAAGCCATGAATACTCCTGATAGCTTTTGGCAAACAGCTTGCCAAAGAGCGGCATGATGTATTTGAAATAGACATAATACCCTTGTTTAAACCCAATCATCTCAGGCTGTGATGTTTCAAGGCAGACAACCATTCCACCGGGTTTTACCACTCGTGTCATTTCCTTTAGCACTGTTAAGTAATCAGGGACATTTCGAAGTCCAAAACCGATTGTGACATAATCAAATGAGTTGTCCTCAAAAGGAAGCTCCATTGCGTTGCCGTGGAGCAGCTCAATTTGATTGTAGCCGCCTGTTTTCACCTTCGTTTCGCCAACACTCAGCATATTTTTACTGAAGTCAAGGCCTTTGACCTCGCCTGTTTCTCCAACAGCGTCTGCAAGCGCAATCGTCCAATCGGCAGTTCCGCAGCATACATCTAGTGCTTTGGCTCCTTTTTGAACATTCATGAGCTTCATTGTTTTATCGCGCCATTTTTTATGCTGTTTAAAGCTAATGACAGAGTTCATTTGGTCATAGTTTTTATAAATTTTTTCAAATACACCGTGTACTCGCTGTTCTTTTGATTGCTGCATGACTTACCCTTCTTCCACTTTCTGATGGTACGCAGGTTCATTTTTCATATGATCCAAGCGATTTAATAGCTCTTTTTGAACGATCGGAGATGAAACTAGATGCTCCTTGATTGATCGTTTGGCCTTTTCATAGCCTTCATTCTCAAAGTTGTCAAAACATGTATAGGCGTCCGTATAGCTATCGTTCAAAAAAAGTTTTAAATGTTTGTCGTCTTCTGCTTGTTTCATAAAACGTTTATAAACAAGGAAGCGACTTGCAATTTCATTCCAATGCGTCAATTGAAAGTGCTCAGAAATTCTTTGGAATAGCGCAGATTCTACTGTAGCAACACTTTTATAAAAGTGGGTTGCATCTTGAATGGATCGATCATATAGTCTAATTTTATGTTCATTAATCTCTTTGATCGCCGTGGCGAGAGTGCGGATCATGTAAATGTCTTTCATGTCAGAGAGAAGAGAGTAATAGAGACCGCTGAAATAGTCTCCTGCTAGGATGGTCAACTGACGATTTTTGAACTCGTCTTGTTTGATGGCTGCAGCAGTTGTGACTTCGTCATGGGTATCAAGGGCAATTTGCACAAGCATCGCCGTTAAAATATAATTTTCTTTTTTCTCAGCATCGATTTGAGCTTCATCAAACATTGCATGAAAAAGAAGGAGCTTATCTTCATCGATGAGCGGCGCACGCAAATGCTTCGCCAAATAAGGATGAGAAAGCTTTTTGTTTAATTTTATATTCAGATTAGATAAAATTCCGTAGATGTCTTGCAAAGATATCACCCTTGTCCCAAAAATTACAGTTTCATATGTAGCTCTCTACATTGTATAGAGATTTATTATACCATATCAGGCCTGACTTTCATGCTATCAAGTGCATAGTCGTGCGTTATTTCTTTGCTTCGCTTTGAATTTCACCGAAGCTTGTTTGAATGACAGCATCGCCCCGCACTTTGATGGCTGATGTGTGCTCAGTAAATTGTGCGATAATGACTTCACCTTTATCGAGCTTTTCGGAATGGTGAAATCTTGTATCGGAACCTCTAGTTAAGCCGATCACATTGACACCATTATCAATGGCTTTAATCACCACAAAATCAGATGCTTTATTTTCACTCAATCTGTTCACCTTCCATCTATGGATTAGTCGTTTTTAATAAAGGAAAGCACTTCTGCTCTTGCTGCCGCATCATTTGCAAATGTACCGCGTACGGCTGAAGTGACTGTTTTAGCGCCGGGCTTCTTCACTCCGCGCATCGTCATACACATATGCTCTGCTTCAACGACAATCATCACACCATGTGGATTTAAAGTTTCCACCATGCTATCTGCAATCGTTGATGTAATGCGCTCCTGAAGCTGCGGGCGCTTTGCCACGGCTTCTACTGCTCTTGCCAGCTTGCTGAGTCCCGTTACTTTTCCGCCGCGCGGAATATAAGCGACATGGGCTTTGCCATAGAATGGCACAAGATGGTGTTCACACATTGAATGAAAAGCAATATCTTTGACAAGAACGAGTTCTTCATGATCTTCACCAAAAATGGTTTTAAAATGTTCTTTTGGATCTTCATTTAATCCCGAGAACACTTCTTCATACATTTTTGCTACTCGTTTTGGGGTATCAAGAAGTCCTTCACGATCTGGATCTTCTCCGATTGCTTTTAATATATCGCGTACCGCGTGTTCGATTAATTCTTTATTTATTTCACTCATGTATTATATCCTCCAAAGGCGATTACATTTCATTCAGATTCTAGCACACTTCAGATCCTAAAAGCAAAGGAGAGCGTTCTAAACAAACCATTTGATTCAAAAGGAAAAGCCCCTTATCAAAGGGGCTTTTCTAGACCAGTGTGAAACTGTATATGTATAACTCCTTCAATAGGATCATTACACATAACGATTATTTACCTGCCACCGCGTCTTTAAGTGCTTTACCTGGTTTGAAAGCAGGTACTTTGCTTGCAGGGATTTCGATCTCTGCACCAGTTTGTGGGTTACGTCCTTTACGAGCTGAACGCTCACGTACTTCAAAGTTACCAAAACCAATAAGTTGGATTTTGTCACCATTTTTAAGTGCATCTAAAATTGTATCAAAAACAGAATCAACTGCTTTTGTCGCGTCTTTTTTAGATAACTCGCTTGCTTCAGCAACCGCGTTAATAAGTTCTGTCTTGTTCATGCCTTTCACCTCCTCCCAAAAATATGCATTCAATAGATTGTTATCATTTCTTCACAATTCATCTTCTTTCTATACACTTTTTTTGAAAAAAAGAGCGTCTAGAAAGCGTCATACATGGCTTTTCATTAGAAAACTTCTCTTTGAAGGAATGTTTGTCCAACAAAGTGAAGATTTTCTGTAAGTAGATTAACACATATGAAATACCATATCAAGCATTTTAAAGGGAAGAATCCTTATTCGTCAAGGATTAAGGGCACTTTTGCGAACGAATATTCCTAATTTCAGCCTGAATCTGACTAATCTTTATACAATTGTCTTTTTATGACTAACCCACACGCAAAAAAAGACCCCCATCAATGAGAGGTCTCACATCCTATAGAATAATCGCGATCAGACCGCCTGATCCTTCGTTAATAATTCGTTCAAGCGTTTCCTTTAGTTTATACCTTGCATTTTCCGGCATTAGCGAAAGTTTTGCTTGAATGCCTTCTCTGACAAGCGAGCTGAGTGAGCGTCCAAATATATCGGAATTCCAGATAGAAAGCGGATCATCCTCAAAGTCTTGCATTAAGTATCGGACGAGCTCTTCACTTTGTTTTTCTGTTCCGATAATCGGCGCAAACTCACTTTCTACATCTACCTTAATCATATGAATAGATGGCGCAACTGCTTTTAATCTGACGCCGAATCTTGATCCTTGTCTAATGATTTCCGGCTCATCTAAACTCATGTCTGACAAAGCTGGTGCCGCAATTCCGTAACCAGTCTGCTTCACCATTTTCAAAGCGTCAGACACTTGATCATACTCCGTTTTCGCATGTGCAAAATCTTGCATGAGCTCAAGAAGGTGATCTTTGCCCCTAATTTCCACACCAACCACTTCTTTTAGGATATGATCATATAGATCATCCGGCGCATACAGATCAATTTCTGCGATCCCCTGACCCATTTCAATGCCTGCTAAGCCTGCTCTTTCGATAAAATCGAATTCACTGAACTGACCTACCACTCGGTCAACATCTCTTAATCTCTTAATATCCTTGACGGTTTCTTTCACTGAATCCTGATAACTCTCTCTTAGCCAATGATCTTCTTTTAGTACCATGACCCAGCTTGGCAGGTTCACATTCACCTCAAGCACTGGGAATTCATATAATGCTTCACGAAGTACACTGAGAACGTCTTGTTCTCTCATACTTTCGACACTCATCGCGAGTACAGGAATATCATATTTTTGACTAAGTTCCTGCCGCAGTGCTTCTGTTTCAGGGTGATAAGGTCTCACAGAGTTGATTACCATAATAAACGGCTTTCCAACTTCTTTGAGTTCGTCAATGACACGTTCTTCTGATTCAATATAGTCATGTCTTGGGATTTCTCCAATTGATCCATCTGTTGTAATCACAACACCAATGGTTGAATGCTCTTGAATGACCTTGCGTGTACCAATTTCCGCTGCTTCATGAAACGGGATTGGTTCTTCATACCACGGCGTATTAATCATTCTCGGACCATTTTCATCTTCATAACCGCGTGCACCAGGCACGGTGTAGCCTACACAATCGACAAGCCTAATGTTGACATCCAGGCCGTCGCTCACGTGAATGGATGCCGCTTGATTTGGCACAAATTTTGGTTCTGTGGTCATAATGGTTTTTCCTGCTGCGCTTTGCGGCAATTCATCCTGTGCTCTAGCACGGTCTGCCTCATTATTGATATTCGGGAGCACCACGAGCTCCATAAACTTTTTAATAAACGTAGATTTCCCTGTACGAACAGCTCCAACGACTCCTAAATATATATCGCCTCCTGTTCGTTCAGCGATATCCTTGAAAATATCGACTTTTTCCAAGTGATCCCCTCCCGGACTTGCTATCCTCGTTTTCAAATAAAATACTCTATACTTCAATCAAACGGTGCTTGAAAGGTGTCAGGACAATATATGTGTATGACGTTGTCCTATTTGAATATGACACCTTTTTTGTTTTGAGAGTATGTTTAGCCATAAAAAAACCTTTCTCCTCATTTATATGCAGAGGAGAAAGGTTCATTCTTGTTTATGACGTCTTTTTTTCTAAAAAAGCCGGCTCACCTTTTTTGTTGATCGTATATGGAACAGAAAACGCTGGTACAAACGGGGTTTCCTGCCAATAGACATCTTGAATATTTTCACCTGGTTTCAGCTTTTGTTTTGTATTTTTCAAAATCTGGGCAAAATCACTGCGATAGTCAACATAGATTTCGCCATTTGAGGAAATCAGTAATGGAAGTGATTCACCCGTGACAGGGCTCGTCACTGTAGGCGGTGCTTTTAACCCTAGTTTTTTTTCATTTAACGTATATAAATCTTTGGATACTACTTTGCCATATGGCGGATATGTATGTTCATCTTGATATATTTTGATCCTCAGACGTAATTCACTGATCGTTTGTGTCATTTTGACATCAAGCAGTTTCACCGTTGGATTTTGTTCGACGTCTGTGAGGACATAGATATATTCGCCCCCGCCTTCAAAAGATGTCGACGGTACATCGTGTAAATATCTTGGTGACAGACGCTTAAAGTCAATGACATACTTCTGATAAATCGGTGTGTCGCCTTCTTTTGTTTCAATGGGCAAAAGGCCATTTGTCGCTTTTTGAAAGTCTTCAATCGCTGTCTGCACACTTTGCAGCTGCTCTTTATATGGCACGCGGTTTTCAGCTTTGCGATTCTCTGGATAGAGGCACCCCGTAAGTAAAATAAGTGTTAACAGCATGACACTGATTTTTGCTTTGATCATCACATTCTTCCTTTTTCTTTATTCATTGACCGGCCCGCTAAATACAACTAAAAACACAATGACACCTGATATGAGCATTAAGCTGTACGCGACAGTTGAGGCTGTTATTTTCAGAAAGCGGCTCTTCAGCTTAAATCTACTCAAATAAATGGTTACAACGGCTAAAAACATGAGCCCCATTGAACCAAGCGCAAACCACATCTTGATTAAAGCAAAACTCATCGTGCCTGTCCCCCTTTAACACAAACGAATTGTAAGCGTTTATATTTCATTCTAAACCAAAATTAACTAAAATATCAATCGTTTTTCCAATCATTCAGAAAAAAGTGCATAAAAAAACTGAAGCAAAGAGGGGGACTCTGCTTCAGTCAGTAGGTCGACTATTTTTCCTCATTCTGTAGAGGCAAAGCTCTATTCAAACTTCATTGTTATGTTATGCAAGTCTTCCCCTTCTTGCATCCTCTACACGCCTAAGTTCAGTCTTCCAATTACTTTGTTTGGTTTTCAAACATGTTCACAAGATCTTCCATTTCATGTGTTTTGACACGTGCCATCAATGACTCTACAGCATCGTCTACCTTTTTCCCTTCAAATAGGACGTGGTAAAGCGCTTCTGTAATCGGCATGCTGACCTTATATTCTTTAGCAAGCTGATATGCGCCTTTTGTTGTGCGGACGCCTTCTACCACCATGCCCATTTTTTCAAGTACTTCTTCAAGTTTATATCCTTTACCAAGTAAATTCCCGCAGCGCCAGTTACGTGAATGAACACTTGTACAGGTGACAATCAAATCTCCAACACCTGTTAATCCGGCAAACGTAAGAGGGTTTCCTCCCATTTTTGTGCCGAGGCGGGCGATTTCAGCAAGACCCCTTGTGATGAGCGCTGCTTTCGCATTATCGCCATATCCGAGTCCGTCTGTGATCCCTGCCGCAAGAGCGATGATGTTTTTCAGCGCCCCGCCAATTTCCACCCCAATCACATCAGGGTTGGTGTACACTCTAAAATGATTGTTCATGAACAAATCTTGAACAAATTGAGCTGCTTCAATATGTTCTGACGAGACAGTAACAGTTGTCGGATGACGCAGACCCACTTCTTCAGCGTGACTTGGTCCTGACAGGACAACAACTGCTTCTCTTTTTGCTTCTGGGACTTCTTGTTCAATCATTTGAGAAATTCTAAGAAGCGTATCTGGTTCAATTCCTTTACTGACATGAACAAATGGCACCTTTGACGTAATGAACTCATTTGCCTGTTTCAATACTTCTCGAATGGCCTTTGTTGGCACAGCGACAATAATCGCATCTGTCCCTTCTAGTGCCTGTTTCATATCTGTTGTCGCTTGAATAGACGCTGGCAATGCAACATTAGGCAAGTAATCATGATTTTCATGTTTCTCATTGATTTGATCAATTAATTCTTGTCTATGTCCCCACATGTGTACATCATGATGATTATCAGCTAATACAAGCGCAAGAGCTGTTCCCCAGCTCCCTGCTCCAAGTACTGAAATTTTCTTCATCCTGCTCACCCTTTTTATTTTCTCGCTCTCGCAAATATTTTAATTGGTGTTCCTTCAAAACCAAATGCATCTCGAATTCGGTTTTCTAGGAAACGCTCATAAGAAAAGTGCATAAGTTCTGGATCATTTACAAACACAACAAAGGACGGCGGTTTGATCGCCACTTGTGTTGCATAGTAAATTTTCAGACGCTGTCCGTTATGGGTCGGCGTTGGGTTCATCGCTACAGCATCCATGATAATATCGTTTAGAATGTTCGTTTGAACGCGCATCGCATGATTTTCACTAGCGGTAATAATTGTTGGCATTAACGTGTGAATTCTCTTTTTCGTAAGAGCAGACATGAATAAGACAGGTGCATAATCAAGGAATTGAAAATGCTCACGAATGTTTTGCTCAAATTCCTTCATTGTACGCTCGTCTTTTTCAACAGCATCCCACTTGTTCACAATGATCACAACGGCTTTACCCGCTTCGTGTGCGTAGCCGGCAATACGTTTATCCTGTTCAATAATGCCTTCTTCACCATCAAGAACAACAGCGACAACATCCGATCGATCAATGGCTTTCAACGCACGGAGTACACTGTATTTCTCTGTTGTTTCATATACTTTCCCTTTTTTTCTCATACCTGCTGTGTCGACAATGACAAAGTCACGTTGGTTGTACGTAAACATTGTATCTACAGCATCTCTTGTTGTACCAGCGATGTTGCTGACAATGACACGTTCTTCACCGAGCATCGCATTCACCAAAGAGGATTTCCCTACATTTGGGCGGCCGATTAAGCAGAACTGTACCACTTCTTCATCATACTGTGTATCTGGTAAGTTTTTGAAATGCTCTGCGACAGCATCAAGCAGATCACCTAGACCGAGTCCGTGCGTTCCAGAAATCGGATACGGTTCACCAAATCCAAGTGCATAAAAGTCATACACGTCGCTTCTCATTTCAGGGTTGTCCAATTTATTGACAGCAAGTACGACAGGTTTTTTCGTGCGATATAAAATTTTTGCGACTTCTTCATCCGCAGATGTGACGCCATCTCTTCCATTGACCATAAAGATAATAACATCCGCTTCATCCATTGCGATTTCAGCCTGATGGCGAATTTGCGCCAAAAACGGCTCATCTCCAATATCAATTCCACCAGTATCTATTAAATTAAAGTCATAATTTAACCATTCAGCAGAGCTATAGATTCGATCTCTTGTTACACCAGGTGTGTCTTCTACAATCGATATTCTTTCGCCTGCGATTCGATTAAAAATTGTAGATTTTCCAACGTTGGGCCTTCCAACAATGGCTACGACAGGTTTACCCATAGTACCCTTCCTTTCAATCCAGCCGCGATTCAATATGTTCATCATCATGTTTCAACCGGGATTTATAATTTTCATTCAGTTTTATGAAATAAACCCTTCAAACATGAAGGGTTCAACTTATATATTATATCAATTTTTAATCAGACCACAATGAATAACTTAAAAATGTTTGACAATCAAATAAAGATCTTCTCCAATGCCGTGTGCAATTCCATCTAAAATGGCCTCTAAATTCATGGCATACATGTCGAGCTCTTCTTTATTTTCACAGAAAAAAACGGCTGTTCCGCCAATGACCCGCTCTTTATTTGTTGTCGCCACAGCCAATATAAATTGTTCAATGGTGTTCGCCATGCCCTATTACCTCACTTTCTTTTTAATGAAATCTGTCGGCATTCTAATGGCATTTTCTAAAATAGGCACCTCTTCTAATACACGGACAGCCAAATCTTCACGCTGCCATTGCGGTAAAATGAATACGCCAAGTGTGCCGTTATTCAGATCACGTTTTGCGAGCGGACAAAGCGATGGTTCACCAGAATCTCGGTATACACCAAGCACGTTGGATAAATCAAATAAGATGGCTTGTCGCTGCCCAAGGTTTGCGATGGTTGTGGCCGAGTTAAAATTCTTTGGAGTCAAGATGAACCCCATTCCATGCTCTAAAATCAATTTTTGCTTTTCAGGCAGCCCGATATTCATAATGTAAATATCATTTACGTAAAGTCCTGCGCCGTCAAAGCGAAGTTCCCCTTTTTGAATATTCACGATATCCTTTAATTGGCTCCCTGACATTAATAGTTTTGCCATGAAAAAACAAAGAATACCGACCACTGTCCCCACGACGAGCGAGAAGAAAATACAGGCGGTCGTTGTAATAAGGGCAGTAAGAATGGCAATATAATTTCGACTTTCAAAGGCAATCGCAATGCCTTCGATATATGTACTGCCTCGTGAGACAAGCTCATACGAATCCATTTGGGTCAATGTATTTCTTTCCATATTACGCACATCACGAAATTGCGTGGCTGCAAGCGTCAGAAAGGTAATAGCAGTGAATTCTTCCTGGATCAGTGCAGGCATAATAATAGCACCAAGCCCTGATGCGATAAAACCAAGCGCAATGTGAATCACTTGTCCATGAATATATGTGGGATATTGCCGATAATCAGTTCTTAGCATATAAAGCCTAGCCGCCATCCCAAAGATGACACCAATAATCACAGGAAACGTGTAATCCGTCATGTTGATTTTGCAGCCCCTTTTACTGGTTTTCTAGATGAACGGGTGTTCAAGAGTTTTTCAAGCTGACCTACACCTAATAGAAAGACAGCTCCTTGAACAGCCATGGAAAGAAACGAGAGATCTCCTATGACAATGGAAGATGTGAGGCGATGAATCGTAAGCGCATAAAGGGCTTCCCCCAGACATATAGCCATCATCCATAAAGTGATCCGTTCCGTTAACTGATGCCCATATGTTAAACACATCAAGATCAGCAAGGCAAATACAACCCAGTCCACCTTTATTATCGTGAACCAAACTGGATCATATAATGCAAAAATCATAAAAAAGGCATACGCACTGACCATGGAACCTAATTGCATGATTCGCATGATTCGATGAGCAGGCCGAAAGATCACGAATGACATGCAAGCATATAAAAAGGTCATCAAAAATCCTGCATTGATCCTAATGTCTAAAATAGAAACCATGACATGACTGCATATAATATGAATGAGAACACATACGCCTAGCACATTGCGCCACGTGCTTTTCTCCATGATAAATGTCACCATAATCCAAACGAACCATATTGACCAATAATAGTACAATGCCTCCAACCCTCATCACCTCAATTACATTATGGGAAAATTTCCAGTTTTTAAACGTATGAGAAGGTGCGAGATTTGCATGAAATAAACAAGAGGTGACACCCTAATAGTTGAGGAGGGATGTATAATGGGTAAGGATAGACAGGAAAAACGCCTAAAGGCGTCAAGAAGAGTTGAATCTGACCGCGATCAATCCATTCATCACAAAGGGGCAACAACTTTAGAAGGCCCGGAAGACGCTCGCAAAAGAAATCAATAAAAAAAGACATGTGATCACCACATGTCTCAGCGTGCAAACAAACCCTCGCATTCAATGTCAGCCTGCGCATTGGTGCTCATGAATGTAAAATTCGCTCCGCAAAAAGCAGCTGTCTTTCATAGACAAAAAAGTTTTCTTTCACACTGAAAAGAAGACAAAGGGCTAAATTTCATTTAGTCCTTTGTCTTCTTATTTCTTAAACTATAGTACGTAGTATCCACGCCTCTTTCTTTCAGCCAATGACTTGTTTCCCCTGTAAGCACAATTGGAGCTTGCCGTAGCTCCTCAATTGTCTTCATGCCAAGTACTGTCATCAACATCTTCACATCATCTTGTAGATCAATGATATCAGAGATAAGGCCCTTTTCTCCTCCACTCGTCAGGGATTTTAAGAAAAAGCCGGCTAATCCAGCGGCAGACGCACCAAGAGCAATTGATTTTGTCACATCAAGTGCATCTTGAATGCCTCCAGAAGCTAGGACGGTTTGATCTGGAAAGGCTGTATGTACTTCAGCCAGACTCGCTGCAGTTGGAATTCCCCACTGGTCAAAATAGCGAAGTGCTTTTTGACGGCGCAGGTTCTCGATTTTAGAAAAATTCGTTCCCCCAAATCCGCCTACATCAACAGCAGCAACTCCAGCATCAAATAATTTCTTTGCTGTTTCCTTATTCATCCCAAATCCAACTTCTTTGACAACAACAGGTACCTCAATTGATTCAGTGATGGCTGCGATCCGTTCAACAGCACCTCTGAAATCACGATCTCCTTCAGGCATGACGATCTCTTGAATCACGTTTAAGTGAATTTGGAGCATGTTTGCCTCCAGCATGTCAACGGCATCCCGCGCTTGCTGAATTGTCGCCTCACTGCCTAAATTGGCAAAAACGAGTCCATCCGGATTCACCTTTCGAACCACTTCATACGTACGACGTTCGTCTGCATCTTTCAGTGCAGCCATTTGTGATCCGACTGCTACTGGAATATTGGTTTCCTTCGCTGCGATAGATAAAGAGCGATTAATCTCATAGGTCGATTCTCCGCCTCCACCAGTCATTGCATTGATAAAAATTGGCGAACCGAAAGTCAGTCCGCCAATTGTCGTATGTGTATCAATTTGTGATGTCGCAAGATCTGGTAAACTGGCGTGAACGAAGGAAACATCTTGTAAACCTGTTGCTGCATGCTGGCCAGTCGACAAAGCATGCTCAATATGCTGTTTCTTTCTTTCTGCTCGCGTCAATTTTGATCACCAAATTATTTTAGTTTATTGAGTTTATCACCAATCAGGTCACCAAGCTGGAATCCGCTTGTATTTTCTTCTTTCGCCTGATATTGACGGTAATCCTCTTCAATTTGTTTTTCAGGATTCTCTTCTAATTCACGAATGCTAAGTGAAATGCGCTCTTCATCTTCATTGACATCAAGCACTTTCACTTTCACAGTCTGCCCTTCTTCAAGGACTTCTTGAGGAGTACCAATATGTTTGTGTGAAATTTGGGAAATATGCACAAGTCCTTCTACACCTGGCAGAATTTCAACAAATGCACCAAAGCTCACAAGACGTTGAACGGTTCCTTCAAGAACATCACCTTGTTTTACCTTTTCACCAATTTGGCTCCAAGGTCCTGGTAATGTTTCTTTAATAGATAGTGAGATACGTTCGTTATCGCGGTCAACAGCAAGAACTTTGACTTTTACTTCCTGTCCTTCTTCAACAACGTCAGATGGCTTTTCGACATGCGCATGGGATAGTTGAGAAATGTGAACTAATCCATCAATGCCGCCAATGTCAACAAATGCACCAAAGTCAGTCAGGCGCTGCACTTTTCCATCAATCACACTGCCTACTGCAAGCTTTTGCAGGAAGTCTTGCTTCTTGTCTAATTGTTCTTGCTCAACGACTGCACGATGCGATAGAATCACGCGGTTTTTTTCGCGGTCAAGCTCTACCACAACAAGCGAGAGTGTTTTTCCTTTGTAGTCAGTGAAGTCTTCTACATAGTGTGCCTCAACAAGAGACGCAGGAATAAATCCGCGAACACCAATGTCGACCACTAGACCACCTTTGACAACGTCTTTTACTTCTGCTTCAAATACTTCTTTTGTTTCAAACTTTTTCTCTAGGTCTTCCCAAGCGCGGTCTGCATCAACAGCACGTTTCGATAAAATCAAAGCATCGTCTTCGACCTTTGTTACTTTAAGCTCTAACTCGTCGCCATCTTTCACGACATCTGATGCTTTTTCAACGTGAAGACTTGATAATTCACTGATTGGGATGATCCCAGGTTGTTTCACATTGACGATATCTACATTGACATGCTTGTCCTCAACTTTAGAAACAATCCCTTTCACTACATCTCCAACCTCTGGTACCTGAACATCGATTTGATTCATTTCCTCTGTCATTTCGATAACCTCCTTGGTCCAAACCTACACAGCTTAGTTAAAACGACTGGGTGAATATGTGTCCTTAGCATGATGATTGCCAGCCGAATATGTATTATAGAAACATTCAAATCAACAGAATTGCTTGAATGATCAATAAAAATAGTATTAGTATAAACTTCTAATAAAAGACCTTGTTTGTCAAGAGATAAACCTCTAACTTATAAAAGTTTTCTAAAATTTCTTACTGTTTTTCTACACGCTCTGCTGCATCTAAAATTTTACCTGCAACCTCTTGAATAGAAAGAGAAGTCGTGTCAATTTCAATGGCATCATCTGCTTTCTTCAGCGGTGATACCTCCCGCTCAGAATCAAGCTTGTCACGTCTTGCAATTTCTTCGATCAGTTGATCGTAATTGACATCGTAGCCTTTTTTCTGATTTTCTTCAAAACGGCGTTTTGCTCTTTCCTCTACTGACGCAAGCAAGAAAATTTTCACTTCTGCATCTGGAAGAACATGCGTGCCGATGTCTCTTCCATCCATGACGACACCGCCTCGGTTCCCCAGCTCTTGCTGCCTGCGGACCATTTCTTCCCTAACAGCTCGATGCTTTGCAACAACAGAGACTTGATTGCTCACACGGTCTGTTCTGATGTCTTCTGTGACATCAATCGTGTCTAGATGTACTTTTTGACCTTCGTCAGTTGACACAAGTTCAATGACTGTCTTTTTCAATAAAGCATCAAGTGCCTGTTCGTCTTCAAGGTCTACGCCTTGATTGAGTGCCGCAAGTGTAATTGCGCGGTACATCGCACCTGTATCGATATAAATATATGATTTTTTCGCTGCGACAATTTTTGCCACAGTGCTTTTTCCTGCTGCAGCAGGACCGTCAATTGCGATAGATAATTTCTTTTTCATAATACCTCTCCTTGATTGAATCTCCCTTATGAATTGTAACACGATCACCGCTCAAACGGGGGAATTTTCTATCAATCCTTTTGCTTAAATGTCTCAATCCAATCTTCAATGCTCATGTTATTTACACCCTCGTATTGTACGACTTTTGACAAAAATAGTTCTCCTTTCGTCAAGTGAAGGGTGACCTGAACCGCCAAAAGCAGAATGAGCTGAATGAGCACTGCTTTGAATAGCCACCTTTCCATTGTTTTCATACAAAAAGCCTCCAACGCTAGATTCTTTCTCTCTAGTATGGAAGCTTTTGACAACCTTTATTCTTATACTTTTTTCACACGTGTTAGAAGCTGCTGCTGGAAGCAGTACTTCATGATGTGTTGCTGGTGGTCGTTTGTGATTTCAGTAAATTCCATGATCGCTCTTGTTTTCCCGGTCTGTTCATCTTGATAAACACGATTCATTTCTGCAATCGCTTTAATTTTCACTGGTTCTTTAAGTGAAAGTTCAAACTCTGTGACGACCTCGCCATATTCTTTTAGTGAGACACCTTCTGGAACAGCAATTGCTACACCGCCAGCACTCATATTGACAATAAATGTGTCGAATGTTTCTTCACCATTTTGCGTAATGGACGCTTTCACCATCGTATCCACTCGAAGATATTCTCTTCGCTGAAGCCGAATCATTTCTTCTTTTGGCGGAATCGAAACGACAATCATCGGGATATCTTCTTTTCTTTTCCCAATGACTTTGCTTGTACATTTGTATGGAATTTGATTTTCATCGAAAAAGAAGACGGTGATTTCTGTTTCTTGATTTAAATAGATCGTGCGCCCCGTTTCTTTATCAGCTGGATAATTAATGCAAATATCATCGTTATTATTTTCCAAAACTTTCGATTTTGCAGTTTTCACTTCTTTGTTCTCATTGACATACTCAATTGTGATTGCATCCCCTATTTGTAACATTCCTCATCACTCTTTTCATCTGTGAAATCGTATCCTCTCTTATATTAAACCATGTATAAAACAAAAGGAAAAGGCTTATTCGCCTTTTCCTCGCTTCCTTTTCTATAGGTCTTTATATATAGGTTCTGCATTTTTTAGTTTATCTACTCTTTCTTCTTTTCCAGTATCTGCATTAATGAACATTCGGTATGTGTCGTTTTTAATGGTTCCTAAAAACTCATAGCAAAGAACTTCCTCTGACATATCATTTTGAACAAGAGCTACATGTGTATCCTCGATCTTCACATGTTTATTTAAGGTCTTTTCAGCTTCTTTTCGAGAAATCTTTGGTGCTTTTATGTCACGTTTTCTGTGATTCATTAAATAGTCTTTCGCTGAGAATCCCACAACCTCTCCATCATCTAAAGCGACTTTCATTCGAATGCTATCTGGATAAAGCAATACGTTATTCTGTAAAGGGACATAGGTAAATACGCCGATATTATCAAATTGCGCACTCTCATCTAAATGAAATGATTCGGTATCGAATCCATGCTTCTTTAAGAAACTTAGTGCTTTTTCTGAGGCATCATTTAAACTGATTTTTTGTTTTTTCACTTCACGGTTCTGAAGAAGGTAGACAGGATGGCCGCCTTTTTCAGTCAAGTCTAAATAAAAGTTTGCCCGGTTGTCTGGGTCAGACATTGACAGGCTGTAGACATCACGGTTCGTTTTACTCCCACTTTTTCTCACCTTGAAATCTTTGTTATGGTCAGGTGCAAATTGCTGGGCGATACGGATCGCTTCTTTTTTTGAAATCTTTTGCCCTTTTAAGTGATTGTAGCCTTGCGTTTCTGATTCAGTTGACACATTTGTAGGGCCAAGATCAACATCTGCAAACGCATCAGCATTTCTCTCAACGGTTTTTAATCCGTCAATGATGGTGTTGTCGTTTTTTCGATCTCCATCAGCCAGTGCCATTTCAACATCCATCCATTTTAAATTTTTGTTGAGTACGAGATGCTGCACTTGTCTAAGTTCGTTTTGAATATCTGCCGCTTGATCATATAAAGTGGTAATGGTTTTGTGTGTATCTTTGTTTAATGGTTCATCTGATAAAGATTTAAGTGACGATTTATAGCTAAAGTCACCGACATTCGCTAGAAACTCTTCTGTTTCGTTAAAAGGCATCAATGTGAGCGGAAGCTGACTGACATTGTTATGCGCTTCTGATGACATTCTCCATACATCTGCCAGTGCTGGAGATATAGATGTTTGGCTATTCATCGCAAGTGTTGCGCCAAGTTTATCGTGCAGCTGATCGACTTGATACGTTAAATCATGGAAGGCTCTTTGATAGTTGTTCTCTGCATGAAGCAGTACTGCATCTTTTTCTTGATGCTCCTTATAGCCCCAGTATCCTGTTGAGATGACAGCAATTCCTAAAATAGCAATCAATATTCCTCTGATCATTTATTTACACCTCTTTTTATTCACAGAAAATATGTTTCCCGATTCGTTTAATTTGTGGTCTTCCCCAAATCCATGGGCTTGTTGCTGTATCAGGATTAAAGTAATAAACGGCGCTTTCAGATGGGTCCCAGCCATTAATGGCATCAAATACTGCCTTTTTAGCGGTTTCATTTGGCGCCATATAAAATTGTCCATCTGCTACAGCAGTAAACGCAAGCGGTTCAAAAATGACACCAGCAATCGTGTTTGGAAAGGTCGGGTTGTTTAAACGGTTTAAGATGACGGCTGCGATCGCTACCTGTCCTTCATAAGGTTCACCTCTCGCTTCACTATAAACCGCTTGTGAAAGAAGCTGAATGTCATTGCTTGAAAAACCACCTGGCATGTTGGCTGCTGTTTGTTTCGGCGTTTGATTTGCTTGACCATTTCCTGACTGCTTTCCAGACGAGCTGTTTCCTCCGCTTTGACTTTTTTGATTCTCTTTTGTACCTTGTGCTGTCTTTTTTTGCGTGTTTCTTTGCGCAGGAGCCTTTGTTTGCTGATCAAGAGGTTTCCCGCCGTAGTGCGTAAACTGATTCCCTTTTTGCAACTGCTGTTGCACAAACTCTTTATAGTATTTCGTCTTTTGAACTAATAGGCTTTTTGTTTTTTCCCCTACGAGTCCATCGACTTTCTTTACACCAAACTGGCTTTGAAAATTGCGCACGGCCCAGTAAGTTCCCCAGCCATACACCCCGTCTATTTTTCCATTGTAAAAACCATTGTATTGGAGCCTTGCCTGGAGCTCGACGACATCTTCTCCTGTAGCTCCCCGCTGAATCACTTGATTCGTGAAAGCTTCACTTTTTTCAGCTGTCATCAATGAAGACGCGAGCAGAACAATTGAGAAGATAAGGACGATTTGTTTCATGAAACGAGCTTTGTCCATATTTGATCCTCCTGTACTTTTGATGTTTGAATATATGTTTCTTCCGATCCCTATTTTTATACATTCATCACAGGAGGGAATTGGATGGAAAAGACAAAAAACGCCCTAAAGACGTATAGGACGTTTTCCAATTTAAATTTGTACCATCTTCACCGCACGGGCTTTTTTGGCTTTCCGCAGACCAAACCACCATAAAAAAATCATGAACGGCAACATAATATATCCCCAATTTTCCATGCCAAGAAGAATGAAATCATATAAGCCATGAAAAAGGATAGGAAGTATTAAAGAGAGAATCAGCCATTTTCGCTGCTCTTTTTTATCAGAGAAGCGAGCTTTACCTATATAAAATCCCATCACCACACCAAATAAAGCGTGGCTTGATACAGGCAGCAAGGCACGTGTAAACGCGTACTCTACCCCATGACCCACTAAGTACAGAATATTTTCAAGTGTCGCAAATCCAAGCGAGACACTTGTTCCATAGACAATCCCGTCATAATGTTCATCAAACTGTACGTGCGCATAGACACTGACCATTAAAATAAACCACTTTAATGATTCTTCTAAAAATCCCGATGTCACAAATGAAATCACGATAGGATTCGTAGCGATATTTTCCTCTTGGAGGACATACTGAATAAACATGGTTGGAAACACAAGTATGACACCTAGCATAAAAGATCTGATGACCATATGAACCGGCTCATTGTCGTATTGATCTTTCAAATAAAAATAACTTAAAAGTGCGATGCCGGGAGCTAAACCTGCTGAAATGATTGCGATCATAATCAGACCTCTTTCCCTACATTATCCTTTATTATCGTACCACGAATCACCCCTTTTTTATATGACTCGAGCCCATTTTCCCAAAAATAATCTTCTATATAATCCCAATTTACATAATAAAGAACTGAATCCCTTAGAAGGACCCAGTTCTTTTTTTACCCGTTGATTCTTTTGTTGATTTCTTCTGCAATTAACCCACCATGAAATCTTCCATTTTCAATGAAAATTTCGTTGGCGTTGTTACCAGCTGCAATGACCCCTGCAATGAAAATACCTTCTACATTTGTTTCCATTGTTTGTTCATCAAATGCTGGGCGGCCTGATTCTGGATCGATTGTTACACCCATTTTTTCTAAAAATGAATGATCAGGATGATAACCTGTCATCGCAAACACATAATCACTTTTCACTCGATCCGTTTGGCCCTGCTGGTTTGTAAAGACAATATCCTGTTCTGTGATTTCCTTCACCTCTGCACCGAACTCCATTCGAATGGTTCCATTTCGAACAAGCGCTTCAAACTCTGGTAAAATCCAAGGTTTGATGCTGGATGAATATTCAGTTCCTCTATATAAAACCGTCACCCTGCTTCCGCATTTCACAAGTTCCAGGGCAGCATCAACACTAGAGTTCTTCCCGCCGATCACCGTCACATCTTTATCAAAGTAGGGGTGTCCTTCTTTAAAATAATGATACACATGAGGAAGGTCTTCCCCTTTCACATTCATATAGTTAGGATGATCATAGTAGCCAGTCGCAATCACAACATAGTCACATGTATAGTCGTCTTTTGATGTATTTACCGTAAAACGGCCATCTTTTTTCGTCACAGCGTTTACCTTTTCAAAAGCATTCACACGAAGGCTTTTTCGTCTGACCACCTCTCGGTAATAGGAAAGCGCCTGAATACGAACGGGTTTCCGATTTTCAGTGATAAAAGCGACGTCACCGATCTCAAGCTTTTCACTTGTACTGAAGAAGGTTTGGTGTGTAGGGTAATGATAAATACTGTTGACCACATTGCCCTTTTCAATCACAAGTGCATCAATCCCAATTTGCTTGAATGCAATGGCAGCTGATAGACCGCACGGGCCGCCTCCTATTATGATCGCTTTTTCTTGTTTCATTTGTTCCACTCCTGTCGTTTCACTGCAATAACAATTGCTGGGCTGTTTGATTCTTTGCATGATTCCATAAAAAAATCTCCTATTTAAGGATAGGAGATTTTAAGGCGCGATGCAAATAAGTCGCTTAAATCCAGCCTCTGAATCGAGAAGCTTCAGCCATTTTACGTACACCGACCATATATGCTGCTAATCGCATATCAATACGGCGGTTTTGCGCCATTTCATAAATATTATTAAATGATTTCACCATCATATCTTCTAAACGAGTTTCTACTTCTTCTTCTGTCCAGTAGAACCCTTGGTTATTCTGAACCCATTCAAAGTAAGAAACAGTCACTCCACCCGCACTTGCAAGTACGTCTGGAACAAGCAGTACACCACGATCTGAAAGAATTTTTGTCCCTTCCAATGTCGTTGGTCCATTTGCTGCTTCTACGACAATTTTGGCTTTAATGTTCGCCGCATTATCTTCTGTAATTTGATTTTCAATGGCTGCAGGTACTAAGATATCACAATCTAGCTCAAGCAGCTCTTGGTTTGTAATTGTATCATTAAATAATTTAGTGACGGTTCCAAAGCTGTCACGTCGGTCAAGCAAGTAGTCAATATCGAGACCATCTTCATCATACAAACCGCCGTAAGCATCTGAAATTCCTACGATTTTCGCTCCGGCATCATACATAAATTTAGCCAAGTAACTTCCTGCATTTCCGAATCCCTGAACGACAACACGAGCCCCATTGATGTCAATTCCTTTTTTCTTCGCCGCTTCTTTGATACAGATCGTTACACCTTTTGCAGTTGCAGTATCACGTCCATGTGAGCCTCCAAGAACAATTGGTTTTCCTGTAATAAATCCTGGCGAGTTAAATTCATCAATTCTAGAATACTCATCCATCATCCATGCCATGATTTGAGAGTTTGTAAACACATCTGGTGCTGGAACATCTTTTGTTGGTCCAACGATTTGGCTAATTGCGCGAACATAGCCGCGGCTTAGTTTTTCAAGCTCCCTAAATGACATTTCTCTTGGATCACAGATAATACCGCCTTTTCCTCCGCCATAAGGAAGATCCACAATACCACATTTTAAACTCATCCAAATTGAAAGCGCTTTTACTTCTTTTTCAGTAACGTTCGGGTGGAATCGAATTCCGCCTTTTGTTGGACCGACAGCATCATTATGCTGCGCACGATAACCAGTGAAAATTTTCACCGATCCATCATCCATACGTACTGGAATTTTGACCGTTAATAGGCGAATTGGCTCCTTCAGCAATTCATACACTTCTTGCGGATAGCCCAATTTATCAAGCGCTTTATGTATGACGGTTTGAGTTGACTTTAAAACATCTAGCTTATCTTCTGCGTTATGAGCGGCGTTTTGATCGGCTGCCATTAAAATAAACCCCCTAGAAATCTTTCATGATCTACTGCTCCCTTTCAAGCAATAGTATACACCTTCGTACTGGTAAAGCAAAGGTAAAAAGCGTTTTTTATCAAAATAAAATATCAGCGTTTATAAATATAAAAATGGATATAAAAAAATACTGTTGTTTCATCACAACAGTATTAAATATAATAGAAAAAAGTGATTAAAAATACAGTTGAATCGTTTTCACTGCATCTTCCTGCATGATCACTTTTCCGTATTCTTTTAACCGGTGAATGGTTAATGTCGTCGGTGAACCGAACTCCGCTAAAATAGAAATGACCGTATCTGCAGACAGTTCTTCGAAATCATCTAGGCTGAGAAAATATTGACCTTCATAATGGTAAACTGTACCCCCTAAAAGTCCAATACGACTTAAACTATGGGACAGTTGAATCACATCTTCAAACGAGGCAAATTGATAAAGCACATGCTTGCTCTCGTCGAGCTTGACTTGCATCTCAATGTAATCTTCATCAAACTCATCATCAGCATCTTCCTGCTGACTCTTTGTCACAATGACGACCATCCCCTGCGCCTGAAGAGAAAATACTTCAACAGCAATCGGTCCATTCGCTTCAAAACCGAGCTCCTGATTCGCTTCGTTCATCATGTCTTTAAACAGCTGATGAACTTTGAACGAATCTTTCCAAAGGTCTTCTTTCGTAAGACCTCGGTCTGTCAGATCATCTAGTGTGAGAAAAATTTTGATTTTATTATAATTCAGACGCTCTAGCCGCATAACGTTCCCTCCTGCCTCTTCTAACACACATCATACTGTAGTATATGAGATGATGAGTCATAGGTTCTTAATTTTGTATTCAGTTTACACTGTGTCAAGACGGAAGACAAGCATGAAGCTATGCTTACGGTGACTTTTATGGAAAATATTGATGGGGCATCAACTTACCGCGTTTTTAGCGGCATTAAATAGATCAGATGGGTTTCTGGTTCTGCTCCAAGACGCATCGGAATCTTTGTTGTTCCGTAACCATTACTAATCAGAAAGAAAGCACCTTTGACTTGGCCTGTTCTTCCTTTTTCATACGGACCAAATTTCCCAATGCGAATTTGACCCCCATGGGTATGACCGCTCAAAACGAGATCAATTCCCTCTTCTTCACTCATCAAGTGATGCACATCTGGGTTGTGTGATAAAAGGATATTCACATCTTCTTTGACAAACTCCGGCCGTATCGCTTCATAATCTGCTTTTTCAAGCCGGATATCATCGATTCCGCCTATTTTAATGGGCTGTCCTTCAAAATTCCACACAGCCGTCTCATTTTGCAATGTCGTCACCTGATAGGTATGGAGGATGTCTTTGAGTTTTTGCTGATGCAGCTCATGGTCGTTATTCCCCCACACAAAATACACCGGGGCAATCCTTGCTAAACGTTTCACATTTTCTTCAACTCTAGCATAAGGGACTCCCTTTTCAGCTAAGTCCCCGCCGATCATAATGACATCAGGCTGCTGCTCTTTTACTTCCGCTAATAAAGTATCACTAATTAGACGGCGATGGGTATCAGAAATAAAGAAAATGACTGCAGGTCGATCTGACTGAAGTCCTTCTATTGTAAAGTAATGCTTTTTGATGTTGTTTTGTTTTGCCGTTTTCACCATTTTCGCTGTTACACACACACCTGTTGTCACAGCCGCTATGGCAGCAGTAAATCCGATGGCATATTTCATTATGAATGACTCCCTTGTATCAGCTTTCTTTTATAAGACGCTTGAATGAAAAAAGACGTTTCAACTGTTTAAACGTCTTTTGCTCATTTATTTACTTTCATAATAGAGATTGATATCATATTGCGTCTGCATGAAGTGGAAAACGGCCTCGCGCTCTTTCCATTGATTTGATTGAGGCCATAAATCTGTGCTTTTCTGTATAATTTCACATCTGAGCTTATGATATTCATCCTCAGCCTTTTCTTCTTTTTTCTTATAATAATACGATGCGTAAAAAGCAAACACTTCAGCCATGATCCAAAACAGAAACACCTCATGGCCAAGCAATGTGGCAATCATCGCTTCCGGCTGCAGGGAGCCCCCGCTATTAGCTGTTATCACAAAATAAAACAGAAGAATCGCAAGTGATAAAAGGGCTGTCCATTGCCACCTTTTGCATTGTTTTGCAAACCCCTCGTATTTGCGCTTCCTTTTGATCAATGTTTCAATCATTTTCTGTGTCGGCTGATCCATATAGCGGCTGATTGCGTGCAATGTCATCACATACACCCTTGTCCCTTTTTTCTACATATGTATGTGCTTTTCGATTCATTCATGTCAAATATTAATTTTCTAATGGGATATTCAATACTTGTCCGCTGTACACGCTATTTCCTTTTAAATGATTGTAAGCTCGAATTTTCTCTTCCCCTGATCGGTTTTGATAATACTTCATGGAAATTCGATACAAGTTTTCCTCTGGTCCAACAGTATGCTGCACGACACGAACAGGTTTTTCTTCCTGCTTCTTCTTCTCTTCTGCTTCTTTTCGCTTTTTCTCTTCCTGCTGTTTTTGAAGAGCGAGCTGTTGCTGCTCACGCTTTTTTGCAGCTTCGGCCTTTTCACGCTCAGCCTTCTCTTTAGCGGCTTGTTCTTTTTTCTTTTGCTCTGCTTTTTCTTTTGAACGCTGCTTTTCTTTATCAGCATCTTTCTTTTTCTTCTCATCATCAGACGCATCCGCTTTGTCAGCGCTTGAATCATTTTTTGTTTCAACAAGTGCTGACGGGACTGGATCTGTGTCAGCACTCGATGTTTTATCAATATAAACACCTTGATTGTTGTTATCGTTAATTTCCTTTGATGTGTAATAAATCAACAGGAAGAAAACCGTGACGACAATAATAGGAAAGATAATAGCCAGTGTCGTAAACAATGGATTACGCACCTTTTTGGTTCGCTGCTTTTTATATTCATGAAAATCTTCTCGTGTAGGAAAGTGAGAGTCATCTGAAGGATGCACTTTTTCTTCTTCAAGATTTTCCTCTACATCATCATGGATGTTTGTCAGCTGCTGCTTTTTTCTCTTCATTCTCGACATTTCTTCCATGTTCATCCCTCCCCCAATATTTAAAACGAATTTGACATGCAAAGACTAGGTCAATGACAAAGTGTGTCATGACAGGAACGAATAAATTTCCTGTCCACTCGTATAAAAGTCCTAAAAAAATACTAATAGAAACCACAAGGATAAACAAGAGTATTTTTGACAAGTAGCGAAAGTGAAGAAGTGCAAACACAATGCTTGCAATCTCCAGTCCAAATTGCTGCTGAACGATCCCGCGAAATAAAATTTCTTCTGAAAAGGCAATGAGCAGCGTTAACCAAACAATATGCAGAATGCTGCGGTTTTTGAACATTTTTTCATTTAATCCGCCATCATCGTACATATGAGCTGGAAACACCTTCATGACAATAGCGTCAACAATAATCACAAGCAAAGCGCCGCCAATTCCGTAAGTCAGGATACGCATATCTCGGATCTGCCATAGGGCTGTAAAATCAGTCCAATGATCAAACATAAACATCCCTAGTAAAAAAGAGACAATCAGCATGAGCAGCTGTGTAAAATACAACTGTTCTACTACTTGTCGATCGGTTAATTTTTCAATAATACGGCGATGTTGTTCAATCAATGCTGCGCCTCTTTTGTCAGATGAAATAGACGATCCAGCTCGGTCTTCCAGTGTTTCATTTCATTCAGCTCCAATGGTTGATCTTTTTTTTCGTAATCAGACAGGTCAAGTCCGCATGAAGAACAGCAGTTCCCAAAGGAAGCGTCCTCCGTTAGATCAAGCTGCTCATCAAAGTATGATAACAAAGATTGCCTAAAGCAGCGATGGCCAGTGATATGCTCTTTAAACTGCCACACTTTTTTTAGCTTTTCTGTTTGTCTATCCTGCAGCTTTTCTTTCAGCTTCTTCATGAGCAAACGGGGCTGTTCAGTTTGGTACATCATGTAATAATGCGAGAGCATTCGCGCACGCGTCTCCTGAAGCCCTGCTTCCATCAATTGTTCACGTAATTTCTTTTCATCATTTATCGGCATTTGTGATACTCGGGCTAAGAAAAAATCAATTTCTGGATCATCAAAACCTTCTGCTTGAATCAAATGACTTTGAATATCCGCATCCTCTTCTGTATATAAAAGAACGCTCACACTATTTTTACCGTCCCGTCCAGCTCTTCCAATTTCCTGCATAAATGCTTCAATTGACTGAGGCGGACTCATATGAATCACAAAGCGTATATTTGCTTTATCAATTCCCATTCCAAAAGCACTTGTACAGCAAATGAGATCAATTTGACCACTGATAAATTGCTGCTGGATCAGCATGCGGTCCCCTGACTCCATTCCGCCATGATAAAACTCTACACGTTGATGCGTTTTTTGTTTCACCAAACGTGAAATATCTTCTGTCATTTGCCGGGTCGGACAATAAATCAGCCCAGGCCCTTGAAGGGTTTCCACAAGCTCAAGTGCTCGTTTCTCTTTAGCTTCTTTCGTTTCATGCGCCTCTTTTAATAGTGCAATATTCGGCCGGTTGACTGAATGAATATGAACATCTGGATGCTCTAGCCGCAACGTTTGCACAGTATCTTTTAAGGTTTGTTTCGTCGCAGTTGCCGTTAGTGCTAAGGCGACAGGATTGCCGAGCGCTTCTCTCCATTCTCCAAGCTTGGAGTATTCCGGGCGGAAATCATGTCCCCATTCCGATATACAGTGAGCTTCATCTACAACGAATAGACCCACATGCATCGCTTTGAGCTGCTCTACCAATACCTCTGACATAAGCGCTTCAGGTGCGACAAATAAAAATTTATATGATGGCAAATGCCGAATAATATGTCTTCTTTCCTGAAAGGACAGTGTACTGTTAAGCGCAGCCACTCGCTTTTCACCGCGCATTTTCATGCGTTCTACTTGATCTTCCATGAGTGATAAAAGAGGTGAAATGATCAGCACTAACCCGTCTGTCAAATAGCCCGGAATTTGATAACAAAGGGACTTCCCGCCACCAGTAGGAAGCATGGCAACCGTATCTTTTTGTTGAAGTACACTTCGAATAATGTCCTCCTGACCTGTTTTGAAGGCATCATAACCAAAATATCGCATCAGCGTCTGATGAAGCTTATCCATTTGCTTTCACCATCCTTGTCAATGCCAATCGTATTTGAAAATAAGTAAATGAATGCTCGAGACTTTCTTTGATCAGCTTCATCTTGTTGGTTTGGAGCTCACCAGCTACCTCATGTATCGCCTTTTGAGCTTCACTGCTGACATATGGTTCGATCGAGAAGCTCGGCTCATGTATCGAGAGCTCCACAATATGATCTTCGATTGTCGCTTTTTTTAATGAACGAATATGAGCAATTTGATCAATACTGAACCCTTTTTGTACAAGCTCAAGCGTTTTATGGGTAGAGGTGGTCAGCACACGTTTGAATTGAAGATCATCTATCATGCGCTGGATGATCGGTGCCTCACCTTTTTGCGCACATTGAATAAAATAATGGAGCACATTCCAAAAACGCAAGTAAACATACCATACATCTTCTTTCATCCATTCCGCCATTTGCTGGTACGTACGTCCGATTCTTTCATTTGAAGTCAATGAATAAACAAAAAGCAGTGCCTCTTGATCAGTTAAATGAGCAAGAAGTGTTTCAAGCTCATGATGGATATCTTCAGAAAGCTTTTTCTTCTGGTGATATTGCGAGAAAAAGGATTTCGTCCAGCTTTGAACCGATACATCTCTTTGAATCGGTGCATATTGTTGTGACCCCGCTGCATGATGTGAAAGGACTTGCACAAGTAAAGACAGCCTCATCCATAACACCTTTGCTTTATCATGATACTTGGCACCATCAAAGTAAATTGGCATCGGTTTTTCAGTGAAACACTGCCTGAGCATACTTATTCCTGCATCTGTGGCGATGAATGTATCCCCTGTCTTTCTGATGAAGTGCTGCTCTTTTAGCCTTTGCACAGAGCGGTTCAGCTGATCCCTCGTAAAAGCTGGATAGCAGCCGAAGTAGCTAGAAAGCTGAAACAAACTTGCATCCTGTATCGTTTGTGATGATTTTTTCCCTTTAAAAAGATGGTAGACAGCACTAATGGAGCGTTCGCCGTTCAATTTATGTACGCTGTCCATCAACATGACATCCAAGTAATGAATCGTCATTGACCAAAGCACCTGTCTTCCTGACAAAATTCGAATATTTTCTCCCTTTATTTTAACAGATTTCATTGAAGAAGAAATGTTTAAACTCAATTAATGGGGGAAAGTTATGAACAAACCCTTATGTGATAAGCATTCTCAATCACTTTACAGTTGAAATGTGAATTTAAAATCATTACAATAAGGTTTGAGGAAATTGGTTTTTTATCGGTGAAACTAAAAAGGTTAAACCATTTGTTCCATCGAACAATCTGGGAGGTATTTTTTTAACATGGCAAAATATACAATTGTAGACAAAGACACATGTATTGCTTGCGGCGCATGCGGTGCAGCTGCTCCAGACATTTATGATTATGATGATGAAGGCATTGCATTTGTCACGCTTGATGACAATCAGGGGACTGTAGAAGTTCCAGAAGTACTTGAAGAAGATATGCTTGATGCATTTGAAGGTTGCCCAACTGACTCAATCAAAGTTGCGGACGAAACTTTCGATGGTGATCCACTTAAGCATGAATAGGATAAAAGCCCCTTTAAAAGGGGCTTTTTTTATATTAACTATTTTGAAGTCGGCGTTTATTTTCAAACCATGGACGCATTTTGACAAAAATGAAACTAAAGACGATGGTGATGATGATTCCTTTAATCAGGTTAAAAGGCAAGATCCCTGCTGTAATGGTTGCCTTTAGCACATGATCTGACAGGACGGGTGCATTCAAAAACCATGTATAAGCAGGAAGGAACAAGAAATAGTTTAAGATGCTCATCATGACTGTCATGAGTAATGTTCCGAGGATCATGGACCATGCTAACCCTCTTGCTGATTTAATCTTTTTAAAAATAAAAGCCACCGGTAAGATGAATAGTACACCTGCTGTAAAATTCGCTACTTGATCCACAGGCACACCGGACATGCTACCATGAATGAGGTAGTGCAGTAAATTCTTTAAAGCTTCAACAGCAATCCCAGCACCTGGCCCATAAATTAAAATCGCAATAATCGCAGGAATATCACTAAAATCAATTTTTAAATACCCAGGCAGCCCAGGGAAAGGGAAATTCAATAACATTAATACAAATGCGATACTGCTAAGCATGCTGATGACAACTAAACGTTTTACTTTACTTTGATTCAATATTCTCTCTCCTTTTCGATCAAATCTTTCGAAAAGAGGATTGTTCAATTTTAGCCACAAAAAAACCGCTCTGAATACATACACAGGAGCGGGAAATTTAGGCTACACAAATAAACGTATAAACAGACATGTTTTCAACGTTTACGAACCTCCATCTTCTCCCATCCAGACTATACTGTCGGCTTCGGAATCACACCGAATCCTGCCAAAAAAGGCTCGCGGGCTTAGAGACTATGCCTCATCACCGCCGGTAGGGAATTACACCCTGCCCCGAAGATTGATCATTATTCAATTCGACATCATTATATATGATATATGAGCATTTGTACAGATAAAAATCCTGAGCAATTTCATCAGTTTTAAGAAATCGTAAAAAACCTAAAATTTATAATGACAAATGCGTAAAAATTGGGTATCTTTTGTTTAAAGGTGTCCATTCTTGATCAAGACACTAAAAAATGTTCGTGTTTTCTTTTTCGCTTTACTGCTTTAATTTGATTGACACAGTGAAAAGGAATATGGTAAATTATCAGATATTTATGACGTTTATTTTAGGAGGAAATCTTACGATGTTTCGAGTATTAGTCTCAGATAAGATGAGCAATGATGGTCTTTTACCACTATTAGAATCAGATTTTGTTGAAATTGTTCAAAAAAATGTAACAGAAGCAGAAGATGAATTACACACGTTTGATGCCTTACTTGTCAGAAGTGCCACAAAAGTGACAAAAGAACTTTATGAAAAAATGACTTCATTAAAAATTGTTGGCCGTGCCGGTGTGGGAGTCGACAACATTGACATTGATGAAGCAACAAAACATGGTGTGATTGTCATCAATGCACCAAATGGGAATACGATTTCAACGGCAGAGCATACGTTTGCGATGATCTCATCTCTCATGCGTCATATTCCTCAAGCGAATATTTCTGTTAAATCAAAAGAATGGAACAGAGGCGCATATGTCGGTGCTGAGCTTTACGGAAAATCTCTTGGGATTGTTGGCTTAGGCAGAATTGGAAGTGAAATCGCCCAGCGTGCAAGAGCATTTGGCATGACCGTCAACGTATTTGACCCTTTCCTCACAAAAGAACGTGCCGAAAAAATTGGTGTCAATGCAAAATCACTTGATGAAGTGCTTGAAGTATCAGATATTATTACGGTACATACACCTTTAACAAAAGAAACTAGAGGACTTCTCAATAAAGAAACAATCGCAAAAACGAAAAAAGGTGTTCGTCTAGTGAACTGTGCACGCGGCGGTATCATTGACGAACGCGACCTTCTTGAAGCACTTGAAAATGGTCATGTCGCAGGGGCTGCTCTCGATGTATTTGAAGTAGAACCACCTACTGAGAATCCACTTGTGGATCATCCAAACGTCATTGCCACTCCGCATCTTGGTGCATCTACAAAAGAAGCACAATTAAATGTAGCGGCACAAGTCTCTGAAGAAGTTCTTCAATTTGCAAAAGGACTCCCGGTCATGTCATCTATTAATCTACCAGCGATGACAAAAGACGAGTTCAAGAAAATCCAGCCTTATCATCAATTTGCAGGAAAACTTGGACGTCTTGTTTCTCAATCGATGAGAGAACCTGTAAAAGAAGTCAGCATTTCATATGAAGGATCTATCGCAAAACTCGAAACATCATTTATTACAAAAAGTCTGCTTTCTGGCTTTTTGAAAGAGCGTGTCGATTCGACTGTAAATGAAGTCAATGCTGGTATGGTGGCAAAAGAACGCGGCATTAGCTTTAGCGAGAAAATTTCTTCAAGCGAATCTGGCTATGAGAACAGCATTTCCATTGAAGTCAAAGGTGACCTTTCCACCTTTACATTAAAAGCAACGTATATCCCGCATCTAGGTGAACGTGTCGTTTCTATTAATGGTTTCAATATTGACTTTTACCCAGATGGACACCTTGTCTATATTCAGCACACTGACGCACCTGGTGTGATCGGTCAAGTTGGAAAGATTTTAGGCGACCACGATGTGAACATTGCGACAATGCAAGTAGGCCGTAAAGAAAAAGGCGGCGAAGCCATCATGATGCTTTCTTTTGATAAGCACCTTGAAGATGAAATTGTCCAAACGTTAACTAAAGTGAGCGATATTCTTTCTGTACGTCTGATTGACCTATAAAAAAATGGTAAACCTCATGCTTTTGCATGAGGTTTATTTTGTTGAAACGATTAAACGTTCACCTGTACGTATGAGATTCTTTGTCAGTGCATTGATTTTCTTCAATTGATCAACGGTCATTTGATGTGCTTTAGCAATGGACCAGAGCGTGTCCCCTCGTTGTATGACATATGTATGTTTCTCATATCCATCTACATGAAGGGCTGGCTCTTGGAAACGATCTCTTGCAATGATTGTGAGCGGATCTACTGCATCTTCTTTACTAACTGACCAATTACCCCTGTGCACCTCAAAATGCAAATGAGTGCCCCTAGAAGCGCCTGTGTTGCCTATGATGCCGATCGGCTGCCCTGTTTGTACATGGTCACCATTCTTTACAAAACGCGCATTTAAATGCGCATAGACGGTTTCATATCCATTTGGATGCCGAATAAATACAACTTCACCATATGTAGCAGATACATAGGAACGAGTAACCACACCTTCGCTAGCAGCAAAAATGGATTCTCCTTCTGGTGCAGCAATGTCTAACCCCTTATGCGAACCACCTCTTGTCCCAAACAAATCAGTGACTTCACCTTTGATTGGTTCCACCCACTCGGTTGTTTTCTCTGCATGGGCAAACGGTGATAAGGTCAAGAACAAGAAACAGCTAGCACATATGTAGCAATACCTTTTCATCAGTGACTTCCCTTCTTTGAAGTTCTTTTCATGACAGCTTAGTATACCTCAAGGAAGCCCTTTTCTATACATGAAAAAAGAACGCAATAAGTTGCGTCCTCAGATTGTTGACAAAGGGCTAAAATGAACTTGATTTTAGCCCTTTGTCTTCTTTTCAGCGTGATAGAAAACCTTTGCAGTCTAGAAAGGACGAGCACCGGAGCGCAGGACTGACAAAGAATGCGAGGGTTTGTCTACACGCTGAGAACGCAATAAGTTGCGTCCTTTAGCGTTCTTTGATAACAACTGGGTTTGGCAGTGCCGGTACCTCTAGCGGTTCTTTTAATTCATATGGGCCTACTTGATCTGTTCCTGCATTTTGTATCGTGACATCTGTAAAACCGAAATCTTTCGCTGTGAGCAGCAGTCCTTCAATAAGTAAAATATGATCAATTGAGTCCGTTAATTGTGCTGATGCTCCAAACGTGATGGTTGCATGTTTTCCTTTTGATGTCACTTTTTTAATAGGCTCTTCTTTAATGAGTGGATCGAGTCCTGCATCATTCGCCCGCTTCATCGCCTCTACTGCATCTTTATAAGAAGGATAATCATCTTTTGACGGCACCAAAAATGTCCCACTCTTATTTTCTAAAACGTAGTAAGCGTGCTTTGTTTGTTTATTAATTGAAATGGTACCAAGACGGCCATTCGTCCCTAATTGAAGGTGCGAGCCATTGACAGACTTGACCTGTACTTGTTTATATTGGCTCCATTTTAACGTTTCTTTGACCATGTCTTTAAAACGGTTGGCTTCTTTTAATGTATCAAGAGACAAATCATTTTTCAGCTGAAAAATCAGTGTATCCCCTTTTTCACTCACATCCACCATATCCATATAAGCTTGAAGAGGTTTTGTCATTTCAGGCAGCTCCAATTTTTCATATGTATCAAGAAGCGCCTGCACATTATCATGCTTATTTTCTTTTTGAATACTGATTGGGACAACTTGAGAAGTCGATTCATCTATGTATGAAATCGTCATATACTTTTCTTTGTCAGATGCGTAAGCAACATGTGAAGGATCATTTGTGTTTTTTACCGCCTCTAATGTAGCGTTCACCTGTCCTTTTTCAGCACTCGAATCCATTTTCAATTTCTTTATATCTTGAGCAGCCGGCTGAAATAAATGAGGAGAAATCAAAAACGCCATAAATAAGACCACAACGGTTGCGACCGCTGGACCGATCCATCTGGCACTTTTCTTTTTCTTCCCGCTTGCCATCAGCATTTGCTGGTAAATCTGCTTAGATGAACGGTTGTCCTCCACCTTTGGAAGCTGACTGAGTAATACTTTAATTCGTTCTTCGCTCCAATTGGACCTGTTCGTTTTCATTCACTAGCTCCTCCTTCAAAAGCTCCATATGTTTTCGGAGCACTTTCAGGCCTCGGTGCTGCGTTGTTTTGACTTTGCTTTCCGAGAACTTTAGCGCCTTGGCCGTCTCCATGATTGAGTAGCCTTGGATAAACCTTAAAATGATGACGGCTCGTTGATCAATGGTGCAATGATCAAGTGCGGCATAAATTTCTTTGATAATTTCATCCTGTACAGCCAATTCATCTGGGAGCAGGTCTGGATCTTTTACATCCTGTTTATCCCAATCAAACGTGCCGAGCACCCGTTGTCTGATGGTTTGCTGTTTGCGAAACCAGTCAATTGCCACATGCCTTGCAATTGAAAACAGCCATGTTTTCTCGCTGCTTCTTCCTTCAAAAGTTTTATATGAGTGAAGTACCCGAATGTAAACCTCCTGCACGAGATCCTCTGCCTGATTTTTATCTTTTACCATATAAAATAAAAATTGGTACAAATCTTGATGGTACGAATCATATATTTTTTGAAAGGTTTCATGCATAGGAAACCCCTCCGTTCACTTATTTTTGTCGAGTGACTCTCACAAAACGTTACATTACAACTTTATGACAAATATATTACAAGATCGACAATTTGGAAAGGGCTTTTAGTTTAACTTCTCCTTAAAAATATGAAAATAGAAAAAACACTTCATTTTCTTTCGAAAAGAAGTGTTTCTCATGTAACAAGATTCTTCGTCAAGATTAGACGAGTTCCTGCTTTTTTTTCGGAATATAGAAAGTGAAGTGAGTACCTGTTCCAGCTTTACTATGTGCATGAATGGAGCCTTGATGTGCTTCTACGATGTTTTTCACAATCGCAAGACCCAGCCCCGTACCGGAACGTCCTCTTGTTCTTGCTTTATCTGCTTTATAGAACCGTTCAAAAATAAACGGGAGATCCTCTTCAGGAATGCCGCTTCCCGAATCTTTCACATCCATCTTGAGCCCATTTTCCACCGATTGAACTGAGAAGTGAACTTCTCCGCCTTCTGGTGTATGACGAATGGCATTATCGATGAGATTTGTAAAAACCTGTTCTATTTTATCTGGATCAAATACAAAATACGGTTCTTCTACTTGAATTTCATACGTCAGGTTGATTTGTTTTTCTTTCGCAATTCCAAGGAATTTACGGTAGATTTTTTCAGTCAGCTCTTCTGTATCAGTTGATTCAAGATTCAGTGTAATATGACCAGCTTCCATACGTGCGAGATCGAGAAGATCATTCACAAGACGCCCCATTCGAAGTGATTCGTCATAGATAATTTGGGCAATCTCTTTCTTTTCCTCTTCTGATCCGGCAATGTCATCGACAATCGCTTCACTATAGCCCTGCAGCATAGCAATAGGTGTACGGAGTTCATGACTGACATTTGCAATGAAGTCTTTTCTTAGCTTATCCAGTCTTCTCTCTTCTGTCATATCGCGAAGCACCGCAACCGCCCCTCTGACATCTTGCTGGTTATAAAGCGGAGACATGAGAAGAACCCAAGTACGCCCTTGCAGCGTGACTTCGATCATTTGCTCTTTTTCCGTACTGACGGCAGTATGAAACAATTCACGCGCTTCTGGCGGCAGTTCATCCCCATCTTTGATCTTCATATTTTGCTCGTAATACCAAGCCTGCAAGAATCTTTCTGCAGGAGGATTTGTCATGAGGATCGTTCCATCAATATTGATCGTGATGACACCGTCTGCCATACTGCTCAGAATGTTGGACAAATGTTCTTTTTCTTGATTTAAAGCGGTTATATGAAATTTAAGCTGCTTACCCATTTGATTAAAGGCGATCGCCAGTTCCCCAATTTCATCTTGCGTTAAAATAGGAATCTTTGTATCAAATTTCCCTTTCGCCAAATCTTGTGCTCCCTCTCTCATCTTTCTGAGAGGGTAGGTGACACGAGTGGATAAGAAGAAAGCGAAAATTGTCGTCAGCACAATCGCAATTCCGGCTGCGAGGAAGATATAACGCGTCGTATGTTTTGTTGTCTGCTCTACAGCGAGGAGGGATTGAGAAAGAAAGACCATCCCTTTCTTTCCGTTCGCCTCGTAAGGAACACCTACTACAATGCGCTCATCCTTCTGATTGCCTGTATCAGATTCAGCTCGTTTACTGATTTTTTTTCGTTGTGTCAGTGCTTTGTTCAAATCTTTGTCTGCTTCAATTTGTTCTTTTGTGATCGCAGGAAGCTTCCCGCCTTTTTCAGACGAATACCATTCTAGTCCATCCTCTTGAACAATCGCGATACTTGTCAATTTATCAGCTAGTTCTGATGTAATCGATCTTGCAAGTGATTGATCCTCATGGCTTTCTAAAATGACTGCTACTTTGTTGGCCATTTGTGTTAAATCAGACTTTGCTTCTTCCACATGGTAATTCTCAATGAACTCTAAAAGAAGCACAGTTAAAATCGATAAAACAATGAGCACGAGGAAAAGAATGGTTAACCATAGCTTTCCTACGACACTTTTCCACAGCTTCATTCAGCGCCGACCTCAAATTTGTACCCGACACCCCATACTGTCACGATTTTTTTCGCTGCTTCTGGTGACACTTTATTTAGTTTTTCGCGAAGCCTTTTGACGTGGGTATCCACTGTTCTCAGATCCCCAAAGAATTCATACTGCCACACTTCTTTGAGAAGCTTTTCCCTGTCATAGACCTTATCCGGCGTTTTTGCCAAGAAGTACAAAAGTTCGTATTCCTTCGGCGTGAGGCTGACTTCTTTTCCATCTGCTGTGACCCGGTGTGCATCATGATCAATGGATAGATGAGAAAACACGAGAACATCTTTTGTGGTTGTTCCAGTATTAAGGTATGACGTTTGCGACGATCTTCTTAGCAGTGCTTTCACACGAAGAACCACTTCACGCGGGCTGAAAGGTTTAACGATATAATCATCCGTTCCTGCCTCAAAGCCTTGCACACGGTTAGCTTCCTCACCTTTTGCTGTCAGCATAATAATTGGTGTGGCTTTTTTATCTCGGATTTGATTACACACTTCAATCCCATCTGTCCCAGGCATCATTAAATCAAGCAAAATGAGGTCATAATCGGTTTGAAGTCCTTTTTGAATAGCTTCATCCCCATTTTCCGCTTCATCAATTTCATAATTTTCCCGTTCTAAATACATTTTTAAAAGGCGGCGAATTCTTGCCTCGTCATCGACGACTAATATTTTCGTTTGAGTTGTGTGTTCCATTAGACAATCCTCCTGCTTTCTCCGTTGTTACATACATTTTAACAAAAAGCCGAATCGAATCATAAAAGTTGGCCTTTTTCATGCGATTACGCGTAAGAATGAAGCCCCGCAATCACTAGGTTGACAAAGATAAGGTTAAACATAATGATCGCAAATCCGATTACAGCAAGCCAAGCGGACTTTTCACCATGCCAGCCTCGTGATAACCGAAGGTGGAGATAGGCGGCGTAAAATAAAAATGTAATTAAAGCCCATACTTCCTTCGGGTCCCATCCCCAGAATCTCGTCCATGCAATTTGTGCCCAGATCATCGCAAAAATAAGACCGCCTAACGCAAATACAGGGAATCCTATGGAAACAGCCCTGTATCCAATTTCATCGACTAAATCAAGATTCACCTGTCTTACGAGCGGCTGAAGCAGCGCACTTAGTCGTTTGCGAATGATCAATCTTAGCAGTCCATAAATGATCAGCCCAACGCCAAATGACCACAGCACTGTATTCACCTTTCTACCTGAAAAAACAGGCGGCAGATCAACCACAGGCTCTAAACGATCTTTTGTGATAAGTTCTCCTTTATGAGGTCCTACTAAGGCAGGCAGCTCATAGACCATGACGCTCTCTTCTTTATTTTTATCTACCCAATTAAATTCCGCTTCATACCCTGTCATTCTAAAGATGGACGTGACAGCGATAAATGCAAGGGTGACCACAATCATAAACATGACCAGCTCTAAGCCAAAGGTTTTCTTCCCCGGTTTTGTTTGATCGACATGCTTCAAAAGAAAAATCACACCTGCCACAAAACTGATCGCCAAAATGGCTTGACCAAGCGCTGCTGTCGTGACGTGAATATATAGCCAATTACTTTGAAGCGAAGGAATCAGCGGTGAAATATCCGATGGAAACATGCTTGCATAAGCAATGATTAATAAAGCGATTGGAAGTGTGAATAAACCTAGCACAGACACTTGATAGACAAAATATAAAATAATAAATGCGAGCACCAGCATCATGCCAAAGGCTGTGGTGAATTCAAACAGATTACTGACTGGTGCGTGACCAGACGCGATCCACCTTGAAATAAAATAGCCAAATTGACTCAAAAAACCAATGATGGTGAGCGTTATGCCGATAAGTGCCGCCTTATTTTTGCGCGGACCCTCTTCTTTCTTTTTTCCTTTAATGGCCCCTCCAAAAAAAGGAACTGCCGCTAAATAAAATAGAAAAGCTGCAAATAACAGGTTTTCACTGACTGCCGCCATCTAACCCTTCCCCCTTGCTTTTGCTGATACTTGTTGTATCAGGCAGTTCTTTTTGATCCACTGGCTGTTTGATGCCACTGTCGTGCAGCAACACCTTAAGATCAGACTTTAAGCCGAACCAGTTTTTGTTTGTATGTCCTGCCACAAATACTTTTCCATCCTTTGCCGATAGCCAGATTCTTCTATGCTGCCAGTACATCCCTTGTACGACACCAATCATAAAGATCATTCCGCCAACAATAAGTACCCAGAGTGTTAAGTCTTTTCGAACCGTTAAACCTGTCACGTTTTTTGTTTCAACCCGGTCAAATTTCATTTTATAAAGATTGTTATCAGAACCCTCTACTGTCTCTTGAATTGCGACAAAGCTTTTTTCACCTTTTGGTTTTTCAGGAGAGATCATTTCAAATACGAACGCAGGATTATTCGGATTCCTCGTTTTCGTACTAGGTGTGCCATCTTCGTCAAAATAAAAATCAGGCAAATAACTCATCACCTTGACTTTGTAACCGCTACCAAGATCATATTCTGACTTAGGCTCCAGCAGATTAATCTTCACTGTTCCGAAAGATTTCTCAGTATCTTTTCGAATCAGCTGAAAGACCATTTGATCGAGTTCATTTTGTTTAAAATCCACTTGATATAATGAGAAATTGTCAAACTTAAGCGGTTCATTCACTTTAATATCGTGTTCTGTTACCTGCTTCAGCTTGGGCTTTTCACCAAAAACAACTTCCCCTTCACGTTTGTATAAAACGGCATCGGTTTTATAACTTTTGACGACTTGACCATCGCCAGCCTTTTCAATCGCATTTTCAAAGACTTCTTTTTCTTTTTCAGATTCATAGCGGTCAATTGAAAATGCGTTATTCTTTAAGAAGTATTGGCCTCCCGTCCCTGGGATTGGTGCCGTTTCGCCTTCTCTTACCCATAATGTTTCATCCACGTACATTCCCGGAACAAACCGGAGCATAGATCCAATGAGAAATATAATTAATCCAATATGATTGACGTAAGGTCCCCAGCGGGAAAAGCGGCCTTTTTCAGCTAAAATATGTCCATCTTCTTCTCGTACGCGGTAACGCTTTTGTTTCATCTTACTAACGATGCCTTCATATGTATGTTGATCTAATGTTTTGTTTGTTTCGCTGAAAAGACGCTGCCTTCTCATAAAGCCTTCTTTTTTGACAACCCCTTGATTTTTGAGTGCACGATAAAGTGGAATCACTCGATCAAGGCTGCAAATCACAAGGGAAATTCCGATAGATGCGACAAGGGCTAAAAACCACCAAGAATTATAAAGATCATGGAATCCAAGGATGTAATATAACTTGCCAAACGACCCATACTGCTCCTCATAATAAGTGGAAGCTGATGCACCTGGCGGAATAAACCGCTCCTGCGGAAAAATAGTTCCTAGCGAAGAAGCTAACAGTGTGATGACAATGAGCCACACACCCACTTTTACGGAAGAAAAAAAGTTCCATACTTTATCAACAATCGTTTTGTTGTATGTTTGCGAGCGTCTTGCACTGCCGTCATATCTCATATCAAGCAGCTTTGATGAATTTTTCTCTTTTGCTGCAATGGGATTCCCGCATGATTCACATAGAACAGTACCGATTGGATTAATATGTCCACACTCGCACTTTACCTCTTTCATTCTATGACCCCTTTGGTTTAATCAAATTCATATATTCATAGACATTACGTTCTGTCATCGTTCCCTTTATGACTTTGATTACTTTGCCTTCAGGATTAATTAAAAATGTGGTTGGCAGCGGCGTAATATCATATGCCTCTGTCACTTGACGATCTTTGTCCATGGCAACAGGAAAATTCACGCCATAAGCATCCATAAAGTTCTTCACAGCAATATTGGATTCCCCCACATTCACGGCAACAATTTCGACACCGCGATCCTTGAACACTTCATACTGATTTGCCATATAAGGGAATTCCTGCTTACATGGACCGCACCATGTACCCCAAAAATTGAGAAAGACGCCTTTGCCTTTTAAGTCCTTTAATTCAATCCGTTCCCCATCTACCGATTGAAGGACAAAGTTAGGCGCAATAGATCCTTCTTTGACTTGATCCTGTTTGGCAAATACTGAGTTATACATCGTATAACATAGTGCAGCAAGCATCACGAGGAGAATGCCCGTCCGTATGAAAAATCGTCTTTTCTTCATCTGAAGTACCCCTTCCCCATAGACATTCAGGTAAATTATAGCATTCTCCTTCTTTTGATGCTTCTTCATTTTTTGAAGTTTATGTGAAAATTAAAAAGCGCTTTTCCCATGATCCGCAATCGCTCTCAGACGTTTTACTTCATGCGGCGTCAATTCTCTGCGATCTCCTGGTCTCATACCTTCAATATGAAGGAAAGCATATTGCTCTCTTTTGAGTTTTAAAACGTCGTGGCCGATTGCTTCAAACATGCGGCGAACCTGTCTGTTTCTGCCTTCATGGATGGTTAATTGCACAATACATGTTTGCTTTCGTTTATCAATTGAAAGCATTTTGGCACGGGCAGGTGCTGTTTTTTTATGGTCTAACATGATTCCTTTTTCTAACTTTCTAAGCAATTCTTTTGAAGGGATGCCTTTTAGTTTCGCTGCATACGTTTTATCAATTTGATATTTCGGATGCATGAGCTTATGGGCAAACTCACCATCATTTGTAATCAAAATTAAACCGCTCGTATCATAATCCAACCGGCCGATTGGATACAGACGCTGCGGAACATCATCAAAGAAGTCTGTCACGACTTTGCGTCCTTTATCATCCTCGGCAGCTGAAATGACGCCGCGCGGTTTATAAAGCATAAAGTAAACCGGTTCTTCTCTTTCAAGCTTTAAGCCATTGACTTCAATTTTATCTGAAGAGCCCACCTTTACTCCGAGCTCTGTCACTGTTTCACCATTAACGGTAACTCGTCCTTCTTTAATTAATTCTTCAGCCTTTCGTCTAGAAGCGACGCCGGCATGGGCAATTACTTTCTGTAAACGTTCCATTTGTCTTTCACCTCATGTACTATCTTACTTGCTTGGCTTGAAACAAACAAGCATTCGTGGAAAAATAAGCGTTTCATCTGTCTAATTTCAACAAAAAAGCTGTTTTCCATCCACGAAATAAAAAAAGCACCTGATTAGGCGCCGCTAAATAACAAACTGACGATAATAATCGATGCAATGATCCCAATCAGGTCTGCAAGCAGCCCCACTTTCAGTGCATCTCCCATTTTTTTAATACCAACTGCTCCAAAATAGACGGTTAAAATATAAAGGGTCGTATCCGTTGACCCTTGCATAACGGCGGCAAGCTTGCCGATAAAAGAATCTGGACCATAAGTCGCAATTAAGTCTGATGTCATACCAAGCGCCGCTGTTCCTGATATAGGGCGTATCAAAGCTAGCGGCACCACTTCTGTAGGAATACCAATCGCTGTAAACACAGGTTTCAATAATTCCATGACAAAGTCAAGGGCACCTGATGCTCGGAAAATCGTAATGGCGACAAGCATACCGACTAAATACGGAATGATTGAAAAGGCAATTTGAATGCCTTCTTTCCCGCCTTCTACAAATGTTTCGTACGTCGGTACTTTTTTAATCGTCCCTGCAATCAATATTCCTGCGATGATCAGTGGAATCAAAGCAAGTGACAGCCAGTTAATAAATGCCACAAGATCACCCCCGCCTGCTTCTGCGATAGTGGAAATAGCGATCAATCATAATCGCACCGATACCTGAAATAAGTGTCGCCAAAATGGTTGGGCCTACAATATCTGTTGGCTGATCTGCGCCATAGGTCATACGAATGGCAATGACAGTCGTTGGCACAAGTGTGATAGAAGATGTATTGACTGCTAAAAAAGTGATCATAGACCGGCTCGCCTCATTTTTTCCGCCATTTAATACTTTCATCTGCTCCATCGCCTTAATCCCAAGTGGAGTGGCGGCATTGCCAAGGCCAAAGAAATTTGCCATGAGATTGGACAGAATATACCCCATCGCTGGATGATTCGCAGGAATCTCAGGAAATAGTTTTGAGATAAAGGGCCGGCATAATTTACTAAAGAAATGTAACAACCCCGCTTCTTCTGCGATCTTCATCAATCCTAGCCAGAATACAAGAACACTAATCAACCCAATTGAAATGGTGACCGCTTCTTTTGATCCTTTAAAGACCGCTTCGTTCACTTCATGCATCGTTCCGTTAAACATTGCATAGACAAGACCGATGACCGTGAGGAATACCCAGATCAGATTGACCATGAAGATCCGCCTATCGATGTCTGAAAGACAGACTTAAACATTTCTTGAAAGCTTTTTTGAGGCATTCGGTTGCGTTTATTTTCATAAAAAATGGGGACTTGCTCAATCACCTGACCATCCAGTAAGAACGTCATTTTCCCTACTACATCTGGGATCGCTTCTTTGTTTTTCTCCCATTTCTTTTCAGGCGTCAGCATTTCCGTTTCGATTTCCACTAGTTTTTTCTCATCTTCATTTAAAAAATAGTCCACATCCCGCTTAATAAACGCTTTTTTTTCGTAAAAAGTCCCTTTTAACGAAGCGAGCCTGCCTTTTTCAGCAAGCACATACGTTTTATAGTGATCAAATGCATACTCAAACATTGAGATATGATCCTTCCAATCATCCGGTGCATTAATCGTCACAGCAATGAGCGCAGCATCTCCTTTTGCAGCTGTGGAGACAAGCGTGCGTTTTGCAAGTTTTGTATATCCTGTCTTCCCTCCAGTCGAATATTGATATAAACCAGTGAGCAGCTTGTTTTTGTTTTTCCAATAACCTTCGATTGTTTTTGCTTTATAAAAGGTGGTACCGGCAATTTTTTGATATTGCTGATGCTTCATGGCGTATTTCGTTAAGATTGCCATATCATAAGCTGATGAATAATGGTTTTTATGATCATCGAGTCCATGCGGATTTTGAAAATTCGTATTCTCCATGCCTAGTTCAGAGGCCTTTTGGTTCATCATAAAAATAAACCCTTCTAAGCTGCCGCCAACATGTTCTGCAATGGCAACAGCTGCATCATTTCCAGAGCGCAGCATGAGCCCGTATGTCAAGTCTTCTAAACTCACCTTCTGTCCTTCCTTTAAATAAATCGAAGAACCTTCCGCTTGAATCGCACGTTTTGACACTTTGACCATGTCGTTCATTTTTCCTGATTCAATGGCTAATACAGCCGTCATAATTTTTGTGATACTGGCGATTCTTCTTTTTTCGTGCTCGTCCTTTCCAAATAGGACTCTGCCTGACTGTCCATCTATTAAAATGGCACTTCTCGCACTCACCGATAATGAGACGTCTGCTTGAGCGTGTGAGGAAAAAGGCAGTAAGAGTGTTAATAGAAGAAGGACTGCTGTTCCAATTTTTAAATAGGGCATGTTCATTCACGTCCTTGTCCGTTTTGTACAAGTGTATGCGCGGCTGAAAAAGTTATGATGCCTCGTCCATAAAAAAAAGCAACTCTCATATAAGAGTTGCCTTGTCTTCTTTATACCATTTTCATTTGCTGATGAGATGTTGTATATTCCAGCTCTTCTCTCATCGTTAAAAAATCTTTTTCTAATGAAGAAAACAAACGTTTGACCTCAGCCGATACTTCATAATGGAAAACAATGCAGCTTTTTCCTGTGTAGGCTGAGCGGCTATCTTCATACCATGTATCCTTTTTTGGTGTAAAAAATTCTTCAATACATTGATGATAAATACGATGAAGCGTCTGCTGTGCGGCTTGCTGCGGGAATGTCTGCTGCTGCCTGATTTTCCTACAAACCGCCGCGGCATCCTCGCTATAAACTGCAAGCTTCCGCAATGTACTTAATATGTCACAATAATAGGCTTCCGCTTCCGGGTTTAATCGTTTCAAGCTTGATAAGGTAGCTTCGTTCAGAAAATCATTCACTTCAACTGCAACCTTTGATAAAAAAACGCCTGCTTGATCAACTTGAGCCTTTACATTCATATGTGCCATTTGTTTCGTGTTTACCTTCCCCTCATGGCTTTGTCACCATTTTATCTTTCAAATAAAGATTTTAGACCTAAAATCTTTGTTATATTTTATCATACATTTTTCCTTATTTTGAACTATTTTATCTCTTCAAATGTTTGATTGAAGTTTTCAAAAAAGAGATCAGCCTCTTCTTGCACCCCATCTGCTTCCACATTCTCTGGAAGTGGCGGTAATTCATCTAAGGCTTTTAAACCAAATTGCTCTAAAAAGGTAGGTGTTGTCCCATAAAGGATCGCTCGTCCCGGTCCATCGGCACGTCCTACTTCACAGAGCAGTGCTTTGGCAACTAAACTATGCAGCACTCGTTCTGATTTAACGCCTCTGATCTCCTCGACTTCGCTGCGTGTAATCGGTTGTTTATACGAGACAATGGCGAGCACTTCTAGCGCTGCCTGTGACAAACCTTTCGATGGTGTCTCTACTAATTTTTTTAAATATACGCTGTATTCTTTTTTCGTCAGCAGCATGTATGAATCTGCATATTCAATGAGCTCAATTCCTCGTTCTTGTTTTTGATATTCTTCCTTTACGGCAGACATAATATCAAGCAACGCTGCCTCATCAACTTCAAGAACAGACATGAGCTGTTTTCTTGTTAAGCCTTCGTCACCTGCTGCATATAGCAGCGCTTCTAAGATGGCTTTCCAATTCACGATATCAAGCGTCATGAATCGTTTCACTCCCTATGATATAAATATCTTCAAAGTTTCCTTCCTGCTCTAGCATGATTTGATGGCTCTTCATCAATTCGAGAACAGCAAGAAACGTCACGACAAGGTGTTCCTTTTGATCATGTTGAAATAAAGTCATGAAATTGGTTCGCTTTTTTGTTTTTCTTAAATGGTTCATAATCTCATTCATTTTGTCTTCAATCGGGATTTCTTGTCTTGTAATCTTTGATGGTGCAGGTTTTGTTATTTTTTTGCGGTTCAATACCTTTTGGAACGCACCTAACATATCATACACCGTGACGTGTAAGTTTGTGTCCTTCGCTTCTGCTTCTTTTGCAAATTCACTTAAATCACTTGGTGGTTTTGTGAAGGCGTTTTGCCGCTCTTCTTCACGTTCCTTCAGTTCTTGCGCTGCATTTTTATACTTGCGGTATTCAATTAATTTGCCAATCAGCTCATCACGAGGGTCCTCTTCTTCTTCCATCAGGTCTTCATCAAACAGCTCTTCCTCTTGTTTTGGAAGAAGCATTCTGCTTTTAATGCTGAGGAGAGTTGCAGCCATCACCAAATACTCACTTGCAACATCCAGTTCAAGCTCCCTCATCGTGTGGACATATAATAAATACTGCTCCGTAATTTTAGCGACGGGAATATCATAAATATCAATTTCCAAACGGTTAATTAAATGTAAAAGCAAGTCCAAAGGACCCTCAAACGAATCTATTTTCACCTGATATTCCAGCATTCTTTTCTCACCATTTCTACTGTCTTCTAAGTACCGTTTTCATCGGCTAACCTTTAGTATAAGACACCATAAAGCTCTCGTCCAATATAATTTCGACCATGAGGCAGCAGGCAAAAAAAGAAAAACAGTGGATTCGCCCATACCAATGAGGGCATTTATACATAGAATACCATTGTAATCAGAACTGATAAAAAAGGAGGCCGTAACATTATGGGAGATGGTTATTACTTCGGCGGAGGATTTGCGCTTATTGTTGTGCTGTTCATCTTGCTGATCATCGTTGGCGCGGCTTGGGTTTATTAAAGAAACAGAGCGTCCTTTCATAAAGGGGCGCTCTTTCTTCTTTTCTTTTCGGTATGTTAGACTGATAGTGGAAAAGGAGATGACCGCTGTGTATCCTAAAGCGTACGTGGCTTTTTTACATGAATTTCATACGACAAGAGATTATTTTGAGTGTCATGAAATTCTTGAAGAATTTTGGAAAGAAGATCCTCCTCATCAGCGCAAAAAGTACTGGGTGGGTCTCATTCAGCTTGCTGTTGCTTTGTATCATCAAAGACGAGGAAATGGAAAAGGAGCAAAACGGCTGATTTCAAACAGCCTTCATATATTAGATTCGGACCGGAACGTACTAACAGAATTAGGTCTTGATGAAGAGGCATTTCTTTTACTGCTGAGAACACTGAAAAAGAAAATCGATGAAGACATGCCCTACGAAAGTGTGATGCTGCCAATCCGAGATGAAACGCTTCTTTCTTTATGCCAAGAGATGGCGGAAAAAGAAGGCTTAACATTCGGACAGGAGAGCAACTTATCCCATACATTCTTAATTGAAAAGCATAGACTGCGTGATCGGACGGACGTATTGCTTGAACGTGAAAAGCAGATGGAACGTAAAAAAAGCAGAGGCATATAACCTCTGCTTTTACATGTGTGATATTTAGTTTGTTTCATTGTGACACTTATGAAAGAAGCCTTGCGTTAATTCATTTGGAATGAGTGTTTTCGTTTTGAATACTTCTTCCACGGCTAATACCATTTCCTTGCCGATGCCTTGGTCACGATGGGACGGATTGACACTAATATGTTCGATTTGTACTTGGTCGTCTGTTTTCAGCACACCAATCGCACCGACGATATCCTCACCATCTTTCCAAAGGAACAGCTGCCGATCTTCATCCATTTCATACGACTTTATCGTCTGCTGAAGCTGTTTGACGTCTTTCTCACCCGGCATAAAGGACAGGAGTCCCATGGCAATTTTTTCAAAAGACCTCTTGTAACGAATTAACATATATACCCCTCAATATTAAAATTATCCTATTTTCCAGCAAATGTCTTATGAATCACTTGCTCATCACACATTATAAACACTTTTAGGCGGTTTTTAAACTCTTTTTCATCAAATTAACGAAACGTTCGATTTAGGTTAGCCATTTCAATAGCAGCTGCAGCCGATTCACTGCCTTTATTTCCAGCCTTTGTACCGGCTCTTTCAATGGCTTGTTCAATAGATTCTGTTGTCAGTACACCAAAGATAATCGGCACCCCTGTTGAGATGGCACTTTGTGCGATTCCTTTAGCCGCTTCATTACAAACATAATCGTAATGTGATGTTGCCCCGCGAATCACGGTTCCAAGTGTAATGACTGCATCATATTTTTTTGTTTCTGCTAGTTTTTTTGCCATATACGGAATTTCAAAAGCCCCTGGCACCCACACGACATCAATATCGTCACCGTTTGCTCCGTGTCTGAGCAATGTATCTTCTGCCCCATCTAGCAATTTACTTGTAATAAAATCATTAAATCTAGCGACGACGATTCCAAACTTTAATCCTTCTGCTACTACATTCCCTTGTATTGTATTCATATGTTCATCATCCTTTTTTGTGATTTTTATTTTGTTTTCATTGTCGTTGTTTGCTTGTTTATATATGCCTGCAATGCTTCAATCGTCAGCATCTTTAAATCGTGTTCTTTTTGAATTTTTTGTAGTTCGGGTACGCGGGCCATGGTGCCATCTGCATTCATAATTTCACATATGACACCCGCTGGCACTGAACCCGCAAGTTTAGCAAGATCAACAGCCGCTTCTGTATGACCTGGTCTTTCTACTACGCCTCCCTCTTTCGCAATAAGAGGGAAAACATGACCTGGGCGGGCAAAATCTTCTGGTTTTGACTCTTTATTTAACATGGCCAAAATGGTCGTTGAGCGCTCAAAAGCACTTATACCAGTTGTCGTTGACGTATGGTCGATGCTCACTGTAAATGCTGTATGATGTGCATCCGTATTTCGCTCGACCATGGGATGCAGATCCAAGTGTTTCGCAATCGAGGCATGAACTGGTGTGCAAATAAGACCTCTTCCATGTAAAGCCATGAAGTTAATGACTTCCGGCGTTGCATGCTCAGCAAGTGCCACAAAGTCTCCTTCATTTTCTCTGTCTTCATCATCTACTACGATAATGATTTCTCCTCGTTTCAGGGCATTTACTGCCTCATCAACTGAATGATACATACAATCGCCTCCTAGAATCCGTGCTCTTTTAAAAATGATGGGGTTAATCGTGACGGCTGCTTTTCGTTTTGCTCTTTTGTTAAAAAGCGATAAATGTATTTACCGATCATGTCACATTCAATATTTACTACATCCCCCATAGATTTAGTCGGGAAAATAGTTCCTTCAAGCGTATGTGGAATGATAGAAACTGTCACATGAGCATCTCGCAAATCGAAAATAGTCAAGCTGACGCCGTCTATTGCGATCGATCCCTTTTTTGTGAGCATATCTGTGAGGGTCTTGTCCATTTTCAAATCATAGTAAATGGCATTACTCTTCTTTTCTACACGGGTAATCACAGCCGTTCCATCGACATGGCCTGAAACAAAATGACCGCCGAATCGTCCATTTGATGACATCGCTCGCTCTAAATTCACTTGGCTACCTGGTGCAAGCTGATCAAGTGATGTCGCTTTGACCGTCTCAGGCATCACATCTGCCGCAAACTGTTCTTTTGTGAAGCTTGTGACAGTGAGACAAACGCCATTGATGGCGATACTATCGCCTAGGTGAACATCTTCTAGTACACGACTGCACTTGATGATGATTTCCATGGCATCTGCGGATCTTTTGCTCAATGACTGGACTGTACCCACTTCTTCAATAATCCCCGTAAACATGTGATCCTCCCTTTCTCTTTCTTTTGTATTTCTCACTTTATGAAAAAGCGATGTTTGGGACATGTGATCGATTGAACACCTTCGTCGCTTTTTATGGTCCATACAAGATGAGGGATCACCTAATAAACACTGCATGTGATGACTATATTGACATACAGAAAGCCCCGGAAAAATTCCGGGGCTGTGGTTTTTTTGCATTAGAAATAAAACTATGATCAACACATATTTTTTGTTCATACATAGCTCTCGTTATCCTTCTCCCATCCAGACTTTCACTGTCGGCTTCAGCTTCTCACTGAATCAACCGTTAATAAATTAACGGGTCACGGGCTGTAAAGCATTTGCTTTATTACCGTCGGTCGGGATTTTCACCCTGCCCCGAAGGATACAATCGATATTTAGCTGTCCTTAGGGGCTATTATAGCGATCCTTGTGGTCAAATGCAACAATCAAGATTTATTCATCTGTTCATAAAAAGAGCCTCCCTATAGGAAAGGAGACTTGTTAATTGACGACTTTTACTACTTTTATAAGACCGTCTATTCTTTTTTCATTACTAAAGTATGCTTTAATACGATCGCCTTTTTTCAGATCGGCCACATCATCTTCAAATTTCTTTCCGTTAAAAATGATTTTCGTGCCATTTTTGGCTTGACCGTAATACTCATCACCATCAATTTTTGTAATGGTATATTCATAGATTGTGTAATCTTTGTCATTATTCGTTAAGCTTTCGCCGATGGCTGTTGGCACATCTTCAATTTTCATACCATTCATGTATAAATAACCTGCGCCTAAACAAAGCAGTAAAACAAATAAGATTGCGATTTTTAATTTGATTTTCCCCATATTTAGAACCTCCATCATCTGCACTTCGCCTATTTGTATGTTCTATTCCTTCTTTTGATGAAATAAAACCAAAAAAGCTGATTTTCATTAATGGTTACTTATATAACGATTCAAATGGACTTTTGGTTCCACCTTTTCATCATTACATATGATACGAATATGCGTTCTTTATTAAGGGGGTCTTTTTTCCTCTTTATCTGTTAGCAGGTTGAATAAGATAGACGAGCTTTTTGATTATATTCTTTTCTCTAATGCGAATAGATCTTCCTCTAACAATTGAGATCTTTGAACAGCGATATTTCGGCTGTCACGAACCCCTTGATTATAATAGTAGCTTCCAAGATGTTTTGTGATAAATTCTAATAGATTGATGGCTGCTAATTCACCAATCTCCTCTTCTCGTTCTTCGGCAAAGTAACGCTGAATGGCAATCATCATCTGGTTTTTTTCTTCTTTTGTTAATGGTTTCAAAGTATCTCCTGCTTTCTTTCAGCATGATCACACGCTTTTTAGATGTGCACTTTCACTTATTTTTAGAGCTACATATGGTGACACTCACGAATACGAATGTTTGTTCTCTTATCATATCACAAAAACGTGTCCATCACACCCTAAAAGAAAAAGCGTGTTTTAATCAATTGATCAAAATACGCTTTCTTTATATAGACTATTTATTTCAATATGGATAGGATCGTCGCTACAGAATGATCTACAAATGAACGCTCAGGGCGAGATTTCATGAGAACTGTAAGTCCAATAAAAGAAACAACCAGTGCCTGTGCTAAGGCTTTGGCATTCAGACTGCTTTCGAGCTCACCCGAGCGAATACCTTGTACAATTTTTTCTTCAAAAATGACCGAAAGATACATCTGATGCTCTCTTGTGAGAATTTCAAATTTCTCTTCGTGGGGGGCAAGCTCGACTATTGTATTGATGCAGAAGCACCCTTTACTCGGCCCATGTCCATATTCCTCTTCTACTAATTCAGCAAATAATGTATGAAATGCTTCCTTTACAGATAGATTGTTTTGAAGTTTTGTTCGAATGTGGGCAGCATGCTGAGTTGTATATTTGCGTAATGCCGCTTCAAACAATTCCTCTTTATCACCGAACGCTGAGTATAAGCTTGGCCGCTGTATTCCCATTTTTGCAGTTAAGTCGCTTAATGTAGTCGCTCTGTACCCCTTCTCCCAAAAAAGCAACAAGGCCTCATCTAACGCTTTTTCCTCATCAAATTCCCGTTGTCGAACCATTATCAACCCTCATTTCTATCATAAAAATCTCTTCACTAAATCAATCATCTATTTCTTATAACGTTTTTTACTCATCGGTATATTATCATTTTATTTTATTGACATATCATTGTCAAATTGACTAGATCTTCACTACATCGTCTTGACTTTAAAACGTTTCTTTGGTTATCCTTAACAGGAATCATTTTATACCAATTAGTATATTATACTTTTCAGTACAAAAGGAGCTGATGACATGCATGAAAAAAGAAAAAATGAATGCCGTTGAACATTCTGATCTAGAAACGACTCATTTACAAATAAACACCCGATCAACGATGACTCGCAATATGGCTCTACTGTTTTCGACAGCCTCAGGGATGGCAGTAGCAAACATATATTTTGCACAGCCATTATTAGACTCCCTCGCATCCGAGTTTGGTATCAGCTATTCATCCATTGGTATGGTCATTACGATTACTCAGCTTTGTTATGGGCTAGGACTGCTACTGATCGTACCACTTGGTGATCTGTTCAACCAACGGCGACTCATCGTAGCTCAAATGCTAGTATCCGTGTTATCTCTCATTCTAGTCGGTATCGCCCCTACCTCCACCGTCCTGTTCATAGGACTAGCTGCGGTGGGACTGCTTGCTGTAGTCACTCAGGTACTCGTAGCATTCGCAGCGACATGGGCCGCTCCTGAAGAACGTGGCCGCATAGTGGGCTTGGTTCAAAGTGGAATTGTGATTGGTATTCTTCTCGCACGAACGTTTGCTGGTGTACTAACCGATCTCGCCGGCTGGAGATCAGTCTATCTCGTTTCCGGCGTGATGATGCTGATCATCACTGGCGTGTTGTACCGGTATCTTCCGCGTGCTGACAACAAGAGAGTCTCCATATCCTATGTGAACTTGCTCGCTTCAATGTTTATATTGTTCAGACAAGAACGGATTCTACGTATTCGTGGCGTACTGGGTTTTCTGATCTTTGTTGTGTTTGGCACGCTGTGGACTTCACTTGTGCTGCCTCTCAGCACTACGCCATACAATCTGTCACATACTGCGATTGGTGCATTTGGCCTTGCTGGAGTTGCCGGAGCATTAGGTGCCGCTCGAGCTGGAAGCCTTGCTGATCGAGGCTTAGGACAGTTAACAACGTGCATCGCCCTTGTCCTATTACTCTTTTCATGGTGTTTTATTTTTTTCACTGAATATTCCCTCATTTTATTAATCGTTGGTATCATCATTCTTGACCTATCTGTGCAGGCAGTTCATGTGACCAATCAAAGTATGATTTTCATGGTCCGGCCTGAGGCGAGAAGCCGGCTGACTGCTGCTTATATGATTTTTTATTCCCTCGGCAGTGCGCTCGGTTCTATTGTATCAACTAACATATACGCCAACGCTGGCTGGAATGGGGTATGTTTATTTGGAGCCTCTATCAGCGCCTTAGCCCTTTTATATTGGATGATCACCTACCGCTTCACGGCACAGATCACAGGAACATCAGATGTAAAATAAAAAAACACCGCAATTAAGCGGTGTTTTGGATTAAGCATCGATCACTTCGACTTTTTCCATGCCTTGTCCTTGTTCCATATCAAGAACAGCTTCGATACCAGATGTTACTTTGCCAAAAACAGTGTGAACACCGTTTAAGTGCGGCTGTGGGTCATGTACGATAAAGAATTGGCTGCCGCCAGTATCTTTACCAGCGTGTGCCATTGATAATGAACCTCTCTCGTGCTGATGAGGGTTTCCTTCTGTTTCACATTTAATTGTGTAACCAGGTCCTCCAGTTCCATTACCGTTTGGATCGCCGCCTTGGCTTACGAACCCTGGGATCACGCGGTGGAATTTCAATCCGTCGTAGAAGCCTTCATTCGCTAATTTTTCAAAGTTTGCTACTGTACCTGGAGCAGCCTCTGGGTAAAGTTCAAACTCAATTTTCTTTCCATTCGTTAATTGTATGTATCCTTTTTTCGCCATTTTTCACATTCTCCTTTCAGGTTAAACAACGCTCATTATAGCACATTTTCGGTGATGTTAAACATCCCCTGCTTACCTAATGTGATTTACCTCTTTTGCCATCATTGATAAACTAAAAGAGCTTGATCCTTTTCTCCTAAGGAAATGATCACAGACTGAGCAAATCACTTCATCATATTGGAGGTTTCAAACATCTTTAAAAGAAAATTGAAACGTCAGACTGATTTGTTACGTCTATATGATGGAGTACGATTCAAATTATGTACTCAAAAGATGAGTTTCTCACCATCGAGAAACGCTTTCGACTTGAAGGAGGTCAACATGTTTAAAAAAACAATGCTTGGTATGATGGCAGCGCTCCTTTTACTGATTGGTGCGCCAAAAGTCAGCTTAGCGGATGCAGCTGTCGGCGATGTCATCGTCACACTCGGGCAAGACTTAACACCGGCTGATCGCCAGAAGGTGCTTGACGAGTTGAATCCACCTGAAAATGCGACAAAAATTGAAGTAACCAATAAAGAAGAGCACGAATATTTAGGAAAGTATATCCCTCGCTCTCAAATCGGGACTCGAGCATTATCATCTTCATCTATCACTATTGAAAAATCAGGTACGGGTCTGACTGTGGATACACATAACATTAAGACCATTACAGATGAGATGTATTTAAATGCTTTAATGACCGCAGGCGTGAAAGATGCAAAGGTTGTCGTGACGGCGCCGTTTGAAGTATCTGGCACAGCAGCACTGACAGGTTTATTAAAAGCCTATGAAGTGTCAAGCGACAAAGCCATTCCTGAAGATGTGAAACAGGTGGCAAACGAAGAGCTTGTAACAACATCGAAACTTGGAGACTCTATTGGAAAAGACAATGCTTCTGCCCTGATTGCAAAAATCAAAGATGACATTGCCAAAAATGGAGTTCCTAAAACAACAAAAGAAGTGGAAGAAAAAGTAGATCAAGCCGCTTCTGATTTGAACTTAAATCTAACGCAAGACCAAAAAGATCAACTTGTCTCTCTCTTCGATAAAATGAAAAATATCAATATCGATTGGAAACAAGTCGGATCTCAAATTGATAAAGCAAAAGACAAGATTACAAAATTCATAGAATCAGATGAAGGGAAAAACCTTCTACAGAAGATTTGGGATTTCTTTGTCTCCATTTGGAATGCGATCGTCTCTGTATTTACTGGTGGAAAATAAATGTCATAGAAAATGCTGCCTGATGATCAGGCAGCTTTTTTTAAGTCGATGATTTCACTTTTGATTGATAAGGTAAATCCAATTTGACAATGTCCTCATATGTCTCACGCTCAACGACAAGCTGCGCTTCCCCGTCTTCTACAAATACTACAGCCGGGCGCGGGATGCGGTTATAGTTGTTTGACATGCTGTAGCCATAAGCTCCTGTACAAAAGACAGCTAACAAGTCTCCCTGTGATAACTCTGGCAGATCAATATCCCAAATGAGCATATCTCCACTCTCGCAGCATTTCCCTGCAATGGACACAGTTTGATCATGCGTTTGGCTCATTTTATTGGCGCTCGCTGCTTCATATTTTGCTTGATATAAAGCAGGTCGAATGTTATCACTCATTCCGCCGTCAATGGCTACATAATCGCGAATGCCAGGTACATGTTTGGATGAGCCGATCGTATAAAGAGTGGTTCCTGCATCTCCAACAAGGGAACGGCCTGGCTCAATCCAAATTTCAGGCATCTCAAATTCATAGCGGGCTACATTTTCTTTCACCGCTTGAATAATTTTCTCCACGTATTCAGTTGCTGGAAGTGGTTCGTCCTCTTCTGTATAACGGATGCCAAAACCTCCGCCTAAGTTCAGCACTGTGGAAATAAATCCAAATGATTCTCTCCATTCATCCAGCTTCAAGAAAATTTTATCTGCCGCAAGGACAAAACCAGCCGTATCAAAAATTTGTGAGCCGATATGACAATGAACACCTAAGAGCTCGATCACTTCTGATTCAAGTACTTGTTTGACTGCTTCGTCTGCTTGTCCATTATGAAGATCAAAACCGAATTTTGAATCTTCTTGACCTGTTGTAATATAGTCATGCGTATGTGCTTCAACACCCGGCGTGATGCGGAGGAGTACTTTCACCTGTTTTGACAGCTCTTGACCAAGCTGTTCAATGAGGTTGATTTCATAAAAATTATCAACAACAATACAGCCGATTCCATGCGCTAATGCCATCTTTAATTCTTCTCTGCTTTTGTTGTTACCATGGAAATGAATTTTTTCTACTGGAAACCCGGCACAAATGGCTGTGTGCAGCTCCCCGCCTGAAACGACATCAAGTGATAAGCCTTCTTCTTTTGCCAGTTGGAACATGGCAATAGAAGAAAACGCCTTACTCGCATATGCCACCTGAGCTTTTAGTTCTTCTTCAATAAATGCTTTCTGAAAGCTTTTTGCACGCTCCCGTATTAAAGCCACATCATATACATAAAGTGGTGTCCCATACGTTTCAGCTAAAGAAACGGCATCAACACCACCAATTTCTAAATGTCCGAGTTCATTTTGTCTGCAAGTGCCGTGTAAATACAATGTCATTCCCTCTTTCTCCGCCTCGGCTGAAAAAAGACAGCTGCACAAGCTGCCTTTTGCCGTTTCTCAAAGTTAAAAATACAATATCACAATCTTCAGCCACTTTCAACGAGCGTTAAGAATTTGGCGGAATTTTTGATCTGTTCTGAGGGTGAACGATGCTTGGCCTTACTTTTGAGCCAGGAACAGACGTCCGAATGAGCACTTGCCATAAAGCCTTTCCATTAAAAGGAATAAACGGCCACATATAAGGCGTCTGTAAGGAACGAATGGATGTTAAATAAATAAGTAACAGCGTAAAACCGATGATCAGTCCATTCAGCTTAAAGATCGCTACTAGTGCTAATATGATCAGTCGGATAATTTTATTAGCGACACTCAGTTCATAACTTGGAGTGGTGAATGTGCCGATAGCTGCTAGCGAGACGTATAATATGACCTCTGGTGTAAATAAACCGACATCAATCGCGATTTGTCCAATTAAAACGGCCGCAATCAAGCCCATGGCAGTCGACAAGGCGGTCGGCGTATGGATCGCCGCCATTCGTAAAAATTCCACCCCAAAATCAGCAAGGAATACTTGGAGAATGACAGGAATATGGGAGGGTTTGTTAAATCCAATATAGCTTAGATTGTCTGGCAGAAGATTCGGTTCTAGAATAAAAAGAAACCAGATCGGCAAAAGAAAAGTAGAACATAAAATGCCTAAAAAACGCACCCATCTTAAAAATGTCCCAACTGCTGGCGCCTGGCGGTATTCTTCAGCATGTTGAACGTGATGAAAAATAGTGGTTGGTGTAATGATGACACTAGGGGATGTATCCGTAATGATAATGACATGCCCTTCTAATATATGGTTAGCGGCTACATCTGGGCGCTCGGTGTATCGCACAAGCGGGAAGGGATTATATCCTTGCTTAATGATAAATTCTTCTATTGTTTTATCAGACATCGTCAGTCCGTCAACTTTAATCCCAGACACTTCTTTTTCGATAATATCAACAAGATCAGGGTCAGCTATGTCTTCAATATAACAAACACAGACGTCTGCTTTAGAACGCTCGCCTACTTTAAGCATTTTGTATCGCAATTTTTCATCCCGCACTCTTCTGCGAATGAGTGCTGTGTTCACAATGATGTTTTCAACAAAGCCGTCTCTTGCACCTCTGACAACCTTTTCTGTATCCGGTTCCTCCGGCATTCTGCCAGGGTAGCTCCTGACATCAATAATAAATGCGTAATTTTCACCTTCGACAACGACTGCCACAAGTCCAGACAGCACTTGATCCACTGCCTCATCAAGCGTTTCAACTTTTGAGACTTGCTGATTGACAAGACGGTTTTCTACCACACGTGCAAGATCATCTGATTCAGGTTCGTTGTCATTGATTTCAATCAGTTCTTTTAATAAATAGATCACATATTGTGTATCACATAATCCATTTACATAGTAAAGCTGGATTTCCTGATCATGGACATAAATTTTCCGAACGCCAAGGTCAAAGCTAAGACCCATCCCGACATTGTCTTTGAAAAAATCTTCATTTTTCTTCGGATCTCGGTACACGTGCACCTTGTCTTTCTTCATGGAAACCGCTCCTTTCTAAAATTAATTCGACTGCCTTCATTGTGATGGGGGACCCTTTGCTTAGATCATCTTTCCGTCCCATCTTGCCAATATCTCCAATGCCGACAACAATCGGAAGCTGTAGTGAATCGAGACAATACACTGTATCTCCACTCATTTTGTGTGGTTCCATTTCTGGAAGTCCATGTTTGTCAACGCCGTATTCTGTCAGTTCACCTTCCCGGTCAATGGAGACATGTACCTTTGTCCATTCCGCTTGATGGGTTTTAGATGCCACTGCAATGGCGCCAATCACTTCAATTTCAGGGTGACGTGCTACGTGCTTCATCGCCGTCTCCCCTGTTCCTTCACCTGTTAAGCCAGAATCATCAAACATGACAAACACTGGGTCATACGGCGTTTTCAAAATCATCTGGACCAGTTCTGGTCCTGTTCGTTTGCTCGGATTCCCTTTTGAGCTGGAAATACATCTTCCGCCGACTTTCTTTGCGACAAGCTCAATCGTTTTGGCAGCATATATATCTCCGTCTGTCACTAAAATGACTTTGCGTCTTTGCCCCATATTAGGTTATCCTTTCGGTTTAAAGATAAGTGCAATGATAAATGAAAATAAAATCGCAGCTGATATTCCAGCAGAGGTTAACTCAAAAATCCCAATTCCGATTCCAATAAATCCGTGGACATCAGCCTGATGCATCGCCCCATGAAGCAAGCTATGACCAAAGCTTACGATAGGGACGGTAGCACCCGCTCCTGCAAATTCAATAAATTTATCATAAATACCAAACCCGTCTAAAATCGTCCCCGCCACAACAAAGGTGGTCATGACATGTGCCGGTGTGAGTTTCAGTACATCAAGTAAAAGCTGGCCGATCACGCAAATCAGTCCGCCTGCAACAAAAGCAATCAAATAATCCATTAGCTTTCTCCTCCTGCACGCTCAAATACAACTCCATGCGCAATGGTTGGAATGGTCTCTTTTTGCTGAACCATCATTGGGCTGAGAAGCGCCCCGGTTGCCACAACCAATACTCTTTGCAAATTCCCTGCTTTCATTTCTTGAAAGATGTGACTGAATGTCACGACAGCTGAGCAGGCACAGCCGCTGCCTCCAGCGAATACATTTTGATCAGGTGTGTATATGATTAATCCGCAATCATCATGCTTCCGTCCAAGCTGAATGCCATCTTCTTTGAGAAGATCCTTTAAAATAGGCGATCCAATTCCAGATAGATCTCCTGTTAAGATGAGATCATAATCATCTACTGTTCTTCCTAAGTCTTCTAAATGTTGTTTGATTGTGTCTGCCGCTGCAGGCGCCATAGCCGAACCCATATCGAATGGATCTGTAATCCCAAGATCCATCACCCGTCCGACGGTGGCACTTGTAATTTGAATTTGGGAAGGTTCTTGGCTGATGACGACAGCACCGCTCCCTGTCACTGTACTTGTTGCTGTATCGGGTTTTTGCCCGCCATATTCTGTTGGATTACGAAATTGCCGCTCTGCTGTCGCGTTGTGACTGCTTGTGGCAGCAAGCGCTCTATTGGCAAAGCCACCATCTACTAGCGCTGAGGCAATGGCGACTGATTCCATAGATGTGGAGCAGGCACCAAATAAACAAAGAAACGGGATTTTGAGTTCTCTTGCCACATAGTTGGCTGTCACGTTTTGGTTCAGTAAATCTCCTGCCAGCAAAAGGTCAATATCACTTTTTTGCAAATTCGCTTTTGATAAGGCCATTGATATGGCATCATCCATGAGCTGCCTTTCAGCCATTTCCCAGTTCTTTTGATAACAGTGCATTTCATCATAAGTTTTATCAATGAGATGACCGATTGGGCCTTCTTTTTCTTTCGGTCCTGCAGCTGTTCCTTCCGCATTCACATAAAGCTTGTGTTCAAATACCCAAGATTGCTTACCTGTTAGTTTCACGTTTTATTCCTCCTACGAAAACATCTTTTCCAAGACGTATCGAATAATCCCTACGACATATGCCGAGACGACACCAAACACAATGACGTTCCCAGCCAGTTTAAACATGTTGGTCGCTACACCTAACACAAGCCCTTCACTTTTATGCTCAAGAGCCGCACTTGTCATACTGTTTGCAAATCCTGTCACCGGTACAGCTGATCCCGCTCCAGCAAACTGGCCGATTCTATCGTAAATACCAATACCAGTTAAAATAGAAGAAATTAAAATAAGGGTTGCCACCGTTGGATTCCCTGCTGTCTTTTCATTAAAATCGAAAAAGGTAATATAGAAATTTTGCAATCCCTCGCCTATCGCACAAATCAAACCGCCGACAAGAAAAGCCTTGATGCAGTTTAGTACATAAGGAGGTTTCGGCTGATACGTTTTCACTTTAGATGGATAGTTCTCTTTTAAACTTGACACTTGTTGTTCCCTCCACATTTTTAAATATAAATAAGCCAATGAAATAACGAGCCAAACACCTTCCCTAAGACGATGGCCATGAGCAGCAGCACAATTTTCCCGTCCATTCCAATTCTTTTCGTTAAGATAGGAAGTACATTTAACACTTCAGTGAGTGCGGCTGCAAGCATGCCGACAAAAATGCCAGATAAAAGACCGATCGGAAGCGCTAGCCATTTGGATAAATGCAAATGGACTTGACTTAAAGTAGCCCAGCCGCCAACGACCGCTCCACTTATCACGGCAGCCTCATATCCTTGAATGAAACGCTGCGTTTTCGTTAATTGCATTAATCGAGGGATAATACCAAGCACTGTGAGAAACGCCACAAATCCTGCCCCTACCGTTAAACCGCCGCCGAGCCCAACAAGCACCACAAAAAGCCATTTACCGATCATGAATATCTTTCAATGTTTCTTTGTTTTCATTGAGTGCGACATAATGATCAAGATCGAGCTGATATTTAAACATTTCCACTTCAAGCGGACTTGGCTCTTCGTTTAAACGCTTTTTAAACACATGATTGAAAAATAAAATCATGCCAAAACCGAGTCCAAAGCTATATGGAATTTGTAATAAATAAGGATGCTCAACCGTGTTTCCAGTAATCATCTCGTAAAGGCGGATATGAACAAGCCGCATACTAACATCCTCATGGAAATTCATGATGGCAAGGGCCGCTCCGACAAATAAGAGGAGCCATACAAACACGAATAATACGGGGGACAGCTGGCGTTTGCCTGTGTCTATTTCAACAATGGCTTCTGAGCCTCCGACCGTTTGAATGTCGATGTCAGGCCACGCTTTTTTGATCGTTTTGACCACATGCATGATATCTAACACAACGATGTGACGATCCTTTTTGCTGACATGGTATATCGGCATTTTGCTCAACTTTTGCACAGCACTGTCATCTCCAGTGATTTGGGCAATATCCTCTAAATAAATAAGCTGATCATTACCAGTCTTAATCCGATGGCGCAGCCGAATAAAGATTTGTCCGTCCATCCAAGTCACTTCCTATACGATGGGTTAAAAATAGTATGTGGTGAAAAATGGTTCTCATACTGAAAGAACTTGATTTACCGGTAATTACCACACAAAAAAAGCCAGCCGAATTGGCTAGCTGTCTTTTTGATCCATTTGCATTTGGATTTGTTTTAAAATCTTCTTTTCAAGCCGTGAGACTTGCACTTGGGAAATTCCGAGTCTTTCTGCTACTTCTGATTGTGTTTGGTCTTTATAATACCTTAAATAGACAATCAGTTTCTCGCGCTCTTCTAATTCTTTAATCGCCTCTTTCAGCGCAATTTTATCAAACCATCTTTCTTCTGAATGATCGGCAATTTGATCGAGCAACGTAATCGGATCGCCGTCATTTTCATACACGGTTTCATGAATAGATGATGGTGAGCGGACCGCTTCTTGAGCGAGGACAACATCCTCAGGTGTGATGTCCAGATATTCAGCGATTTCCTGAACAGTCGGCATTCGTCCATGAGATTTAGACAATTCGTCCCTTGCCCGCCTAATTTTATTTCCAAGTTCCTTTAAGGACCTGCTGACTTTGACGGTTCCATCATCACGAATGAAACGCTGAATTTCACCAATGATCATTGGAACGGCATAGGTCGAAAACTTCACATCATAAGACAAATCAAATTTATCAACAGATTTCAGCAGGCCAATACAGCCTATTTGGAACAGATCATCTGGTTCATATCCTCTATTTAAAAAGCGCTGAACAACGGACCAAACAAGACGCATGTTTTTTTCTACGAGGAGGTCTCTTGCTTGTTGATCTCCGTCTTGGCTTTTTTTGATGAGCTGTTTCACTTCATCATTAGACAGCTGTGCTTTTTTTGCTTGCTTTTTTACCTCCACATCCATATGAGCAGCTCCTTAATTACAAAGCGCTTTGCTTTTTGATAGATGCTTTGTTAAGCGGATCGTTGTGCCCATTTCTGGAGATGAGTCCACCATGACATCATCCATAAAGTTCTCCATGATCGTAAAACCCATCCCGGAACGCTCTAAATCTGGTTTCGTCGTAAAAAGCGGCTGCCTTGCTTCCTCAAGATCTGAAATGCCCATGCCTTCGTCTCGAATCGTCAGATACACAATATGGTCATCCAGTGTGACGCTAATGTGCACCTTGCCGTCTGGATTCCCGTCATACCCGTGAATGATCGAGTTCGTGACCGCCTCTGATACGACTGTTTTGATTTCTGTTAGCTCATCTAATGTTGGATCGAGCTGAGCGATGAATGCTGCCACCGTTACTCTCGCAAAGGATTCGTTTTGACTTAAAGCAGAAAAAGTCAGATTCATTTCATTTGTCATGATGCCACCCCCAATGTTTGCAGCGCAGTTTGCTCTGAAGGCTCCATACGAATAATTTTAAACAAGCCGGACATATCAAATAAACGGTTCACCGCCGGCGAGATCGCACAGACGACCATTTCACCGCCAAGCTGTTTAATTTCTTTGTATCTTCCTAAAATCACTCCGAGCCCAGAGCTGTCCATAAACGATAAATCAGCTAAATTCAGCACGATGTGGCGAATGTCCTCTGTTTCCAAATAATTCGTCACCTTTTGTCTCAATGTCTCTGCGGAGTGATGATCAAGCTCCCCTGTCAACCGAATGCAAAGTACGCTCTCTTTTATTTGAAAATCAATACCAAGGCTCATCTTTTCTTCCTCCTTGCTCTATTTTCGGATAAAGAATGTTTCTCTTTCTTCACATGCAAATCCTTCACCATGACAAAACTAGTGATCATTCGTCACATTTAGATGTTCTTTTCGTTCATAGCAAAAAAGACTGCCAGTTGCAGCAGTCTTTCACCTTTTACTTCCATTTAACAAATTCGGCCATAGCCCGTTTGAAGAACGTCCAAACACCGGCTTTTTCCATATCTTCTTTCGCTTCAACAGGACTTTCATGAAGCACTTTTCCATCTTTTTTCAAGATGATGGTGCCAAGTTTCGTTCCTTTTGAAAATGGGGCTGTGACATCTTGAGTTAATTTAATTTCTTTTTTGATCTGATCGACATTTTCGCCTTTTTTCGTTAGAAGAGAAATCGGTTCAGACGTGACAAGCTGAATTTTTTTCTTTTTCCCTTTGCTCACTTTGATCTCTGCTACGTCTTGACCACGCTTGTACAGAGGATGCGTTGTATATTGACTAAAAGCGTAATCCAGCATTTTGACGACTTGGGCGTTTCTGTCTTTTGGTGTACTTGCGCCGAATACAACAGCAATGACGCGCATATTCCCTTTTTTAGCGGATGCAGTTAGACAGTATTTCGCCTCGCCTGTAAACCCTGTTTTCACCCCATCCACACCTGGATAAAATTTAATGAGACGGTTTGTATTCACAAGCCAGAATTTTTTATCCGTGTTCTGACGAAGATAGTCTTCGTATACACCTGTGAACTTGGTGATCTCTTCATATTTCAACAGCTCTTTTGCCATTTTTGCCATATCATGAGCCGTGCTGTAATGATCTTTTTCAGGAAGTCCTGTTGGATTTTGAAAGACCGTTGAGGTGAGTCCAAGCTCTTTTGCCTTTTTGTTCATTTGCTCAACAAACTGTTCTTCAGATCCAGCAATATGTTCTGCCATGGCAACTGAAGCATCGTTTCCTGACGCAATCGCAATGCCTTTTAGCATGTCTTTAACCGTCATTTCTTCTCCCGGTTCAAGGAAAATTTGTGAGCCTCCCATAGATGCTGCATGATCGCTCGTTCTTACTTTATCAGTCATTTTTAATTTTCCTTGATCCATCGCTTCCATGATGAGAAGCATCGTCATGATTTTGGTCATACTTGCAGGGGCAAGCTTTTCATCACTGTTTTTGTTGTAAAGCACTTTTCCCGTGTCACGTTCCATTAAAATCGCTGATTTGGCTTCATGCGCCAATTCTGATGTTTGTTTTTCTCCTGGCTTTTCAATCTTTTCTTTTGCCATCGCTGATGGTGGAACCATTGAGATAAGGATCATTAAAGTAAACAATGCACATATATGACGTTTCAAGTGGCAGACCTCCATTATCGTAATCCTTTCTATTTTTTCCTCATAAAGGCTGTTTTATTCAGAGATCGTTTGATTGCCATAAAAAAAAGCCCTCTGTTTCATGAACAGAAGGCTTTTTCACACGATCTATGAGAGTTGTTTGACAACATCTTTCACTAAATCAAGGAAACTTGCTTTCACTTTTTCCGTCACTTCGATCACTTCATCATGAGAAAGCGGCTGATCTAAAATACCTGAAGCCGCATTAGAGATGCATGAAATACCAAGTACTTTTATGCCTGCATGACGTGCTACAATCACTTCTGGCACAGTCGACATACCGACTGCATCAGCGCCAAGCGTTCTGAGGAAACGAACCTCTGCCGGTGTTTCATATGAAGGGCCAGTCATTCCTGCGTAAACCCCTTGCTGCACAGATATGCCTAAATGTTTAGCCGTTTTCTCTGCAAGTGCCAGCAAATCTTTATCATACGGTGCAGACATATCAGGGAAACGAACCCCTTGACTGTCGTTTGGTCCAATTAACGGATTGGTCCCCATCATATTGATATGATCTGTAATCAACATAAGATCGCCAGGATGGAAGGACGTATTCACACCGCCCGCTGCATTTGTCACAATACATGTTTCAATGCCGATTTCTTTCATTACACGGACAGGAAATGTCACCTGCTTCATATCATACCCTTCATAGTAATGGAAACGTCCTTGCATGGCACAAACGACCGTGCCTTTCAGCGTTCCAATGACGAGCTGGCCTGCATGCCCTTCTACTGTTGAAACAGGGAATCCAGGAATATCTTCATATTTCAATTTGATTGGATTTTCAATCTCATCGGCTAAAATGCCAAGACCTGAACCTAAAATCAATCCAACTGTTGGTACATATGTCGATGCTTGTTTAATATATGCCGCCGCTTCTGAAAACTGTGCTCCCACGTGATTTCCCCCTATTTGAGTTTAGATAAAAAGCTTGTTCCGTATTTTGGCAGCGTTGATTTAAAATTATCTGCTACCGTTGCCCCAAGATCAGCAAATGTTTTCGCTGTTGGTAGCTCATTCGCTTCTTGATGCTTTTTGCTGTAAGCAATAAGCGGAACGTATTCTCTTGTATGATCTGTTCCGTGATGAACCGGGTCATTTCCGTGATCTGCTGTGATCACAAGCAGATCATCCTCTTTTAATAGATCAAACACTTCAGGTAGACGTGCGTCAAATTCCTCTAGTGCCTTACCGTAGCCTTCTGGATCTCTTCTATGTCCGAAAAGCGCATCAAAGTCGACAAGATTTAAGAAGCTCAGCCCAGTAAAGTCTGATTTCAGCGTCTCAACTAGCTTGTCCATTCCATCCATGTTGGATTTCGTTCTGAGTGAAGAGGTGATTCCTTCTCCATCATAAATATCAGAGATTTTTCCGATCGCAATGACATCTAGTCCATCATCTTTCAATTCATTCATGACGGTACGGTCGAATGGTTTTAATGCATAGTCATGACGATTTGGTGTTCTAACAAATGCCCCCGGCTCCCCGACAAATGGACGAGCGATGATGCGCCCTACCATATATTTTTCATCTAAAGTCAGTTCACGTGCGATTTCGCAAATGCGGTAAAGTTCGTCTAATGGCACAACTTCTTCGTGTGCAGCAATTTGCAGCACAGAATCTGCTGAAGTATAAACGATTAAATCGCCTGTTTTCATATGCTCTTCGCCAAGCTCATCAAGAATTTCTGTACCAGACGCTGGTTTATTTCCAATGATGCCGCGCCCTGTTTTTTCTTTTAATTCATTTAACAGTTCATCTGGAAAGCCGTCTGGAAAGACTTTAAATGGTGTGTCGATGTAAAGACCCATGATTTCCCAATGCCCTGTCATTGTGTCTTTCCCGTTGGATGCTTCTTGCATTTTCCCATAATACGCAAGCGGTTTTTCGTCCGCTGGAATTCCTTTAATTTCTTTAATATGACTTAGCCCAAGCTTCGCCATATTCGGCATATGAAGCCCGTTCATTTTTTCAGCAATATGTCCAAGTGTATCTGCACCTACATCATTAAAATCAGCAGCATCAGGTGCTTCCCCGATTCCTACTGAATCCATCACAATGAGGAAAATACGTTTATACTGATAATCAGGCATAAAAAAGCGCCTCCTTCAATATTCTTGTCCTTTCACCTTTCACAACTGGAGAGGTCAGACATCTCAAGTATAAACCGTTTTCAAGTCAATTGACAACCATAAACGGTCCAAACATAAAAAAGCATGATACACGTTCACCGTGCCATGCTTTACTTATGCCCTTGGATGGAATTTGTGATACACGTCTTTTAATCTTGTTTTTGTGACATGTGTGTAAATTTGTGTAGTAGAAATATCGGCATGTCCGAGCATTTCCTGTACGGCTCTAAGATCCGCACCGTTTTCAAGCAAATGTGTCGCAAATGAATGTCTGAGCGTATGAGGCGTCAGTTCTTTTTGAATACCTGCTTCTATGGCTCGTTTCTTTAAGTTCTTCCAAAAGCCCTGCCGCGACATTTTTTTTCCGTGATGATTCAGAAATAAAGCATCGGCCGGCTGTTTTTTGAGCAGCTTGTTTCTGCCTTTTTCTATATACACTTCAATCGCACTTGCAGCAGCTTCACCAATAGGCACGATTCGCTCTTTTCTTCCTTTTCCAAAACAGCGGATAAACCCCATGGTCAGATGCACATCTGCAAGAGTCAGATCAAGCATTTCACTTACGCGAATACCTGTTGCATATAAAAGTTCGAGCATGGCTTTGTCACGGTAGTCAAATGGTGTTTGCTGCTTAGGTGTATCGAGCAGCTTTTCTACCTCATCTAATGATAGAACTTTCGGTAATTTCCGCTCTGTTTTTTGTGATTCAATGTTCCATGACGGGTCATCTGTTGTCACTTTTTCACGGAGCAAAAATTGATGAAAGGAGCGTATCGATGATAGATGACGGACGGACGTTTTACTCGATTTCCCCTCGTCTTTTAACTGTTTTAAATAATGAATAATATGAAGGCGTGTGACGTCTTTTACATCTGTCAATTGTTCATGCGTCATTAAAAAAGACAAATAGCTCTGTAAATCTCTTTTATAAGAGACAATGGTATTTTCAGAGAGTCCTCTCTCTACTGTCATAAAATGAATAAAGTCGGATAATTGATCCTTCAATGGTTTCTACTCCCCGTTTTGATAAAAATAAATCAATCGATCCTGCCAGCTGTCTTGTTTCGGCTGATCCATTTCCATCACTTTTATCGCTGCACCTTCTGGTTTATCATAACGATGATAGCTTTCATATTCTGAATTTATCCATATCATAGCATAATAGAACAGGACGGTAAAACCAGTGAACAAGATAAATACTTTCATTACTTCCCCTGTTGTTTTGAGCCATTTTCGCATGTTCTTCATGTCCTTTCTCGTGTTCTCATTACTTCAGCATATGCCAGGTGGGACAAGGAATATACAGCGAACATGCAAAAAACCTTTTCATTTTGAATGAAAAGGTTCCAATTCGGATTATTTGCCGGATTCATCATCATGACACCGGTGGCAAATACCATGGAATGTCAATCTATGATCCTTAATTTTAAATTTCCAGTCGCGTTCAATAATCTCTTCAACATCTTCTAATAAATCATCTTCTATCTCATCGACTGTCCCGCATTCCATGCAGACAAGATGGTGATGGAAGTGAGCGGCTCCTTCTTTGCGAAGATCATATCGCGAAACGCCGTCTCCAAAGTTAATTTTATCAACAACTTTCAGTTCAGTAAGCAATTCTAACGTCCGATAAACAGTAGCAAGACCAATTTCAGGAGACTTCTCTTTTACGAGGAGGTATACATCTTCTGCACTTAAATGGTCTTCTTCATTCTCAAGCAGTACTCTTACTGTTGCTTCACGCTGTGGCGTGAGCTTATAGCTGGAAGAATGAAGCTGTTTCTTAATTCGATCAATCCGATTTTCCATTGACTTTCCCTCCTACGCCACATTACTTGATCATTATATCAAATGATGTGCAGAGAGCCAACTATAATCATTTTAAATTGATAAATAAATTGATTATTATTTAATAATGATTATAAAATCATCAAAACAGAACACCTGCCAGCTTTTTCATCAGCATGAATGATAAGTATGATTCAAAAAAGGACGAAAGAGCAGCGAGGGTTAAAATCATCAGTAGAACAGAAGCATACCGGCCAAACCAATGGATTGGCGCTTGACTGATGGTTTTTTTCATAAAAAGCTGACCAATTAAACGAATGGAGAACGCAATCGCACAAGTTCCGATCACTAAATACGCTGGAATGAGCAAGATATTTTGAGGAAGCACCGAGACAAAAGATAGAAAAAAACCGCTAAGCCCCATTTGATTGACCAAAAAACCGACAGTAAACCCAACTACAATCCCTTTTAAAAAAATCATCAGAAAAATAAGTGGCAGGCCAATGATGGAAATTCCGAGTATCCACATGAGGCCCAAATATTTCATATGATGTAAAAAGCTTTGCAAAAACATGTCTTTTGATTCTGCTGCTTTCTCATTCGTCAGTTGACCAAAAAATTGATTTAAATAGTAGAATAAATCCTCTTTCTGACTCATTGTCATACTATTGACGATAATGGCTCCAAAAATGACGCCCATTAAAAATAGTACAGAAACAAACAAATAAATTGATAAATGATCTTTCACGTGCTGAAGAAGATGTTCTTTCCAAGACTTTTTCCGCATGCGCCTTCCTCCCAAATAGTAAAGGTTACTAGATTCTATGAGAGAGCAGACGAAACATGACAGTTTTATGAAAAGAAAAACGAGAAAGCAGCTGTACACTGCTTTCTCGTTTCCTTTATCGTGCAGCTTTTTGTACGTTCACAAGCCCAGCGCCATAATAAAAAGGTTCGCCAAGTTTTGTTGCCGTTTTTGTCAGCCTTTCACGCACTTCATCATTTGTCAGATTCGGATGTTTTGATAGAATGACTGCCGCAGCACCAGCTACATGAGGTGATGCCATAGACGTTCCACTCTTATATCCATATTCGTTATGAGGAATGGTACTTAATGTTGAAACGCCTGGTGCTGATACTTCCACTTCTTCCCCAACAGAGGAATCAAAGGCTCTTTGCTTTCGTTGATCCACAGATGCGACTGCCATGACAGAGCTGTATTTGGCCGGGTAATCTATCGTATTAAGTGACCCGTAGCTCCCAGCATTTCCTGCAGATGCGACAATGAGAATCCCGTTGTCATATGCTCGATCTACCGCTTCTTTCAGCGCCTCCGATTCACTTGCTCCTCCCATACTAATATTGATGACATCCATCTCATTCTCAATCGCCCATTCAATGCCTTTAATGATCCAGCTATAATAGCCGTCACCATTTTCATCTGCCACTTTCACCGCATAGATCGAAGCTTTTGGTGCCACACCCACGACGCCTACCTTATTATCTAGTGCTGCGATCGTGCCCGCAACATGGGTTCCGTGTTCATGCGGGTCAACAAGCGGATCGGACTCTGTTGGAACAAAGCTGACACCACCAGTTACATGTAAATCTTCATGCTTGCCGTCGATTCCACTGTCAAGAACAGCTACTTTGACATTCTGTCCGGCATATCCTCGTTTATGTACCTTTTGTGCTTTGATGCTTTTAATGCCATAAGGGACGCTTTGACCGCTTGTTTTCGCTTTTTGGTCTTCCTCAATAAAAGTGACTTCTTTTGCTTGATGTAGTTTTTCTTTTGATGCTTCGTTCAACGAAACTTTCATCATATCTATTTTCTCTATTGATTCTTTCACATGACCGCCAGCTTTTTCAACAAGCTGTTTTTGTGTTTTGTCTTGAACGGAAGAAGAAAAACCAATCATATACTCTTTTTTTGCTTGATCCTTTGCAGATACATCTGATGCGCCGAATGTCATCGATGCCAGCAGCATACTTGCCATACAAAGCCCTGCTCCAAATGATTTGACCTTCACGATACCCACTCTCCCTTTCATTTCTTTTTGTCATTTAACTACATTTTTAGACAAAAAGAAACGACCGTTTGTCCTATTTTTTAAAATTTTTCCAATTATTTGATCTACTTGTCACAAAAAAGCAAAATAAAAATGCTTATGATCCTGTTCATAGCGATCATAAGCATTCCTGCCTTTATGTTTTTTCATCATATGCTGCAAGGCTTCTTGTTTTGTTTTTGTCTTTCTTTCGTGTGTACTAAAATGCGGCATATTTCCTCTCGATTGTTCTGGATTTCGGCTGTGCTGCCTTTGAAGGTGTTCTCTCTTTTTCTTTGCTTTGCTTTTTCCCATTTCGCAAAACCCCTTTCGTTGTCGTTATGATACATGAACGCACCTAAAAAAGATAGACGTATTCACGCCTATCTCAAATTGTTGACAAAAGGCTAAAATGTACTTGATTTTAGCCTTTTGTCTTCTTTTCAGCGTGATAGAAAACCTTTGCAGTCTAGGAAGGACGAGCACTGGCGCGGAGCGAATTTGACATTCGTGAGCACCGGAGCGCAGGACTGACAAAGAATGCGAGGGTTTGTCTACACGCTGAGATAGACGTATACACGCCTATCTTTCTTTTCTCACCATATCAAGATGCGGAATTCCATCCTCATCATAACAATCTGAGACAGCTTCGAAGCCAAACGATTCGTAGAACGATTTCAAATAAGCCTGTGCTTGGATTTTAATCTTTGTTTCGCCTAATTCACTGAGCTTTTTTATCGCCTGATCGAGCAGGATCTTCCCGTAACCTTTTTTCCGGCCGGTCTTCGTCACAAGGACACGGCCAATGGATGCCTCTTTGTACATGATCCCGCTTTGGAAAATGCGGCAATAAGCCACAATCGTGCCGTTCTCTTTTGCGATGACATGCAGCGCCTCTTGATCACGATGATCAATTTCAGGATAAGGACATGTTTGTTCTACAACAAACACATTTACCCTTTCCATTAAAATCAAGTAAAGGTCCTCTTTAGACAGTTGTTCAAATGTGTGACATGTCCATTTAAGTTGATTCATGATTGATATCCACCTTACCGTAGACTCCGCCTCCGCCAGCGATCAGTCCAACTTCACCTTTTCTTGCTTTGATGATGTAATCGGCTGTTTTCTCAGGCAGGACCGCTTTTAATTCTTGTTCTGTTGCTTGATGAAGAATATTCATCTCTGTATGAAAGACAGCTTTTAACTTTTCTAACGTTTTGGCTCCAACACCTGGAATAAATTGAAGGGGAAGCTGGTGAACATAAGGAGGCCTTATTCCTTTGTCACTTTCTTGGTCAGCAAGCTCCTTTAACCGCTCACTCACCCCTTTTGTCATTCGGGTATGGCCGCATGCTTGGCACTTTTCTTGCTCCTGACTGTCAGGTCTTACCCCGCATTTCTCACAGGTCGTATGATAATACTTTCCGAGCCGCGGAGCGAGCCCATAATTTCCAGTGATATTTCTGCCATCTTTTCCTTGAAGCGCTAGCTCAAATTCAGCAAAGGAGGCATGATCCATTCGGATCTTCGTATATTCCCGCGCAATTTTCCCTAAAGAATGGGCATCTGAATTTGTTAAAAAAGAATAACGGTTTAGCTCACTTAGCTGGGAGGCCATAGACGTATCACAGCTAAGGCCAAGCTCAACAGCATCAATGAGTTCTGGATCGAATACTTCGGTTAAAGACGTATTGACCCCTTTGCCGTATAAACTTTTATGTGGCGTAAAAATATGGGCAGGAATAAATAATCCCCCTAGTTCCTTCACCTTATGCTGAAGCGTTCTCCCATCCACATATAACCGCTGTGAACTCAAATGCACATTTTTCATATGAAGAGAAAGCCATGCGGAAAACTCAGACATTTTACGAAGCGTGGGCATAAAGGCAAGCACATGAATCGGACCTTTTGATTGGTCATCATTGATTTCTAGCTCACTGCCTAAAAGCAAAACGGTCTTTCCAAATGATAACCCGCCATCGCTTAGTTCCGTGTATATGCCTTCCTCTACACCTTCTATCAATTCTTCTAGGACTTCAGGAGATTGTGCATCAATCACACCAATCATTCCCATCCCTTTACTTTGAGACGCTTCAATGAGAATTTGGTCAATGGTCAGTGACCTTGCACCTGTAATTTTGACAGCCCTGCCTGTTCTTGTTCGACCAATATGAATATGGATATCTGCAAAGAATTCCCTCATTTTGTAGACTTAAGTACCTCTTGCAATTGTAAGTATTGAATGGCATAGGCTGTTTTCGCATCATAAATATGTTGTTTTTCGATGAGGTGCAGTGCTTCTTCTAGTGAAACTTCCATCACTTCGACAAATTCATCCTCATCCAGCTCTCGTTTTTCTTCAAGCGGGACCAGCTGATCAGCAAGGTAGATATGAACAATTTCATCCGCAAACCCTGGTGATGTATAAAAGGCGGTCAGCTTTTGGAGCGCCTGAGTTGTATAACCTGTTTCTTCTTCTAATTCTCTCAGTGCTGTATGTGCCGGCTCTTCTCCTTTTTCTAATTTTCCAGCCGGAATCTCAACGATGGCTCTCTCCAGTGCTTTACGGTATTGCTTGACCAAAATGATTTTATTTTCGTCTGTACGTGCAATGACTGCTACTGCACCTGGATGTTTAATGATTTCGCGTTTGCCTGGTTTTCCGTTCGGCAATTCTACATCTTCAAGAACCAAGTCAATGATTTTTCCGTTATATAATGTTTTTGACGATAATGTTTTTTCTTCAAAGTCCTTCAATTTTGTCAGCTCCTCGTTCTACTTTCACTTTTTACTTCATTCATTTTAACATAGATGTTTTAAGAGAAGCCAAAATGCGGATGCCTGCTTCAATGCGCCTTTTGAAATCACCTAGCTTGAATTCCAGAATTGTTTCACTTAATGTGAAAGGATAGGAGTGTGATTGAATTGAAAAAAAGACGAATTGGCACCTCTGATCTCTTGGTTAGTGAGGCGGCACTAGGATGTATGTCCCTTGGGACTGAAAAAGAAAAAGCGCTCTCTTTATTAGATGAAGCCATTGATCTTGGGATTAACTATTTGGATACAGCTGATTTATATGATTTTGGAACAAATGAGGAAATCGTCGGGGAAGCCATTAAGAACAGACGCCAAGATTTGATTTTGGCCACAAAAGGCGGCAACCGCTTTGAAAAAGGCAAACCTGGCTGGGACTGGGATCCTTCAAAAGCATATATAAAAGAGGCAGTGAAACAAAGCCTGAAACGACTTCAAACAGATTATATTGATTTATATCAATTGCATGGCGGCACAATTGACGATCCAATTGACGAAACCATCGAGGCATTTGAAGAATTGGTTGAAGAAGGTGTCATTCGCTATTACGGCATATCGTCGATCCGTCCAAATGTCATTAAAGAATACGCCAAAAAATCAAACATCGTGAGTGTGATGATGCAATATAGTTTACTCGATCGCCGCCCAGAAGAATGGTTTTCTCTTCTTGAAGAACAAAGCATTAGTGTCGTGGCAAGAGGTCCTTTAGCAAAAGGATTATTAACTGAAAAACCCCTTTCGCAAGCAAGTGCGGCGATTCAAAAGAACGGGTATCTTGAATATTCATTTGAAGAGCTCCAGCAAATCATTCCTTCGTTAATGAAAGTCGCTTATGACCTATCACTGACAGAGCTGTCCATTCAATACTTGCTCAAGCATTCTGCAGTCAGCTCTGTTGTTTTTGGCGCAAGCTCGGTGAAACAGTTAAAAGAAAATGTGGCAGCGGCAAATGCACGTTCATTAAGCGATCAAGAAGTAAAAGCTTTGTCATATTTCACAAAACAGTCTGTGTATGAGACGCATCGTTTGAATCAATAGAAGACAAATGGAAGAACAGCTTGCCACTTATGTTTTGTTTTAATGTACAACCCTATTGGTGGTGCGATTCTGAAATGAAGTGATACGAGGGAGTCAGACGTGTTTTCAGGCTCATGTAGTATGTTTTCATCTCAATGATATAACATAAAAAAGGGAGCATCGCAGCTCCCTTTTTTAACTTTTATACTTTCTCCAGTCTAAATGACTTTCATCTAGCAGCTCTGAGAAGCTTTTATTTTTTTCTTTTTCTTTCTGTTGCCGAAGGAGGTCTTGTCGTTTTTGTTCTTCTCTTTTTTTTGTCTCAGCGGCCAGGTTCTGCTTCATTTGAAGGAGCTGCTGTTTCACATCATCCTTTATGCCGTCCTTTAGCTTTACTTGATCTTGATTGGTCTTTTTCACTTTGCCTCTCTCCTTTTGTTTTAGTGTATCATCCGTTTTATTTGCTCAGCAAGAGTCACGCCAAACTCCCAACATGTGGTATGATCTTCATAGAAACCCTTCGGAAAGGAAGAATCAGCTTGAAGAAGAAATGGCTCGCTATACTCGCCTTGGTATTATTTCCACTCGCTGCAATCGGCATTTTTTTTACCAATAAAATGATGTATATACGAAAATTAACGGATGAAGAGCTCATCAAACGAGAATCAGATGAAGGGCACTATCATCACAAGGAGTTTCAGCAGCTGCAAAAAGAGAAAGTTTGTATTCCTTCAGCATTTGGTTATGATCTTCATGGCTATTTTGTACCGCTCCCTCATACAACACGCACCATCGTTCTTTGTCACGGGGTTACCGTCAGTTTGATCAATTCCGTGAAGTATATGAAATTATTCCAAAAGCTTGGATGGAATGTGCTGCTTTATGATCATAGAAGACATGGGATGAGCGGCGGAAAAACAACGAGCTATGGATATTATGAAAAAGAAGATTTGGCTCAAGTCGTCAAGTGGCTGAGAAAAAGACTTGGGGAAAAAGCAATCATTGGGATACACGGAGAATCGATGGGCGCAGTCACAACTTTATTATATGCTGCAAAACCGGATGCAAGCGCCAATTTTTACATCGCTGATTGTCCTTTTGCTTCTTTTGAGGATCAGCTTCTGTATCGATTAAAAACGGATTTTCGTCTTTCAGGACAGTGGATTCTTCCACTAAGTGATCAAGTGTTGAAATGGCGGGACGGATACAGCATTCGGCAAGTTTCTCCACTTGATGTAATCGATCAGGTGAAAGAACCTATTCTTTTTATTCATAGCCTCCATGATGACTATATCCCTTGTGAGCAAAGCGAGCAGTTATACGCACGCAAAAAGGGTGATAAACGGCTATTTATTGCGCCACATGGTGCGCATGCGATGTCTTATAGTGACAATAAGGAAGTCTATGAACAAGAGGTCGAAGCATTTCTGGAAGCATTTCAATTTAATCAAAATGAAAGAGGAGAATGAACAGCCGTTCGTCTCCTCTTTTTGCTAACTTATACGATAGTCACCACTGTTGTATGGTGTCTGCCCGCCAGCTCCATATGGCTCTCTTCCGATTGCTGCTGACTCATGACCGATAACCCTGCAGTTGCTGCCAATAAAAGAACTATCAAACTCATTTTCATATAAATGACCTCCATTTTGAATTTTTGATATGGCTTGAATTTTCCTTTCGTAATACCGGGTAGAAACTTCAAATAATCCAAGCTCATTATAATAATGAGCCGCATCAAGTGCCAGTTCCTCAATATCTGGGTATAAACGCTTGTCCTCCAACAAATCTAATGTATCGTCTATGATTTTTATTTCTGCATCAACGTATAATGCTTTTAAAAACTGAAACTTGCAGATGTAAATTTCATCTTCTAATTCACAGGCTTTCATAATACCTTGTTGATAGAGGGTTAACGACTCTTCTATTTGTTTTTGTTTAAACAGGATTTGGGTCAGCATAAATAGTGGGTCTAGAGAGCGATTCAGATGGGTTAAATTCTCCTTTTCAAACACTTCAAGAGAGTCTTTGAGATAGCGACTTGCTGCAGCAAGATCGTTCATTTGGTAATAGCAGTTACCTAAGTTGAAAAGGGCCGAACCTATGACTCGAGGGTTTCCAATTGAGCGTGCTCGCTTTAGAGCATTTTTAAAGTAGGGCAATGCATGTTCATAGCATTTCAAATCATCATAGTTTGCACCGATGACAAATTCACAGTGGATGATTCTCAGCGTGTACGTTCTGTAGGCAGAGTACGTATCTAACGCTTGCAAAGCATAGTGCATCGAAAAGTGGGTTTGTTTCATGTGGTAGTATATTTCTGCTAATTTAAAATAAAATTCTGCTCTTTCTATATCATCTGATATGAGATTGAGCTTTTTTTCTGCGGAACGGTAATAAGCAATGGCGCTCAAATAGTTTCTCTGTTCAAATTCAAACATTCCTGTAAAAAAATGAACATAATATTCAAGCATATCTGTTAATTTGGTCTGCGAATGTTCAATTGTTTCTAGAAGCTTCTTAATCTCCTCATCATTCGAGGCTTTTTTTGCCGGTTCAAAATATTCAAGCATGACCTTATGTCGAAAATCCATCAGCTGGTAAAAAAGCAGCAAGTTCTGATCTTGCTCCATCTCAAGGATTTCCTGCTCGATCTCGGCCTTTAGCTTCTCTGCTTTCATGACATGAAATCCGCAAATCTGCCTATACCATTCGTTTATTTTGATTCCAACCTGAGGCGATGACAGCTTGAGCTTCAATTCACCTTAGCACCTCCCTCCTCATGTACGATACATGTTGTATTCTATCATATTTCCTCGAATGGAAGAAATATGAAATGTCGTTTTTCGTAAAGTTTTCGGTATCCCGCAATAACCGCTTCCATTGCCGATTTTTCGGCATTTACAGTCTCTATTTTTCTCTTTCTACTTTTCTCATTTTGTCGAAATGTTTGTTAAAAATGACTTTTTATCGTTGAAAAATCTCATTTTTCTAATTAGACAGGTCTCCTGTTTGATGAGATGATGATGGCACAAAAAAAGCCCTCTTCAGCAAAGGGCTTATAACACATCTGTTACGTGTTCCATATTCTCTTTTATCCAACTGACTGCTAATTCAAGCGTTGGAAATTCTTCCGTTTCAAATGTGACTTCATCTTGGAGAAGCCAGACGTCCTTTTTTACTGAATCCATTCCACCGATCGACCAGTGCAAAAGGCTATATGGATGATTATTATTTAAAAACGACACCCACGTTTTATTTTGTGCCGTATTTTGTATCACTTTCAGCTTTTGATCCACTACGTTTCCACCTTACTTTACAAGTATACCCATTCTCGGGCTGAGTATTTGTTGAGGACTTTTCAACATAAGTGTATTGGCTTTTTCATTAAAATCAATCGTCATTTCCTCGTCAAAAAACACCTTTTGTGCTGTGTGTATATATAGTTTTAAATGTTGGCTATTTTTAAGTGGTTCCCATTCACCTGTTCTTTCACTTGTTAACCAAAGCATCGGTACGCCACTCACTGCACAGCCACAACCTTCTGAATCGTAGCGAAGCAGTAATTCTTTCGTTTCGTTTCCTGTTTGCTGTTTTTCTATATATGTTTTAGCCAGTTCTGTGATGTGAATATACATGGCGAACATCCTTTTTAAATTGATGCTTACATTGTAACACATAAAACACCATAAAACATGACACACGACTAAATCCGAAAGTCATACTCTTTGAAATACACGCTCTTCTCACTAGGATTATATCTATCTATTGGCTCTTTCTGCATCCTGTTTTTTAGAATTATACTGATGACGCTATCAATTTTAAAAGAAGAAACAGGAGGTTTTAGATCGTGAAAAAAAGATTATCTCTCTGCTTTATCGGGGCGCTGATATTGATGTTGAGTTTCACTATGCCCAACATGAAAGCGGTATCTATCCTTGATGAAGTACGAGAAAGCTATGCGACTTATACGGGATCTGGTTACTCAGGGGGCGCCGCTTTATTAGATCCTATTCCCTCTGACATGAAAATTACAGCTTTAAATCCCCATGACTATAACTATAAAGGGGTAAATGCGGCACTTGCAGGGGCTTACCTTGAAGTAACGGGGCCAAAAGGAAAAACCGTTGTGTATGTAACCGATAAATATCCAGAAGGAGCAAAAGGAGCTCTTGATCTTTCTCCTAATGCCTTTGCCAAAATTGGCAATATGGAAGATGGGAAAATCCCAATTAGTTGGAAAATTATAAAAGCACCGATTAGCGGAAATGTAGCTTACAGAATAAAAGAAGGTAGCAGTGAGTGGTGGGCTGCGATTCAAGTGCGCAATCATAAATATCCGGTTATGAAAATGGAATATTACAAAGATGGACAATGGGTGAACATGGAAAAGACAGACTACAACCATTTCCTTGGCTTTCATATGGGGTCTACATCTCTTCCTGTTCGAATCACAGATATTCGCGGGGTCATAGTAAAGGATCAATTACCCGCTCTTCCATCTACTGCTGCTTCACAGGCCTATATTGTAAAAGGCAATGTTCAGTTTCCTAATTAACGAGATGAAGAGGCAGCTTATTTAAGAGCTTCCTCTCTTCCTTCTTTATCCCAGCGATATGCCTCATTTTCTATTTCTTTTATGATTTCATTCTTTCCCGCCATATAGCTTTGTATATCTTCCGGATACTGTTTTGCTAATTGTTCCTTGACAGACGCATACGCTTCAGATCGTTCTGGGTGGAGTCTTAAGTAATCTCGAAACAATAAATGTCTTTTTACATCAGGATGATTTCTTTCATACACATGGACATGATGCGTACGATTCAAGCCACCCTTTTGAAAAAAACGTCTCCCTTTTATACCATTTTCACCGAGCGCTTCGTATCCAAGGTGTTCAAATCTCTCTTTTTTTCTATCAATCTCTTCTATATCGCTTACTTCTATTAATATATCTATAATTGGTTTGGCAACAAGTCCTGAAACTGACGTGCTGCCTATATGGTATCCTTCTATCCAGCTTTTTTGAATGATTTGCTTGAGTCGCTGCTTTTCTTGACGGAATTCTTCATGCCATTCTTTTTTGAATTCGACAACCTCAACCTTGCGTCGCGGTGTCCATTTCATTTTTGATAGGGTGAGCTCTTTTGCCACATGAATCACATTTGTTTCAAAAAACCCCAATTTTTCATATAGTCTTTTTGCAGGGGTGTTTTCTTGCCCTGTGGTCAGTTCTATCGGGACATTCTTCTCCATAATTGTCGACATAAGTCTTGTTCCAATCCCCTGCTTTAGCGCTTTTGGATGCACAGCCAATCGACTAATGATCAAACAATCTTTCAGCTCTTCATAAGAGACTACACCTAATAAAATATCATTTTGCTCAAAACCAATAAATTGCTCTTTTGCTTTCATGACATCTTGAATGGTCTCTTTTAATGGCGGAAGATCAGCATAGCCAATTTGTTCAGCTTCTTGTTGGTATGCAGCTAGTTGAATATGTAAGATCTGCTTTGCTACATCACTTATTGTGTGATCTAAATGAACAATCATTTCATTGCCTCCAGCTTCTTCACAAATAACACACGGTCTTCATGAATGCCATCGTAATCTGAAAAGACTGAGATGCCATCTACTGTTTTATCTCCCTTTTCTATCTGAAACCCGAGTTTTGTATGGTAAGCAATGGAGACTTTATTGATAGGAGCGGTGACAGCTTTAATGGTTGTTCTTCCTTCCTTTTCAGCCGCTTCATAAAAAGCTTGATAGAGGATTTTACCTATCTTTAATTTACGGTAATCTGGGTGGACACCAACAAAGTGAATATAGGCTTCATCCGAATGAGATTGCGATAAAAAACCAACCAAAAAGCCGATCAGCTCTCCCTTTTCAACGACAACAAAACTTGTTTGCTGGAAATGTTCAAAAAAGAGCTTTGGCAATTTTGCACGCAAATCTCTGCCTCCCCACCAGCTTTGAATGACGGATGTGACTGCGTAAAAATCTGACGGTTTCACTTGACGTATCATGATGGCCTCGCCCCTTTTTCCTTTTTGGCTTTCCTTTGATTCGTTTTTTCTCAAAAATGCGATTGTTTCAATAGTCTACTGTCTGATCAAATGGTTGTAAAGACAGTATGCCAGTCTTTTTTCATGTTCACTTGTTGGTTCTTCGTCTTTCAGCAGTCATCTCCTTTTAAATCTTCACACTTATTTCAAAAAGTTCACTTTTTGTGCGAAAGTTTCATTCATTTGTTATGTTAAGATGGTTCATATAGGAAATGGTACAAATGTTTATTGGAGATGATGAGATTGGTTTGGGTTGTTATTTCGCTTGTTGTATTTAGTCTTTTAAAGCTGCTTGTCACCTCTTTGCCTTCTGGTGTTGTTGAGCGTCTTTTTAGCCGCTACGCCGTACATGCTAAAGTAACAAGTGAGCAAACAAATATTACTTTTCAAGGTCGTTCGCTTGATGAGCAGCGAGCATCTGAAATCATTCAACATTTTAATGATGCGATCTTTATTGAACGCTATTATATTTACCCTGGTGATGAAGAACGCTTTCTTCATCCGAATGAAGGGCCAGCGCCGCTTACTATGCAAACAAAGCATGGGAAACATGATGTCACCCTTTATCTGTTCCATTATGATGACCATGTGGATGTGGTTCGGCAGTTTACACATAAGCCAAAGAAAAAGCTGATGGCTTATCGTCTGCGTTCTGAACCGCTCCAAACATTCCACAACATGGCACATGCCTAACAATCGTTGCAGCAGACGAGACGAAGTGTTCACCACTTCGTCTTTTTTGTATGGACAGCTTTTGAATGATTTACCAGTATGAATTTCACCTCATGTTGTTTACAATAGATACAGAACATACGTTCTAAGAGGTGAAGTACAATGAATGAACGAGCCATTCTGCTTGTGGATATGCAGTCATTTTATGCATCAGTTGAGAAGGTGGAGGCGCCTCATTTGGAGAATGTGCCGCTCATTGTCTCTGGAGATCCAGAACGAAGAAGCGGAGTCGTCCTGGCAGCCTGCCCTCTCGCGAAGAAACGTGGCGTACAAAATGCATCAAGGTTATGGGAAGCACAGGAGAAATGTCCTGAAGCAGTGGTCGTACGTCCACGTATGCAGCGCTATCTCGATATCTCTGTCATGATTACAGAACTGCTTGAACAATACACAGACCTTGTCGAGCCATATTCCATTGATGAACAGTTTCTTGATATTACAGGCAGTCTTACACTATTCGGCTCTCCACATGAGATCGCTCAACATATACAAACAACGATTATGAACCAGACTGGCATTTACGCACGTGTGGGCATAGGCCCTAATAAAGTGCTCGCTAAAATGGCCTGTGACCATTTTGCCAAAAAAAACAGAACCGGCATCTATGAACTGAGTGCCGACCGAGTTGCTGCTGATTTATGGCCGCTTCCAATCGGGAAATTATTTGGCGTCGGCAAACGAATGGAGCATCATTTGAAACGAATGGGCATCAGTACCATTGGCACACTTGCTACTTATCCGTTAGACCGATTAAAAAAACGCTGGGGAATCAATGGGGAGCTTCTGCAGCGAACAGCTTTAGGACACGATCCCTCTCCAGTCACTATTCACACACATGATCAGCAAAAAGCAGTTGGGCACCATATGACCCTTCCCCGTGATTACGCATCTTTTGAGGAGATCAAAGTTGCTCTTCTTGAATTGAGTGAGGAAGTCGCTCGGCGGGCACGTTTTAAGCATTATCTCGGTCAAACGGTGTCTGTTGGTGTAAGAGGGGCTGATTTTTCACATCCAACAGGCTTTCATCGACAAATGAAGCTTCATTCACCGACACAGTATGGCTCAGATATTGCAGAGGCAGCGATTCAGCTATGCCAGCAGCACTGGGATGGCCAGCCCATTCGCAGTGTAGGCATTACCCTCTCACAGCTGCAGCCTGACAGCCACTATCAGCTGACTTTATTTGATCATCATTTGAAGAAAGATCAACTCAGCAAAGTATTTGATGAAATCCATCTGAAATATGGACCTGCGGCATTGCTGCATGCTTCGTCACTGACAAGCGCAGGGCAGGCATATCACCGCGCCGAAAAAATTGGCGGGCATTACAAATAACGGAGGCGAACAAGCATGAATCCCAATAAATTAACACCTGGATACAACATCATGTGGGAATCAAGCCGAATGATGCTACCAGAGCACCGGGAGCAGCTTCTTGCTCAAAAACGAAAGAAAAAAGAATATACACCTCTACCGCTCAGCTCCGATCAGCTAGAGGAAATGAATGTTTTGATCACACAGTCGATTACCGAGGATCAAGCGATTTGCGTGACATATGTCTCATCCGGCATGAAAGCACAGTTTTGGGGCTGGGTGAAAGCCATTCATTATGAAACACGCCAAATGAAAATTGTGAATGACGAAGATGTTCTAAACCTTTCCTTACATCAAATTATTGCCATCGATCTCAATTGATTTTCGCAAAACGAAAACATGATCATTGAAAAACACGCTTCGTTTTTCTGAAAAAATTATGATCCATCAAGGCTTAAAACCTTGAAAACGAGGCATATGCTCTTCGAATGAACGGAACGGTTCAAGCTTCTCTGTCATTTGACGGATGACTCCTCCATCAAATTGTGTATTTAATTTGCACAATTTTTCATGTATGATTGGAACATCTTACAAACTCAGGGGAGACACAGCATGAAAAATAACTTACGCACTTTACATCCACTTAGTTGGACGATCATCATCGGCACGATATTTGGCCGAATGGCGACATCCATGAGCATTCCCTTTTTAGCCGTTTATTTGACACAAGTCAAAGGCGCCTCAGCCTCTTCAGCTGGATTGATCATTGCCGTCAGCTCTCTTATTGGGATTGTTGCGAGTTTTTACGGCGGCTATGTTTCCGACCGAATCGGCAGAAAAAAGGTCATGCTTTTATCCATCTTTGGCTGGACACTTGTCTTTGTTGGCTTCGCGTTTGCAGATGCCATTTGGGTCTTCTTTTTTATGAATGCTTTAAATGGACTGTGCCGGGCGCTGTTTGAACCAACGTCTAAAGCACTCTTATCCGATGTCACCCCATCGAGCATTCGGTTGTTTGTCTTTAACTTACGGTATACGGCCATTAACATTGGTGTCATTTTCGGCCCGCTGCTTGGCTTATATCTCGGGTCATCAAAAACGACTTTTCCATTTCTCGTCGCTGCCCTCATTTACTTGTTGTACGGGTTAACGCTGGCATGGCAATTTCAAAAGCATCCAGTGGCTGCTCCAGAAAGTACCAAACAAATCGGCGTCAAAAAAGCTCTTTCCATTATTCAGAAAGATACGGTCTTTAGCATCATCCTCATTGGCGTTACTTTATGTTCATTTGGCTATTCACACCTAAGCTCAACACTGCCTCAATATTTATCGGCATCCCCTACGATTGAGGATGGCCCTAAACTGTTTGGGTATCTTTTATCCTTAAACGCAGTGGTTGTCATTGTCGTTCAGTACCCGCTAATTATGATCGCTAAGCGCTATTCAACGATTTTGTCGTTAACGACTGGGAACGTGCTTCTAGCAGGCAGTTTGTTTGCCATTGCTTTTTCACAAAGTCTCGGTACGCTTGCTTTTATCATTGTCGTGTTTACGATTGGTGAAGTGCTGCTCTTTGCGATGATGGATCTGTTTGTAGACAATATTGCAAAACCTGAAGTGAAAGGGTCATACTTCGGCGCAATGGGGTTTTCTCAGCTCGGCAGCGTCGTCGGACCGTTTGTCGGAGGATTGTGTATTGACTTATTTGGCGCAGCCCATCCCCTTTCTATTTTTTCAGTCTTGGCGATTGTCACCGCTGCAGGCGTTCCGTTTTTACTCATCGGATACTACCGCCTAAAAAAACGAACGGCGGCTGCCGTGGCTGTGAAAGTAAGTGGAGGTCATTAAAAAAACCGCTCTCAATTGAGCGGCTTCAGCGTGTAGACAAACCCTCGCATTCTTTGTCAGTCCTGCGCGCTGGTACTCACGAATGTCAAATTCGCTCCGTAAAAGTAGCTGTCCTTCCTAGACTTCAAAGGTTTTCTATCACGCTGAAAAGAAGACAAAGGGCTAAAATAAAGTTCATTTTAGCCCTTTGTCAACAATCTAAAACCGCTCTCAATTTGAGCGGTTTTCTTTATACCCTGCGGATGGCGATCTCTTCCACCTTATGCTGATCGCCTTTTTTTAAAATCAAATCGGCTCTATATTTTGTCGGCAAAATATTTTCATATAAATTTGGCCGGTTCACTGTATTCCAAATCGTACTTGCCATCTGATCTGCTTCTTCATCCGTCAAATCTTTGTATTGATGAAAGAAGGATTCAGGGTCTTGGAAGGCTGTTTCCCGCAGCAAACGGAACCGTTCTTTATACCAGCATTGAATTTGCGTCTCAGCGGCATCTACATAAATCGAAAAATCGAAGTAATCTGATACAAACACGCGCGGCTCATCCTTCAGATCATCCAGTGCCGGTGATTGCAACACATTGATCCCTTCAATGATCACAATATCTGCATCTTCTACTGTCTCATACACCCCTTCAAGCCGGTCATAGGTCAGATGTGAATATACAGGTGCATGCACAGTTTGTTTCCCTGATTTCAATTCATTTAAAAACGAAAGAAGCGCTTTAACATCATAGCTTTCCGGGAAGCCTTTCTTTTCCATCAGCCCTCGATCTTTTAACTCTTTTTGTGGATACAAAAAGCCGTCTGTTGTCACGAGACTCACCTTCAGTCCATCTCCAAGCCTTGATAAAAGTGTTTCAATGATACGTGCTGTCGTGCTTTTTCCGACGGCCACACTTCCTGCAATCCCGATTAAAAAGGGGATTTTCGCATGATGCGGGTAGTTTAAAAAAGCATTGACATGCTGATTTTTTTGTTTTTCTGCAAAGACGTGTAATGTCAGAAACCGAATAAGCGGTATGTAAATATCTCGAACTTCTTCTAGCGATAAGTAGTCGTTTAATCCTTGAAGTGCTCTCACTTCTTCTTCTGAAACAGATACCGGCATATATTCTCCAAGAGCGGCCCATGCCTCTCTCGTATGGCGTGTATATAATGTATTAAAATCTAGTCGTTCGTCACCCAAAGTCTTTCCCACCAATCTAAACTAAACTCATAACCAAAAAGACGATAATCCGATTGTAGCTTAAAATGAAGGCGCTGTCTTTATTTTTCAACGAAAGTTTGCTTCTTTTGCGAAAAAAAAGCATTAAATAAAGGAAAATGAGGGTAAATAAGAGTATTCAGTTTGATAGATAGAAGGGAGCATACCAAATGAAATATGTGATGATTGGCGGAGATGCAGCAGGAATGAGCTGCGCTATGCAAATATATAGAGAGGATCCAGACGCGCATATTGTAGCTTTTGAAAAAGGAGAGATTTTCTCATATGGACAGTGCGGACTCCCCTACTTGATCGGCGGTCTCATTGATCATCACAGAAAACTCATCGCACGCAGCGCTGACACTTTTCGTGACAAATACGGAATTGATGCCAGATGCTTACACGAAGTGACCTCAATCGACCCGGAGCAAAAAACAGTATCGGGTATTCATTCTAAAACAAAAGAGCCCTTTACAGAAACGTATGACCGCCTGTTAATTGCGACAGGAGCAAGCCCCGTCACACTTGATCTAGACAGCCATTCATTAGAAGGTGTCCACGTATTAAAAACAATCCCGCATGCGCTGTCTATTTTAGACAATCTAAAAAAAGACGTCACACATATCACGATCATCGGCGGAGGATATATCGGCTTAGAAATGGCAGAAAATTTAAAAGGGCTAGGCAAAGACGTTCATATCATTCAGCGGGGTGCAACACTTGGCCCAGGCTTTGACCCCGATATGGCAAAATATCTGAAAGAAGAAGCGGGCAATCAAAGCATTCAAGTAGTACTTGGTGAAACAGTGCAAAAGTTAAAGGGCAAAACACATGTAACAGCTGTTCAAACAGACAAACAGACCATTGAAACAGATATGGTCATCATTGCCGTTGGCGTCACTCCGCAAACATCCTTTTTAGACAGCACAGGAATTCAGCGACTTCAAAATGGCGCAATTGTTGTGAATGAATACATGCAGACCAATGTACAAGATATCTATGCGGCGGGTGACTGCGCAGCAACCTATCACCGTATCAAAAAGGAACTGGACTATATTCCGCTCGGCACGACAGCAAATAAACAAGGAAGAATCGCAGGCTTTCATATGACAGGAACAAACCGTGCGTTTCAAGGCGTAACCGGCACAGCGGTGATGAAATTTATGGACGTGACAGCGGGACGAACGGGTTTATCAGAGAAAGAAGCAAAAGACGCAGGCCTTCCTTTCTCTACCATCACCATCGACAGCACTGACCACGCTGGATATTACCCAGATGCAGAGAAGATGAAAGTGAAACTGATTTACAGAAGCGATGATCACACCTTGCTTGGCGCACAAATCATCGGTAAAGAAGGTGTTGATAAACGAATTGATGTCATGGCAACTGCTCTTTATCAAGGGTTGACTGTGACAGACCTTGAAGATTTAGATATAAGCTATGCCCCTCCTTTTAACAGTGTATGGGATCCACTTCAGCAAGCGGCAAGACGAATATAGAAAAAGGAGTGAAGCCATTGACCATTCAACAAATTGCTACTATTGAAATTCCTGTGACTGATATCCCCCGGGCTGTCTCTTGGTATGAACAGATTTTAGAAATGATCGTTCTACATCAATCAGAAGAAGCCGCCATGCTCACTTTTACTCATGGCGAGGGACCTTCTTTTTATCTCGTCAAAACAAAACACGAGAAACGAATCTACTTTATGAACTCTTTTACAGGAGTTCGGCATAGTATGATCGATTTATTTGTGAAGGATTTAAAAAACTTTCACCAGTATTTAAGCGAGCATGAAGTGACTGTATCGGATATTCAAATATTAGCTGACCCAGACTTAGGCGGTTTTAGCTTTGAAGATGTTGATGGCAATGTCTTTGGCGTCACCAATATCAAGCCCCATCAAACAAAAAAAGAAACCAGCCTGTGACCGGTTTCTTTTTTTGTTATTTTTTCATCATCGCTTTACGTGCTGCTTTTTCAAATAAAAACGGGAATAATTGATACAATTTACTGCCAGCATTCATCCATCCTGGTAAATTAATCTCTCTTTTTTTCGTCATCATGGCGGATACGACCTTCCCTGCTACCTTGTCAGCACTGAGCATCATAAAATCAACATTTTTCACATATTCTCCACTGCGGTCTGCAATGGTAAAGAAGTCTGTGGCAATCGGTCCTGGATTGACGGTTGTGACATGAATTCCGCTGTCTGCCAGCTCCATTCTGAGGCTGTTTGAAAATCCGAGAACCGCATGCTTTGATGCGGAATAGATGGCGGATTTAGGGGTGGCAATTTTGCCTGCCTGTGACGCAATATTGATAATATGTCCCTTCCCTCTTTGTTTCATCTCAGGAAGGACCTTTTTTGTGCAGGCAATTAAACCAAAGACATTGACCTCAAACATCGACACCATTTCCTCAATGGATGCGTCTTCGACGAGATCGAACACACCAAAGCCGGCATTGTTCACCAAAATATCAACAGCACCTACTTGTTGATAGGCTTGATCAATATCCTCAAGCTGACTGACATCAAGCTGAACGATGTGACATACGCCGCCAGCACTTATAATCTTTTCTTGTACACCTGCGAGCTTTTCAATTCGTCTTGCCGACACAATGATTTCTGCTCCTTCGGCTGCTGCCAAGTACGCCATCTTTTCACCAATACCGCCTGAAGCACCTGTAATCCATATTCTCTTTCCTGTTAGTCGCCCCATTTATTTCACTCCTTCAATTGCTCGATAGTAGAGGGTTCCGTCTTTTTGCACTTCTTCAATATGTCCAGCCGCTAAAAGCACATCAAGCTGCCCGACTGTCTCAGACATTGTCAGAAATAATGCTTCTTCATACAGGCCCGGAAATAGGGTGCGACAAAGATGAAAGGCGGTCATTTCCTTTCGTTGAAGCAGCTGATACATCGTATTTGCCCGTTTTTCCTGTTTTTTAAATCTTTCTTCGATCAATTCGTGATGAGAGGTAATGAGCTGGCCATGCCCTGGATAAATCGCCTGAATGGGCAAATGCAATAAACGCTCGAGTGATGCTTTATATTGAAGCAGCGATTTTTGACGTTCTGTTCCTTTCATTGGCGCTTCCATTAACGGATTGGAAGAAATGGTCGTAAGCAGCAGATCACCTCCGATGAAATTCCCTGTTGTTTCATCTAAAAAAGAAAGATGAGATTGTGCATGTCCCGGTGTCTCCAGCACTTGGAAGTGCTCATGTCCCTTCAAACGATCGCCTTCTTTTATAACGTCATCGACATGTGCCGTACATGAATATGTATAGGACTGCCTCACAATTCTTTCACACTCACCTTGACGAAGCGGGACACCTAACTGCTGAAAAAAATCATTCATAAAATGGATTTGACGCTGTTTAAACGCTGCATCCTGACTAATATAGGGCTCATTCAACTCGTGTCCGATGACACGGACATGAGGTTTCATCAGATCTAAAAGACCGACATGATCTGCATGATGATGTGTCAAAACCACTTGATCAATATCATCTATTGATAAATGATGTTCCTTTAATTGCGTGACAAAGGCATGCTGCGCCTCTTGTGTCATCGGTCCGCAATCGACTAAGGTCACGGCATCGCCTTTTAATACATATGCATGGACATCCCCAACCGCAAACGGTGTGGGAATGGATAATTGAATCATTTCTTCTTTCACTTTTATACGTCATCTCCTGCTTTTTGACTCATAGATCATCTGAACTTCCTCTTCTTTATTCATTGTATCTTGCAAAGGGCAGACTGTCATGCGGTTTAGATGGTCATTTTTTTATCTTTCCCTATTGACACAAACTTGTCCATCGTTGCATAATGAACAACAAATATAAGATGCGCGATGACAAGGATTAGTAAGCAAAATAATGATGCAAGAGAGTGAGGTCCGCCGGCTGTAAGACTTCACCATCCTCTTATTTGCTGAACCTGCCCTTTGAGCTGTTAGGCAAACCTAAACGTTTCCCGCGTTAAGGGACTAGAGCTGAGTATGCATGATTGCATGCTAATTGAGGGTGGTACCGCGAAAAACCTTTCGTCCTTTGCAGACGAGAGGTTTTTTTATTTTCTACAAGGAGGAGCAGCTTATGAGTAAAATTGGATTTATTGGTGCAGGCTCAATGGCCGAGTCTATGATTAAAGGTCTTTTAAAGAGCGGCATTATGTCAAATGAAGATATCATTGTCACAAATAAAACAAATGAAAAACGATTAGAAGAATTACATGCACGTTATGGAGTCAAAACAGATTTCGCTCGTTCCTTTATTTATGAAGAAGCCGATATGCTGGTGTTTGCTTTAAAACCAAAAGATGCGGAAAGTGGCATTTCTGAAGTAAGGCCCCATTTAAATGGACAGCTGATTATTTCTATTTTAGCGGGCATTTCTATTGAAACCATTCAGCATTATGCTGGCGCAAAAACGGCGGTGGTTCGTGCCATGCCAAATACATCAGCGGCCATACAACAATCAGCTACTGGCATTGCTGTCAGTGATGAAGTCACAGAGGCGCAAAAGGAAAAAGCAGTTCAGCTGTTTGAAACGATCGGTCATGTGACGGTTTTAGATGAATCACAGCTGAATGCGGTCACAGCCATTGCAGGCAGCGGTCCTGCCTTTATTTATCATTTGATTGAAGGAATGGAGCGAGGTGCATCGGAACTTGGGATGGACCAAGAGACAGCGAAATTGCTCATTTGTCAAATGATTGCAGGCGCTGCAAATATGCTTCAGGATAGCGGTAAGGAACCTGCTGAACTTCGCAAAGAAATTACGAGCGAAGGTGGAACGACAGAAGCAGGACTTAATACCCTTGCTTCCTATCAATTTGAAGAAGCAATTGTCGATTGTGTGAAAACAGCGACAAAACGCGCAGCAGAATTAAACGATATGTTTTCAGCGAGTACGTATAAGTAAGAAAGCAAAGCACCTGCCTTGATGACAGGTGCTTTTCATCTATCACTCGATGCTCTCATGGACATAATGGCTTTGATTTGATCGAGGTGATGAATTTCATGTAAAGCAATGGTTTCAGCTAATATTTGGACTGTCATCATCCCTTCTTCAGGATGGAGACCTGAAAAATCCCATGTATCCTTTTCTAATCGTTGTAGTGTTTTGTTTCTGCTCTCTTTTAAGCGCTCGATCAATGCACTGACCTCTTGTGCTGTATAAGTTTCATAAGCTCTTCCCTTCACATATATCTCTGGATCATATGATGCGAAAAGCGTGTGCTCATTTGATATTGCCTGCTCTATCCGCTCTGACCAGACTTCTTCTGTATCATACAAATGTCCAACAATTTGTTTAATCGACCACTTGCCTTCCCCAAAAGATTCATCTAATGTAGCCTCATCACATGTCCATACTAACTCCTCAAGCTTACGCAAACTCTCATGAAGTGATGTCATGATCTCTGTTTTTGTTAGTACTCCTGTTTTCACTCTCACAATCCCCCTTCAAATATATGTAAGTATTATTCTATATCATACTCTATTTCTTTAGACAGAAGGTGATTGATATCAAAAAGAAAAGCCCTATCATGACGATAGAGCTTTCACTTAATTCTTTTCTAATAAAGCATGAATTGTTGATTGTAAGAGCGACGGCAAAACGCCAAAAGAAAATGGGACATGCAGCCGTTCTGTCCATTTGTGCGCATCCTTTCCTAATGGACCAACGTTGATGACAGGTACGTTAAGAGCTTCTTTTTCTCCTTGTGGTAACGAGTAACCTTTTTGGTATAGCGGCATGTTGGCTGTATAATCGTCTATATCTTGATTTTCAAGCTGTAAGTAGCTTAAATCAGATAAACCAGGAAAATATTTGACTTCTTCTACTTCGATTCCATAGATCTCTTTTGCTTCTCTTTGAATCTTCTTTAAGGTCGTTTGAATATGCAGATCGTTTGTTGAAGAAACAGATGGGTAAAATGGCGGACTATAAAACAACACAATCAGTGCTCCATCTTCCTTACAAAGGGTCGTCAGTTCTGATACAATTTTGGTTGAAAAATCACGATCCCCTAGCTCACCCCGGTTGGCAAAGGCGTAGTTGACAATTCGCTCGACCTCCTGCTTGCCGGATCGTTCAGCAGCTTTTTCGTACAGCTCATGATACGTTAACACCGTGATGTTTGTATCGATGGGTGTAAAATGTTTAAAGCGTTGAAATGCAGCGGTTTTCTGTTTGAGATTGGCTTCGATTTGGGCTGCTGCTTGTTTCGCAGTTTCATAGAGGAGCCCGTGAAGCTCTTCACTAGAGCGGTTCATCATCAGCACATTAAATAAAGAAACAGCCGTGTGAGGCGTTTGAACAGAGTAAGCTTCTTTCAAATCCTTTTGCATCAAATTGGTCGGAGGCGGTGTCACTTCACCATCTACTTCCTCACAATAATCACTATTCAGTTCTAACAGCCTGTTTAATTCAGATACCATAAAATTTGCATTTAATCCTGAGAAGGGCTCACCTACATGTGTTTCAATTCCTTTGCAGAAAAATCCCGCAAGTACCTTCCCTATACTACCTGTATAGATGTATTGGTGCGCATCCCCGGGATACTTTTCAAACATCGGCTCACTGTTTAAACAGGCGGTATACTCAAGGTCATACTTCTGCTTGAGCTCCTTTAGTTTCGGAACAGCCTCCAGCATCCCCTGTGAATTCACTTCTTCATCTGGCACTGTGACGAGCAGAATATTTCCTTCAAACCTCCCCGCCATCGCTCTTTCCAGCATGGAAAGCTGGACAGTCAGGCCTGCTTTCATATCCATGGACCCTCGTCCAAACAGCCAGTCACCTGAAGCTAAATCCTCTCTTGCCCTTTTTGGAAGAAGTGCACTTTTTTGAGAAAAGGACGCCATTAACTCTTCGGGCTTACACGCCATATTTTGAAATTCTCCGTAATCCTCTGTATCGACGACATCAAAATGGCTGAGGAGTAAAACAGTACGTGGCAGCGTACTTCGTTTGACAAGTGCCGTTAAAAAATATCGGCCATCTTTCATTGGATGCAAAGCCAAGTGATCAGGATGCTGCTCAAAATATGGCCCCTCCCTCAGCAAGTAATATAAATATTCCGCTAATGCGACTTCTCCCGTTGTACCAGATATGCTTTCATACTGCATCAGAGCTGTGAGTAGCTCCTTTAGTTCACTTTCCGTTTGCCATTTCATCCGTTTATCCCCCTTTGATGTCCATATCTTTCATTATACAAAATCATGTTCAAAAGCTATATGGTTTGAGCACCTTTTATGACGAATGTTTGAATGGCTGTTATAATCGGCTATACCATTCTATGAGGAGGCGAAGGTAATTGGAAACAAAGCTTTTTTCACCTTGGACATTAAAAGGTGTCACACTCAAAAACCGCATCGTCATGTCCCCGATGTGTATGTATTCATCCTATGACCGTGATGGAAAATTACAGCCTTTCCACTTTGCACATTATATTTCCCGCGCGCAAGGTCAGGCCGGATTAATTATGGTCGAGGCAAGTGCTGTTTCACCTGAGGGAAGAATTAGTGATCAGGACCTCGGAATTTGGAGTGATGAGCACATTGAAGGGTTTGCCTCATTAAACGAACAAATCAAAGCGTACGGAACAAAAACGGCCATCCAGCTAGCCCATGCAGGACGCAAGGCTGAGCTAGATGGTGACATTCTTGCTCCATCCAGCATTCCATTTGACGAGCAATCTAAAACACCTCTTGAGATGTCTATCGATCAAATAAAAGACACAGTTCAGGCGTTTCAAGATGCCGCTGTCCGCGCCAAGAAAGCTGGATTTGACATCATTGAGATTCATGGTGCGCATGGCTATTTGATTAACGAATTTCTCTCACCGCTTGCCAATCACCGGACAGATGAATATGGCGGTTCACCAGAAAATCGTTATCGCTTCTTGAGAGAAGTGGTTGATGCAGTCAATGAAGTGTGGGATGGACCATTATTTGTCCGTGTATCCGCTTCTGATTACACAACAAAAGGACTAGATATTGCAGATTATATTGGCATTGCCGCATGGCTGAAAGAGCAAGGAGTCGATCTAATTGATGTGAGCTCAGGCGCTGTGGTGCAAGCCAGTATTAAAACTTTCCCCGGCTACCAAGTCACCTTTGCTGAGAAAATAAGAGAAGGTGCCGGCATCCAAACAGCCGCTGTCGGTATGATCACATCTGGTGTACAGGCCGAAGAAATTTTACAAAATCAGCGTGCTGACTTAATCTTTATCGGCAGAGAATTTTTACGGGATCCGTATTTCCCAAAAACAGCCGCTAAAGAGCTTCGTACATCCATCGAAAGCCCGCGCCAATACGATCGTGCTTGGTAACATCTCTAAGCAAAAAGGTGTCTATTTTTTGAAATAGGCATCTTTTTTGTTTTTAAGAGAAACATCTTTGCCTTTTGTGCCGTCTTTTAGCTAAAGAACCACTTAGAGGAGATGGAAGAATGAACTCGGCATTGATTGAAAGAACGTATCATATAGATGGACATCACTTTTATACAAGGCATCGTCAAGGGAAAAAGGAAGCCACCATTATTTTTGAAGCAGGATATGGAATTTCAGGCGATACGTGGGCGAATATCGCTCGTGATATTGACCCAGAGCTTGGTGTTTTCTTATATGACCGTTTAGGTAATGGAAAAAGCAGCGAAAGCAAAGAAGGAAGAACTTTGCATGATCTTGCGGATGATTTAGATACACTCTTACATCAAGCCAATATTCAGCCGCCATTTCTCATTGTGGCGCACTCATTTGGCTCTCTTGTCAGCCGCTTATGGGCAAGCCGCAGAAAAGAAGATGTTATCGGTATGGTCCTTCTAGACCCAGCAAGTGAGGAGCAAGAGCAGGTCATTCTGCCGCTCTTATCAAAGGAAGAACGCACTTCATATATGACGCAGTTCACAGCAGAATGTACACATGAGTACTTTGAGCAAATGCTGCGTACGATCAAAGAGGAGCAAACGCATTATGGGATGATGCCCCTTCTTGTCATTTCATCAGGCAAAAGCCGCTTGTTTCATCCAGCACATGAAGCTTGGCTCAGGCTCCATAAACGACTGCTCACATTGTCATCCCAAAGCGGATGGATTCAGGCGCAGAACAGCTCGCACTATATTCATCACGATGAACCACATATTGTGCAGCTTGCGATTTATGATGTATGGTGTGCAGCAAAACAGCCTGTCTCTTATTATCAAACAGCTAACTAAAAACAAAAACTCCTTGACCGGACATCAGTCAAGGAGTTTTTTCGTTATACCGTTGGTGCTGATTGACTTTTCTCAGACAGCAGCTTTTCAATGCTGACAAGCTGAACGCATAACGTAAAGATATCAATCGCCTGCTCTAGTTCTTCAAGCGTTGGGAACGTTGGCGCAATACGGATGTTACGATCAAGCGGGTCGTTTCCATAAGGATATGTCGCCCCTGCACCTGTTAGTGTCACACCGGCTTCTTTCGCTTTTTGCACAACAGCTTTTGCACAATGATCGAGTGTATTTAAGCTAATAAAATATCCGCCATTTGGTTTGTGCCACTCAGCGATGCCTGTTCCACCAAGCTTTTCATCAAGGATCGAAAGAACGAGGTCAAATTTCGGCTTAATAATCGCTGCATGCTTTTTCATATGTTCCTTCAATCCTTCTGGATTCTTGAAGAAACGAAGGTGTCTTAATTGATTGATTTTATCTGGCCCAATGGTTTGAACTGATAGCTGTTTTTGAATAAAGCTGACGTTGTCCTGACTAGATGCCATCAGTGCAACACCCGAGCCTGGGAACGTAATTTTAGAAGTAGAAGCGAACATAAACACACGGTTTGCATGCCCTGCTTTGTCTACTGCTTGAAAAATATCTTTTAACGTATCAGGCATATCTGTTAGATGGTGGACTGCATAAGCATCATCCCAAAAAATTCGGAAGTCGTCTGCTTTTGTCTGCATGGAAGCAAGACGGTCAACAACCTCATCTGAATACGTAATGCCGTCAGGGTTACTATATTTCGGTACACACCAAATCCCTTTGATGGCTTCATCTTCTGCAACCAATTTTTCCACCTGATCCATGTCAGGTCCATCCGACTTCATATCTACCGTAATCATCTCTATGTTAAAATGCTCACAAATGGCAAAATGACGATCATACCCTGGGCTTGGTGCTAAGAATTTTACCTTTGGAAGCTTGCCCCAAGGTGTTTTGCTGCCATATACGCCGTGAGTCATGGCACGGGCAATTGTGTCATGCATCATATTCAGGCTAGAATTACCGCCAATGATGATTTGTTCTGGATTCAGATTGAGCACACTTGCAAAAAATTTCTTTGTTTCAGGAAGGCCTGTCAAGCCGCCATAGTTTCGCACATCTGTACCATCCTCAGCTGTCATTGCATCCTTTGATGTCACGACATCGAGCATGCCCATAGATAAATCGAGCTGTTTTGGTGAGGGTTTCCCTCTAGACATGTCTAAGTGTAAGTTTTTACTTTTGTACGTTTCATACTCTTTTTGTCGTGCTGCATATAGGTCATTTAATTCTGCTTCACTTAACGCTGTAAAACCGCTCATCTTTGATTGTGCCTCCCGTATTGTTCATAGTGTAATTCGTCATTTGTTTTTTCTTCACCATTTTACCACTACCTGAAAAAGAGCGTCATCATAAATATCAAAAAAATCACACAACTTTTTTTGACGATTCATCCAATTTTTACAGGGTACGGTCAATAGGAAAAGAAAAGAAATCATGTGCAGCTTCAGTCAGCGGGAAAATATCGCGGGCTTCTTTGAGTAATTGTTTCAGTGAGTCTTCCCCTTGGTACCGTGCACTAATATGGGTCAAAATCAGTCTTTTTGCGCCTGCTTCCTGCGCTGTTTTTGCTGCCTGTTCTGTCGTACTGTGATAATAATTATAGGCTAGTTCTGCATCTTCTTTCCCAAATGTTGCTTCATGGACTAACACATCCGCATTCTTGGCAAGCCTTGTTATATTCTCGCACAAACGGGTATCTCCTGAAAATGCAACGATTCTCCCTTTTTTAGGGGGTTCCAAATAATCGGTTCCATCAATCATTCTTCCATCTTCGAGTGTAACGGTTTCCCCATTTTTCAACTTTTGATACAAAGGTCCAGGTTTTACACCGATTTTTTTTAGGTCTTCGGCTTTTAGTGCACCGGGTACATCTTTTTCCACGACCCGATAACCGTAAGCTGGGATCCCATGAGACACTCGTCTTGCTTCTACTTGAAAGGTCTCATCTTCAAAAACGATCCCTTCCTCTATTTCTATGATATGCAGCGGATAAGTCAAATGCGTTTGTGTCGCTGAAAGTGCCGCGTTTACAAAAGCTTTAATGCCGCTTGGACCATATATCGTCAATTCATCCTCTCCGCCTTGAAAGGACCTGCTGCCAAGCAGACCCGGGAGACCATATACATGATCACCGTGCATATGCGTGATAAAGATCTTCTCAATTTTTCTTGGTTTAATCGTTGTATGTAATATTTGATGCTGCGTCGCTTCTCCGCAATCAAAAAGCCACACGGCTTTTCTCTCTTCTAAAAGCTTCAGCGCAGTGCAAGTGACGTTTCTTGTTTTTGCAGGAATGCCTGCACCTGTTCCTAAAAAGAGCAGTTCCATTACGATTTCCTCCTACAGCCGGTATACAATCTCTTCATTCATATAGAATACATGAAGACAGGATAAATGTGAATTCAGCGGAATTTTTGAAAAAAGTCAAACTCGGGCAGAAAAAGTCGAATCAAATGTTTGCTTTACGAACAATGAACCTTTAAAATAAAGAAAATGTACATACATTCTCGGTTTTTACAACAATGCTACGAATAAAGTGAGGTACTTTTCGTGAATACAGAAACTAACTATCCAAAAGCAGTCATTGTCATCTTTGGCGCAACAGGAGACCTTGCAAAACGCAAGCTCTACCCTTCTATACATAGACTTTATCATAGCGGAAAGCTTGGAGATCAATTCGCTGTTGTAGGTGTTGGACGTCGTCCTTGGTCTCATGAAGACCTAAGAGCTGTGGTAAAAGAATCAGTCTCTTCTGATGATGCAGAAGCAAAAGCAGAGGAATTTATTTCTCATTTCTATTACCATGATTTTGATGTCTCAAGCCCTGCTTCCTATCAAGCACTGAACACACTTCTTTCTGGTCTTGAAGATACATACAGTATCCCGAATAACCGGATGTTCTATTTAGCGATGGCACCAGAATTCTTCGGAACCATTGCGAAGTTTTTAAAAAGCGAAGGCGTATCAGAAACGACTGGATGGTCTCGACTTGTCATTGAAAAACCGTTTGGTCATGACCTGCCTAGTGCCAAAACATTAAATGAAGAGATCCGAGATGCATTTACAGAGGATCAAATTTATCGTATTGACCACTACCTCGGTAAACAGATGGTGCAAAACATTGAGGTCATTCGTTTTGCGAATGCGATCTTTGAACCGCTTTGGACAAACCGCTATATTTCAAACATTCAAATCACATCGAGTGAATCATTAGGCGTCGAAGACCGGGCGAGATATTACGAGAGTTCTGGTGCACTGAGAGATATGGTCCAAAACCATATGCTTCAAATGGTTGCACTTTTAGCCATGGAGCCACCGATTAAGCTCAATACAGAGGAAATCCGTAGCGAAAAACGGAAAGCATTGCGTGCGCTTCGTCCATTCTCGAAAGATGAAGTGGATCAATTCTTTGTCCGCGGACAATATGATGCAGGAACGATTGATGGCAATATGGTTCCTTCCTATCTTGAAGAGCAAAATGTGGACCCAAACTCCAACACAGAAACATTCGTTGCAGGAAAACTTCTCATCGATAACTTTAGATGGGCCGGGGTACCATTTTACATTCGTACAGGAAAACGTCTAGAAAAGAAATCCACTCAAATCGTGGTGCAATTTAAAGACATTCCGATGAACCTGTACTACGGAAACGGGAATTCCATGCATCCAAACTTACTTGTGATTCACATTCAGCCAGACGAAGGCATCACCCTTCACCTGAATGCTCGCAAGCTTGATGGCGGAACGTATGCTAAACCAATTAAGCTTGACTATCAAACAAATTACAACGACATCATGAATACACCAGAAGCGTATGAAAAGCTAATTCATGACTGTTTGCTAGGTGACGCAACAAACTTTGCCCACTGGGATGAAGTGGCACTGTCTTGGAACTTTGTTGATCCAATTTCAGAAAAATGGGCTGAAACCAAAACGTTAAAACCAAATTATCCTGCTGGTTCTATGGGACCAAAAGAAGCAGATCAGCTTCTTGAAAAAGATGGATATCACTGGTGGAATATATAAAATAACAAAAAAGAGCAGTCTCCCGATTGAGGGGGTTCTGCTCTTTTTTTAAAGTCGTGTTTTCGTAATTTCAACCGTTGAAAAATCAAATTTATCATAGCGATGATGGCTAAAGGAATATTCAAACGGCCGACCTGTGTTTAAATAAGCCACCTGCTCCACTTCTAGCACTGGATCCGTAGGGTCACAGCCTAAATATTGCTGATCAAGCTGATCTGATTTAGCCGCTCTAATTTTTTTGTGCGCTCCTGCTACTTTTAATTGCAGTGTGTTTGTAATGTAGCTATAGATGGAACCCAATAAAACCTCTTCATCTATTCCCTTAATGACATTGACAGGCATAAAGGTTTTTTCTAATACATATGGCTCTTCTTCTACCAAACGGAGCCGAATAATGTCATAGACAGGTGTGCTTGAGTCAATGGATAAATGAGCTGCCACCTCTTCACTTGGAAAATGCACATCAAAGCGAATGATTTGGCTCGTCACGTTTTTATCTGCCATCACTTTCGTGAACCCTTTATTTTCATGACCTGATACGTTGATCGCACCTTGATTTAGTGCTGCCTTCACAATAAATGTGCCATGACCTCTTTTTCTAAAGAGCAGACCTTCCGCCACTAAAAGATCGAGCGCACGCTTCATCGTCATTCTGCTGCATTTAAATTCAGCGGCAAGCGAGTTTTCATCTGGAATGGGTTGATCTTCTGGATAATATGCTGTTCCTATTCTTTTTCTAATTTCTTCTGAAATGAGTTCGTACTTTGTCATCTCACACCACCAACTGACTTGTTTTTTCATATCCTATTATAGCGCTTTCTAGCCTTCCTCTCATTCTACACTAAGCCTAGTGCGCTTAAAAGGTTCGAGCCACTTTCATTTCAATCCTTTCATCTTTACATAAGAAAAATACTTGCCCTTTTCAAGGAAAGAGCAAGTATCTTGATTAGAAACCATTATTCTCTGAAACCGATTGAAACCAGTAGCCACTTTTTTTGATGGTACGTTTCCCGTCTTTCTCAAGGTCCACTGAGACAAATCCATAGCGATTTTTATAGGCATTCGACCATGACCAATTATCCATAAACGTCCACAGATGATAGCCTTTTACATGACTTCCTTCTTGAATGGCTTGATGCACCCATTTAAGATGCTCAGAAATAAAATCAATGCGGTAATCGTCATGAATCATTCCTTCTTCATCTTGAAACCGCTCTTCTCCCTCGACACCCATTCCATTTTCAGAAATAAAGCATTCAATATTCCCATAGTCTGTCTGGACTTTTTTCAATATATCGTAAATACCCTTTTCATAGATTTCCCAGCCGCGGTACACATTCATTTTTCTGCCCGGCATTTCAAAAGAATCGAAATAATGATCTGGCATAAATGGTGCATCAGGGTGAGGCATATGTTCCTTTGCTTTCACTCTTCTTGGCTGATAATAGTTGATGCCGAGAAGGTCGATCGTGTTCTCTTGAATGAGTTCAAGGTCTCCTTCCTCCATAGCCGGCATCAATCCTTCTTTCTTTAACACGTCCACTAGCTTTTCAGGGAAATGTCCTTTCACAGCTGGATCTAGGAAGGACCGGTTAAAGAAGGCGTCAGCCATCTCAGCTGCTTCGACATCCCGCGGATTCTGGCTTCGCGGATACGAAGGAGTAAGGTTGAGGATAATGCCTATTTTCCCATCCTGCTTCATCTCTTTATAAGCCGCAATGGCCTTAGCATTTGATAAAATCTCATGAAATCCAACTTGCACTGCCTTTTGGAAATCAACTTCGTTTGGATAATGGAAGCTATACATATATCCACCCTCTACAGGAACAATCGGCTCGTTATGGGTAAACCATTTTTTCACCCGGTCGCCAAATAGCTGAAAACACAATGTCGCATAGCTGACATAATCGTCTACGACCTGCCTGTTTACCCATCCTCCCGTCTCCTGAAGCGCCATTGGCATATCAAAATGATACAAGTTCACAAACGGTTCAATGTCACTGGCTATTAGTTCATTGATCACATCATTGTAAAAAGCCACAGCTTCTTCATTAACGGCCCCTTTTCCCTCAGGTAAAAGGCGTGACCATGAAATAGATAGACGAAACGAGTTGTGCCCAATCTCTTTCATGAGGCGGATATCCTCTTTGTATTTACGATAAAATTGCGAGGTGACACCTGGACCGACGCCCTGAAAAAAACGATTCGGCTCTTTTTCAAACCAGTGATCCCAAATGTTCGGTCCCTTTCCATCTCCTGGATAACTGCCTTCTGTTTGCGTAGCAGAGGCAGAAGATCCCCACCAGAAACCTTCTGGAAATGTATATGATTGACTGTTAGTTTCCATCGACATGTATTGAGTCTCCTTCACCTTTGATGTTTGTTTGTTTCGTTTTTTCTGTCGTGACTATTTTTTCATTTTTCACATTCATACGATCAATAAATTTTAGGAACGGGAACCAAATGACAAACACAATCATTAAATTAAACAGTTGAAGCAGACCGCCCGCTAATGAATTCGTTGCCATGACTCCGCTAATAAAGATCGGTACTGTCCATGGAATATTCACGCCTGTCGGAGGCGGCACAATACCTGCGGCCATCGCAAAATAAGAAATACAAGTAATCACCATTGGCGCCAAAATCCATGGAATGAGAATAAGCGGGTTCATCACAATCGGTAAACCGAAGATAATGGGTTCATTGACGTTAAATAAACCTGGTCCTAAGCCGAGCTTTGCTACTTGTTTCAATTGCTTACTTTTAAGAAAAATTAAAATCGTAAACACAACAGCTAGCGTCATACCGGTTCCACCCATACCCACTGTATAGATTTCGATAAACTGCTTGCTGATGATGTTCGGAACCTCACCTGTTTTTGTGTAGCTTTCTAGATTTTGAATGGACAATGTATTCCAAATCGGGTCCATGACAGAGTTGATAATAATTTGGCCGTGGAGCCCAAAGAACCAAAGAATTTGTATAAAGAAAATAGCGATCAAGGTTGGAATGATACCGCTTCCAAGTCCGACAAGCGGCGCCTGAATCGCATTGTAAATCAAGTCATGCATGTTGGTTTTGAACCCTTGTGTAATGATGATATTGATCAGTAAAAAGGTTGTGAGTGTCAAAGTAGCCGGGATGAGTGCAGCAAAAGACTTAGAAACAGCTGGCGGAACCCCTTGCGGCATATTGATGACAAATTTCTTTTGGACAAAATAGCGATAAATTTCAGCAGACAAAAAGCCTGTGATCATTCCAAGGAACATTCCCTTTGCGCCCAAACGATCGACTGGGATGACGCCTGCAATGGATGCACCGCCCTCTTGTTCTAGTAAAAATGGCGTAAGGAGCAGAAAAGAGGCTAAAGCGATCACACCGCCAAAGACAGCTTCCACATCATAGCTTTTCGATAAATAGTAGCCAATCCCAAATACAACAAACACACTCATAATGCTGATGGTCGCACTAGGTGCAATATTCAGTGCAGACTGAACACCTTCCAGTGCTGTTTGACTCATGATCTTATCTAAAAATGGCAGATTCATTAATACGACCATGATGGAACCAAAAATCGTTAATGGGAACGCAAGCATAAAGGCATCCCTTAATACCCCTAGATAGCGATTGTTGTTCAATCTACCAGCAATCGGAACCAAAATTGCACTTATTTTATCAAACATTGGTTTCCCCCCTTGTTTACACCCTTTATTGTTTCAGTGATTGCAATATCGGTAAGAGCTCTCCCACAAGCTCTTTTATTGTCATCGTTGACATGAAATGATCTTCGGCATGCATGAGCAGCAAGGAGAATGAAATCGTTTCTCCGCTTGCCTCTTGCTGTACCATCTGAAAATGGATATCATGTGCATTCCGCAAGTCATCTTCCGCTTCTTTGAGAAGGTCAGATGCTACTGTTTCATGACCTTCTCTAAATTGTTTAAGAGATTGAAGCAATTTGCTTCGTGCATTTCCGCTGTGTAAGATCAATTGAAAACTGATTTGTTCTTCCGTGAGTCCTTCGACTGTTTTCTTTTCCATCCTTTAAGATTCCCCCATCAATGAAACCGCTTGTTCATACGCTTTTTGTCCATCTGCTAGCCCATACGCCTGCATATCGATGACCTCTACTTCAATCCCATATTTTTGAGCTTCTTTTTGAAGATCCCCTTTTAAAAAGCTCATTTGCGGTCCAATTAATACAACATCGGCATGTGCCATTTCTTTTCTCGCTTGGTCTTGTCCGACTGCCCAAATCTCTGCTTCTTCCCCTATAGACTCAGCATGTGCCTTCATCTTTGTGACTAGTAAACTCGTAGACATACCTGAACTGCATGCTAATAAAATACGTTTCATTTCTCTCACCCCATTGTTGTAATAAAAGCGCTTCCAGTTAATATTATATATTTTTATTTTTAAATGTCTAGACATTTAATTATATATGTCTGTATTTTATTTTAAAAATGACCGTATCAATACTCACAACAAGCTTTCAGAACAAAAAAGATCTCATCCAGATATGAACGAGACCCCTTTTCTTTTAAAAAATACTCTCCGAATGAACCATAAAGTAGCTTCTTCTTCTGAAGACAGTCTTTGAGAACTTTGTTAAAATAAGTGCGAATGACTTAGCTCATTCAAAAACCCAATTTTTCATCCCATAAATCATGAGAAGTAACTGCCCAGAGATGGAAACAGATTCTATTCCCACTCAATTTGATGGATAGGTAAACGTCTTTTGCTGCTACTTTTCGAATCTATTCATATCTTTGCAATCAAAAGGACTGGATATCATGGCAGTCACTCATTTGTGTGAAGCCTGTAAAAGAAACGAGATTGATGTTGTAAAAATTTCTGATGAATCAGCTCAGCCTTATCGATTATGCAATGATCGTCACAGGCGGCTCTTAACCTATTCTTTACGGCCAATTGAATGGTATCACTTAGCGATCATCCACTCTCCAAAGAAATTTTTATTGCACGATGATTTTTATGAAGAAGACGGAGAGGCTTGTCAGCCAGAAGAAGATGTATTGGTCACAGCAGAAGAGAAAATACCCACATTACAAGCGGTTCAACATGATTTGGAGTCTTTATTAGATTTCTCAATCACAAGGTGGTTTCTTCAATACGATGTCATCAATGCCCTGAAAAAACACGATACACAAAAATGTTGATGTCTGTAAAAGCTAGATTTTATGGAACGGAAAATCATGAAGTCAAATCAAGAATGCTGGAGATCGCAGCTGATGTTTTAGGTACTGCAGCTTCGGATTGGGTAAGAGAGCTTTGGGAGAATGATGCCGATAAATTTTTTCATCCGCTTTCTTGGGCAGCAGCCAGTAGTTTACCAGCCGAGGAAGGAATGAGACGTATTTTTGATCAATTGAAATGTGTAAGTGAAAAGGAATTGCCAATGACGGCTCTCTCCAGCCTATATCGTTTCCGTTCACATCACATACTTGATTGGATGGAGTCTCATTGCTCCTCTTTTAACGACAGTTGGGGCAGGTTGGCATCAGCATGCTTTCCAACATGGCTCAGAATGAAATCTTGGCTAAACAAAGGAAGACCTTTCAGTTTAATTGCACTCGATACAATGGCGAACTGTCTAGCAGTTAAAAACGATCCATTTATCGAGGAGTTATCTCCTAAAATACTTCGTACAGATATCAATGAAATAGAACCCATTTTATATGATTATCTTCAAAAAGATGGCGTTCCTCGTGTCAAAACGAAAGTAGGCATCATCGTGAAGAACAAAGAAGCCATATTTGAATAAGCCGATTAAATGGATAAAAGCGTGTGCAATGTTTATGCTCACGCTTTTCACTAGCATGACAACATACTAGATCATAATTTGATGTTGTGTTATCCTCTGAGCCCAGCCCGTGATCAACATATGCACGATTATCCTTTTCCTGCTTGGAATCCCGGGTACTTGGTCATACCGCCGTCTACATATAACGTCAACCCTGTCACATAGCTCGCTTCTTTTGATGCAAGCCAGACAGCACATGCTGCCACTTCTTCAGGCTTTCCGATATAGCCAATTGGTATCAGCTCAATGACGCCCTTTTTCAATGCTGGATCATCAAATTTTTCGGCATTGATGGGGGTATCAATTGCACCTGGTGCAATACTGTTTACGCGAATTTTTTTAGGGGCATATTCTAGTGCCAGCGTTTCCGTCAAAAGCTTGGCGCCTCCTTTACTTGCTGCATAATGGACAAAATGAGGCCACGGAATTTGCTGATGGACCGATGACATATTAATAATCGACCCCTCGATCCCATGTTCTGTCATATACTTTAATGCATCACGGCAGCCTAGAAACATGCCTGTTAAATTGGTGGACATCACTTTGTTCCAATTATCTAGCGTCATTTCAGTTGAAGGAACTTCATTTTCAATTCCTGCATTATTGATCATGACATCAAGACTGCCATATGTATCAACAGCTTGATCAATCATCGCCTTCATATCCTCTTCTTTTGATACATCCCCTTGAATTTTGACAGCCTGTCCGCCACTTTTTTGAATATGAGCAATCGTGTCGTCCGGGTTTTCTTTATCGGAGAAATAATTGATCACTACATTGGCTTTTTCTTGTCCAAACCGGCGCGCCATCGCCTGACCTATCCCTGTACCTGCTCCTGTGATGAGAACTGTTTTCCCTTCCAAATCTGGATACATTCGTTTAACCTCCTATTTTGTAAAACCTAGCAGCACACCGCCTGCGATAATCATCAAGCAGCCTGCAATAACAAAGCTTGTTTTAGATGCTTTCTCTTTTAATAAATAAATACCGCCTAAAGTCGAGATGACAATTCCTGTTTGAGACATGGAAAAACTTACTGCTACGCCAATGAGTGGAATCGCCAAAAGAAGCCCTAGATTTCCTGTCGACCACACAAGACCAGCAATGATATTTCTGAATGTATATTTGCTAAACGGGTCTTGCTTTAGACTAATCGCTAACGATGAAAGCAGCATGCCGACAGATTGCGGAACGAGCGCAGACCAGCCATCTATATGAAACCATCTTAAAATGACAACATATCCGACGTAGCCTACGGTTGAGATGAGCAAAATGATGATTCCCTTTTTAAAATTGCCGCCTTCGTTCCCGCCACTCTTTTTTTGACCAAGTGATGTCATGACAACACCAGCAATAATAAATAAAATAGCACAAGAACCAATAAGTATGACCGTCATGGTTTGCCATTCTTTGAAGACGATGACACCAAATAATGTCGTGCTCACAAGCTGCATACCCGTTGATAAAGGAACAGCCTTTGACACCCCTAGAAAGGCGACACTTGAAAGCTGATTCATTTGCCCTATACTCCAAAAGATCCCAGAGATAACGGAAACCGCAAAAATAAGCGGTGTCAGTTCCGGCATTTTGATCAAATAGGCGCCGATTGAAAACAAAAAAGCGCCGAGGGTAATGCCGAGTGTTTGCTGATAGGCATTCCCGCCAAGTTTGACACTGATGAGAACAATACTTCCCCAAAATATCGCTGGGAGAAGTGCATATAAAATGCCCACTTCTATCCCTACTTTCTGTTCTTTTTTACTTAGCATCCCTCTTTTTCGGATTTTTAGCCGAATAGATGTAAACACAAAAAAGACCTTACCAAAGGTAAGGTCACAGCGTGTAGACAAACCCTCGCATTCGGTGTCAGTCCTGCGTGCTGGTGCTCATGAATGTCAAATTCGCTCCGCTCCAGTACTCGGCCTTCCTAGCCTGCAAAGGTTTTCTATCACGCTAAAAAGAAGACAAAGGGCTAAAATCAAGTTCATTTTAGCCCTTTGTCAACAATCTAAGACCTTACCAAGGTAAGGTCTTTTGAGGTTGTATACTTATTTCATCCATTCAGTATGGAAGACGCCTTCTTTATCTGTGCGCTCATACGTATGTGCGCCGAAGTAGTCACGCTGTGCTTGAATTAAGTTAGCTGGAAGGACAGCTGTACGATAGCTATCAAAGTAAGCAAGTGCACTTGAGAATGAAGGAACAGGAACACCTTGTTCTACTGCAAGTGAAATCACTTTACGAAGTGATGATTGATAGCTTTCTACGATATCCTTGAAGTAAGGATCAAGCAATAGGTTTTTCAATTCAGGGTTACGGTCATATGCTTCTTTGATTTGCTGCAGGAAGGCTGCACGAATGATACATCCACCACGGAAGATCATCGCAATTTCACCGTATTTCAAATCCCAGTTATACTCTTCAGACGCTGCTTTCATTTGCGCAAAACCTTGTGCATATGAGCAGATTTTACTCATGAAGAGAGCTTTTCTAACAGCTTCGATTAATGCTTGTTTATCTTCAGCTGATTGAGTTGGCTCAGGCCCTTGAATTAATTGACTTGCTTCCACACGCTCATCTTTCATCGCAGAAATAAAACGTGCGAAAACAGATTCCGTAATGATTGGAAGCGGAACACCTAGATCAAGAGAGCTTTGGCTCGTCCATTTCCCAGTTCCTTTTTGTCCAGCTTTATCTAAGATCACATCCACAAGCGGCTGATTTGTTTCTTCATCCACTTTTGTGAAAATGTCAGCTGTAATTTCGATTAAGTAGCTGTCAAGCTCGCCTTTATTCCACTCTGAGAATACTTCATGAAGCTCCTCTGCTGACAATCCTGCCACATGCTTCAAGATAAAGTATGATTCAGAGATCAATTGCATGTCTCCGTACTCGATACCGTTATGAACCATTTTGACATAATGTCCTGCTCCATCTGGACCGATATACGTTGTACAAGGCTCACCATCTACTTTCGCAGAGATGGCTTCTAAAATTGGTTTCACTAGCTCATGCGCTTCTTTTTGACCGCCAGGCATGATAGAAGGACCTTTTAGTGCGCCTTCTTCACCGCCAGAAACACCTGTTCCAATGAAGTGAATACCACTTTCCGCAAGCTCTTGGTTACGTCTTTGTGTATCCTTGTAATATGTATTTCCACCATCAATTAAAATGTCACCTTTCTCTAGGTGAGGCAGTAATGATTGAATGGTTGCATCTGTTGCTGCACCCGCTTTTACCATTAAAAGAATTTTACGCGGCGTTTCAAGCGATTGAACAAATTCTTCAATGCTGTATGTGCCTACAACGTTTTTCCCTTGTGATTCTTGAAGAAACTCTTCTGTTTTGCTGCTAGATCTGTTATAAACGGACACGGAGAAACCGCGGCTTTCAATATTTAGGGCAAGGTTTTTCCCCATAACGGCTAGTCCAACGACACCGATTTGTTGTTTTGACATAATTCTGACGTCCCTTCTAACACACTATATTGATTACTGCTGAAATGATGTACCCTTTGAAATTACCACAACATCACCTCTTTTATCAAGTTTTCAGGCTAGTCATTTCCTCTTTCGTCCTGAAAAAAGTCTTTATTAAAACTTGTACCACTTGTTTTGCTCTCTTTTTCCTTAATGGTCACTCCTCTTTGAATGAGTGGTTTACCGTATTTTTCTTTCAGTCCGTCTAAAAGAGATTGGAGCGGTTCGTCTTTTGCATCTTCTGTATAAGAGAATAAATCAAGCTGCTTGACGGCTGATTTTCGTTCCACAAGATCGGTCCCCGTCACACCTAAAAGTCTTACTGGCTGGTCATTCCAATGCTTTAGGAATAGCTGCTTTGCCGCCTCAAATAGATCTTCCTTTCGATCAGTTGGATTCGTGAGTGTGACGCTCCGTGTGATATTTTTCCAGCTTGCATACCGAATCATAATGAGCAGCCGGTTCGCCATCACTTCTTTTCTTCGTAATCTGGCACTCACCGATTGCGACAGTTTCTCTATTAATGAGACGAGTTCATCTGTATCATCAGAATCGTGAGGAAGAGTGGAAGAATTGCCGACAGATTTAAATTCGTATATTCTTTCTGGATCGACAATGCCGTCATGCTCTCCGTTTGCCTTTTGCTTTAACCTCGGTCCATTGATACCTAATAACTCTTTTAGCGCATATTCATTCGCTTTCGCTAAATCTTCAATTGTATGAATTCCGATGGTTTTCAGCTTATCTGCCGTTTTCTGTCCAACCCCATGCATGTCACCTGCCGGGAGCGGCCAGAGCATTGTCGGGACATCTCGTTTACGCAAAATGGTAATGCCCATTGGCTTTTTCCAATTAGACGCCATCTTCGCTAGAAATTTATTTGGTGCAATGCCAATGCTAGAAGGAAGCATGAGCTCTTCTACTAGCCTCGTTTGAATATCATGAGCGGTTTTCACAGCATGCTCCGCATAAGGGGTATTGGTTAAATCAATATAGCCTTCATCAATTGAAACGGGTTCAACTAAGTCACTATATTCTCTTAGTATGGTAAACATTTCTTGTGAGGAGCTGCGGTACCGGTCGAAGTTGGGTGTACGCACAATCAGTCCCGGACATAGCCGCTTCGCTTCCCAAAGTGGCATCGGCGGCTTCACCCCGAGTGCTCTTGCCTCGTAGCTGCAGGTTACAACTATGCCTTTGCGCTCTTTTGCATTTCCGCTAATGGCTAAAGGTTTCCCTCTCAAAGAAGGATCATACGCCATTTCTACCGATGCATAAAAACTATTCATATCAATATGAAAAATGATTCGCCCCTTCTTTTGAGAATCAGCCATTTGCTTGCCTCCTTAGGTGATCTACTTTCCTTCACTTCACCGTGATTTCACCTGTTTGTTCCATTAGACATTTCATATGGTGTATAGTACACTGTGAGTAATGAAATGGATGTGATAATCATGATTATTGATACATTCAATGAAGTCTTTTTCCTTGTTGAATTCTTTACGATTATTCTTCCAGCGCTGACCGCCATTGGTATTGCTTTCTTATTAAAAGACTGCCGAATGAACGAGCACCTCGGAGGACATCGTTTAGAAGAGTTGGATGCATCTTGTTTGAATCGAACAGACTTTCTGTTTATCATATATGATCGCATTACAACTTGGATTAGTAAAGTCATTCGAATGAAAAGATCATCAAATGATGATGAAGACCATTCGCTTCCTCTCTCTTATTAGATTTTATTATTGAGGAGGAAACGAATTGAAACGTTTATTGACAATTTGTACGACTTTATTTTTTATGATGGTAGCGTCACCGGCATTTGCTGCCAGTGCGCAAACAAATACAAGCTCTGATGGGTTTTTCCATCATTATTTTGTTCAGCCTTTTTCTGAGTTGATTATCTGGCTTGCGAACTTTTTCCATGATGACTACGGTTTATCTATTATGTTCGTGACATTGATTGTCCGGCTGCTTATTTTCCCGCTTTTTGCAAACCAATTTAAAAAGCAGAGAGTGATGCAAGAGAAAATGGCACTCGTTAAACCTCAGATTGACCAAATACAAAGCAAATTGAAAAAAACGAAAGAACCTGAAAAACAAAAAGAACTGCAAATGGAAATGATGAAAGTATATAAAGACAACAATGTGAACCCGCTGGCAATGGGCTGTCTGCCGATGCTGATTCAAATCCCAATTGTTCTTGGCTTTTACTCAGCAATCCGCTCAACACCTGAGATTGCAACACATTCGTTCTTATGGTTTAACTTAGGACAAACTGATCTTTTGGTAGCGATCTTTGCAGGGGCCATGTATTTCTTGCAATTTTATGTCACACAAAAATTCGCAAAACAATCAGGCACCCAAACAGAAGCTGCACTGAAACAAGCAAAAATCATGGGCATGATTTTCCCAGTCATGATGCTGTTTCTATCAATTAATGCTCCCGCTGCTCTTCCTTTATATTGGATGACAAGTGGACTTTTACTCACCATTCAAACGATTATTTTAAATGTGATGTACCAAAAATCAAAAACAAAAGCTGCGGCAAACGATTCAATTAACCCAGCAGCTGAATAAATTATAGCCCCCTTACCTAAACATGATAAGGGGGCTATATTTGTCTTCTGTAGAGCGCAACAAATAAAAGATTCGTGAGCTCCGGCACGCAAAATGACCCCTTATCCATGGATAAGGGGCCTTTATTTATGCCAATTCCTCTTTCAATCGCTCAGGCAATTGATCAAGATCCTCAATTTTCCCAAGAAACTTATTAGGGTCCACTTGTAAAATCATCTTGTTCTCTCTCTCAACGACGCCGAAGAAATATTCAGATGCTTTTGTGTTCATATGAAATGGCTTGATCTCATTTAGCTCGATATCAATGATATCTTTTGCATCAGAAACAAGGCAGCCAATCATTTGATCGTTCAATTCAAATAGTAGAACCTTAGACTGTTCGGTTACATCCAGAGGTTTTCCGTGCAGCATGACACCTGTGTCACTGACTGGAATGACCTCTCCTCTTAACGACATGAGTCCTTTAATCTCTTTTGGAAGGTTCGATACTTCTTGTAAATAAGGGACCTTCTCAATCGAGCGTATATGCTCTACGCTGATACCAAAATCCTCTTGTCCCACTTGGAAAATAATGATCTTTTGCGTGCTCACAGAGTCTCCTGCCTTTACGATGGATTTGTCGTTTCTTCGATAATGGCGAGAACCATTTCAGCTGTCTTGACTAATTCTTCAATCGGCATTTTCTCATTTTTCGTATGAATATCTTCATATCCAACAGCTAGGTTGACAGTTGGGATGCCATTTCCAGCAATGACGTTTGCATCACTGCCTCCCCCGCTTGTCTGTAGTTCTGAAGGGCGGCCAATTTTCGCAGCCGCTTTTTTCGCCACTTCAACGACTTGATCGCCGTGTGAGAATTTGAAGCCTGGATACATGATGTCAATTTGTACATCGGCACTTCCGCCCATTTCTTTAGCGGTTTTTTCAAAGGCTTCTTTCATTTTTGCTACTTGTGCTTCCATTTTTGCCGGTTCTAAAGAACGCGCCTCTGCCAGAATATCCACTTGATCACAGACAATATTCGTTTGTGTTCCACCTTCAAAACGGCCGATATTCGCCGTTGTTTCTTCATCAATACGGCCAAGCGGCATGCTGGCGATCGCTTTTGATGCAATCGTAATCGCAGAAACGCCTTTTTCAGGTGCCACACCTGCGTGAGCTGTCTTTCCGTAAATGGTTGCGCGTACTTTCGCCTGTGTTGGCGCAGCCACGATAATGGTACCGACCTTGCCATCTGAATCAAGGGCATAACCATATTTTGCTGTCATCAGTTTCGGATCTAACGCTTTTGCTCCTACAAGTCCTGATTCTTCACCAGCTGTAATGACAAATTCAATCTTGCCATGCGGTACATTTTTCTCTTTTAGGACACGGATCGCTTCAAACATTGCAGCAAGCCCTGTTTTATCGTCAGCACCAAGAATGGTTGTGCCATCTGTCTTGACATAGCCTTCTTCAATGACTGGCTTAACACCATTACCTGGTACAACTGTATCCATATGAGAAGTAAAATAAATCGTATCTGCCTCTTGATTCCCTTCAAGTGTGCAAATAAGATTGCCTGCTCCATGGCCGGTTGTCTCTTTTGAATCATCTTCAACTACATTAAGCCCTAAACCAGTAAATTTCTCTTTTAGGACTTCAACAATTTTTTCTTCATGTTTCGTTTCTGAATCGATTTGTACAAGTTCTAAAAATTCGTCTAATAAGCGTTTCTCATTGATCATGATGAAGCTCCTCCTCTTATAGCGGCATGTTTCCATGCTTTTTTAACGGTCTATCTTCTTCCTTACTGCGAAGCAGGTCAAATGAGCGAATGAGCCGCTCTCTCGTTTCATCTGGCATTAAAATATCGTCGATTAATCCTAATTGTGCTGCCTTCATGACACTAGGTTCATTGTCCACCTCACGCAAAGCAGGATGAACAATTTCGTCTGCAAACGATTTTCCCATGACATCAATTTCTGCCTCTGGCCATGCATATACAAAGTCAGCACCTAATCCCTTACTATTCATCGCAACGTATGCGCCGCCAAACGCCTTTCTCAAAATCACAGTGATTTTTGGAACGGTCGCCTCAGCATACGCATACAGAAGCTTTGCGCCGTGGCGGATAATGCCTGCATGCTCAGCTTTCTCACCTGGCAAAAAACCAGGAACGTCCACAAGGGTTAAAATGGGAATATGAAATGCATCGCAAAATCGAATAAACCGAGCCGCTTTATCAGCAGCATCGAGGTCAAGGCTTCCTGCCAGCACCTTAGGCTGATTGGCTACAAGACCAATGGAAGACCCTTGTAATCTGGCAAAACCTGTGACGATATTTTTGGAGAAACAACGCTGCGTTTCAAAAAATGAGCCGTGGTCGGTGATCGCTGTCACCACTTGTTTGACATCATAAGTGCGTGATGGCTCCTTTGGCAAGATGTTCCCAAGATCGCTTGCATCATGCTTTTGCACCTTACGATGAATGACAGGCCGTCGTTTCGTTGGTATGTACGTTAAAAGCGTTCGAACTGCTTTTAACACGTCTCTCTCATCTTTCCCTGTATAGTGCACATTCCCGCTTGTTTGATGCTGAACTGCTGCACCTCCAAGCCGGTCAGGACAGACCGTCTCTCCTGTTGCTTTTTCTATCACTTTCGGACCAGTTAAAAACATATGAGCTGTTTGCTCCGTCATGAAAACAAAATCCGTCAATGCAGGTGAATAAACTGCACCTCCCGCACAGGAGCCTAAAATAACGGATATTTGCGGAATTTGACCAGAGTACAGCACATTCCGTTTAAAAATCTGACCATATCCCTCTAATGATACCACACCCTCTTGAATTCTCGCACCACCTGAGTCTTTTAGACCGATAACAGGCATTTGATTTTTAGCCGCCAAATCCATTAAAGCCGCTATTTTTTTCGCATGCATGTCCCCTAGTGAACCCCCGTACACGGTCGCATCTTGTGCATAAACGCCTACTTGTTTCCCATGAATCAGTCCCGTCCCAGTGACAACGCCATCCCCTAAATGCTCTGAGCGGGAGCCTTTAGCAAATGACTGGATTTCCATAAAGCTGCCTTCATCAAGAAGTTCATGAAGCCGCTGACGAACAGTCAGCTTTCCTTTGTTTCGGTGAGCCGCTGCTCGTTTTTCACCGCCACCCCTTAAAGCTTTCTCGCGCCATTCAGACAAGTCATTGAACGATTCATGCATCTTCCTGTTTCTCTCCTTTCAATGGCGCACACAATTCAAATAGCACACCTGACGTTTCTTTTGGTGAAATAAACGCGATGCGCTTTCCGTTCGCACCATTTTGTGCGTCCTTTTGAATGAGCTGCATGCCGAGCTCGTCAAGTTGACTGAAATCAGCCTGAATGTCACCTGACTTTAATGCAATATGATGAAGCCCCTCTCCTCTTTTTGTTAAGAAGGTATGTAATGTGCTGTGATTTGATATCGGTTCAATCAACTCAATGTGCAGATCACCTAGGGAAGCAAAAGATACTTTGACCCCTTGATTCGGGAGTACTTCTATGTCTGAAAATTCCCAGTTAAACAGCCTGGAGAACGTACGTGCTGTTTTTTGAATAGAAAAAACGGCAATGGCAATATGATCGATTTGATTCATCCGTTCACTTCCTTTGTACATCACTTGTCGCCTGCGTAAAAACGAGCTAGAATAAAGAAAGGTGCGCTCGTCGCAAAAACATTTGATTATAGGGGTGCGATATGTCTCAGAAATTCATGAAATTTATGGTATTGCTCATGATTAGCTTACTGTTAATTTCTTCACTTTTAGCAGGAGCGGCAGCCTTTTTATAAAGTGTTGATAAAAAAGCAGACAAGCAGGTGATTCGTTTTTTAACGAATGGCCTGTTTGTCTTTGGCCAGTTTTTCAAATGCATCGCTTGATTTCGTGATCCATACTTTTGTACCAACTGGAAGCTGATCAAACAGCCGTTCTACATCTTGATTATGAAGACGTACACAGCCTGCCGTAATAAATTTCCCTATCGATGTCTCATCACTTGTTCCATGAATTCCATAGATTCTCCCGTCGGTTCCTCGCGCATCAAATCCAATCCACCTTCGGCCGAGTGGGTTATTCTTTGCGCCGCCTTCAATATTTTTTCTTCTGTAATAAGGATCTTTCGCTTTGATCATAATCGTAAATTCACCTTCTGGCGTTAAATCAGCTGTTTTGCCAGTAGAAGCCGGGTAGACTTTTTGAATTTTCCCATGATCAATATACGCAAGCTCATTCGTTTGTTTATTAATAATGACATACGGATCACCTGGAAGCGGGTTTTGCCCGAGCGGCCAGATGGGTGAAAGGGACATGGTCAGCACAGTATAAAATAAAAGACGCATAGGCTCCTCCTTTTTCATTAGATTGACCAATGAAGGAGGAACTCATGCGTCTTTATTCTTTCATCCCTTTAAAATAACTTTTCAGCACCAAATATTGTTCCATTTCTCCGAGAAAATGAAAGAGTGCGGCTCTAGCTTCAAATTCTTCACGTGTTTGTGGAAGTGGCAGTGCATCAAACTCTTCTTTCATATCAATCAGGCGTCTTAAGAACTTATGCGCCGTGTTCCCTGGGTGAATATGTTCTCGTAAATCTCTAATATATTCTGCAATGATTTGCCCATGCTCCGTTGTAACAGAAATGGACGTAATTTTCGGAAGCACCCGCTCAATGATTTCAAATTGCTTTTGTCTCATGTTGAAATAATGATAATACAGATTTTCATGTCTTAAGACATGATTTTCAACATCACGGTATGCAAGAGCCTTCGCTTCTTTAATCAATTGATGCGTCTCTGGAATTTCTTTTCCTGTCCAGTCTTGTTTTCCGGTCATTAAATATTGCTCGATTTCTTCAAAGATTTTCGCAAAATTCGCTTCAATTTGTTCACTGTATTGTTTCAGCTTTTTATCAACGCTAGGCATATACAGGTTCATAATGAGTGCGACCCCTACACCAATGGTGATGAGTAAAAGCTCATTCCAGATGAGATGAAGCGTAATGCCTCCAGACATATACAAATGAAGGATAATCACTGAACTTGTGACAATCCCTTCTTTAATCCGAAGCAAGACCGTTGTTGGAATAAAGACGAGCAGCATCAGTCCAATGACGAAAGGATGATACCCAATCAGATCAAAAAATAAATAAGAAAATAAGATGGCAAGACTGCATGCGGCAAAGCGGGCCCCAGATGCGAGGAGTGACCTTTTTTTCGTCACCTGAATACATAGGATCGTAATAATGCCGGCAGCTGAATAGTTTTGCAGACCGAGCATTTGTGCAATGTAAATGGCTAGAGCTGTTCCTAATGCTGTTTTCAGCGTTCGGTAGCCGATTTTAAACATGATGTGATTCACTCTTTTCTGTCTACTTTTGTGAAATGATGAACTTTTTTTACTTTCCCCATTATAATCAAAAAAAGAAGGAGATGTTAAGTCTCCTCCTCGTTTTTTTCATTATAATATTTTTTGTAAGAAATCTTGAGCACGCTGTGAAGACGGAGATTCAAAGAATTCTACAGGATTGGCATCCTCTACAATTTTCCCATCATCCATAAAAATCACACGGTCTGCCACTTCTTTTGCAAAGCCCATTTCATGTGTGACGATCATCAGCGTCATCCCAGATTGAGCGAGCTCTTTCATGACCTCTAATACTTCCTTTACCATTTCTGGATCAAGAGCAGACGTCGGCTCGTCAAAAAGCATGATGTCTGGTGTCATCGCAAGGGCACGTGCAATGGCGACACGCTGCTTTTGACCACCTGACAGCCGGTTCGGATAATCATCTTTTTTCTCTAAAAGTCCGACCTTTTTTAAAAGATCCTCTGCCTGCTTGATGCTGTCTTCCTTCGATTGGTTCTTTACATTCATTGGCGCATACGTAATATTTTCTAGCACTGTTTTGTGCGGGAATAAATGAAAATGCTGAAATACCATACCAATATTCTCGCGCACTTTTAGTGCATTTGTTTTTGGATTGGTAATTTCCGTCCCCTGAATCGTAATCACTCCAGAAGTCGGTTTTTCAAGTAAGTTAATACAGCGAAGAAATGTTGATTTTCCTGAACCAGATGGCCCGATGACAGCTACCACTTCGCCTTCTTTAATCGTGGTATCAATCCCTTTCAACACTTCATTTTTACCGAAAGATTTTGTGAGTTTCTCTATTTTAATCATTTGATTTTAACTTCCTTTCCACCGATTTGCCGACGAAGGTAAGAATAAGCACGATGACATAATAGATGAGACCCGCAAAAATAAGCGGTTCAAGATAGTTATAGGTGACGGCACCTGCTTGATAGGCTCGTCTCATGACATCGCCCAGTCCAATGACTGTGACAATCGCTGATTCTTTTGTCAGTGTAATCGTTTCGTTCACAAGTGCTGGTGAAATATTTTTGAATGCTTGCGGAAGCAATAAGTCCTTCATCATTTTAGCATACGGGATACCTAAAGCAACGGCCGCTTCTTTTTGCCCTTTATCAATGGCATTGATTCCTGCACGAATGATTTCAGATACGTACGCCGCCGAGTTTAGTGAAAAGGCGGCTACAGCTGCCCAGTATTGATCAATTTGAAAGCCGAGCAGCTGAGGAAGACCAAAATAAATAATCAAAAGCTGAAGCACAAGCGGTGTGCCTCGGAAGATTGACGTATAAAAATCGGCTAGCCAGATAAGTGGCTTAAATACACTAATTTTACAGAGCGTTAATAAGATTCCTAAAATAAAACCAAGAAACAGTGATACCACAACAATAGAAAGCGTTACTTTAAGACCTTCTAAAATAAAGGGCATCTGAGGTATGACATCTTTAAAATCCATCATGATATTCTCCTTTTTTTCCATCAGATAAAATCAAAGAATAAACAGGAAAAAAGTTCAACACATGTTGAACTTTTCAGCGCTTTCTACTTGATTTTCATGAATGACGCTGATCCTTTTCCTGACTTACTTTTCATCAGCAAACCATTTTTTAATGAGTTTATCAAGTTCGCCATTATCCTTCATTTCTTTTAAAGATTTATTGAATTTCGCTGTTAAGTCGCTATTTTTTTTGAATGCAATGGCTGAACCTTCGTTTGAGCTATTCAATCCAAATGCTTGGAAATCTTTTTCCTTTTTCAAGTAGCCAGCCGCTACTTTATCTTCAATAATAGCTGCATCAAAACGGCCTGCTTTAATTTCTTGAATGATATCAGAAATTTTATTACGATCTTCAACTGTTAAGTTATATTTCTTTTGCAATCCGTTTGCTTCATCTTGCTGGATAGAACCTAATTGAACGCCAACCGTTTTGTCTTTTAAATCTTTCTCTGTTTTTATACCGCTAGATTTTTTAGATACAACCAAGTTTTCAGCGTTGTAGTAAACATCTGAGAAATCAACTTGTTTTTTACGCTTTTCAGTAGGTGTCATGCCTGCAAGCACAATATCAGCTTTATTTGTTTTAAGAGCTGACACGAGGCTTGCAAAGTCCATATCTTGAATTTCTAGCTTGTAGCCGTTCTTTTTCGCTAGAGCTGTAGCAAGGTCGACATCAAAACCGATAATTTTATCACCGTCTTTTGATTCAAATGGCGGATAATCTGCTGAAGTCGCCATAATGAGTGTTTTGTCGTCTCCTGATGCGTTTGAATTATTAGAAGAAGTTCCGCATGCTGCTAATGCAGCTGCAAGACCAGCTGTCATAAGTAATAATAACCACTTTTTCATATGATAATGCCTCCTAGTATTTAAAATCATGAGTAGATTTGAATATTTATTCACTATAATGTATTTTAAACACTTTCTTTTTGATATGCAATAGTATTTTGCTAAAATTATTTTGATTCTTATGTCATGTAAAACAAAAAACAGACCGATCAAAAGACCGGACTGCCTCTAAATGATTCATTCAAAAGTAACATGTTACACTTCTTCGCAATACTCATCGAAAGCGGCTTGAAGTTTTGACACCACTTCCATCGGTTCATGTCCTTCGATTTCGTGACGTTCGACCATTTTAATGATCTTCCCGTCTTTTAATAGAGCAAATGATGGTGAAGATGGCGGGAAGCCTTCAAAGTATTCACGTGCTCTTGCGGTTGCTTCTTTGTCCTGTCCAGCAAACACTGTGAGCAATTGATCTGGACGCTTATCGTAATGAACAGAATAACCAGCCGCTGGTCTAGCAATACCGCCTGCACAGCCGCACACTGAATTCACCATGACAAGTGTCGTTCCTTTTTTCGTCAGCGCTTCATCGACTTCTTCAGCTGTTGTCAGTTCCGTATAACCTGCCTGTTTAATCTCTTCTCGTGCTTGTTTCACAATATCATTCATAAATAAATTAAAATCAATATTCATAACCGTCCACTCCTTCTACGACCAAACCATTTTAACTACATCATATCAAGGAAAACGCCGGCGGGCAAATGTCTTGTTTCGCCCCCTTCACTTTTTTCAAACGTCGTTTATGACCTGTGGAATTGGGGAAAAGTGATAGTAAAGTGATGAAAGGGAGAACTGCGTGATGGCACAATTCAAAAAAGCGATACTCATTTATAACGGAAATGCTGGACAAAAAAACATGGAAAAAACACTAGGTCAAACAGTGCCTCTTCTTTCTTTACATATTGATGAACTCATCCTTAAGCCTACAAAACAGCCGAATGATGCCTATCATTTCTGCCGTGAGATGGATGAGTCGGTTGAATTGCTGATTATACTAGGTGGAGACGGAACCGTCCATGAATGTATGAATGGAATTGGCGGTTTAGAAAAAAGGCCGACTGTAGCGATCTTACCTGGCGGGACGTGCAATGACTTTTCTAGAACGCTGGGCATCCCTCAGCAGATGCCAAAGGCCACTCAAATGGTGATAGATGGCACTGAAAAAAAGGTCGATTTAATCAAAGCAGAGGATCGATACCTTTTAAATTTTTGGGGGATTGGTCTCATCGCAGATACCTCAAACAATATTAATGATAAAGAAAAAGCTGTCCTCGGAAAAATCAGCTACTTCACGAGCGCTCTTCGAACCCTTCAGCAGACAGAACCTTTCTACGTACGCATTGAAACCGAAGAGGAAAACTGGGAAGAAGAAGCTGTGATTGTCCTTGTCATGAATGGGCACTTTATCGGTACAAATAAAATAGATCTGCCAAATGCTTCAATTGATGATGGAAAAGCCGAAATTTTAATTTGCAGAAATACGAGTTTCTCTGCTTTAAAAGAGATTTTTTCGATGAACCGTGAAGAGCTAGAGGATTTTAAAGGTGACTTGTCTCTTATACAAGCATCCCGCATTCATATTCATACTAAAGAGGAAATGGATGCAGATACAGATGGAGAAGTATACATGACCGCTCCTTCTTCCCTTGAAGTATTAAAACAGCATTTGACCTTTATCGTTCCAGCAGAATAAAGAAAACGCCTGCATCATTTCGATGCGGGCGTTTTTTTGATATAACGTCTGTATAAATATTCAAGTGCATACCCTAGCAGTGTACCTATCAGAAGGGAAATGCCTAATAAACTATTGGCGACTCCTTTAAATCCACCTATCATCAACAAGCAATAGGCGATTTGAATGATTGAAACGATTGATATGATGAGCAGTAAGCGTTCAGGATGATTGCGTGATTTGGAAATATACCGAAGAAAAGCGAACGCAATGGCTGTGATAAACATCAGACCGATCGTAAGAAAAGCAAAGAAATCTAATCCAGACATCTCATCGCTCCTTTCTGATTGATGTGGAAATCCCCCTCTCATTGTGAGAAGGGGACATATAAATGAGCTTAATAGACGGACGTCTCTTCGTCAATGCCTTCAAGAATTTGTTTGATTCTTTGCAGGAATCTACCGCATACAAGACCATCGAGTACTCTATGATCTAATGAAAGACAAAGATTCACCATATCTCTTGCGGCAATCATACCATTTACAATCATCGGGCGCTTTACAATAGATTCTACTTGTAAAATGGCTGCTTGCGGATAGTTAATGATCCCCATTGATTGAACCGAACCAAATGATCCTGTGTTGTTCACAGTGAAAGTGCCGCCTTCCATATCACTTTGCTTCAGTTTGCCTTGTCTGACCTTGAAAGCAAGTTCATGAATTTCCTTGGCGATTCCCTTAATCGTTTTCTCATCCGCATCTTTAATCACTGGGACAAAAAGAGCGTCATCTGTCGCAACAGCAATGGAGACATTGATCGCTTTCTTTTGAACAATTTTATCACCAGCCCACATGCTGTTCATTTCAGGGAATTCCTTTAAGGCCTGAGCCACTGCTTTGACAAAGAACGCAAAGAACGTCAAATTAAAGCCTTCTTTTGCTTTGAATTGATCTTTTAGCTGATTTCTTCTTGTCACAAGGTTTGTCACATCCACTTCCATCATCGTCCAGGCATGTGGAATTTCATGCTTGCTTCTTAGCATGTTTGCGGCAATCGCCTGTCTAATCGGAGTGACCGGCAGTTCAACATCTCCAGGCATTGAAGGGATGGAAGGAGCTGCTTTTCCTTGTGTCGACTGAGCAGGCTCTTTTTGACTTGTTCTTTCACTAGCAGGTGCTGCTGTTTCTTTTGCGCCTCCACTTTCGATAAGCTTCAGCAAATCTTTTCTTGTGATTCTGCCCCCAGCTCCCGTTCCTTGAACAGTCGCTAAATCAATTCCGTGCTCATCTGCTAAACGCAGGACTGCCGGAGAGTATCGTTTCTTTTGACTCTGATCCACATTTGTTTGGTCAGGTTCTGGTGCTTCATCTTGCGCAGGCGCCTCTTCTATTTTCGCACTCTGCTGCGCACTGCCTTCTACTTCAATTTCACAAAACACTTCTCCTACTTGAAGTGTATCACCCTCTGCAGCCGCTAGTTTAGTGATTGTTCCTGTAAAGGATGATGGAACCTCTGCATTTACTTTATCTGTCATGACTTCCGCAATCGGATCGTATTTATTCACATGATCGCCAGGTGAAACGAGCCATTTGCTAATGGTTCCTTCTGTTACACTTTCACCAAGCTGAGGCATTTTCATTTGTTCAGTTGCCACTTTGAAACCCTCCTCTTTCTTAAAACGCCGCTAGTTCTCTCATTTCAGCTTCTACCTTATCCGGATTAACCATGAAGAATTTCTCCATTGTCGGTGCATAAGGCATTGCAGGGATATCAGGTCCTGCTAGACGTTTAATAGGCGCATCTAAATCAAACAAGCAGTGCTCTGAAATGATGGCCGCTACTTCACTCATGATGCTTCCTTCTTTTGTATCTTCTGTTAACAAGAGAACTTTCCCTGTTTTTGATGCCGCTTCAATAATCGCTTCTTGATCAAGCGGGTACACTGTACGTAAATCGAGAATATGAGCAGAAATTCCGTCCTTCGCAAGGCGCTCTGCTGCTTGGAGGGCAAAATGAACACAAAGGCCATATGTAATGACCGTAATGTCATCGCCTTCTCGTTTCACATCCGCTTTTCCAATTGGGAGCGTATAATCCTCTTCAGGCACTTCTCCTTTAATGAGACGGTATGCACGTTTGTGTTCAAAGAACAATACAGGATCTGGATCACGCACTGCGGCTTTTAACAACCCTTTGACATCATAAGGTGTAGAAGGCATCACAATCTTTAAGCCTGGCTGATTGGCAAAAATGGCTTCGACCGATTGTGAATGATAAAGCGCCCCGTGTACGCCGCCCCCGTAAGGAGCACGAATGACCATTGGGCAGCTCCAATCATTATTGGAACGATATCTAATTTTTGCAGCCTCTGAAATGATTTGGTTGATGGCTGGCATAATAAAATCCGCAAATTGCATCTCTGCGATCGGACGCATTCCATACATAGCAGCCCCAATACCTACACCTGCAATCGCTGATTCGGCAAGAGGTGTATCCATGACGCGCGCTTCTCCAAATTGCTCGTAAAGACCCGCTGTTGCTTTAAATACGCCGCCTTTTTTCCCGACATCCTCTCCGAGCACAAACACTTTCGGATCTCGCTCCATTTCTTCTTTCATCGCTAGTGTAATAGCGTCTATATATGACATAACAGGCATTTTTCTTCCCCCTTACTCCGCATACACGTAACGAAGTGCGCTTTCTGCATCGGCATAAGCTGCATTTTCCGCTTCATCAGTGGCTTCGTTTACGATTTGCATGATTTCTTTGGTCATGTCTTCTTTCATTTCAGAAGTCATGATATTTCCTTCGATTAAGTACGTTTCATATTGAATGAGCGGATCTTTCTTTCTAGCTTCGAGCACTTCTTCTTTTTCTCGATAGCTAGAATCATCGTCATCACTTGAATGCGCAGTTAACCGGTAAGAAATGGTTTCGATCAATGTTGGGCCTTCGCCTCTTGCCGCACGGTCTCTCGCTTCTTTGACCGCTGCATACACTTCAAGCGGATCATTTCCATCAACCGTCACACCTGGCATTCCGTACCCTATTGCACGATCTGAAATACGCTCACATGCCACTTGTTTGTCATACGGGACAGAAATCGCATACTTATTGTTTTCACACATGAAAATAACAGGCAGCTTATGCACCGCAGCAAAGTTGGCGCCTTCGTGGAAGTCTCCTTGGTTTGAAGAGCCTTCACCGAACGTGACAAAGCTAACAAAATTCTTTTGCTCTAGACGCCCGGCAAGTGCGATGCCAACCGCATGAGGAACCTGTGTTGTCACAGGTGATGATCCAGTCACAATTCGGTTTGATCTTTGCCCAAAATGACCTGGCATCTGTCTCCCGCCTGAGTTTGGATCGTCTTTTTTCGCAAAACCAGACATCATTAAATCTTTCGCCGTCATCCCGAATGCAAGGACAACCCCCATATCACGGTAATAAGGTAAAACGTAATCCTCTTCCCTATTGAGGGCAAAAGCGGCACCGACTTGCTGCGCTTCCTGTCCTTGACAAGAGATGACGAATGGAATTTTTCCAGAACGGTTTAAAAGCCACATCCGTTCATCAATTTTTCTTGCTAAAAGCATGGTTCTATATATGTCAATCGCTTGTTCATCTGATAATCCTAATTCCTGATGACGCATGTTACTCATCATGTTTCCCTCCTTGATTAAAAATGGATCGCCTTTCCGTCAACAGCCAGTGCTGCCTCGCCAATTGCTTCTGACAAGGTTGGGTGCGGGTGGATCGTCTGCCCCACTTCCCACGGAGTTGCATCTAATACTTTGGCTAATCCAGCTTCAGATATCATATCTGTTACATGAGGACCAATCATATGAATCCCTAAGATATCATCTGTCTTTTGATCGGCAATGATTTTGACAAATCCATCAGACTCTCCAAAAACAAGCGCTTTTCCGATGGCCATGAAGGGAAACTTCCCAATCTTGACTTCGTAGCCTTGCTCTTTTGCCGCCTGTTCAGTCAGCCCAACACTAGCGGTTTCTGGGTGAGAGTACACACATTTAGACACGAGCGTTTCATCAAGCGGCTTTGGATCTTGACCAGCCATATGTTCTACTGCAATCATGCCTTCATGTGATGCGACATGCGCCAGCTGAAGACCGCCAATGACATCACCTATTGCGTAAATATGCGACTCTTTCGTTTGATAATGCTCATTCACGACAATGCCTTGCTTTTCTGTCTGAATGTCCGTGTTTTCAAGACCTATGCCTTCCACGTTTGGCACTCGGCCAACTGAAAGAAGCAGTTTCTCTGCTTCAAACGACTGAGTGTCTCCACCTTTTTCCACTTGGATCTTGACGAGATTCTCGTGCTTTTCGGCAGTATCTGGCAGAACCTTCGCATTTGTCACTAAGGTGATGCCCTTTTTCGTTAAAAGCTTTTCCATTTCTTTAGAAATATCTTGATCCTCTGTTGGTAAAATGCGATCTGCAAATTCGATCACTGTGACTTTTACGCCAAAATCATTGAGCATAGAAGCCCATTCGATTCCAATCACGCCTCCGCCGACAATCAGCATGGACTGAGGGAGTTCTTGCAGTTCAAGTGCTTCGTCTGATGTAAGGATGTGTGTTCCATCTGCTTCAAGTCCGGGTAGGACACGCGGTCTTGATCCAGTCGCAATGATGACCTGCTTAGGAATCAGCATTTCATTTTCATCGCCATTCGCCATTTCTACCGAGATAGTGCCTGGCATTGGCGAAAAAATCGAAGGGCCTAGGATACGGCCTATTCCTTCGTATACATCAATTTTACCTTGTTTCATTAAGTGTTTGACGCCGCCTGCTAATTTGTCGACAATCTCTGTTTTTCTTTTTTGTACGCTTGCAAATTGTAAGGCAATTCCGCTTGCTTCAACGCCAAAATCAGCGGCACGTTTGACCGTTTGATAGACTTCTGCACTTCTAAGCAGCGCTTTAGATGGGATACAGCCTTTATGAAGACATGTTCCACCGAGCTTTGATTTTTCTACGACTGCTGTTTTCAATCCAAGTTGAGAGGCACGAATGGCCGCTACATAGCCGCCTGTGCCTCCACCAAGAATGACGAGGTCATATTCAGTTGCCATGACTTGTCACTCCTTTCTCCGCCTTTTGATCATTTGGGTATTCTTTTGGTGATTCTTCTTCTTTTAAAATACGAAGCGCCCCTTCTGCTAAGGATTGCAATTCATTTTCGCCTGGGTACACAACAACATCTGAAATCCAGTCAATGTATCCTCTAATGCTTGACGTAATTTGTTTGCTGTACGCAAGGCCACCTGTTAACACAATGACGTCAACAGCTCCTTTTAAGACCGCACTAGCCGCACCGATTTCTTTGGCAATTTGATAGCACATCGCTTCATAAATAAGCACCGCACGCTCATCGCCTGCTTCAATCATTCGCTCTACTTTTACTGCATCTGTCGTACCAAGATAGCCTGCAAGACCGCCTTCGCCAATAATGCGTTTGAGCATTTCCTCTTGCGAATATTCACCAGAAAAGCATAAATTAACAAGGTCACCTGTTGGAAGAGTACCTGCCCGCTCTGGGCTGAAAGGGCCCTCGCCATGAAGACCGTTATTCACATCAATGACTTTTCCTTTTTGATGGACACCAATCGTAATTCCGCCGCCCATATGGGTAATGATCATGTTCAAATCTTCATAACGTTTTCCAAACGAAGCAGCCGTTTTTCTTGCGACTGCTTTTTGATTTAACGCATGAAAAATGCTTTTCCGTTCAATTGTTGGCAGTCCTGAAATACGAGCAATCGGCTGTAGTTCATCTACAACTACTGGGTCCACAATAAAAGCTGGGATGTTAAGACCAAGTGCAATTTCTCGGGCAATGATTCCGCCTAGATTAGAGGCGTGCTGGCCAGCATACCCTTCTTTTAGATCTTCAACCATTTGCTCATTTACTTCATATGTGCCACCTTCAATCGGACGAAGAAGACCACCGCGTGCGCAAACTGCATCAAACTTTGAGATGTTCATTCCCTGTTCATGCAGTGTTTTCAAAATGGTTTCTTTACGGAATGAAAATTGATCAATGATATGAGGAAACTGCTTGATTTCCTCATCTGTATGTCTTAATGTCGTTTCAAAAATAGATCGTTCATTATGAAACACACCGATTTTTGTTGAAGTAGAGCCAGGATTAATTGTGAGAATACGCCATTCTTTAGTCTGCAAAAACAAAACCTCCGTTTCAACTCATTCATCCATTTAGCGACGACTTAAAATATGTTGACCATTTTGCAGGAATTGGCTTCTTGATTTGCGCATTCTTTCAATTCGCTCTTCAGCCAATCGGTCTGCCGCTTTATAAGTTGGAATGGCATCACGGTTAGAGATTTCAATCACTCGCTCAATGTTTTGGTAAATGCCTTCTACTTTTTTCATTGCACGATCTGCATTATAGCCATAAAGCTCATCTGCAACGTTAATCACACCGCCTGCATTGATCACATAATCCGGTGCATACACAATGCCCATTTCATGAATAAGATCTCCATGATGTGTTTCTCTCAGCTGGTTATTCGCTGCACCTGCGATGACTTTTGCCTTTAATTTAGGAATCGTAACATCGTTAATGGTTGCACCGAGTGCACATGGTGCGTAAATATCACATTCTTGATCATAAATATTATCAGGGTCTACCGCTTTTGCACCGAAGTCTTCTACAGCTCGCTGAACTGAGTCTTTGTTGATATCAGTGACGATGAGCTGTGCGCCTTCTTCATGCAGGTGTTTACATAGGTTGTAAGCCACGTTTCCAACACCTTGAACGGCAATTGTTTTTCCTTCTAATGAATCTGTACCGAATGCTGCTTTTGCAGCTGCTTTCATCCCTTTATATACACCGTAAGCAGTCACTGGAGATGGATTTCCTGAAGAACCAAATGCAGGAGAGATGCCTGTGACAAAGTCTGTTTCTTCATGGATAAGATCCATATCTTCTACCGTTGTACCGACATCTTCAGCGGTGATATAACGGCCATTTAATCCTTGAATGTAACGGCCAAAAGCACGGAACATTTCTTCATTCTTTTCTTTTCTCGGATCACCAATGATGACCGTTTTACCGCCGCCAAGGTTAAGCCCTGCCGCCGCATTTTTATAAGTCATACCTCTCGCAAGACGCAAGGCATCTTCGATAGCTGCTTCTTCATTTTCATATGTCCACATTCTTGTTCCGCCGAGTGCTGGCCCAAGTGTTGTATCATGAATGGCAATGATGGCTTTTAAACCAGACTGTTCATCCTGACAAAATACAAGCTGTTCATAATCGTATCGTTCCATATATTTAAAAAGTTCCATTTTCTATTCCTCCTAATACTTTCACTTAATTTGATGTACAGATGGCAAGTGCAATTGAATAGAGCTTGCTTTCAGCTGAATCAGACCGACTTGTTAAAGCAATCGGTGCTTTCGCTCCTGCCACCACAGCTCCCACTTTTGCATGAGCAAAGTAGATGAGAGATTTATAAAGAATGTTGCCTGCTTCAATGGTTGGCACAAGCAAAATATCTGCATGACCAGCCACATCACTCGTAATATTTTTATGAGAAGCTGCCGTTTGAGAAATGGCATTATCTAAAGCAAGCGGCCCATCAATCAGGCAGCCAGAAATTTGACCTCTTCGATTCATTTGCGCAAGACTTGCAGCTGTGAGCGTCGAATCCATCGCTGGGTTTACGACTTCTACCGCTGATAATACCGCCACTTTGGGCATATCATTTCCGACAGCTTGTGCGACTTGAACGGAATTCACCGTAATTTCTTTCAGCATATTTAAATCAGGCGCAATGTTCATCGCAGAGTCCGTCACATAGATAAAACGGTCAAAGCCCGGTACTTCGAAGGCTGCAACATGTGAAAGGACACTCGCTGTCCGAAGCCCATATTCTTTATTTAGGACAGCTTTTAACAGTACGGCTGTCGGGACATGACCCTTCATGAGAATATCTGCATGATTTTCACTTACTGCCTGAACGGCAATTTTTGCAGATTCTTCTGGTGAATCTGAATGAATAATATCTATCCAGTCTTCATTGATCTCATGCTGTTTGACTAGCTCCTTTAGGTTGCGTTTGTTTCCAACCAGCAGGAAGCGAGCGACTTTTCGTTCGATTGCCATTTTGATGGCATGAAGCACTTCTTCGTCTTCTGCATGAGCCACAGCCGCTGTTCTATTCTGCAGCTGCGAGGCTTTGATAATCAGATCGTCAAGCTTCATACTTGCCCACCTTTCCTTGTGCTCGGTTCCTCTTTTTATATGCAAGTTCCGTGCCAGCTTGAAATGTGTGAAAAATAAACCTTTTCGCAAAGAAATCATGCAATTTTTTGCAGGTTACGTGCATGTTACTGCATGCTATCTTTTGCAAGCTGATACTTATCCATTTTATAGTAAAGATTGCGAATGCTGATCCCTAATGTTTTCGCTGTTTTTGTGCGATTGAATTGATGTTTTTCAAGGGTTTGTTTGATCAGCTGCGCTTCAAATGCTTCTACAGCATCCGAGAGCGTCTCCCCCTCAAATTGACTTACAGCCAGTTCCTGCTGCTCTTTTTCCTCATGCTCGTCTGACTCCATGAAGGCGATATGTGCTTCATCGATCCATTCTTCTTGCGGATTCAAAAAGATCATCGCTCGTCCAAGCACATTTTCAAGCTCTCTCACGTTGCCTGGCCAGCTATATGATCGAAGTCTATGAAGCGCACGATCTGTTAAGCCGCTGACGTTTCGCCCATAGTCTAAATTGATCTTTTGGATGAGGCGTTTACTTAATGATTCAATATCTTCGAGACGCTGTCTGAGTGGTGGAATCGATATCGGGTATCTGTTCATTCGATAATATAAATCCTCTCTGAACTTACCTTCTGCCATCGCCTTTTCAATATTGACATTTGTCGCTGTGATCACACGCACATCGACCGGTATCGCTTTCGTTCCGCCTACCCGTACAATTTCTTTTTCTTGCATGACACGTAGCAATTTCGCTTGTGTACTTGGCGTCATTTCACCGATTTCATCTAAAAAGATGCTGCCTTGATTGGCTTCTTCAAACAGCCCTTTTTTCCCGCCTCGCCTTGCACCAGAAAACGCTCCTTCCTCGTAGCCAAACAGTTCTGACTCTAAAAGAGTTTCTGATAAGGCAGCACAGTTGACACGGACAAAGCGGTTGTACTTGCGATCACTTTCATTGTGAATGGCATGTGCAAACAGCTCTTTCCCAGTACCTGATTCTCCACGGAGTAAAATGGTTGCCGGCGTTTTTGCACCCAGCTTTGCCTGCTCAAGTGCGACAAGCATTTGTTCACTTTCTCCAATAATGTCTTCAAATGTGTACTTTGCTTCAAGTGTTCGGATGAGCTGCCTTGCTTTATTTAATTCATTCGTCAATGATTGAATTTCGGATACATCGTGAATGACCCCGACACTGCCTTTTAGAATGCCGTCCACAATAACAGGTGCTACATTGACGATGACATCTTTTTTGTTTGGACCAACCTTCATTCTGACGCCTCGAACAGGTCTTCTTGTTTCAAGCACCTTTAAGTGCATGCTTTCCCCTTCGGAAATATCAGCTCCTGCTGGTTTCCCCACGACCTCTTTATCCGTTAAACCGGTCATTTTCGTATAAGCACGGTTGATCAAAATACCTTTCCCCTGCTCATCGACAACCGATATGGCTTCATCCGATGATTGAATAATCGCCTCAAGCATCGTTCTTACTTCTTTGAGGTTTGTCACTTCTTCCGCAAGCTCCACCGCATCTGTAATATCTTTAAAGATGGATAAAGCACCTAACATTCTCCCCGCGTCATCAATAATCGGCAGACGGGTGGTCACAATTTGAATTTGCTGATTCAAAAATTGCTTTTGATTAAATTCCGGCTCCCTTGACCTTAATATATCGGGAAGTTTCGTGTTCGGAATCACTTCTCGAATGTGACGGCCAATCGCATCCTTTTGCGAGCATCCCACCATTTTGGCAGCCGATCGATTAAACAGGACCACTTCTTCATCCATATTAATAAAAATCATGCCATCATTCGTTGCATTAAAAATGCGGTCATGTTTATAGGTTTGTTCCTTCAATATTTGAATAAGCTGTTGTTTCTCTGCCATTAATTCTGAAATGACGTATGCCATCGAGCTTGGCACAATCACAGCATGCTCTGGTTTTTGTTCAATTAGTTCCTTCAGTACAGCAGAACTGCCTGTGGTTTCAATGATGATATCAATGTCATCTTTTATGTATTCTTTCCAATCCGTCGTCGTCTCAATTCCATTCTTTTTCGCTTCATCCATCCCCGGTGCCTCGAGATCAAGGTCGGCGATCGCAATGATTTGAACCGTATTTGTTTTCAGCAATGTTTCAAGCAGTGCTGATCCACCTTGTCCTGCACCGACAATCAAGACTCTCTGCATCCCGTTACCCCTTTATATGAAAAATTTTGCACACCATATTTTTCCGTTGCAAAAAATTGCACAACACCTATATTACCACGTTTTCCTTTCTTGACAAAATATTTTTTGAATTAGACAATGGAAGTAAATGACGTTTAAGGGGACATTTGATGGGGAGAATACTGGCATTAGTGATTATTTTAATACCTGGAGCCTTTGCAGCACTTGGCATTAAGCTGCTGCGTGACACTGTTTTCGGCATCATCATTGCACCATTTCCATATTTATGGCTGCAAGGAATTGCAGGGTTGTTATTTTTAGGGGGAGGTCTTTATGTTGTTGCAGGATTTATTTTATATAGGGACCGTAAACGAAATAAAGTAACAACTCGTTTTAAGCAAAGGTAATCATGAAAAAGACCCGCTGTTGATAGCAGGTCTTTATTTCATTTCTTCTCTTATTTTGACGGCTCGATCAGGAAAATCAGTAAAGATTCCATCAACACCCAATGTCAACATATTTTTTATTTGCTTCTCACTGTTTACAGTAAACGGTCTAATCACTTGTTGGTCCGCATGGAGAGCGGCTACTACTTCTTTTGTCACCCCAGCGCCCTTTATATTCGGATGGTAGCCCTTTGCCGGGATTGTTTTTAAATACATGTCCGGCTGATGAATCACATCCATTGTGAGGACCGCCAGTTCAATGTGCGGCATCAGCTTGTGAAAAAGAGCTAAGCTGCCGTGATGAAATGATGAGACAAGCACTCGATCCTCTATTTGAAAGTGCTCAATTTGCTCTTTTACTTTTTCTTCAATCCCTGGATATCGATAAATAGAGTTTTTTAATTCAATGTTGATCATAAAGGATGGTCTCTGCGTCACTAGCTCTAATACTTCTTCTAATAGAGGAATGGAGACCGCACCCGTTTCTTCATAGAAAGAATGACTCGCATCTCCTCTTTTTAACTCTTCATATGTATAGTCTTTCACTAACCCTTTCATATTGGTCGTTCGGTTCAGCTTTTCATCGTGAATGACAGCCAGCCTGCCGTCTTTGGTGAGCTGAACATCAAGCTCAATCCCATCCGCTCCAGAATGGAGTGCGTGCTCAAAGGCAATCATGGTGTTCTCTGGATAGTTTCCTTTAAAGCCTCTATGTGCAAAAATTTTCGTCATATGCCACCTCTAAATATGATGATTACCTATATTATGACGTGTCTGTTTTCGTTTTTCCAGTTTGAGCACATAAAAAAACCTCTTCTGATTAGAGAGAAGAGGTTGACAGGTAAATTCGATCACGTAATCGCTCTGATGGCTTGCTCTGTCGTCTCTGCGTCAAGAGCAAAAAGGGAAGAAACAACTGCGACTGCTGTAACGATTGTTACACCTAACAACAACTTTTTCATAAGATAACCTCCACTTTCTTTTGAAGTATTTGTGCATCGAATTTCTTTTCAAGAAAACGAATGGCATTTTGATAATCATTTCGTTCCTTGAAGTATTTCGATATTTGTTCAGACAAATCCTCAAGCTCCACATATAATCTATTTTTTTCTATGTAGTCTAATTTTTCAGAGAATACGTCTGCTGCTCCACTATTTTCGCACATCAAATCCAAAATTTCAAATTTTACTATATATTCATTATTTTGGATATCGCAGCTATATTGAATCCCCTCTTTAATATATTCTTTCGCCTCATGATCTCCTAAATGAACTAAGGCATTTGCGAGAACATATAAAGATTGGATGAAATAATGGCTATTGTCGCGATGAATTTGAATGCTCATCCCTTTTTTGGCGTATTGCGCACTTTTTTCATAATCAGGTTTTGCGTAATAAAGAACCGCTAAATTGTGATAGCACTTCCCAATCAGCACTTCATTGTTAATGCGCTTACTTTTCTCAAGTGCCTCTTGGTACTTTTCCTCAGCTTCATCAAACTGTAGTAAATCAATACAGTTGCTCGCATGTAAGATCAAGCTGTCAATCGCCTGTGCGGTATATTCTTCATGCGCTTTAAACGTATCAATGGCTTTTTTAATATGATTAATGGAAATGAAATTTTGCTTCAGTTCGTAATAAATGGAAGCGACTTTATGATGAAAAGTTCCGACTTCAAGATCTTCATTCACACGTTTTAGCCGCTGCTCAGCAATCTTATAAAAACTAATCGCCTCATCATATTTTTTGACATAGGCAGCATATTGGCCTTTATAAAAGTAAAAATAAAAATTAATAATGTCATCTGCTTTTTCATCCAGCGTTCCGACACTTTTCATAATCTGATTGGCTTTTTCAATATTTCCAAGTAACATTTCATGTCTGCCGTCGACTAGCTGATAATAAAGAAGAACTTCTCGGTCCTCATCTGTATTTTTTAGCAAATTCTGAATTTTCTCTTTATAAACAGCAGATTTTTCTAGGTCATTCTGAGAAATGACCCTCGTCCACTTGCTAATTTCGTTCGCAACCTCAGCAGAGTGGATTTTCAGCTTTCCCATAACCTCACCCTCTTCTTTTCATTATTATAGCATAGTAAAAGAATGTGAAAATTATTAAATTCGACAATGGGAATATTCAGTTCAAATGGCACAATCTCTAAGAAGCCAGTGACTTTAAAACGCCAACCAATCAGGTCAATAGAAATAGAACTTTCGATCTCATTTGCTTTATTTACCAATTACATAAGACCTTTTCCTCTCATCCTTTTTCTTACGAATGAGCGTTTTCTTCTTCTATAAGCCAATTGATTAGCGTAGCTGATTACCACTATTTTATGTCCTATTCATTTCTTTCATGCTTTATTTTTCATTTTATTCTGAAAATAAAGCGACCCGTTTGTCCAATTTAAACATTAAAGATGATTTTATCAACATAACCATTTTTTAGCAATATTTTACGAAAATAAAAAAACGCCTCATTGAAGAAACGTTTTTTTATGGAAGGTGACTTAGCTTGCTCTATGCTCTAAACGCAGACGATCAGCCACCATCGCAATAAATTCTGAATTGGTCGGTTTGGCTTTTGACATGCTGACTGTGTAGCCAAAGAGTGACGAAATGGAGTCAATATTCCCTCTGCTCCAAGCCACTTCAATGGCATGACGAATCGCTTGTTCTACCCTGCTGGCTGTCGTGTTAAATTTCTTTGCAATGTCTGGGTACAATACTTTTGTAATACTGCCGAGTAGTTCAATATCATTGTACACCATTGAAATGGCTTCTCTTAAGTATAAATAACCTTTAATATGAGCTGGCACACCAATCTCATGAATAATCGTCGTAATGCTCGCATCTAAGTTCTTACGTTTCGGTTCAGGTTTACTGCGAAGGACACTGTTTTGGATAGATGAAGATCGATGGCTGACTTGTGTGCCGTTTCCACTGACTTGACGAATATGACCTACGAGGTTTTCCATATCGAATGGTTTCAAAATGAAATAGGATGCGCCCAAATCGACTGCTTTTTTCGTTACGTCTTCTTGTCCGAAAGCCGTCAGCATAATGACACTTGGCTGTTTGGTCATTTCATTGTTTTCACGGAGGCGTTCCAGTACAGCAAGACCGTCTAAATGAGGCATGATAATATCTAAGAGGAGAACGTCGGGCTCTTTATCTTTAAATAATGTCAGACATTCCTGACCATTATACGCCACGCCAAGTACTTCCATATCTTCCTGTCCCTCAATATACTCTGTCAAAAGGCCAACAAGTTCTCGATTGTCATCAGCTACACACACTTTAATTTTCTCCACGTTCTTTCCTCCCCAATGTCGATTCCTTAGTCTTTTGCATTTCTCTTCTGAGTGTTCAATTCGACAAAACCATGCTATCCCCTTTAAAAAAGTTTAATTTTCCGAATAATAGAGCATTATCTAGCTTTTTCTACGTTTTTCTTAATGAATCGACGATTATTGCAATTTGACAACACACTGTTTTCCATTTTGTCGAAAAATCTCTTTTTCCTTATTTTATAACATGATGGAAGAGAAAGAAAGGGTAGAAAAAAACTGCCGGAAGATTCGCGGCAGTTTTTCATCAGCTTGCTTTTTTGTTTTTTTGATAAAGATCAATTCCTGCTTCTGACAGCATCCATTCAATGTGTACGCCGTATCCGCTTGTCGGGTCATTAACGAACACGTGAGTGACCGCTCCAATGACTTTGCCTTTTTGGATGATCGGACTTCCGCTCATTCCTTGAACGATCCCGCCCGTTTTGCTTAATAAACGTTCATCTGTTACTTTAAGCACCATTCCTTTTGTTGCCGGGAATTTTTGCGGTGTTGTGCTGACGATTTTAATATCAAATTTCTCTACTTTATCATGGTCCACAACCGTTAATATTTCGGCTGGACCTTCTTTTACTTCACTTGATAATGCGACTGGAAGTGGTTTGTCTGCTACATGATTTTCAAGTTTTTCGGTTAACGTACCAAATATACCGAATGGACTGTTACGTGAAATATCACCTATCGTTTTTCTTTCGGAAGAAAACCTGGCCAATTTTTCTCCAGGGTTGCCTCCTGTCCCTTTTTCAATGGATGTGACGGTTGATCTGACAATTTCACCATTGTCGACCACGATTGGTTTTTTTGTATCCATGTCAGAAATCACATGCCCAAGGGCGCCATATTTTTTAGAAGATGGTTCAAAGAAGGTCATCGTCCCGATTCCTGCTGCGGAATCACGAATATAAAGACCGATTCGATAAGTACCTTCACTTGCATCTTTCGCGGGTGTTAATGTCGTTTGAAAGGTTTTATGGTCTCTTTTTATGAGTAAATGAAGGGTTTCCCCCGTTTTTCCGGCTTTCTGAATAAATGGGGTGAGGTCATTCATCTTCTCCATTTTCTGACCATTGATCTCAATGATCATATCCCCTGATTGAATGCCTGCAGCTTCACCTGGTGATTTTTTGCCGTCTGCTGTTGTGATTTGATGAAAACCGACAACGAGAACTCCTACAGAGTGGAGTTTGACGCCAATGGATTGTCCTCCAGGAATGACTTTTAATTCGGGAAGAACATCGACTTTTGTTTTCTTAATAGGAAATCCTTTAAAATCATAAACAATTTCGGCTTTTCCCGCCTTTTGTCCCGTTACTTCAAGTTGATTCTTTTTCTCTGAAAGACTAAAGGCTGGTGAAGAAGCATTGGCTGACGCTTCAATGGATGTATCAATCGAATGCTTCTCGTGTTCAAATACTGCGACAGTTGTTGGAATGCTGATATATTCCTTCACTATGCTCATAAACCCTGTACTTATTAAAGAAACAAGGAGAATCACACCAATGGCTTTTCTCATCTTTTCGGGCATTCATTTTTCACTCTCCTCGCTCCTTACCCACACCAGAACATTAATGTTTTGGCTACATCTTTACTTTTGCCTTCTTAGCGAGGATTTATAACCGGCACCTTTAGAAAATGATTGGATAAATTGATAAAAGAAAAAGACGATTTCATGCGTATATACGGCGAACATGAGACAATATAAAAAAGGCAGCTGTTGTTTCAGCTACCCTGTCGTTTTGACATCATTTGCTTGGTGCAGTAATTCTTTTGCATGCTGTTTTGTGAGCTCAGTGACTTCTACACCAGCAATCATTCGGCCAATTTCACTCACTTTTTCATCATCACTGAGTGGTTTGACGTTCGTCATTGTTCTACCAGCTTTAGCGCGTTTAGAAATAAAAAGATGTGTATCAGCCATTGCTGCGACTTGCGGTAGATGGGTAATACAGAGTACTTGTGAGCCTACTGCTACTTTATAAATTTTTTCAGCAATGGCTTGTGCGACTCTGCCGCTAACGCCCGTATCCACTTCATCAAATATAATGGACGTCACTTCTTGTTTCGCTGAGAAAATACTTTTCACTGCCAGCATGACACGTGAAATTTCTCCTCCAGATGCTACTTTTGACAAAGATTTCATTGGTTCACCCGGATTTGTAGAAATGACAAATTGCGCTTGATCTATGCCATTTCTCCCGAGCTGTACGGGTTTTCCATCTAAAAGTGGGCAGTCCGTACTGCCAAATGGTGCATATCGAATCGTAAAAGCGGTATCAAAAGAAGACTTCTCCATATATAAATCCTTCAATTCAGCTTGAATGTGCTTCGCCAGTTTTTTCGCCCATTTTTTACGGAGCTCTGACAAGTTAAGCGCTTCAAGCAATGCATCCCGGCTTATCGCATCAAGTTTGTTTTTAAGTGTCTGCAAATGGCTGTCTCGATTTTGGATTTGGTCTATCTCCTCTTCAATCTTAGCCGCATATTCTAAAATTTCCTCAACGGTTGTGCCGTATTTTCGCTTCAGCTGCTTCATCTCATTTAGTCTAGACTCAATAAAATCAAGACGGGCTGGGTCAAATTCTAATTGATCAAGCATGCTGCGCATTTGAAAAGTAGAATCTTCTAATAAATAATAGGAGTTTGACACTTGCTCAGAGAGCTTTTTCAGATCGTCGTTGATCTCAGAAACTTGATCAAGCTCGCTTGAAGCCATCCCAACCCAATCAAGTCCTCCCTGCTCATTACGCAGAGCATTATATGCGTTTTGAAGTGAGGAAAAGATTTTTTCAAAATTGCTGATTTGATGACGTTCCTCTTGAAGCTTCTCATCTTCCCCAGGCTCTAATTGTGCCGCTTCAATCTCTTCCAGCTGAAATTGCAATAAGTCTAACCGGTGAACCATTTCCTGTTCATTTTCAGACAGCTGTTTGAGTTTTTGCGCCGTCTTCATATATTGATCATACGCTTCTTGATACTGCGAGAGAGCAGGTGCAATTTCTTCTGCTCCAAATTGATCAAGCAAATGTAAATGATTTTCATCTTCCATTAACAGCTGATTATCGTGCTGTCCATGTATATCAAGCAAAAGCCGGCCAACTTCTCTTAAAAGCGAGATGGTGACAAGCTTACCATTAATGCGGCAAATGCTTTTCCCGCTTTGATTGATATCACGGCGAAGAATCATCATTTCATCAGATGCATCAATTCCTTGCTCCTCGCAAAGAGCAAATACAGGATGATCTGCTGGTACAAGAAAAAGACCTTCCAGCTCTGCTTTTTTTTCACCATAACGGACAAATTCGGATGATCCTCTTCCCCCTACGAGAAGTGAGACAGCGTCAATCATGATTGATTTTCCGGCACCTGTTTCCCCTGTTAGAACTGTGAGTCCTTTTTCAAACGAAACCGTTAACTCCTCAATGATTGCAAAGTTTTTAATGGTTAGTTCTGCTAACACTCATTTGACACCTCTTTTTGTAAACCTGATCTCTTTATAGAAGTTCTAAAATTTTAGACGAAACGGTATCCGTATCATCTGGCGTGCGGCAAATGATTAAGATGGTATCATCCCCACAAATGGTTCCCATAATTTCTTCCCAATCTAAATTATCCATTAAAGCACCGATGGCTTGAGCGTTCCCAGGCATTGTTTTTAGAACGATTAAATGACTGGCAGCATCCATTTTAATAAATGCGTCCATTAAGGAACGCTTTAATTTTGATAGCGGGTTAAACCGCTGATCTGCAGGAAGGCTGTATTTATATGTTCCATTATTTGTTGGCACTTTGACTAAATGCAGTTCTTTGATATCTCTTGATACGGTCGCCTGTGTGATGTTATATCCATCCGCTTTCAAAATATCGACTAATTCGTCTTGTGTTTCGATTTCTTGGCTTGCGATAATTTCTCTAATCTTAATATGTCTTTGACCTTTGTTCATTTTGACCCCCCTAGGCGTTAGAATCTCAGTTTGTCTTTACGTTCTATGTTATATGATGCACACTTCAAAAAACAAGCATTACGTGAGAAACGGTTAATTCTGATCTTTTGACCATGTAAAAAGGAATAATAGCGAGCTATTATTCCGTTCAGCATGTAGACAAACCCTCGCTTTCTTTGTCAGTCCTGCGCTCTGGTGCTCACGAATGACAAATTCGTTCCGCTCCAGTGCTCGTCCTTCCTAGACTGCAAAGGTTTTCTATCACGCTGAAAAGAAGACAAAGGGCTAAAATCAAGTTCATTTTAGCCCTTTGTCAACAATCTAAAAGGAATAATAGCGAGCTATTATTCCTTTTGTTTCAATAATTCATGTGTCAGCCGGCTCAGGACTGTTTTTCTTTTCTTTCAATACGGCATGGGCTTCTTTGACGACTGTTTCAAGTTCAGATACTGGAAGTGCCGTATTCTCTTCTTGATCAGAATGCAGGACCAAGTGGAGGAGAAATTCAATATTTCCATCTCCACCTGTAATGGGTGAAAACGAAACATCCTTTACATCATAGCCTTCTTTTGCAGCAAATTGATTCATTTCTTCTAGCACACTAAGGTGTACAGAAGGTTCTCGCACAATTCCTTTTTTTCCAACAAGCTCTCTGCCCGCTTCAAACTGCGGCTTTACTAGCGCAATACAGTCGCCGCCTGGGATAAGAATATGCTTTAATGCGGGAAGAATGAGTTTGAGCGAGATAAATGATACATCAATAGATGCAACCTCTGGCAATCCTTCGGTGAAATCTGCCGGAACAGAATGGCGGAAGTTGGTGCGTTCCATGACGATCACCCGATCATCCTGTCGTAATTTCCACGCAAGCTGATTGTAGCCAACATCCACAGCATAGGATTTGACTGCCCCATTTTGGAGTGCGCAATCTGTAAATCCCCCTGTTGATGAGCCAATATCAATTAAAAGCTTTCCTTCAACGGTTAAATCAAATTCCTGAAGTGCCTTTTCGAGCTTTAGCCCACCTCGGCTAACATATTTGAGCGGATTCCCCTTCACAGTCAGCGGGGTATCACGAGCGATTTTTTCTCCTGGCTTATCCAAACGGTTTTCATTTGAGTAAACGATCCCTGCCATAATGGCGCGTTTTGCTTTCTCTCTCGTTTCCATTAGTCCTTGTTCGACTAATAAAACGTCAAGTCGTTCTTTCTTTGATGTCATGATCCAATTCCTTTTCTTGGTGCTGCGGGAAGCAGGTCACGTAATGTTTCAGCAACCTGTGTTTTCGTCAGTCCAATTTCCTCAAGTAGTGCATCGACACTTCCATGCTCAATAAATTCATCTGGAATTCCCATACGTTCTACTTTTATATGAGACGCTTTTTTGTCGTGAATATATTCTAATACACTGCTGCCAAATCCACCTTGAAGCACCGCTTCTTCTATTGTTAAAATTGGCAAGCCTTCAGACAGTATCTCATTTAACATGCCTTCATCAAGAGGCTTAATGAAACGTGCATTGACAACACGAATTGATTTTCCTTCTTTTTGCAGTTCTTCTGCTGCCTGCAGCGCCATTTTAATGGTTGTACCGAATGTTAAAATGACAGCATCTTTCCCGGGACGAAGAACTTCCCAAGAACCAATTGGGATGGTTTTCAGCTGTTCATCCATTTTGACGCCTAGTCCATTTCCACGCGGGAAGCGCATGGCGATTGGACCATCATCATATTGAATGGCTGTGTTGACCATATGCTGTCCTTCATTTTCATCCTTTGGCATCATGAGAACCATATTCGGCATATGACGCATGAAAGCAATGTCAAACACACCTTGATGTGTTTCTCCATCTGCACCGACAAGACCTGCACGGTCAATTCCAATGAACACATTGAGATTTTGACGGCAAATATCATGCAGCACTTGATCATAGGCTCTTTGGAGGAATGTTGAATAAATCGCTAAAAATGGCTTCATGTCCTGTGTAGCAAGTCCGGCTGCCATTGTTGCAGCGTGCTGCTCTGCAATTCCAACATCAAACATTCGCTCAGGGAATTCTTTTGCAAATCCTTCAAGCTTTGAGCCAACGGGCATTGCAGGTGTAATTGCGACAATCCGCTCATCTTCCCGTGCCAGCTTTCTGACGGTTTCACTGACGAGACCACTCCATGACGGTGCAGCTGCTGTCGGCTTTACAAAGTCACCTGTGTCAATTTTGTATGGGCCTGTTCCGTGCCATGTGCCGATCTTATCAGATTCGGCCGGCTTATAGCCTTTTCCTTTTTTCGTGATGACATGAAGGAGAACCGGGCCTTTTGTTTTCTTTGCGTACTCAAGATTCTCAAACAAATCTTCATAGGAATGTCCATCTACTGGTCCTAAGTAAGTAAAGCCCATTTCCTCAAAGAACATACCAGAGACAAGCAAATATTTCAGACTGTCCTTGATACGTTCTGCTGTTGCAGCAAGCTTCCCGCCTACTGCTGGGATACGCTTGAATAAGTATTCAAGCTCATCCTTCACCCATTGGTATTTACCAGCTGTACGTAGTCTGCCAAGCATTGTATGGATCGCACCAACGTTTGGCGCAATACTCATTTCATTGTCGTTTAAGATCACAATCATGTCTTTTTTTTCATCCCCGATATGGTTCAGTGCTTCTAACGCCATACCGCCGGTTAGTGCACCATCGCCGATAATCGGGAGAATGTATTCATCTGTTCCTTTAATGTCACGCGCTGACGCCATTCCCATTGCACCAGATAATGAGGTTGAACTGTGTCCAGTCTCCCAAACATCATGTTCACTTTCATTTCGTTTAGGGAACCCGCAGAGCCCTTTATACTGACGAAGTGTATCAAACTCGGCGCCTCTTCCAGTTAACAGCTTGTGAACGTAAGACTGATGTCCAACATCCCAAAGAAATTTGTCTTTCGGGCTGTCAAATACTTTGTGAAGTGCAACAGTAAGTTCAACGACACCAAGGTTTGGACCAATGTGCCCACCAGAGTTCGCTAACGACTCAATTAAAAACGTGCGAATGTCCGCACTCAGCTCCTCTAATTCTGCATTTGACATTCCTTTTAGAAACGTTGGATTTTTTATTGATAAAAGATCCAATCAGGATCAACTCGCTTTCAACAAAATTTCTATCTACATATATAATGCCTTATTCCTATGAAAACCAATTCAGGAATAAGAGTTGTCTCATCATGATAAACTGTTTACAGTTTACCACAATTGCTCGAGGACCCTCAAATCTAGGCTGTTTTTAGTGATCTCGTGAGGCAATCAGATCGCATAAATCATGCAGCAATATTTGCTCCAACTCAAGATTTGAGACAATTTCTTTCGCACGAGTGATATGTTCATCCAGCTTTTCTTTTGCTCCTGAAAGCGTTAATAAAGAAGGATATGTCGACTTTTCATTTGCTGTATCGGAGCCGATCCGCTTTCCTATTTTCTCTTCGCTGCCTTCAAGATCTAAAATATCATCACGGATTTGAAAAGCAATGCCAATATGATAGCTGAATTCTCTCAGCTTTTCGATCTCATCATCAGATGCATCTGCCAGTATCGCACCAGCAACCACACTAAAGGTGAGTAGCTTTCCTGTTTTGCGGGCATGAATCGATTCTAATTCAGAAAGAGGGATTTGTTTCTGTTCTGCTTCCATATCATCAAATTGCCCGCCAACCATTCCGAGTGCACCTGCTGATGTAACAAGTTCATCGATGATTCGAAGCTTTTGATCAGCAGGTACATCGTCAGATAATTGCGATGTAATCAGACGGAAGCTTTCAGTGAGCAGCGCATCACCTGCAAGAACAGCTGTTGCCTCGCCGTATACTTTATGGTTGGTCGGCTTTCCTCGGCGCAGATCATCATCGTCCATACAAGGAAGATCATCATGTATCAAGGAATACGTATGAATCATTTCCACTGCACAACCTACTGGTATACCATCTTCTTCCTTTTTCCCATACGCATTTAAAAGAGCAAGAACAAGCACAGGACGCAGTCTTTTTCCGCCAGCTTTCAGAGAATAAAGCATAGAAGATTTCAGCTCTTCTGGAATAGACAATTCCTGCACATATGTAAATAAATAGTCTTCAATTGCTTGTTTTCGTGTTGTTAAAAATTCGTTTAAGTTACTTGTCACCAGCATCTGCCTCCTTCACAGAAAAAGGAGCCAGTTCACCGTCCTCTTTTAAAATGAAATCCATTTGCTTTTCAACATGCTGTAATTTTTCATGGCAAAGTTTTGAGAGCGTCATACCCTCTTGGAAATAGTGGATAGCTTGTTCTAGCGGTACATCGCCTTCTTCGAGCTTTCCCACAATCTCTTCAAGTCCTTTCATGGCCTCTTCAAATGTCATTTGTTCTTCTTTTTGTTTATTTGATTCTGTCATGATGATTGCCCTCCTTCTCAATAACCTCACAAATCAGACGTCCATCCTTCATTGTAATCGTCAGTTGATCCTTCGTTTCTACTTGATTCACACTTTTAATGAGCTCATCTTCTTTATAGGCTAAACTATAGCCTCTTTCCATGACTTGAAGTGGATTTAATGCATTTAGTTTACCAAGAACCGATTGGAACTGCGAATGAATTGTTTTCATTTGCACATTCATGCTCCGAACGAGCTGTTCTGTTTCATTGGCGTGACGTTTTTTCGCCTGAAGCAGCTGCTCTTTTGGATGAAGCGGCTTCAGTCTATATGTTTGGCGGTCAAGTTGACTGCGTTTTTGTTCCATTTGTCTTGTCAGCTGTTTTTGAAAACGATCAAATACCATATCAAATTGCTGCTCTTTTTGCTCTTGTAATCGCTTTGGAAAACGGAAAGCATAAGAGGATTGAAGTGCCACAAGACGGTCTTTTGCTTGTGACGTTCGATTTTTCACCGCTCTTGTTAACCGAATGTCGATTGATTTGATTCGTTCAATTAAATCAGCGGTGCTTGGAACAGCTAGTTCTGCTGCTCCTGTTGGTGTGGGTGCTCTCATGTCTGCAGTGAAATCACTAATGGTAAAGTCTGTTTCGTGCCCAACTGCAGAAATGATTGGAATGTCTGATGCGAAGATCGCTCTTGCGACTGCTTCTTCATTAAAGGCCCAAAGTTCTTCAATCGATCCTCCGCCTCTCCCGACAATCAAGACATCACAAAGCTGTTTTTCATTGGCTTCTTTAATCCGTTCCACAATCGAACGCGGAGCATTTTCTCCTTGGACTAATGCCGGAAGCACAATGATCTTGGCCTGCTGATAGCGCCGATTGATCGTGGTAATGACATCTCGAACAGCTGCTCCTGTTGGGGATGTAATGACACCAACAACCTCTGGAAATTCAGGAATTGTTTTTTTATAGCGCTCATCAAATAAGCCTTCACTTGCTAGTTTCTTCTTCAGCTCTTCATAGGCAAGATGAAGAGCACCAACACCATCAGGCTGCATTTCTTTTGCATATAATTGATAGCTTCCGCTCGGTTCGTAGACTTGAATTCCGCCACGTACGAACACTTTCATTCCGCTCTTTGGTGAAAAAGGCAGCTTGGACGCGGAGCGCTGGAACATAACAGCTTGCATACGTGCATTTTCGTCCTTTAAGGTGAAATAAACATGACCTCTTGAATGAATCTTCACATTTGATAACTCACCTTTGATCCAAATATCTTCTAAATGAGGGTCAACATCAAATTTTCTTTTTATGTATTTTGTAAGGGCTGTGACCGTCACAAAGGCTTTTTCACTCATGACGTATTCCTCCTCTTCAAAAACGCACATTCATCCACCGGCAGCACGCAGGTGGATGAATGGATCAAGCTTATGATAATGTACGTTTTGCTGATTTAACCGTATTGTGTGCAAGCATCGTAATTGTCATTGGACCCACTCCGCCAGGGACTGGTGTGATGTAAGAAGCTTTTTCTTTTGCTGCTTCAAAGTCAACGTCCCCTACAAGTTTCCCTGTTTCTAGACGATTGACTCCTACATCAATGACAATCGCGCCTTCTTTAATTTGGTCAGCTTTAATAAAGTTTGCTCGACCGACGGCAACAACTAAAATGTCCGCTTTTAACGTATGTTCTGAAATGCTCGCCGTTCTTGAATGACAGTAGGTGACGGTTGCATTTTCGTTTAATAGCAATTGTCCAACTGGTTTGCCGACGATATTGCTTCGTCCTACAACGACCACTTCTTTGCCAGAGAGATCCACACCTGTTTTGTTCAATAATTCAACAATACCTGCTGGTGTGCAAGGAAGGAATGTGTCTTCCCCAAGTAGCATTTTCCCGATATTCAGCGGATGAAAACCATCTACGTCTTTCTCTGGTGAAATTCGTTCAATGACGGCTTTTTCAGAAATATGTTTTGGCAGTGGAAGCTGAACAAGAATTCCGTGGAATTGATCATCTGCATTGTACTGATCAATCATCTTTAGCAATTCCTCTTCTGTTAAAGAAGCATCTAAATGATCAAGCTGGAAATGCATGCCCATGGCTTCGGCTGCTTTTTTCTTCCCGCGTACGTAAGAAAGTGAAGCCGGATCATCACCGATTAGAATAACGGCAAGACCAGGTGTGACTCCTTTTTGTTTTAGCTCTTCTACTTCTTTTGCTAATTGTTCACGCTTTTCTTTTGCTGTTTCTTTCCCATCGATGATTGTTGCTGTCATGTCGAATCCTCCTATTACTGCTTTAGGTCGTTTTTAATGTTTGAAAGTACACCATTTACAAATTTCGGCGCCTTATCGTCACCGAACAATTTAGCCAGTTCAATGGCTTCATTCATTGAAACACTCACCGGGATATCTTCTTGATATACCATTTCGTACACAGACAGCCTTAAAATGGCTCTGTCTACGTTCGCAATACGATCAAGTTTCCAATTCACAAGATGCTGTGAAATCATGTCATCGAGCTTGTCCTTTTGTTCGAGCACACCGAAAACCAGTTCCTCGAAAAAAGGATCTGATTCTTGTTCATCCAGCGCATGTGTAATGGCCTCTTTCGGATCAATATTGCTGACATCAATTTGAAATAATGTTTGTAGCGCCTTTTCTCTTGCAGTTCTTCTTTTCATTATTTACTCCTTTAACCACTTTATCCGCTTGTCGTTAAGCCATACAGAGATCATAACATATTTTGACCGTAGTCGCACCAAGATCCATGCGAGCTTTGACGAAAAACGAATCACTCCATGCGTGACGTAATCATCATGTGGAATTTTCCTAAAAATGGGCTTTAAAAAACCAAAGAGGCAATGCCTCCTTGGTTTCACTTCAACCCTTTTTACATTTCTTGATCAACTTCAGCTTCAGCTGTTTTTGTATCAAATTGAATGCCGACGACATGAATGTTGATTTCATTAATCGTTAAGGCCGTCATGTTTAAAAGGGTTTGACGGATATTTTCTTGAACAGCAGTGGATACCTTTGGAATGGATAGGCCAAATTCAACCACACAATACACATCAATTGTGATGCCTTCATCAGAGACATCTACTTTCACACCTTTACGGTGATTTTTCTTCCCAAAGCGTTCTGCCACATCAGCAGCGAAGTTGCCGCGCATTTCCGCAATTCCTTCGACCTCTGATGCAGCGATCCCAGCAATGACTTCAATCACTTCTGGCGCAATTTGCACTTTTCCCAATTGATCTTCATCAAGGTTCATTTCAAGCAAATTGTTTTCTGACACGATCATTCACCTCCGAAAGCTGTTATTATTTCATAATTTGATACGTTTCTAAAAACTTCGTATTAAAATTACCGCTCACAAATGTTTCGTGCTCTAGTAATCTGAGGTGGAATGGAATCGTTGTGTAGACTCCTTCAATGACGAATTCTTGAAGCGCACGTTTCATTCTTGCTATTGCTTCTTCTCTCGTTTTACCATATGTGATCACTTTCGCAATCATACTATCGTAATATGGCGGAATCACATAACCAGGATAAGCGGCAGAATCAATACGTACTCCTAAACCGCCTGGCGGAAGGTACATTTTAATTTCACCAGCAGAAGGCATGAAGTTTTTCTCAGGGTTCTCTGCATTAATACGACATTCAATCGCCCAGCCTTCGTATACGACATCCTCTTGCGTAAAGGAAAGCTTTTCACCTGAAGCTACTTTGATCTGTTCTTTGATCAAATCAACACCAGTGACCATTTCCGTTACAGGATGCTCTACTTGGATACGTGTATTCATTTCCATGAAGTAAAACTTCTCTTCATTATAATCGTAAATGAATTCAACCGTTCCGGCACCTGTGTATTCAACAGCTTCGGCTGCTTTTACGGCAGCTTCACCCATTTGCTCACGAATATCTGCATTTAGTGCAGGTGATGGCGTTTCTTCCAGAAGCTTTTGCATTCTTCTTTGGATAGAACAATCACGTTCACCTAAGTGAATGGTATTTCCATGCTGATCAGCAAGGACTTGAATTTCAACGTGTCTAAAGTCTTCAATGAATTTCTCCAAATAGACACCTGGGTTCCCGAAGTTTTGTGCTGCTTCCTGCTGCGTAATGGTGACACCGTTAATGAGCTCTTCTTCTGTGCGAGCCACACGGATACCTTTACCACCGCCGCCTGCAGTTGCTTTAATAATGACAGGATACCCAATACCAGCTGCTGTTGAAACAGCATCATCAAGATCTTTTACGATTCCTTGAGAACCAGGGACAATTGGAACACCAGCTTGCTTCATTGTTTCTCTTGCCACATCTTTCGTTCCCATTTTGGAAATTGCTGACGCAGTTGGTCCAACAAAGATGACATTACATTCCTCGCAAAGCTCTGCAAAGTCTGCATTTTCAGCAAGGAAACCATATCCTGGATGGATGGCATCTGTACCTGTTAGCTTTGCCACACTGACAATATTTGTCACATTTAAATAACTATCTTTTGAAGCAGTCGGTCCGATGCAATATGCTTCATCAGCCATTTGAACATGCAGCGCATCACGATCCGCTTCAGAAAATACCGCAACTGTTTCAATTCCAAGCTCTTTACAAGCACGGATGATTCTAACTGCGATTTCTCCTCTGTTTGCAATTAATAGCTTTTTAATCATGATCGTACTCCTTACTCTGCTTTCACTAGAAAGAGGGGTTGTCCGAATTCTACAAGCTGACCGTTTTCAGCTAATACTTCGACGATTTCGCCTTTTACTTCTGCTTCGATTTCATTAAACAGTTTCATCGCTTCAACGATACATACAACTGAGTTTTCCTTCACTTTAGAACCTGTTGTCACATACGGATCTGCTTCTGGTGAAGAAGAAGCGTAAAATGTGCCAACCATTGGGGATGTGATTTTATGCAGGTTTTCAGACGCGGCTTTCTCTTGTGCAGGGGCTTCGGTCTGAGCTGGAGCTTGTGCTTTAGGAGCTTGTTGAGCTGGAGCTGCTTGGACAGGAGCCACTGGTGCTTGTGCCGCAACTTGCTGAACGACTTCTTTATTTTTCTTTAACTTGATTTTTGCACCTTCGTTTTCGTACGTAAATTCATCAATTGTTGATTCGTCAATTAATTTAATTAGTTCATGAATCTCTTCAATTTTTAACATGGATTTGCACCCCTATGTATGGATTTATCTTTTTTTATAGGCTAGTACTAAAAGTACATACTATAACCATCTTACAGGAGGATTTCGTTGAATTCAACTATTAATGTGATGAGACACCTCGCGCAAGCATCTGAAAAAGGGCGTCAACCCGCATGAAAAAACGCCCTTTTCAGAAAAGGGCGCTTGTGCATTTTTTATTGATTCGATGGCTCAAAAGTGACGGCTACGTTATCAAGCCCTCTCATTTCTTTTGTGACCAAATCAATAATATCTGCTGCTTGGGACTTTGATTTTTTATCAGAACGAACCGTGATGTTTACTTTATCTCCTTCTGCACTGACGAGCGCATCTTTATATCCTTTTGTTTTGATTAATGTCTCCAGCTGACGCTCTGTTCCTTCTGCCTCACTAAGCGCTGTCATTTGATCATAAGCTTCACTTTTCTCTTGCGCTGTTGCATCATCGCTAGACACGATTTCGTTATACTCTTCACGCTGCTTGCTGCGCTTATCTTCCAGTTCAAGTCTGTAGGTTGTGAAAAGTTCATCGTCGGTCTGCTCTGAAACAGCCTTTCCTTCTTCTCCACTTGTTTCAACATCTTCTTGTTTCGCATTGGTTTCTTTGTCAGTTGATTTCTCTTCTGCGTTCTTTTCGGTTCCTTTATCAGTCCCTTTTTCTGGCTCAGCCTTTTTCTCTTCCATTCCTTTTGATTTTGTATCTTCTACTGTCACAGCATTCTCACCTTGTGGAGACATGATATAGTACACACTTAATACGACAACTAAACTTAGCATCGTTAATAGCCAAACCGTTTGTTTTTTTAACATCATTCCGAATCCTCCTTGATTTTTTTAGGGGCAACAGCCACTCTATGGCTCGGTACATCAAGCACTCGTGTAACCGCTTCAATGATGGTTTTCTTTATTTGAACGTTGTCTACTCCTTGAGCAACAACGAGGACACCTCGAATGTCTGGCTTTTTCGTTTGGACAACAACAGGTGTTTCTTCATTGCCATTTTTAATAATGACAACCTCTTCTTCTTTTGTTTGATCCGTGACACTTCGCACGCCGCCTTCTTTGTCTGTTTCCTCGGTCGTAGTGCTTTTATTGGATTTGTTTTTTTCAAACACTTTTAAAGAAGTTGCGTCTACATTTACCACGATGGATACATCCTCAACACCAATGATCGTTTCTAAAATCTCTTTTAGCTGATTTTCGTATTCTTGTTCAACATCCTCTATCGAGTTGTTTGACTTACCTGAAGAGGATGGTTTGAACACCGCCTGCTCTTCTGAGGATGTTTTTTTAGACGCAGGAACAGCAGCCTCTTGTTTGCTTGATGGCGGTGACAAAATTTGACTGACTAACATGAATGACACGCCGATGATGAAGACAAGCAGTAAGTAATGGTGCTTCGTTAATTTTGGTTTCCCTTCACCTTTTTCAGGTGCTTGGAACATTGATTTCAGTTTTTGTCTCCAGTCCTTGTTATTCATGATCTGCTGCGTCACCTCCCTCAATGTTGAGCGCAATGTGTTCAGGCCGTGTATTCCAAACATCTGCAAGCGTCTCTTTCACCCTCGCCATCTCTTTTGCTAACGCCCCGGCGCTTTCCTCCTTTTGCCTGGAGAGATCAATGTCGACCTTTGCCACCGTTTCTACAGCATCACCTGTGAGCGGGACAAGGACTGCTTTGATGCGAAATTGATCTGCCTCCATATTCTGATCAAGGTGCTCCTCATCTGCCAACACTTCTACGTGTTTCATTTCATAGCTCTCCTTCTCCAGTGGCTCCTTTGCGCTTTTTTCTAGTTGGACAGCCATTTGCTTTAAAATATATGCACGCTGTGAAGCTTGTATTTCTTTTTTTTCTAAATTCATCTGATTTTTTATTTCTTCTGATTGCGCTTGGTCCTTCCCTTTCATGATTTCTGAGAAAATTTCGTCCGGATCTGCCCGGAATAACGCAAAGATCGGATTAAGCATCACGACAATTAACAATAAGCTGACGACCATTTTTGCATACTTCTGCATGCTTGAATTGGGAAGCAAAAGATCAATCACAATCGCAAATAAAATAAATAGGATAATACTTGTGATCCATTCTGTGAGAAAACTCAAATGGTGTCCCCTCCTTACTTCATCATCATGGTGAGGTTGCCAGCTGTGATGATAACGGTAATGCTTAAAAAGAACATAAGCGATACAACAGCTAATGCAGCAAATATATAAAGAACACTTTTTGAAATGACATCAAGGCAGCTTATAATCGGCCCGCCCCCTAAAGGCTGAAGAATCGCAGCGGCCAGTTTATAAATGAGAGCGAGCGACAGCACTTTAATCGCAGGGAAAGCCGCAATTGAAATCAAAATGGCGACACCTACAAGGCCAACCGTATTTTTCAGCAGCACAGAAGCGCTGATAACGGTATCTGTCGCATCAGTAAACATTCTGCCAAGGACAGGGATGAAATTTCCGGTAATAAACTTGGCTGTGCGAAGAGCGATGCCATCCGTGATAGCAGCAGATGCCCCCTGTACAGAAATGACGCCGAGGAATACAGTTAAAAAAACAGCGAGCCCGCCAATGGCGACATTTCTTAACAGCTGGGCAAGCTGGGTCACTTTGTATTGTTCGGTCAATGTACTGACGATGCTCAAGATCGCTGATAAAAAGATGAGCGGAAGAACGACATATTGAATAAAAACACCGCTCGTGTTCATTAAAAACAAAATCACAGGATGAAAGAATCCGGCTGAGACAAGCCCGCCTGATGAGGCAATAAGTGCTAATAAAAGAGGAATAAGAGCAAGAATAAAACTAGTCATCGTTTGAATGGCTTCTGTTGCATAAGAGATCGCAACATGAAAACTGTTTAATGCAATAATGATAAGCACCATATAAACAAGAGCGTATGCAACTTTACTAACAGTGCTTTGTTCAAACGCATTTTGCAAAAGCTGCAAAAGCGAACAAAAGATGGTGAGTAATATAAGTGTACCTAAGAGCTTTCCATTGGCAATCAGCTCATGAAACAGATAATGAACAAAAGCCTTCAGCCACGTTTGGGGAGACAGCTCTTTATCGCCATCGATCATTTCCTTCACTGTACCTTTTTGGCTTTCAGGCAGAAAGCCGCCATACTCGTCCAATATCGTTTCCCAAAAGTCACTGATAGAATGAAGCTCTAAGGCATCAGCCTGTCCACCCGCAACTTCTTCTGCGACCGGTTCTTCACTTGATAAAGGCACACTTTCTTCTGCACCTGCATACGGAACGATCATCCAAAAGAACATCATAAACCCTAGCACAGCTGTCACCCGTTTCATCATCATCACCTCTTTTCCATCAAGTCAAGGACGGGATCATACCTAGGATCGTCTCAATGATGACCGTTAAAATCGGTACCGCCATGACCAAAATAAGAATTTTGCCGCCAAGCTCTATTTTTGAAGCGATGGCGCCTTGTCCCGCATCCTTTGTGAGCTGGGCACCAAATTCTGCAATATAGGCAATGCCAATGATTTTCAAAATGGTTTCAACGTATTTCATATTGACGCCTGCGCTTGCTGCAATTTTTTCAATCATGGAGATAATGGCATAGATTTGATCGATTAGATAAAGGAAAATGACACACCCAGTAAACACAACAAGCATAAAGGCGAAGGTTGGCTTTTGTTCTTTGACAATTAATGCTAGAAAAGTAGCGATTAAACCAAGTCCAACAATTTGAATAATTTCGATTTGTAAGCCCTCCCCTATCCTTGAAATAGAAATACGGCTTTAATCTTCTTAAACAAATCATCCACAATGGTAGCAACCATAAATAAAATGTAGATAAATCCAAGCAGTGTGACCCACTGTGCGTACTCTTTTTTCCCCATTTGATCTAAAATCGTATGGAGAAAAGCCACGACGATACCCACTCCCGCAATTTGGAAAATGACGTTTACATCAACGCCCATGCTCTCGACTCCCTTCCTCTCACATCAATAACAGAATCAGTAGTAACCCACTTAGAAAACCAAGACTTCTCACCATTTTTTCATTTTTCGCTTGGGCAACTTCAGCTTCTTTTTCCTCTGATTCCAAATGGCCTAAAGCTAGCTTGATATATTTTTGCTGAGCCGTCACATCATGCTGACCAAGGGTTTCTCCAAAGTGCTTCAGCGCCTCATATTCGCCTTTTTTTAATACGGTTTTTTTCCATACATCCTCTAGACTTTCATTCCATGCATGCCTCGCAGAAAAAGTTCCGACGTTGAGTTTTTCTGCAAATTGTTCAAATAGCCGATTCACAGGCGGTCCTACTTGGGACGCAATTTGGTCAGCGGCTCTAGCTAAAGGTGTTTGACCATACATAATTTCAGCTTCAAGAGATTGGAGTGCAAACCGGAGCTGGCGGATTTGCTTTGGCCGATCACTGTACCGCTTCGCAAACTCGAATCCTCCCCATGTCGTAGCCGCAACAATGAAAATAGCACCAATAAGCTTTAACATACGTCCACTCCCCGCCTCCGCTTCAGCTCTTGTCCCTCTTGGTCAAATATCCGTCCGATCGTGCCAGGCCCTTTTTCTCTATTTAATTCCACATATCGATCAAACACACGAAGCTGCCATAACGGTTCAAATGATGGCCGTTTAGATAAGTCTTCAAGAGAATACCCATGAGCTGAGACGATAATGGTGACTCCAGCATGGATTGCTTCTAGCAGTGCCTGTACATCTTCACTTTTTCCGATTTCATCGACAATGATGACTTCTGGGCTCATGGATCTGATCATCATCATTAACCCTTCAGCCTTTGGACACGCATCAAGTACATCAATCCGGTGCCCAAAAGAATGCTGCGGCACTCCTCTTATACAACCTGCGATTTCAGAGCGTTCATCTACAATCCCTGTTTTTCTAGGAGAAATGGCTGTTGTTCCTGTACTGACAAGACGTGCTAGATCACGCAGCAATGTCGTTTTCCCGGTTTGCGGCGGACCTATAATCAGTGTGTTACACCAATGTTTTTCATATAAATAAGGGAGAAACGGCAGAGCAATTCCGATCTTCTCTTTTGCGATGCGAATATTAAATGAAGAAATATCTCTTAAGCCTTTGACGAATCCATTTTCGACGATGACCTTTCCAGCAAGCCCAACCCGATGTCCGCCAGATATGGTGATATAGCCCTGTTTTAACTCTTCCTCAAGTGTGTACATGCTGTAATTACTGAGCCTGCCTAATAGCTGAGCCGCATCTTCACCTGTTGTATGATAGGAAAGAAAGCGGGGTTTTCCTCCTTGCATCAGCTCAATTGGGCGATCGGTGCGAATGCGGATTTCTTCTATTTGCGCCCACTCTGCTTCTTTTAACATGCTGAGTTCTTGTCCAATTGAGTGCGGGAGAATATCCAACAAACTCCGCAACGAATTCCCCTCCTTTTTTTCTTCTCTAAAATGTATGATGCATGCCGTTAATTATGCCAAGCCATTTCACTTATAAATTCCAACAAGAATAAATACGACACCAATGAAAATAAACACAAGCTTCGCATAGGATAACTGCCCTGCAATTTGGTAGATTCCAATCGTCATCGTGATAATAAAAATGAGCGGCCCGATGATCGCTAATATACTATTGATGACAACCGCTTTACGCACATCATTTGTCACTAAAATGAGGATGGCGGCCGTCAGTTCAATCGTGGCAGATAAAAACCTCATCCCTGCCATGGCAGCAACTGATGGGTGTATACCCGGGAGAAATTGTTTCATATAGAACCTCCAGCTTTTTTTACACTATATGCTTCACTAGCTAGAAGTAGTCTTGTTTTTCAAAAGGAAGAGAGATGGATGAGAGAATAGAGTAAGGGGTGTCATAACGAGGCGTGCTATTTTTCAAATAAAAAAAGACTGTAAACACGAGGTTTACAGTCTATCTCCGTTCATTACGCTCTTGAAACGTATGAACCGTCAGATGTATTGATCACTAGTTTATCTCCTTGGTTCACAAAGAAAGGAACGTTCACGATTAAACCAGTTTCTGTTTTTGCAGGTTTTGATCCACCTGATGTCGTATCACCTTTAATACCAGGCTCTGTTTCTACTACTTCTAGTTCTACAGTGTTTGGAAGTTCTACTCCAAGTGTTTCATCGCCGTACATGACGATTTGAACCGACATATTTTCAAGCAAATATTTCAGCTCATCTTTGATTTGCGCTTCGCTTAGTTCAAGTTGTTCGTATGAACTTGTATCCATGAATACATGCTGATCGCCATTTGCATATAAATATTGCATTGTTTTTGTTTCAATTTGAGCTTTCGCTACTTTTTCACCTGCACGGAATGTTTTCTCTTGAATCGCACCTGTACGCAGGTTACGCAGTTTCGAACGGACAAACGCTGCGCCTTTTCCTGGTTTTACGTGTTGGAAATCCACTACACGCCAAATACCGCCGTCCACTTCAATTGTCAGGCCTGTACGAAAATCGTTTACTGAAATCATTTTGTCATCCTCCTACATTTCACCATCATAATATGATAAGTTCTTTCGGTGAGTGGGTCAATCGTTTATTGCCGTCAGCTGTCAGGACAATATCATCCTCAATTCTCACGCCGCCGACATCCGGCAAGTAAATGCCTGGTTCAACTGTCACAACCATTCCCTCTTCTAACACGACATCTGAGCGTGAGGAAAGGCCAGGTGCTTCATGTACTTCCATACCAAGCCCATGTCCAGTCGAATGCCCGAAGTATTGACCGTAGCCATACTTTTCAATGATGTCTCGTGTGATGCGATCAGCTTCTTTTCCTGTTAAGCCTGGCTTGATTTTATCCACACCAGCGTTTTCTGCTTCTAATACGATATGATAAATTTCCTTTAATTTGTCGCTTGGTGTTCCTACAGCAATGGTTCTTGTCATGTCTGAACAATAGCCTTTATAATAGGCACCGAAATCCAGTGTCACCAAGTCGCCAGATTCAATCACCTTTTCGCTCGCTCTCCCGTGTGGCAGGCTTGAACGAACGCCAGAGGCAACAATCATATCGAATGAAGATCCTTCTGCCCCTTCTTTTCTCATGAAAAATTCAAGCTCGTTCATGACCGCAATTTCTGTCAGGCCCGGCTTGATGTACGTGAGAATATGATCAAAGGCATGATCTGCAATCTTCGCAGCTTCCTCTAATATCTTAATCTCTTCATTAGACTTAATCAAGCGCAACTTTTCAACTGATTCTGAGACTGGAACAAGCTCGATACCGCTTGCTTTCCCCGAGTACTGCTGGTATGTGGCAAATGTCATATGGTTTTGTTCAAAACCAAGACGTTTCACCCCAAGTTCGTTTGCCGTTTGGACAGCAGTTTCCACAATGTTTCCTTTATGTTCAATGATGTCATAGCCCTTTACTTGATCCTTGGCTTGCTCTGTGTAACGAAAATCCGTAATAAAGGCGGCTCGATCCTTTGAAACGATGGCAAGACCGGCTGATCCAGTAAAACTCGTCATATAATGTAAATTAAAGCTGCTCGTAATCACTAAACCATCTATGTCTAATTCGGCTAAAAGTTTTCTTAGTTTTTCAAGTTTCATGATACTGCTCCCCCTTCACTGTCTAAATAACGAATCGCCAATTTATATCCTTCTAAACCAAGTCCAACGATTTGACCTTGGCATACTGGAGCAAGAACCGAATGATGGCGGAATTCCTCTCTCTTATGAACATTTGTGATATGTACTTCGATGACAGGTAACGTAATACTTGCAATGGCATCTCTCAGTGCATAGCTATAGTGGGTAAAAGCACCCGGGTTAAACACGACGCCATCGTACTGATCTTCTGCTTCATGGAGCGCATCGACCAAATCTCCCTCGTGATTCGATTGAAAGAACGTCAATTGAATATTTGCTCTTTCTGCAAACTGAAACAAATCCGTTTCTAAATCTGTTAATGTTTTACTTCCATAAACTCCTGGCTCTCTCTTGCCGAGCCTATTTAAGTTGGGCCCATTCAGCACTAGAAAATGAGGCATATGACCACTCCTTCACCCTAATTCACTCTATATCGATGTCTATTTCTTTTTCCTTAGAAACCTTTCGTTTCCAAAAATAATTTTATCATATGAATGGTGGATTTACACTTTATTCTGTCTTTTTCCCGAGTGCCCTTGCAAGCTTCTGACTCGTTAATTCATTGTATTCAAATGAAATACTGTATCCGACAAACATGCCATATAAAATATATAGGCAAAATGTCGTCACAATGGTGCTTTGCTGCAAATCTTGCACTTGCTTCACATCGGGGAATATAGGATTAAATACATAAAAAACAAGTAGCCACAAAACCCCTCCATAAATCAGTCCCATCCAAAAACCTTTGATCCGTTTGAGCAGACCATAATAAATAAAGGCTGCCCCAATAGATAAAATCCCTAAAAGAACAATACTCATAAATGTACCAAGTCCGCCTTTTTTCCATTCACCAAGCACAAATGGCTGCAACAGCATATTTGGACTCACCTCTGAAAAATGAAACATATGGGTCAGAAATCCGATAAAGCCCCAAAAAACTCCGCCAACAAAACCTGTAGCTGCTGCCCTTGCCACCATTGAAGACGTTTGTACTGATTGATTTTTTTCTTCTTGGTTTTTCTTTTCATCACGTTTCATATGAACACCTCCAGCAAGTAGTATGTCCAAAATGTCATGAAAAAAAAGGATTTCCGTGCGAGAGTGTAAAATTTTTATAACAGGGTATACTGGCTAAAAAGAGGTAGATAGAATTCTAGTAGATAATCGACCTGTGAGCTAGTGATTTCCCCTCTTTTCCTGTACAATAAAGGTATAAGGAAATGCATGTAAATTACAGGAAACAGGCAGGTTGATGAAATATGTCCAATCAAACAAAACCTCCAGCATATGGAGGGCAGGCAGTTGTGGAAGGTGTCATGTTCGGAGGTAAAATGAACTATGTGACAGCGATTCGGCGTAAGGATGAGTCGATTGAGTTTTTAAAGCTTCCCCGGACCTCCAATAAACGAACCGCCTTTCTTAAGAAAATCCCTTTTGTCAGGGGTGTTGCTGCACTTGTTGAAGCAAGCGCAAACGGCAGTAAGCACTTAAACTTCTCCAGCGAGCGCTATGACTTAGATCCTTCTGAAGATCATTCTCTTGAAAAAGAACAAAAAAGCTCGAAATTATCAATGATCTTTGGCATTGCTGTGATCGGAGTTCTCTCTCTTCTTTTTAGTAAATTTGTCTTTACTTTAGTGCCTGTCTTTTTAGCTGAACTTGTGCGTCCGGTGTTTTCTGGAAACTTCGCACAAATTGCAGTGGAAACATTCTTTAAATTGATCCTGTTATTAGGCTATATTTACTTTATTTCCATGACCCCTTTAATTAAAAGGGTATTTCAATATCATGGGGCAGAACATAAAGTCATAAACTGCTATGAACAGAATCTTGACATCACAGTGGAAAATGTCCAAAGCCAATCTCGCCTGCATTATCGATGCGGCAGCAGCTTTATTTTATTCACTGTCATTGTCGGCATGTTCGTCTATTTACTCGTACCGACAGATCCTTTATGGGTGAGAGTTCTGAATCGCTTGGCGCTTATTCCGGTTGTTCTGGGCATTTCATTTGAAGTGCTTCAGCTCACAAACAAACTCCGTGACGTGCCAGTGCTTAAAGTGCTTGGCTATCCTGGCCTTTGGCTGCAATTGCTCACAACAAAAGAACCCTCTGATGATCAAGTCGAGGTAGCCATTGCAAGTTTTAATGAACTTCTTCGTTTAGAGGAAGCATCTGCGAAACAAGCATCAGATTCTGCTCATCAAGTGATCTAGTTTATAAATCCGGTAAATTCTTTCGGAGGTGGACAGTTATGAATCGCCGAGTACATCCTGCTTTTACCATTATTTTCGCTTTAGGTGTTTTGGGATTTGTGTATTTACTCACAACGAATCCAAGCAGACTCTTTACAATGCTGCTATCAGTTGTGATCGTTGGAGCGGTTCTATTTTTCTTATTTAGATGGCTGATGAATCGAAGAACTGGAACAGAAGGAAATCTTTATCGTAAAGCAGTCAAACAATCAAAACGTCGCTACCAGCAGCCTAAACCAAAAACGAAAAGCCAGATGAAAAACCGGGTCACTCATTTGCGAAGCGTGCCGACTGACCACAAGTCGAAGCCCGTCCTTCTCAAAAAGAAAAGCCAAACACATTTGACAGTCATTGAAGGTAAGAAAAACAAAAAGAAAAATCGCGCCTTATTTTAAAATGTCCAGCTCTTTAAAAATTGCTCGGCCTTCTGTCTGCCTAGATCGACGAGCGCCTTTTTCTTTTCTGTCATCAGCTGAAAATCAGTGGCAATGACGTGTTCTACAGGAATAAAAATAATATGACGTTCGTGTTTTGTGGCAATATGTCTTTCGTCATGAGCACCACGCATCGTTTCAAATAGAGCGCCAAACAATTCAAACGCATTGCGGATGGAATGTTGAGGGCGTTCTTTTTCGTTTGGGGTTAATGTGACACCGACAAACGGTCTTTTTTTCTCTTCAGCAAAAAGCCAAATCGGAAAGTTGCTGAGCACGCCGCCATCCACTATGGTACAAATTCCTTTTGAAGACCTCAGTTTGACAGGTTCGAAAAAATACGGCAGACTGCAGCTCATCCGAATGGCTCTGGCAACAGAAAACCGTTCTGGATTTAACCCATAGGAAGGAAGGTCATCTGGAAGGACGAGGATTTTGCCATTTGTTAAATCAGAAGCGACGATTTTGAGCGTATCTTTTTTCAGATCCCCGAATACGGTGACGCCTTTTCGTTTTAACACGTCTGTCAGCCATTTTTCTAGACGGTCACCTTTGTAAAGGCCAAGACGCCAATAAATAGACACCCACCTGAGCATTTTAAACGGGATGAATTGACACCTTCGATCAAGCAATTGATGCTCATCCATTTCGTCTAACAGCTCCCGAATCTCCTGACTCGTAAAACCCGCTGCGATGAGTGAAGCAATGATCGCTCCCGCACTCGTTCCAGCGAGACGGACAAATTGAAATCCTCTTGCTTCAAGCGCTTCATAGGCGCCTGCAAGTGCTGCACCCTTAATGCCTCCACCTGAGAACACACCATCTATCTTCATCAAGGAGCCCCCTTTTCTGTCACACTATTAATAGTGTAGGAGCATTTGCCTTTCATTAGAACTATATTCAAAAAGGACACCCTTCGACAGGTGTCCTTTTTCTTAAGATTCTTGATTTGTTTGTTCGTTTTTCTTTTGAATCGCTTTCAGCTGAACGGATCGCTCATCGTTTTCTTCAAAGAATTGGACGAGGTCGCCGATGCGGTCAATGCTGTTCCAGCTGAGATGATGCTCAATACCTTCTACATCATCATAAATTTTCTCTTCATCTACACCAATGATTCTTAAAAATTGCTCTAGCAGTTCATGTCTGTATACGAGACGTTTTCCAATTTTTTTGCCTTTCGGGGTTAAAATTAGACCACGATATTTCTCATAAATGAGGTATTCATCTTTATCTAGCTTCTGAACCATTTTTGTTACAGAGGAGGGATGGACAGCGAGGGCTTCTGCAATATCAGATACTCTTGCATATCCTTTTTCTTCTATCAGCATATAAATTTGTTCAATATAATCTTCCATACTAGGTGTAGTCATAAAACCCCTCCAAAATGCACCTTTACTTAATAATCATAACAATTCTACACCATCGCCCATTAAAAAACAAGAAGAGTCCTTCGTCTTAACGCTTGTAATTCCAATCATCTGTGGCGTATTTCGTTTTGGCGAGGTGATGAACAAATGCCAACTCTTCATCTGTTAGCTCATAAGGCACAAGCTCGATATTTAATCCTTTTTCAAACCCTCGTTTAAATGCAACACGCGCATCGTCTATCGTACATGTTCGATCTGAAATTTCATTGATCGCCACCGCTTTGTTTTTAAAGCTGCGCTGCATCCGCTCTCTCACCCGATCGTTTGGATACAGAAATAAATCAAACAATTTATCCTCATCAAGATCAATTAAAATCGAGCCATGCTGGAGGATCACACCTTTTTGCCTTGTTTGCGCACTGCCTGCTACTTTTCTGCCTTCTACAACAAGCTCGTACCATGAAGGCGCATCAAAACATACAGACGATCTTGGATTTTTTAAGCTTTCTTTTTCTTTTTCTGTACGAGGAATGGCAAAATACGCATCGAGTCCCAGTTCTTTAAAGCCCTCTAAAATCCCTTCTGAAATGACGCGGTATGCCTCTGTCACCGTCGCCGGCATCTCTGGGTGCTCTTCTGACACGATGACACTGTAGGTCAATTCCTGATCATGAAGAACGCCGCGGCCTCCTGTAGGCCTGCGAACAAATCCAAGACCATAGCGCTCAACCGCTTCCATGTTGATTTCTTTTTCAACATGTTGAAAATATCCAACAGATAATGTCGCTGGATTCCAACCATAAAAACGGATCACAGGCGGGATCAGCTTCTCGCTATGCCAATAAAGCAAGGCTTCGTCCATTGCCATGTTAAAGGCAGGGTCTTGGTTTCCTGTATCAATGAAACACCATTTCTCTTTTTGCATATAAAATCCCTTCTCTTTTACGTAGTCAATGTTAGATGACGGTGGTGACCACCGATTTTCTCTCTTCATCAGTCTATCAAATAGGGAAGGAATTGAAAATAATTCTTACCATTTATGATGACAAGTTTCTTTTGCTTTACTATAATAGTATTTGTCTAAAACGTACCATCAGACAGGTGACTGTGCTGATGCTCAAGAAGGAGTCGAGTCGTATTGCCAATATTCAACTATATCGTCCTCTCACTTTGTGGACTTTTCGTTCTTTATTCCATCGGCAGTTACATTTATCAGCAGCGCATAATGAAAACGCTGACGGAAGCAGAATTTATCAAAGGTTACCGCAAAGCCCAACTCATTGATGTGAGAGAACCAAATGAGTTTGAAGGCGGACATATTTTAGGCGCAAGAAACATTCCCCTTTCACAATTAAAGCAGCGCAAAAATGAAATACGCCCTGACAAGCCTGTTTATCTCTATTGCCAAAATAATTTGAGAAGCGGAAAAGCTGCTCAAACGTTACGTAAAAATGGCTGTCGTGAGATTTATAATTTAAAGGGCGGCTTTAAAAAATGGGGCGGCCGCATTAAAACAAAGAACTAACAAAAAAGACTCTGGGAGCTATTGCCCCCATGAGTCTTTTTATTTTCTTTCAAAAACTAGCACTGGATTCCGTGCTGCCTTTGTTTCATCCATTCGTTTCACAACGGTTGTATGTGGTGCTTCCTGTACGATTTCTGGGTTCTCTTCCGCTTCTTTTGCGATTTGAATCATCGCTTCAATAAATGCATCAAGGGTTTCTTTTGATTCTGTTTCAGTTGGTTCAATCATGATACATTCCTCTACATTTAGCGGGAAGTAAATTGTTGGCGGATGATAGCCAAAATCAAGTAATCGTTTGGCAATATCAAGTGTCCGCACACCTAGTTTCTTTTGGCGTTTACCTGAAAGGACAAATTCATGCTTACAGTGGCGATCAAATGGCAAATCATAATGAGCACATAAGCGGCGCATCATATAGTTTGCATTCAACACCGCATGATCAGTTACAGCCTTTAAGCCGTCTGGCCCCATAGAGCGGATATACGCATACGCTCTGACATTGATACCAAAGTTCCCATAGAACGGTTTCACACGGCCGATGGAATCTGGACGATCGTAATCAAAGAAATAACCATCTTCTTTCTTCACAAGCACTGGCTTTGGCAAATATGGAATCAAATCCTTTTTCACACCCACTGGACCTGAACCAGGGCCTCCTCCTCCGTGTGGACCTGTAAAGGTTTTATGAAGATTTAAGTGAACCACATCAAATCCCATATCCCCCGGTCTTGCTCTGCTTAATACGGCATTTAAGTTCGCTCCATCATAATAGAGCTTCCCACCTGCTCCGTGGACGATTTCAGCCATTTCTAAAATATTTTCTTCAAAAAGGCCAAGTGTATTTGGATTTGTGAGCATGAGAGCCGCCGTTTCTTCATTGACAACACGGCGCAGGTCGTCTAAATCGACAAGCCCATGTTCATTAGATGCCACCGTAATCGTTTCAAATCCAGCTACTGTTGCAGATGCGGGATTTGTTCCATGAGCAGAATCAGGCACGATGACTTTTGTTCGTTTATGATCTCCTCTTGCTTCATGGTATGCACGAATCATCATGAGCCCCGTCCATTCGCCATGTGCTCCTGCCGCAGGCTGTAATGTCACGGCGTCCATTCCTGTAATTTCTTCTAAATGGTCACCTAAATCATAAAGTAACTCTAATGCACCTTGCACAGTGTCTGCCTCTTGAAGTGGATGCACATGCGAGAAGCCTGCAAGACGTGCCACCTTTTCGTTAATCTTTGGATTATATTTCATCGTACAAGAGCCTAGAGGATAAAAGCCAGAATCGACCCCGTGATTACGCCTAGATAATGCTGTGTAGTGACGCATAATATCCAGTTCAGAAACCTCTGGCAGCCCCGCATCTTCATGGCGGATATACGCTTCATCAAATAAATCTGGGAGCTTCTCCTCAGGTACGTCTAAATCAGGCAGGCTGTAACCAATTCTTCCTTCTTTGGATAATTCAAAAATAAGCGGCTGATCTTGTTTATTCATGACGATCCCCCAATTCCTTGATGAACGTATCAATTTCTTCTTTTGTTCTTAGTTCTGTCACAGCGACGAGCATATGCTGCTGAAGCTCTGGATAATCCCGTCCCAAGTCATATCCACCGATGATTCCTTTTTCAAGCAATCGCTCATTCGCTTCTTTCACAGGTTCATTCAGTTTCAACACAAATTCATTAAAATGAGCGCCCTCTATTTCAGCCTGTAATCCATGTTTTTCTGCCTGCGTCTTGGCATAATGGGCCTTTTGTACGTTTTGATAGGCAATGTCTTTGATACCTGTTTTCCCAAGCGCCGTCATCGCAACAGAAGCGGCTAAAGCATTTAATGCTTGGTTTGAACAAATATTTGAAGTCGCTTTGTCTCTTCGGATATGCTGCTCGCGCGCTTGAAGGGTCAGCACAAATCCTCGCACACCGTTCTCGTCTTCTGTTTGCCCGACTAAACGCCCCGGTACTTTCCGCATTAATTTTTTCGTCACAGCGAAATATCCACAATGAGGTCCGCCAAATGCAGCTGGAATGCCAAATGGCTGCGCATCACCAACGACAATATCTGCCCCAAGCTTTCCTGGTGGTGTCAATAAACCAAGTGCAAGCGGGTTGCTTGAGACGATGAATAAACTTTTCCCTTTATGTGCAATCGGTTCAATGTCTTTTAACGGTTCAACAACACCGAAGAAGTTTGGGTATTGTACAAGGACCGCTGCTGTTTCGTCGCAGACGGCTTCTTCTAATGCAGCTAGATCGGTCTGACCTTTTCGCGCAGGTACCTCGACGACTTCAATATGCTGACCTTTCGCATATGTTTTCAGCACCGCTCTTGATTCAGGATGAACCGTCTCAGAAACCACAATCTTTTTCTTTTTTGTATGTCCTGCTGCCAGCATCGCCGCTTCAGCTAATGCCGTTCCGCCATCATACATCGAGGAGTTGGCAAGATCCATACCGGTCAGCTCAGCAATCATTGTTTGGAATTCAAAAATTGCCTGCAATTCACCTTGAGAAATTTCAGGCTGATAAGGTGTGTACGCTGTATAAAATTCAGAACGTGAAATCACATGATCGACAATCACAGGCTGGTAATGATCATACACACCAGCACCTAAAAACGAGGCATAGGCCACTGTATCTTTATTTTTTGCAGCAAGACGAGACAATTCCCGCACTAGCTCTGTTTCAGATGCGGCTTCTTTGATGTTGTACGCACCTTTGAATCTGACTTTCTCTGGGATATCTGAGAAAAGCTCATCAATTGACTGAACACCGATGACATCCAGCATTTCTTTTTGATCTTGCTCTGTTTGCGGCAAATACCTGTGCTTCATCCTCTATTCCTCCTCGTTATTTGGCTCTTTTATAAAATGGTGTGGCGACAATTTTGGCTTTTAGACGTTTTTTGCGAACTTGCACTTCCACTTCTGTCCCAAGCTGCGCCTCTGATGTTTCAATCAAGGCAAGCCCAATATTTTTCTTTAATGTTGGAGATTGTGTACCGGTTGTGACTAAACCAATCTGCTTATCTCCTGAGAAGACTGGATAGTCTGTCCGCGGAATCCCCTTATCTATCATTTCAATCCCGACAAGCTTTCGCTTTGGTCCTTCTTCTTTTTGTTTTTTAAGTGCATCTTTTCCGATAAAATCTGCTTCTTTATCCGTTTTAACAGCAAAACCAATGCCGCCTTCTAAAGGAGAAATATCCTTCGTGAGCTCTTGGCCATAAAGCGGAAGTCTTGCTTCAAATCTTAAGGTGTCACGTGCACCGAGCCCACATGGAATCAATCCTTTCGGCTGTCCGGCTTCTAATAAAGCGGTCCAAAGGTGAACAGCATCTTCTGACTGGCAGTAGATTTCAAAGCCATCTTCTCCTGTGTAGCCGGTTCTTGAGACAAGTACCTCTTTTTGCGCAATGATTGCTTTTGATAAAAACGTAAATGGCTTCAATGACGTTACCTCTTCATCCGCAATATCTTTGATGATGTCAGCAGCAAGAGGTCCTTGAAGGGCTAACAAGGCAGTTTGATCAGAGACATTTTTAATCGAAACGTCTTCCTCACCTTGATGTTTCAACAGCCAATCCACATCTTTTTCAATATTTGAAGCATTGATCACAAGCAAATAGTTGTTCTTTTCTTTTTGGTAGACAAGCAGATCATCCACCGTTCCGCCATCCTCATAACACATGGCTGTATATAGTGCCTTACCGTCTGTCAGCTTTGACAGATCATTGGTTAATAACCTTTGTAAAAAAGGAAGGGCTCCCTGACCTGTGACTTCCACCTCACCCATGTGAGACACGTCAAACAGCCCTGCTTTTGTTCGAACAGCTTCATGTTCTTCTTTAATGGAAGAAAATTGGACAGGTAATTCCCAGCCCCCGAAGTCAATGGTTTTTGCGCCAAACGTTTCATACGCATGAAAAAGCGGTGTTCGTTTCAACATCAATCGTTTCCCCCTTTTTTCTTACAGTGCACATCACAAGCTGAATTTTCAGAAAAAAATCACAGCAAAAAAGGACAGAGCGCTCCCTTTTATCAAAAAGAAGTCTCTGTCCTTGCACCTGAAAGTTTACAGCACAACATCATTGTGCGTTTTCCCCTTTGGTGGTTTGCTAAAAATCGCTGCGCAAACACTCTCCAGAGTTGCGTCCGGTAAGAGTACTTTTGCCTGAGAGATTCACTGAACCAATTCAGCTTGCTCCTTCGGCGCCTGTCAGTGCAAAATAACCGCTAGGTCTCTCCCCATACCATCATCCGCTCATATTCTTCACCTTTATTGGACATACTATCAAAATGGGTGACTTATTCTCTAGATCACTTACCAACATCCTACCATTAGAAATGGATGAAGAGCAACAGAAAAATCATTAACATTTTTAAAATAATCATTCATTATCGTTCGCTTTTATTGATGTATAACATCTTTTAAACCGCTATGAAAAAATGAAGCGTTTAAAAACAGAACGATTTTATCATCACTCTATCAGAAAGGCAGGCGGTCACATTGAATATTCAAACGATCTTTGATCAAAAATGGGCAAGTGAATTTCAAAAGCGGCTTACAGCAGACGGTCCCTGGGCGAATTGGGATATGTATCGTTTAGCAGCACAGGTACAAAAAGTGACAGCCATTGATTCATTTGAAGGACTGCAAGCACCTGCGCACCTGCCTGCATTTACTCCTTTAAAACACCAGCTCGAAGTCGCTAGAAGAGTCGTAGAAGAGATGAATGGGAAAGCCATTTTAGCAGATGAAGTGGGTCTTGGAAAAACCGTTGAGGCAGGACTAATTATCAAAGAATACATGATTCGCGGACTTGCCAAGAAGATTCTCATTCTCGTACCCGCCTCCCTTGTGTCCCAATGGGTACAAGAACTGCGGACAAAATTTTATATAGATGCTGTCGAGCAAAAGAAGAGCTATGTGTGGGAGCAGTGCGATGTTGTGGTTTCCTCAATTGATACAGCCAAAAGACAGCCGCATCGAGACACGATCTTATCCATCTCCTACGATATGGTCATTATTGATGAAGCACACAAACTGAAAAACAATAAAACGAAAAACTATGAGTTTGTGAGAAATTTGAATAAAAAGTTCTGCCTGCTGCTCACAGCCACACCTATCCAAAATCGGATAGGAGAAATTTTTAATCTCGTCTCTCTGTTGAAGCCAGGCCATTTAGGTAATGAAACACAGTTTAAAGACCTCTTTGCCAAAAAAGACCTTCAACTTGAGGACCATGACCGGCTAAAACAGTTAGTCAATAAAGTGATGATTCGGAACCGGAGACAAGACACTGGCATCGAATGGTCAAAGCGGCATGTAAAGACGATTTCTATTGATTTCTCCCCGACAGAACAAGCACTATATGATGAAATTTGCAAGTTAAAAGAAAACCCTTCCTATACGAAGCACATGTTTTCAATTATGACCTTAGAACGAGAATGCTGTTCGAGTCGTGAGGCTGTCTATATGACCATTAAAAAAATGCAAGAAGAGGAAAAACACATTCTAGGTGCTTCTGCGATGATGCACATCATGGAGAAAATCAACCAGGTAGAACAAAATTCTAAAGCACTTGAAGTCGTTAAACTCATTCAACAATTAAATGAAAAAGTCATTATCTTCACTGAATACCGCGCGACACAAATTTATTTGCAATGGTTTCTCCAGCAAAACGGCATCAGTTCGGTTCCTTTTCGAGGCGGGTTTAAACGGAGTAAAAAAGACTGGATGAAAGATTTATTTAGAGAGCGGGCGCAAGTGCTCATCGCGACAGAAGCAGGCGGCGAGGGGATCAACCTTCAGTTTTGCAACCAAATCATCAACTATGACCTTCCGTGGAACCCAATGCGCTTGGAGCAAAGAATTGGACGTATTCACCGGCTCGGTCAAGAGCGGGATGTCCACATTTACAATATGGCAACCAGCGGGACAGTCGAAGAACATATTTTAAAACTTTTATATGAAAAAATTCAGCTGTTTGAAAACGTCATTGGCGATCTAGATGATATTTTAACCCGAATTGATATCCAAGATGCTGAAACAGAATTGCATCAAATTCTCTTCCAGCACGAGTCTGACGTAGATATGAAAAAGAAATTAACCCAATTTGCTTCCTATTTAACAGAAGCACAAACACCGCTTTTAGAAGAAAGACAGCAAGGTTCATAAAGGAGAGTTGACCAATGGAGCAGCGCGAGATTCACACATTTCTTCTCCGTTTCTTTCAGGCAAATCAATGCGACATACTTGAAGAAAGTGCAGGGCACCTGTCCGTACAGCTGACAATCGAAATGGATAAATTAATCATGAACCGTCCTTTTTATTGGCATTGGCTCGAAAAAACGGGAGGCGTACCTGAGCCACGGCAATTGACTTTGATCACCGATCAAAAAAAAGCTGATGACTCGGTCGAAGGAGAATTTGTCCACTTCGGCTCCCCTCGTTTATTCCAAATATTCGAGGTTGTGAAACAGCAAGGCCGTTTTATTCGGCTGTACGAAAAAGTCAGACCGCTCACAAACAGCCAGATCGCACTGGAGCCGTGGCTTGGTCTCAATGTCAAAATATCCTATCTGGCAGACCGTAAAAAAGATAAACTGCTGTCTCTTGGACTTCATCTAATACGCGGAGAAGTCATCGAACAATTTCAAGAAAAGCTGGAAGCGCGTGAGCTATCGTCTCAAATTCCTGATTATTGCTTCACAATGAGTACGATGATTAAGCCAGAGAGCGGCGTCAAACGGCTTTACAGCCTGATGGAACGTTATGCCAATGAAGAGCCGGATGATTGGGCGGTAAGAGCTGTTCAAAAGTGGAAAGAAGACTCGGAACTTTTAAACCAATTTTATGAAGGGACTTCAGACACATCTGTAGAATATGAAATAGAAAGACAAGCACTTAAAACTTTATACGAACCAAAAATCAGTCTTACGATTGAAAATGGCGGACTTTTTTACTTACAGCAAAAAAGAGGAGGCTGACTTAGCATGTCTCCCTCCCTTTCATGTGATATCAAATTTTCGATCAATCAAAAGCAACGTTTGTCTGTTTGTATTGGGCGGAAACATGACGCAAGCAATCTATGAGGTCTTATCACCTGTGTTTTTCCATTTCATGCGTTAAGTGCCTGAAATACACGATTCAGTATTTTAGGAGGGTATTTGTATGGAAAAGAAAACGAAGTTATTAGACAGTGAATGGGTTCAATTATTACGCGAAGCGCGCAAAGCAGGACTAACAGTAGAAGAAGTCCGTCATTTTCTCAAATCACGCGAAAAGTCCTCTGAGTCTCCCCCTATGGCAAGAAGTCATTCTATCAAACCTTTCTGAATGTGCTATAATATCGAAAGGAAGGTGATGACATTGATTGGCCAGCGTATTAAACAATACCGCAATGAAAAAGGCTACTCACTATCAGAACTGGCCGAAAAGGCTGGGGTAGCGAAGTCTTATTTAAGTTCAATAGAAAGAAACTTGCAAACAAACCCCTCCATTCAATTTCTTGAAAAAGTCTCCGCTGTTCTGGACGTCTCGGTTCATACACTGTTAAACGAAAATGATGAAACCGAATACGATGGTCAATTAGATAGTGAATGGGAAAAACTAGTTCGAGATGCAATGACATCAGGGGTTTCGAAAAAGCAATTTCGTGAATTTTTAGATTATCAAATCTGGAAAAAAAAGCAAGAAGAGGAGTAATGCGCATATTTTAGCGCATACTCCTCCAATTGCTATGCAGATCTTGTTATCAGTCTAAAGACTGACTTTATTTTTTATCTTCGCTGTGTGCTTTTTCGTTTTCTTTCACGTAGCCTTTTTCATCCGTATGCTTTTTTGGATTGATCGTTAAACCATTCCACTGAGTCGCTTCGAAGGAAAGATCAACTTGAATCGCATCGCCTTGGTATTTATTTTGGATATAGTTACCCGCTTTATCCTTCGTCTGGTCATTGACAAATTCAATGATCATTTCCATTTTATCGTAATCAAACGGATTCTTTGGAATGCCGTCATACTCTGGAGCTGTTGACCCATCAACGGTGGCAACATTAATTTTACCACTTTCATGTAAAAACTTCTCATCGACGGCATGACGAAGCTTTTCAAATGCGGTCTGATCCTGCTTTGACGTTAATAGATGCAGGTCAAGCAGGTTTGCATGGTCTAAAATAATATTTTTCGGGTATCCATTCCCACCTTCGGCTCCAACCGTTAGAACACTCACCTGAAATTGGCTGAGGAATTCTTCAGCTGTATTCTTCCCGCCATTCTTCGCTGATGTTCCATCTTGAAACTGGCTATAATCAAGACTCATCAGCACTTGATTAATTGCAAGAGACCCTTTATTTTCAAAATTAAATTCCTTCTTTATACGGTCACCGGGTTTTATGTTCGCAAGGTTGATGGCGCCGGAATTCTCTTTTGCAGATAGATTCAGCTCTCCTGTAGAGTAGACCGCGTTTGCCGTCTCAACATCATTAAATGCAGCCCACGTTCCCCCTCCAATTAAAGCAAGACCTAATGCTCCCGATAAAACACCTAAACGAATTGATTTTTTCATTGCCATGATTGAACCCCCTAATAAATTGTTTTATTGAAACCTGATTTAGGTTACAAACGAAAATTTATGCTTGTTCCTCTGACATATGTAACTCAGCCGTATGTCTTCGATGTTTGGCAGCACCAACAAAATGAATGGTTGAATAAACAAGCAGCATCACCCCTGGAATTATGAGCAAAAGAGCGGTCCCAGCAGAAGTTCCTGCATACGAAAGAAGCTTTCCTGCATAAGGAATGTTCACGCCCGTATACTGCGCAGTCACTTGATTCGCTTTGACGAGCGTGCCGTCTTGATACATATTGTGGTCTCCTTTTGTCTCAAAGGCTTTATTTACTCCTTTTCCTTTCACCCCAACAATGCGGTGAGTCACAAAGGATTGGTCTTGCTTCGTTTGAAACGTAATAATATCCCCTTTTTTGAGTGTTTCAGGTGAGGTGACATGTTTCACGACAATCAATGAACCAGTCGAAAATTCCGGTTCCATTGATCCAGATAATACTTGCTTGAACTGATAACCAAAGATCTGAGGATCTCCTCCTGTTGTTCTAGATGACAACACGACAATAATACACACAATCATCATCGTGAAGACCAGCGCGTAAAGAATACTCCCAGACATTTTCATCCACTTTTTCATACCTTTCTCCCCTTTACATATCATGTTTCATTCAAAAGACTAGTCCCCTTTAGGACACCTTTTCTTGACAATTCGAAAGCTGCATATGTTGAGACGTAAAGAATGGCTTTTCAGAACCACCAAACCCTTTAGGATAATAGATTTTAAACACATAGATTCCATTTGTTTTTGCTTTAACTGCCGTGACAGTCGTCGTTTCTTCTGATGAGAGGGACTGTATAGCACCTTTTTCAATAACATGGCCATCTTGTAATGGCATCTGAACACTCTCTACTTTATGCAGTTCCCACTTCCATTCAGAGTGCGCGATGGGTTGTCCAATATTTTTTAGTGACATGCTCAGCTTTTGAGGCGCACAGACTGTCCCCTCAATGATCGTTTGATCGATCAGTTTCAAATGGCTTCTATCCCATTTCTTTGGCTGGCAATGCTGATCTGTCTCTTCGAAATTTTCACATGTTTTCATGACAAAATTCGAATGCTCGACATCGTTAAAAGAAGCATTAGTAGACGTAATAAAAAAAGAAGTGAAAATCAAACAAATAGCACAAAATAGTACAAAGAGCGGCTGTTTCATTGAATCTTTCAACTCCTTGAACAATTGTTCTTTAAAAAGAACGATTACACTCAGTATAAGGAATTACCTATAAAATCCAAAACGTCAAATTAGTCCATTTTGTTCTTAAACAAGAACATTACCGAGAAAATTCTTCCATTTTCTCATTCTTTCGCCATATTCAATATTTTTTTCTGTGACATTTGTACTTCTTAAAAATTTACATAAAAGTGCAGGATTTGGTCAGGATAATAATTGGTGAGGTGATGTTAGTTGAAATATGGAAGAATCATGATCATGCTCAGTTTACTGTTAAGCCCTTTGATCCAAAGCGCCCATCTAGCTGAGGCAAAAGGAATCACTGCTGCCGCAGATCAATGGGAAACAAGGGCAGTCAAAGAAGCAAAAAAACGGTATCCGTTAGCACATGTTTTATTCAAACAAAAAGTGTGGGATCGGCACCGGGAGAAAGAATCCGTGAAGCAATATCATATTACGTTGAAAGATCAGGCCAAAGAATTTGGGGTATATGTCACCATTTCCTATAACCCATACTCGAACAAGGTCAATAAAGTCATTGTTGTCGAAGAATACAGCTAAAATGGCATGAAAAAAACCGCCTGCTGGCGGCTTTTTACTTTTGTCGATGACGTTGACGTTTTTTTAGCATCATTGAGAAGCCAAAAGGCAGAACACCGAATAATCGCTGAGAAAATGGTGGTTTTGTCTCCATTTTTTCCTGTTTATGTTCTTTCCGCTCGTCACGTGGTGTATTCATATATTTAATAATTTCCTGCGTCATATATTTTACATAATCATTTGTCTTCATCGAACACTCACCTCTTCTTCCTTAAAGTGTTACCATGAAGAGTATCATTTTATACATTCGCTAATCTCTCTAATGAGTGCTGATCCATTGATTGATTTCTCCTGTCTCTTTATTCAGCTCTAGTTCCCGCTCGTCAGTTACACCCCCCTTTGTCTCGATGTTAACCAAGAGGCGGGCTAGCTTTTTTCTGTCATCGCACCCAATTCGCTTCAACGTCACTCGACCTTCTTCTGTGACAATTGGGCTCAATGGCTGATCACAAATACGATTTAATTTGTTTGCAGCTTCACTTAGACCTAAACGAAATAACTGCTGTTTTTGATAAAAAGAAATCGTGAGCTCTGCACTTTTCAACTCTTTTTGAAACCCAATGGTCATTGAGCCTAGAATCAATAAAAATAAAAGAATGACAGCAAATACGTGTGGATAAATAAACCCGTCTTCTCTTTTCACGTTTTAGGAATCACTCCTTTGTAAGTGAAAAAAACAGCTTCATGTACTTGACCAAATACATCTGTGACTTGGAGAGTGGTGGTTTGCTCTTTTGTTCTTACATGGAATTGTTTCACCTTTTGTAATAAAGGGAGATGACCTGCCTGATTCGATCGTTTACGAAGCATCTCTTGATACGGCTCAATCGTCACCACTCGCCCTTGATTTGAAATATACTCCAGTGCTGTTCCATTTTTCACCGCTCTTACAGCGACAGCACAATTTAGATCCTCCTCTAATTGCAGGACCGTTTGTTTCCAATCTATTTGCGAAAATTTGTTGATTTCTGCAAACGGATGAGCTTTTTCAGCAATTGATAAAAGTAGCATGCAGCCAAAAGAAAGCAGCAAAAATAGCTGCAATTGCCATATTGCTTGAGCGAGTGTAAAGCCTTGTTCATCGCCCCAAATGTCGAAAGCAAATCGTCTTCTTTTTTTGTACTTTGTATGAAACACATCCCTTCTCCTGACCCCAAATGAATTCATATGTGATCTCGCCTCGTTTCTTTGTACTTGATTCATTTTGACCTTCTATAATAGCTTTATTCATATACTCATGTAAGATTTGATAAGCTTCCAGTTTAGCCCTTAATTCTTCTTTCCCAATGGTCAGTTTTTCAAAGGATGGCACGAGCACAAGAGCAGCAAATAAAAAGAGGTGGCAAGAAAAGAGCATCTCAAACGTACTAAATCCTTTATTGTTGCTGAACATGAATCCGCCCGCTCCCTAAGTAAATCGTGAGTTTATATATTTGACTGCCAAATTGAACAATGAGTGAACCGCCGCTATTTGGATGTCCGTTTTTATTAAAGTGAAGGCCTTTTTGAAATGTGGATTGCTTGATGGTGCCTTTTTTATGTGGATTAGAAGCAATGATCTGCTTACTATTCTGCTCGATGACTTGATAAGATACATCGGGCGGGTGAAACTCAACAGTTACTCGTGTTTTTTTAATAAATGCAGCATAAGATGCCAATTGAAGATCTTGTTTTAGCAAGTTCACTTGCTTTTTTGCTTCAGCACTTTCTAATATATTGGGCACTTTTCCACCTATTATCGATAATAAGATAGAGAAAATCATGACGATCAAGAGCTGTTCAATAAGTGTAAATCCTTTCTCCTGGAAAAGCGATTTATTCATTTTTCACATCGCCGTTTTGAATGAAAATTGCTTTTCCATTTGGACAAGTTAATCCTTTTTTGACATAGCCTTCTTTTTCTAATTCAGCTAAAGATGGCGTCTTGCCGTCATGCTCTAATTCATATGCCATTACCTGTGTACTCACCATTGATTTCAGCCCTTCACAGCCCTTTGCTTGAATGCTTTGATGATGCCGAGTGATATTTGGAATGGTGATCAATAAAAGAATGGAGATCACAAGCATGACAATTAACATTTCTAACAGTGTAAATCCTTTATCATTCATGCTTTAGTCCTCCTTTTCACACTTGTTCCATTAGTTGATACATTGGTAAAAGAATAGATAAATACACAATGAGTATAAGAAATGCTGTTAAGCCATAGATGACAGGCTGCAGCCATGAAACCCATTTTTCAATTTTCAATTCTGCATTCTCTAAAAGAAATTGACTATATGTGTACATTTCTCTTGCTAGCATCCCACTTGCTTCCCCATGCTTAATGACAGCCGCAAAATGCCTTTCGAAAAAAGGAGACCGGCTTATTTGATGTTCCATACTCTCACCTTTTCTTAACTCTCCTATCATTTGTTCAGACATTTCTTGAAGGAAGGGTAAATAGGTCTGCTGTTTAAAAGCTTGCAAACTTTCGTAAATCGATAACCCAGCTTGAAGAAGTCCGCTTAGCTGAAGTGAAAAAAGATACGTATGCATCAGCTGCACCCCTTTAAATAACACCGGCAGCCTGCTGATGACTTTTAGTTTCTCAAGGGTCGATTTTTTCTTAAAAAAGAGCTCATAATATCCAAAAAGACAGATACATATACAACCGATCATGAGCAGCAAAGCGTGTAGGAATTGGAAGAGGCCAAACATTCCTTGAATGAGCCATGACATGCTTGTATTCATAGATGAATATAATAAAGAAAATTGAGGGACGATCATTTGCTGAACAATGATGAGCACAACAAAAACCGTAAACATAAGAAAAATCGGATATCGTAACATACGCTTGAATGTGTCTACCTGCATGATTTTTTTCTCTAAAAAACGGGCGCTTTGTTCAAGAGCTCGCGCTAGGCTGCCATGTTTCTCTGAAAAACAAAGAATAGCGACGGCTTCCCGCTGAAAATAAAGTCGCTCAAGTACAACATAAAAAGGCTCCCCTTCAAGCAGCCACTGAATACCTGGCGTTAATCGCTGTTGCTGTTTTTTTGATAATTGAATATTCACCATCGTTAATGCCTCAACCAATGTATATCCAGCTTGAATCAATTGAGCCAGTTTCGATAAGAATTCAGCTTGTTCTTTTTTAGACCAGGCTTTAGAGGTTCGCTTCTTCATAAACCCAGCGATGATATGTGCTTTTTGATAAATAGCCGAGTGCCACTCCTTTCCGAATTAATCTTTGCAGTGTTTCGTATGACGAATGAGCGTATTCTCCTTTTGCCTCTTTGATACACTCACCAAGCTCCTTTCCGTAAAGCAATTCAAATACATTTGTTCGTCTGACTGGCCGATTTAGTTTGCAATAAAGCTCACACGTTTCGCCGCAAAATGGACATGCGAGTTCGATTAACCGCTGAGCAGCAATGGCAACCATTGTTTGTTCGAGTTCATTCATCGTCACACCAAATTCGAGCATTCGATAAAGAGCTCCTTTTGCATTCTTTGCGTGCAATGTGCTCATGACTAAATGACCTGTCAAAGCTGCTCTAATAGCTGTTCTGGCTGTTTCCGCATCTCTTATTTCTCCAAGCACAATCATATCTGGATCATGTCTTAAAATAGCGCGTAAACCTGCCGCATACGTGATACCAGCTTTTTCATTTACTTGAACCTGCAACACTTCTTCATTTCTTGTTTCCACAGGATCTTCAAGGGTAATAATATTCCGATTAAAATGTTTTTTGGCAAACTGAATTAATGAATAAAGTGTTGTCGTTTTCCCTGAATTTGTTGGTCCTGTAAATAAAATGAGCCCATGCGAATGATTCAGAAACGATAATAATCTCGTTGAAGCCTTCGGGAACAGTGACAAATACTTTGTTTTCGGCACATGATCCTGCGGTAAAATCCGAATCACTAAACTTTCATCATTTACAGTCGGTAATGTAGAAAGCCGAACAAACACTTGACCGCGTCTTAGCATCACAGCCAATGACCCATTTTGTGGTCTCCTTCTTTCACCAATATCCATAGAAGATAGAAATTTGAAATGAGCAATGAGCCGCTCTCCGCTCTTTTTGTCAATGATCCGCTGCTGAATGAGGTCAGCGTCTACACGAAAAGAGACTGAAGCTTCCTTTTCTCTTGGAACAATATGCACATCAGATGCTCTCATGCGGCACGCCTCTTCTAGCAGCTCTTGCCCCAAATATTCAATACCATACAAGTGGTTCACTCCTTTCAGTGACCCTATTGTATAATGGTGGAACGTACCTGACAAAAGCGTATTTCATGATTTTCATGACTGAAAAGGTATGAAAATGTTCAATTTGAGGTGTATTTCATCTATAAATAACAGAAAGACATATCAAAAAATTTGACTTTTACAACAACGGGTTCCGTTCAGAGGAGAAAATAAAAAAGAAGTGCTATTGGCACCTCTTTTTGATGATTATTTCATTTGGTTCTTTCATTATGGATGATCTGTTACAAGGAGGTGTCTCCAAATTTAATCCTCCTTAATAGATTACTGATTTGAAGATAAAGAATATCCTTTCGTGTCTGATTTATGGGTAAAAAAAGAGACCAAATCTGTATGCGAATTGGTCATATCATTCATATACTCATTATATTGTTTCTCCTTGTCAACGGACCCGTTACTTTTACTAGTAACATTTTTTGGTTCACGTTGCTTCTTACTGCTCTTCAAAGATACGAAATCCTCTTTTTTCTAAAGCTTTTGCAAGGCTGTGTTCAGTATTTACTTTTGAGAAATCAATGCCGAGTTTCACTACAGTTTGAGCGATTTCTGGTCGAATGCCTGATATAATTGTCTCAATTCCTAGCAACTTCGCACTATCAACCACTTTAAACAGCTGATATGCAACCATCGTATCAACAACGGGAACGCCAGATATATCAATAAATAAATGGGTTAGACGCAGTCTAGATGCCTGTTCTAGTACTGATTCCAAAATGATTTTCGCCCGGTACGTATCAATTTCACCAATCAGCGGCAAAATACCGATCTCTTTTGAAACTGGAATAACAGGCGCACTAAGCTCTTGAATCATTTCTCTTTGTGCATTAAGCTGATTGATTGTCACGCGGTCATACTCTTCTGATAAACGTGCAATCATGTCATCAAATGTGGCGTGAAAATGCTGATTCCAATCGCACACATCTTTGAGTGTCACTTCAAGCTCCGTTTGTTGTGTAAAGGTCTCAATTCTGGAACAAAAAATGTGGCGGAACACCTTAAATTGTCCGATGATTTCATATAAAGGTACTTCATGAACAGCTCGATCGCGGGCAATATCTACTGACCACTTTTTTAGATGGTCTTCTACTTTATCTGATAGCGTGACTAACGTTGCTGCAATCGTTTGAATAAATGCTGTGTTTTGTTCTTTCAGCTTCTTTTCTGTCTCCTCTGAAGCATGTTTGGAATATAATGAGCCTTCTTCTGTTCTTGTTTTCAGCCATTCTTCGGTCATGACAGGGGCTTCTTTAAGAATAAATTCATATAATTGCTCAGATTTTTCATTTTTCATTTCTGTCGTTCGCTCCTTTTTCACTTACAACTAGTGACAACCAACTTTTTATGTATAAATGACCGCAGATGGTGAACAATAGCATTACACGTTTCATATTGGGCTATAGCCAAGTGGTAAGGCAATGGACTTTGACTCCGTGATCGTTGGTTCGAACCCAGCTAGCCCAGTTCAGCACAAAAACGAAGACGGCTGAAACATCATTCAGCTGATCTTCGTTTTTGATTAGGAAACCGATTGATGAATCGCTTTCTTTTTTGAAATTTTCATGAGTTCTCCTGGATTATAGCCGACCACTAATTTATTTCCATCAATGATAATAGGTCTCCGGAGCAGCTTTGGTTTTTCAATGAGAAGTTGAAGTACCTCATTTACTTTTAGATCATTAATATTTAAATTTAAGCTTTTAAAAGCTTGGCTTCGAGTAGCTAAAATTTCATCCATTCCTTCTGTTGTTAAGGATAGGATTTTTTTCAATTCGTCTAGTGTTGGCGTTTCTCTAAAAAGGTGACGCTCTTTAAAATCAATTTGATTCGCCTTTAACCAATGTTTTGTTTTGCGGCAAGACGTGCAGCTTGGGTATGAATAAAAAGTAATGTCACTCATTAGTCTTCCTCCTTAGGTCGTTAACCTTCTCTCTTATGGACTAAGTACCCTCATGCATTTAGGCATAAACACTTTTTCATCACTTTTTCAAAAAAATTTTTTCTAGCGAAAGAATGAATGTTCACACGTTGTCAAAAATGTAAATGTTTACATAACAAGTGATCATCAGCTATAATATGAATCAAAGGGGTTTTTTAAGGGGAGGGAAAGAAATGAATCGCATGTTCCGCGTTCTTGGCTTTTGGACGGGTATTTTTGCTGTCATGTTCTATTTAGGACATATGAAAGATGCATCCTTGCTGTTCTTCGGTCAAACCGTTCTTTTTGTATTTTTATCCTACTTGAATTTATCCGAAAGAATGTATATTTACATTTTCGGAGCGTACTTGACGATTTTCTTTGCCGGATTTACATATTATTCGATTTTCATCATGGTTCCCGGTACCGGACATTAATAGAAAAAAGCATCTCCTTTGAAAGAGATGCTTTTTTCGTGCGTGCGATTATAAAGAAAACCCATTGATAAACGGATTTTGCTCCTGTTCTGTAAGCACAGTTGTTTCCTCTCCATGTCCACTTAACACAAGAGTTGATTCTGGCAATGACAACAATTTGTCATGTATCGATTGAAGCAGCACTTCTTGATTACCGCCAGTTAAATCAGTTCTCCCGATACCGCCTTGGAATAAAGTATCACCAGAAATCACAAATCCCTCTTCTGCTGAATAGTAAGACACACTGCCAGGTGAATGACCTGGTGTGTGGAACATTTCTAATGTAAACGATCCAATGTGAAGAGGCCCTTCTGACGTAATCAATTGTTCAGCTTCTTTGACCGTAATTCCGTTACCAATTAGTCGAGCTGAACCGTTTAACTGAGCATTTGTCAGCCATTCTTTTTCCTTTTCATGGACATAAAGCGGAATTCCCCATTCTTGACGCACCTCATCTGCTGCACCAATATGATCAAAATGGGCATGTGTCAATAAGACAGCAAGTGGTTTCAGCTGTTTTTCTTTCACATAAGAAATTAGCTTTTGCGCTTCGCCACCTGGATCAAAAATTAAACATTCTCCTTGTTCATTTTTCCAAATATATGCGTTCGCTTGCACATAGCCTAGCGGCATTCTTCTCCAATTCATTTTCATCACCTACTACTTTTTTCATTCTTTTTTATTATGAAGGCTATTCAATAAAAATTCAAACAATCGTCAACTTGAATGTACTCGACAAGCTTTATGAAAACGGTTAAAATGAAAAGAAAGGAAATCAAGGGGATTGATGACAAAGGGGGACTTTCATATGATGCTCGTCATTATTTTTGGTCTAGTCACTATTTTAGCCGCTCTCGGCATCTATCGCTCACTCAAAAAAGTGAACGTACTGGCCATTGCTTTCGCTGGCGCCACATTTTTGGTTTTTGGATGGTTTACCGTCATGACCATCATCTATAGCGGTTATCCAACTGCACATTAAAAGCCTGCAATCAGCAGGCTTTTTCTATTGATTCAAATGTTTATTCACGCTTTCTAATTTGCTTGAAAGAGTGGTCGTTTGATCTCTTCTGTCATCTATACGGATATTGGTTGCTACTCGGTGTAAACCCTTTTCAAACGGAGCTTCATGAATACGCTGAATGACCTCAAATAAAACGGATAGCTCCCCTTCAATTAAAGTATTCATTGGTGTGAGCTGATATTTGATTTTCCCTTCTTGTTGAAAGCCCTCTAACAGTCTTTGTACGTCTGCTACATATGCACTCACGCTTGGTGTCTCAGTGCCTATTGGAATGATGGTGACATCTGCTATTGCCATGGTTCTTGCTCCTTTCAATGACATCCTATTTCTTTCTCGTTCTCATTGTAACCCATCGTGATTCAAAAATGCCATGATCATGTAGCGTTTAAGCTTGGTTTGTCCCGTTCTATCGTCAAATCTGCTCTCTCTACCTTCCCAATCTTTGTGAAAAGGAGCAAGCATATACCTGAAATGGCTTCTATCAGTCCACCAGCCGCAATGACATATCCTGAACCGAATAACGTCGCCATATAACCACCAATGAGAGCGCCTAACGGTATCATTAAATAAGAGATCATGTTAATAATCGCATACACTTGTGGCTGATCCTCCGCTTTTACTGACAATTGAATCATCGTATGTTCAGGTACATTGACTGCACTGATGGCTGCACCTAAGGCAAATGCAGATATAAACACAAGTGGTAATAAGGCATTCATCCCTGTAATGAAAAATGCAATTCCATCAACGATCCCTGCCCCGATAAACAGCAGACCGTATCGATTCACTTTCACCTTTGTTAAAACGAATCCCATCAAAAATGCACCTAATGCCGTGGTCACTTTGATGAATGAATATACTACTGGTCCACTATGTAAATCTTCTGTTAAATAAATAACCGACAATGCCTCCCACGGTGCTGCAGCAAAATTGGAGCAGACACAAAAAATGGCTAATGGAAACAAAATATGATGACTTTTCACAAGTGAAAATCCTCTTATTAATCGTTTTCCGTATGACAATCCTTTTTTTCCTTCATCCATGATCGCTTCCGTTTTATATGTAATCAGCAAAACCAGCAAAGCGGACATGAGGTAAAGAGGAATAATCACAAGCATTGTATATCCTACCCCTACAAATGCAATCATGACACCACAAATCGTCACAGTCACAAGCCTGACCACATGACTGGCTGATTGAATGGTTGCATTCGCCTTTTGTATCACATCTTCATGCACAAGCTTTGGAATAATGGACACCGAAGCTGGTTCATAGGAACCACCAGTCGCTGAATGCAGCAACATACCGCCAATGATGAGTGCCAAAGGAGAAAAATCATAAAAGTAACTCACCACAATCACAAGTATAATCGCCGCCCGAGTTAAATCAGCAAAGCACATCCAAAATTTCAATTGATGCGGCTTCATCATTGGGGTAATAAACGGCCCAATAATGGCTTGAGGGACAAAACTAACGGCAATAAAAAATGCTGTTCCAATTGCTCCTTTTCCCCCTAGCACTAAAAGCCACAAAATGGTGTTAAAAGATAAACTATCAGCAGTAATTTTACACATTTTAGAAACAAATAGATAAGTAAAATTCCGTTTCCACAGGATTTGAGCATTCAATCATCGACATCTCCCTAATTCATATCCTTTTTTTTACATCCACTCTTTCACAATAGCTTACAGGGATGCTCTCGTCAATCACATCAGCACGGTTTTTATTGACCATAAGAAATTGATTGGTTTGAACGGATTAAATGATTGTTGACAAAGGGCGAAAATGAACTTGATTTTAGCCCTTTGTCTTCTTTTCAGCTTGATAGAAAACCTTTGCAGCCCTAGGAAGGACGAGTACTGGCGCGGAGCGAATTTTACATTCGTGAGCACCGGCACACAGGACTGACAAAGAATGCGAAGGTTTGTCTACACGCTGAAAGCACCAATTAGGTGCTTTTAATACTTACATGCTTCCCACAATAACCGCTTTGTTTTTTCATAGATCGAATCAAATTGACTCATAGAAAGCGGGTTCTTACCTCGCCCAAGTTCCACCGTATAGCCCTCACTTTTACATTGATAAATAAACCAATCTCGATAACCTGCATAGCTATCAAGATATTGAATCGCTTTGTAACCACTCACCCGTTCTAACCGTTCGACCGTCTCTTTTGAAATGGCAGGTTCGTGGCCAAGAAAACCCCAGTATATCTCTTCTCCTTGTGTATGAAGGGCAATTAGCCGGTCAAAGCGTTTTCGTAAGGCGAGATGTGCCATTGCTTTCGCTTCTGGTTCTGTTAACGGCTGATGCCCTGGGAAATCCCTATAAGACGGTGCCTTCGGCTTATTACGATAATATTCGATTTCCCAATAAGCAGGAAATTGATTGTTTAAATCAATTCCTCGAATATTCGCCTTCCATTCTCGATAATCGGAAAATCCACCATTTAGCGGTGCGAACTCCTCACGGCGCAGCCCTAAAGATTCTGGACCATTGCGAACCAAATCAACACCGTCTGGATTTACCATCGGGACAATAGACAAAGCAGTGGTCTGCAATATACGAACCGCTTCGTGATGTCTTGCTTGCACTGGGTCCGAGGCCGCTAAACAAAGTGATTTAAGCCATTTTAATAAAACGGAGGTCGTGATCCATTCATTTGCATGAAAAGAGGCATTAACATGTATGGAATGTAAATGTTGTACAGGCTCCGTACGGATTTCATAAATGGGCGTATCAAGCACTGATTGACCAATCACACTCATCTGAAGAAAAGGAAAAACAGCTTTCAAATATTGAAGCTCTCGTTCTAAGTGAGCGCTATCATATTCAAATGTTCCGCTGATCCATTCATCTGATTGCTGGAGCCGGTAAGGCGCAATGAAGCTTTGCACATCACCTACCGATTGAAATGAATGGGTCCCTTCTGGAAGTCTATACCCCGGTAAAAGGAGGTGCTCCGTATTTGACTGATTGGATAAACGGAAAGCTTCTTTCCCTATACCAAGCTGCTTTGCCACATCCTCCTTCCTTGCTTCACCCAGATGCCATTCAATTGTGCCAAGCGACTTTTTCATTTACATCCCTCCCCTCTCACACTATATGAACCAGTAAGTAAAAAAAGAAAACCTCTGCATGTAAATAAATAGCAGAGGTTTTCTTTTAAATTAAGACGCCTTTTTTAGCTCAGTGTCATCTTCTTTTTTAGATGGTGAATGGTCCGAGTTGTTTCGATCATAAAATCTAAGGAGATCTCCATAGATAATTTGATCAGAGAATTGAAGCTCTTGTTTTGCCTTTTCTTCATAAGACTGACAAGCAGACTCATCTTCTCTCGGCTCACCCGTTTCTTTGTTGTAGCACACACCAGTTGTGAAAACACTGTCCTTCGTAATAAAACTTCCATCTCGTAGCACTGTGAAGTCATTTGTATCTTTTGATAATAGGTCATGACCAAATTGAATTTGCTTGCTTGTATCGATTCCTAGAAGGTTCATGACTGTTGGACGGATATCCACTTGGCCGCCAACTGTATCAATCTCTTTTGGATGTTTATCCGTGATACCAGGAATGTGTACAACAAATGGTACTTTTTGAAGCTGAACTTCTTCAAAAGGTGTAATGTCTTTGTTTAAGAATTGTCCCATTGCTTCGTTATGGTTTTCAGAAATCCCGTAGTGATCCCCATATAACACAAAAATGGAGTTATCGTATAACCCTGCTTCCTTCATTTTTTTAAAGAAAAGCTTGAGTGCCTCATCTTGATAACGCACTGTAGGGAAGTATTTGTTCAACGTTTTGCTCTTTGAGTCATATTCATCAATGAGCTTATCTTCTTCATCTAAGTCGAATGGAAAATGGTTCGTTAATGTAATCAATCTCGTATAGAACGGCTGCGGGATCGTTTTCATTAAATCCACTGACTGCTCAAAAAACGGACCATCTTTTAGTCCCCAGCCAACTGAATTTTCTTCATTTACATCGAATGATTTAATATCAAAAAATTTGTCGTAGCCAAAGCTGTCATAGATCAGGTCACGGTTCCAGAAACTTTTGTTATTCGCATGAATAACAGAAGAATGATAGCCTTCCTCTTTTAACAACTCAGGTGCGGCTTTGAACTCGTTGCTTGGATTTGTGAAAAATACAGCTCCTCTTCCAAGTGGATAGAGTGAGTTATCAACAATAAACTCGGAGTCGGATGTTTTCCCTTGACCCGTTTGATGATAGAAATTACTGAAATTGTAGCTTTTCTTGATCAATTTGTTTAAGAACGGCGTGATCTCTTTCCCATTCAATTTTTCATTGATCACAAAGCTCTGGGTAGACTCAAGCGATACTAGAATGACATTTCGTCCTTTTGCTTGACCAAACGTCTTTTCATTACGGTCTGTTTGATTTGCGCTTATATAGTTTTCAATTTCAGTTAAGCTATTGCTGTCGGCAAGTGCTCGCTGAGCGGATTGCTTCGATTGCAGAACCCCATCATAAATATGGAAGTTATATAAGCTGATGTTTTTCACTAGCATCTCACGGTCAAATGAACGAGTTAACAGCTCTGGTCTTTCTGTTTCAGCCAAACCAAGGTTAAAAAAGAAAGTGGCTGCCACAAATAAATAATAAGCTGCACGTCCCTTACGTGAAATCGTTACATCTGTTCTAAAGGAAGGCTGTTTTTTATAGAGCCAAATTAAAATGATGATATCAACAAACATCAGAAAATCAACTGGTTCAATTAAAGAGGTAATACTTGACCCGAGGTCACCCATATTGTTTGTTTGAAATAGGACGGGGATGGTTAGAAAATCACTGTAGAATCGATAAAATACAATGTTAGCTAACAAAATAAATGTCAGAACAAAACTCGTCACGATGATATATCGATTGCGATTTTTTTCTTTAAAGAATAAACCGATACCGAAGATAAACAAGAGAAAGCTAAGCGGATTAATAAACAGGATAAATTCCTGCATGAAATTTTCAATTTTGATATTAAAGCTAGATTTATAGATAACATAGGTTTTCACCCACATTAACAAAGTCGCAATCAGTAAAAATGACATCGCCTTTAATCTTTTCTTTTGCATTGTAACCTCCTTATGCTAAAAACGCACTCAGGTTAGGGACATCCCCAATTATTGGTGCTTCTTCAAAAATAACTAAAGTATATCTTATCCTGTCTATGCTGGAAAATCAATGTCTTTTTCCCCATGACAAACTTATGAATATGCTAATCATTCAATTTCATGCCTATCTATCGCTGATTTTAATAAAAATGACATCATTATGACATTTTTGTTCAAGACAGCCACTTGTTTTTTGCCATCCATGCACCGCCGATCACGCCTGCATCGTTTCCTAGTGAGGCAATCACCACTTCAACATCCTCAGCACATGGCGGGAAGGCATGATGCTTGACGACACGCTCTACTTTACTGCGAAGAAGCTCGCCCGCTTTAGATACACCGCCTCCAATGACGATTTTTGTTGGGTTTAAGGCACTAGCCAGATTCGCAAGGACAAGACCAAGATGGGTTGTCACTTCATCTACGACACCCATCCCCAGTTCGTCTCCGTTTTCTGCTGCCTCAAATACATCCTTTGCAGACAGCGAAGTAAGTGAGCCAAGTGATGATGTATGGCTCTTTGTTTGTAATGAATCCTTTGCGATTCGGACGATACCTGTGGCAGACGCAATGGTTTCAATACAGCCTGTTCTCCCGCAGTTACATGGTGCTCCTTGAAATGGAACGGCACAAATATGACCAATTTCTCCACCAGCACCTGTTTCGCCTTGAACCACTTCTCCATTGACAATAATACCGCCGCCAACCCCTGTGCCCAGTGTAACCATCAGGATGTTTTTGGCGCCATCACCTGCACCCTTCCACATTTCACCAAGTGCAGCAATATTCGCATCATTTTCGATGACAGATGGAAGTCCTGTCTCTGCCTCTAAATGGTCTTTCAAGGGATAGTTTGTCCAGCCCAGATTCGTTGTTTTATAGACAATTCCGGATACTTTATCCACTGGTCCAGGTGCTCCCATACCGATCCCAATTAGTGCTGATTTCGGCATGCTGATCTCAACTAGTTTATGGTCAATTGACTTGGCAATGTCGACTGTAATTGTCTGCCCAGATTTATCCGTAGGAATCTCCCACTTATGCTGAATTTCACCATAAAGATTAATAAACGCAAGCTTAATTGTCGTACCGCCAAGATCAACTCCTACAAACCAATCCCCTGTCATATGTCCTCCACCTTCACATTGTTTTTCGATTTAATTTGGCTAGTTCCATTTGAAGGATGGTCATTGCGTTTGACCATTCAGTTCGATCGATGATGCCCGATGTGTACATTTCCTTCAATTCATCTGCCATAAATTCTAATTCCACTTCACGATCTCCGAAATACACGTAATTTCCAAATCTCATGAGCAGCTGCTGTACATCATATAACGTTTTCATTATTTTCACCATTTCTCTAAATCAACAGATAGGATAAGCGTATTCATAAATGCGCTTTCAGTCAAGTCATTCAACGTGTTTGAGTGTTTTCAATATATTGTTTCAACTTTAAAAATTGGTCATTTTGCGGATCTTGTTTTAATGCTTTTTCGATGAAGTCGTCTGCTTCCGCTGTCTCGCCTTTTTCTACATACAACAACGATAAGTGATACAATTTATTCGGCTCATTTGGATCTTTTTCAAGCGACTTTTGCAAATACTCAATGGCCTTGTCAAGATGTCCAAGCTGCGCTTCGGAAAGCGCATATATATGAAGTGCTTCAGCAGAGGCATCCTTTTGCTTTACATATTCCTCTAGACGCTGACTTGCTTCGCTATAGTTCTTTTCATCAAATAAACTCGCTGCCTCGCTAGTTGCCGCCGCTTCTTTTTGATCGTCTGAATGAAACCCTGTATACAATCCAAAGCCGCCAATAAGGAGGAGAAGAAGACTAGCAAGAAGCATTTTGACAGGCTGAAACTGTTTAGGAAGACGGACCGCTAAAGCGGCTAAAAATCCGCCAGCGAGCCCCCCAAGATGCCCTGCATTATCAATCCCTGATACAGTGAAACCTATCCCTAAGTTGATGAGGATAATCACGATAATATTTGTCCCCATCGTACGAAAGAAGAGCTTCCGGTTAGAGATCGCTAAATATAGCAATGCGCCTAAGCAGCCAAAGATCGCACCTGATGCTCCTGCTGCGATGGCTGTATTAAACACAAAGCTCGCTATGGAGCCAAAGATGCCGGAAACTAAATAAATCAGCAAAAATCTCCCTGAACCATAAATTCTCTCAACAGCCGCTCCAACGGACCAAAGAGCAAATGTATTAAAGAGTAAATGCGTCAAACCAATGTGTAAAAACATAGGTGTCACAAAGCGCCACCATTCACCCTCTAAAATCAGCACATTATTCTTCGCACCAAATGCTGTTAAAGTGGCTGTATTGGTACTTCCACCAGATAATTCGAGTAAAAGAAACATCACCACTTGAACTGCGATTAACAAGTAGGTAAAAATCGGTCTGCCATTTTGAAAAACGGCCCGTTCTTGTTCACGTTGCTTTTCCTGATCTTGAAATGCCTGAAGCACGTTCATTTTAAGCTGCATTACATCTTCGGCTGTATCTGCCTTCGCCTCTTCTACATCAATCGAGAGTGATGTATTCAGCCATTTTTGCAGCTCGTGTCCATTGTTTTGAAGGGTTTCTTCATTCAGTAAAACAGGTGTCACCGTCACCTTTTGCTGTTTTTGCGGTTGACCGTTTATGTCTTCCCAATCATCTACTGGATGATCAGCTGTAAATTGAAGTTGCAGGAGATGAAGAGAACGTTTACGCATGGCTTCTCTCAACTGATTCATCCGAAAGGCCTGCTCTTCCATATCTCGAACGATCTCCTGTCTAAAATTCACATCTCTTCTATAGAGACGGATGAGATCATATCCTGAGTTTCGTGGTGCTTCAAAAAAGATTTCATCTTCTGGGTATGGACTTTGAATCATCTCGTACCCTTTTTGTCTGAGTTCATCAATCACTCGCCAAAATAGACTATCTATGACATTCATTCATTCGCGCTCCATTTTTTACATTATTATAGCAAGAATCACTCTTATGCGCATTTCTCAACAAAAAAATCCCGGCTTTTGCGGGATTAGAATGCTTGGCGAATAAATTTCGTCCGAAAATATGGGATTTTCATTAGCCATTTAATAAAAAAGTGACGCACTTGGTTTTGACCTAAGATCAAATTCATGAGCCGATAACGATTTTGCACAAGAACGAATGCAAACAGTGTGAACACAATGCTCCAAATCATTTTATTCATCATATTCCCTCCTATGTTCGTATCGTGGCTTAAATAGGATTTGTTTATGCATGAACCATCATTTTTATCGCTGACAATGGCGCGTCTTTTATTAATCAGTTTTCACAGCCTAATCCCATGTTCTTTTGATTGAATATAAAACTCTTCTCCATACTCTGTTTGAAGATAAGCTACATCAAATTGTTGAAGGTCAATCAAATCCTTGAACGTATGAGGCAGTTTACCATTCCACTCTAACTCTTCGATCTTATGCGGGAAGTTGTGATCGTTTGGATTTGGTGTATGGATATATACTGCGTCTAATGCAGGATCTTGTTCGTAAATACAAATCCATGTTTGATATGGCTTTTCAAAACCTTCAAGCAGCTTGAGTGTTCTATTGTACAAGGCGACATGAGCTTTAATATGCTCTCTTCTTATTTTCAAGCTATTTTTCCCAACACCCCAAAAATCAAGATGGGTATGAAAAAAATCGAACCAATAATCATGATCAAGTTGTAAGTCAAAAGTATTCACTTCGACCAACGCATCAAACCAAACAGTCTCAACACAAAAAAGCCCGTTCTTACGCATAAGCAGCGGACTTTTACTTTTGATAAAACGCGCCTTTCTCACTGACCATGATAGATACTGGTATGTCATGCGGTTCGGCTGGAAGATGGTCTACTTGCTGAACAGAGAGGCAAAGAGCAAGCGTGGTTCCATGATAATCAGCTAAATACCGGTCATAATAGCCGCCTCCATAACCGATACGGTAGCCGTTCTGATCGAAGCACACCCCAGGAACAATGATCAAATCAATGGCTTCTTTATGTACAGCTGTAGACTCAAGAGGGTCTGGCTCCAAAAGCCCAAAGTAGCTGGATGTCATCTTTGTTTCAGGTGTATATTCATAAAACACCATCTCTTTTGTTTTCGGAAAACAGGTGGGAATACAAACTGTTTTTCCTTCTTCCCACGCTTTTTCAATCAGAGGCATTGTCGGTATTTCTTTTCCCCTAGACATAGTCAAAGCAATCGTTTTCGCCTGTTTCCATTCTGGCAGCTGCAGCACGTGTTCATGAAGTAGAGAAGCATAGCGATTGAACTCTTCAGTGCTTAACTGCTCAAGCATGGCCAATGTTTGAAGGCGGAGCTCCTTTTTCATACAGGTTCATCTCCCATCATAAAAAAACAGCAGGAAAATTCCCTGCTGCTTACTTTGTTTCACGATGTAAAGTTTGTTTTTTATCACGTGAGCAATACTTTTTGAATTCAACGCGATCTGGATTGTTTCGCTTATTCTTTTTAGTAATATAGTTACGCTCACCGCATTCAGTGCAAGCTAGAGTAATATTTACGCGCATGTTTTTCCCTCCAAACTAAAATCAATTCACATTCAGACCTAACTATAATACCACTTCTAGCTAAGGAATGCTAGAATGTTTTTTCACCAATTTCATTTTTCAATGCACTCCACCCGCATCCTGATCCATATTGTCTGGTCATGTGATGAAAAATCGCCTTCTCCCCTATAAAAACACGTTCTTTGTCGTACTGTATACATGAGAACCCCTCTTTGTTCCACAGCTTTTTTTCATCTGATCCGTCTTCTTTTATTTTAACAGCGGGCAAGATTTTCATACTTGGTTTCCCTATAAAAAGAAAAATGATGAAAAAAAGGTGATTTTTTCAGCAATTCCTTTTGAAACTAGCTTTTTTATGGTATAAAAAAGAAGGGTCGAAAACTGTCTGAAACAATCATGAGAGCCTTTTTTGGCTTTCAGCATTAAAATATGAATAAAAGGTGATGAAACATGGAAATTGCAATTATCGGATTGCTTGTTGTCAGTATTGTACTGATCGCATTCTCATATTTTCAAAGAGAGCCGATTAAAGAAGTCGAACAGGAACTTGAAACACTTCAACTATCTGCAATGCAAGAAATCTATAAACTGAAAAAGAAAATGAAGGTTCTTGAAGAAGAATTGCTTGAAACTAACATCGTTGTCCGCAAGCATTCAGAAATTGATCCATCTATTGCAAGACAAATCATTTCAAAGCATCAAAATGGCATGTCTCCTGAGGCGATTGCGCGCGCTGAACATGTATCTGTAGAAGATGTGAACATGATCATTAAAGACAACGAGAGGGTGCTTGTATGACGAAAAAAAGCATCCAAACGTTTGCAGCAGGTATGATTCTTGCAACTGGTGTTCTGGCGATCGTCTTTTTCCTTACTGGAAAAGATGAGGCGGCAGCTGATTCTACAACAAAAGAAACCCTCGCAGCGAAAGTGACAGACACTGACGTGAAAAATTACTTAGACTCTAAAAAAGAAGTCTCCGTCAGCCGTGAAACATATCAACAACTTCTTGATTATAAAGAAAAAGCGCTGAAAGCAAATGAAGACGGCGATTCTCAGAACGATAAACAAACAACGGACAAACCAAAAGGCAAAACGGTTAAATTCGTGATTAAAAACGGTATGAGCACAAGTGATGTTTCAGACATGCTTGAAAAGGACGGAATCATCAACTCGTCTAAAGATTTTAATGATTACGTGATAGACGCAGGCTACCATAAAGAAATTCGTGCCGGCAAATTCAATTTAAAAACAGGTATGACATTCAAACAAATCGTCAAAGCCTTAACAAAATAACATCAAAAACCCCCTGGCGGCATTGACCTCCAGGGGGTTTTTGATTATCCAAATCGTCCTGATATATAATCATTTGTTCTTTGATCATTTGGCTCTGAGAACATCACATTCGTATCATTGACCTCAACAAGCTCGCCCATCAAGAAGAACGCTGTTCGGTCGGATACCCTTGCCGCTTGCTGCATATTATGCGTCACAATGGCAATCGTATATTTCTCTTTCAGTTTCATGATTAATTCTTCAATCTTTAATGTTGAAACAGGATCAAGCGCAGATGTTGGTTCATCCATTAATAGAATATCCGGGCTTGTGGCAATGGCTCTTGCGATACAAAGACGCTGCTGCTGACCGCCGGAAAGACCTAATGCAGGCGCACTTAATCGATCTTTCACTTCATCCCAAAGGGCAACATCACGAAGCGCTTTTTCAGCGATTTCTTTCAATTGCTGCTTGCTCTTCACCCCGTGAATTCTTGGCCCGTAGACGACATTATCAAAGATAGACTGAGGGAATGGGTTTCCTTTTTGAAAGACCATCCCGACGTTTTTACGCAGTTCCACTAGATCGACACGGCCTTTTAAAATATTGTCACCGTTATACATCATATCCCCGGTGATTTTCACACCTGGCACTGTTTTGACCATGAGATTTAAGGTCTTTATAAATGTTGACTTTCCGCAGCCGGACGGACCGATAATCGCTGTGACCTCATGCTCTTTAATGTCTAAATCAATATGCTTCAGTGCGTGATGTTGTCCGTACCAAAGGTTCATATCATTCACACGAAACACTTCTTTTTTGGCTGTTTCAGTTGCTACTGCATTCATCAAAATCCACCCGCCTTATCCGAATCGACCATTAATATAGTCTTCTGTTTTTTGCTGCGCAGGACGTGTAAAGATACGTTCAGTCGCATCGTATTCCACTAGATCACCGTTCAGGAAAAAGGCTGTATGATCAGATACACGTAACGCTTGCTGCATATTGTGCGTGACAATGACAATCGAATAATCATGTTTTAATTCCGATAATAGCTCTTCAATTTTTGCATTTGAGATCGGGTCTAAGGCAGAAGCCGGTTCATCTAATAAAAGCACGCTAGGTTTCATCGCAAGGGTACGTGCAATACAGAGGCGCTGCTGCTGGCCACCTGATAATGATAAGGCAGAGCGGTGCAAACGATCTTTGACCTCATCCCATAGCGCTGCCTTTGTTAAGCTTTCTTCTACCGCATCATCAAGCACTGATTTCCTTTTTTCACCCGCATATTTTAGCGCATGCGTAATGTTGTTGTAGATGGATTTAGGAAATGGATTTGGCTTTTGGAAGACCATCCCGATTTCTCTTCTTAAATTCACCACATTAATACGGTCATCCAAAATATTTAACCCTTCGTACATGATCGCCCCTTCACTTCGTGCACCTGGAATCAGGTCGTTCATGCGGTTAATACTGCGTAAAAAAGTCGATTTTCCGCACCCTGATGGGCCGATTAGTGCAGTGATTGCATTTTTTTCAATTTCAAATGAAATTTGATTGACCGCTCTTTTTTCACCATAATAAATACTTAAATCCTGCACCTGTAGAATCTGTTCCGCTTGAAGTGGAGCCTTTTTTGCTGCAATCTCTTTTTTTTCTGCTAGCATTTGAACCATTTCCCCTTCACACCTCTCACTATTTATTTTGACGTAAGCTTCTTATGAATAAATGAACCAAGCCATCTAGCTGCTAAGTTGAATACTAATACAGAGAGCACAAGTACGGCTGATGCACCATTTGCAATGGCCTCTGCATCTGGAATAATCCCCTGTGTATTGACGTTCCATATATGAACGGCTAATGTTTCTGCCGGTCTAAAAATATTGAGTGGTGACGTATCGGAGAAAGGACTCCAGTTTGTAAAATCAAGACGCGGTGTTGAAAGACCTGCTGTGAAAAGAAGAGCAGCCGCCTCACCGAAAACTCTTCCCGATGCTAAAATCGCTCCGGTAATAATGGATGGAATCGCACCTGGGATCAGAACCGTCTTCACTGTATGCCACTTTGTCACACCGAGCGCAAGCGATGCTTCCTTTTGATCCTTCGGTACAGATCGAAGTGCATCTTCTGTCACCCTGACCATCACTGGCAGATTAAAGACAGTCAGTGCAAGGGCTCCTCCGATAATCGTATAGCCCCATCCTGTTAAATTAACAAACATCAGCAAACCAAACATACCGATGACAATTGAAGGCAGAGACGATAACACTTCAATACATGTACGAATAAAATCAGTCACTTTGTTTTGAGGTGCATATTCTGCCATGTACACCCCACCGCCCACGCCAAGAGGCACGGTAAACAGCATCGTAATAAATAGAATGTAAAACGAGTTAAACAGCTGATCCCTAATACCGCCGCCAGAACCAATCGCACTTGAGCGTGTAGTCAAAAAGTCAAAATTTAATTCTTTGGCACCGTTGAAGATGATATAAGAAAACAAGCCAACAAGTATCGCCGTAATAATGGCGGCACATAATCCAAAAACAATTGTGGCAAAACGATCGGTCATTTTGCTATTCATTAAATCTTCCTCCTAGATGACAAGTATCTGATAATGAGTATGAACATAAATGATACAACTAGAAGGACAAGTCCCATTGACCAAAGTGTATTGTTTTCAACACTTCCATACGTTGTATGTCCCATGTTTAACGTAATAATGGTTGTTAATGTACCAGCTGTGTCCATAATACTTTCTGGTAGATTACGCGTGTTTCCAATGACCATCTGAACGGCAAGGGCTTCTCCAAATGCTCTTGCCATTCCAAGCACGACTGCTGTCATTAATGTCGGAAGCGCTGCCGGTACAAGAACACGTCTGATCGTTTGCCATCTTGTTGCGCCTAATGCATACGATCCCTCACGTAAACTTTTTGGAAGTGAAGCCATTGCGTCAGTTGCAATGGATGTAACAGTTGGCAGAATCATAATAGACAGGACAATCGTTCCTGCTAAAACACTGTGCCCTGAACCGCTTGACTTGAAGTGTCCAATAAACGGCACCAATACTGTAAGACCTATGAATCCGTAAACAACGGATGGAATCCCTACAAGCAGTTCAATCACTGGCTGGAGAATTTTCCGTCCCCATGCAGGTGCAATTTCTGTCATAAAGATCGCTCCTGCGATGCCTAGCGGTGCTGCTATGAGTGCTGATAGAAGCGTGACAGCGATTGATCCAAAGATAAACGGAAATGCGCCGTATTGCGGATTTTCTGCTGTAGGGTTCCAATTGATACTGGTTAAGAACTCAATTGGGCTTACACCATTTACGATGAAAGATTGTAAACCCTTAATGCCAAGGAAGATTGTGATGGCAATTGATACAGCAATCATTAAGAATGCGCAAAATTTCACCAAAATACTTCCTCTTACTTCATCCATTTGCCTATTTTTTTTCGAGCTGATCAGTCGATCGCTCGCTTCTGTATGTTCTATCTGTTTCATCTTTTTCTACACTCCTATGAATGTCATAAAAGGAAAAGTGAAAAGCTCCACTTTTCCTTCATCATCAATTCAAGACCTTTTACTTATCTGTTTGTTTGCCTGTTGCGTCTCTTTCTACTTTCATATTAGAGACTGAGATGTAGCCTTGGTCTTTAACGATTTCTTTTTGTACTTCGTCACTCATCAAGTAATCTAAAAATTGTTTTGCTAAACCGTCTGGCTCACCTTTTGTATAAGAGTGCTCGTATGCCCAAATTGTATATTTACCGCTTTCTACATTGCTTTCTTCTGGTTTGACACCATCAATGCTAAGCGGTGTAATTTTGTCATCTGTTAAATAAGAGAATGCTAGGTACCCAATCGCACCTGGTGTTTCTGCAATCAACTTTTTCACTGTGTTTGAAGAATCCTCTGTGATTCCTTCTGCAGGTGTCGCGCCGTCAAGTGCATATTTCACAAATGTTGCACGAGTTCCTGATGAGTCTGGTCTGTTCACAAGTGTGATTTTTTGGTCTTTCCCGCCAAGCTCTTTCCAGTTTTTGATTTTACCAGTGAAGATTTTTTTCAATTCGTCCTTTGTGATGTCTTTGACACCAACTTCAGGGTTAACAGCTGCCGCCATTCCAACAACTGCTACTTTGTGGTCTTTTAAAGCTTTTGCGTCGATTCCGTCTTTCTCTTCTGCGAATACATCTGAGTTCCCAATTTGTACAGATCCTTCTGATACTTGAGAAAGTCCTGTTCCTGAACCGCCGGCTTGTACTTGAATATCGGCTTTTGGATGTTTATCCATGAATTTTTCTGCTGCCGCAAGAACTAAAGGCTGCATCGCAGATGATCCTGAGATGGTAATGGAACCTGATGCCTCATCTTTGTTTGAAGCATTTCCTTTACTGTCTTTTGAATCTCCGCTTGAGCTGCTGTTTCCGCATGCTGTGACGAATGCTAACAATGCGATAGTAAGGAAAGTAAGCAGCCATAATTTGTTCTTTTTCATTTCAAGAATACCCCCTGAATAATTTGTCCTACGAGTAATACATTAAAGGTTCTTTATTAATTTCGTTTAAATGGAATGTTAAGGTTTTGTAAATGTCGAAGATTTGTAGAGAAATTGCGGGGTTTTTTATGATTTTTGTCAATTTATATCGAAAAGTTTGAAGAAAATATAAAAAAACGCCCACAAAAAGTGAGCGTTTTTACCTAGAATAGGTCTAGTTATTTGTTTCTGCTTCATTTTCAATTTTGTTTTTGTTCTTCGCTTGTGTATCATTGCTTTCCTGTTTTGATTTCAGTTCAAAGTACTTGTCTAATACTTGTTCACCAATATCATTTGTAATCGGATAGCGCTGGTTGTAATCTTGATACACCCATGGCACGACAACTGAAATCGCTACTTCTGGATTATCAGCAGGCGCATACGCAACAAGTGTTGTGTTATACGTCGGTGTGCCACGTTTGCTTTTAATCGGGCCGTCATAGAATGATTGAGCGGTCCCTGTTTTGCCAGCTGGATTGTATTTTTTGTTGCCAAAGTTCGAATATGCTGTCCCTCTTGGGTTCTGCATCACAAGCTTGAATCCTTGCTGTACGCGTTTGATCTCATCACTTGTCATATCGAGCTTATTCAGTACATCCGGCTTGACGGACTCTGTTACAGCCCCAATGCCTCTTTGCGGATCTGGCTCTCTCACTTCTTTTACGAGCTGAGGACGTAAACGATAGCCGCCATTGGCAATCGTTGAAACGTATTGCGCCATTTGCAACGGTGTAAACGTGTCATATTGTCCAATCGCATAGTCAAGTAAAAGACCAGATTGTGTAGATGTTCCACGATAGCCAGTTGCTTCGTTTGGCAGGTCAATACCTGTCTCCACTCCAAGACCAAATTTACTAAAATTGTAACGGAACGTATCAAACGCCTTTGTATCAATTGGGAGCGGCTGATTCTTACGATATTCCCCTTTCCCAATTGCAATCGCTGTTTTAAACATATACACGTTTGATGAACGTTCTAGTGCGGTTAAATCATTAATGAGACCCATATTTTGATAGGATTTTTTCGGCGGTGACTGAGCGATATAGAGCGGTTCATCGTATTGGGTGCTTCCAATATGAAGGACGCCTGTTTTATAACCTGTCAGCACAGTTGCCCCTTTTACTGCTGATCCCATCGCATATGATGATGTCATCGTTCCTAGTGCATAGTCATCAAATTTGTATGACCCATTCTTATTGGTAATCTGTTTACCCGCAATCGAGAGTACTTCCCCATTTCTCGGGTCCATCATGACAACAAACGCACGATCAAGAAGTTCTGTTCCGCCTCTTTGCTTCGCACTTTTCAAGTTCTTTTCGATGATTTTTTCCACCGCTTTTTGCAGCTGAATATCAATCGTCAGCACAAGGTCTTTCCCGCTCTTTCCTTCTGTTAACACTTTAGAGCTTGTGACATTGCCTTCTTTATCTGTTGTACTTTGTTCTTTTTCTTTTTGACCTTGCAGCACATCTTCATATTGATATTCAAGATAACTTTTTCCTACACGATCATTTCGGCTGTAGCCGAGTGATAGATAATGTTCAAGCAGTGACGACGGAAGACCTTCATCACTTGAAGACACACTGCCGAGCATACTGCGGAGCAGTCCTTTATAAGGATAGCTGCGTGACCAGTCTGTTGTGACATCTACACCTGGCAGCTCGTCCAAATGCTCAGAGACGTAAGCAATTTCACTTGGTTTTACATCTTCATTTTTAATGAATTGAGGCGTAAGTGCATAGCCTGCATCCATTTGTCTTTTAATCGCAAGCACTTGCAAATCTTTTTTCGTCAGTTGATTTAATTCTTTGTCTGTGATGCGTTTCAGCTGGAGCTCGTATAGTTTATCATCAGAGACCTTATCGTCACCCTTTAAATCGGCTTCTTTTTGAACAAGCTTTTTCGCTTCATTCGGATGGGTTAAGATCCAGAAATCTTTTTTATCACGATCTGTGATTTTCTTCGTACTTACGTGAATCATATCCGCTAATTTTGTTGCCACTTTGAGCCGCTCTTCTTGTGAAGTCGTCGAGGTTCTCGTATATGTAATGGCATTTAGCGCTTTATTGCTGACAATCGTGTTATAGTTTCGATCATAAATTTTTCCGCGCGGAGCAGATGAGCTGACATTCACGTCTTCTTGTTTTTCTGCCTGCTTTTTATAATCTTCTCCATTCACAATCTGCACAAAACCGAGTCTGACCACAACACCGGTAAAAATAATGAACGCAGCTAAAAATAATAAATTCAGCCGGATCGGAAGTGTTTTGCGCCCTTCCTTCGCGTCTTTTTTGTTTTTCTTGTTTCTCATCACATCACCTTTTCTATCAAGAAAGAAATGGCACCCCTTTTTATGTATAAAAGGTGCCATCATCATTTTAGCGGTTTTTCTATCATTTATCTAGAAATTTGATGTTCCATTGGTAATAAATTTTACCTTTCTCCCTTCATAAGGTTCGTTTGAGAAACAGGCTTTTGACCGTCAGCCTCTTCTATATCAGCTGTTTTCTCTTTTAAATGAATGTCCTTTACAAAATAATAAATAAGGGTGTGCCCCGCTCCCAGTACGACAAGTGAAGCAGGAATCCCAAGCCGATCGCCCAGTAAGGTGACAGATAAAAGAAAAAAGACAATCGAACAAATACGCCCTGCATTTAAAAATAGTTCTCTGACGACAATATATTCAATTCGGGCTTTTCTTGCATATCTGGCATGACCGATGACATCGTAAGTTAAAGAGACATACGGAACAAGCAGAAGCGGGTAGCCGATCGCAATGGCTACTGCGTACATAAGCAGTGATACATAGGACAAGTGAAAGACGATTAAAAATAAAGCGCCGTATAAAATAAGCCCGCCAAACATAATCGCTTTTTTGCGCCATTTTTTCTTAATCAAACGGGTAGCAAAAAAATAGGCAAAAAAGGCAACACCTGAATTGACTAGACCAAATGTGCCTAAAGCAAGCTCACTGTTTGTTGCAATAAACACAAAGACACTGATTAAAAAGACAAACACGCCTTCACGGAGCCCCTGAAAAAAGTGAGCAGTTGTGATCTTACGCCAATTCTCGTCCGCATGGCGCTCTTTCCAAATTTGCTTAATGATAAATTTTCCTTTTGATTGTCTCCTCTTGAGGAAAAAACTCATCACAACCGCTAGTGAAAACAAAAAAAGCGATAAAGTGAAAATCACTGTATAGCCTGTATCATCCGTTAATTGAGAAATGACAATTCCTGCAATGAGCGGCCCAATCATACCAGCTGTAGAGGTAAGCACTCCTAAAAATCCATTAAAGAAATCCCTTGTCTCAGGTTCAGTAATCTCAAAAGTGAGCACGTTAAAGGCAAGCCAGTAAAAACCATAGCCCATTCCAAGCACACTGCCCAATAACACGAGCCGAGCTGCCGCTTGCTCTCCTGCCATGAGAACAATTAAGTAAAAAGCGGCTAAGAAGATGACACCGAAACGAAGGACAAATGCACGATCTATTTTTTTAGCGAGCCGTCCAGCAAATAAAAAGGTAATGGGCTGAAGGACAACAATTGCCAAGTTATAAATCGCAAGGTCTGTAAATCGCCCAGACTGTTTCCATAAATACACGTTCACAAACGTATTCGAAAGCGCAATCGCAAGTGCGTATAATCCGCCAATCGTGAGGAGGAGCAATAAATCTCTTGTGACATCCATGTCCCCGAACATTTTCTTTAATCTGCTCATATCATTCATTCTCCTTTTCTAAACAATAGTCTGTCTCATCAAAAGGCAGATATGTAAAAAAAGGAGGGAAAATATAAAAAGACCCGCTCTCAGAGAGAAGCAGGTCTTTTCAAATCAAATCATTTATTTAGCTTCGCTGTAAAGGCGAGCCACTTCATCCCAGTTCACAACATTCCAGAATGCTGAAATGTAATCAGGACGACGGTTTTGGTAGTTTAGGTAGTAAGCATGCTCCCAAACGTCTAGTCCTAGGATTGGTGTTTTTCCTTCAGTTAAAGGAGAATCTTGGTTTGGTGTGCTTGTGATTTCAAGTTTGCCATTATTCACAACAAGCCATGCCCAACCAGAACCAAAGCGTCCTGCAGCTGCTGCAGCGAAATCAGATTTGAATTTTTCAAATCCGCCTAATTCTTTTTCGATCGCATTTGCAAGTTCACCAGTTGGTGCGCCGCCACCGTTTGGTGAAAGAAGCGTCCAGAATAATGAGTGGTTCGCATGTCCTCCGCCATTGTTACGTACAGCTGTACGAATGTTTTCAGGCACAGAGTTCAAGTTAGCCACTAGCTCTTCAATTGATTGATCTTCAAGAGCTGATACACCTTCGATTGCTTTGTTTAAGTTTGTTACATAAGTGTTATGGTGTTTTGTGTGGTGAATCGTCATTGTTTCCTTGTCGATATGTGGTTCTAATGCATCGTAAGCATATGGTAATTCTGGAAGTTTAAAAGCCATGGTTAAATTCCTCCTTAGAAATGTATGTACTGAAATGCTTCCTTAGTAAGCAAGCAATTCACCCTAATCAAAGAGTATCAAAAGAAACGGCTTGTTTCAACGTTATTGCTCATGATCTGAAACATTTCAGTGTTTATTTTGTATTTAACCCTTCAGAAAGAGTGTTAAACACCGATTTTCCATTTAGCGAAGCACATAAAACAAAAAGATTCCCAGCATCAGTGCTTGAATCAACCCTTTTGCAAATACGCCTGACACAAAACCAATTAATGAGCCAAGCCCAACTTTCACACTTGTCTTCAGATCTTTTTGATGAACGAGCAGCTCTGCGATGACACTGCCGATAAATGGACCAATGATAATTCCAGCAATCGGAATCACAAAAGGACCGGCTAAAAGCCCAATGGTACTTCCCCAAATGGCCGCCTGGCTGCCGCCAAAGCGTTTCACCCCAATCAGATTGGAGACATAATCCGCGGCAAATAACACAGCTGTAAACATGGCTTGAATGAGCCAAAAGGTAAGCGTCAATTTCTCAAAGCTAAAAAAGAGCCCATATAAAATAAATCCAAGAACCATGAAAACCACACTAGGAATGATTGGATAGACAAGTCCCACAAACGCAATGATAAATGCACAGCCGATCAAAATCCAATACAGCACGTCCAATCCGCAGCCGCCTCCTTTTTATATGCTGTATACATTATGCCTCATTCCTTCTATCTTAACCAGCAATGAAGGCCGTACTTGTACTGGATGGATAGACATTGATACAATGTGAGAAATAGAAAAGAATGTAGGAAGTGAATCGGTTGAACGTATTTAGTTTATTGTTAAAAGGAATTTATTCACCAAAAGATATTGCCAGAGCACGTTTTACTGGGATTGGAAAGGCCATTTTATTCATCTTTATCCTTTCGATCATCGCAGCTGTCCCCCAGGGCTATCATATGAGCAAAGAGATTTCAAATGCGATGTCAGGATTTCAACATGTAATTAAAAAAGATTTACCCGACTTTTCCATTGAAAAAGGAACGCTTCAAGCGGATCAAAGCACGCCGATCGAAAAAGAAGAAAACGGCATCACGATTATCTTTGATCCCGCTGAAAAAATAAAATCAAGTGAGCTTGAATCAAAACAAACAGCCATTGCGTTATTGAAAGAAAAAGCAGTGATTGCCATTGACGGACAAATGACAGATATTCCATACCAGCTGCTTGGCGGAACACTCACAAAAGATGAACTTGCCAGCGTCACAAACCAGAATCAAGCGATCATTATCCCTGTCATTTGTGTCCTGCTGTACCTATCTACTGCTGCTCTCATGTTCATCAGCGCAACATTCCTAGCCATGCTTGGTACATTTATTAAACGAATGCAGCAAAAAGAGCTGTCCTTTCAAATGCTTTGGAAGCTCTCTGCCTATTCACTCACATTAACAACCGTCTTTTTCGCCATCATGAGTGCATTAAACACGCCGGTTGCGAACTCATTTTTATTAAATTGGGTGATTAACTTTATTTTCTTATATCTTGTCGTTAAAGAAATACCTGCAAAAAAATAAGCTCCCTCTTTTTGGGGAGCTTTTTTATTTGTCTTGACACTATGACTCATCTGGATGGATGATCGCAAACATATAGTGATCCTCCCACTTATCATTGATCTTTACTTTTTTACGATGAAGTCCCTCATTTTCAAACCCTGTCTTCTCAAGCACACGAATAGAACCAATGTTAGATGGTTTTACGCCAGCCTCAATACGGTGAAGGTACAGTTCATAAAAGGCATAATCGATAATCAAACGAATCGCCTCTGTCATATATCCCTTCCCGCCTTGCCTTTCATCAAGCACATATCCAAGCAAAGCCCCTTGAATAGGTCCTCTTTCAACAGAATGGAGTGAGATCGTTCCAATTAATGCATCTGTTTCATTTAAGAAAATACCGTGCATATAGGCTTCATCTTTTGCACGCCTTTGCATACTGCGGTTAATCCGTTCCTTTTGACGAGGTACAGTAAAAAAATCATCCTGAACCAAAGGTGTAAATTGCTGAAAATAAGTGCGGTTTTCTCGTTCAAGTGTTAATAGAGCTTCTGCATCACTTTCTGTTAGTGTTCTTACATATATATTTTGACTGATTTTCTTCATATACTTTCCCCCTTTTTTTATTTTATCATAATAAAGAAAGCGCTTCGGCTTATCAAAGATTTTTCCGATTACAAGTCATACTAGAACTCACTAGAACCACCCTTCCTAG
>NZ_JBLUWC010000001.1:2211980-2460763 GCF_048270685.1 Bacillus sp. AK25
TAGCTTTTCACTCTTTTTTGTTCTATCAACTCAGGGACATGCATAATCTGAAGTAAACTCTTAAAAGCGGTGAGAAAATGCGGCGAATTATTTTTTTACTAGTCAGTTTGTTTGTCCTCTTTATTATCTTTTTTGATTTGAAAAATGGAACGATCCCCGTTCAGGAAGGCCCTGCTGTTCCCGCCAGCGCCTTTCAAACAGCTGATAAACAGGCATATAAAACTGTCACTGTTAAACAAGGCCAAACCGTCGTCTCTATCGTACATACAAGTAAGCCATTAGATGAAGTGATCGAAGACTTTGAAGCACTGAATCAAGGCGTCAAAGCGAACGAAATTCGGGCAGGCAGCACATACAAGTTTCCGGTCTATAAGAGATAAAACGTTAATTCCTTGTCATTCATACAAAGAGACTGTTACAATATGAGATGTAAAACACGTCGTACACTGCAAACGAATTGCATGTACACTAAGGAGCGATTGACAAGTGAGTGAAGTCACACATCGTACAAAAACGCGTCCCGTCAAAGTGGGACCTTTAACTATAGGTGGAAACAATGAAGTCGTCATTCAAAGTATGGCGACAACCAAAACACATGATGTCGAAGCGACAGTAGCTGAAATTAAACGTTTAGAAGAAGCTGGCTGTCAAATCGTGCGTGTCGCATGCCCAGATGAGCGTGCAGCAAATGCGATTGCGGACATTAAAAAACAAATTAACATTCCCCTTGTTGTCGACATTCATTTTGACTACAAGCTTGCACTGAAAGCGATTGAAGCAGGTGCAGACAAAATTCGTATCAACCCAGGAAACATCGGAAGACGAGAAAAAGTCGAAGCTGTTGTGAAAGCGGCAAAAGAAAAAGGCATTCCAATTCGTATTGGGGTAAACGCCGGTTCACTCGAGAAAAAGATTCTTGATAAATACGGCTATCCAACAGCAGATGGTATGGTTGAAAGTGCACTGCATCACATTAAAATTTTAGAAGACCTAGACTTTCATGACATCATTGTCAGTATGAAAGCATCTGATGTAAACCTTGCGATTGAGGCATACGAAAAAGCAGCAAAAGCCTTTGATTATCCTCTTCATCTTGGGATTACAGAATCAGGTACGTTATTTGCAGGTACGGTCAAAAGTGCTGCTGGTCTTGGCGCAATCTTGAATATGGGGATTGGTAACACACTCCGTATTTCATTAAGTGCTGACCCGGTCGAAGAGGTCAAAGTGGCACGTGAATTATTAAAATCATTTGGTCTTGCATCAAATGCAGCAACACTCATCTCTTGTCCAACTTGTGGACGAATTGAAATTGACCTCATTAGCATTGCAAATGAAGTCGAAGAATATATTTCTAAAATTAAAGCACCGATCAAAGTAGCTGTTCTCGGATGTGCTGTAAACGGTCCGGGTGAAGCGCGTGAAGCTGATATCGGCATCGCTGGTGCTAGAGGTGAAGGCCTCTTATTCCGCAAAGGTGAAATTGTTCGGAAAGTGCCAGAAGAAACAATGGTCGAAGAACTGAAAAAAGAAATCGATAAAATCGCTGAAGAACATTATGCGAAAATGGAAGCTGAAAAAGCAAAACAAGCGAACGCATAACAAAGAACGCCTGACATCACTGTCAGGCGTTTTTCTGTTCCTGTCCTGTTAAAAGAACGGGGTGATAAAGATGCCGAGGATGACGGAAACGATTCCGATCCCGATTGACCATGCGCCAAGCGCATGTGCTCCTTTTCTTCTTGCAATATAACCAACGACGATTGCCGCTACGCCTAATAGCACCGGCAAGACAAATAGTGAGATAATCGCAATCGCGAGTGCTGTATAGCCTATCCCCTTACTGCCTGAATCGTCACCTACATGGTCACGTTCTCTTCTGTCTTCACGATCTCTTGATGCTTGATATGGCTCTGCTATTTCAGCAGCTGTTTCCTCTAAATAGCCATCATCATTACTAAAGTGTGTGTCGATTTCACGATCATTTCTTCTGAAATCTTCGTCTCTTTCCATGATCAATTCCCCCTTTTGGTTAATAGAAAGGAGCTTTTTTAGTATGAGCAAAAATGTCTGTTTCATGTTTGCTAAAACTTGCTGGAATTGTGAATTGATTATGTTACACTTTAAGAGGATAAATATGAGGAGTGTGGGCATGTTACGTTTAGGAATTGATATCGATGGCACAGTCACGGCGCAGGACACCTTTGTCCCCTACTTAAATGAGTCGTTTCAATGTGACATCACACTAGATGATATGACGGAATATGATTTGACGAAGCTTTTAAAGATTTCAAATGAAGAATTTTGGGGCTGGATGAATGAGTACGAGCCTCTTATTTATAAACAGGCAAAGCCTGCCGAGGGTGCAAAAGAAATCCTCAATCAAATGAAACTTCATCATCAATTGATTTATATCACAGCCAGAAGGCAGCATCACTCAGACATCACCTACAAATGGTTTGAGGAGAATCATGTCCATTATGACGATATCGAGCTTGTTGGCGGACATCATAAGGTGGAAGCTGTTCAAAAACATAAGATCGATGTGTTTTTTGAAGATCACCATGGCAATGCCACAATGATTGCAAAAGAAGCTGACATTCCAGTGATTCTGTTTAACTCACCGTATAATCAAATGCCAATTGATGAACGGATCATTCGCGTGAATAACTGGCAAGAAGCATCCCAATGGATCAAACAGTATGAAAAGCGTCTGCAAACTGCTTACTAAAACAGATCAAAAGCCGATACGTTTTTAATGTATCGGCTTCAGATTGTTGACAAAGGGCTAAAATGAACTTTATTTTAGCCCTTTGTCTTCGTTTCAGCGTGATAGAAAACCTTTGCAGTCTAGAAAGGACGAGCACCGGAGCGGAGCGAATTTGACATTCGTGAGCACCGAAGCGCAGGACTGACAAAGAATGCGAGGGTTTGTCTGCGCGCTGAAGCCGATACGTTTAATGTATCGGCTTTTTGATTGTACGATGATGTCCTTCTTTTATTAAAAAATGATAAAGTGCACCCATCATACCTGCCTGATTGAAGTAATAGCACGTTTCCAGTGTCACCTGTATGTTTTTCCATGCATGCAAAGTATGTAAATGTTTTTCAATGTTTGGAATCAAATCGGGCCTTGCACTCACGCCCCCGCCAATGAGGATTTTCTCTGGATTGAGAACTGTTGCCACATTGTAAATGCCAATTGCGATTCGCTTGTACCACTGATCAATCATCTTCTCAATGGCCGGATCTTGCTTGGCTTTTTCAAAGATTTCTTGACCGTCGATTTGCTGACTTTGTGGAATTCCTTGCTGCTCTTTGTAGCTTCGTATCAATCCAGCTGTCGAAGCACTGCTGTTGAGTGTGGTAAACTGACCATTTTCTGTTTCTGTCAGCATCATACCAAATTCACCGCCGCGAAAAGAGGCACCGCGAACAAGCTCGCCACCAGCAAAAATACCACCGCCGACACCAGTCCCAAGCGTCATACATATAAAGCTGTCACACTCTTTCGCATGACCACTAAATTTTTCAGCCAGAGCTGCACAGTTCGCATCATTTTCTACTTCTACACGAAGTGATGTTTTTTCTTCTAAAAGCGTTTTGACATTTTGGCCATTTAAAGCAATAATCGCTCCTGCAAATTCCGTATAACCCGTTTGACTGTCAACAAAACCCGGAAGACTCATCGCAATCCCTTTGATATCCCAAGTGCTTTGATACTCTTTCACCACGTTCTCCATGTCCTCTAAAAACGGCTCAAGCTGCCTGCAGTTTGTTTCGTAGTCGCCGCTCGTGATCAGCTCACCATGTCGATCCATGACCCCATGCTTTGTTTTTGTCCCGCCTACATCGAATACGATATAATACGCCACTTTTGACCCCTCCCCCTATTTCTAAAGACTCAAATCTGCTTCTATAGATGATCTGTTGTTCTCATTTTAATGAAACAGCTATCCTTTGTAAAACGTTTTCAACATGACAAAACAAAAAGCCAGCCCATCGGCTGGCTTCTTTCACGAATGAACTTCTTTCGGTTCGCAAGAAGGACACGTTCCGTAAATTTCAAATTTATGTCCGCTAATATGATAATCCTCTAGATCAGCATCAAGCTTGTCCATAGGGCAAGCGTCGATTTCCTTTGTTTTACCGCACGTCAAACAAATAAAGTGATGATGATGATGGGAAAACGAACATTTAAAACGGAACAGTTTCTCCCCTGATAATTCCGTTGTCTCTAATATCCCAAGATCTTCATATAAAGACAGGTTTCGATAAATCGTATCAAAACTAAGCCCTGGGTAATCTTCACTTAAAGCTGTTAATACATTTTTAGCGGTCAAGTATTTATCAGAATCAGAAAACAATTGAAGCATATCTTCACGTTTGCTTGTATATTTATAGCCTTTTTCCTTTAATAAATCAAGCGCTTCTTGTACGTTCATGATGATTCCCCCTTCTGAATTTCCCAATACTAATACACCCGATTAAAATCAAGATAGACAGCATCACAATGGTTCCACCCGGCGCTAAATCAAGATAATAACTTAAAATCAAGCCGACCATGACAGACAATTCCCCAAATAAGATGGAAAGGAAAATCGCCTGTTTAAACCCTTTGGCAATCCGAATACTTGCCGCAACTGGCAGTGTCATGAGTGCGGACACTAGGAGTGTACCGACAATACGCATCGATGCTGCGATGACAAGTGCAACGACTAAAATAAAAATAAAATGAATCCACTTAGCTGAAATACCAGAAGCCTTCGCATGTTCTTCATCAAAAGAAAGCAAAAACAATTCTTTATACAAGAGCACAACCACTAATACAACGACAAGTGAGATTCCAACAATAATCCAAAGATCGAGTCTTGAAACCGCACTGACACTTCCGAACAAATAACTGAACAAATCTGTATTAAAACCATTTGCAAGTGAAATGAAAATAACAGAGATCCCAATACCACCTGATAAAATAATGGGAATCGCCAGCTCCTGATAATGTTTATACACAGAGCGCAGACGTTCAATAAACAACGAGCCAGCCACAGAAAAAGCCATTCCTAAGTAAAGCGGGCTAACCCCTGTCAAAAGTCCAAACTTTTTATCAAGGAATAAACTTGCCGCTATCCCAGCAAGTGATACGTGACTAAGCGCATCTGCGATGAGAGAGAGCCTTCTCACGACAATAAATACACCAAGTAAGGGCGCAATAAAGCCGATCAGCATACCTGCGATAAACGCATTTTGTAAAAATTCATAATGAAAAAATGGAAATAGCATTATTCATGTCCCCCATGATGGTGATGATCGTGATGAATCACTTGAATGTCATGCCCGTAAAACTGAGAAAGCGCCTGATCATCCATCGAATCAAACGTTTCCGCATCTCCATGAAAATGAAGTGTCTGATTTAAACAAGCCACATGCGTGACTTTGTCAGAAACGGTTCCTACATCATGTGTAACGAGAATTAAAGACATTCCTTTTTCTTTGTTCAATGTTTCTAACAGCTGATAAAAGCCTTCTACTGTTCTTTGGTCTACACCCACAGTCGGCTCATCTAAAATAAGCAGCTTCGGCTGACTGACGAGTGCACGGGCAATAAATGTACGCTGCTGCTGCCCGCCTGAAAGCTCACCAATGTTTTGGTGTTTTAAGTCTTGTATGCCAACTGAACGTATGGCCTCATCTACTTGAAGCTTATCCTGCTTACTCATGCGTTTGAATAAACCAATCTTCGCCGTTAAACCACTTGCCACGACCTCGTATACAGAAGCAGGAAAACCTGTATTAAAGCTATTCGCCTTTTGAGAAACAAATCCAATTTGATCCCAGTCTTTAAATTTTTGAGCAGGTGTGCCAAAGAGCTTCAATTCTCCCTGCTGGGGTTTAATCAAGCCAAGCAGGCATTTTAATAAGGTTGTTTTACCAGATCCATTCGGTCCAACAAGTGCTAGAAAGTTTCCTTCCTCTACCGTTAAATGAATGTGATCGATGACATTTCGCTGTCCATATGAATACGAAATGTCCTTCATTTCAATAATTGGCTTTGCCATAAAACTTTCCACCTTTAATCCAATATAAAAAGAATGATTACGATTTATACAACAAAAAGAAAATGGCAAAAGCCATTTTCTTTGTCCATACATACATTTCATTATATAAAAGAAAGATAAAAAAGTAAAATAAAAGCTAATGAATGGCTGTTTTGAATTTACCGCCTTTTGTTTCATGCGTATCCATAATCGTAATAAAGGCTTGACCATCAATTTCAAACACGATAGATTTCAGCTTCGTAATTTCAAGTCTTGTCACGACGGCGTAAATGACATCTTTTTCTTCATCAGTATAGCCGCCTTTTCCTCTAAGCTTGGTGGTTCCCCTGCCGAGACGATGAAGGATCGCATCTGAAATTTCATCATAATAATCCGAAACGATAATGACAGCTTTTGTTTCATCTAGTCCTTGAATGACAGCATCAATTGTTTTCATTGCCAAATAATATGTCATGACAGAATACATAGCCTGCTCTGGTCCGAAGACAAAGCCTGCCCAAATAAAAATGAACACATTGACGATCATGACAAACTCACCGACGGAGAAAGGAATTTTTTTCGTCAGAAGAATTCCTAAGATTTCCGTTCCGTCCATTGAACCTCCATTCCGTATCACAAGCCCAACGCCAAACCCGAGTAACAGCCCTCCAAATACAGTAGCTAAAATCGGCTGCGTCGTAAATGCTTCTACATGATGGAGTGAAGATTCAATCACGGCCAAGCTGACAATCCCAATCACAGTGGAAATCAAGAAGGTTTTCCCAATATGTTTGTATCCTGATATCATAAATGGAATATTTAAAATGACAACAATCGTCGCAAAATTAATGAATGGGTTATCCGTAAAAAGATAATCCAAAATAAGCGAAATACCGATGATGCCTCCATCAATAATATTGTTTGGCACTAAAAATAATTCAATGCTGACTGCTGCACATGCAGCTCCTACTAGAATCAGAAAAATTCTCAAAATAAAATGAGGCACTGATTCCTTTTTATGCTGTTTACTATTTGCCATACGTTCTCCCTTCTACACATGTTTAGTTTTCAATGAACATTTTATTCACTTTACTATTTTATCATTTCACAGAGTAAAATAAAATTTTTTGCACATTTTCCGTTTTCGCCCATACATTGATACAGAGGGGAGGAATGGAATTGATTTTAATTCAAAAAATTGTGTTACAGCGTCTGAATCAGATCACAGCAAATGACTTGTTAAGGTATGCGAAACAGTATGGGGTCAGCTTAACATCCAATCAGGCTGCTGAGGTCGCCAAACTCATGAATGGGAAAAACGTCAATATTTTTAACGATGCAGAGCGCAACCGGCTGCTTAAGCAAGTGGAAGCGATTACGTCTAAACAAACTGCACAGACCGTCAATGATCTGTTTAATCAATTCACAAATTAGGCAAAAAAGGGCCGCATTTAGCGGCACCTCATCACATTGCATGCACTTTTTATTGACCCGTAATCTTATCTAGTAAACCTTCATCAAATTGCTTAGCTTTCAGCATCGCAATTTCGAATTTATAAGGTGGTTTCTTGTTCTTTTTATCTTCACCTACATAAGGCGTTTCTAGAATCTTCGGCACATCTTGAAGCTGTGGATGATGAACGATATAGCTCAGGGCATCAAAACCAATTTCTCCAAAACCGATATTTTCATGTCGGTCTTTTCTTGCGCCTTGTACATTTTTACTATCATTAATATGAAGAACTTTGATTCGGTCGATCCCGACAATTCGATCAAATTCTTCTAAAACTCCATCAAAATCACTCACAATGGGATAACCTGCATCGTGCGTGTGACACGTATCAAAGCAGACAGAAAGTGCTTCGTTATGTGTCACACCGTCAATAATTTGAGCAAGCTCTTCAAAGCTTCTTCCGCACTCTGATCCTTTTCCCGCCATTGTTTCCAGCGCAATTTGAACCTCCTGCCCCTTCACAATGACTTCATTGAGGCCTTCAATGATTTTTTGAATTCCAGCATCTGCACCTGCTCCGACATGCGCACCTGGATGAAGAACAATTTGTCTTGCACCTAGCGCTTCTGTACGCTCTATCTCAGAGCGAAGGAAATCCACTCCAAGCTCAAATGTCGCTGGATTCACTGTGTTCCCAATATTGATAATATACGGTGCATGAACGACGATATCTGTCATACCATGCTCTTTCATATGCGCTTGTCCAGCTTCAATATTGAGATCTTCAATTTTTTTACGGCGCGTATTTTGCGGTGCACCTGTATAAATCATAAAAGTATTTGAACCATAAGAGGCAGCTTCCTCACTCGCTGCAAGTAGCATATGTTTTCCGCTCATGGATACATGTGATCCAATCTTCAACAATGTGTCCCCCTACTTTCCGTTACGCTTTGACTTTCTACGTTCATGTCTTTTGATCTTATCCATCTCACGTGTCATTTTCTTTTTATATCCAGGTTTGACGGCTTTCGGTTTTCTGACAAGGCGTTTTGCTTTTTCTTCAATTTCATTTGGTGCTTTTTTACGTCTTTGACGCTTCAAACGATCATCTGCATCTCGCCATTCGCCATGAACAATTGTTTTGTTTTCAAACACAACACCCATTTTTTCAATTTGAACGAGTGCATCCTCATCAGCAAGATCATAAATGGTCATTGCAATGCCAGATGAACCAGCGCGAGCCGTTCTTCCCACACGGTGAACATAAAAATCAAGATCGGATGGGAGCTCATAGTTAATCACGTGGCTGACGCCCTTAATATCAATCCCGCGGGCAGCAAGATCAGATGCCACAATATAGGTGAACTCCAAATCTTCAATTTGTTTCATCACTTTTTTACGTTCACGAGGCGTTAAACCGCCATGAAGCACCCCAATTTTCATTCCTTTTTCCTGAAGGAATGAGGCAATTTCATCAACTGTTGATTTCGTGTTGGCAAAGATGATCCCTAAATAAGGCTGTACATTCGTCACCATTTCATGAAGTAATTTTAATTTATCACGCTGTTTAGATGGAACTAAAATATGCTGAATGTTTTCAGCCGTAATGCGTTTCGGTTCAACATGTGCATATTTCGGATTATCCATATATTTTTTGAGGAAAGGTTTTAATTTTTCTGGAATAGTTGCTGAGAACACGAGCATTTGCAACTGTTCTGGCATTTGTGAACCAATACGATCCACATCTTCTAAAAAGCCCATATCTAGCATAAGGTCTGCTTCATCAATGACAAGAGATGTTGCTTTGTACACATTCAGCGCTTGCTCATGAATAAGATCTGCAATACGTCCAGGAGTGCCGACCACTAAGTGCGGCTGATTCTTTAACTTTTGAATGGATTTCTGCTTGTCCGTTCCGCCAATGTAAAGCTTTGCCTTGATTTCTTCTTCTGGAGGCGTATTTTTTAAGATCGTTTGTGCTTCTTTAAAAATTTGATTCGCTAATTCTCGTGTTGGTGCAGTAATGACCACTTGTACTTGCTCTTTGCTTGGATCAATTGAATGAATAAGCGGCAATAAATACGCATGGGTTTTCCCTGTTCCTGTTTGAGACTGTCCAATCACACTTTCACCTTTTAAAACAGCAGGGATGATTCTTTTTTGAATATCAGTCGGCTCATAAAAACCCAGTTCATGAATAGCATCTATAATAAAAGACTTTAATTCATATGTCGTAAATTTCGTTTCTTTCATGTTTTCACTCCTTAAGGCAATGCCTTTTTGCTCATCTCCTCATTATAGCTGATTTTCAGCAAAAAAACCATGTCCGCTTTTCTCACAGGAAACCAAATGATACTTCCCTGCATAACCTATGAAGAGAAAGAGAATGCAGTAAGGGAGGTACAAGTATGTTAGGGCAAAGGCCTATGGGCGATTTTCAGCCGCATCGCCCCTCACGCCGGCACCTTGGAAATGGCGGACAGCCCGGGATTTTTCAACGGAGACAGCAGGCTCCGATCGAACAGCCTTTTCAAGGGCAAGGCAACCAATTTCAACAAATGATGCCTCGCTCTCCGTCTGTACAAGGCGGCGGTCTACGCGGGATGGGTGGCATTCCTGGAGGCGAAAGCCGTGCACTAGGCGGCGGAGCCGGAATTAAGGGCATGCTGGCAAAATTTCTTCCTGGAGCTGGAGGTGCAGGGATCTCTGGAGCTGGAGGTGGTGCGGGATTACAAGGAATCCAGAGCTTCGCAAACCCTGCGAACCTTTCAAGCATGTTAGGAAATGTTCAAAAAGTACTCGGAATGGCGCAGCAATTCACGCCTATGATTCAGCAATACGGTCCTTTAGTCAGAAATTTGCCTGCCATGATTAAACTCTATAGCCAGCTTGGCAGTGCGGATGATGATGAAACAAATACGAATGATGCAGACGAAGAACCAAAAGAAATCACTGCAGAAACAGACGTTCCGCACGAACAAACAGCACCGGTTGATGATGAAATAGAAGAAGGAAAAGAAGAAGAACCAGAGGACATCCTTGTCAAAAAAGGGACTGTACACACATCAACTGCTCCTGAAGTAAAACCGAAAAAAAGATCGGGTAGTTCCATTCCGAAACTATATGTCTAGTGATCTTTTAAAGCCGAAGTGTTTCCCATGTATAACAATCTTTGATATATGCGCTTACTTTGGCTATAATGAAGGAAGAGAATGATCAAAAGCCGTTTTTTCACGGCTTTTTATATTGTTCTTCTCTAGCAGCACTTCCCTACAGGAGGACGAATAAATGAATGTAATTAAAATTTCGCCGCGTGGCTATTGCTATGGCGTTGTAGATGCAATGGTCATTGCTAAAAATGCCGCACTTGATAAAAACTTGCCACGCCCAATTTATATATTAGGTATGATTGTGCACAACAAACATGTCACAGATGCCTTCGAAGAAGATGGAATTTACACACTGGACGGACCAAACCGTCTGGATATTTTAAAGCAGGTTGAAAGTGGTACAGTCATTTTCACCGCTCACGGCGTATCTCCTGAAGTCCGTCAAATTGCAGAAGAAAAGGGCCTTGTCGCCATTGATGCGACCTGTCCAGATGTCACGAAAACACATGAACTCATTTCAGAAAAAACAGCTGATGGATATGACATTATTTATATCGGGAAAAAGGGTCACCCTGAGCCAGAAGGAGCCGTCGGTGTTGCACCTGACAAAGTCCACCTTGTCGAAACAGAAGCTGATATTAAAGCGCTCGATTTAACGTCAGATAAACTACTCATCACCAATCAGACGACAATGTCTCAGTGGGATGTTCATGATCTGATGGAGCTCATTAAAGAAAAATATCCTCACGTCGAGTACCATCAAGAAATCTGCCTTGCGACACAGGTACGTCAGGAAGCTGTGTCACAGCAAGCAGGCCAAGCTGATCTTACCATTGTGGTCGGCGATCCAAAAAGCAACAACTCAAATCGTCTGGCGCAAGTGTCAATGGAGATTGCAGGAACGCAGGCTTACCGAATTGGTGATCTCAGTGAGTTAAAGCTTGAATGGCTCCAAGGGGTAAAAACAGTTGCCGTTACTGCAGGTGCTTCCACACCAACACCTATAACAAAAGAAGTCATTCGTTTCTTAGAAAACTACGAACCTGATGATGAATCAACATGGAAAATTGAACGGACGGTTCCTCTTTCTAAGATATTACCTCGGGTGAAAACAAAGAAATAAAAAAACGTCAGAGCTGCTATGCTCTGACGTTTTTATTTACACAAATTGAAACGGGTTTGTGTTTGATTCTGATACAAAGAATTGCACATCATATTTTTTATCTGTACATAGCGATTCTAGCTTTGTCTTCACGCCTTCTTTCATGATCTTTTCTGCGTAATGACCTGGGTCCACTACATTCAGTCCGAGCATCATGGCATCGTGAGCGACATGGAAATAAAGGTCGCCAGTCACGTACACATCTGCACCCATTCTTTTCGCTTGATGGATATATTTATTTCCGTCTCCTCCAAGCACAGCTACTTTTTTCACGACCGCTTCCTGATCTCCTACAAAACGCGCTCCATTCACATCTAACTTCGTTTTCACAAATTGAGTGAAGTCTTTAAGTGTCATAGGTTCTTTTAATTCTCCAATACGGCCAAGGCCTTTTTGAATAGGAGGAAGATCTGTCGTGTGTACACTGTAAGCCACTTCTTCATAAGGGTGTGCTTTGATCATTTCACGAATCACTTGTTTTTCAATACTTGCTGGGAAAATGGTTTCGATTCGTACTTCTTTCACAAATTCCAATTTACCCGTCTCACCAATAAATGGCACAGCTTCTTCTGATGGCAGAAAACTGCCTGTCCCTTCATTTGAAAAAGCGCAATGACTGTAGTTGCCAATATGGCCAGCTCCCGCATTTCCTAAAGCCGTCCTGATGGCCTCTTCAAATTCCACTGGGACATACAAAGCTAGCTGCTTAATTGGATCTTCGTATGTCGGAACTAGCACTTTTGTTTCCCCGAGCTCTAAAGCGTCTGCAAGCAAGTCATTGACTCCTCCATCAGCCACATCCAGGTTTGTATGTGCTACATACACCGCAATATCATGTTTGATGCATTTCTCAATGATCCGTCCTGCCGGCTGATCTGTCGCCACATGTTTTAATGGACGGAAAATTGGCGGATGGTGGGCAATAATGAGATCCACCTTCCGCTCAATTGCCTCATCTACCACATTTTCTAATACATCTAAGGTGATCATGACATTGGTCACTTTTTTATTTAGCGTTCCAATCTGGAGCCCAATTTTATCACCTTCCACCGCATATGCCTTTGGTGAGAATTGCTCAAATAATTGGATGATTTCATGCCCGTTCACTGTTTTAGCCAACAGTCAAAACCTCCTTTAGCATTTTTATTTTCGCATTCAGTTCTTTCAGACGTTCTTTGTTCTCTTCCGTCGGCGCTGCTTTTTGAATCTGGCCTTCTATATGCTCCATGTGCTGAAGCTCATTCATCCATTTGCGCTGGAAGACATCATTTTGCTCTTTGGCAAGAAACGGACCAACGAGCATGCCTGTTTCAATCGACATGCCTTCATAAGCTTTATCTTTGTCTCCTGTTTCGGCAATGATGATTTCGTATATTTTGCCATCCTCTTCTAAAATCACTTCATCCATCAGTTCATACCCCTCTTGATAGAGCCATAAACGAATATGGTGAGCATGAATATTAGGCTGAAGAATAAGCCGCTCCTGCCCTGTGAGCTTGTGTTTACCTTCATTTAGAATGCTTGCAATAAGTGCTCCGCCCATCCCTGCAATCGTGACAGCATTTACCTCGCCTTTTTCAATCACTTCAAGGCCATTTCCTTTTCTGACTGAAATTTGCTCATCTAATTCAAGCCTATGTACTTGCTGCTTCGCAGATTGAAGCGGTCCATCAGTAATTTCACCAGCAATGGCTTTCAATGCTTTATGATGTAATATCGCAAAACATGGCAAATAGGCATGATCTGAGCCAATATCAGCAAAGACCGCCTCTTTTGGTAAAAAGTCTGCGACTCTTTTTAATCGTTTTGACAAATTCATTTCATTCATCCATATCACTACTTTTCTTTAATGTTCATACTTGTCTATCTTATATAAATTATGGACTTTTTAAAAGTCGTTTTCAAATGAAAAAAGCTCTTCTGATGAAAAAGAGCTTTTTGTGCTTTATTATTTAATTTTGGATACCCATTCTGACATTTCATCGAGCTTTTCATTCGGAATTAGCCCGCCCGGCATCCCATTTCCGCCTTCTTGAATTTTCTTCTTGATGTCTGCTACTTCAAGCTTGTCGCCAACACCTTTTAATGCAGGACCAGCGCCACCTTCGTAGTTTTCCCCATGACAGCTAATACAGTTCTGCTTATACAATTCTTCCGGCGTTGCATTTGCGGTCTCTTCTTGCTTTTGCTCTTTGCCCCCAGAGGCAATTTTGTCTTCATCTTTCAGCCCCTTCATTGATAAGAAAAAAGTGAGTCCAATACCTAAAATGGCAATCAATAAGAATGGTATAAGTGGATTCCGTTTCATTTCTTTCATCCTCCCCTTTGTGAAAAACCCCTTTGAGACTATGCAAACAATTCTAATTCTACTTTAATTTTACAAAAAGTAAACGAATTATGATACAAAACTTTGGTCAAGTTCACAGATTAGACAAAAATGATTCAAAATGAGAAAAGAAGCCTTCAGCACATTTAGATGTATTTTTTATACATCTTTTCTCTAAGAACGTTGCAAATTCATTTGTTATTCAGTAAAATATAATCAGATCAAAAAAGCGTTTTCATTTTGATGAAGAAAGAACGGATCTCTCTCAAGATCCGTCCGGTTTCTATTCTAAGAAGTCTTTTAATCGTTTACTTCTGCTTGGGTGTCTTAATTTACGAAGAGCTTTCGCTTCAATTTGGCGAATACGCTCTCTTGTTACGCCAAACACCTTTCCTACCTCTTCTAATGTGCGTGTTCTTCCGTCATCTAGTCCGAAACGCAGTCTCAGCACATTTTCTTCACGGTCCGTTAGCGTATCTAATACATCTTCGAGCTGCTCTTTTAAGAGCTCATAGGCAGCATGGTCTGATGGAGAAGTCGCCTCTTGGTCTTCGATAAAATCACCAAGATGCGAGTCATCTTCCTCACCAATAGGTGTTTCTAAAGATACTGGCTCTTGCGCAATTTTAAGAATTTCTCTTACTTTCTCTGGTGTTAAATCCATGTCTTCCGCAATTTCTTCTGGCGTTGGTTCTCTACCTAGATCTTGTAGAAGCTGTCTTTGAACACGGATTAATTTATTAATGGTTTCCACCATATGAACCGGGATCCGGATTGTTCTCGCCTGATCGGCAATCGCACGTGTGATCGCCTGTCTAATCCACCATGTCGCATATGTTGAGAATTTGTATCCTTTGCGGTAATCAAACTTCTCAACCGCCTTCATGAGCCCCATGTTTCCTTCTTGAATCAAGTCAAGGAACAGCATACCACGACCAACATAACGTTTCGCAATGCTGACAACGAGACGAAGGTTCGCTTCCGCTAATCTTCTTTTTGATTCCTCATCGCCTTCTTCAATCTTTTGAGCATACGTAATCTCTTCTTTAGCAGATAGCAAATTGACGCGCCCGATCTCTTTTAAGTACATACGAACAGGATCATTAATTTTGACGCCTGGTGGTACGCTTAAATCATTCAGGTCAAATTCCTCTTCTGCCTTAGCCAGCTGCTGAACATTTGGGTCTTCAGTCTCTTCATTTTCACTGATGAGTTCTACACCCTGTTCGCCTAAGTATTCATAGTATTCATCCATCTGGTCTGATTCAATTTCAAAGCTAGACATACGCTCTGCAATTTCTTCGTATGTTAAAACGCCCCGTTTTTTACCCGTTTCAGTGAGCTTATCTCTCACCTGTTCAAAGGTTAATTCAGTTTCAGTTTCGTGGGCTTGTTTATCAGCCATTATGGATCCCTCCTTCCAAAGCTTGCAACGAATTCTAAAGTAACTTGCGATTTGCTTCTGCTCTGCCTTTCTCTCTCTATCAAACAGAATGAGCAAATAGGAATAAAATAAATAATGATGAAGGCAAGATGCTTGCGGTCTTATGCTCCTCCCATTAAAGGATTCATTGCCAGCCGTAAGTCTTGTCATAAATAGTAGACGTATTACTTCAGCGAACGGTTCAACTGAATAATTTCTTTTGCAAGTGTTGCCGCTTTGAAGAAATCTTTTTGCCTCTCCGCTTCTGCACGTTCTAGTTCTTTTTCCTTTATCATTGACAAATTCCGATGATTCAACACTTTTTTTACATAATCACTTAATTCAGCTTCACTTAGTTCGTCTCCAACTTGAATCATGAATATATCCGTCAGGAGCTGATTGATCACATCATCTTCTATACGGTTCATAAGATGCTGCGGGGTCGGCTCCTTGCCTTCTTCATACAATGCATAAATGTATGTTGCCAGCGCTCTGTGCGAATCTATATTAAATTCAAACCCTATCCTATCAAGCACTTTTCGGATCACGTCATCATTTTTCAACATATGTGCAAGGAGCATTCGCTCTGCGTTTTCATATGCCGGCCTTAGACGTTTTCGTCTTACCTGTGTTGACAGATGTGCACGCCGCTTTTCAAGCCCATTTTCTTCTTGCGAGCTCTTGGCCTCTTGTCGCTGCTGCTTTTCAAAAAGCTCCAATTGCTCCTTTAATGAGTCAAGTGAAATGGAGAACTCCCCGGCCAGCTGCTTCATGTAAATCTCTTGTTCCAAGGAACCGTTTAATCGGCTGATTTCTCGGAGAACCTGCTTCATGTAAGTCAGGCGGTCTCCTTCGTCAGACAAATTCTTTCCTCTTCGGAAAAAATTCATCTTAAATGTCATTAATGTCACACTTGCATCTATGATGTCATTCCTAAATTTCTCGCCGCCATATTTACGAATGTAATCATCTGGATCAAGTCCATCTGGTATCATGGCAACGCGAACTTTACATCCTCTTTTTCCAAGCAAATCTGATGCTTTCATGGTCGCTTCATACCCGGCCGTGTCAGAGTCATAACATAAAATGATCTCTTCTACGTTCCGCCTAAGAAGCTTTACGTGCTCTTCTGTTAAAGACGTACCCATTGTTGCAACACTTTCGCCAACACCACTTGTGACAGCCGAGATGACGTCAGCAAATCCTTCGAAAAGGACTGCACGTTCGCGTTTTCTAATATGCATACGCGCGTCATGAAAGTGATAAAGCAGCTTACTTTTATGAAAAAGTGGCGTTTCAGGACTATTCATATACTTTGGCTGCTGATCACCAAGTGATCTTCCAGAAAAAGCGACGACCGTCCCGTGATGATCATGAATTGGAAACATGACACGATCTCTAAAGCGGTCAAAAAAACCTGTGCCGTTTTCTCGTTGAATCAAAAGACCAGCTTTCTCCATCATCGCAGGATCAAACCCTCGTTTTTCTAAAAACTTGGTCACGAAATCCCACGAGTCGAGAGCATACCCGATCTCAAACTTGGCAATTGTTTCATCCGTAAAGCCCCTGGACCTTAAATAATCGAGTGCGTTTTGACCTTCCTTTGTATTTACCAGCAAATGGTGGTAAAATTTCTTAAGAAGCTCATGCGCCTCAATCATTTTATGATCTGCTGTATCCTCTTGCTGTGAGGAACTGATCTGCGCATTCGCTACATGATCCGGCAAATCAATATGGTACTTATCAGCAACATGTGAAACGGCTTCAATAAATGAGTAGCCTTCCATTTGTCTGAGGAACGAAAATACATTACCTCCTGCACCACAGCCAAAACAATGGAAGATTTGCTTATCTGCTGAAACAGAGAATGAAGGAGTATTTTCACCATGGAATGGACAAAGACCGAAGTAATTCCGACCTTGTTTTCTAAGCTGTACGTATTCTCCAATCACTTCGACAATGTCTGCGTTTTTTTGGATTTGCTCCAAAAGTTCATCTGGTATACGTTTGCTCATCCTAATAACACTCCGTCGTACATTATTCGCCTTTTAATTCAAAAATCCTTCATGATTCGACAGGATTTTTTGTAGTTGGGCAATAAATCGCTTTTTATCCTCTTCTAAAAGCTTTTTGGGACCTTTTCCGTATACACCTTTTCTTCGCTGTTTACTGGAAACATGCCTGCGTTCCAAATCAAAATCAATTGTTTCGTTTGTGTACATTCGTCCTCTTTCAGACAGAACAATGACTTGTCTTGGAAGCAGTAAGGAGGCCAGACCAATATCCTGGGTGACAACAATATCGTGCTTGACAGCTAAGTTCGCAATGACTAAATCTGCTGCTTCCTTATGTGTATCAACAAACCGCCAATCTTCAAGTGGTGATCGTTTGGTTTGAAAATGCTCATATGAAGCAATGAAAGTCACAGGTACTTGAAATTGAGATGCGACAGAAAGGATTTCGTCTTTTACAGGACAAGCATCTGCATCGACATAAATCGTTCTTTCTTTTTTACGTTCATTCAGGTGACTAATTCTCCATCCCTCCACCTTATTCCTGCTTTAGAGAAGCAAAAAGACCATACTTTTCCCCCATAAAGCAATCAACAGTAAAACTCATTTTGTCGAAAAGTTATGTTCAGAATCACTTGACTTCTGCCAATATTAGTTTATTCGTTCTTGACTTAACTTAAACCTAAAATCAATCATTTTATCACAATTTTTTATTATAATACAAATGCAGCAAATATGCTATTGTTTTTGATTACCCGTTTCCCACCATAGGAAAAACCCAGGAGGAGCATCCTGAGTTTATTCGGAACCTCTTTTGGTCAGCATTTGATGAATGACATTTGCTGTCTCCTCAACTGCTTTATTCGATACATCAACAACTTGACAGTTAATGCGGTCAACCACTTTTTCAAAATATTCTAGTTCCTCTTTAATCCGCTCGATATTCGCATAAATGGCACGGTCATTTAAACCGAGTGATTTTAAACGTTCTTTACGGATATGATTTAGTTTGTCTGGACTAATTTTCAGGCCAATGCATTTTTTGGGATCAACTGAGAATAACTCCTCTGGCGGATCAACTTCAGGAACAATCGGAACGTTTGCTACCTTCAAGCGTTTATGTGCTAAGTATTGAGAAAGTGGTGTCTTAGACGTACGCGATACACCAATCAGCACAATATCAGCCTTTAGAATACCTCTTGGGTCCCGGCCATCATCATATTTCACAGCGAACTCAATGGCTTCTACCTTTTTAAAATAGTCCTCATCTAATTGACGTACACGACCTGGCTCATGTTTCGCTTCATTTCCATATGCCGTCTCCATTTTATCAATAAGTGGACCGATAATGTCATAGTACACGACGCCATTCGCTTCTGCTTCTTCTATTAAGAATTGGCGCATTTCTGGCACAACAAGAGTAAAGCAAACGATCCCATTATCTGCTTTCGCCAATGAAATCACTTCTTTAATCGTACCGACATCCTCTACATATGGGATTCTTCTAATATTTGAATGGTCGGATGAGCCGCCATCAAATTGGCTAAGTGCCGCTTTGACCACGAGCTCTGCCGTTTCTCCTACTGAATCTGATACAACAAAAATTACGCGATTACTCATAACATCCCCTCGCAGTCTTCTGTAATTAGATAATTTCGTTCTCTGATAAGCTAACCAGTATTTTCGTCATGTTTGTTTTCGTAATTCTGCCGACCACTTCAAAGCCTTTATCCGTATCTTTTATAACAGGAAGTGCATCTATTTGCTTTTCAATCAAGTGCTTGGCCACATCCATAATAAAATCTTCTTTGCGGCAAACGGTAATGTTCGGCATTCTTGTCATAATAATATGGACAGGTATAGATGGAAGCTCTTGTTTCCCAATACTTGCTCGAAGGAGGTCTTTTCTTGATAACACGCCTGTTAAAATAGAGTGATCGTCCACAACGAATAATGTACCCACATCCTCTAAAAACATCGTACAAATCGCATCATAAACCGAAACATTCTCGTGTATCACGACCGGAATGGACTGAAAATCTTTCACTTGAAGTTTTTTCAGCTTATCTGCCAGAAGCTGCGTGCCTGTTTTGCCTGTAAAAAAGTAGCCGACCCTTGGTCTTGCTTCTAAAAAGCCAGACATCGTTAAAATGGCTAAATCCGGTCTGAGGGTAGCCCTTGTTAAGTTCAGCCGATCGGCGATATGCTCTCCAGTGATCGGACCATTCTCTTTGACAATCTGTAAAATCTGCTCTTGCCGTTTATTTAACTCGATTGTACTCACCACCTTTAAATAGAGAGAGCGAATCCTTACTTTATGTATATCAATTTCATAACTCATCATATTATAGCGCATCTTCGTCCGAATGAAACAAAAATCCACTCAAAAACCGTGAATTAAATGAGTAAAAAACGATTGCCCTTCGAAAAAGGCAACCGTTCTTAGGTATTTATTTTACAATTAAATTGTTCATATTCGCAAATGATTGAATGACTTTTGCAAGTTTGACCATTTGTGCCAAACGATTTTGTTTCAGTTTTTCATCATCGGCATGAACCATGGTATGGTCGAAATAATGAACAATTGGTGCTTTTAATGTATCTAGCGCTTCAAGTGCTGATTGGTACTGACCTTTTGCCATATACTCGTTGACGGCTTTTTCCGCTTGCTGATACGCTTCAAATAGCTTTTGTTCGTGTTCATTTTCAAACAGTTCAGGCTGAATCTGTGCGTCTTCCCCTTTTTTACTGATTGAAATGACGCGGCCTAGTGCCTCAGCCGTTTCTTTGAAACTCTCCTGTTTCACGCTCTCTTCAAGAACAGCCGCTTTTTTCACAACCGCATATGGTTCAATATTTTCAACATCAAGGACTGCTTCCACCACGTCATGACGGATATGTTCTGCTTGGAGGACATATTTCAAACGGTGTGTTAAAAATTCAATGAGAGCCGCTTCATGTTTTGCATCTACTTGAGCTAGTGCTAAAAGCTCTTTAAATGAAAGATTCCATTGGCGGTCTAGCAGGATTTGAACGATACCGCTCGCTTGTCTTCTTAATCCATAAGGATCTTGAGAGCCCGTTGGAATGACATCAATTGAGAAGAATGAACAAATAGAATCTAGCTTATCCGCCACTGCAACAATCGCCCCAATAAGTGTTGACGGCGCATCGTCACCGGCAAAACGCGGCATATAGTGCTCGTTGATACTCTCTGCCACTTCTTCATGCTCGCCAAGTGCTCTAGCATATTTTTCACCCATGATTCCTTGCAGTTCTGGGAATTCATAGACCATCTGAGTCACAAGGTCAAATTTAGAAATACTGGCTGCTCTTGCAGCGCGTTTAGACGTTTCTTCATCTGCACCCACATGACTAGCAAGGCGAACGGCAATGTCTGTTACTCTTTTCAGCTTGTCGCCAATCGTGCCAAGTTTCTCATGGAATACGACTTTATCAAGTTTTTGAATGTTGTCTTCAATGACGAGTTTTTCGTCTTCTTTATAGAAAAATGCCGCATCTGATAAACGTGCACGAAGGACCTTTTCGTTCCCTCTTGCCACATTTTCAAGTGCCTCACTGTTTCCGTTTCTGACCGTAATAAAGTGCGGCAGTAATTCCCCTTGTTCATTTTTCACTGGGAAATAACGCTGATGCTCTTTCATTGTCGTGACAAGCACTTCTTCCGGCAGCGCAAGAAATTCTTCTTCAAAAGAACCAAATAGAACGGTTGGATATTCAACGAGATCGTTCACTTCTTCTAGAAGCTCAGGATCAACTGGAATGACCCAGCCTTTTTCGGAAGAAAGCGCATGTAATTGCTCAGTAATTAATTGTTTTCTTTTATCGGAATCTACAATGACAAATTGATCTCTTAATGTTTGCTCATAAGAAGCTGGTGTGTCAATGCTGGCTGTCGTTCCTAGGAAACGATGTCCTCTAGTCTCCCGTCCGCTTTTCACTCCTGCAATTTCGACAGGAATGATCTCTTGACCAAATAAACAAACAATCCATTTAATTGGACGGATATAGCGTAAATCTTCGCTTCCCCATCTCATGTTCTTTGGAAAACTCAATGAAGCGGCAATGTCCCCCAATGCTGGAAGAAGGTCTTTGACTTGTTTTCCTTCTTGAAACTTTTGGACATGGACATAATCCACACCTTTGATGTCTTTGAAATACAGATCATCAGTTGAAGCGCCTTGTCCGCGGGCAAAACCTTCGGCAGCTTTTGTCCAATTGCCTTCAGCATCTTGAGCAATCTTTTTAGCCGGTCCTTTTGCTTCTTCTTTGATGTCCTCTTGTTTTTCTGCAACACCTTTAACGAGTACAGCTAGACGTCTTGGTGAATTAAATAAAGCAACGTCTTCGAATGAAATATTTTGCGCTACGAACCAAGCTTTTACTTTGTCACCTAGCTGCTTTGTGCTTTCTGGCATGAAACGAGCCGGCATCTCTTCTAAGCCGATTTCAAGTAATACATCTTGTTTATTCATGAGAAGCCGCCTCCTCTTTTAGCATAGGGAATCCTAGTTTTTCTCGTTCTTCGTAATATGTTTTGGCTACTTTTCTCGCTAACTGACGTACTCTTCCTATATAACCTGTTCGCTCAGTCACAGAAATCGCGCCTTTGGCATCAAGCAGGTTAAATGTGTGAGAACATTTGAGTACATAATCATATGCCGGGTGAACAAGCCCTTTGTCCATTTGGCTATGTGCTTCTTTTTCATATGTTGTAAATAAATCGAACAGCATATCCGTATTAGATGTTTCAAACGTATACACAGAATGCTCGTATTCAGCCATTAAGAATAAATCTCTTACAGTAAAGCCATCTGTCCATTCAAGGTCAAACACATTTTCTTTGTCTTGGATGTAAGAAGCAAGACGCTCAATTCCGTATGTGATTTCAACAGAAACTGGCTTACATTCTAAACCGCCGACTTGCTGGAAATACGTAAATTGCGTAATTTCCATTCCATCAAGCCAAACTTCCCAGCCAAGTCCTGCGCAGCCAAGAGATGGGTTTTCCCAGTTGTCTTCAACAAAACGAATATCATGTTTCAGTGGGTCAATGCCAAGCGCCTTCAATGATTCTAGATACAGTTCTTGAATATTGTCAGGTGATGGCTTAATGATCACTTGAAATTGATGATGTTGATACAATCTGTTTGGGTTTTCTCCATATCTGCCGTCAGCCGGGCGTCTTGAAGGTTCTACATAAGCTACCTTCCATGGCTCTGGCCCAATGCTTCTGAGGAACGTGTATGGACTCATCGTTCCAGCACCTTTTTCTGTGTCATATGCCTGCATTAATACGCAGCCTTCATTTGACCAATGCTTTTGCAGTGTCAAAATCATGTCTTGAATATTCAATGATCGCACCTCCATCTTTTTTACACCATCCGCTATGTATGGCGGTGGGGCCTAGAACCTTTTTGCAAAACACAAAAACTCCCGTCTCTATGCTCACAAGGTTCCTTGCAAACATAGGGACGAGAGTTTTTCCCGCGGTTCCACCCTATTTGCTGGTGTCGTAGCACCCAGCCGCTTTGTTTTACGTTGCTCAAGAATGCCTTTCGTTACGTGTCCATCCTTAGCTCACACCGCCCTAAGGTCGCTTTTATGGCTGATACGTAAGTACTTCTTTCTGTCAATGCAACATATTTGATCTTAGATGATCTTACAAAAAGTCACGAGAGATGTCAACTTTTGTTTTCACCGTCCATTAGTTTTTTCATGGATTCCATTTGATTCATGAATTTTTTTGATTTTAAATAAAGACCTGAATACTCTTCATAATAATGATCGAGCACTTGACGAATTTCTTGTTTCGTTTGTGGTTTCACGTCAACCTGACCAAGCCTTGATAAATCAAAATAATGAAACAAACGGAGCAGTCTTGCTGCTGCTGGGGATAAGGGCAGTTTATATGGATCTTTAGAAAAGCATTGCTTACAGATGAATCCGTTATCTCTAATTGAGAAATGGAACTGCCCTTCTTTTTGACCGCAGTGTACACATTGGTCCAGTTCAGGCTTCAACCCCATTACTGACAGCATTTTAACCTCTACGATAAATAAAATAATATCAGCATCTGTGCCTTCATTGAGATGGCGTAAAGATTGAAGAAGAAGTTCAAACAAGTAAGGGTTTGGCTTCTTTTCTTCTGTTCCTTTATCAAGTAATTCTGTCATATATGCGGCATATGCGGTCAGAAATAAATCTTCCCGAATGGTTCGCATGCTTTCCATCATTTCACCTTGCTGGAGCGTTCCAAGTCCTGTTGATGATTGGATCAGGAAGGTTCCGTATAAAAACGGCTGGCTTATGGCTGACAGGCGGCTGTTCGATTTCTTAGCGCCTCTTGCCATCACACCAATTTTCCCATGTTCTCTAGTGAGCAGCGTGACAATTTTGTTTGTTTCGCCATAATCTGTTGTTCTAAGGACGATTCCTTCACTTTTAATGAGCATTTGTCTACACTCCGAGCATTGGAGGGGGTCAAGAATTATAAGATTGGAAAATCAAGTCGTGCTATTTCTTCTTCAAGTACATCGGGTCTTTCCAGGTTCTCCTTTTCTAACTCTTTGAAAAGCAGATACGTGTCAACGCTTCCTGTTTGTGAAAATACGTTCCATGTAAAATTCAACATAAAAACCCCACCTTTCTTTATTAGAAGCAGCAACGCTACATCCAACATATTAACTTTATCTTGACCAGGCTACCTCCATTTCATGATAAACAATTTTTACTAATCGAACCGCACCATTGTCAGATCTACTAACAACTGTATCGGTTTTTAATATTCGTCTTCTCTAAATCCGAAATCACGAAGGTGTGTGGATTTATTACGCCAGTCCTTCTGCACTTTTACCCAAAGCTCTAAATACACCTTTGAGCCTAAAAGTGCTTCAATGTCTCTGCGCGCTTTTTGTCCCACTTCTTTTAATAAGCTGCCGCGCTTACCAATCACAATTCCTTTTTGTGAATCACGTTCTACGACGATGGTCGCTGCAACATGAATCTTGCCGTTTTCATCTGGCTTGATCGATTCAATCGCAACCGCAATACTGTGAGGAATCTCTTCTCTCGTTAAATGCAGCACTTTTTCACGAATTAATTCAGAAATAATAAATCGCTCTGGGTGATCTGTTACTTGGTCTGCCGGATAAAATTGAGGGCCTTCTGGAAGATAACCTTCAATTTGCTGAAGAAGCGTATCAATGTTGTTGCCTTCAAGTGCTGAAATTGGCACAATTTCCTTAAATGGGTAACGTGTGCGGTATTCATCAATTAAAAGGAACAGTTCATCCGGATGAATTTGGTCAATTTTATTGACGACAAGGAACACCGGTGTCGATGTTTGCTTTAGTCGTTCAATGATGAATTCATCACCTTTGCCATAGCCTTCCTGTGCGTTGATCATAAACAAGATCAGGTCGACTTCCTTGAGTGTATTTTGAGCCACCCTCATCATAAAATCGCCAAGTTTGTGCTTCGGTTTATGAATTCCTGGTGTATCGATAAAAATCGTTTGTGACGTGTTCGTTGTCAGAACACCTTGCACTTTGTTTCGAGTCGTTTGGGGCTTATCACTCATAATCGCAATCTTTTGTCCAATTACACGATTAAGAAAGGTCGATTTCCCTACATTTGGTCTTCCAATAATTGATACAAATCCTGATTTGAAGCTTTCGTTAGTCATTTAAATCCTCCGGTGAAAATGCGCCTGGCAATAGTTCGTTTACTGTCGTTTCGTATATATGTCCTTTTAAGTTCGTTAGAATCACTGGCATATCAGGTGCACATAGCTCTGAAATGACCTGTCTGCATGCGCCGCATGGTGAAACAGGCCGATCTGTATCAGCCACTACTGCAAGCATTTGAAAAGATGTGATGCCCTCTGAGTACGCTTTAAAAAGTGCTGTTCTTTCCGCACAATTACACATACCATATGCTGCATTTTCAATATTGCAGCCGCCATACACTTTTCCGTCATGCGATAATAATGCTGCACCGACTTTGAATTTAGAATAGGGTACATATGCAAAATCTCTTGCTTTGACTGCTTCTGAAATCAACTCTTGTTTGTTCATTCTAGTTCCCACTTTCAGAAGAAATGGTACCACTGTCACATTTATATTTTACATAATTCACGTGACATTTTCACGCCCATTTCTAAAAATGTTAATAAATAGTAATATTGTTCTATTGCATGATCTTCGGTAAGAAGATGATCAACCCAATCATAACCGAAATGGCGGCGTAAACGCAAACAGCGCCTGCTGCGGCGTCCTTCGCTCTCTCAGCAAGAGGATGCTTCTCTTCTGTGAAAAGATCTACTGTATGTTCAATCGCTGTATTCACAAGTTCTAACGCAAACATCCCGCCGCATAAAAGCAGAATGATCATCCATTCAACCGGATGAATGTGAAACCAAAAGCCGCAAATCACCACGATGATGGCTGCGACTGTGTGGAATCGAAAATTCCGTTCATTCAAGAAAGTTCGCCATATTCCTCTAAATGCATAATAAAAACTCCGAAAAAAACGGACAAGCGGCGTTCGCTTCTTACGATGATCTCGAAAGGCCATAATCATCCAAAATTTTTGTCTGTTTGGCGAACATTTCTTTTTCATCTTCTTCTGTCATATGATCATAACCAAGCAAATGAAGAAAACCATGAATCGTTAAAAATCCTAGCTCTCTCATAAAGGAATGTCCATATTCCTCTGCTTGCTCTTTCGTTCGATCAACACTAATGATAATGTCACCTAGTACTGGCGGAATGTCATCAGCACCAATGATTTCAATTTCCCCTTCGCCTTCTTCCTCAAGTGCAAATGAAATCACATCTGTTGGTGCATCTTTTCCTCGGTATTCTTTATTAATTTGATGAATTTCCTCATTCGAAACGATCGACACTGATACTTCCGCTTGATCTTTTACCTCAAGGGCATCCGCAGCAAATTGAAGAAGCTTTTCCACTTCTTCAAGCTGCTCTTTCGTTACTTGTCCTGTTTCATCTATTAAATCGATTAACAATGTCATTTACTTCACCTTCTGCTTCGGGGCATCTGGATATTCAATCCGAGAATGGAAAATCCCCTTTAATGTTGTACAAATTGTTTGGCTAATAATATTTAATTCTTTAAATGTCAGATCACATTCACTAAATTGTCCATCCTGCATCTTATCTGAAATAATGCCTTTCACAAGCTTTTCAATCCGCTCAGGGTTTGGATTATGCATCGAACGAACCGCCGCTTCCACGCTGTCAGCTACAGAAATAATGGCCGCTTCTTTCGATTGCGGTTTTGGACCAGGATAACGAAATTCTTCTTCTGTCACCTGATCATCCCGTTCTTTTGCCTTATAGTAAAAGAACTTCAGCAGAGACTTTCCGTGATGCTGTTCTGCAATGTCCACAAGTTCCTCTGGAAACTTCTTTTCTCTCAGCATTTCAGCACCATCTGTCGTATGGGCAATAATAATATTCTTGCTCAGCTGAGGAGAAAGCTTGTCGTGCGGATTATCAATGTTCATTTGGTTTTCAATAAAGTATTGGGGTCTTTTCGTTTTTCCAATGTCATGATAATAAGCTCCAACCCTTGCTAACAATCCATTTGCACCGACTGCTTCACATGCAGCATCCGCTAAATTCGCCACCATGACACTATGATGATATGTACCTGGCGTCTCTGTTAAGATCTTTTTCAGCAGCGGATGATTCGGGTTCGATAATTCAATAAGCTTCATGGTCGAAAGAATACCAAACATGCTCTCAAAGACTGGCATTAACCCAATAACCAAAATAGCCGATGCAAACCCTGACACAATCGCCATGATGAGGTTCACACCTATTTCAAGCCCTGATGGAGAAGAATTTTGAATCAGCGTAATGGACAGCACAACAAGTACATTCACCAAAGCTACCCAAAGCCCCGCCTGCAAAATTTTCGATCTCGCATTATGTTTTCTCAAAAATAAAATCCCCGCCATCCCGCTTATTAGATAATAAGCACAGATGACATAGTTAAAGACGCCTGTTACTCCTTGATTAAACATCATACTGCCGCAAAGGGCAAATACAAGGCCGGAGAAGATCGCCAGCCGCTCATTGATCAGCAGCTTAATCAGCATCGTACCAAGTGCCACAGGCACGACGTAGCCGATGGTTGTATATTTGGTTTCCTGGAAGAGACTGAATACTTCCATGATGATTAAAATAATGGTGAAAATGAGCGAGTACAGCAGTAACGATTTATTCTTATGGACGAGCGACTTTTTCCGCGATTCCAGTGAGTGGACAATCGCCGCTAAGAAAAGACCGATTAAGATGATAAGACCGCTTACAGGCTTAAACAAATTGGAACTGTTTAAAAGGCCGGTCAGTTCTAATTTGCGATACACTTCGCGGTCAATGAGCTCTCCTTCTTCCACTAAAATTTGCCCTTGCTTGATTTGAACCGGCTGGATATTATCAGCTGCTTCTTGTCTTTTCTTCTCTGTTGCCACCGGGTCAAATACATAGTTTGGAATAATCGCAAATTCACCAATTTCTTTCGCTGCATTTAAATATTTTGACGGAATCGAATTGTTTTCAAGCTCTGCTTTCACTTGTTTCTTTTCATCTTGCAGCTTAGAAGCTGTGATTTCTTTACTCATGAGAGAATTGACCACTGTGATGATGGAATCTTTTGTAAAAGAAAGATTTTCGTCACTTGCTTGGAGCAACGCTTTAATCGATTGATCCGAAACAGCTTCCTGCATATCGGTTGTGAGTTTCTCTTTTACACGCTTCACCATCTCTTGATCTGTTGGCGGGTTCTCTTTGTCATCAGCTGCTGCTTTCTTCTCCTCTTTAATGGCTTCAAAGAGGGATGAAATGAGGTCAACACGATTATCAGAATACGCTTTTTTGAGTGTATATTGGTCTTCCACTTGATCCGTTGCTTCTTGTTTCTTTTCTTCTGTAGCTTCTTGGTCATCAACGGTAGACGGAGAATAGATGGTCTGTTCGCTCACTGAAAACAAATCTAGGTCGAGCGATTCAGGCTTTACATGGAAGAAGAGCACCACAAACAGGATGGCCGCTAAACCAGCATATAGCAGTACGTTTAAATAGCGTGAGCGCTCCATTTTCTGAGGTTCTTTTTTAGACAGCAGCCTTTTGCGCTTACTGCCTTTCTGATTCTTTCTCAAGGAAAGTACCTCCTTTTTTACTTTAAACCACGATCGAAACAAAATGACCCGATTAAGGCGATCGGGTCACTCAGTTCATTTTTGCTTTTCGTATGCTCCAATGATCTTCGCCACTAGCGGGTGTCTGACCACATCTGTCTGATCTAATTCAATGAATGAGATACCCTTGATCTCAGCAAGCATGTCCTTTGCAGCCGCAAGACCTGACTGCATACCTTTAGGCAGATCAATTTGTGTAATATCTCCTGTAATGACCATTTTAGAACCAAAGCCTAGTCTCGTCAAAAACATTTTCATTTGAGCTGGCGTTGTATTCTGCGCTTCATCTAAAATCACAAATGCATCATCAAGCGTCCGCCCTCTCATATAGGCAAGAGGGGCAATTTCAATCACTCCGCGCTCAATTAAACGTTCCGTATGATCACTACCAAGCACATCGTGCAGAGCATCATATAGCGGTCTTAAATAAGGATCGACTTTTTCTTTTAAATCTCCTGGCAAAAAGCCAAGACTTTCTCCTGCTTCAACAGCTGGCCTTGTCAGGATAATCCGTTTGACATGTCCATTTTTGAGGGCATGTACGGCGTTGACCACTGCCAAATACGTTTTACCTGTACCAGCAGGTCCAATCCCAAAGACCAGATCATCTTTTTTCATTGCCGCAGCATATTCACGCTGGCCGATCGTTTTGACTCTGATCGACTTTCCTTTGGCATTTTTCGTAATTTCATCTTCATACATATTTTCAAAATAATTGAGCTTGTCTTTTTGCGCCATTTTAATGGCATAGACGACATCCCGTTCAGAAATCTCAATTCCTTTACGAATGAGATGTAAGAGAGATGTAATCAAACGGCTCACAGTATCTCTTGATGCTTCCTGACCAGAAACATACACTTTCTCTCCACGTGTAATGATGGAGACATTCAGCTCGTTTTCCATCAGTTTCAGATAAGCATCTTGATTGCCAAATAAAGCAATGGCTTCGTTTGGGCTATCCAATTTTTGTTGAATCTCAAGTAAATGTTCTGTCATTCTCTAGTCTCCCTGAACAATAGGTGTTGGTTGAACAATATCTTCTATTACTTGGTAAAGGATGATTAACTTAACTTTACCATTCCCTGTTGTCTCGTGCAAAACTTTTTCACTTTTCACCTCACCTGTTTGACCTAGCTTTTCTTCTAATTCTTTTTTACCCATTTTAATCCCTGCTTGAACCGCTTCTTTATTTGTGTATTCTCGATTTATTTTTTCACTTTCTCGTGTGATTTCCTTTTCATAGGAGAACGGCAACTGCATATTCAAGAAATGAAGCGGGTGAACTTCTTTTTCTGTTTTCGGCTGCTGAAAATCATCTTTTTTAAAGGAAAATCCCCAAAATGGGATGGAGCCTCCAAACAAGGAGAGCTTGTGCTTTGTCTTCATTTTACCCGTAAAGACATCAAAAGATGTTCGAAGAGGGACAGAAACTTCAGATCGGTACCATGTTTCACCATAGATTTTCGCTTTGGCTCCGACCGTTTTTTTCTGATCTTCACTCCCAATTAAACCTGAGACGAGCATCTGCCCTTTTTTCACATGCTCATCGACCTGGGCAAGCGGTTCCCCCTTTTCTACATACATTCTCGTGATGACCGCCTTTTTCTTGGCAACGATGTGCTGAGGACTCGTATATTTCTCCTTTTCAGGCTCATTTTTTTCGACCACTTTCATTTGAAACGTCGTTCCGTTCAATTCAACCCCGACCCATGTAATGCTCTGAATATTGGTCGTCAATGACTTTTGTATTTTTTCAGGTGTCCCCATAAGAAACTGAAAACGCCCTTTTTGTACCCCAATTTCATCTAAATGCTTTCTCATTTGATGTTCTGTTTCTGGATTCGCACCTTTAATCTCAATTTTCCACACCATATTTGAAAGAGCCAATATCGTCACTAGGAAAAAAGCCATCCCGAGGGTGAAGCCAATATTTCTTCTCGACCATAGAAGAAGAAACGGGAACCCTTTCTTTTGATGAAATGAACATTTTACCTCATGATGTCTGCGCACTTTTCTAAAGGCATGTACATCTGAGAGGCGAATAAATAAGCGCACGCTGTCTTGACGGCGGCTCACTTGAAAAATTGTGATCCCCTGTCTCGTGCACTCATTGATTAGCCGCTCAATACCGCTTCCTCTTATCTCCACTTCCACTCTGCCAATGAAATAGGCAAACCATTTGTTCTTCACGTTTCTCCCCTCCGTCAGTTAAGAATCAATATAACGGACCTCATCGATTTTCCCCTCTAATAAGATCTCTTCTGGCAAAATCGTTTTAATCACAAAGTCTTTTCCTGAAATAATGCACTGTCCTTGCTTGAGCATCAGCCTTACCTCTTGATCACTGAAAAGTAAAAGCCCTTTATGGTTCTCTATGTAAATATGGAGTCTGCCAACCATCGTAATACGGGGAAGATCCATCATCACGTCCGGAGGGATTTCAAGTGTTCTTGTCAGCCATGCTTTAAGTTGATTTTTTCTTTTTCCCATTCAATAAGAACCCCTTCCCACCTCATGTGTATGAGATCAAACTGAAAGATGGTGAGACTGATGAGAAAGCCTCTATATCATCCTATTCCTCAGCGGTTCATATCATGCTAATGAATCCCGTAAAACAGCCGTTTCATCATTTTGCTTTTAAAAAATCGCTATAAATCCACAAAAAAAGTCCCCTTTCTACCAAGGGGACTTTCTACATTATCTTTTATAGGGCCGTTTCATCGTTCTGTGAGGATTTTTTGCACGCGGCTCTCCAAATACTTCGCCAAGTAGCATGCCTTGAACAACGGTATTTTGGTTAAGCTTGTCAATGACGTGCGGCTTCATTTCCGCAGAAGAAGCTTTCGGCCTGGTCAACTGCCTTTCAAGAGATTTGAACTCTTTATTCAGCTCGCTTTTTCTTTCTTCCATTTCGGCAAGTGTAGCGGTATAACGATCCTGTAAGGACTGTGAACCTTGTTTCTTCATCCCGCCATGATCATGTACATCGCCAAAATCGTCAAGCTGGTCCGTTACGACCGGATCTGGACTTGTTTGTTTTGTTTGCTTTTGCGGCACTGGTTTACGCTGAGGAGCCGGTTTGTTTTGCTGGTTCTTTTGTTCGTTCTCCTCTTGTTTGCCGATTTTCCCAAAAACCGCAGAGATAATACCGATGATAATCGCTATTAGTAACGGATTTTCAAATAGAATGTCCAATGGGCTCCCTCCTTAAAGCGTGAGAGGATGCTTATTTGTTTTCATTATCAGATGGACCTTTTGTCATTTTGCCAAATGAATCTCTCATATCCGTATCAGCATCGATATTCTTAATGTTCATGTAGTCCATAACTCCAATATTACCTTCACGTAGTGCTTCGGCCATTGCAAGTGGTACTTCAGCCTCTGCTTCTACTACTTTCGCGCGCATTTCTTCAACTCTCGCACGCATTTCTTGTTCTTGTGCAACAGCCATCGCGCGGCGTTCTTCTGCTTTCGCCTGTGCAATGTTTTTGTCGGCTTCTGCTTGGTCTGTCTGCAGGATCGCCCCGATATTTTTACCGATATCAACATCTGCGATATCAATCGAGAGAATTTCAAATGCTGTACCTGAATCTAATCCTTTACCAAGAACCGTTTGAGAAATCATATCAGGATTTTCAAGAACCTTTTTATGATTATCTGATGAACCGATTGTAGAAACAATCCCTTCACCTACACGAGCAATGATGGTTTCTTCTCCTGCACCACCGACAAGTCTGTCAATGTTTGCACGAACTGTAATACGAGCTTTTGCTTTTACTTCAATCCCGTCCATCGCAACACCTGAGATAAATGGTGTTTCAATGACTTTAGGGTTTACACTCATTTGTACAGCTTCAAGTACGTCACGGCCTGCTAGGTCGATTGCCGCACAGCGAGCAAAATTCAATTCGATATTCGCACGCTGAGCTGCGATCAGTGCGTTAACAACTCGGTCTACGTTACCACCTGCAAGATAGTGGCTTTCTAATTGGTTAATCGTCGCATCAAGACCTGCTTTATGCGCTTTGATGAGCGGGTTGACCACTCGGTTTGGAATCACTCGGCGAAGCCTCATTCCTACAAGTGTAAAAATGCTCACTCTTACGCCAGCCGCTAGGGCAGAAATCCACAGCATCACCGGTACAAAGGTGAAGAAGATCGATAGAACGATCAAACCTGCTGCGATAATCACAAATAATAGTAAAGTAGATGGATCCATTTTATTCCTCCTATAAAATCAGTATATCTATACTTTCCTCACGACAATGCGTGAGCCTTCCGCTTTCACAATTTTTACTTGTTCATCCTTATCGATAAAAGCACCTTCTGACACAACATCAATGCGCTCGTCTCCGAATACAATCGTACCAGATGGACGAAGTGCTGTTGCTGTCACTGCGATTTGTCCTACAAGATCATCTCTTGTTTCATTTGAGACATAACCACTTTCTTTATTGGTTGAATCGGTTAAAATGAACTTTTTAAAAAATTTCATACGTTTCCCCAACACCTTTGTCAATAAAATAACTGCTATGATTGAAACAGCAGTGGCAATCAAGATGGAAATCGCCATTTCTGTAAAGCTTCCAGCTGCTAAAAATAAGCTGACAACGACACAGGTTAGTCCAATGACACCCACGATTCCCCCTGGCAAAAATAATTCCAGAATGATCAACACAATCCCTGCCAAAAACAGGAACAATGTCTCATATCCTGCAAAACCTGCCACGAGATGACCATAAAAGAATAGAAGAAGCGCTGTGACTCCCATGGTGCCTGGGACCCCAAACCCGGGAGAATATAATTCAACAATTAACCCTAAGCTCGCGATGGATAAAAGGATAGGAATGACGATCGGATGCGTGAGAAAACGCGCAACCTTTTCAGCAAAGCTCACTTCATCGTATTGAACAGAAGCGTCTGCTAAGTTCAGCTTCTGAAGCAAGTCATCCATATTTTTCGCTTCTCCTTCTGCATAACCGAACTGAAGTGCCCGATCTGTGTTAAAGGTCAGCAATTCTCCTTTTGGTGCACCAGCTTCTTTTGCGTCTATATCTACATCTGCCATCGCAAGAGCATATTTTGGATCACGCCCCTGCTTTTCAGCAGCGTCACTCATTTCAGCAAGCCATAGAGATTCAGATTTTTGATCGGCAGCGTTGCCTTCACCATCAATGATCGCAGCAGCCCCCATCTTTCCGTTTGGGGTCATATAAATTTGATCGGCATTTAAGGCAATGAATGCCCCGGCTGAAAGCGCTCTATGATTCACAAACGCTGTCACTGGGATATCGGATGCACGAATGGTATCGGCTATTTCAAGCGCCGCATCGACTGCACCACCTGGTGTATTTATGTCGAGAATGATGTGCTTCGCACGTTCCGACTTTGCCTGCTCAAATGATCGTTCAATGAATTTAGAAAGTCCTTTTTCTACTGTATCTTCAATTGGGATAACATGAACTTTCTGATCTGCTGATTTCGCGGTCAATTGAACCCCTAATAATAAGCATATTATAAAACAACTGAAGAGAGCAATAGAAATTTTCATTTTTTTCATCTATTTGGTGATCCCCCCTCTCTTTCTTTCATTTTACCGTTCCTTTACATACGTTACAAATGTATCATAGGTTTCATTTTTATATGACAGGTTTATGGAGGCATAAAAAAAGTACCCTTCTAACATGAGAAGGATACTTTTTTATTGAGACAGTTGCTCGCTGACAAGTCTGTTAATCACAGCACCATCAGCTTTACCTTTTACTTTTGGCATAATAGCGCTCATCACTTTACCCATATCAGCTTTCGATGAAGCACCGGTTTCGGCGATTGTTTCTTTCACAACCGCCTGCAGTTCTTCTTCAGAAAGCTGTTCAGGTAAATAAACGTCTAAAATGTCAATCTCTTTTTGAACTTTATCTACTAAATCTAAGCGATTAGCTTTCGAAAATTCATGGAGGGAGTCTTTACGTTGCTTAATCTCGCGGGAAAGGACGGTTAGTTCCTCATCTCCGGTCAAACTGTCTTTCTTAAGCTTTATTGCTTCATTTTGCAGTGAAGCCTTTACCATACGAATGACAATAAGCTTGTCTTTCTCTCGGTTTTTCATAAAAAGCTTCATATCAGAATTTAATTGCTCAAGAAGACTCATAAAATCCACCCTCTTTAGAATTTACGTTTTCTAGCAGCTTCAGACTTTTTCTTACGCTTTACGCTAGGCTTTTCATAAAATTCACGCTTTCTTGCTTCTTGCAATGTTCCAGTTTTGGATACACTGCGTTTAAAGCGACGAAGAGCATCTTCAAGCGATTCGTTTTTTCTAACGACCGTTTTTGACATTCTCTTTCCCTCCCTCCGAATACACCAATCGACTGCATTAAAAAAAGATATACATGCAAAACATGTACCTAGACATTATAATATAAGCCTAGGTTGAGGTCAACTAAGTGATTTGGAAATATATTTTCGTCATGAGCAGGTAGACAAGTCCATATATTCATTGGTAAGAGGAGGACTTTTCTATGATGGCGATCATTTATTTTTGTGCACTTATTTTCATTTTTTTATGGGCAATGGGTTTGCTTAGGAAAGGATTAATGGCGCTCACGTCGTCTCGTATTGAGAAATCTCTTCTTCTCTTTACAGATCATCCAGTCAAAGCATTCTTGGTCAGTATTGTGTTTACAGGGGTTCTTCAAAGCAGTTCGGCGTTTATGGTCATCGTTATCGGCTTTGTGAGTACAGGTATTCTCACGTTTAAAAAATCCATACCCATGATTCTTGGAACGAATATCGGCTCAACATTTACGACAGAATTTATTGCCATTAAGATGGACGTGTTTATGTGGGTTCTGATTGCAGCTGGTCTTTTATGTATCATTTTGGGCAGGAAGTCTTTTCGATATGCAGGAAAAAGTTTATTTGGGCTTGGCATGATCTTTTTTTGTATTCAAGGTTTTTCAAAAATTGCAGGTATGATGACCAGCCAGTCAGAGACACTGCGTTTCCTTGAAATGATGCAGCACTCCGATTGGACAGCTCTTCTCTCTGGTACAGTGCTCACGGCGATTGTTCATTCAAGTTCTGTATGTATCGGTATTTTGATGGGATTTATGAATGAAGGGACTGTCGCTCTAAAAGAAGGCATTAGCTTTGTTTTAGGGTCCAATATCGGAACATGTATTACTGCCGTGATGGCTGCTATCTCTGGCGGTTATGCAGCCCGCCAAACCGCGTATGCACACGTCGTGTTTAATGTTCTAGGTGTTCTTTTATGTTTTCCTTTTCTCACCTTTATCACAGAGTTTGTTGCACTTTTAGCAAGCTCTCCTGCCCAGCAGATTGCGCACTTTAGTCTGCTGTTTAATGTTGCAAGTTCTCTCCTCTTTTTCCCGTTCATCCGCCCTTTTCACGCCTTGATTTTGTTCCTTCTTCCGAATCGGTCAACATAAAAGAAACCGGCTTGCCTAATGGCTGCCGGTTTTTCATTCATTATGAGGTCATTCTCACTTGATCCGTCTGCACGTCATCACTTATACGGACGAATTGTCCTTCGTTATAAGGATAACCTGCTTTCGTAATCTTCACTTTTACCAATCGACCGATCATGTCCTCTGTTCCTTCAAATACGACCTTCATGTAGTTATCAGTATATCCTACATACAGATTGTGCGTTCCGTCTTGTTCTTTAAAGGATTCTTCTGGAATAATCTCTAAGACGTCGCCTTCATATGCCGATGCATATTCTTTCGCAAGCTGATCAGAAAGAGCAATGAGGCGGTGAACGCGTTCGTTTTTCACATTCTCATCTACTTGATCTTCCATTCTTGCAGCAGGCGTACCTGTCCGTTTGCTGTAAGGAAACACATGGAGCTCAGAGAATTGATGGTCTTTGACAAAATTGTATGTTTCCATAAATTCTTCTTCTGTTTCTCCTGGGAATCCAACGATCACATCTGAAGTGACAGCAAGACCTGGCAATGCTTTTTTGAGCTTCGTTAAACGCTCTGCAAAGAATTCCATTGTGTATTTACGGCGCATTCTTTTCAGTACAGTATTAGAGCCAGATTGAAGCGGAATGTGCAAGTGTCTCACAATTTTATCTGACTGATCGAGCACTTCAATCACTTCGTCTGTAATTTGACTTGCTTCAATGGATGAAATGCGGATTCGTTTTAATCCCGCCACACGTTCATCTAATTCTTTCAGAAGCTTAGCAAAGTTATAATCCTTTAAATCTTCACCGTATCCACCTGTATGAATACCTGTTAATACAATTTCTTTGTAGCCAGCATCGACAAGCTGCTGCGCTTGATTGATGACTTCTTCTGGATCTCGAGAACGCAGTAATCCGCGAGCCCAAGGGATAATGCAGAATGTACAGAAATTGTTACAGCCTTCTTGGATTTTTAATGAAGCACGTGTTCTGTCAGTAAACGCAGGAACATCTAGTTCTTCAAAGACCCGTGCTTTCATGATATTGCCAACTCCATTGATCGGCTGTCTTTCTCTTCTGTATTCTTCAATATAACCAAGCAGTTTATGTCTGTCTTGTGTGCCAACCACAATATCAACACCAGGAATCGCCATGATTTCTGCCGGAGACGTTTGTGCGTAACAGCCTGTTACACAAATGACACCATCCGGATTATGACGAATGGCTCTTCTAATGACTTGGCGGCTTTTTTTATCGCCTGTATTGGTGACGGTACATGTATTAATGACATATACGTCTGCTTTTGATTCATAATCTTTTCTTTCATAGCCAGCTTCTTTAAACAGTTGCCAGATGGCTTCTGTTTCGTAGTGATTGACCTTACAGCCAAGTGTATGGAACGCTACTGTTCCCATCATGATTCACCTCTTAATAACTCTGTTTGATAAGATATAGCAGAAAGCGCGTAAAGAGGAGCTGTTTCTGTTCTTAAAATGCGTGGTCCAAGCCCGCAAATGACTGCACCATGCGCTTCAAGTTCTTCAATTTCCTTTTCTGCTAAACCGCCTTCTGGACCAAAAACCACTAATAAGGTTTGTCCGCCCTTCATCTGTTGGAGCACCGTTTGAAACCGGCTTTGCTCGCCTTCTTTCGATGATTCTTCGTATGCAACGACACATTTATCGAATTCACCGGCCAGTTGAATCAGCTCTTTAAATGTTGATACTGGATGAACGCGCGGAATGATATTCCGGTAAGACTGCTCGGCAGCTTCTTTCGCAATTTTTTCCCAGCGATCTCGTTTTTTTAATGACTTTTTTTGGTCAAGTTTTGTAATCGAACGAGCCGCTTGAAACGGAATAAAAGCACTTGCGCCAAGCTCGGTGCCTTTTTGGATAATCCATTCAAGCTTATCCCCTTTTGGCAGACCGCTTGCAATCGTCACCTTGATCGGAAGTTCTCGATTCTGATTCGTCCAGCCTTCCAAGTGACAAATCACTTCTTCCTTTGTTATTGTATCAATTTTACTGAGCGCTTCAAAGCCGTCTGTCGTTAAGCAAAGGATGTCTTCTCCTGCTTTCATCCGCATGACGTTTGCAAGGTGATGAACATCTTCACCCTTTATGACGATGTTTCCCTTTTCCGTCACTTCTTCTTTTGTGAGGTCGATAAAATATCGTTGCATACGTGTCCTGACACCTACTCGCTTTATTTTTTCGCTATAATGCTGACCCAATCTTCCATTGACAGCACTTCAACAATCTCAAAACCGGCTTCTTCTAAAGCCGTTTTGACTTGTAATTTCTTTTGTCCGATAATGCCTGATGTAATAAAGTAACCGTCTTTCTTCAATAGATCATACGCTTGATCTGTAAAGCGCAAGATGACCTCTGCAAGGATGTTGGCCACAATCACATCGCGTTCACCTGAAATCCCATCAAGTAAATTGTTTTGTTTTACCGTTACTTGGTCGCTCACACCATTTAATTCGATGTTCTGCTTTGCACTTTCCACTGCAACGGTGTCGAGATCAAATGCATGAATGTCTTTCGCACCGAGCATTGCAGCGGCAACACTTAAAATGCCAGATCCTGTTCCAACGTCAATCACCGTGTCGTTTTCCTTCACATAGCGCTCAAGCGCCTGAATGCAAAGAACCGTTGTTGGATGTGTACCGGTTCCAAATGCCATTCCAGGGTCCATTTCGATGATCAATTCATCAGAATGAACGGGTGTGTACTCTTCCCATGTTGGGACGATGGTAAATTTCTCAGAGATTTTCACAGGATGATAGTATTTCTTCCATGCAGTCGCCCATTCTTCTTCGTTTACTTCACAAATTGACAGTGTATTTCGTCCAAGGTCAATATCGTATAGAAGAAGATTGTTGATGGCTTCTTTGATCTCATCTACCGTTTCCATCAAAAAGCTATTCATCGGAAGGTAGGCTTTGACGATAACCCCTTCCTCAGGATAATCATTCGGATCGAGCTGGTAGATCTCACCGTATACATTTTCACGTTCCTTGACTAAATCAAGCGGGTCCTCAATCACGACACCACTTGCACCTGCTTCATGCAAAATATTGGTGATCGGTTCCACCGCTTCATTTGTTGTATGGACGCTAATTTCTGACCACTTCAATACTACCAACTCCTTATCCGTCTTACTCGCCTTTAAATGCGCGTTTCACCTTATCGAAAAAGCTCATTTCTTGTTCGTCCGGTTTATTTCCGCTCACTTCAGCAAATTTTCTAATGATATCTTTTTGATTTTCAGTTAAATTCGTCGGTGTTACGACGCGTACAACGATATGCTGATCGCCTTGACCATAACCGCGTACATTTTTTACACCTTTTCCTTTGAGTCTAAACTTCGTACCCGTTTGTGTGCCTGCGGGAACTTTTAATTTGACTTTCCCATGTAATGTCGGCACTTCAATTTCATCACCTAGTGCAGCCTGCGCAAAGGTAAGCGGCATTTCGCAGTAGATGTCATCTCCATCTCGTTCGAAGAATTCATGCGCCCTCACATGGAAAACAACAAATAGATCGCCTGGAGGTCCTCCATTTACACCTGGTTCACCTTGACCAGATACTCTAAGCTGCTGACCATCGTCCACACCTGCTGGGATCGTCACATTGATTTTCTTACGCTTACGCACTTTACCAGATCCACCACATGTTGAACACTTATGTTCAATTTGTTTACCAGTTCCGCTACAATAGTTACATACTCTGCGGTTGACTACTTTACCAAATGGCGTGGATTGCTCAACATTTAGTTGACCTGATCCGCCGCAATGTGAGCATGTCTTCGCCTGTGTTCCAGGTTTAGCACCTGATCCATGACACGTTTCACATGATTCCTCGCGGGGAATCTCGATCGTTGCTTCTTTCCCAAATGCCGCTTCTTCAAATGAAAGGGTCATTGTATATTGAAGGTCCGCTCCTTGACGCGGTGCATTTGGATCTCTTCTTCTGGCTCCGCCGCCAAAAATACTAGAGAAGATGTCATCAAAGCCGCCGAAGCCGCCAAAGTCTCCTCCACCGCCAAATCCGCCGCCACCAAATCCTTGGTTTGGATCGGTGTGACCGAACTGGTCATAATGTGAACGTTTTTGATCGTCAGAAAGGGTTTCATAGGCTTCTTTTACTTCTTTGAATTTATCATCTGAGCCAGCTTCTTTATTAATATCAGGGTGATACTTTTTTGAAAGCTTGCGGTATGCCTTTTTGATTTCGTCCTTTGAGGCGCTCTTACTCACGCCAAGCACTTCATAGTAATCACGCTTACTCATCTCTTCACACTCCCGATTTTCTCACATAAATACGATTGTATCATTTTAAATTGATCTTTTTCAATTCCTTTTCATCGTTGAAAAGAAAAAAGTCAAAGCCAAGAGATCCTGACTTTGACTTTCTGACGAGTACGTTTCAGCAGTCTTTTTCAAAAGTAAAGGTGATTATTTTTTCTCTTGATCGTCGTTTACTTCTTCGTATTCTGCATCCACTACATTGTCATCTGCTTTTTGAGCACCTTCAGCGCCGCCTTCTTGCTGAGCTTGTGCTTGTTTTGCAGCTTCTTCGTAGAGCTTTGTCGTTAGTTCTTGAACGATTGTTTGTAGCTCATCTTTTTTCGCTTTGATGTCTTCAAGCTCGCCTTTTTCGATCGCAGCTTTTAGCGCATCTTTTGCATCATTCGCTTTTTTCACTTGCTCTTCATCGATTTTGCCTTCAAGATCTTTTAATGTTTTTTCTGTTGTAAAAACTAATTGATCTGCTTCATTGCGCACTTCGATTTCTTCTTTTTTCTTTGCATCTGCTTCAGCATTTTCTTCTGCTTCTTTGACCATTTTTTCGATCTCATCATCAGAAAGACCTGAAGAAGATTTGATTGTGATGTTTTGTTCTTTTCCAGTACCCATATCTTTCGCACGTACGTTGACAATACCGTTTTTATCGATATCAAAAGATACTTCGATTTGTGGTACGCCGCGTGGTGCTGGCGGGATATCAGTCAATTGGAAACGACCTAATGTTTTATTGTCTGCTGCCATTGGACGCTCACCTTGTAAGACGTGAATGTCTACAGCAGTTTGGTTGTCAGCAGCCGTTGAGAATACTTGAGATTTGCTTGTTGGAATTGTTGTATTACGTTCAATCAGCTTTGTGAATACGCCGCCCATTGTTTCAATTCCTAAAGAAAGTGGTGTGACGTCAAGAAGAACAACGTCTTTGACATCTCCTGTGATAACTCCACCTTGAATTGCCGCACCAAGTGCAACCACTTCATCAGGGTTTACGCCTTTATGAGGCTCTTTACCTGTTTCTTTTTTGATTGCTTCTTGTACTGCAGGAATACGAGTTGATCCACCAACAAGGATGACTTTATCAATCTCGCTAGCAGATAGACCAGCATCTTTCAGTGATTGACGTACAGGTGTCATTGTACGCTCTACAAGGTCTGCAGAAAGCTCTTCGAATTTAGCACGCGTTAGCGTTAATTCTAGGTGAAGAGGACCTGCATCTCCAGCTGTGATAAATGGCAGTGAGATTTGTGTAGAAGATACACCAGAAAGATCTTTTTTCGCTTTTTCAGCAGCATCTTTTAAACGCTGAAGCGCCATTTTATCTTTAGAAAGATCAATGCCGTTTTCTTTTTTGAACTCAGCCACTAGATGATCGATGATGACTTGGTCAAAATCGTCTCCACCTAGACGGTTGTCCCCAGCAGTTGAGCGTACTTCAAAGACGCCGTCTCCAAGCTCAAGGACTGATACGTCAAATGTACCGCCACCAAGGTCATATACAAGAATCGTTTGATCTTCATCTGTTTTATCTAAACCATAAGCAAGTGCAGCTGCTGTTGGTTCGTTGATGATACGTTCTACTTCAAGACCAGCAATTTTACCAGCATCTTTTGTTGCTTGGCGCTCTGCATCGTTGAAGTAAGCAGGAACTGTAATAACCGCTTTTGTTACTTCTTCGCCAAGATAAGCTTCAGCGTAAGATTTAAGGTGTTGAAGGATGATTGCAGAGATTTCCTGCGGCGTGTAGTTCTTGCCTTCAACTTCTACTTTATAATCTGTACCCATATGTCTTTTAACAGACATGATGGTGTTCGGGTTTGTAATTGATTGACGTTTCGCTACTTCACCTACTTGGCGCTCTCCATTTTTAAAAGCGACAACAGATGGTGTTGTACGTGCTCCTTCAGCGTTTGCAATAACTTTTGGCTCGCCGCCTTCGAGTACTGCAACACATGAGTTTGTTGTTCCTAAGTCAATACCAATGATTTTACTCATATTCGATGACCTCCCATTATGTAGTTATTGATTTACTTTTACCATTGATGGACGAATAACTCGGTCTTTGAGTTTATAGCCCTTTTGCAATTCTTCTACAACGATGTTTGAATCGTAGTTTTCATCTTCAACTTGCATGACGGCTTGATGAAGGTTTGGATCGAACTCTTTGCCGACAGCTTCAATTGGTTCAACGCCTTCATTTTTCAACGCTTCTACCAGCTGGCGGTAAACCATTTGCATACCTTCTAGCAAACTTTTCGTCTGCTCATTGTCTGGATCGATTCCAAGCGCTCTTTCAAAGTTGTCGAGAGCTGGGAGAAGGTCGCTGACAACATGTTGAGAACGATATTTTTGCACGGTCTCCACTTCAGTTCGAGCACGGCGTTTATAGTTTTCAAAATCTGCTTGAACACGCAGAATTTTGTTTTCTTTTTCATCTAGAAGCTGCTGCAATTCATCAATCTTCTCTTGGAAGGCAGACTGTTCATCGTGCTTTACTTCCTCAGTTTCTGCTTGAACTGCTTCTTCTTGTGCTTCAACCTCTGCTGCTTGCTCAGGTGTCTGTTTTTCTTCTGACATTGTGTTCACCTCCCTCAAAAGATTCAATTATACGAAGGGGCTGTGCCCCCACCTTTTATCACCCTACTCATCATACAAATTGGAAAGTGCGTTTGACAAGTCTTTTGATACATGATGCAAAAGACTAACGACTCGCCCGTAATCCATACGGGTTGGACCAATGACAGCGATGGAGCCGAGTGATTTTTGATCAATCGCATAAGTTGCTGTGATTAAACTGCAGTTCTCCATTGCTTCCAAATTGTTTTCTGAACCGATTTTAATGGTGATTCCTTGCTGATTTGGATGAAACAGCTGCATGACATCATTCTTTTGTTCAATCAGCATCATGAGTGAACGAATGCGGTCAATGTCATGAAACTCTGGCTGGTTCAACATATTAATCTTCCCGCCAAAGAAAAGTTTTGATTCATTTTGTGTTGAAGTGAATGTGTTACCAAGCGCATCTAAAATATGATCATAGTCTTTTAAATGCGTGCGAAGGAGCATCACTACTTCTTTATACATCCTGTCCTTCAGCTGATCCATCGGGACTCCGGCTAAGCGGCTGTTTAAAATATTCATCAGCTTCTCAATATCGGAGACATCAAGATGCTCAGAGAAGGTAATGGTTTTGTTTTCAACATGCCCGCTGTCTGTAATCATAATCGCTACTGCTTTATTAGGCTGGACGGGAACAAGCTGAATTTGCTTCAATCGATTTTCACTTAGCTTTGGACCAAGGACAATCGATGTGTAGTTTGTGAGATCTGATAAAATTTCCGCCGATTTTTGAACTGTTTTTTCCAGCTCAAAAATTTTCTCCTGAAATACTGACTGGATGAGCACAAGCTCTTTAGATGACAGTTTTCGCGGAGAGAGCAAATGATCTACATAATAACGATATCCTTTTTCGGAAGGAATTCTTCCTGATGAAGAATGGGTCTTTTCAATAAAACCGAGTTCCTCCAAATCAGCCATTTCGTTTCTAATCGTCGCAGAGCTGAATGTAATGTCTTCTTTTTTGGAAAGAGTCCTTGATCCAACTGGCTGCGCCGAACGAATAAAGTCATTAATAATGACTTGTAGAATCAAAAGCTGACGATTTGTTAACATCATCATCACCCCTGTTAGCACTCTCTTTCAACGAGTGCTAATTGTATAAACAAAATTACCAAACTCAAATTAAAATGTCAATTATAACTCACCGAGAAACGCTTGAAACACTTCATTTCCTAACAATTTTCCTTTTCTTGTTAAACGAATGCCAATCTCATCCTGTTCAATGAGACCTTTTTCTGCTATTTCTTCAAGAACGGCGGGAAAGAGTGCTTCTGGTGATGCTCCAAATTTCGCTTGAAAGTGAGCACTTTTCACGCCTTCAATTTTCCGCAAACCTAAGAACATTTCTTCTTCGATCTGTTCTGCTTTTGTCACCTGATGCGTTTCCTTATATGGAAACCCTGTTTGTTCAATGAGATCTAAGTAATGCTTCACTGGTCCAGCGTTCACATTGCGGACGCCATCTACATACCCGTGCGCTCCTGCGCCAAAACCAAAGTAATCTTCGTTGCTCCAATAGGTGAGGTTATGTTGGCTTTCAAAACCTGGTTTGGCGTAATTGCTAATTTCATATTGTTTGAGTCCGTGCCGCTCCATTTCATCCATGACGAGCTCATACATTTCAGCCTCACGTTCTTGCGGTGGTAAATGCAGTTTCCCTTTTTGCATCAAATTGTAAAAGACCGTCTTTGGCTCGACAATCAGCGAATAAACCGAATAATGTTCTGCACCTAATGAAAAAGCGGTCTCTAGTGAATGCATGACATGATGCTTCTCTTGATGAGGCAAACCAAACATCAGATCAAGACTAATGTTGTCAAACCCAACTGCTCTTGCTCGCTCGAAAGATGTGAGAACATCTTTCTTTTGATGAACCCGTCCGATTTTTTTGAGCAGGTCATCTTCAAATGTTTGAACACCAAAGCTCAGCCGATTAACACCTGCTGATTTTAAGACATTCAATTTCTCAAGCGATAGTTCGTCTGGGTTTGCTTCTACTGCAAACTCGATTAAGTTTTTGGTTGGTTTTAATACGCGGTGAATACTGTCCATAAGCTGATCTAACTGACTGGTTGTGAGTGATGTCGGGGTTCCCCCGCCAATAAAGATCGTCTTTAGTTCTTGCTCCCCTTTTTGATCGATCGTGTGCTGCATTTCTTTTTCAAGAGCGGCTAAGTATTCATCGACCGGCTGGGTTTTAATGAAAAATTTATTAAAATCACAATAGTGACAAATGTGCTCACAAAATGGAATGTGAATGTATGCTGCTTTCAATTATTGACACCTTCTTTACAGGTAAAGAGCCGCAGTTTATCGCTGCGGCCTCTTCGTTTGTTTTCGACTATAAACGTCAAGGCGAGCATTGTAAAGCAGGTTGCCTTGAGGATGTTATTTTTTCGGTGTGCTGTCGTCCATTTTCAGCACGGCCATAAATGCTTCTTGTGGGACTTCTACAGAACCCACTTGCTTCATGCGCTTTTTCCCTTCTTTTTGCTTCTCAAGAAGCTTTCTTTTCCGGGAAATATCTCCACCATAACACTTCGCTAGTACGTTCTTGCGCATTGCTTTAATGGTAGACCGAGCAACAATCTTTTGACCGATCGCTGCCTGAACTGGTACTTCAAAGTGCTGGCGCGGAATCAGTTCTTTCAGCTTTTCTACAATGATCTTTCCGCGTTCATACGCATAATCGCGGTGAACAATAAAGGAAAGCGCATCGATTTTTTCGCCATTGAGCATGATATCCATTTTCACTAGAGTGGATGGGCGATAGCCGATCAGCTCGTAATCAAAGGATGCATACCCTTTTGTATTGGACTTTAATTGATCAAAGAATTCGTATACGATCTCTGCCAGAGGAATTTCGTACACAATGCTCACGCGGTTTGCATCAAGATATTGCATATCAATGAAATTGCCGCGCTTTCCTTGGCAAAGCTCCATCACAGAACCAACATAATCATTTGGCACCATCATTGTTGCCTTCACGTATGGCTCTTCAATTCGCTCAATCTTTTGCGGATCAGGCAAATTGGATGGGTTATCTACAACGATTTTTTCTCCGTCTGTCATATACACATCGTAAATAACACTTGGCGCTGTCGTAATGAGGTCGATTTTAAATTCACGTTCAATCCGTTCTTGGATGATTTCCATATGAAGCATGCCAAGGAAGCCGCAGCGGAAACCGAAGCCTAGTGCTTGGGATGTCTCTGCCTCATATTGAAGTGAAGAATCATTTAATTCAAGCTTTTCTAACGCTTCACGCAAGTCGTTATATTTCGCTGTGTCAATTGGATAAAGGCCGCAGTACACCATTGGGTTCAGCTTTCTATATCCAGGCAGAGCTTCTTTCGCAGGGTTTACCGCACTTGTGATCGTATCCCCTACTCGTGTATCACCAACGTTTTTAATGGCAGCTGTTAAATAGCCAACATCTCCAACAGTGAGTTCGTCTGTTGGCATTGCTTTCGGTGTAAATACGCCGACTTCAAGCACTTCAAATTCTTTGCCTGTCGCCATCATCTTGATTTTTTGACCCGGTTTGACGGTTCCTTCGACAATTCGTATGTAAGCAATGACGCCACGATACGCATCGTAGAGAGAATCAAAAATGAGGGCTTGAAGTGGTGCTTCCGGATCTCCAGCTGGTGCCGGCACCTTTTCGACGATTTGTTCTAAAATATCCTCGATCCCGATGCCCGCCTTAGCAGAGGTAAGAACAGCTTCAGATGCATCCAACCCGATGACATCTTCAATTTCTTGTCTTACACGTTCAGGTTCTGCACTCGGCAGATCAATTTTGTTAATGATCGGCAGGATTTCTAAGTTGTTATCAAGAGCTAAATAAACGTTCGCTAGTGTCTGTGCTTCAATGCCTTGTGCTGCATCCACCACAAGAATTGCACCTTCACAGGCAGCTAGGCTTCGAGATACCTCATAGGTGAAGTCGACATGCCCTGGTGTATCAATCAGGTGCATAATATATTCTTCTCCATCCTTTGCCTGATATTTCAGCTGGACAGAGTTTAATTTGATCGTAATGCCGCGTTCACGCTCTAAGTCCATGGAATCAAGTAATTGTTCTTTCATTTCTCGTTGCGTAATCGCCGCTGTTTTTTCCAAAATACGGTCAGCCAATGTGGATTTCCCATGGTCAATATGGGCGATAATGGAGAAATTTCGAATTCTTGATTGCCGTTCTAATCGTTTTTCTTTATCTGTCACAATCTATCACTCCTACTATAAAACGCGGGTTGCGCTAGGTTAGATTATATCAATAGGGCTGTAAAGATTCAATCGAAATCAAGAAAAGCCGCTCATCGGTTAGCGGCTTTTGCGAAAAGGTGTGATATCTTATGAAATAACATCCAACATGATGCTTACAACAGTTTATTTACCATTCACCCAATCATAAAGTGTACGGGCTGCATGCGTCATACCATCTGATAATGCTTTTCCGGCCTTAGAGAAGGCATTAAAGCTCTCCATTTCTTCTAGCTGCTTTTGTTTTTCTGCTAAGTCCTTTTGTGTGACAGCTGTTCCGAGGATAGAAGCTTCTTTTTCTTGATCATCATTCGTTTGCACAGTGAAGGCCCCTTTTAATTGTGGATCATGATACCCTTTCATTTGCAGCATGCCATTATTGGCTTGCTGCATTCCTAAAAAGACACCGAATAGCAATACGAGCGATAAAATAATGGTTTTTCCGATAAATGAGCCCATGTCCTCCACCACCTTAAGACCGTTTTTTCTCATCCTTTGCTTTGCCGTCTACCTTTTCTGCGTCCCAGAAAATTTCACTGAACACATCAGCTGCTGCATTGGATGCGTTTTTCAGTTCTTCCATATTATTATCCACACCGCCAAATTCTAATAGGAGGGCTTTGTCAGATAAATCTTGATTATAGATTCCATTATCGCCAATTTCTCCTTTGGCAAACACACCGACACTAAGTCCTTTATATTTTTTCTCCATCAAATGGTGGAACTCTGTCGCCAGCTTTAAGTTTTTCTCATAGCTTTGATTTTTCTTCCCTACAACAAAAGCGATTCTCGCATATTTCTTGCCTTTGATTTCTACTGTCGTATCTTTCTTTCTTCTTGAATCCCGGTGAATATCGATTAAATAATCTAGATCATCATTTTTAGCTAGAGCTTCTTTTACAACCAATCTGGATTCATTATACGATTGTGGGTACTTCAACCCTTTTTTCAGCAGTCTTTTTTCAATTTCTGTTTTATCCACTGTGTTGCCGATTCCTTGCTGATCGAGCGCTTTACCAAACATCTCCCCGACAAGGGTGACGTTCACTTTTGAGTGGCGCGCATTGTTTGGGTTTGTTTCTCCTTTTAAAAATGGTAAATATGATTCCGTATTATGTGTGTGATAAATGTACACAGCTTTTCGTTTTCCTGTCGACTGGTCCGGCTCTTTTGAAGGCGTTTTCGGTTCATCTTCATCAAGCTTGTCCAGCTCAGCTAGATTTGCTTCTTTTTCATCTTTGATGACTTCACTTGGAGGCGGCGATTCCATTGGCATATTCGTATAGTCTGTACCTTCACCTGCTAGGATGATTTTTGTATCAAAATGTTCAAAGCCTGGCAGCTCTCTTCCTAGAAAACTGCGGGGGTCTTCTAAATTGATACTTGTGGCAAGTTTGAGTGACAGCCCGGAGAAATGAAATCCTTTTTGATCTTCAGGGACTGCTGAGGCAAAATATTGATTTTCCATCCCCATTAGAGTTGCAAAGAATGCCCCTGACAGCTCATCTGCCACACCATATAATGATGCTTGAGGCCTAAGCTCAGGTTTTAAAGACGTCAAAGCCCCTGACATGACAAACACAACCACCAGAGAGACAATAAACAAAAAAATACTTTTCACTACTTTTGTTCCATTAATCGCAACGACCAACTGTCGAGGACGGCGAGGTCTTTTTTTCATGATTTACTCCCTCCAGCACGCTTTCTAGTAATTACACTATGAGCGAGTTAGAGAAAGTAGAACTGTTTAATGATTATAAGAACCCATGTTGTCTTGAGAGATTTTTTGATGAAGTGCTGTATTTAACCCATTGGCGAGTACGTTCGCCATGTCATCAATGAATGTATCCACTTCCTTCGGTGTGACCATTAGATTTTGTCCAAGTGGTGCAAGTACCTCATGGATCAACTGTCTTTTTTCTTCTTCAGGAAGCGTTCCGACGATTCCTAAAAAGGATTGACGCGTTTCATCATCTGGCAAATCTTCTTCATTCAGCACTTTTTTCTTCCCAAATGTCAGACCCGCTGGTACTAAAGATCGGGAAGGTCTATCATCTTTCAGTTCTCTACCAAAATGCTTTAACACGTAATCAATCGTGTCACTTGCGATCGTGACCGCATCGACCACTGTCGGTACACCAATGGCAATGACTGGAATCCCCAAGGTCTCTTTGCTTAATTCTTTTCGTTTATTTCCGACACCCGATCCTGGATGTATACCTGTATCAGAAATTTGAATTGTCGTATTCACCCGTTCTACTGCACGTGCAGCTAGTGCATCGATGGCGATCACAAAATCTGGTTTAGATCGTTCAATGACACCTTGTATAATGTCACTTGTTTCTATACCAGTCAGTCCCATGACTCCAGGCGATAATGAAGACACTGGGCGATAGCCTTCCTGCACATTCTCAGGCTGTAATTCAAATAAGTGGCGTGTCACCAGCAAATTCTCAACTGTGAGCGGCCCTAAAGCATCAGGCGTGACATTCCAGTTTCCGAGTCCTACGACAAGACAGCTCGCATCTGCCTGAATGCCGTGATCTTTTAAAAACTGAGCAAAATGATGGGCAAAAACTTCAACCACTTTTTCTTGCATCTCAGAGTCTTTCTCCCGAATTCCTTGCGCCTCAAGCGTCAAGTATGTCCCTGCCTTTTTTCCGGTCAACTCTTCTCCTTCTGTCGTAATCTCCACAGTGCGGATGCGGATGCCGTGCTCTTCCTTCTCCTTCTCAACAATTCCTTGAATACCGTCCTTTTTGACCACATTCGGATCGTTCTCTTGTTCTAATATCTCTTTTGTTTCAACGGCCAAATCGGTCCGGATTTGATAAGCGCTTAAATCGAGTTTCTGTTTCTTCATGAAAAGACTCCTTCCATCAAGTAATTAACAGTAGTCTTTCCATCTCTTTCAAGAAACATTCGAGCGCTTCATCAATGAAAAATACTTTACATTTATATTGCATTCTAAAGGTGTGTTTGATAGAATACAATTTGTTCTATTGTGAAGATTTAACCTTAAGACAATTGTGTTTAGGTTGTATCTTAGGAGGTGAAACACATGCCAAATATTAAATCAGCGATCAAACGTACAAAAACGAATAACGAACGCCGTGCACACAACGCAACAATCAAGTCTGCGATGCGTACTGCGATTAAACAAGTTGAAGTTTCTGTAGCTAACAACGATGCTGAGCAAGCAAAAGCTGCTCTTTCTTCTGCTGCAAAACGCATTGACAAAGCCGTTAAAACTGGTCTTGTACACAAAAACGCAGCTGCGCGTTACAAATCAAGACTTGCGAAACAAGTAAACGGACTTTCTGCATAATGTTTGCAACGCCTCAGTGATGAGGCACCTGTTTAACTGTACGTCCGTCCTGAACGGCTCAGCCATAAGGACAGACTGGCAATTATACATCTAAACAAAAACGACCCTCTTTTGAGAAGGTCGTTTTTTTATGTTCAAGCCCCTAATAACCGAAGCAGGAACAATTCTAATAATAGCTGCTTGTCCTTTTTACCCGTTTTCATTTCATAATCAATCGTGGAGAGCTCTTTGACGATGTACTTCAGCTCTTCTTCTGAAAACAGTCTTGCCTGATCCATCGCGAGTTTGACCCGAAAAGGGTGGACTTTCAGGTTTGACGCAATTTGTTTTTGCCCGTATCCCTGCTGAGCAAAGTACTTTGTCTGCAATATCAACCGAAATTGATTTGAAATGAGTGCCAATATTTTAATGGGTTCCTCATTTTGCTTTAGGAGATCATAAAACATTTGCATCGCTTCAGACCGGCGCCTGTTCACGATTTGGTTAATCAGTTCGAAAATATTCTGCTCCAAACTTCGTGCAACGAGCTGATTGACATCCGCCAGCTCAATTTCCTCTCGCTGCCCAATATATGTACTTAGCTTTCGAACCTCTTGAAAAAGTGAGGACAGGCTCCCGCCACATAACATGACAAGCTGTTCTGCCGCTTCAGCAGAGATTGTTTTTCCTTCTGTTTTCACCAGCGTAATGGTGAAATCTGTTGTTTCTTTCGGATTTAACTCTTTCGCCTCAACTACAGCCGCTTTCTTTTTTAACAATTTGGTGATTTTCTTACGTTCGTCCAGTTTCTCATATGGCGCTAATAACACGAGAATCGTATAGGGTGCTGGCTTTTCTAAATAAGCTTCTAACACAGAAAGCTGATGCTCGATCTTTTCTTTTTTCTTTTCTGCAGTGAGGAAATAAGGGTTTTTGATCACAACGAGACGCCGCTCTCCCATAAACGGAAATGTTTCTGCGTCCGTCACAGCCTGCTCAAGCGGCACCTCTTCCATATCGAAGACAGAGTAATTAAAATCCTTTGTTTCTTCGTCGACGACAGCTTGTCTCAATTTTGCAGCTGTCTCTTGAAGTAAATACGTTTCTTTTCCATATAAGCAATAAACGGGATGGATATCCCCTTTTTTTAAATTGTTCCATACCTCAAAGACCATTCGCTTAAATCCCTCTCTTTCACTTCCTCCTCTATCCTAAAGTGTGTAGAGACATTAGTAAAGAGGAAGCTGAAAGTGCCGCCTCCTCATTTATAGTAAACGTCTCACGTAAGCTCCCGGGTCAGCTTACAGTCAGACGATATTCACAAAATGATCATGAAAATGGAAAACGGTTACTTTACCTTCTAGCAATTCCAAATGAGTTCAAGTATACTAAAAATAGCCAGGAGGGATGAAAATGAATGAATTTGAAAAGAATGTTCAAAGCAAGCGGAATGATGTGACCGACTCAGCTGTTGGTTTTATCGTCACATTCGGATTTTTCGCCTCAATGTTTATTTTGGCAACAGTGATACACCTCGTTGGATCTTAACTACATGAATGCAAGATGACTGCCGTTTTGGCAGTTTTTTTATTGATTTTGTAAGATATCATATGGAGGATGAGCGTAAAATGTTCCATCCTCTTCAAGAAATTCATAGGTCACACTTCCATCAATATCTGTACGATACACCTTTGTTTGATGATCATTTAATTTTTTCAAAACTTCTTGATGAGGATGGTGATACCGATTTCGTTCACCTACTGAAATCAGTGCATATGACGGGTTCAAATGCTGAAGCCATTCTTCACTTGTTGATCCTTTACTCCCGTGATGCCCAACCTTCAAGACATCCGCTCGTAGCTTGGGGTAAGCTTGAATGATGTCTCGTTCCCCTTCTTGTTCAAGATCCCCAGTCAGCATAAAACGCTTGCCGCCAAGCGTAAAGGTGAGGACCAGTGAATCATTATTTTTACTCGTCACCTGGTCACGTGCGGGATGCAGAACGTCAAATTTTTGTCCTCCAATTCTCAGCTGATCCCCTCTTTCCAACTCATCTACAGGAATCCTTTGATCAGCCGCTTCCTTTAAAAGCTGCGCATCCTCTGGATTTCGAGCAAAGCCTTTTGGGATTGCAAGGCGTTTGACTTTATTACGCTTTATTAATCGTATCGCTTCTCCCATATGATCTTGATCTGCATGGGTAAGGATGAGGACATCAAGTTTTGCTATGCCTTTAGAATGCAGAAATGGAATAAGGGTTTGATCCCCAATTGTAGATACTTTACGTCTTTTTTTCCATGGCTCTTCTTCAAAAGAAAGTCTGCCTCCTGTATCGACTAATATATGCCCGATTCGATAAGGTAACTGAATAAACAAACTATCCCCTTGTCCTACATCTAACATCGTGACCTCTCCTTTTTGAAGAAAATTCGGCGTGAAATAGTGTACAGCCAGCACACAAACGAGAATCAAAATCGGCACAAGATAAGATTTGATAGAAGTTTTACATTCCATCACAATGAATAGAAAAACAATGGAGGAAACCTCTAGGAGCACATGCCACCATGTCGATTTCATAAAAATGAGAGTAAGACCATCGTAAGCAGCCATGTGTGCTGACAATTGATGACTAAACTGGATCACCCAATCAAGCAGCTGAAACAGTGTTTGTCCAAGCGGAAGATAAATGATAGATAAAAGAAAAAAGAATAAGGACAGAGGCATGACAACCATTGTATAAAAAGGAACAAACATCATATTTAAAGGAACACTCAGCAAGGAAAATTGTTGAAAATAATATAAAAGAACAGGAAGCGAAGCAAGCTGTGCAATCAAGGAAATGAGGAATAACTGCATCACCGAACTTTTTGCTTTTGATAAAATACTAGTGGATAGCAAAATAAATAAGGTCACCACAAATGACAGCTGAAAACCGACATCAAATATATAAAGTGGTTGAATGGCTAATAAAAGCAAGAACGCTGCACTTAACACGACCGCAGAAGGCTGTTTCATTTCTTTTGGCAGGCTTGTGATGACTAAATAAATTCCAGCCATGAGACAGGCTCTTAACACAGACGGTGCAGCACCTGTTAAACAAGCATAAACCGGCAAAAAGGATAATAAAAGAATACGCGCTGTCTCTCTTGTCACGCCAGCGCGGAGTAGACACCAAAATAGACAAGCGAGCAATGTTTGAACATGAAGTCCTGAAATGGCTAATAAATGAATGATGCCAAGCATTTGATAATCTCTTAATGTATCAGGGTCTATTAAATCACGATCGCCAAAAATAAGTGCCTGCACAATCCCAATAGAATTCTTCGGAACGTGATCTTCTAGAAATTTCAACCCCTTCTGCCTAATAGATGAAAGGTCATGTGAAGGGCTGTCATGTTTCGTGCAGCTTTTCATAGACTGCGTTAAGAAAATAGCATCAATTCCTTTTGTTTTTAGAAATTGAGCATATTGAAAGCCATTCGGTATGGTTGCATGTTTAGGCAACCGCATCTCACCTGTCATATGACAGCTCATACCTGGCCCAACATCTTTTAGCGCTTCTTTTTCACGCTCTGTTTGAATCGTATAAAATGCCGCTAGTCGACGATTCTCTGATGAAACAGTCGCTGAAAAGCGATTGCCATCTATTTTCGGAATCGTTTCAATCACAACCGAATGAGAGAATGATTTTTCTTGTACGGGATGATCCGTTTCAAAAGACTGATGCACCATAAAAATGAGTATATAGATCGTTCCACACAAACTGACCATTAGAAAGAGCTGGGGTGTTTTTTTCAGCAGACTGAAAAGAAGACATACAAGAAGAAAAAGGAGAAAATACAGATGAAGATGATATGCGGCCAGAGCAATTCCAGCAGCTGCTGAAATCGCCCCGAACGGCAAATACTTAAACATAGGAAGTAAATAATTGATTCGCCTTTTCATGCATTTGACGAATTTCTGTTTCGCTACGTCCCGATTCACTTAGTTTGCCTATTAAATCCGCAACAAAGGCTAATTTTTCTTGGTTTTTTAAGTCAATAATCATCTCATCTAGTTCGACCTGTTCTGTTTGAACTCCGGCCTGTTCAAATAAATCAACAGCATATGGATGATTTTTATAATCCTTCGCATAATACACTGTTCGAATACCTGCTTGAATAATCGCTTTACAGCACTGCAAGCAAGGAAAATGCGTCACATATATTTCAGCATCAGCTGTTGGTGCACCAAATTTGGCACATTGTAAAATAGCGTTCATCTCCGCATGGATTGTACGAACGCAGTGATGATCTATCACATAGCATCCTACATCTGCACAATGCACGTCACCGGCAATGGATCCATTATATCCACCTGCGATGATGCGCTTGTCTCTTACGATCGTTGCCCCAACAGCTAGCCGCTCACAGGTGCTTCGCAAGGCAAGCAAATGGCTTTGAGCCATAAAATATTGATTCCATGAAATTCTCTCCACGAGCTGATCCCTCCAGAATGATGTATGTTATTAAGTGTACATGCCTTTCTTCTATACCGTCAATTCTACTTGACCGTCAGTTGATTTTTCAGCCGTTCAATGGTCTTCTCTCCAAAACCCGAAATATTCCGCAAATCTTCAATTTGCTGAAATTCTCCATGTTCTTCTCTATACGCAATGATGGCTTCCGCTTTGGCTGGGCCTATTCCGTTAATGGTCTGCAATTCCGCTGCATCAGCTTGATTGACATTCACCCCTTGACTCTGTTCATTTCCCGGCGGCGTATCAGCCGCTGCTGTTTGTCCTTGCTTGTCAGCCTCTCCCTTCTTTCGTACATAAATCATCATACTGTCCTCTAATTTTGCTGCTTGATTGATGTCAACTGTATCTGCCTTACTCGTAAAACCACCTGCTCTTTTAATCGCTTCTTCAACTCTGTCCTCAGCCATCAATGCATAAACGCCCGGCTTCCGTACAGCTCCTTTGACCTCTACTACGATGGATGTTGGCTCTTTTTCTGCACTCTCTTGTTTTTCTTCTAATGTGACCCGCGTTTCATGTTGTTCTTTCAATACACTTGGCTCGGCGCCGCCTTTCTCTTTTCCTACTAAAAAGCAGAAACAGATGATGAGGAGGATGATGATTCCCGCTATCAGATAGAGACTGTATTTTTTCAACGAAATGAGCTGCTTCACTTGTTCACGCTTCTTTCAATCATATTTTCACGCTGCTTCACATACTGTTTAGAAGATAACAGATCCTATGCGTCTAAGGAGGGAGAACGTTTGAATATAGGGTTAATCGGTACAGGAAACATGGGTACCATACTTACTGAGGCATTTATTGAATCAAAAGCAGTCAATCCCTCATCCATCACCATTACAAATCGGACCATCGAAAAAGCGTTCAATATAAAAAAGAATCACCCAGAGGTCGAAGTGACGAAACAGCTTTCAGGAGCTGTAACGGATAAAGATTTCATCTTTGTTTGTGTCAAACCACTTGATATTTATCCGCTTTTAAAAGAGCTGAGCCCACTTTTAAAAGAACAGCAAACCATTGTCATCATTACAAGTCCGGTTCATCCTGAACAGCTTCAAGACATTGTTCCTTGTCAAACAGCCAGACTGATCCCAAGCATCACCAACCGCGCGTTATCAGGCGCATCACTTTTAACATTTGGTTCATCATGCAATGTCACGACAAAAGCAGCGCTCAGACAACTCGCTTCCCGCATTTCAACACCAATCGAAATTCATCATTCAATCACACGGGCAGCCTCAGATATTGTCAGCTGCGGTCCTGCCTTTATTAGCTTTCTTGTTCAGAAAATGATCGAAGCCGCTGTTGAAGAAACGGATATTTCAAAAGAAGAAGCCACTACCTTATCAGAAGATATGCTTGTAGGACTTGGCCGTTTGATTGAAAAAAGGGTGTATACCCTGCCTACACTGCAAGAGAAGGTGTGTGTAAAAGGCGGCGTCACCGGCGAGGGCATTAAAGCACTTGAAGCAGGTGTTCAAGATATGTTCCATCAGCTTTTCCAGAACACTCATGACAAGTTCGATGAGGATATAGAAGCGGTTGCGCATCAATACCCACCGAGTGTGTTTACTGATGATCTCAGAAATTAAACATCTTCGCAACAAGCGAAAAAAGGGTTTTAAAAAACCATCGTTCCATTAAACGATGGTTTTTGGTTTCTTCGCTGAAATAAAATATCTTTCTGCACATTCTTGAGGTGCTTCATTTGTAAAATCAGCGGTCACTTCAATCTGTTCAAAGCCAGCGGACTCAAGGAACGCTGCATATGTCTCAAAAGGAAATGTACGCTGTTCGTGCGTTTCATCATAACGCTCATACACGTCTCCGTCTTTTACAAAAAAGCTTAAATCATGAATGACTGAAAATGGATGATCTCCTTTATCACTCTGCCAAATATAGCTGATTTCTTCATCTTGATCGGCATAAGTAGAGCCAGGAAATACCTCTTCCATTTTAAAAGGGGTATGAACATCAAACAATAAAACCCCACCTGTCTCTAAAAGCTGAAACATGTTTTTAAAGGTTTTTTTGACGTCATTTTCGTTTTTTAGATAATTCAAAGAATCACAGCAAATAACCGCTGCTTGAAAAGTTTGTTCAAACCCCTCAAGCTCTCTCATATCTTGATGTAAAAATTGAATAGACTGCTTATGAGCCTGTGCTTTTTGCTGCGCAAATGCCAGCATCTCTTCACTTAGGTCAATTCCTGTGACCATGTGGCCTTTTGCAGCTAAACGAAGAGATATCTCTCCAGTTCCACAACCTACATCGATAATCGCACTATTTGGCTTTATATACCGCTGTATCCACTGAACCCATTCATCATAAGGGGCATGTGTCATGAGCTCATCATACACACATGCAAACCCTTGATAAATCATGAGTTAATGCCAAGCGAAAGCGTTTCTCTCGGCGCATCTCCCCAAAGCTTCTCTAAGTTATAGTATCCTCTTTCCTCTTTGTGGAACACATGAGCAATGACATCTCCTAAATCAATCAAGACCCATCTTGCTTCGTCAAAGCCCTCCATCTTTTTAACTTCGATGCCGCCTTCTTCTGCAAGGTGTTTCACTTCTCTTGCAATGGCCTGTACTTGTTTGTCAGAATTCCCGTGACAAATGAGAAAATAATCTGCAACAAGTGAGATCCCTTGCATATTCAGGGCAATAATGTCCTCTGCCCGTTTATCATCGCACGCTCCAGCTGCGATGTTTAAAATTGATGATGCATCCATCAAAATTCCTCCTTAGTTGTTCTTTTGCACAAGTGAGTTATAAGTAGCAAGTGTATCTGGGAAAACCGGCTGATTCTTTTTCATTAAAAAGCTGACGGTGTTTTTTAAAGATTGAATCAAGGCAAGGTCCAAATCCTGCTCTGCTAACTCTCTTACTTCCTCTACACCAGGAAAATGGCGTCCTGGCTCTATATAGTCGGCCACATAAATAACTTTTTCAAGCAATGTCATGTTCGGTCTGCCGGACGTATGGAATTCAATGGCTGTTAAAATATCTTGGTCGTTAATTCCAACTTCTTTTTTGACCAAATAGGCACCAACTGGGGCATGCCAAAGCTCAGGTGAATATTTAAGCAATAGAGGGTTCATCTGTTCTTGCTGGATGATGCCCTTCATTTCTTCTTTCGGTCTAAATTTAGCATAATCGTGGAAAATAGCCGCGACCTCTGCTTTTTTCACATCTGCACCAAAACGTTCAGCTAATGAAATGGCCGTCTCCATGACCCCAATTGTATGTGTATATCTATGCTCTGTTAACTGCTGTTTGACACAGTTTAAAGCTTCTTCACGATTCATATAAATGATGCTCCTTTATATAACACTCAACCGCTTTCGGAATCAAATAATCAACAGGTTTCCCCTGCTTCATTCGCTGCCTAATCAATGTCGATGATACATCAAAAGCCGGAACATCTGCAAACAAAAGAGGATACGCCGTACTTCCTTCATAACCTGGTCTTTTCATTCCAATAAAGGTGATCATCTGAAGCAAATCATCGATTCTATGCCATTTCGGCAAATACTCGACCATGTCCGCTCCAATCATAAAAAAGAACTCATCTTCAGGATGGCGCTTCTTTAACAGCTCAACCGTATCTACTGTATAAGATGGACCCTCCCGCTCCATTTCAATAAGCTCAACTCGAAAATGAGGATTTGTCTGAATCGCTTTTTCCACCATTTTTACGCGGTGATGACTCTCTGCTCGTTTTCGGCCCGTTTTATGAGGGGGCTTGTGATTTGGGATAAACCAAATTTCATCAAGTCCTACTTGGAAACGCACCTCACTTGCCATCAGCAAATGCCCATTATGCGGGGGATCAAACGTACCGCCGAACAATCCTATTTTTTTCATATCATATCCACCTTTACGGCAGCTTAATTTGTTTATTTTCCTTTGATTCCTTATAAAGGACAATCACATTTCCGATCGTTTGAACGAGTTCAGCTTTTGCACCTTTTACAAGTGCTTTTGCAACCTCTGTTTTGTCCTCGTCGCAGTTTTGCAATACGCTGACTTTCAAAAGTTCTCTTGCTTCAAGCGCCTCGGAAATTTGCTTGACCATATTGTCATTTACCCCGCCTTTTCCAACTTGAAAAATAGGTGATAAATGATGTGCTTGCGCACGTAAAAAACGTTTTTGCTTACCTTTTAACATGGTGTTCCTCCTAATTTCTCTATGACAATTGACTTCATTTTTCGGGCGTCAGGTGTAATGCCCGTCCACAGTTCAAAGGCTCTTACCGCCTGACCAACAAACATGCCGACGCCATCGACTGTTTTCAAACCTAACCCGGCTGCTTCGCTTAGCAGCTTTGTTTCTATTGGATTATACACAATATCACAAACGACCGCTGTTTTTTTTGCGTTCGCTAAAGAAATCGGGGTTTCTTCAACATTCGGATACATACCAATCGAGGTCGTATGGATGATGACATCATATTCCCCAAGCCGCTCTTCTGCTGTATTTAATGCAATGGCACGAGATGTGATTTTCCCATCGGCACTTTCAATTAAAGCCTCAGCTTTTTCAATGGTGCGGTTGGCTATATCAAATTGTTTCGGTGCATACTCAGCAATTGTCGTGTAAATCGCTCTTGCTGCTCCACCAGCACCAAGCAGGAGAAATGACAGCTCTGATAACGGCTGATCCAAGGCTTCAAGCAATGAATGAAGAAAGCCTTCTCCATCTGTATTGTACCCAACGAGCTGATCTCCTTCGAGCCGCACCGTATTGACGGCACCAAGGCGTTCAGCTGTCACATCAATTTTGTCGAGGTACTTCATGATGTCTACCTTGTGCGGAACAGTGACGTTAATGCCGCTGATTCCTAACGCTTTCATGCCGCTAATCGCATCTTTCAGGTCATCATTTTCTACTTGAAAGCCATGATAATGTCCATCAATTCCAGCATCCTTTAATGCTGCATTATGAATATCTGGAGACATTGAATGGCCAACAGGGTTACCGATTACTCCGTATAAAGGTTTCAAGGTCTCTCCCCCTCTGAACATTTAAATTAACGAACGTCTCATAAACACGTGCACGCCTTTTGGCGCATACACTTTGATTTGTTTCCCAGCATCATTTGCAGTCACCCAGCCTAATCCTGAAAAGACAATGTCCATTTTTGGCTGATCGATGGTGAAAGTATGCGGAACGAGCGGCGGGAAATCTTCCATTCCCTCTTTTGATGGCGGTGAAAGCAGTTCACCTGCATGCTTTTCATATAAGTCATCCGCATTCTCCATCTTCGTCCTATGAATATTGAGTTCATTTGGCATGTAGCAGACAAAGGATGTTCTGCCGCCTTTTACATAATCAAATCGAGCCAGTCCGCCAAAGTAAAGCGTTTGAGCTTCATTTAACTGGAACGTTCTCGGTTTCAATTCTTTTTTCGGCGTTAAAATCTTTAAGTCATTTTTGCCGACATAGTGCGCCATTTGATGGCGGTTGATGATCCCCGGTGTATCGAATAAAGCAGACCCGTCATCAAGCGGGATTTCAATCGCATCAAGTGTTGTCCCTGGATATTGGGATGTGGTAATCACATTCTCTTCTCCAGACACCTCTTTGATAATGCGGTTAATAAATGTTGATTTCCCAACATTTGTACAGCCGACAACATAGACATTTCTGCCCTCACGGTAATGATCAATGGCCTCCATGACCTCAGGCACACCTTGTCCTCTGCTCGCACTGATTAAAAACACATCAATCGGATTGAGCCCATTTTCTTTTGCTTCCCGCTTCATCCATTGAACAAGACGGTCTTTTTTCACGGATTTCGGTAAAATATCTACCTTGTTGCCAACAAGTAAAATGGGATTGCCACCAACAATACGGCTCAGTCCATTAATCCAGCTTCCGTTAAAGTCAAAAATATCAACGACCTTGACGATCAGAGAATCAGTCTCGCCAATGCTGTGTAAAATATTTAAAAAGTCGTCTTCTGTTAAAGACACATCCTGAATTTCATTGTAGTTCTTTAACCTAAAACAGCGCTGACAGATCACATCTTCTTTCAATAGAGATGCTGCCGGCGCATATCCTAATTGATCTTTATCTTCCGTCTGAATGGCTACACCGCAGCCAATACAAACAACCTTTTCCATTATTACTCTTCCTCCCACTGAATGTGGCCCTTACGCTTTAAGGCTCCTAAAATTCTGCGTTCAATCTGCCTGTTAAACTTCGTGAAAAATCCGTCCGATGCCGCAACAGGTACAACCAAAATGGTATGGAAGCCATGCCTGTTTCCGCCAAGCACATCTGTCATAAGCTGATCGCCAATGACAACCACATCTTCTTTCTTCAATTGCATATCAGCGACGGCCTTATTAAAGGCTCTTCCCATCGGTTTTCTCGCTTTATAAATAAACGGGATATGAACCGGCTCAGAAAAAAGCTTGACCCTTTTTTCATTATTGTTCGATACAATCGTCACCTGTATCCCGTGATCTTTCATCTCTTGAAACCATTCAATTAAACGCGGGGTCGCACTTGGACGATCCCATTCTACTAGTGTGTTATCTAAATCCGTAATAATTCCTTTTACATTTCGTTCTTTTAGTTTTTGCGGCGAAATGTGGAAAATACTTTTCACAAATTCATCCGGTAAGAAATACTTCTTTAGCACAATTTGCACCCTTTCTTCCATTGGTTTTTCAGCGATTGTGTCGAATCAAATCACAATTTGTCTGTCTATCGAATACAATGAAAAAGTTTTCGACATATGATGAGGACCTTCAACAGGTGTGGATAATTTTACACACATTATCCACCTATATTTCATCACGCTTTCATTCAATTATAAACACTCTACCCACAAGTTATCCACTTAACCATGTGGATAACAGAACGATTGTTCTTGTTTCCCATTCATGGTAGATTAAAGGTACTTCAAAGACATTCGATCAACCTATGATGATATGTCTTTTCCTCAAGTTTTATGCCAACTTTTTCAGGGGAGGTGTTTTTCCCATCATATGGGTTTCTAGTATGAAAAAGCTGTCAGATGATTTACTTATAGAATCGTATTATAAAGCAAATGAAATGAACTTAAATCGCGACTTCATTGAATTAATTGAGACAGAAATGAAAAGACGTTCGCTCGGGCATATGCTCTCTGTTTCCTCTTAATTCCATATATCCAGGAACCATGCCTCCCGAGCACTCTCCTTTTTTAAACTCAGGTGACTGATATTATATCACTTGCGCTATAGGCTTACTACTATTTTCCGTAAAAAACACCCCTTCTGATCAAAGAAGAGGTGTCTTATTTGCAAGGCTGTTCATTCCAAAACCATAACCCTCCACCTACGACCAAAATAACGACAAGGAACACAACAAGAAAAGCGTAACCGATTCCTGCTCCTTGAGCTGGATAAGGTGAACACGCAGGGTAAGGATAAGGACATCCCCACATATCAGTTACCTCCTTCTAAGAAGATATACTGTTAGACTATGCTGGATGGATCGTCTTGTTTAGGCTGATGGCCTGCATTTAAAAATGTTTAATGACATCACGCTCTTTGATTTCGTTATAAATGATTCTTGCCCCTTTTGGTGTCATATGATTGCCAGAAGGGTCAATGAGGCCAGACTGAATCAAGGCGTTGTCACTATCTTCACCCGCTTCTCGGATGAACGCTTTCCAATTGTCGACAAGCGGCACTTGCTGTTTTTCAGCTACTTGTCTTGTGATGTCATTGTATGAGTTTTGCCAAGCTCTCGCCCCGCCTCTCTCAGCAAAATAAGATGACTTATATCTAGAATAATAATACAAGCCCTTTTTGCCTCCTTCCACCACAGGCACGCACGTCATGAGGATCGGGGTAATTCCCTCTTTCCTACTTTCAGAAATGAAGTAGGATAAGTTTTCTTTAAATCGTTTTTTGGTCACACGGGGATGTTTCCCGTCTAGAATCGCCGCATCATTTGTACCGAACATGATGAGGACGTAAGTTGGTTTTTGTTTTAAAATATCCTGCTCAAAGCGAAGCTTCGCATCTTCTGTTGTCTGCCCGCCAATCCCGGCATTCTGTACCTTAATTTGGCCGCGCTCGACGTTTTTCATGAGATTCACCCATTTTTCAGATGTGGGATAATCTCGAAAATCCCAGTTCGATCCTCTTGTGTTACTGTCACCAAATGCAATGACACTTTCCTGCGCCTGCTTCGAGCACCCAGCCGCAACACATATCAGGATGAAAAGGAAAACAAATTTCTTCACAACATTCACCTCCAAAAGCCCTCTTCATATAGTAAACGACAAGACTTTTGGTTTCAATGAATGACTGTTTCTTATGGTAATTGAACCGGCAGATAATCTCTGTCATGGTGCAGTAGTTCGCTTACTTTCACAAACTCATAGCCCCTTTTCTTTAGTTCAGGTACGACTTGTTTCAGCGCTTCTACTGTCTGCTTACGATTTCCTCCGCCATCATGTAAAAGGATGATATCACCGCCCTGAATATTCTCAATAATACGGCTGGCAATTTTGTGAGCACCTGGCCTTGACCAGTCCTTCGGATCTTGCGTAAAGGACCACATTACGATATCGTATCCTTGCTTAGAAAGAATGCGGAATGACTTCATTGTCAAGCGCCCGCCCGGGGGACGAAATAATAAGGGTCCGCCAGGCTGGAGAGAAGCGATATGAGCCGCTGATTCTTTTAATTCTTGCTTGATTTCTTTCGATGACAAAAGGTCAAAATACGTATGGTTCATCGTGTGATTGCCAAGCTCATTTCCTTCGCTCACAATCCGCTCTGCGAGCAGGGGATATGCATGAATACGGCTCCCGATGACAAAAAAACTGGCATTCACTTCATGCTCTCTCAGTACATCTAGTATTTGATTTGTGTATACCGGATGAGGCCCATCATCAAAGGTTAACGCAATCTTTTTCCGTTCCTCTCTCATGTCCCAAAAGGCTCGTCCCGTTTTTTCTAGGTCGATTCTTTTTAATGTACGCGCCTCTATGTTATCAGGAACAAAAGCGCATATTACCAATATACATAACAAGATATGCAACCCTTTCATCAGACCGCCTCCACAGAACATCATTACACATTAAATTGCCCGCTTTCTGATGAATTCATTCAAGTTTCGTGGTCGTCTACGCTTCTTTTTCACATAAAAAAAGCCGGCCCATCAGGCCCGCTTTTTGTCTCACGTTTGGTTTCTCTCTTCAACTGTCGAACGTTGCTTAGAATTCATACAGACACTCTCCTTCTTGGATTTGATTTTGAGCCCATAACAATTTTTGATAATACTGGTTGGACTTCTGGTATTGTTGAGAGGTTTCTAAGGCTGTCGCAATTTCTAGTGAGATATCCTCTATATAAGAGTATAGGCTAAGTTTTTCCAAATAATCAATGGTTTTTTGCAGTTGTTCTTCATTGATTTCCTGAACATATAAAGCATCCAGATACTCAAACATATGACAGAACAGCTGGTCTTCATGCTTCTTTGCGGCCAATTTCCCATCCTCTAATATGCGCCTTGCTTCAATCTGCTCATTTTGTCTAAAAAGCAGCTTGGCCAGTGTATAAAGTGTATGAGGCAGCGTGGGAAGCAGCTCTTTTTTGGCGAGGTCAGCCGATTCGGTTAAATATCGTTCTGCTTCTTCTCGATAACCTAACTCCCCGTAACATTTCCCTAAATTATAGAGTGCTGAGCTATAGATGCGCGGGTGATCAATTTCGGATGCGAGTTGTTTCGCCTTTTTCAAGTGAGGCAGTGCTCGATCTTTACGTTTTAAATCTTGATAATTTCCCGAGATGACAAAGAGGCACTGAATAATGCGAATGGAATATGCATCATGCTGATCGTATATTTCAAGCGCTTTTAAAATATGGTGCATGGAGACATGCGTTTGTTTCATTATATAGTAGGCTTCTGCTACTTTAAAATGAAACTCGGCCTGCTCAATATCATCAAATACCATAGACAGCTGTTTTTCTGCCATGCGATAATATTTGACGGCCTCCAAATATTCTTTTTGACTAAACTCATGCATGCCACGAAAAAATGCATGGTAATAATGCAGCATATCAGATAACTCATGATTGGAATTTTCGATTTTATCGACAAGGTTAGATACTGAGAAAGGTTGATATTTTGAAGGGTGTATATAGTCGAGCATAATTTGGTGCCGAAAACACATGAGCTGATAATAAATCAGTAAATGCTGGTCCTCTTCCATACGTTCAATTTCCGCTTCTACTTCCGCTTTCAAGATTTCCGCATCTGGAACACTGAACTGCCGTATCATTCGATACCATTCATTAATTTTCATACCGACATGTGAAGAAAGAACCTTCCCCATGTTCCGAAAAAACCCCTTCCTTTTCGGTCTAATATTACATATTTTAGCACGCTTCTAGACCGCCAAGCACCGCAAAGAAACCGCAAACATATGAGAGGGGCAGCAAAAACATACGCACAGAAGCACGTTTCTTTCAGATAAGATGATTTTTTCATCGTACAGACACAGACAATCCTTCCTTCACATACATTTGAGGATATAGGCAGCGGCCTAAACATGGTGGAGGTGAAAATCGTGGCAGGAGTATTTACAGCGATGGGATTGATGGTCAAAGAATTGGTGTTTTTAGTGTCCTATGTCAAAAACAATGCCTTTCCACAGCCCCTTTCGGGAGATGATGAAAAAAAATACTTAGCCCTTATGGCAGAGGGCGATGAACACGCAAGAAACATGCTGATTGAACATAACCTTCGGCTCGTCGCCCATATTGTCAAGAAATTTGAAAATACCGGGGAAGACGCTGAAGACCTCATCTCCATCGGGACGATCGGACTCATTAAAGCCATCGAAAGCTATTCCTCTGGAAAAGGAACAAAGCTGGCAACATATGCTGCGCGGTGTATTGAGAACGAAATCCTCATGCATTTACGCGCACTCAAAAAAACAAAAAAGGACGTCTCTCTGCATGACCCCATCGGTCAGGATAAAGAAGGCAACGAAATTTCATTAATTGACGTCTTAAAATCAGAAAATGAAGACGTGATTGATACCATTCAGCTCAACATGGAGCTTGAAAAAGTAAAAGAATATATCGACATTCTCGACGGCCGGGAAAAAGAAGTCATCGTCGGCCGGTTCGGTTTGGACTTAAAGAAAGAGAAAACGCAGCGGGAAATAGCCAAGGAGCTCGGGATATCGCGGAGCTATGTGTCTCGGATAGAGAAACGCGCACTGATGAAGATGTTTCATGAGTTTTACCGGGCGGAGAAGGAGAAACGGAAGCGGGAGAAGGGGAAGTGATTTGAATTTTGTAAAAGAATCCTTCTTGTTAGTGGATAAAAAACAGACCATATGAGGTCTGTTTTTTATTTTATCTCTAAGCTAATGTCTTTCTGTATTACTTATTAAAAATAGCCGTATTCTATTTAATTGCCTAATGGGAGATCCTCTTTGTTAATTAAATATAACTTGTTATTATCTTGATATTTGCTAGGATAATGACCAATTAGATACTTCGTTAGGGTTTTCAGTTCAGCTATATCAATCATTTTTGATTCTATAGCATTTTCCCAAAGTGTATTCAATGTTTCATCATCTATTATCTCTAGCACTTGCGGAACAAATTTTTTATTTTCTCGTTTATACGCTTGATAAGCTGTATAAGAAACCGCATCTAATACTGAATACCAGCCATATTGTTTTTGTTCATCTTTTTCTTTATTTGCGAACTCGGCTACATCCATATAATCTTCACTATCTATGTAGTTACATAAATCATCTGCACTTAACTCTTTACCAGAAAGCCATTTCCAGCAATCTTCTAAAGCTTTTTCTCCTATGTGGTAACCATCATCTTCTTTATCTATGAATGTATACATTTTTTCGGCTATTGCTAAGCCTAGTGCAACTTTAGCTTCTTCACTAATGTCATTGATAAAATCCATTCTATAGCCTCTTTTCTATTTTTTTATTTTAACGACATTTTCTGTAACACCATTTTTAACATCAAAAGATAAAGTATCTCTTGGGTACGGGACACTTGGATCTCGTTCTGATGTTACTTTTATTTTCAATTCAGGATAGTGATCTGTCAGTTGCTTGAATATTCTCCTCTTTCCTCACTTGGAACTTGATCAAACAAACCTTTTGTACATTTCCTATCTAAACTCTAAAAAAACACGCCTTCATAATCAAAACCATGTTCATCATACCCTACATGTAAATGCATAGTTTCATCTAAGTTATGTAACTTCTCATATGTACTCACTTTCATCTTGCTCCCTCTAACTTTTCTTATCATACTGAAAATCAATATCCCTCAACTCTACCCATTCAACAAGGTCAGGAACTGTTTTTGTCGTCAAAAAATGGTGAACGATTTGATAAGCTTGATCCCGATTGATGTAGCTACATGACGGCACATACAATGGGGCGCCTGCGACCAAATGCTCGATCGTTTCAATTTTTTCTCCCTTTTTAAAAGGGACCAAAAAATTTGGATATCTCATGATCAAGAACCCATACGGTTCCGTATAAAAGAAAACTAGACTTTCACTTTCCCAATCTTCTTCTATCTCAATGGAAGATTCACCGTTTCCTTGTTTCCAATACTCTTCACCCTCCTGAAAGAAAATTCTTTTCATGAATTCTTCTCTCGGATTTTCTACTGGAGCTCCTGTGGGGCCGTAGTATAAAAACATCCATATCTCTCCTTCATACCTATATCAACTTGTTAACCAACTGTTCTATTTTCTTCAAATTGATAAAAAGCTTGTGGGTCTTCGTTTAATTTTAATAAGTTATATAACTTTGGGTTTAACTTTTGAAAGTTTTGCTTGCTGATCCATTTTACTTCTTCAATATCATGATCCGGATCGAGAATATCTATTTGCCCTCCGGTGCTTTCAGCAAAGAAGGTGATTATCAGAGCATGATGCTTTTTGTCTTGAAAGACTGCTTCTCGAACCGAATGAATTTCATTTACTTTGCAAACATACCCTGTCTCTTCATTCACCTCGCGTATCACGGCTTGATGCAGGTGTTCGCCTTTTTCTACAGCCCCACCCGGCAGTTCCCAATATCCCTTTACATTTTTAACTGCTAAAATATTTTCTTCCGTATCGTAAATAATAGCTGATACTACATCTACTCGTTTCAAATATATCTACCTTCATCGCTCTTTGTTTACATCAATTGTCGAATAAATAGCACGAACTGTTCATTTCAATACATTCATTATACGGTATCCTTGATACATGCAAAAAGAAGCATTCAGCAGATTGGATGCCCCAGCATGTGGATCATCATCATTTTACTGATTGTCCTCATTTGGTTTACTTGGAATATCGTTTCGTTATTAAGACAAATGAAAGAATCAAATGAGAAAAATATACAACTGTTAGAACATCAAAAACCGCAAAAATAAAAACCTCACTCTTTTAGAGAGAGGTTTCTTAGCGTACGCAAGTATTCTTACCGTTTCTCATGAAACAACATATTTCTGATTCGTTGAATATAATGCAGCGCAATATGAACGAGACATAAAATAAGCCCGATCATCGCAAGTATATAGATGGGCAGCATCAAACCAGGTACATAGTTAACGATAAAACCCAAACTAAATGCTGTCAGCATATATAGGCTAATCAACCTCATGAATACCATCCGAAGCCCTCCCTTTCTACACTCACTTTAACATGATTTCCCTTTATTTTCATAATATGCTTTAAAAAATGCGAATCTACTAAGATTCGCATAATCATTACGTATTCAATTCACCTTTCTTCTCACGCGCTTCCTTCCACTGCTCAAGCTCAGACACCGTCAATAATTGATATCCCTGTTTGGTGAGTTCTTTGATAATCGTGACGGCTGCGTTGGCTGAGGTGTCATAGATGTCGTGCATTAAGACCGTTTCACCGCTAGATGCATGGGCTAGAATGTAGTTCGCGACGTATTGGCTGTTTCGATATTTCCAGTCTTCAGGATCCACATCCCAAAGGGTCACTTTCATGTGAAGAGCTTCGTTGATTTGTCCGTTTGTCCCGCCATATGGCGGTCTAAAATGAGTCGGTGTGAACCCGCTCGCTTTTTCAATGATTTGCTGCGTGTCTTCTACTTGTTTGACCGCTTGTTTTAAAGGGAGTCTTGTGAGCAAAGGGTGGTTATAGGAATGGTTTCCAATTTCATTTCCACCCTTTCTGATTTCATTTAACATATCGGGATAATATTGAACCCTGCTGCCTAATACAAAAAATGTGGCATGTCCTTTGTTCTCTTTTAATGCTGTTAAAATTTTTGAGGTTGTTGATGGATTGGGCCCATCATCAAATGTGAGTGCAATGGCTTTTTGATTTGGATGAAATGTGGATGTTTTTGGAAATTTCACAATCTTTCTTGTTGGAATCGGTTCTTTTTTCTCGTTTTTGTTCAATTCTTTCTTAATATATTCAGGTTTTAATATTCCTTTCAGCAGTGTTTTCTTAATCGCTAACACTTGAGGGCCTTGATGATTTGGAGCGATTTGTCCTCTTGGAAAGTAGAATTCGATATAGCGATCCTTGATGGCAAAATACTGATAATTCTTCGCCACAGGAGACGTTCCCTGTTTGAGCAGCGGCTGATTTTCAGCTAGCGTTCGATCTTTTTTTAATTCCTCAAAAGTCATATGAGATAATTTTTGAAGATTGTCCTTCTTTGATAGAAAGATATCGTTGATTGATAAAAATGTCTGTTTCTTGAAATCAAAGTTCATCACCTTCGTTTGATTGACGCCTTGCTTTCCGCCCTTCACTTCATATGTATTGAATTTGATTGCGACGGTTTGCTTGGCATAATGAATGATCTCATAATCGATATTTAATTCGTATCGTTTTTCTTCATTGACATCACTCGCTTGACTAAACGATGTTTTAAACCTTTCTAACGCTGTCTCTGCAAATCTTTTGATCTCCTGATCTAGTTTTTCTTGATGAAACAGCGGATAGTTGACAGCATATCTCATGAATTTCCCGTCATTCACAAGTGTGACTATTTCAACTTGTTTGTAGCTCGCATCTTGTTCTACTTTTTTCCTCTCTGTCCCGCTTGCTTGCTGATTATGATAAAACGCAGCGATACCGATAACGACCGCAAGTACACATAGGACGAGACTGATCTTCCCTTTCGTTGACACAATGATTCTCCTCTCGTGATGCCGTCCTGTCTGGATGACGTGTGTTTGTAGGATAGACTTTTCGCAGCCCCTTTTAGTTTGCAAAAAACACATTTGTCACATTTTCGACATATTTTACGAGAGGCATATAAAAAGGGCTTGATCTCTCAGCCCTTATTTTTGCATATACAGTTGGAATAACTTTGTTTCTTCATCAATAGAGCGTGCCTGCTCAAAAGCTGCTCTGACTGTTTTTGAGTTGTTCACCAGCTCATACAGCATGGTGAGAACAAAAATAAATGACGCATTTCCATCAATGTAGTCATCGGGCGCTGTATAGGAGATCGCCCCTGTTTCTAAAAAAGCTTCTGCCACCTTTTTTTCGCCTAGTGTACAGCCTGTACATATAATGTGGACTCCATTTAACGAAGCATAGCGCTTTATGTCATCCGCACCAAAAGCAGCACCTCTCGGCTCACCCTCTTCGTATACATCTTCTCCTAACTCCGGCATGAGAAACGCTCCTTCTTCTCCGTGAAAGGATAAAAGAATGAAATCCGTCTCGCCTCTATTCCTCCCGGATAAAACATTAATCAGGTCATTCGGTCTGCCTATCCAATGCATATCGACTTTTGCGCCAAAGTTTTCAAGTGCTGCACGAAGCGCAAAGGATTCCAGCTCACTATTTGGTCCGGCTGCCAATGTGATGCGCATGACTGGCTGGCTCATTTATATCCCCTCCAAACGATGATAAACATAGCACCATTTTTTCCTCATCTACATATGCACCATTTATTTTTAGTGCTTTTTCTTCTACCGCATACGACTTAAATCCAACAGACTTGTAAAGATGTTTGGCTGGGTCGTTTGTTGTGACCACTGTTAAATATATTTGTTCGATGTCTTTTTTTTCGCGTGCAAAAGAAAGTACTTTTGTCAGAAGTGCCTTCCCCATTCCTTTTCCGCGTCCATTAGCCGTTACATACATCGCTACCACATTGGCACGGTGCTTTAATTTCTGCAAGGTTTCTTGTATGAGTGTAACCGAGCCGACCAGCTGACCTTGATGAAAGGCACCGAATGTCCACATAGATTGTGTAGAGGCAAAACGAGCCTTATATTTATTCTTCGTATCTAGCTTCTCTTCCTCGTAACTCATAGCAAAACTCTCTGGATTTAATCGGAGTGCTTCTAATCTCAAGTTCGCATATTCTTGAGCATCTTCTGGTGTTAACAATCGAATATTCAGAAAATCGCCTCCATCAGAATGAATTGATACTTCCAATTTTATCTTGAAAGAAGCTTTTGATCAAAGAATATTGGTTCATTTACATATAGCACATTTCTTATAGACTTTTAGGCTCTCTTTCGTTTTTGTGAAAACAAGGTCATTTTGATCATGTTCACTCGATATTCCCTATCCAAAACGATTCTTTTCTCACTTATCTTTTCACTTATTTTATATTAACCTATAACTAATTCATGAAAAAAAAGAAAAAAAAGGATTGATATGAACAAAAACATATCATAAGATATAATAGTAATAAAAAGACAAAAAAGGGAGGAATTTGATATGACAGAAACAAGAAATGAAATCAAACTACATGTTCTTTTTGGTGCTTTAGCAGTAGGATTCCTTATGCTAGCTCTTTTTTCCTTCTCGCTACAAGTACTGCCAGTTGCTGATCTAGCAAAAGAATTTGGTATTCCAGGCAGTGTTGCCGCTGTGGTTCTTAATGTGGTTGAAGCGGGTGGAGCTGTCACTACAATTGTCTCCATTTTAACTGCTGTAGGTTCAGGCGGTCTTTCTCTTATTGCTGCGGCTGGTAAAGAGACAATTCGTCAATACCTTAAAAACGAAATTAAGAAAAAAGGCCGTAAAGCCGTTATCGCTTGGTAATTTATTTAACGACTCAATAGAAGGAGACTCTGTTCTCCTTCTATTTAAATTTTTGTGAAGGTGAGAAGATGTTATATCCTTTATTATCACTACTTCTATCCATTAGACTGGAGCAGCAGTATTCTAATATCGCTCAGTACGTTATACGAAAAATTCCATTTCTCAAGTCGTTTTCTTCAAAACAGTACATATTTTTTTCTTGTATTCTTGATATCATATTCGGATGCATGATTGTATTCGTTATATCTTCATTTCTTTACTCCCCCGTCTATCAAATAGAATGGGAAAGTGCTTTTGTGATGTTTTTATTTCTATTTTCTATCGTCAAAGGAATTGAATCTTATAGAAGAACTCATCTTCTTCCTTTTAAAGAATTGATACAGCTAGCACCTGTTTCCTCTAGACAACTTTTTCAAACACTTCTGTTTTCAGAATTGATTTGGCTTGTTTTTACGAGTTTGAGCACTTATTTGATCTATTTTTTGTTCCAATATGATATTGTTCAAACACACGATCTGGCATTCTGGTTAAAACATGTCAATGTGATGCTGACAAGTATCTTCCTATTTATCATCAGCAATAAGATATTCGGTGCTTATATTTATAACATCGTCGTGAAAAAAATCGGGGCCATTCGTGTCCTCTTTTTTGCAAGCATCGCTTTGCTTTTTTTCTTTTTCGGAAGGGTTCTCATATTAAACATCATTTTCCCTTTTTATCACACCTTCCGGCAACTATTTCAATCGATCTCATCGCTTGCAGAGGATTCGTTTTGGATCACTCTTTCAAACAAGCTGATCTCTTTATATCAACATGATCTTCAGCAAATGCAACATGCTTTATTTTCAGATGGCTCTGTTTTTCTACAATTTCAAGCCCTTTTTAATTCACCTATTACATTGATTGTTGTGATACTAGGTAGTGCGCTTGTCATGAGAAGTCCTGTTCGATGGATTCCAACGGAAAAAGATCAAGACCAAAGCTCAAAGCATTTTCGGGATTTATTTTATTGGTACTTTCAAGTACTGCATAAAATTCAGGGTTCGCTGTTTAGACAAAATGTGTTGATCCAAAAAGACATCAAGCTGCTGAAAGAAAAAAGGTGGCTCTTATCTAAAGAATTTTTTAATTATATGTTCATATCATATGAAGCCTTCTTTTATATTGGTGTTTTTACCGGATTGATCTCGATCATCGATCATCAAGCCTTGCAAATTCAGCTGCTATTCACACTCAATATTATGATACTAGCGAATCAATCTTATGAGATGAGAATGCTGACACCTTCTATTTTTACTTTAAGTGCTGAAAAAAAGAACATTTGGCTTTACGAGCTTTCTCAAATATCTCTTTTGCAATTTTTCTTATCAAAAATCCAGTTATTTTATTGTTTATTTTCCATACCAGCGCTCTTTTTACTATTCATTAATTTATCTATTATGACCGTGTATCAACTGTTTCATGTTCAGATGCTCATTCAACTGGTGGTATTAGGGGTTGGCTTTTTCATTTTTCCTTTGATTCAGCTTTACTTGTTTCCATTCACAACGAAATTCAATTTTATTCATGAGCATGAAATAGGGACAACAAATGAGGAACTAGAGATCATCGATAAAGGTCAGGCATTTGCCAGAAACTTTCTTGTTCTGCCTTTCATGTACTATTTGATTTTGACCTCTTTTCTCCCTATATTGCAGAAATCCTCAGGGCTCGTAAACGTGCTGTTCGCTATATATTTTGTGATCGTTTCAGTGATTTGCTGGATATTATGCCGCAAGACCATTAATAAAGGAATTGAGTATGTTGAAAAAAATAAGATATTTTCTATCGGAGAATAGATTGATTCTACGTCTCGGCTATTTTTACGCCGGTGTATTTATTGCAGCTTTGCTCATTGGATGCCTCCTTCCTTATGATCAGATTCCTTATTTAAAAAAGGATGAAAACATATTTTTTCTCTCTATTTTTTCAAACAATTTACAGGTTGGGCTTGCCATTCTAGGTATCGGGGCTTTTACTGGCGGCATTATGTCTGCGGGCATTCTTTTTTATAATGGCTATATCATTGGAAAACTCATTCAGTTTTTGATAGCTCAGCATGAAGTGCAGCAGTTATTCACTGGCCTCATGCCGCATGCTTTTGTTGAGGTTCTTGGTTTGATCCTATTTTCAATCGTCAGTGCTTTTCCATTTATTTATCTTTACCGGTTTATGAAAGGTAAGGCCATTGATGTAAGAAAGCTGACTCGGACTGTGGTTCAGTTAATCTTTTCCGCTGTAGTGCTCTTGTTGATTGCCTCTCTTTTAGAGGAATATGTCAGCCATGTACATCTATCTTAGAAGAAAGGAGAATGTGGTTCTATGGAGCTACTTCTACGCCCTAAACAATTTTTCAATCAACATCAATCGATCAAAACCATTGTAGGTCTTGTCTTACTATCTTTATTTGTTTCGACTGTTTTTTTAACATTTTTTATCATTGATTTGTTAGTAGAGGAGCCTTTATCTGCTGGAAAACAATTAGCCAGCATTGTGTTTATCTTTTTACTGACAATCCCGCTTTATTTCATATTGAATTTTCTCGGTACTGTCGTGACTTCGATTTATATGTACTTTTTTCATAAAACGTTTATTTTGCGCAAAATGTATTTTGTCATCTTGCTTTATAATGCGTTTCTTCTATTAGTGAATAGCGCAGCAATCTATTGTGTGATGGTACTCGATTTAGATCATTATTTTATCTTCATCCAAACGGTTTCTTTTTTGATCAACTTGTACCTTTTACGCATCCTATATGATGGGATCATTTATTATGCTAAAGGATCAAAAAAAGCCGCCCTTGCGACCGTCATCTTGTATATGCTGGTGACCACTGTTTTTGTTATTGGAGGATTTATCAATGTCTAGTTTGCAAGTGTCTCAGCTATCTTTTCGTTATGAAACAACTGAAGAAAGCTCTCCCCTCCTTGATCAAGTATCCTTTCATCTGAAAGAAGGTGATCGTGCTTGTATTATCGGGAAAAACGGCAGCGGTAAATCGACACTTTTAAAGATCATCGCAGGTCTGCTTCCTTCAGTATCCGAAACGGTTTTACTCAATGAACAGCATCATCCTGGGTCAGCTCTTTTTAAAGGGTTGGTCGCGTACATTCCAGATAAGCCTTTGGTTTATGATGCGCTGACTGGTATCGAGCATATGACTCTTATACAGTCGCTATGGAAAATGAATCAGTCAGAAAAAGAGGTATACAAAAAGACCTTTCTCTCGCTTTGTGATGCATTTGATTTAACTCATGCACTTAAGATGCCTGTCAAACAATATTCACTAGGCATGAGATATAAGCTTTTCTTTAATTGTATGGCGGCCAGATCACCAGAGCTAATCATTCTTGATGAACCTTTTACATCTCTTGATGAGGCATCTCAAATGCAGTCTATTTCTTTATTAAAAGAAGAATTCTCTGATCAGTGTGTTTTATTCACAAGCCATCAGCGCTACCTTTATTCAGAATTAGGAAATCGTTTTTTCGAGCTTGATCACGGACAACTAAATGAAATAGAGCGTTAAACATACAAAAGGCATCCCATCACAGGATGCCTCACTTCTTTTTACCATTAAACTACCACTTACAGCGTTTGACCGGGCGGCAGCAAGGATTCTTGATATCACTGCCACAGTCATATTCTTCCACAATATACTCATTTCGAGTAGATTGCGTCACAGGGTAGTAGTTTTCAATTCTTTTGATGTTTTTATTGACGTTTGTGATATGAGTTGGATGAATCTTTCTGATCGTTTGTACATTTGTTGTCGTGTTGACAATTTGACGTGTAGGGGATACAACCGTTTCAACTTCTCCATGATTCCCCCTGCGAGGTCCAAAGAAAAAATTGTCTAATCGATTCCGGCTCATCTCAACACCCCTTCAAGTTGTCTTTCACTTACACTCTATCGTATGTAAGAGGCGCGATTAGTGATTAGATGCTTGTCTATTTTTGATAAAATCCGCTGGTGATCTAGTAGTCTCTTTCTTTACAATAGGACAATTTTAACATATTATACAAATGATCTCTTGTGAAGGAAAGGACATTCATTGATGAAGACAAGACATAAACTTTTTTCATTTTTCATCCTGCTCGTCGTAGTTATCACCCTTCCCTTGCTGTCGCCTATGGTTTTTACAAATGCGACTGAGAGAGGAGCGATACGGCATGCCATTTATCAAGAAGGCTACCCTTACCAAAGCTATTTTGCTATTTTGCAAAAAAAGGACGATGTAGACCCTCAATATGGTCAGCTGTATGATGTGTATTGGCAGGCTTGGAAAAGTGAGACGGGAATGACGCCTTCCGTCTGTTATTCAAAAAAGGTAGAAGACCATGAATATAAGGTAAGCTGCGGAACTGCACCGTAACATTTTTCAATAACTTTAAAATAAGAGGTGAACGATTTGATCAACACAACACAAACCATCGAACGAAACAAACTGGACATTGCACTTGAACTGACGCAATTGCATTTGAATCGATATGAAGCAAATCATCCTGATCAGCTGAGTGAAATTTATGCGAAATATTATGCGCTTCTTGAAGTGCTGGACGTATCCTCACCTGATCAATTAATGGATTTACTGCCAGATGAACTGAAACAAATACTTGATTAAAAAAGCCATCTATCCTGTGTGGATAGATGGTTGCCTTTAGACACGTGCAGCCATATCGGTTTCGATTTGTTCTAAGCTTCTTCCTTTTGTTTCGACTAATACAAAGCGGGTGAACAACAGGCCAATTAAGCAGATGACCCCAAATGAGGAGAAAATGACGCCAAAGCTGAATTGGTCAGCCAAGATTGGGAACACAAGGCCAACTGCTAATGATCCCGTCCAGTTAAAGGCAGAGGAAATGCCCGCTCCAATACCCCTGACAGAAAGTGGGAAAATTTCACCAATGATAATCCATGTGATCGGTGCCCATGAGAAGGCATAGCACAAAATAAAGCAGCAAAGTGAAATCAATGTGACCCAGTTTAATATACCTTCACTCACTCCGAGCGCACCTAATGCCGCTGGTGCAAAGAAAGACAGGGCCATCCCCGTTCCCCCAACTGTGAGAATCGTTCGGCGGTCGAACCGGTCGACGAATTGTAAAAAGGTTACGGTCGTCACAACAAATATGACACCAACAATGACGGTAAAACCTGCGGCAACTTGCGGAGCAAGACCTACATTTCTTGCGATACTCGTTGCATAATACACAATGGAGTTCGCCCCCTGTATTTGCTGGAGTGTCGCCATTCCGACTCCAATAAAGAGAGCCATTCGGAATTTCTTTTGAAATAATTCACGAATGCCTGAGCGTTCTTCTTTTGCTACTTCTAAAATTTCTTGCATTTCTGCTTCAATCTCTTCACGTGATGAACGAAGTGATCCTAATACTTCACGTGCCTTATGAGCCATTCCGTGTTTAATTAAATATCTTGGAGATTCAGGAAGTTTCAGCATGCCAATATAAAGCACGATCGCAAATAAAGCAGCACTTCCCAGCATCCAGCGCCAGCTGTCTGGAATGGGTTCAAACACAAATGCGACGATATAGCTAAGCAATAATCCACTCACAATCATCAGCTGATTCAGGCCAGACAATTTCCCGCGGATTTTGGCTGGAGCGATTTCAGACATGTAAGCAGGCACGAGCGATGAGGCTGTCCCTACAGCTGTTCCTAAGAAAATTCGGGCAATGGTTAATGAGATTTCTTCTGGTGCAATGGCTGAGCCAAGCGCACCGACAAAAAAGATAATCGATGACACCAAAATGAGCTTTCTGCGGCCAAACTTATCCCCCATTAGACCGCTTAAAATGGAACCAATGATCGCCCCGCCCATTAATGAAGAAACGACGATGCCAAGCCATAACGGGCTGAGCTGAAATTCTTCCTGAATGTGCCCTTCCGCTCCTGCGATAATGCCAATATCATATCCAAATAAGATGCCTGCAAAGGACCCGAAAAAGAAGATAAATTTACTTGATACTTTTTTCTCCAAGTGGATGACCCCCCTCACTTAATAAACCGCTTTCATTTCTCCCTGCCATTCTACCGTTCACAGTAGAATGCATTTCACCCTTCTTTATAAAACCACATATTCTGCATTCACAAGCTTTGCAAAATGAACAATTTGATCAACCGTTAAATTGAGAGATACGACTGTATGATGACCTCCGCCGTGCTTAATCCATGCTTTGACGCCATCTTGAAAGTTCGGTTTGATTTTCCAGAGGACTCGTGCCACCGGTAAATGTGGTGCTGCTTCCTGCGGCTCAAAGGCTTCCACTTCTTGAATCAGCCATTTGAAATGTGTTCCAAAATCAGCAATGGAGACAACAACGCCCTCGCCTGCTTTTCCATCAAACACAAGACGTGCTGGGTCTTCCCGGTTTCCAATGCCTAGCGGAGACACGACAATGACAGGTTTTGTATGTGCAAGCGCTGGATCTACTTCTAACATATGAGATTGCAGCACTGCTTCCTGACCAGAGGTCATTTCATATGTGTAATCTTCCATAAAACCTGTGGATTGATGATGGCTCATCACCTTTAATAAACGATCCAGTGCGGCGGTTTTCCAATCCCCTTCACCCGCAAAGCCATATCCCTTTGCCATCAGCCGCTGAACGGCTAAACCCGGAAGCTGCTTCATGCCATGTAGATCTTCAAAGTTTGTCGTAAAGGCATTGTAGCCGCCTTCATCTAAGAAACGTTTGATGGCAATTTCATATCGTGCTTGCACTTTTACACTTTGTTCCCATTCTTCCGCCGAATAACTCCCATAATCCACGTCATATAACGTTAAGTACTCAGCAAACAGAGCATCAACTTCTGCTTCTTCCACAGCATTTACATAGTTCACAAGATCGCCAATTCCAAAGTAATCAACGGTCCAGCCCAGCTGGATCTGCGCTTCAATTTTATCTCCTTCTGTCACCGCAACGTGGCGCATATTGTCACCAAACCGGGCCACTTTGATGTGGAAGCTCTCATGATAGGCAGCCGCAACGTCCATCCAATCAGCGATTTGCTGCTTCACCTCCTGCTTCGACCAATGACCTGCAACGATTTGGTTTTGCTTATTTAAACGTGCATTGATATAGCCGTACTCTCTGTCTCCATGTGCCGATTGATGGAGATTCATATAGTCCATATCAATCGTGTCCCACGGAATGTTTTCATAGTATTGCGTGACGAGATGCAAAAGAGGCTTTTGCAAAAGAGACGTACCACGTATCCACATTTTTGCTGGAGAAAACGTATGCATCCAAGTCATCACACCGATGACCTCATCACGATAGTTCACCTCTTTCATCAGCTGTGTGATTTGATCCGCACTGACCGCCAGTTCCTGCAGAATAATTGGATAAGGCAGCAAACCGCTCTCATTTAAGGCATCTGTTATCTTTTGCGCATCTGCCTTCACTTGCTTCAGTGCTTCATCCCCATATAAGTGCTGTGAACCGACGACAAACCAACATTCTTTCTTCTGACTTGTTAACATAGAAATCCCTCTTTTCTTTATCTTGAAGGTTTTTGTCCGTAATACGCATGTGTTCCATGTTTTCTTAAATAATGTTTATCTAAAATCACCTGCGGAAGAGGCTCCGCATATTCGTTCAATTGCTTTGCAAACAGGTTCATTTTCGCTACTTCATCTAAAATGACACTGTTCGTTACCGCACTTTTTGCATCTTTTCCCCACGTAAAGGGACCATGACCTTGCAGCAAAATACCAGGAACCGCCATGATATCTATCTGTCTTTTCTCAAACGTTTCAATGATCAGGTGTCCTGTTTCCACCTCATACCCGCGATTCACCTCTTCTTCTGTGAGAAATCGAGCGCACGGAACAGGTCCGTAAAATGTATCGGCATGTGTTGTGCCCATTGCTGGTAAATCAAGTCCAGCTTGCGCCCATACCGTTGCCCACATTGAATGGCTATGTGAAATGCCGCCAATTTCCTCAAAGTGTTTGTAAAGAACAGCATGTGTGGCAGTATCGGAAGAAGGATTGAATTCTCCCTCGACCACTTGACCGTCAAAATCGACCACGACCATGTCTTTTGCTGATAATTTGTCATACGCTATGCCGCTTGGCTTAATGACAAACAGTCCACTGTCACGATCGCACGCACTGACATTGCCCCATGTAAATTTCACAAGTCCGTACTTTGGTAGATCTAGATTCGCTTGAAACACTTCTTCTTTTAACCGCTCTAACATACAGGTGCCGCTCCTTTCTGTGGCGTCAAATGTTCTACTGCCGCTTTTTCTATCGGGAGTCCTTCTTGATAGCGCTTTATAAATGCCTCAAAACCTTTGACATCCAGTGGATCAGGATCAATAAGCTCTTCTAATGTATGGGCAAATACTTGATGCTTGAGAAAATGGCTCAGTGTTTGCTGCTGGTGATTGAGCATATATGAAGCAAGGACCGCCATCCCAAACGCACCGCCTTCTCCCGCAGTTGATACGACGGATACAGGTGTCCCGAGTGCAGCAGCGACCATTTTTTGCCCAACTATCGGTGTTTTAAATAAACCGCCATGTCCTAGTAAGCGATCAATCTTGACTTGTTCATGTGCTTTTAAACGATCCATCCCAATTTTCATTGCGCCAAATGCAGAGAAGAGATGCGTCCGAATGAAATTAGCAAGGGTAAACCGGCTTTGAGGAGATCTAATAAAAAGAGGTCTTCCTTCTTTTAGTCTCGTAATATTTTCACCAGAATAATAGCCATAGCTTAAAAGCCCGCCCCCATCATGATCTGCTTCTAAAGCTTGATTTAATAGGGTTTCGTACAATCTTTCTGTTTCAACTGGCTGCCCCATTGCTTCAAACGCTTCTCTGAATAGATTCATCCAAGCGTTGAGGTCACTTGTACAATTGTTGGCATGAACCATCGCGACTGGCAGGCCATCTGGTGTCGTGACAAGATCCACTTCTGGGTACACACCTTTTAGATGATGCTCTAACACAATCATGGCAAATACAGATGTCCCAACTGAAATATTCCCAGTTCTCTTTTCCACACTGTTTGTTGCGACCATCCCTGTTCCTGCATCACCCTCTGGTGGGCAAAAAGGGATACCTGGCTGCAACTGTTTGCCTTGGTCTAAAATCGCTGCTCCAGCTGCTGTTAACACACCAGCTTCTTCGCCTGCTAAATAAATGCGCGGCAAAAGATGACGTAGCTTCCACGGGTAGCCTTTTTCTGCAATCAATGCTTCAAATTGATGAAGCATCACTTCGTTGTAATCCTTCGTTTTTTCATCAATGGGGAACATTCCCGACGCATCGCCAATTCCGATGGCCTGCTTCCCTGTTAACAGCCAGTGAATGTAGCCGGACAAAGTGGTCACATACTCTAACCGGGACAGATGTTTTTCCTCTCCTAATATCGCTTGATATAAGTGAGCAATGCTCCATCTTTCTGGAATATGAAATTGGAATACATCCGTTAGCTTTTGACTCGCCTCGGTCGTTGTTCCATTCCGCCACGTTCGAAACGGGACGAGGACTTCTCCTGTATGATGACAGGCGACATAGCCATGCATCATCGCAGATATCCCGATGGAGCCAATGGTTTGAATCGTCACCCCATACAATTGTGCAGCCTGTTCTTTCATCTGACGGTATGCCACTTGAAGACCTGTAATGATCTCAATTAAATTGTACGTCCATATTCCTTCTTGAAGAGAACTTTCCCATTCAAATGCACCTTGCGCAATTGGCTGAAACTCTTCATCTATTAAAATCGCTTTAATTCGTGTGGAACCAAATTCAATGCCCAAAGATGTCCTGCCTTCTCTAATGACTTTGGCCGTCTTTTCACGATTCATTTTGTTCACCTCCAAGATGATAGCGGTTTCAAATATCTTTTTCGTTTGATTCACCTTTACCTGTGCACAAAAACAATATAATATTTGTACGTACATATGTCAATAATAAATACAGTTGTGCATACATAATTAGACAAAAACTTTCATATTCTCTAAGGAACAGACGATAGACATTGTAAGCGCCTGTTTTTGATTAAGCAACCATGTTAAAATATGTCCATACAAGTTCTTCTCAACCCGAGTAGAGGATCAACTGTGAAAGAAGTGAAACGATGAAAAAGAAGTACCAGATCATTATAGATGATATAAAAAGCAAAATACTGACAGGGGATTACCGGATCGGGGAGCGTATTCCAACCGAATCAAGCTTACAAGAGATGTATCAAGTAAGCAGACATACGGTGCGAAAAGCCATCTTGGAATTATCGAGTGAAGGTTTTTTACGAAGCGAAAAAGGCTCAGGCACATTTGTCACCAATCAATATCAAACAAAACCTGCTGGACATGCTCATATGAAAACGATTGGCGTCATCACCACATACATATCCGATTACATTTTCCCGTCGATCATTCGGGGCATCGAAAGCCGATTAAATGAAGAGAACTATTCTTTGTTACTGGCGAGTACAAATAACGATGTGGAGCAAGAGAAAAAAGCGCTTGAAATGATGCTGTCCTTTGGTGTGGACGGATTAATTGTCGAACCGACAAAAAGCAACTTATATAATCCAAACATTTCGTACTACCTATCCTTTAAAGAGCAGGATGTCCCGCTTATTATGATCAATGCCTACTATGAGCAGTTAGAAGTTCCCTTCCTTTGTTTGGATGATGTAAAGTCCAGCTATTTAGCGACAAAGGAGCTGATCACCTCTGGACATCAGCACATTGGACTGATTTCAAAAACAGATGATTTACAAGGAAAATATCGAATGAAAGGCTATATTCAGGCACTCGGTGAAGCGAAGCTCAATTTCCTACCAGAACATGTCCTTTTTTTCGATACAGAATCGAAGCAGTATTTAGGGGATCATATCAAAACCTTTTTACAAGCACACCAGCATGAGCTGACCGCCCTTGTTTGCTATAACGATGAAGTCGGGTTAGAAGTAGCAAATGTATGTAGTGAAATGGGTTTATCTATTCCAGATGATCTTTCCATTATTGGACAGGATAACTCGTATATTGCCCAAAAAAATGCCCATGTGAAACTGACAACGCTGACACACCCTCAAGAGCAAATGGGACGAGATGCGGCAGACTGGATGATTAAACACGTACAAGGGAAAAAGAACCTGCCTGATCGAACATTTTATGAGCCTGAACTCGTTCCTGGTGAAACGATTAAAGAACTGAACGCAAGAAAAAATGAGCCCTCTTCATAGAAGGCTCATTTGGCTTTAGGCTCTTGTTCAAGCATATTCATCACATCATAGGCAATTCGGTCAGGAGAGTCTTGCGTGATACGATTGCGATAGTTAGACAAGACGACTACTCCTGTTTTTGAATGCGGGCGGAAGCCCATGAAGCTGGAGAAACCAGAAGTTGCACCATTATGGCAAATCAATCCCGTATCATCTATGACCCACCCGAGTCCCATTGACATGTTTTGCCCTATCTTCACCTTTGGTTCGTGGGTCATTTTCCATGGAGAAGTGGCGTCTGCACTCATATGTGCAGAGAGAAATGAAAGCAAATCAGTGATCGTCGAACGAATCGCACCAGCCCCTTGATAGTCATGCATCTGAAGCGGAGGAACCTCTTTTCCATTCTCTTGATGACCGAGGATCATCTTCTCTTTGACGTCCTCCTTGATCGTAATAAAGGTGTTCGATAGTTTCAGCTCATCCACGATATATTCAGTCAGCAACTCTTCATATGTTTTGTGAAGAGACCATCCCATAATCAACCCGAGGAGTCCCATCCCTACATTGGAGTAACGAGATGGGTATTCCTTTCGCTCATTCCGTTTTTTCGAGTGTAACAGTTTCATTAATTCATCAAGGGAGTATTGACAGTACATATCTCTTCTCACTTTTGGAAGGAACCTTAGTTGTAAATCTCTGAGAAAACGATGTGAAGGAAGTCCAGACGTATGGGTTGCCAGCTGTTCCAATTGGATGGGGTGATTCTTTTTTATTTCAGGACAATACAGTGAAATGGAATCGTCTAGCTTCATCTGCCCTTTTTGAATCATGCTTGCCAATATACTTGTCGTAAAGACTTTTGAAATAGAGCCGATTTCAAAAATGACCTCCTCAGGCTGGACGCGCTGCTGTATCGGGTGATCTCCGAAATGAAAAACGTGTCTTTCTCCTTGATGAATCAGGCCGATCACAAGCAGTGCCTGTTTCTTTTTCTCCGTATAAGAAGAGGCAATTCGCTGTACTTCTTGTTTGAGCATCATCAATGGATCATCATCCTTCCCCTTCATTTTGATCTACAATCAATTGATCTAGCTTTGTATAAATGGATGTCAATGTGTTGATCTCTTCGAGGCTTAATTTTGAATAGTATTTTTCAATGATCGCAAGTTCTATCTTTCTCATATTCTCCAAGTACGTCTTTGCCTTTTCAGAAAGTTCAACGTGCAATTCCCGACGATTTTGCGGGTTGATGCTGCGGCGAACCCATTCTTTTTTTTCAAGCGTGTTTAACAACTGGCTCACAGCACTTTGGGTGATGCCTAGTTGCTGAGCAATTTGAATAGGTGAGCTCCCCCCTTTTCGCTCTACGAAATCAAGGACAATGTGCTGCTTATCAGTTAACTCATCTACAAATAACTCTTCAAACTCTAATCGGAGCTTTTGATGGATGCGCGCTTCGATTTGGTTTAATTCTTGGATCATCGTTGTTTTGGATGTCAATGTCATCACCTTCATAATTAAGATAACTTAAGTATAAAGTTATATTAATTATTAATCAACAAAAATCCCTATCTTTTATCAAAGATAGGGAAAATGCCGATTATACTTCTTCTTTAGGTGAAGGTACTGCACATACGCCATCTGCACATGCTTCTTCAAATGAAGCATCAGCCGCTTTCTCCGTTTGCGCTGCCTCTTCTGTCCAAGCCGTTTCAAGTGCACGAAGGAACGTATCTGCTGGCTGTGCACCAGCAACCGAATATTTGTCATTGATCAAGAAAAAAGGCACAGCAGAAATCCCAAGCTGTCTTGCTTCTTTTTCGTCTTCTCGCACATCATCTGCAAATTCTTGCCCGTCTAGAACCTTCTGTACTTCGTTCTGATCAAGACCTGCTTTTTCTGCAATATCTAAAAGGGTTTGACGATCACCAACATGCTTTCCATCTGTAAAATACGCTTGAAACAGCTCTCCCATGACGAGATCGCCTTTTCCCATTTTTCCAGCATATTGTGCGAGCTGGTGGGCATCAAAGGTGTTTGTCAAAACGAGTGGATCGAATTGAAAATCGATTCCTTTCTCCTTGCCCGCCTGTTTCACCTGTTCATTCATCGCGATGGCCCGGCTACGGCTCATGCCATATTTTTTGACAAGCATATCATGCACATCATAATCCACTGCAACAGGTGCATTCGGATCAAGCTCAAAGCTTTTAAACTCTACTTCTACCTGTTCTTTATGAGGGAATTGCTCAAGCGCTGTTTCCAACTGTTTTTTCCCTATATAACAAAAAGGACAGGCGATATCTGACCAAATTTGCACTTTCATCTTCATCTTCCTTCCGTTGCTTACGTTTTTTCTTCGAGATGTAACTATTATAGTTACATCTTATCCTTTATGTCAAGTGATCCTTCTTTTTAAGTTCCATGTATTAAAAAAACCTTTCCTTCAAAAAAGGAAAGGTTTTCATCATGGCTATTCTAAGTTCGCATGGTGACCGTACATTTTATGGGTGTCGAGCTCTTTCATTTCCATCAATCTCAAGATGACCGCATCGTACATAAGAAGCAAAGTTTGCTCAAATAATGACCCCATCGGCTGAATCGTATGATGGTTTCCTTCATGTTGATCCTTTGGCGCACCTGACAGTAAGATGACTTCATCAGATAGATCAGCTATAGGTGACTCAGCTGAAAGTGTGAACGACGCCACGCTTCCGCCAATCGCCCTTGCCTTTTTTGCGAGCACAAGCAGCGTCTCTGTTCGGCCAGAACCGCTCCCTACAATCAATAAATCCTCAGATGTAAAAGCAGGCGTATTCGTTTCACCGATCACATAAGCTTCGAGACCAATATGCGTGAGTCTCATCGCAAACGATTTTCCCATCAAACCAGACCTGCCAGCCCCTGCGACGAAGACCTTTCGAGCCGCTAAAATGCTTTTGACAAGCTGCTCTGCTTGTTCGTCTTGAATCGCGGGCGAGTGTTCAGAAAGCTCGCTTAGAATTACTCTCACATAGTCACTTATTTTCATGATTGTGCAATCAACTGCTTCATTTGCGCAGCCACTTCTGCTTTATTGTCTTGAGCCGCAATACCGCCGCCGACAATAATCAAATCTGGATTTAATTTGACGACTTCAGGCAATGTATCAAGCTTAATACCGCCTGCAATCGCTGTTTTTGCCTGTTTGACCACTTGTTTAATGGTCATGAGGTCAGCAAATGAGTTTTGACCAACCGCTTGCAGGTCATAGCCTGTGTGCACACAAATATAATCTACTCCAAGCTCATCCAGCTCTTTCGCGCGGCCGGCGATATCTTTGATCCCAATCATATCGACTAAAATTTGTTTCCCTCTTGCTTTTGCTTCCTTCACCGCTCCTTGGATAGACATATCTTCCGCTGCCGCAAGAATCGTGACGATATCCGCTCCAGCTTCAGATGCCTGCTGCACTTCATAACCGGCAGCATCCATAATTTTCAGATCGGCGAGTACACGTAAGTTTGGAAATGCCTGTTTGACTTCTTTGACGGCACGCAAGCCTTCGTTGATCACAACAGGTGTTCCAATTTCGACTACATCGATCGATCCTTCTACTTCTTTGATCAGCTCGATCGCTTCTGGTATATTCACTAAATCTAACGCTAATTGTAATTTCATGAACGTTCACTCCCGTTTTTTCATCTCATCTTCAAGAGCTCCGTGAATAGGGCATCTTGAACGATGAAATGAGTATAACAACAGGATGGAAGCAATCCAAGTACGCACTTTTTTTTTACATACTATACTTTTTCGCATATGGGCACAAAAAAGATACTGTCTTTCGACCAGTATCTATTTGTAGGTATTTCTATTTATCGTCCTTTAAAAAATTGCTGTCGAGATATTGTTTGCCCCAATCATACATCGCCTCTAAAATTGGCATTAAGCTTTCTCCGAGTTCTGTGAGAGAATACTCAACCTTTGGCGGAACGACAGGATAAACCTCCCGGTGCACAATGTGATCTTCCTCTAATTCTCTTAGCTGATTGACAAGCATTCTTTGCGTAATCCCAGGCATTAACGACTTTAACTCACCAAACCGTTTTGTCCCTTCTCTGCCAAGGTGCCATAAGATCAGCATTTTCCACTTACCACCGATAATATTCAGCGTCAGCTCTTTTTCGCAATTGAACACTTTATTTTCCATACGTGATGACAACAACATACACTCCTTTAATTTCAAACCACTTTATCATATACTTCGGCAAAATGGATTGCCCTAGCATACAGTCTTTGTTATTGATTTTGTTTTTTGACGAAAGCCATCACAGCCTTTGTCATCTCTTGCGCTTCTTTTGGCGCTCTGTCAGATCCAAACCATTTATTTAAATCACTGTGGCTCAGCGAATGAACCCGAAACACAAACCGAGAGCCTTGATCATGATTGAGTTTTTCTGCAAATCGGTACACTTCAGGATTTTCCCAGCCTGTGACCAAATAAACAGGCGGAACATTCGTTTGATTCATATAAGTTACAGGTGATGCCTTTGTCCAGTTCTTCTCCTGTTTGCCAAACACTTTTTTATACGAGGGAATGGCTTGTATAAATTGATTGATGTTTAACGGTCCATCTAAAATCACGATAGAATTGATCGTTTTTGGCGACAGCCCCACACGTTTTAAGTAAGTCGAATCTGTAGCAACCAATGCCGTCAAATGACCGCCCGCTGAGTGACCCATGACATTGATTTTTGACGAATCGATTTGATATTCATCTGCATGATCCTTGACCCATTTAATAGCGCTTGCCGTATCATCTGCCATCTGCTCGAAGTTGGCATCAGGGTGAAGCCTGTAATTCATTGAAACAAACACATACCCTTGACCCGTAAAATAATCGGCCTTTGAAGCGACTCTATTCTTATCGCCGCCTGTCCAGCCGCCGCCATGGAGATAGATCATGACTGGATGCTTCTTCTTTTTGTCTTCATCTTTTCCCTTTGGCATATATATATCCAGTGTTTGCTGTTTATTTTGTGTGTCTGCATAATGGATGTTCGTCGTCGGCTTAGGCTGGTTGAAACGGAACACAAAGAATGCGCATACCAATAATCCAGCGATGACCGCCGCAAATAAGAGCCATTTCATGATTCGATTCAATGTCATTGCACCTTTCTGTGTTGGGATGGGGAAGTATGATTCGCACATATGTAGAGCGACTAGCCCGATTCATTTGATACGACTTGTATGACTTGAACCGTTTGACAGTAAAAAGAAAAATACTGTTCTTCATAATCTTCGACAAAGTAATTCAAATATTCCCAGCCTCTATCCAAAAGTTGAATGTTCAAAAAAAGATAGGAATCGTTTGTTAACTCCAAATCTTTGATTTGAACAGAAGAGACGTTGGTAAATTTCAGATGAATGTCTGCTTTATGGGTTGCAGATTCGTATGGGATGTGTAGATGAATACCGTTGATCAAGTCGTAATGTTCATTATACTCTTTAAAGTAGTGAAATTCATTGATTTGCTTTAGATGGTTGATATTGAAATGAGGGATTTGTTTCTGGACTTTTTCATCTAAAAACCATGTCATCGTTTGTCCGCCAAGAGGTTATTGTATCAGTGCAATGATTTGTTTTCTTGTTTCTTCATGGTATTGAACATAGGAGTGCAATAAAGGATATGATTCAAGGATCTGTTGATACGATTTGATTTGGGGATATTGCTCTTCAAATGACTGACGCAGCACGTTTAACTGTTTTTTCGGTATTCGTTTATGATCGACCACATAACTTAAGCTGCCTGCAACAAGTGAAAAAAACATATAAAAATCATCTGAACATATACCAGTTTCCTCTTCAAAAGAGACGATTTCATCTGGATAAGATGAATCTAATAAGTATTGATAACGTTGTTTTACATCATCGAATAAACCTTGTTTATCACGGCTGATTCTCATGGTTTTTCCCCAATCTCTCATTGTTTTTAATTCTTATTTAGACGCTAATGAGATCTTCCTATACACTGCAAATAAATTCTTGTGAATCGAAACATACGTTTTTCGATTCTATTGCGAGTAACATCCCATTGATGTTAAATAGAAAATTTGCATTTGAATCAAATTCTTCAAGAAGTACATTTTTAAGGTTCCCTATCCCATTAGGATGGTAACTACATTCAAAAATTTGCCAATTCATCTCTTCTTGTATCAATTCTTCAAATCTATCATTACCTTCACCCCCATTATAATAAAGACTCGCCACATTCATAAATCGCAATTCATGATACCGAGCATCATTTATTTCACTTATACTAATGTTTATGACTAGTTCTTTACGAAAAAAATCAAATGAGAATGCCAGTACCTCACAGACACCATCTAAATAATCGATCCATTTCTCAATACTGCTAAACATCTCATTCACTCCCCTAACGTATTCCCCTATTTTTTCAGAATGAACTCTATTCTTATCGTGTCACGGAATTTGTAAATATTCTTCAAATGAAATAAAGTCCGCTTTTTTTCGAAATTCGCTTAAGATTTTCTGATCTCCTGTAAAAATAACATCTGTCGAATCAAAAAATCCGATTTCAAACACGGCTTGAGGGATAACGGGTGTATAATTCACGTTCCAATATCGTTCATTATCTTCAATTTGAGGTATTGAATGAATATTCAAATGATCTACATGACGAGGCAATGCGGTCAAAACAGCGAAAATAAAAGAATAAGAATAGTCATGTAAGAATTTTTTGAAATGTTCACCCTTCAGAAATAAAAAATCCGTATAATCCGGCATGACTTCTGAATGAGATTGATTATTCCGATCATGAAGCATTGGGAGTGTCACATCACTTATGACCCAATGATACTCTTCTACGTTTAAATTGATTTTCTTTATTAATTCATTTACTTCGAATAGATTTTTCTCTTTTGCTAATACGATTCTCATTACTTGCTCCACCTCACCGATTTAAAACATCAGACGAAACTAAAAATATTCCACAGTATCAAAATCTGACCATAATCTCCAGTCAGTGTTCGTGTTTATATTTACAATGCATGTTGGATCTTGATAGATCAAACTCTTCGCAACCGATTGAAAAAAAGGAGATTGACTAGGGAGTTGGCTATGCGTTTCTGGATGAAACCATGATTCAGTTGTATAGAGCGGTTTATCATATACATGCTGAACGATGTCAAATTGTTCTTGATCTGTCATCCATAAACTATCCAGCAAATCTCGATGTTTGGCCATTTCTCTTAACAGAGTAATCCATTCATTTTCCTCTGTTACATCAGATTGGCATGACTCTGGTATTTGAACATTAAAATAGCCACCATTCAATTTAATTCGTAATGGTTGTTTGGTGAATCCAGGTTCTATCTCATCATCATCTATTATTTCATCATGCTGATCCGAAAACAAAGAGCTCATCCAATAGAAAATTGATGGATCCATTATTCAACTCATGACCAAACGCAAAAAAATCAATAGCCGGTCCTAACTTCGATAAACCGAATAATTGAATCGTGATCAGCCAATTTCCATCTCTAGTAAATAGAGAAAGCTTCCCTTTGGCAAAATCAAAGTTCTCGTTATCTAATAGCGGAAACTCTTTATTTAGAAAAGACTTATCTAATGTGTTTAATACATGGTCTATTTGTTTCATTTCTTCCTCCTTATGAAGTCATTTCTTCAAAGTTAGTATAATTTCGAATCAGTTCTTTTTTAAAATCATCAGGAAGTTTTTGATTCGGAAATACAACTGAAATCCAGCCTAATACAATCTCATCTAAAATTCTCCACGTTTTTAACAATTGTTTATTCATTTGTTCTAATTGAAGAATCGCTAGTACTCCTATCTCATAACCTCTGTCGCCATAAATGATCCATTTCGCAGAAGGGGAAACCCATATCACACGTGAAGCAATATCCATTATGCTATCATTTACACTCTCTATCGGATAATCGGTTAAGAGATCGAGGTAATCACTTGGTGTGAGGTTTAACGGTACTTTCACCCAAGGATAATAACCAAAATCATGATAATAATCATCCATGCTCTTCTGCTCATCTAATACAGCCATGAGTATATAGTCATCATGATGATTCAAAGCTAAACCTTTTAACATTTCCCAGCCATCATCTGATAACAACCAATGGAATTCTTCGAATAAATAATGAGGGGTTTTCGTTTTCAACACTTGATCAGGGAATGTCTTCGTACTATGAACGAGCGAATGAACAAACGATAGAACATGTTCAAATTCTTTTGGATCGGATATAAACAAATGTTTCACTTTATGCTCCTTTCATATCTTCGGGTAAGGCTATTATCAGTCATTGATTCTCAATTCCACCGCTTGGAACATTATGCATAACTAGAAAGCATTTGAGTGAAATAGTTATCGAATGTTTTTTGATCCTTTAATAATAGTTGTAGCCATTTTGCTAAAACAGGGTGATCCAGTGGCTTCCATCCTTCTTTTAATAACATATTTTTTGCAGAATCTTTTGTTGATACCATCCCTATGATACAAATTTCCATATCTCTATCTGCCCAAATCGCCCACTGCAAAGAATGAGATAACCAGACAACTATATTCGAATTCGTGATTATATTATCCGCTATGGCACCTTTTGGGTGCATCCATAGTGCATTTACATAATCCTCACCTGAAATGTCCACACTCGCTTTCAGCCAATGATAATAACCAAATTCCTTCAAATAATAATCAGTTGGATCTGGTTGAAGGACTGCAGTCAAAAATTCTCTATCTTGTGTAACAGTTGATAACTCTTTTATGGTTGGTAAAATATCATCACTCAATGCCCAATCAAACTCTTGAAACAAATAACAATCAAATGTCTTACGAAAGACTTGTTGTGGCAGCTCTTTATTTGTTTCAAACACATGGTCTACTAAATTCTGATAGAATTTGAATTCTTTTTCTGAACGAATAAATAAGTCTTCAAGCCGTTTCAAACAACTACCTCCACTCTTGTCGAACTAGTAGTTTTTTAATTCTTCCTCTATATCTTCTTTTAATGTTTGAATTTCAATTGACACCGAATTATTTCGATTATAGAAAATGGACGGATTGATTCCATCTGCTATCATTCCCGGCAGCCATTCTTCTATAAAATCGTCTAAATCAATCATTTCTGGTACTGTTTTTTCCCATTGATCGATCGCACAATAAGCGGCATGATCCTCTGTCGGCCAAAAATGAAGCTGCGGTACACGATAATCATCCTCTGACATCACCCACCCCTTCTCGTTTCTTAATGACCAAACCTCTTCAAAATCAACAATCTTTTTGATGAAATAGTCATAACGCTTTTTCGCAGGTAATTGCATGGTGGTTTCTAATTCTTTCGGATGCATGGATATTGCGTCACTCCTTTTATTTATAAATGGGCTTAACCATAAGAATTTAGCAAGCTCATATATAGGAACTATTTGTATTCTTCTAACCAGTCATTCAAATCATCTACAGGATGTAAGTAAGAATTAGGTGAATCTTTCAAATCAATTCCACTTAAAAGAATCAGCATATCCCAAACTTGATCATCGTCTATTTCTGGATCGTCTGCAGAAACGTAAATTTCAGCCCCCCTTTAAGACATTTCGTATTTTATTTAAACAGTCTAGCATTTTTGGTTCAGCCATTTATTACACCATTCCTTTCTCAAAACTCATTTTACGCTGTAAACTGCCTATATTTCATATTTAATAATATCCTCCATTGACATACCTTTAAAATATAAAGTAAGAATGTTTTTAATAGTGTATTCGCTACGTATACCCATCGGGTTAAATATAGTCTTAGCCGTTTTTGGATCAGCAACCTCTAAGTCCATAGCAGGTGTATCGGAACCTTCTTTACCCTCGCTTACGTAATAATTTCCATTTCGGTATTCCACGAATTTCAGATTTTGAAGATCCTCTTCTTTTATAAAATCTTGATTTATTTTTGTGATGACTTTCCATGAACCACTTAAAAAGCCTGTCAGGCCTGTATTTGCAACAAATAGTTCATTCTCTTTTTTCATCAATTGTTTTAACTCATTTTTTTCTATTCTTTCATCAACAAACAAATCATAGTATTGGATTAAAATATCATCATATTGATTTTTCCCCTCACCCGAAATGATCAAAGCATAGCTCATCTTCCCAACTTCTTTTAATGTCAGTTCAAATATAGCTCCTGGTTCCACTTTACTTAAAGTTTTTACTTTTTTAGTTGTTATTTTAATATCCGTTACTTCTTTGTCGTTTAAATCATCAAAATAGTGACTACCTCCATTGTTTAAAGCCATCATAATTGTCAAAAGCATCTCATCAACCGTTGGCTTTCTCTTCAAATATTCCTCAGTCATTTCATAGAATTGTTCAATCGCTTCTTCAAAAATATCTAATCCATCATCACCAATTATGATGTTCTTTTTCTTATGTTCTTCTTCCCAAAAGCCCATTTAGAATACCCCATTATATATTGTGTTCTTTATGTTATTCTCATTTTGCTTTATCACGATAAACGTATACTTGTATAAACTGTTTTATTTGCACGTTTGAAAAGTGCCACTTCATGATCTGTTAACCACTTAAGCTCTCTCATATGATAGGAAATTTCTTCTAAGTAAGTATCGGTTTTAGCAATTAATTTTTTATCTAAGATATTTCTTTTATTGTCTTCAACTACAAGATAAAGAGTAAACTGTTTTAAATCTAATTCGATAAGTGGGTAAGCTTTTCTTTTTTTATCGGGACTTAGTTTTGTTCTCCCTTTAATCTCCGCTTTATATTCCTTCTCTTTCATTTTCTTAAATGTCGCTTTGACTAGCTGACTGTCCCAATTTTTCAGTTCACACAGATAGAGTATCGCTTTTTCCAAAGTATCTGCTAAGATCTTTTTCTTATTTGTTGCATTTTCAAATTCACTGTAACGGAAAGGTATTTCCAGCTCGTACGTATTTTTTAAAAATAAGATGTCTGGTTCATCTTTTAAAGTACTAATTAATTTGTAGTCTTTAAAAGACCCACATATCAAAACAATAGCCTCACAATCTTTCGTTTGAAATTTCTTTTCTAATTCGTATAAAAACATTTCAGTCATACAAAGGGATTGGCTGGCTAAGTTCCCACGATCGTTATCTGACATTAATTGTATATTTTTCAAATGCACTTCTTATAGGCCCCCTAATAAGATTTTATTCATCATGGCTTTGAATGGTTTGCTCATTCTTTTTCCTTTACTTGCTTTCTTACTGCAAATACTCTACTTTATCTTGTTCCTATCTAAGCACCATTTCTCTCCCTTTTAGACCGGTTGAAAAAATCCTAGCTGCTTAGGATTTGAAGAATTTCTGTTGCTTCTTTATACAATTCATCAATTAATGGTATAATCATTCCCCGCAAATCTGATTCATTTTCAAATACTCTTAAATATCCTTTTTTGCTAACGAGATTATTCGATACACAAATCCAAATATCGAGATGGTCTATACAATAACCTGGATCACCTTCTTCACCATCATGAAGCTCTTCGCCATTTTATGGATGAATGATATCCTGCTGTAAAACAATCTGAAACTTGAATTTCTCTTCCTCTCTATTTTCCGAATACAAACCTTCCAAATTCAGCATTGATTGTTAACCCTAAATCTTTAAATTTTGTTTGTTTTTCTTTCACTAGATTCAGTGCGGAATTTATTATTTCTTTTTCGATATCTGCGATAGATTCTTTGGTCATCGTGCTTAATTTAACTTTCTTCAATTTTTTCACCTCAATTACTGTACAAACTCAAATGATCTTTATAGCAAACAAACCTCCTACTGATAAGTGGAGGTTTGTTTGCAAACTTAAAAGTATTCATTTGAATCTTCATGTTCTCATTGATCAATCAATATCATAATCTTTCCATTCCATCCAATGATTATTTGGGATACCAACATTAACGGAGTCTACCTCATTTGCCAAAAATTGAGCGAACGATTTAAATGATACTGTCTCACTTGGTTCTGTTAAGTAGTCTGGATACTCCCATTCCTCTGTCTCAAATACTTTTTCATAACCTTCTTTTAAACCCACAAAATTCAAAAGAGAGCTTGGTGTTTTCCAAAGAAAATTTCTAAAAGAGGGTATTTCATAAAGATTTCTAAAAAAAGATTTATCACTCTTATCCATTTCATCATTTAGATTTAGATTTTTCAAACAAAAAGAGTCTTCATTAAACTTTATTTCTTTTATTAATTGTAAATGATGGGGTTCAATATCTGAAAAAGGGATGTAACTATTATTATCTAACTTAAAAGTCAAGTCGTCCATTAGTATATTTTGATATCTGTTTTGTGTGTCATTACGGTAAAAATCTATTGTCACATAAGGACCTTTCTTATCTAATAAGAAAGATTGTATTGCTATCAACCACTGTTGATGATTCAAGCGAATAATTGTACATTTACTTCCAATATAATTCATTTCACGCCACTCAAAAATAGGACGATTTAAATTATCAAACTCTTCGTCTAATATATTAAGAATTTGTGTTGAATTCATTAGTATTTTCTCCTTTTAACAATGAGATTAATAATATTCTACCGAGTCAGTATGTGCCCATAAATTCCATTCTGTGTTCTTTTTTTCATTTTTGATAATACTAGAATCATGAAAAACTATACTCTCAGCAACTGTTTGAAAAAAAACATTTTGGCTAGGCAGATGTTTATCCGATTCTGGGTGAAACCATGAATTAGTTGTATACAGTTGAGTATAACTTGATTTTAAATTGAATAATTCTAGTTGTTCTTTACTTGTCAACCAGAGCCTCTCTAGAAACATTTGGTCTTTAGCCATTTCTCTTAAGCAAACAATCCATTCATTTTCTTCTTTTATATGGGTTTGAGAGGACTCAGAAATATGAAATTCAAAAAATTGATCTCTTAATTTAATATGAATTGGATTTTTTGTAAAACCTGGTTCTATCTCTTCATCCACAATAATTGTATTATGTTGATCAATGAAATCAAAAGGAAAGTCTAACAAAGTATTCGAAGGTTTGTTGTTTAATTGATTTCCAATTGCAAAACAATCTATGGCCGGTCCCAATTTGGATAAACCAAATATTTGAATTGTAATTAGCCAATCTTCTCTTCCAACAAATACAGAAAATCTACCTTTGACAAAATCAAAATTTCCATTATCCAAAAGAGGCATCTCTTTTTTAAGAAAAGACTGATCCAGTATTAATAAGATCTCTTCTTTTTTCACCTTTAATTACCTCCTAGATTTTTTTCTAATAATTGCACTTACATGCCCACCCTGTTTTCGAGAGCAAGTCTGACAATGAGGAAATAACTTTTGAGCTTGGCCTTTTTTTCTCAATTGTGATACAGGTTGATGGTCAGCTATCCAATTTCCACTTTTTGTACCTGAGGCTCTCGCACCACACGTATGACAACCGTGTGTATTTCCAATTCTATTAAGGATTCTACGTTCTTTCTTTCTAAGCCTACTACTTGTACTCCTCGCTGGAATAGATCTCTTAGCAAAAGGTCCTGGCTTTAAGTATTTTTTACCTTTCGCAAAACTATAAACCCTTTTCGCACCTTTAAATATCTTCCCAGGTCCAAAGTTCGAAGCTGCTGCTAAAGCCGCACCTTTCCAGCCCTTGCCCGATTTATAAGCTTTGTATCCATCATATACCGCAAATCCTGCATTGACAACAAACCATACCCAATGACCATCCGGGTCCACATTCATGACTGGGTTGTTGTTTCCATAGGTATATCCGTTTTGATCTAGTGCATCTCCATCGCTTCCTGGGTCTGGGTCAAGTGATAGGAATACGCCATTTTTTGGTTCATAGTAGCGGGCGATTAGATAGTAAAGTCCTGTTTCTTCATCGAAGCGGTAACCTGCATAGCGATATGGGTTGCCTTTTACTTCTTCATCTTCTTTTACTTTTGTTGGAACGCCCCATGTATCGTATTCGTACTCAGCAACGATTTTTCCTGCACTATTTGTGATGGCTATGACATCACCGTGTGCATTGTAGTGATAGAAATATTTGTTTCCATTTTGGGTGAATGCAAGGAGTTGTCCACTCTCACCGTATGTGTATGTTTTTGTGACTTCGTTGTCTCCATCTGTTTCGTATAAAACATTCAGACTATCACCATCATAAAAATAATTGGTGACTTTTCCATTCACTGTTTTTTGAATTCTATATCCACGCTCATCATACTTGTAAGTGACAAATGGCTTGTCTTCCCCTTTTTTCGTGATGGCCGTTATGTTATCTTCTGCATCCCATTTATAATGGAATTGCCCGTCAGACGTTCGGTTGCCATTTTTGTCATAAGTTAAAGTCTCATCATTTACCTTTGTCAGTTGGTTCATGATGTTGAATGATGCGTTGATTGTTTTTTTAGTGCCATTTTTTTCAGTCGTGACGGTTTTTCTGTTTCCAAACCCATCATATGTGTAACCAATGACCGTGCCATCTGGATAAGTTTCTTTGATCAATTGATCTAATTTTCCATATTCATAACGAACCTTCCCGTTGCTTCCTTGATCAACCTTTATTCTGTTTCCATTTTGATCATATTCGTAAGCTTCGTTTAAGATCGTTACCCCTTGGCTTGTTCCAATGTGCAAATCATTAATTAAATTGCGCTCATCATAAGCAAAGCTAGCACCACTGCCGTTACCTGTAATAAAGGACTGAACATTTCCATTTTCATCATAATCAAACGAATACGTAGAACTCGAATCCTTCATCTGCGTCATTTGATCAAGCTTATTGTAACTGAATTGGTTCGTTCCTTTTTGATTTCCGTGTGTCCATTCAAAGGATTTCAGTTTATCTGAATTGGCTGGATACGTCCAAGTTTGGCTGCTGCCACGCTCTGTTAACTTTGTGATGCGGTTTTGTTGGTCGAACGTTCTGTTTTTGGTTGTGTTTTGTTCTTTGTTAACAACCGTTGTTTCGTTTCCGTTTTTATCATAGCTAAAGTTATATTTTTCTGTCCCATTGTATGACTTGGATTTCACTCGGTCTGTTCCATCATACGTGAGAGACACTTCATGTCCATTTGCAGAAATTGTTTTGATTAAGTTGCTATTCGCATCATATTCACTTTTCAACACATTCCCTAATGGATCAATGGTTTTTGTCAATTTGCCCATTAGGTCGTATTCGAATTGATACGTCTGATCTGACTCTGCACGAATGGTTTTCGACTGTTCATTGCCCTCTTTATCATACGTTCTCACAATGGATGTCCCGTTAGATAAAGTGATTTTCTTCAGCTGATCAGCCTGGTCATATTCGAATGTTGTTCTTTCGCCTTTCGCATCTGTTTCAGAAAGTTTTTTGCCAGTTTCGTCGTAGTTAGATTGAGATGAGTAACCAAGCTCATCCTCTTCTTTAACAGCATAGTTCCCTTTCTCATCGTAAGTGGTTTTCGTTAACAAGCTACCTTCTACTAGACGGATATCATCAAACCAAACCGTTCCAATCGCGCTTTTTTGGAAAACGATCTGAACGTCGACTTTTTTCAATGGTTTTGTTTTTGGTATGACAACCGCCGCTCGGTTCCACTCCTGTGTACCGGTTGGGAATTTCGCATTAAACGTTCCTGTTGTGCCATCTGTATACGTAACGGACGCTTGAAGTGAGTAATCATTTTCATTTGAGGCTTTGACATTTTCAGCCTTAGACATCCCAGTCAATGTGACATACACAGATTGATCATTCGCACTTTGTTCAATCGGTACAGATTGTTTATAGATGGCATTTGCTTGAGTTGAAGAGGTTCTTGTCATTTTTAACGAAACGTCATCGTTAAAGCCTTCTTCATTATCTAATGAACCACCTGACCCACTCCAGCTTGTTGTTTTATCTGTAAAGGAATTATTTTTGACTGGATTATAACTTGATGAAACTTCGCCTTTTTCTAACTGAATTTCATCGAACCAGGCTTTTCCTTTTCCAGCCTTATCTCGATGATCCACTTCCATATAGATCACAGCTTTACCTGCATGAGATGGCGTCGTAAACGTGACTTGGCGTTTTGTCCAATCGTTTTTGCCTGATAATGTGCTGTAACCGTTACTGATCCATTGAATTCGTTTGTTGTTTGTATCTCTTAAATCGATGTTAAAAAATGCTCTTGCTTTTGTTAGCTCTGTCTTTATTTTCCCACTAAGTGTATACGTCGTATTTGGCTCTAGTGTCACTTCTTGAGTAGCAGAAGAATAGCCAAGATCAGTTCCTTCAGTGGTCGATTGTGAAGTGATCTCTAACACTCGACTGCCAGACAAAGCACCACTTTTTTCAGCTGTTTGCGCTAATTTCCCATCATCCTTAGATGCTGTAAGCTTCCAGCCAGTTAGCGTATCTTCAAAACTGCCATTTTTCAATATACTCGCACCTGCAGCAAGTTCTTTACTCGTTTGTACCAAATTCCCGTACGAGTCATAAATACTTGCTGAAGACATATTTCCACTTTGATCCGTTTCAGATACAGCATCTAATCCATCATAGGCGATATCTGTAATATCTCCTTCTGTATCTTTCACTTTAGTAACATCATTGTTTTTGTTATACTCGTAGGTTTCTGTCCCGTAAGCATCTTTCGCCAGAATGACGTTGCCATTTTTGTCATACGAATAGCTTTCTGTAGCTTTTCCTTTTTCTACATCATTGGGATCAGTTTCTTCTACGATTTGGTTGCCTTCATATTTCGTTTTAGTAGTAATTTTAAGCCCTTCCGCATCATCTACAACTTGAATCGGGTTGGCTGCTTCATTATACGTATACTGTATTTTCCGGCCGTTTGGCTGCGTCAGCATGAGTGTCTTTTTAGACATATCATATGCATACTCAAAGGTTTCTTTTTTTGCATTGATTGCCTTAACTAAACGGTGATTTTCATATTGGTATTCTGTAAAAACAGGCTGATCTTCTGTGCTGTTTTGAGAGAATTGTTTAATCAATCTGCCTTCTTTGTCGTATTCATATGAGATACTCGTTCCATCTGAATCAATGACTTTCGTTAGTAAACCTGCATCATACTCATAAGAAAGCTTTTTCCCTTTTGGTCCTTGAACTGAGATGATATGACCATCTTCATCATAATCCATTGTTATTTTACGGCCAGATGCATCTTCCATTGAAGTGAGCTGATTGTTTTCGTTATATTTGTATGTCGTTGTATTTTTATGCCCATCTACAATCTTGGTGATTTTCCCACCATTTTTACTAAAGTGTGCAAAGGTTTGATCCTTCGTTTTTAACATGTATTCATCTTTTGATTCCGTTAATTCAAGGAAAATACCTGTTGGTGGTTGATACGTACCATCTGCTTTTTTTGTAAAAATATGAGTTGTAGCATCCTCATCAAGATAGATGGCACCTTCTTTTGTTGGCGTGATACTAGTTTCTACATCTGCGTACCACCCTTGACCAAACAGATGGTCAGCTGCATCTAAACTGTTGTACGTTCGACCAATTCCAAGTCCCGGTCCTCTTCCATCGATCGACATTTCTTCTTCACTGACAATCACATTACCAGTTGCACCATTCAGCTGGCCGTCTGGTATATCAATAATCGACCAGTAATCTTCTATTCCAAGGAATTCGGCACCTTCATGGAATGTCGGGTTAAAGGCTGGTGTCGGAATGGTTTCTCCATTTGCATCGTAGGCGGAAAGGGTAAAGGAGTAGTTCTTTCGTCCTTTATAATTTCCATTCGCATTTTCATAAACTGGTGATGGGTCTAGCGCTAATTCCCCGCCTTTACCATCTGTATGAAGCACATATTTCCCACTTTTAACTTCAGTAGGAGTCGGCCAAATATTCTTATTTTGTGTTGTCCAATGATCGACATCACCAACATCAAATGATTGATATGCCTTACCATTATAGATGTTAATTTTATATCCTTTTGCATTTTTTACTTTGTCCCAATGTAAATTGATATAACCTGTTTGGCTCTCTTTCGTATTCGTATAAGCATATCCAGATAAAGCTTTTGGTCTAGATAGATCAGGTAAAGTTGGTCCAGATGGCGGTGAAGCAATAGCTTCTCCATCTTTATTGTAGGCAATCACTCTGAAGGAATAATGTTTTTGAGCCGCATCTCCTCCAGCATTTTTATAAGTCGCACCAGGATGAATTGGAAGCTCAGCCCCTTTTCCATCTTGGAGGTGCAATGCAAATTTACCTGCTTTAATTTCAGCAGCTGTTGGCCATACTTTTTTTCCTTTTGTTGACCATGATGTTTGATTACCGAGATCCAATGTCTCATAGCTTTTCCCATTAAACATTTGTATTTTATAACCGGTCGCACCGGAAACTGAAGTCCAAGAAAGATCAAAGTAACCTGTTGCATTATTATTATTGAATCCTTTTGTACTAGGTGCTTTCGCTCTAGCCACATTCGGCACGACAGGTTTTACTTTTGCTGACATTGCGCCTTCACCTTGGTCAAAAATCGCACTTACAGCTACCCAATAATTTTTGCTTGTCGCATAATTACCACCTGAGTTTTTGTAAACCGGGGAAGGATCAACTGCTAATTCTGTCCCCCCTTTTCCATCTAAATGAAGTTTATATTTCTTAGCTGCAATCTCACTTGCTGTCGGCCAAATATTCTTTCCTTTTGTACTCCATGATGCCACATTCCCAACTGAAATGGCTTCATATTCTTTTCCGTTGTATAGCCACACTTTGTAACCTTTTGCGCCAGACACCTTTTTCCAACTTAAGTTTAAGTAACCTGTCCCATTTCCATTACTAAAACCTTTTACAGTTGGTGCATTTGCTTGTGGAATGGTATACGTGACTTCAATGACTGGTTTTTTGGTTGAGTTTGTTGATGAGATTATTTTTTTCCAATGATCTTGTCCATTTCCATTAGCATGTAATTTAAAGCCATAGTTAGCTGTTCCGCTATTCCAAGCTTTGATGGTCGATGTCACATCATAACTCGCCCATTGTCCTTTATATACGTTGGCCTTACCGATGTTTTTAGAACTTGGTTTATTGTTCCATGTTAGCTTTGTATGATCATAGTTGGCATTCACTGTATCAAGCCAAAGACCAGTTGCTTTCGTCCCGTAATATGAATGAGCAACATACGTTTTGAGTGTCGCTTTTGTTACATTCATATTTTGAATCGGTTTGAATGAATTAAACTTCATGAATGCGTAGTTTGTACCAGTTGTTTTATCATAATAACCGGTTTTCAGGACATAACTTTTCAGATTAGCATCCCATTTTTGCGTAGATGTTGAATAGTTTGTTGTTGGGTATGCACTCATAATGAATGTGTCTGATGAAACAGATAAAGATGTCGATGGATCGATAGACACAGGATAAACTCGTTCAGGATCCTTGAGCCATTTCTCATCAGCAGTTACACGAAGTAAATAGCCATCATCTTCTTTTTGCAATTCAAAGCTCACATCTTCTGATCGAGCCACTTCGCCTGACTTTTCATCTAGATTTGAATCGGTCATAAACGGTTTTGGAACTTGAAAAATGGTCTGTTTTTTCTGATCAAAAAATCTAATAGAACCATCTTCCTCAATTTCTCCAGTTAGATCTGTCTTTATTTTAAATGTAAAAGAATTGTAGCCATCATATCGTTTGAGTACAATATCTTCTTTGATATTTTCATTAAAAGTAAATGATCGTAAATCAATATGTGGAAATACCTCTTCGTATGTAAGTTCGTTGGTGTTTTCTTTAAATTGTGCAGAGGTATCTTTGGAACGAATTTCTGATTTGTTTGTTCCTGAAGCTTTTAAAATTGAAAATTCAATTTGATGCTTCTTGTGTTCGAATGTAGCATAAAGCCCTTGCTTCATTTGTTTTTGAAAGGTTGAATCTAACCTTGCATTTTCCGTTTCTATTTCTTTTTTCGAAGTTGCTTTTAACTCTGGAGAGATGTCCTCCCACTCAGCATCTGGTGACTCTTTTATATGAATGGGGTCAGGATATACTTCTTGCGTAAATACTCCCTCTCCTTCATAGAAAAGTTTGCTGTTTGCTGTTCTTTCCGAAAGAACTTCTCCGTCTTTACCAATTTCAGCTTCATCAATCCCTGCTATTTCAAGGGTTTTTGAATCGTCTGTTTCTGGCATGCTGTTATGACTTGATTTTGTATTTTCTACATGTTCTTCTGCAAAAATGTCAGAAGGTAACATTGATATAAGCATCACAAAGGCTAGAAGCGCTGCAATATTTCTTTTCCAATTTACTTTTCTTTTTAGATTCATATTAATCTCCTTATCATATATTTGTAACATTTGTAACAATACGTCATATATCATAATATATTTGAGATAACGTTTCAATATTTTTCTAAAAATATATCATTCTTTCAAACTAACCCAAGTATCATCTTTTTATCAATATATACCCAATTTTACTCATAAAAAAAAGCACCCTAAACGGATGCTTCTACCAAATGATATTTTTTCAAAATACGATAGGTGATTTCTTTTGCTTCTAGTCCGGTGCCTTCTATATTTGTGGCGAAGATGTAGGTTTTGTTTTCATGTTTGATGAAGCCTGCGTACCAGCCGATTCCTGATCCGGAGCCTGTTTTTCCGTATAGCGTGGTGTGTTTCTCTTCTTCTTGTATCATCATTCGTTTGACGGTTCTCATAACCGATAGGTCAAATGGGAGACTTTCTTCATATAGCTGTTTAAGGAAATGAACTTGTTCTACTGGAGAAATGCTCAACGTACTGCTTAGCCAAAACTGATCAATTCCGCCAGATATGTCTTGATTCCCATAATGAATGGCTTTTATCCAATGGCCCATGCGTTCTTCCCCGATGTCACGTGCCATGGCTTGATAATACCAGACGACTGAATCTCTCATGCCAGAGCCCAGTGTATGGTCCTTATTCCAGTTATCAATCTCTCTTTTTACTCCGTCCCAATATTTGATGTCGTATTCATCTTTAACTGCACCTGTTTGAAGTCCGATTAAGGCATTTACTATTTTAAACGTTGATTGTGGTGCAAAGCGCTTGTTCGCTCTTTTTTTGTTATACACCCATGGTGATTTTTCTTTTACTTCTTGAATCACAAATGTGCCTTCCCGGTCTTTCAAAAATTCATCTACTGACCACGATGGTGATGTTCCTTCGCTTGATGAAGGTTGGCCGATAAAAAGTGCCATCAGCATAATAGTGGAAAATAGCCATTTTATATGCTTCTTCAAAAAAACCGCTCCTTTTCCCATGATTTGTATCGATTTTAGCATGTTGAGCGATAAGACATAAGGTACGCTTGTCCTCTTTTCTGCCAAATAAAAAAAAGCCGGTTTTATCCGGCTTTCTGTTTATTGTACGTTCCATTTTTTCTCTTCAATCGCTTGCTTTGCAATTTTCGAAATGGTCATATCGTCCATTGGTGGGTTATGAAGGCCAGCACGAATGTCTCGATAGTAACGTTGAAGCGGGCAGCTAAGGCTTAAGCTTTTTGCACCGACTAAACGCATGGCTTTATCGACCACTTGCAGACTATGATTGACGACTGTATGCTTCACAGCACCGAATTCATTGATTAACAGCTCTCTTTTCTCTGACTGCTCATACAATGTTGTCGTTGAATAGATGACATGACGTGCTTGCTTTAGTAGTAAATCAATTTCGCCAATCAGTGTTTGGACATTTGGCAGTTCGCTAATCGTTCCGCTAATACTGTTCGGTGAATGGGTGATGGCATACTGAACAGCATAGTCTCTTGCCGCTTGTGCAATCCCTAAATAACAGGAAGGAATATGTGCGATCCAAGGGTTTAACGTACCGCCCCGAGGTCCTTTTTGCACTTCAACCAACATGTCATCTGGAACTTCCACATGATCTAGAATTAAATCATGGCTCTCTGTTCCTCTCATGCCAACAACATCCCACGTTTCTTCTATAGAAACACCTTTTGTATCACGGTGAATTAAGAAGAAGCCCATCGCTTCTTTTTCTTCGATCCATACACCGACGAGAAAATATGTGAGTGCTGGTGACATCGTTGTGAATGTTTTCCTGCCACTGATCACCCATTGATCTCCTGATTTCGTTGCAGTTGTTCCAGGTTTGCCCCCTCTTGTTGGACTCCCTGTTTGCGCCTCACTGACGGCCCGGTTCACAAGAGCCCCATTCTTGATTTCTTCAGCAAAAAATTGCAGCTGCTTCTCATTCCATAGTTTCTTTTCATAAATTTCACCAACAACTCCTTGATGCCAGCCGATCGATAAGGCAGTTGCTCCATCCATACTTCCTAGTGTTTCTTGAAAAAGGACCATATCCTTTACAGATTGACCCCCGCCCCCGTACTCAACAGGCAGAGACAACGTTGTATAGCCCAGTTTAACTAATGATTCGATATTCTGTTTAGGAAAATAGGCACCCTCATCATGTTCTTTTGCAGATTGTTCGATCGTTTCACGAAGGGATTCTAGTTGATCTAGCCAATTTTTTTGAAAATCTGTATCGACAAATAATGCTTTAGACAAAACGTATCCAACTCCTCTGTTTCTTGCAATCTATCATATCCGATTTATCCAATAGGTATTATTAAAACACACTTTACTTATAGGATTTAATGTGTTAAATTTTATCAATATTAAGTACATATGTCAAAGGAACGTGATGCTTTTATGATTTCTGCTACTAATCTACATAAATCCTATGGGTCAACTCATGTGTTAAAAGGAATTGATTTCACCGTACAAGAAGGTGAAGTGGTCGCCATTATTGGACCGAGCGGATCAGGAAAAACAACCCTTCTCCGCAGTTTAAACAGCCTTGATATCCCAGACAAAGGAACGCTGACAGTTGGAGAGGCCACGATTCAATTTGAACAATATCGAAAAAAAGATCTTCTAAAACTCAGACAGCAATCGTCTATGGTGTTTCAGCATTATCACTTGTTTCAAAATAAACGAGCTCTTGAAAACATCACAGAAGGATTGATTGTGTCTCAAAACATGTCTAAAAAAGAGGCGGAAAAAATCGGAGAGCAATTGTTAACGCGAATTGGGCTGCTTCATAAAAAAGATGCGTTTCCAAGTGAATTATCCGGAGGTCAACAGCAGCGGATCGGAATTGCCCGTGCGCTTGCAATGAATCCTGCGGTGCTTTTGTTTGATGAACCAACGTCCGCACTGGACCCAGAGATGGTCGGAGAAATCCTTGAAATGATGAAAGATATTGCGAGCCAAGGCATGACGATGGTCATTGTGACGCATGAAATCTCGTTTGCAAAAGATGTAGCGGATACAGTGATCTTTATGGCAGATGGGGAAATCGTTGAAAAAGGCTCACCAGAAGACGTCCTGATGAAGCCACAGCATGAACGGACGAAACAATTTTTATCAAGAATTCATCGCGGGATGTGGCAAGGATTGGAGGAAGACAGATGAAGCGCAAGACTTTATTCACTGCCGCTAGTATCCTTCTGTTTCTCCTCTCTCTCATTGGCTGTAGCAGTGTGAAAACGACAACAGATGATGGCAGACAAATTGTCAAAGTCGCACTAAGCGCAGAAGTCAATCCGCCTTTTTTAGCCACAAATGACCGCAACGAGCCGATTGGCTATAACATCGATTATTTAAATGAAGTCGAGAAACGTTTGCCACACATTCATTTTGATTATATCTTTGGCGAGGAAGAATCCAATTTAATTGGGATCGGCGCTGGGAAATTTGAAATGGCGGCTAATTGGTTTTTTAGTAATCCTGAACGTGAAAAACGCTTTCTTTATCCTAAGGTTCCATACGGCTTTTCGATGACAGGTTTAATTGTGAATGAATCAGAGCAAGATATTCAATCTCTAGACGATATGACATCAAAAAAGCTCGCTCCCGTCAGTCCTAGCGGCGGCCTTCGTTCCATATTAAATCAATATAATGAAGAAAATGATCGGAAAATTCCGCTCACGACCATTGAAAGCCCTTCAAACGAACTCAATTTAAAACGAGTCGAAAGTGGACGGTCCGATGCGGCTTTTATGAATATTTCGACCTTTGATACGATTCAAAAACATCTTCACCTGAAAGTCAAAGTGGGCGGCATTGTCTCAAAGGAACCTATTTATCTTGTCTTACAGCCTAGTCAAAAGAAACTAGCATCAGAATTGGACCGAGTGACACAAGAGATGATAGAAGACGGAACATTACCTGATCTTGCGAAGAAATGGTTTGGCGTTGATTTCTTTCAAGATATTGACTATATATCAGAGCAAGGCTATCAATATGAAGAAAGGAAGGAAGCGCCATGACGTTTACAGCTGGAGATTGGCTGAGAATCTTTTTACAAGTGGTTGATCGTCTGCCGCTCACATTTCTTATGATTGTGGTGTCATTGTTTTTTGCCATCATCATCGGATTGCTGTTTGCTTGCATTCGAATCAAACAAATTCCAGTGCTGAAACAATTGGCGGTCATTTATTTGTCATTTACACGAAGTACACCGCTCATTGTTCAGTTATTTCTGATTTATTTTGGCCTGCCTCAGCTTTTACTCATGGCCGGAATTCAAATCAATCATTGGGATCGTGTGTTATTTGTGATGATCACATTCTCGTTACATACGGGCGCTTATTTATCTGAAGTCTTTCGCAGTGCATATTCTTCTGTTGGGAAAGATCAGCTTGAAGCAGCTTACATTGTTTGGATGACAGATTCGCAGGCATTAATGAGGATCATTATTCCGCAAGCCTTTCTCATTGCACTTCCGAACCTCGGAAATTACACCATTGATCTCGTGAAAGATACCGCCATTGCATTTACAATCGGACTCATTGATATGATGGGACAGGTCAAAATCATCCTAGGCAATAACTACGGGATAGGGATGTTTGAAGTGTACGTCATCATTGCAATTGTGTATTGGCTGATTTGCATCAGTATTGAACTGATCACGATGCTACTGGAAAGAAAATTTGTGAAAGGCCGCACCAGCCTGTCACGCTAAGGAGGCGATTTGATGCAAACCATTGATATATCATTTGCGATTGACCAAATACCACATATTCTAAAAGGCGTTCCCTTTACCTTATTGATTGCACTTGTTTCTATGGCTGTGAGCCTTTTGATTGGATCTGTTTTTGCTTTCATTCGCCTCTTTCGTATCCCTGTGCTCCGCCAGCTGGTCACGCTCTATGTCTCATTTTTTAGAGGAACACCTCTCATTGTTCAGTTGTTAGCTTTCTTTTATGGCATTCCATTTGTTTTGACCAATATGAATGGCACTTTTGGTTTGACCTTCCACCCGGATCTGGTCTCCCCGCTTACCGTTGCCCTTATCACCTTCAGCCTGCATTCAGCCGCACATTTAACCGAAGTGGTCCGCAGTGCACTTCTTGCAGTAGACAGAGGGCAGCTTGAAGCGGCGAAAATCGTTGGCATGACCACTAGACAGGCGATGATTCGCATTATTTTACCGCAAGCGTTTGTGGTTGCCCTGCCAAACCTAGGGAATCAGCTCATTCAGCTGTTAAAAGCCACATCCCTTTCGTTTACAATTGGTGTACTGGAAATCATGGGAATCTCTCGCATCATTGCAAATGACGGCTACAAATTTTTAGAAACGTATCTTGTCTCTGCTTTGATCTATTGGATGCTTAGTATTTTCTTTGAACTCGCTTTTGCTTTGTTAGAGAAACGAGTCAGCGTGTACGGAAAATCTCTTGGACGTTAAAAAAGTCGATCAGGTACAAACCCTGATCGACTTTTTTATTCTCCTTTTTTCGGTGTGTTATATAGTTCTTTCGGTGCTGGTTTGAGTTTAGGCGCAGAGCCGAACACGACAGGAGCAGAAATATATCTGAATTCTCCCTTTCCATCCATACTTCGGCCATGTGCCCATCTGCCTTCTTTGCTTTCTTCTCCTCTTGAGAAGTTAAACAAATCATAGGATACTTGCTGTTTTTCCAGTGAGCGCGGGAAGGTGGTTGGAACAACGACATCCCCTTCTCGTTCTTCTAATTCCTTAATTGCAGCCAGCCACATATTTTGATGATATGTATCACGAGCAATGAGAAAGGAGAGCATATCCTTCACTCCGCGGTCATCGGTCATTTCATAAAGCCGTGTAACCTGAAGTCTGCCTTGTGACTCCGCATTCAAATTTGCCCTGAAGTCAGCCATTAAATTTCCGCTTGCAATGATATATTTTGCATTCCACGGATACCCTTGACTATCTGCTGCCATTGCCCCTAAGCCTGCAACAATTGCATGTTGAGGATTCATTCCGCCCATGACGGCTGCAAGTGCTGGATCACTTTGATACGCTTCTTCTTGTTCTTTAACTGGGGCATTATCAAGTAATCGAGCAATCATCGTTGCCAGCATTTCGACATGACCGATTTCCTCCGTTCCAATGTCATGGAGCAAATCTTTATATTTTTGATCCGCTCGGCAGTTAAACCCTTGAAATAAATATTGCATCATCACGCTGATTTCTCCATATTGACCGCCTAACACCTCTTGTAATTTTTTCGCATAAAGAGGGTCCGGCTTAGAGGGCTTTGCTTCATATTGCAGTTCTTTAATGTGATAAAACATGATGTCATCTCCTTTATTTACAAAAACCTTTGCACTTATCACTATTCAGCCGATGCCCTCTTTATGAAAAATCGCATGCTCTTATAAAAAAAAAGAGAACGGCATCTGCCATTCTCTTTATCGTCCTACTTATTCAGCACTGACTAAAATTTTCACTTGATCTTTTTCATTGATTAATGCATGGAAGCCATCTTCGATCACATCGTCCAGCTTGATTTTTTTCGTGACGAGTGTATCTGCAGAGAAATAGCCTTTTCTCATTAAGTTTAATACAGATGGGAAAACATCTCTGTAGCCGATGATTCCTTTGACTGTACGTTCTTTAATGACAATGTCATTCGGCATAATTTCTGCGCCTTTTTCCCAAATGCTCACAATGACTGTTTCACCTGAAATTCTAGTTGATTGGATTGCTTGCTTCAATACAACAGGTACACCTGTCACTTCAAAAGAAACATCGACTCCACCATTTGTACGGCGTGCGATTTCTTGAACAACATCTTCATACTGAGAAGGATCTACAATGATCGCTCCAAGTTCTTTTGCTTTTTCTTGGCGCTCTTTTGATAATTCCACTGCATAAATGTCAGTAGCACCAGCTGCTTTTAATGCTTCAATGACAAGTAAACCGATTGGCCCACAGCCAAACACAGCTGCTGTATCCCCAGCTTGCACTTTACTAGAACGAACCGCATATAAAGCAACTGCAGAAGGTTCAACAAGTGCACCTTGCTCATATGAAATTTCGTCTGGTAACAAATGAAGTAATTCTTCATCGACAGATACATATTCAGAGAATCCTCCACCGCCACCAGCAAGTCCTAAGAAGCCCATGTTTTCATCTAAGTTGTAAGCACCTTGGTGCCCGTGAGTTGCAAAAATAGGTTCAACAACCACTCGATCGCCTACTTTGTAATTACTCACGCCTTCTCCAACTTCTACAACTTCACCAGAGAACTCGTGTCCCAATGTAATGGGTGCTTTTTCTTTTGTAAGTGGATGAGGTTCATTCACAGGAATAAAGATCGGTCCGCCTAAATATTCATGTAAATCACTACCGCAAATGCCGCACCATTTTACTTTCAGTTTCACTTTTCCTGGAGCAACTGTTGGTTCATCAATTTCCTCTAGTCGAATGTCCTTTTGATCGTGCCAGCGTAGTGCTTTCATTTGTAAGACTCCTTTTCTCATCAATTTAATTAACTTACTTAAATAATGATATCATAATTTTTTTAATTTTCTAAGTAAGATGCACTATTTTTTTGACAGTCAATGGACGAAAAATGACAAAACATAGCAACAGACAAATAAGAAGCATACATATGCAGCCAATTATGACAGAAGTACGTATCGATAAAACATGCGCCAATGCGCCGCATATTCCTGTCATCATCATCGTCAGAACAGCTTCACATAACGCATAAAAACTTGCCACTCTCCCCATAACCTCTACCGGGATATTCGTTTGATAAAAAGTCATAAAACCGGTGTTTGCAAATGCTAAAAAGAAAGCTAGAACAAAAAAGCCAGCTGCTGCGACAGTCAATGTGCTTGAAAAAGCATAGATCAAGTATCCAAAAGCCACAAACAAACTTCCCGCACCAAGCATCACTGAAATAGGCAGCCTTTCGACAATGACCGTATTGAGACATGCCCCTGCGATAATCCCTGCCCCAGCTACACTGACAAGAAACCCATATTCGGTATTGGTCAACATCAGCACTTCCTTTGCAAAAGCTGCTTCAAGTGAGTCAATCGCAGTCGGCAGCACCGTGATGGCGGCACTAAATAATAAATACACGGCCATCACTTGACGGGATGTGAGACTGAAACGAAAGACAAGTTTTGCATCTTCCTTTAACACTGAGAGAGAAAAGCCTTTTTGTGCCCCGGCTGCTTTTGACAAAGTCGGTAAACACATCGTCAAAACAGCAGATATCAAAAGGCAGATTGCATTTACATAAATTGAAAGGACTGGTGTACCAATGAGAAACAGCAACCCTGCTACGGCGGGTCCGAGTAAAAATCCACCAGACTGAAGCATAGATCGAATGGCATTAAACCGTTTTCGTTTATCCGCCGGGATTAGTGCTGTCATATACACCATCGAAGCTGGATGAAACATGGCTTGTGCCATATGAATGAGAAATAGCATCACATATACGATCAATAAGTGGCCTGAAAATAAGGCAAAGGGTAAACAAGCAATCAGAATGGCCCGGCATAGATCTAGACTGATCATGACATTCCGCTGATTCAGTCTATCTATTAAACTACCAGACCAGCTATTTGTTAAAAGAGCCGAGACAGGTCTTAACATATAGACGGCTGTTACAGCAAGAACGGATCCCGTTTCCTGAAAAATCAGCAGATGGAGAGCAATCATATAAATCCATTCTCCTATGTTCGCAATACCAATCGCTCCAAGTAACAAGCTCATATCCCGCCAATGTTTTTTCATCGTGGTGCCCTCCTTTTTGTCATAAAAAAATCCCGCCCCCAAGACATTTCTGTCTTGAGGACGGGATTGACTCCGCGTTGCCACCTCAGTTCATTCACCTGTTACCAGATGAACCTTAGCAGGTTATCGCTAACCCATCTCTATAACGGGAGAATGCCGCTGCACCACCATCACAATGAATCCGGTGCAGAGCTAAGAGGCTTGGTTCTGTAACGCTTCCCAGCTCCTTCTCAGCTTCACGGAGTTCTCTGTGTGGGGCAGCCATTACATACTCTTCTCTATTTGCGCTTTATCTTTTTTTCATCACGATCTTCAGCTGAATTGTTCTATATTGTACTGCGCCTCCGTCAAGACGTCAATGTTTTTTCATGTTAATCCGAATAAATCATTTTTCTAGTCATACCGCCATCAACAACCAAATCTGTTCCTGTCACAAATTGATTGTCTTCATCTGTTAAATAAAAACAAGCTTTGACAATATCCTTTGGCGTTCCTACTCGATTGGAAAGGTGCTGCTGATGGTCAATTTCTCGCAAATTTTTCTCATCCTTCGTTTCAATCCATCCAGGGGAAATGCTGTTTACTGTTATATGATCCTGACTAAAAGAAGCAGCCAGCGCATGAGTAAGTGCTGATATCCCGCCTTTTGATGCAGCATACGCTTCTGTATGAGGCTCTGACATGGTCGCACGGGTAGATGAAATATTCACAATGGAACCGCCGTTTGGATTCTCTTTGATATAACGTGCCGCTTCCCTTGCACATAAAAAAGCACCTCGTAGGTTTGTATGCAGCACATGATCAAACTCATCAACCGTTAGCTCATAAGGCGATTTTGTACACATAACCCCTGCATTATTGATGAGAATATCGATCGTTTGATAACGAGCCACAGCAGCCGACATGATGTCTTGAATATCCTTCTCTTGTTTCACATCCGTTTTTTTAAAAAAAGCCTCAAAGGACTCCTTTTTCAGCTGATCTTCCAAGCGCTTGCCCTTCTCTTCGTCAATATCCGCAAGCACAACACGCGCCCCTTCTTTCGCATAGCCATACGCGATCGACTCACCAATTCCATTGGCTGCGCCAGTGATAACGACTGTTTTATTGTGAAAATTCATCGTATCCTATCCTTTCTCTCATGAGATGTTGTCGTCTATCATACCACTCATGTATACACGATACCTAGTCAAATGGGAAAAACCACCACCTAAATCATACATTAGGAGGGTGGTATATTTGTAATTCTCCATATTGACGACATAGTCGTTTGCTTCTTGTGTAAAGTCTGGGAAAGTTTGTGTTTATCATTCAGTCATTCTATTCGGCTCTTTTTCTGTATGACTATATGAAAAAGCAGCCTTTAGTATATCTAAGTAGTCCGCTTTCGTAACGGCACGAACATTGCTTTTTGTAGAGTTGTTTTGTTCTGCTAGTTCAGCCATTTTTTCAAAATCTTCTACTTTTACATAAGATAATTCTTTTAGTGATGGAATACCTAAATTCTTTGTGAATGTATACATACCATCCATTAATTTTTGAATCGCCACATCATCTGCATCCGTTTTATCTGCAAACCCCATAATGTTTGCAAGCTCTATGTGCAATGATTTGTTTTCAGCTGCATTAAATTGTATGACATAAGGTAAAAACACAGCATTTGCGATACCATGAGGCGTATCATAAAGACTACCGAGCGCTTCGGCTAAACAATGCACAGCTGCTACATCAGCGGAACCGAAGCATAAGCCAGCGAGTAAACTGCCTTCCTGCATTTTGTATCTTGCTTCTAAATCAGACCCGTCTTCATACGCCTTCGGTAAATAGGTCACAATGGTTTTCATTGCGCTTGCCCCCATCGCCTTAGAAATAGGGTTTGTTTCTTTACATGTATAGCCTTCAATCGCATGGACCAGTGCATCAACACCTGTTGCCGCTGTTATACTTTTTGGCACCGTAGAAGTAAGAGCAGGATCCAAAATCGCAATAGTTGGTCGAAGCAAGGCATGTTTTAAGGTGATTTTTTTATGTGAAGCAGCTAACGTAATCACAGATGAACGGGTCACCTCAGAGCCAGTTCCAGCCGTGGTTGGAATACAAATTAAGGGTGATACATTTGTGTACGCTTTCTTGCCTGCTATATACTCTTCAGGATTACCGCCATTTGGACCTAATAAAGCAATGGCTTTTGCCGTATCCATTGGGCTGCCTCCGCCAATCGCAATAACCGCTGATGCTTGTACTTTTCTAAAGAGCTCTGCACCCGTTAGACATTCATGATCTCTTGGGTTTGGAGATACTTGATCAAAGACGACAACGGAATAACCAGCTTCTTGCAAATATGCTTCAATAGGCGTCACCAATCCTGCGCTTTTTACACCAGGGTCAGTCACAATCATAATTGTAGCACTAGGCAATACAATGTCCTCTACAATAGAGGCAATATCTTTAGATTTCCCCGCCCCCATGATCATTTTCGTATGACAATCATATTCAAAATTTATCATTGATTTTCTACCCCTTCATTTGTTGATTTAATCGCTTGTTTTTCTGCTCCCCACCATTCTATTCCTTTTAAACCAGGAATGGTAGAAGCGTAAAAAACAGGGTTCTTTCCTACCTTTCTTTGTCCCATGTAATCATTAAGAGCCGCAAAAGCAAATTTGCCTAAAATCGCAATGGCAACCAAGTTAACAATAGCCATAATCGCCATCGACAAGTCCGCTAATGTCCAAACGATTTGTAAGTTGGCGAGAGCACCAAACATAATCATCATTAAAACAGTGATTCGATACACGAATAGCGCGGTTACACTGTTATGAATAAAACCGATATTGGCTTCACCGTAATAGTAGCCACCTACAATGGAGCTAAATGCAAAAGTAAAGATCGCAAATGCTAAGAAAATACTAGCCCAAGAACCGAAATGCTGCGCCATTGCAGCTTGAGTAATTTCAATACCTGACAAATCACCTGCTGTTTCTACTGTTGATAGCATAATAATAAATGCTGTACAACTACAAACAACTAATGTATCAAAAAATACGCCTAATAATTGAACAAACCCTTGTTTTACTGGGTGTGAAACATGCGCAGCAGCAGCTGCATTTGGCGCACTTCCCATTCCTGCTTCATTGGAAAATAAACCGCGTTTGACACCGTTCATTATTGCAGCGCCGATTCCGCCTCCAACCATTTGCTCTAATCCAAACGCACTTTTCATAATACTTGCTAATGCTGCGGGTACATCAGCGATATTTGTGACAATCACATAAAGTGCTAAGATAATATAAAACGAGGACATGATTGGCACAATGATTTGGGTAAAGCGGGCAATTCTCTTTACACCACCAAAAATGATGAGAGCCGTAAGAATGGTTACGAATCCCCCCATACCAATTGGACTGATACCAAATGAATATCGAAAGGCATTTGTGATGGTGTTCGTTTGTACTGCATTAAAAATTAAGCCAAAACTAAGAATAACAGAAAAGGCAAAGATCCTACTTGGCCATTTCAGTCCAAATTGCTTTTGTATATAATAGCCTGGCCCACCTTTAAAACCATCACTTGTTCTCACTTTATATATTTGAGCGAGTGTGCTTTCGACAAATGCAGAAGCTCCCCCTAAAACTGCTGCAAACCACATCCAGAAAATAGCTCCAGGACCACCAACTGTGATGGCAATAGCAACACCTGCCATATTTCCAGTTCCAATCCTCGTCGCTGCTCCGATAAAGAAAGCTTGCATTGAAGAAATGTCTTGACTCCCTTTTATTTTTGGAGTTTTTTCAAATATAGAACGGAAGATCTCTTTTAGTAAAACAATTTGCATAAACTTCATTCTCATCGTAAAGTAGATTCCAATCCCTATTAACATAACGACTAAAATATATGTCCATAAAAAGTCATTTATTGAATTGACAATCGTTTCAAACAAAGCCATCCCCCCTATAAAATCTGAACATTCTAAATAATGAAAGCGCCTACTTTTATCATAGTAAAAATGTTATGATCTATCTATAGAAGTTTTCTGATTGCATCAATCGGCTCATCCGATTTAGGAGGGATTGACGTTGGAAATAAAGCAACTGATGATGTTCCAAACAGCATCAAAAGTATTAAACTTTACAAAAACAGCACAAATACTTGGCTATGCTCAATCTAGTATCACGACAAATATCGCTGCATTAGAAGAAGAGTTAGGAACCCCTCTTTTTGAAAGGCTTGGAAAAAGGGTCATTTTAACTGAAGCTGGCATGAAGTTTCAAGATTATACGGATAAGATTTTAGGTTTAACAGGAGAAGCATTAGAGGCTGTTGGCGGGATGAGTGAGCCAAGCGGCATTTTAAGAATATGTGCATCTGAAACACAATGTACCTATCGACTTCCTCATATTTTAACGGACTTTCAAACAACGTATCCTAAAGTAGAACTGATTTTCCGTCCCGGAATAGCTGAAAAGGATGTTTTAAATCTATTACTGGAAGGACAAATTGATGTCGCCCTATTATCGATGAATCCTGTCGTATCCTCACATTTAATTGTAAAAGAATTAAAAGATGAACCGATGGCCATTGTATGCTGTCCAACAAATCCATTGAGCAAAAAACAAAAAGTATATCCTATCGATTTAGACGAGCAAAGATTGTTGTTAACTGAAGACTGCGATTATCGTTATGCCTTTGAACACTCTTTGACACAGGCAGGAGCAAAACCGAGAAGTAAACTAGAACTAGCAGATGTAGAAGCCATAAAAAAATGTGTAATGGCTGGTTTAGGAATTGCTGTACTTCCCGAAATTTCTATAAAAAGAGAAATAACAGAAGGTCATATGATTAAAATCAATTGGATGGGACCCTGTCTCACAACGAAAATCCAACTATTCTGGCATAAAAATAAATGGATGTCTCCTGCTTTGAAGGCGTTTGTTGATTTAACAGAGGATTATATCCTTCTCAATGGGTAATGTGAAATATTTACTTGGGCAGCCTTCAATTTCTTTCACCATTAAATATTAACGAGTTATCCAATCATTTAAAGTAAATCACGTGTATACAAAAAGCCCTCTACATAGCTATAGAGGGCTTTTTAGAAGAACAAAGGATTAATAGGATCTGATACTCTTCAAACCAATGATCATAAAGACCACCGTAAAAGCAATTAAAACCGTCGCATCTAATAATAAGATAGAAAGATTAACATTGCCGCTCATAATCTCACCAAAACCAGACATCATCCATGTTTGCGGTATAGTCAAAGAAATCTTCTTCATAATGTCTGGAACGATATCTAGAGGCCAATAAATACCACCCAGCATGCACGATCCTACAATGACAATTGCACTAAAGATTTCAGCTTGTTTTTTTGTTTGAGATAAAGTAGCTATCATAAATCCTAAACTTACGACAAGGCCTATAACAAATGATCCGAACAATAAAATAAGAAACAGGTTGCCTAAGTAGACATTAAAGAAAATAGATAAGATGGTCAAAAGAACACCCAATTGTATCCATCCAAGAAGGAAATATGCTATTAAATAGCCCAGAAGTACATATATTTTATGGATGGGACTCGAAAGCAATCTTTGCCATGTATAATTTTTATACTCCAAATGTATAGATGACAAAGAGCTTGAAATCGCAAACATCATAAACATAATGGTAAAGCCAAGCGGTATTAAATTTGGTTGCTGGCTTGCTTGACCATTTTGATTTTTTTCGGTCAATGAAATCGTGCCAGATTCATTTAACTTGTTCAATGCATTGGTGAGAGAAACACTTTTCTGCTCTTTCACACCCTGATTGATTTGATAAATGATGGCAGCTGTCTCTTTTAAATAGGGAGATAAGACTGCATATTCTTCAGTTTTTTTATAAACTGTCACATCAAAAATCTCTTTATTTTCTTTTAAATGGGACTTTAATTGGTTTACGACTTTCACAGACGCAACTACCTTTTCTTCAGATACTAAATCTTTTGCGTCGCTTTCAGTTGCCTTTACCCAGAGAAATTTGGTGTTTTTTTCGAGAATTTGAAAAATTTCTTGATCTAGTTTACCTTGACTGGGCTCTAGAATAAAAGCAACTGTCGGTTTCTTTGTATCAGATGCGGTACTACCAAAGATAAAACTGAATACAATTGGCATCACAAATAAAAAAATGAGGGTCAATGGGGACTTTAATGTTTCTTTTAACTTTAACGTGATAATGGCTAATATTTTATGCATAACGATGCTTCCTTTCAAAAGACATTCTTAATAAAGCAATGATGAAGAAAGCCATTCCCATCCCACAGCTAAGTAATAATCCGTTTTGAATTTCACTAAAATCAGCACCTGCCATACTTTTCAAAAACATTTGAAGTGCAAGAGAATTAGGTAAAAAATAGTTGGTATCAATCACCCATTGTGGGAATAAGTATAAGGGCACCATACTCCCGCCTAAAGCAGCTAACACTTGAGTGCCTAAAATCCCCACACTATTAAACGTTTTTTCTCTTTTGATAAAAGAACCAATCAGCACCCCGAAACCCGCAGCATTTAATATAAAACTACATCCGATCATAACAACAGTAAAAGGCTCTCCCCAGTTCACCTTAAAGACAAAGCTAGTAAATAAAATAATGACCGCAAGTTGAATCATACTCATTAAAATAATGCCCAATAACTTTCCAATGATATAACTAGTATTGCTTAATTTTGATACTAGTAGTCTTTTATAAACTTCTTCTTCTTTTTCCTCTATCATACTGCCAACCAAGAAAACAACAGTCATTAATAAAAAAAGCACACCCATCCCGCCTGCGTAGTATTGGAAGGATGTAATCGGCTGGCTGTTGATATGAATATTCCTTTCGTTCACTAGTTCTTTTTTCAGTTGATCAGACACGACCTCCACTTCTTTACCTTGATTCAACGGCACCAGAATACGATTCATATGATAATTTTGAAAGAATTGCAAAACCACATTTTCTAGGACCATTTCCTGTAAGCTTGAATTAGGTCCTTTCAAAATATTCAATTGCACATGATCGTGATTTAATATGCTTTTTTCAAAATTCGGCTTGATGATTATACCCATTGTAATGTCTCTACTATTTAAATCTTTCTCTAATTGATTTTTCGAGGTGACCTTCACCTCAAATATGTCACTGATTTCACTCTTAGACAAAGTTGAAAGAAACATTTTACTTGTAGCGGACTTATCCTGATCTGTTATTCCTATTCGAAATGAATTGATCTTGACTTCACTATCTTTCTTCATGTTATCTCCAAATGCTGCACCTAAAATAGCAATTAATATGATAGGCATAAAAAAAAGTGTAAAAAAGCTTTTCTTATCCCTAAAAAACAATAATAGATCTTTCAGTACAACCCAAATACTCATATACTTACCTCTATTCGGTCTAGTCTCGTAATTTCTTACCTGTTAAATACAAGAATACATTTTCTAAATTTGGTTCTACAACTTCTGCTGAAATTAATTGAACATTTAATGCGGTTACACCTTGAATAAGTTGACTTAGTAAATGCTGAGGGTTGTCATCAAATAATTTGATTTGATTTTCCTGCACCATAAAGTCATTCAATGGGTGGTATTCATTTATATATTGGCACACTCGCTCCATATCCTTTTGTCCTTGTTCACATTTAATCGTAAAAATGATTTCTCTTTTTTCTCCAACAAGCTCAGCCAATTCACTTAAATCACCTACCTTAATGAAAGAACCTTGATCCATAATAGCTATTTTTTCACATAGATATTCGACTTCCTCCATGTAATGACTCGTATAAATAATCGTCATTCCTTCACTATTTAACGTTTTAACTGTTTCTAATATATGATTTCTGGATTGCGGGTCTATACCCACTGTAGGCTCATCCATTATTAATAGTTTTGGCCGATGCAAAATCGCACATCCGATATTCACTCTTCTTTTCATCCCTCCTGAGAATACTTTCACCTTATCATTCGCTCTATTACCCAGACCAATTAATTCAAGGATTTCTTGTACTCTGCTTTTTAATTCTTCTCCTTTAAGTCCATACATTTTCCCCCAAAACGTTAAATTTTCTTTTGCTGACATATCTAAATATAAAGCGATCTCTTGTGGAACAATACCAATCAATTGCTGTGCATGCTTTGTTTCTTTATGTAGATCAATGCCTCCAATCGTAACAGTCCCGCTCGTTGCATGTATAAGTCCTGTCATGATACCGATTAAGGTTGATTTCCCTGCACCATTAGGGCCCAAAAGCCCAAATGATTCACCAGGTTTCAAGTGGAAGCTAACCCCTTTTAATACTTGTTTACCCTCATAATTTTTGATGATGTTCTGTACTTTTAGCAATTGTAATCTCTCCTCTATTCTTCCTATCTATCATAATCCTGTCCAATCATTGCCAACTGTTTTATGGTATGTCTTTCAACTAAAGATCATTTTTTCCAATTTACTCATTTTACCACGTTATGAAATGTAGAAGAACAGTATAGGTCTTTTTATATTTATAAACAAAAAAACTTACAGGAAAAATCCTGTAAGTTTTTTTCGATGGATCATTATTTAGAAATCATGCCATGCGGGTCAATCACAAATTTCTTCGCCACACCCGAATCAAAATCGCTATACCCTTTAGGGGCTTGATCAAGAGAAATAACAGTTGCATTAACGGCTTTGGCGATTTGTGCTCTTCCGCTTAAAATAGATTTCATCAAGCTGCGGTGATATTGCATGACAGGGGTTTGGCCTGTCACAAAAGTATGGGCTTTGGCCCAGCCAAGTCCAATTCGCACTTTCAGAGATCCAACTTTTGCATCTTCATCCACAGCACCTGGATCTTCTGTGACGTAAAGTCCTGGAATTCCAAGTTTACCGCCAACTTTGGTAATATCCATAATTGTATTTAAAACGGTGGCTGGTGCTTCTCCTTGATCTCCATGACCTGAAGCTTCAAAACCGACACAATCGACCGCACAGTCGACTTCTGGCTCTCCAAGGATGTTTGTCATTTGTTCACCGATTCGATCATGTTTTCGTAAATTAATCGTTTCGCAGCCAAAGCTTCTCGCCTGCTCGAGCCTTTGTTCATTGAGATCGCCGACGATGACAGCAGAAGCGCCAAGGAGCTGAGCGGAATGCGCTGCTGCAAGACCTACTGGCCCTGCACCAGCAATATAGACGGTAGAGCCCGGCTTTACGCCAGCCGTATAAGCACCATGAAAACCTGTCGGGAATATATCAGAAAGCATCGTCAAATCAAGTATTTTTTCCATCGCCTGATCTTTGTCCGGAAATTTGAGTAGCTGGAAATCAGCATATGGCACCATGACGTACTCCGATTGGCCGCCAACCCATCCGCCCATATCTACATATCCATAAGCTGAGCCAGGTCGATCGGGGTTCACATTTAAACACACATGGGTTTTTTGTTCTTTACACATGACGCAGCGACCACAGGCAATATTAAATGGAACTGATACGAGATCACCCTTTTGGATAAACTCTACATCTCGTCCAACTTCAACGACTTCACCAGTAATTTCATGACCAAGGACAAGTCCTTCAGGCGCAGTTGTACGCCCTCTTACCATGTGCTGGTCGCTCCCGCAAATGTTTGTTGTCACCACTTTTAAAATGACGCCATGCTCACACTTACGTCCAACATTGGCTTTAGGTACACCAGGGCCATCCCTTAAAACCAAATCAGGGTATCCAATATCCTCAACTGCTACATTTCCTGCTCCTTTGTAAACGACACCTTTGTTTCCCGACATGTTTTCATTCCTCCCTTTTTGTTTAAAAATGAAGTCTCTCCAAAATTCTCTCTTTCTCGGGCTTTTTCCTTCTTTTAACCGCACATTGACTCAAAAAATAAGTGACAAATGTCTATCTAGGAGAGAAAAATGTATTTTCCAGTAAAATAAAAAAGAAAATATTGAAAAAAAAGCTAAACATTTGAAGAACATTGTCGATATAAGGAATAAGCCAGACAGGTATCCTTAATCGACAAACAAATTCCTTATATATACTATCATTCCTTACACACCTGGCTGGCCCCTACATATGAAATGAATGTAAAAGACTCTTCTTGTGAAGAGTCTTTTTTACTGACGAATGGTCCATTTCATCGCATGCAAAAAGGCTCCTCTGACGAAGAGCCTTTTTTAATTGCTTGTTCATTACCTGGGAAATATTTTCATCATCATTTTAAGGCTTTGATACAGATGTATGTATCATAATGGTAAACAGAGACGTCTCTAAAGTGATACGCTGAAAAAAGACAGCTGATGTCTTCTTCACTGTACGTTGAAAGAGACTGTGAGCGTTTTTGTTCCTTCATCAGTTCCTGCTTTTGAAAAGATAAGAATACTTCTCCATCCACTTGAAGAACACGATATACCTCTTTCATAACTTGTTCGATATCTGGCAAGTAATAGATGGTCTGCACTGTGAACAATTTATTGAATGATCTGTCTTCAAAAGGTAATTGCTCAGCTTTTCCAAGTGTGATAACGGCTTTTTCCTGCTCGACAAGCCTCTTATGTTTTCTTTTCGCGTATTTTACCATATGACGCGAAGCATCGATTCCATATACTTTTCCTCGATCAAGTTTTTCCGCTACTTTAGATAATGTCATACCTCTTCCAGTACCAATTTCTAAAATCCGGTCATTTTCTTGTATATTTAAGAGTTGAATCGTCCATTGATTGATATTATGATGATTTTTTTCCATATAGCGGGCAACCCATTTTGAGAACAAGCCTTTTGGTTCCCTCATTTGTTTTCCAATCCAGCTTTGAATCAATGTCAACACCTGCTTTGCACCAGTAAATAAAACTATTTACGAATTTTCTTACTTTTCATATCGGCTCTCGCCTAACAAAAGTTAAGACCTAGTCCTAATTTCTTTGTCTTTTATTAGACGGCACCTTTTCTGAAAATGTTTCGCACGTAATGAAAAATATTTAAACAAATAGGCATTTTCATTAATTGTGCTCAGATTGATTTCGTTTTCCGCATGAGCTGCATATTTTATGAATGTATCTTGATTAGATAAAGGTGGTGCTAGATTATGGGCTTTGGCGGTTATTCTGGAGGCTACTGCGGTGGCTACGGTGGCGGTTTTGCAGGCGGATTCGCATTGCTTGTTGTACTGTTCATTTTGTTAATCATCATCGGTGCAAGCTGGATTTGCTAATGTAAAAGGAGCAGGAAACGATAACGTTTCCTGCTCCTTTTCTTTAATACCAATAGGTTGGATAATTGTACATATAGCGTCTGAGCATTTCTTCTTGCTCTCTTTGCATTCTGTATGGATTGCCGTACCCGTGCTTTAAAGAATGCGGAATAGACGCATACCCGTGCCCCACTGACGGAAACCTCATATATGGTGACATCGACATTCATTGATCACCTCACAATCTCCTTTTACGGTTATCATATGTGCAGGTGATCAATGTGGAGCGTGTCTAAACCTGGTCCTTCTCCCTTGTATAACAATCAAGCATTGCAAGCATCATAAACATGTCAATCTCCTCCTTTTCATGTTTTTATTGTCCTTTTTAGTTCATGTACTTTAGTTGTTTCTGCTTCATTTCTTCATAAAACGTTTCGACTTGTTGTTCATAAAGAACGGTTTCAATGTCTTTGTATTTACGTTGGATCGTCAAAGTAATAAAAAATAAATGGATTGTCATATACGCTCACCTCCCTTCAGTTCGCAGCACGCGAAATAGCCCGCAGATCTTCTTTATCAGTTGACCTGCGGGCACACAAAAATGCAGATCAAAAGACAGTGTCTTCTAACCTGCGATGGATGATACGTGAAATCCTCGTTTACTTAAACAGTTTTGTAGCGTGAACCGTAAAAGGTAAAGGAAGGACACGAGCTCTTCCACAGGCTGATGACATGATGAAATTGGTTGTTGAATTGATCACAAGTAGATACGAATAACATATTCTTCAGCCTCCTTTACGTTTTTTATTACTTTGTAAGTATATCCAGCAAGCACCATTTTGTAAACCTGTTTTTAGTAAATTAGATGATTTTTGTGTGTTTGACTAAATTTCTACAGTAATTCTTGTCCGATTATCCAGTGTAATCAAAAAAGTCTCCTCATCATATGAGGAGACTTTTTGCTTAATCTTCATCTAGTTCTTGTAGCTTTTTTTGAAAAAAGATCGCACGTTTCACGCAAAGGAAAGCAGCCAATAGGAAAACACAATCAACTGCCAGCATCAGCATTTTTGGTGATGCTTCTATGTGCTGATTTGGTAAAATCGTACCAATATATAAAAAGGTGCTGACAGCAAGCAAAATAAAAGCGTATTGCTTGTAATCTGTCACTAAACCATCCCACTTTTTCTTCACTTGTTTCACCTTCCCGCTATCAATGTCTATTGATAGTTTACCATAGTGAGAGAAAGCGAGGGACATGTAAATCTATCCATTCGTTACTGCGTCGAGCCCTTGTTCAATATCATGTAATAAGTCATCAATATCCTCAATACCGACAGAAATACGGATTAAACCATCTGTGATGCCAAGCTCTTCTCTACGCTCTTTTGGAATAGATGCATGGGTCATGCGAGCAGGAACAGAGATTAAACTTTCAACCGCCCCTAGGCTTTCTGCGATTGTAAACAATTTTAATTGGCTTAAAAACACGTCGACATTTTCTTCTTTTCCAATATCAAAAGAAATCATACCGCCAAAGCCTGTTGCTTGAGTTTTTGCAAGCTCATGCCCTGGGTGAGCGCTTAAACCTGGGTAATAGACACGTGTAATCGCAGGATGCTGTTCTAAAAACTCAGCGATTTTCTGCGCGTTTTGTTGATGTGCTTCCATTCTTAGTCCGAGCGTTTTCATCCCTCGCATTAGAAGCCACGCATCTTGCGGTCCAAGAATACCGCCTGTAGAGTTTTGAACAAAGTGCAGTTCTTCACCAAGCTCTTCAGTAGCTGTCACGACAAGTCCGCCCACCACATCACTATGGCCGCCTAAATATTTTGTGGCACTGTGCAAGACAATGTCAGCCCCATATGAAATCGGCTTTTGAAAATATGGGGTAAAAAACGTATTATCGACAATCATCCAGATGCCAGCTTCTTTTGTGATCCGGCTTATGGCTTGTAGATCGGTCATTTTCAGCAATGGATTGGTTGGTGATTCAATATAGACGGCTTTTGTTTCTGGTAAAATTGCTTTTTTCACCGCTTCAGGATCACTTGTGTCTACAAATGTGGCTTTAATGCCAATCCGGTTGAGCACCTTTGTCATCACACGATAGGTTCCGCCGTACACGTCGTCAGTCAGTACGATATGATCTCCGCTGTTAAACAGCATCATCACAGCTGTAATTGCAGCCATCCCTGAACCGAATGCATAGCCGTTTGCCCCGCCTTCAAGATCACGAATGATTGTTTCCAGTGCTGTTCTTGTTGGATTCGCAGTTCTGGAATATTCATATCCAGTGTGCTCGCCTGCTTTAGGCTGCTTATAGGTGCTGACTTGGTAAATAGGAACAGACACGGCTCCTGTTTTTTCATCACCAGTGATTCCACTATGAATCATCATTGTTTTTGGCTTCATTTTATTTTCCTCCCTCATAAATACCTTTACTTAGATAACGCTCACTGCTATCAGGAAAAATAGTGACGATCACCGTCCCAGGTGATGCCTTTTTCGCTTCCTCTAAAGCGGCAAATAGAGCGGCTCCAGACGAGCTTCCGATCAGAACACCTTCCTTTTCAGCTGCTTCTTTCACCATTCGGAAAGCATCATCGTCACTGACGGTATAAATTTCGTCAAATAAAGTCGATTCCATATAATCTGGAATAAATTCAAGGCCAATTCCTTCCGTTCTATGCGGTCCCGGCTTTCCGCCATTTAAAATAGATCCTTCTGGTTCCACGATCACTGTTTTTATCGCTTCTTTTTGCTCTTTTAAATAGGCAGCACAGCCTTGAAACGTTCCGCCAGAGCCCGCTCCTGCTACAAACACGTCTATGTTCCCCTGGAGGTCAGACCATATTTCTGGCCCGAGCGTTTTATAGTAAGTCAATGGATTTACTTGGTTTTTAAATTGTAAGACGCAATAAGCATTGTCAAGGCTTGCCTCTAGTTCAAGGGCTCGATCAATCGCACCCTTCATCCCATCTTTTCTTGGTGTATGAATAATTTCTGCACCAAGCGCCTTCATGAGCTGTTGTTTCTCTTGACTAAAATGTTCTGGTACACAGAAGATCGGATGCAATTGATGTTTTCTTGCACTTAGCGCAAGCCCGATGCCTGTGTTTCCTGCAGTTGCTTCAATAATGGTTCCGCCTGGGCGCAGTTTGCCCGATGCCAGCGCTTCTTTAATCAGCATATCACCTAAGCGATCCTTAATACTTCCGCCTGGGTTCATCATTTCAAGTTTTGCATAAACATCAACACCTGGCGGCACACCCATCCCTGACAGTTTTAAAAGCGGTGTGTGGCCAATTAATTCCGTAATATCATGTATGACAGCCATATAAATCCCTTCCTTTGTATGGAAAAGAAGGGGGAAACCCCTTCTTTTATTGTGTTTGCTTTATCATACGCAGGACAAGGTCTGTTGAGTGAATCGCTGCTTGCTCTAGAAATTGATCAAAAGAGATATTGGATTCTTTCCCAGCAATATCTGACAACGCTCGAACGACCACAAATGGCGTTTCAAATAGATGGCAAACTTGCGCAACTGCTGCTGCCTCCATTTCCACTGCATACAGCTCTGGGAATTTCTCTCTCACAAACGCAACACGACCAGGATCATCCATAAATGAATCTCCTGTTGCAATCGTTCCTTTTGCCACTTGAATATGATCGATTTCTGAAGCAGATTCCTCTGCCAGCTTCACAAGCTGATCATCTGCGATGAAAGCAGCTGGTAATCCTGGCACTTGTCCATATTCGTAATTAAAGATCGTCACGTCCACATCATGATGTCTAACATCAGTAGAGATGACAATATCACCTACATTTAATGAGTGATGGAAACCGCCAGCTGATCCTGTATTGATTACATAATCTGGCTGAAAGCGGTCAAGCAGAAGTGTTGTGCTGACCGCTGCATTCACTTTTCCAATCCCTGATTTTAATAAAATCACTTCTTTATCTTCATAAACACCTGTTGTAAATTCACACCCAGCGATGTTTTCTTGTGTGGCATTCTTTAGTTGGTCTCTTAAAATCGTCACTTCTTCTTCCATTGCACCTATCACTGCGATTTTCAAATCAAAAACATCCTTTCATTCCCTTTTCTTCGCTTCTACGATCCACACAAAATCATTCATTTGATGAAAAGATGTGCTAAAACCTTCTTCTTCAAAGATTTGCTTTAACACACCTATGGATGGATAGTATTCCGTTTCTAAATCCTCTGCAAGCTGATCGAATCCAGCGGCTTTCGCTTTGTTCGTTGCAGCTTGATGTGCTGCTTGATTTTGAAACATTGTATCAGCAAAGACTATTTTACCACCTGAGGGAAGGATGTTGCCATAGGTGTGGATGGCTTGTTTTTTTTCTTCGTCCGTTAAATGATGGAAAGCATATGAACTGACGATCGTATCAGGCTCAAAAGGTGGAGCTGGAAACGATAAAAAATCTCCGTCATGAAATACATTTGGTATTCCTTTTTGAAGAGCCGCTTTCTTCATGGCCTCTGAAGGTTCAACGCCAAACACTTTCTTATCTGCTTGAAGCAGTGCCGCCGTTAGGTTTCCTGTGCCGCTTCCAAACTCAATGACATGTTGACCTGCACGGCGAGTAATCTCTTTTAGAATGGCCGGATACCGGCGAAATACTTCTTTATACTGCTCGTCATGACCACTTACAGTGTCATCATAAGATTCAGCCCAATGATCAAATAAAGAAAGAAACTCACGTCCCATTTTTCTTTCCCTCCACTTTATCTATTTATTCCTATCCGTATAGTATGTTTTATTCCGTCGAACAGTTCCTATCCTACCACATCTTCTGATTCTTTCCTACTAAAAAATACTGGGCGGGGTAGAAAAATATTTGCCCTTTTGAATGGGAGAGATTATGATGAATCTAGAGCATGGAGGGATGAATGAAATGGATTTTCAACTGGATTTTTTAAAGGACAAAATTGAATTTTTTGAAGCAGCGTCTTTAAAAGAACTTGAACAAAAGATCCAAAAACAAATTGAACATAATCAGGCGATCTTGCTGACTGTTCATTCTGTGAGTCATCAAACGACTGTCATTGATGATAAGATTTTGTATACAGCAGTTGTTCATTTTAAAGCGAATGTCTCATAAAAAAGATCAGCGTGTAGGCAGTCAGGTCTGTGCGCCCGGTGCTAGTCCTTCCTAGACTGCAAAGGTTTTCTATCACGCTGAAAAGAAGAAAAAGGCTAAAATGAAGTTCATTTTAGCCTTTTTGCATGCATCTTTTTTATTTTATTTTAATTTTTCAACCTTCACAGGTTTCCAGCCTTTTTCATCCACCCACGTAATTTCTACGCGGTAGCGTTCACCTGTTGATTTATCACGGATGGTTCCTTTTGCATCTTGAGGTCCTCCGTTATTTCCTAACCAAATAACAGTCATTTGGTCTTCTGAGATTCCTGTCGCATAGGACATAGCTTTGATCATTTCTTTCCAGTCTTTTGAGTTAGCATCATAGGTTGCTGTATGTGATCCCGATTGCTCTGTTCCTACAGGCTCCCAGTTATCGTTTTCATATGTTTTGTCTACGTCACTTGTTTTACCGCCATCTGTTTCTGTGGCATCTTTTAACGCATCTTTGTTTGGCTCTTCTTCATCATCTGTTTTCTTTGTATCGTCTTTTTTGTCAGATGAATCGTCTTTTTTTGCATCCGAATCATCGGATGTATCTTTCTTTTGATCTTTCACATCTTCTTCTGAGTTTTGTTTATTTTCACTCGATGCAGGTGCTGTTTTGGATGGTTCGTCTGCTACATTTGTATCTTTCGGTTTATTAAAAATTAACAAACTCGATGCGACAACCAAAATAAGCACCACAACGATACCAATTAATATGTTAAGCACCATATTCGCCTTTCTGCGCTTATCACGATGTTCAAATCGAGAATTTCTACTCAAAATCTCTGCACTCCTTTGCCTCTGTTCCCTAAGTCGTTACTATTCTAACATGACATGAAGGGATGTTCTATGTCTGTTTCTTTTCAATTTCATTGACCTTTTTTACAATATCATAAAACGCTTCATTTGTCTTAGCCCGGCCACTTGCCTCGTCAAGGTGAACAACAACCAGAGCGTATTTTGGTTTTTCTGCCGGAAAGTATCCGGCAAACCACTTGTGATAAAGTGGATTCCCCTGTTTATCTTTGCTGCCGGTTTGGGCAGTGCCTGATTTCCCTGCTATATGGAACGGCAGGTCTTGAAATCTTCTTCCTGTTCCTTTGTCAGAGGTCACCACCTGCCTTAAGTACTTTTGCAAGGTTTGAGCTGTATAGCGGTCAATACTGTCACCATCAGGTCGTTTGTTTTGAAAGGATAGCATCGTTGTTCCGTTTTGATACATCACTTTATCTGCAATCCTCACTTCTTTTCGTTCTCCGCCCCTTGCAATCGTTGCCATCATATTGGCAATTTGTAAGGGGGTTGTTTTGACATTTTTTTGACCAATTGCCGTTTGCGCAATGGCTTTTTTGACATGCTTGTCTCTTTTATCTCCCCACACACTGCCTGTTTCTTCACGATCAAACTGTTTGAATTGTTGCTTATGGTATACATCCCCTTCCCAGCCGGCTCGATCCACAAGCCCAAGCTTTGAAGCTGTCTTTTCAAGGCTTTGATCATCTGTTTGGATGAGCTGCTCAGCGAGTGTCGCAAATGTATAATTACAGCTTTGCGCAAAGCTTTCAGACAGATTCAGTACTTCCTGCTTTCCTTCTGGCTCTCCATATAAATTCTTTCGACAATCATACATCGTTTGTGGCTGGTTCAAGTTTTTTTCAATCGCTGCGGCAAGTACGACCGTTTTAAATACAGAACCGGGAGCCATTGCGGTCAGCATGTAATTTCTTGCCTCATGCCGGTTTTTGCTGGTCACATTTGGAACACTCGCCATCGCCAGCACACTGCTATTCTGAATGTCGAGCAGAACCGCTCCGCCTTTTTCAACACCTTGCGCTTTGAGAACATTCTCCATTTCCCTCTGCATGTCTTCGTCCATAGTTGTCTGCACTTGCAGCGGATAAAACGAATGAGCTTCTGCTGTATATTTGACGTCCATCCCAAACAAAGGGTTTCCCCTTCCGTCCACATGATATAACAATTTTGTGTCTTGCTCTGGTAATAGAAATTCGTCAAATGTACTTTCCAAACCAAATGTACCGATCTCAGTGCGAATCGAAAGCTCTTTTTTGTCCGGATAACGTTTTCTCAAGAGTTCTGGATTCTCACTTGTGAAGCCTAATGTGTGGAGGGCAAGTCTTTTTTTGTCCTTCTCTTTCATATATACGCCGTAAACACCTGAATATTTCATATCATTGATGTCTTTCAGCTTTTTTTTCGTGATATCATCTTTTAAAATGAGTGGTTTCTTCGTTTCTGTCAGCTGGCTCTTCAATTCATCTTCTTCCATCTCAAGTATAGAAGCGGTTTGTTTTAAGTGAGGGAGGTCATATTGCAGGAAAGGAAATATGATGACCGCAGGCTCTTCTTTTGTGAGAAGTGCCTCGCCGTTTCGATCTAAAAATTCGCCGCGTCCGTCTGAAATGACTACTTCTTCTGTCCGCTGCCTGACACTTTCTTGGATCAAATTAATATCAAGCTTTGAAAAAGATTCTGTGAAAAATAACTGAATTTCCGCTAGTCTAAATAGGAGACCGAGCAATAAGATAAAAATAATGACACCTGTCCATTGGATTCTTCTTGTTTTCAGCATAAAAACACCTCGTCCCTATTGTGGACGAGGTGTTTATCGTATAAACGTAATTATGAAATTTTTACAATTTGGACGAACATTTCTCCGCCAGGTGTTTGAACCGTGACTTTGTCGTCTACTTGTTTGCCTAAAAGGCTTTTTGCAATTGGTGAATCGTTTGAAATTTTGCCTTCAAACGGATCAGCTTCTGCACTTCCTACAATCGTATAAGACTCTTCTTCACCGTCCGGTAATTCAACGAATGTCACCGTTTTACCGAGTGAAACAATATTTGAGTTACCTTCATCTTCAATAATTTTGGCATTACGAATCATATTATCAAGCGTTGTAATACGACCTTCTACAAACGCTTGCTCTTCTTTAGCAGAATCATATTCCGAGTTTTCAGAGAGGTCTCCAAAACTTCTAGCGATTTTAATACGCTCTACAACCTCTTTACGTTTAACCGTTTTCAAATATTCAAGCTCTTCTTCTAATTTGCGCTTTCCTTCTTCTGTCATTGGAAATACTTTCTCTTGTGCCATGAATCATTCACTCCTTCTATTAATCCTCATCATACAAGCTTTCTGCATGTGAGTGACGACTGAAATATACAAGAATGAGGACATATTCCGGCCCTCATTCCTTCTGTCCCATATTCGTAAAAGTCCATCTTACATGGCGTCCCTTTTAGATGCAACTATTATGCCTTTTTATTAGGCAGGAACAGCAGCGGTCTCATGATGATGTATTATCTTCATCGCACAAACTGTGGAAAGGCACAGGAAGCTCCTGTACCTCGTTCGGCCATTTCGATCATATGTAGAAGAATAGCTTATCCATTCTCCATCTTCCAATACATAATATGGTCAGTGTACGATATGTCTATGCTATATTATTACAAAATTGCATTTTGATCAAGAATTGTTTGAAAATTTGTGATGATTTGTTTGTCGTTTTTTTAATATACTTTTACAAAGCAGGAATAACTGAAACTTTCAGCATCCCATCGTGATTTACCTGTCTTCATTTCGCAGCATTGTTTTCCTATCATATCAAATCTTTTATTCAGGGGGCTGCTTCTTACATTGCTCACCAATGATTTCGGACTAGCCATTACTAAAGTATTGACTACAAGAGCATGATGTTGAAAAGACCTTTACGTCGTAAAGGTCTCAGATTGTTGACAAAGGGCTAAAATGAACTTTATTTTAGCCCTTTGTCTTCTTTTTTCAGCGTGATAGAAAACCTTTGCAGTCTAGGAAGGACGAGTACTGGCGCGGAGCGAATTTGTCATTCGTGAGCACCAGCACGCAGGACTGACAAAGAATGCGAGGGTTTGTCTACACGCTGAGACCTTTACATCGTAAAGGTCTTTGTTCTTCTCCACCATTTACTCTCCGCGGTTTTGAAGAATCGTTTGAATTTTTGTCACCATGAGGTCAATGGCCACATGATTTTGACCGCCTTCTGGGATGATGATATCGGCGTATCGTTTTGACGGTTCAATGAATTGATTGTGCATCGGTCTGACGACAGATACATATTGTTCAATCACGGAATCAATCGATCTGCCTCTTTCTTTCGTATCACGTAAAATACGGCGAATGATCCGAAGATCTGCATCAGTATCCACATACAGTTTAATATCCATTAAGTTTCTTAGACGTTCGTTTTCAAGAGCAAAGATTCCTTCAACGATGATGACATCTTTGGGTTCAACATGTACCGTCTCTTCTGAACGTGTGTTTAGTTTAAAATCATAAATCGGTTTTTCAATGGACTCGTACTTTAGCAGCGCTTCTACATGCTCAATCATCAGGTCATTGTCAAATGCAAGCGGATGATCATAATTGGTCAGCAGGCGCTCTTCAAATGGCATATGACTTTGATTTTTATAATATAAATCTTGCTGAAGCATGAGGATTGAATGTCCTTTAAATTTTTCGTAAATGGAATTGGTGACGCTCGTTTTACCTGAACCCGAGCCGCCAGCGATTCCAATCACCACTGGTTTTTTCCCCATGTGCCGGTTATTTCCCCTTTCTCATCATGTTGCTAGGGTATACTTTTTGATCAAGCTTAAATTTCACAATTTGCAGTGGATGACGAGCGGCATCGAGTTCGTTCCCTTTTTCGTCCCAAATCGTCTCAATCTTGCATGTGAAATTTTCGATTTCTGGACCGAAAAATTCAACTTCGTCGCCAGCTTTAAAGAAATTACGCTGCTGTAATGTGACAATTTGTTCTTGTTCATCATAATGAAGTACAAGACCGACGAAATCAAAGGTCGTTTTCTTTCCGTGAATGCCAAACATTTGTTCATCCGTCCCTGGTACACCTTCAAAAAAGGCAGGAGCCGTGTCACGGTTGGCACATTTGTCTAATTCATCGAGCCATTCTTGTTGAATGACGAAATTGTCTGGGTCCGCACAGTAAGCATCAATGACTTTACGATAGACACTGACAACTGTTGCTACATAATGAATGGACTTCATTCGTCCTTCGATCTTTAAGCTATCAATTCCCATTTCGATCATTTGCGGTATGGATTCGATGAGTTTTAAATCTTTTGGACTCATCGCAAATGGTGCGTCTTCTTCACCGAATAAAGGCGCTTCCTCAGAGCCTTCTAGTTTATAAAGATCATAATCCCAGCGGCAAGATTGGCAGCAGCCCCCGCGGTTTGAATCTCTCGCTGTCATATGGTTACTGAGCACGCAGCGGCCAGAATAAGCAATACACATCGCCCCGTGAATGAACGTTTCGATTTCAATATCCACTTTTTCTTTCATTTCTTTAATCTCTAGAGCGCTTGTTTCACGGGCAAGGACCACACGCTCAAGCCCTTCTTCCTTCCAAAACTGCACAGCTTTCCAATTTGAAAGAGATTGCTGTGTGCTCAAGTGAACTTCAAGTTTTGGAGCTACTCGTTTGCATGTTTCGATGATGAGTGGATCAGCGACAATAATTCCCGCTACACCCGCTCCTTCAATCCCTTGAAGATATTCTTCCAGCCCGTCCATGTTTTCGTTGTGGGCGAAAATATTCGTTGTCACATAAATGCGAGCACCGTATTTGTTCGCAAATGCGACACCTTCTGCCATTTCTTCGATTGAAAAGTTATCTGCATTTGAACGAAGTCCAAATTCTTTTCCACCAATAAAAACAGCGTCTGCTCCATAATGCACAGCAATTTTTAGCTTTTCTAAGTTTCCTGCTGGCGCTAGCAGTTCTGGTTTTTTTGTAATGACACGTTTTCCATCGATCACTTCAGAAATTCCATCTTTTAAAAGTGCCATTTCCTCTGCCTCCTTTTATCTTAATAAACCGTTTCTTTAAAGAAGAATCCTGTATCGATTGAGCGGTTGACAGGCTGGATCTCTTCAATACGCTCCACCCATTCATCTTTCTGATCTTCATAGGCTTCCTTATCAGTCACTAGTAAATCAATGGCTTTTCGATAGAGGGATGTCACCTCTGTCATATAAGAAAGTGACTTTAAAATTCCGTCAATTTTAAATGAGTCAATGCCTGCATCGACAAATTCTTCTAATTCATCAATCATACATACATCATTTGGACTCATAATGTGTGTGCCATTTTCATCCTCAAAAATAGGATATTTGTTTTGACGCTCCTGGTCGTGAAGGAATAGACCTTCTTCCATATTTCTGCCTTCCACGTCCATTTGTTTGCCTTGATATTCAAAATAGTTGCCAACAAGTGTCCGTTTGGATTGGAACATACAGGTCATGCCGTGGACTTGAATTTCAATCTCCACTTCAGCGTTTTCTTTGATATCAATCACGCTATCCATATTAAGTTCTTTAGCAAGAACGGCACGTGTTGCGCCTTTTCTGCCCCAGTAGTTACAAGTGTAATAGTTTGTCCCAGTTGTTTCTGTACTCCAGTGCAGATTCAAGTTGACACCTGTTTCTTTTGCGGCCATGATCACTGCCGGATCTCCAAAAACGACACCATCCACGTTTAATCCATCGAGAAAGGTTAAATAATCTCCAAGCAGTGCCACACGGTCATTATGAAAAATCGCATTCATGGCGACATATACTTTTTTGTGATGTGCATGTGCGAGTCGAACCGTTTGTTTCACATCTTCTCTTGAAAACTCACCTGCAAGACGGATTCCATATGTTTGTTCACCTATTAAAAATGCGTCAGCACCCGCTTCAATGAGCGGCAGTACATCCGACACCTTGCTTGGCGTCACAAGCAATTCTGGTTTTTTCATGATTGGTCACCTCTTTTTGTACTAATAGCGATCCCATCTCCAACCGGAATGATACACGTTTGGTAGTCAGGATTTGACATCAGCCATTGATTGTATCGATCAATTTTTCCTATTAATTGTTTTTTTCGTTTATCTTCAATTTCTTCTTCATAATTTGTCGCAACTAAGCCTTTAAATAATACGTTGTCTGTAATAATCATTCCGTCATCGGACAGCATCGGTTCAAACAGCTCAAAAAAGCGTTGATACTGACCTTTTGCCGCATCAATGAAGATCACATCATAGGGCGCCATCGTCTGAACCGTTTTAGCTGATTCCATCGCATCGCCAAAAAACACGTGAATTCTATCTTTGAAATGTAATTCTTCAATATTCCGTGTCGCTTCCTCATAACGTTTTGCATTTCGCTCAATCGTATAGATTTCAGCATCTGGCAGAGCTTCTGCCATTCGAATCGCTGAATAGCCAATCGCTGTCCCAACCTCAAGAATCTTCTTTGGTTTTTTCAAAGAAAGCAGCTGCAATAACAGTTCAATGCTCACCTTTTCCATGATTGGCACATGATGCTCTTTGGCATACTCCTCTAATTGAGCGATGGCATCAGGACTCGTTTCAATTAAACCTTCAATATAATCATTTATTTGATCATCTTCGATTGTCATTATATGTCTAGCTCCTTCATGACCTGAAAAAGAAGAGTCCTGCCTGCTGCAGCTCTCTTTCTCGTCAATCTTTCGTTCATCTAAGTAAAAACAACCCGATATATTTTACCACAAACATGTGGTAATTGCGAACCTATAAAATAGATATAACAACGAAAAAAACTGCAGGCAATTTCACCATTGTCTACAGTCTTTTTCCTTTCACATGAGCGCTAGTTGCTGCCTGTGATGTATTTCGCTTTCGCTTTGTTGTGCTCATTTAACGTTTTCGTAAAGACGACTTCCCCATTTTTCTTTGCTAGGAAGTAAACAAAATCTGTTTTCTCTGGATGGAGTGCTGCTTTCCAAGAAGATTCTCCAGCATTGGCAATAGGTCCAGGCGGCAGCCCTTTGTTTGTATACGTATTATAAGGTGATTTCACTTTTAAATCTTTGTAATAAACACGGGACTTATGCTCGCCAAGCGCATAAAGAACGGTTGGATCTGTTTGTAGCGGCATGTCCTTTTTCAACCGGTTATAAAACACACTTGAGATTTTTGACCGGTCTGTTTTTTCAGTTGCTTCCATTTCTATCAGGGATGCCATCGTTAGGACATCATGGATGGACATCTTTCTCTTTTTCATGTCCTTTTCATACGTTTTTACATATTGATCTGTTTGTTTAATCATCGTGTCAATGATGGTTTCAAGTGATTCATCCTCACGATAAAAAGGATACGTCGCCGGGAATAAATATCCCTCTAACGGATGCTTGACCTGTTTCCCGTTCACTTGTGATGTCACCGTTTTCGGGTATTTTTTCATCAATTTTTTAATAAAGGCTGGATCATCCAGCTTCGCTTCAACTTCTTTCGCTGAAAAATTCGTCTGGTTTGCGATAATAGACGCAATATCAGACAACTGTTTCCCTTCAGGTATCACAAGCTGAAATGCGTAGTCTGTCCCGCCAGATGTCAGCTTTTGAATTAGCTGATCCGCATCCATTGTTTGTTTGAGATGAAAATAGCCCGCTTTAAAGCCTGACGCTTTTTTGTACTTTGCATAGTAAGTGAAAATCGTGTCATTTGAAATCAGCTCATTTTCTTTTAAAATGCTCGCAATTCCACTGACAGATGTCCCATTTGGAATATGAATATTAATGGTTTGTTTGCTTTTTTGATCGACCGGCCCGAGTGCTGATTTTACATATAAAAAACCTGATAATGCTGCAATGATGATCACAGCAAGTACAGATAACAGGACGATCCCCATTTTTCGTTTAAAAAATGGTCGTTTCTTTTGTTCTGAAAACATGCATGGCCCTCCTCACATCTAGCTTTTATAGTACATGATTCGACGGAGTTCGGCAATTACTTGCTCATGCATGTCATGACAGAACTTGCCATAGTGTGGCTAAACCGACACCGCCTCCACTTCCAATTGCAGCCATGACATAGCTTCCATTCGGTAAGGCACGGGCTTCGTAAAACAATCTCACCATCATAGCAGCCCCCGAGGCGCTATATGGATGCCCAAGGCAAAGCGCACCGCCTCTTTTATTGATACGGTCATAAGGAATACCTAGTGTCCGGGCAATGAGTACTACTTTGAGCGCAAACGCTTCATTGATTTCAAAAAGTGCAACATCTTCTATCTTCACCTGTTCCTTATGTAAAAGTTTCTTGATTGCATCAATTGGTGAAGCAGCAGGATAATGCGGGTCCATAGCGGTCACGGCACTCCCGATATACCGCAGCATAGGGCTGAAGCCTTTTGCCTCCGCTTCCGCTCTTTCCATCACAACGACGGCAGCTGCACCATCTGCTTCTTTACAGCTATTGGTCACAGTCACAGTACCTTTTCCTGGTAAAAAGACAGGTTTTGCCCGCTTTATCAAGCTTGCAATCGGTCTTATTTTAGCTGCCGCTTCATCTGTACTCATCCCGCTAATCGGAACAATTTCTTCTGAATACGTTCCTTGCTTGAATGCGGTTATACTTCGTTCCCAGCTTAAAAGTGCATAGTCATCTTGCTCTTGTCTCGCAACTGAAAATCTCGACGCCGTCAGCTCTGCCGCTTCCCCCATATGAGGGTCCCCTATCCACTCTGGAGAAAAGCGGGCCCTTTCTTTCATTGGTGACCGAGAAATGCTTTCCATTCCACCAGCGATATACATTGATCCCTCCCCCGACTGAATCATGATGCACGCCGTTCTAATGGCTTCAAGACCGGAAGCACACTGCCTATCAATGGTCATACCCGGAATATGTAATGAAAGCCCTGCTTCTAACGAAGACAGACGGGCAATGTTGCCACCACCCCCGACGACATTGCCTAAAATGATGTCATCTGGCTTGGTCACGTTTGAAAAATGCTGGATCAAGGGCGCAGCTAGATGCTCTGGCCGGTAATCCTTCAACATTCCATTTTTCTCACCGAAGGGCGTCCGCTTCGCTTGTACGATCACGGCTTGCATGATCATTGTTCCTCCGCCCACTTTTTCATACTGGCACGAGCGATTTTCCCTCCTGATGTTTCGATCATTTTGTCCGTGACGAGCCATTTTTTTGGTACTTTGTATGCCGCTAATGTTGCTTTTACAGCTTGCCGAATGGTTTTTGTCTGCTGTACATTCTCAATAATGGCAACAGGGATTTCGCCCCAATATGGATCAGGAAGTCCAATCACGATTGACCGATTCACCTCTGGCTGTTCATTCAGCACACGCTCAATCTCCTCTGGAAAAATATTCAGTCCCCCATAGACAATCATGCCATTCTCGCGGCCGCTCATATACAAGTAACCATCCGCGTCGAGCCATCCCATGTCATATACGGTCAGCCACTCTTCGGGCGGCTTTTCATCTTGTAAATAGCCTGAAAAAGACATTGGGCTTTTCACATAAATTCTCCCGATTTCATTTGGCTTGCAAACGGTTTGATCGGCCCTCCTGACTTCAACCTGAATAGAAGGAAAAGGCTTTCCGACAGAAGTAGGCTTTTGCAAAAAATCATCTGAAGATAAATAGGAGACAAAACTCAATTCTGATGTTCCATAAAAATCAAAAAATGTGATGTGGGGATTGCGGTTGACGAGCTGTTTTTTTGAAGAGTTTCCCCAATCTGCACCAGACGACAGGACAAGAAGCGGATTCTTTCCGAAAGCATCCATTTGCAGTAACGCTTCTGTCATAGTCGGAACCGTATAAATAGCCGTGATGTCTCCTCTTTCTAAGGTTTTCTTTGCTTTCTCTGGCACAAATTTTTCTAACAATGTCACGGTGCCCCCGAAATAAAGTGTGCTGATCGCACCGTATAAAAAATGAGAGGATAAAAGTGTGCCCAAAATCAGTACATGATCTTGATGTGTGATCCCAAAGACGGAAGCTGTCATTTGAAAGCTCTCGATCCATGACTGCTGGCGTCTTATAAAGGCTTTGGGCGATCCCGTTGATCCTGAAGTAAATCCCATATAAAAAGCAGGATCTTCCTCCGGTTCACCTTTGTTCGATTGAACATTTATGCTGAGGCTGATTCTTTCTTTCCATTCAGATAAAGAGAGCACTGGCATATCCAGCTTGTACTTTTCAATCCTTTTGATATATCGATCTTCCACAATGACAAGGTCCGCGTAGCTTAATAAGAGCTTTTCTGCGCATTCCTTGTCACTCCACCGCGGATCAAGAGGCACCGCTGTCCATCCTGCAGAAGCTGCGCCAGCAAATAGTTGGAGAAACGGAACACCATTTGATACTAAAAAAGCGACTCTTTTTTGCTGATGAGGCGTTTCTTTTAACCATTGTGCAGATGACTGCACACGCTCATGCCAATCTTCATAAGTGATCTTCTCTTTTTCATCTATGATCGCCATCTGACCTGGCTTCACTTTTGCATGAGCTGCATAGCTTTCCGTCATTCTCATCAAACTGCTCGCCTCCCTCTATGTAAGTCCCTTTTTCGATATGACATCGCTTGAATGATTTTCACCGTGAAGACGGCACATATCCCTGCTTTGATCAGATCACCCGGTAAATAAATGACGCTGAACAGAGCTGCTTGCGTGATCTTTATATGCATCATCATAGCTTGAAAGGGAATTCCGCTTATATATAATATCCCGATACTGCATACCGCATAGATCAAAAATAGTCGTAAGGCCGTCACTTTCTTCAGCCGGTTCAGCCACAGGCTGATCATAAAGGCAGCCACTGGATAAGCAAGTAAAAAACCACCGCTTGGCCCAAAAAAGACCCCTATTCCGCCTCTCCCTCCAGATAAAAGAGGTGCGCCTGCTGCCACTATTAGAAGAAACAGAAGTAAACTAATCAGCGCTTGCTTTGGTTTTAACAGCCCTCCAGCAAGCAAAAGACCTGCGGTTTGTAAGGTGATTGGTACAGGTGTAAACGCAAGAAAAATAGGCGGAATCAATCCTAACATCCCAATAACTGCTGTCATGAATGCCATTTGCATCATATCGTGAATTTTCAATTTTCATACCCCTCACTCGATTCATTGTTAAAAATAGAGTAAAAGGTACAGTTCATTATGTCAACTTAAAATAATTTAAAGTTGACATAATGAATGTAAAAAAGAATTAACTTAATATAAAACTTTAATTCCTCTAGGCTTGAAATTGAATGTCGGCATTAACATCATGTCTTTAAATTAAACTTAAATTAACTGTAGATCTATTTATTTCCTGATTAACTAAATGCTATTATTTTCTTGATAAGGATATATTTCATTAATACCTATATCTTAGTGAAAGTACATACTGGAGGAAACACATTTTGCGTAAAATCTTTTATATTTTAATGATACTAATTGGTTCAGTAACTCTTTTATATCTAGGCGGATGTAGTCAAAAAAAGACCGTTTCAGAAGATCATAAAATAGAGTTTAAAATTGAGGACAAAGAATTTGGTCATACAACTATGCTCAACTATCTTGTGACAAACTCTGTTTCAGCCATTGGAGATCGTTTATTTTTAAGTGTAGATGACCATAGTCCTTCAAAGATGGCAAATAAAGTAGTTGAATTTAATAGAAAGACACAGAAAAGCAACATACTATTTACAACCACTTTCGAGCGTTCTTCCATTCAAGGTTTAAAAGCTAATAAAGACTGGGTCGTTTGGATTGACAGTGATGAATTAGGCGGACAGATGAATTATTACGTCATGAATTTGAGCACACAAGAGATAGAGTCGATCAAAAAGAATAACACTTCGGAGACATTAAGTGACACTCTTGAATTAACAGGTCATCGTGCAGTGTGGATATCTCATGATGAAGAAAAGGATGCTACTCATATTTATATGAAAGATCTCAAAAAAAAGCAGACAAAAAAGCTCTTTAAACTAGACTCAATGAATAACGCCCATCTCTCTGTTCACAATGATAAGCTTCTCTTTTTTAATAAAGACAATGGAAAGCAGCAAGCATACATTTACAATCTGACTACTGAGTCGCTTAAAAAAATCCCATTAAATCAAAGTTTAATCAATAATAGTCAACTCATTAACGACCATCAATTTGTTTACGAGAAGGCTTTTACTGACTCGGAAGGAACAATCAATAAAAGCCAATTAATCTTTTATGACATAAACACAAAACAATCTAAACTAATTAAGAACACTGACTCGGGTATCGGATCGATCGTGATTGATGATCATAATCGATTTTTCGTCGAAACAGATGAACATAAAAAGAGTGGTTACACGATACTTAAAAAGAAGAACGATTCCATCAAAAAAATTGGTTCCCTAAAGAAAGAAAATCATTTTCATTTAACATTTGATCATGGTCTTTATTTACTTAACTTTCAAAATGCACAACGAAATAATCAAAAGTTAACCATCACTTCAAAGCTTCCATAAATAAAAAGGCCTGTGATCATGCAGATAACTCTCATCTGCTTCACAGGCCTTTTATTCGTTCTATTCTTCTTCGTCTTCTTGATCTAAGAACGTATTTAACGTTTCTTCAATCATGTCCCACTCTTCATCCGTTTCAATTGGCTCTAATTCGCCATCTTCACCGTCTTCGTTTGGCGTGAAGCTTGATGCATGAATTTCAATTTCTTCGTTATCTTGTTCAGAAATTGGGTAGTAAAGAACATATGATTTGTTAAAATGGTCGCTTTCAAAAGTAAATAGTACTTCGCAAAGCTGCTCATTTCCATTATCATCAACGATTGTAATTTGCTTTTCTCCGTGTTCCATTTGATTCACCTCATTTTAATTTAAGCTGTCTAAGTACCCTTGAAGGATCATAACAGCCGCCATTTTATCAATGACTTTTTTACGCTTTTGTCTGCTCACATCTGCAGAGATGAGCATTTTTTCTGCTGCCATCGTTGACAGACGCTCGTCCCAAAGCACAACAGGAACATTGTACGTGTTTTCTAACACTTTCGCAAATGATTGGCTGGCCTCGCCTCTTGGACCGACCGTACCGTTCATATTTTTTGGAAAACCAAGGACAATTTTATCCGTTCCATATTGCGAGACGATCTCAGACAGGCGGCTGAGACCAAAATCTCCGCCTGCTTCATCAATTTTAATGGTTTCAATCCCTTGAGCTGTCCATCCCATTTCATCACTGATTGCCACACCAAGGGTTTTCGTGCCTAAATCTAAGCCTAAAATTCTCATGTTTTACGCCTCTTTATGTGTCTCTAAGTACGATTTAACCAATTCCTCAATTAATTCGTCTCGTTCTAGTTTACGAATTAGGTTGCGTGCATCCTGATGTCTTGGAATATAAGCAGGGTCGCCTGACAGCAAGTATCCGACAATTTGATTGATCGGGTTGTATCCTTTTTCTTGGAGTGCGTCATAAACTGTTATGAGCACTTCATTCACATTGGTTTCAGCTGAATCATCAGAGAAGTTAAACTTCATTGTCTTATCAAATGAACTCACTGCTTCTTGCACCTCTCTTCCAACATTCTACTAGCAAGCTTTTTTCTAACCGCTCATCTAATACCATTATTCTACACTACATTGACTGATTATAAAACGGATTTGACAGATTCTTCGACAGTTGCCAGTGCTTCTTCAAGCTTTTCTGGCTGTTTCCCGCCTGCTTGAGCCATATCTGGGCGTCCGCCTCCGCCTCCGCCGCAAATTTCAGCTGCCTGCTTCACAAGTTTTCCTGCATGAAGACCTTTTTCAATGACGTCTTTCGTCACACCGGCTGAAATGTTGACTTTTCCATTTTGAACGGCACCAAGTACGATGACAGCTGAACCTAATTTCGCTTTTAAGTCATCAACCATCGTTCTTAAATGGTTCATGTCTTTGGCGTTTACTTTTTCAGTTAACACGTTCACTCCGCCAACTTCGATGACTTTTTCTAAAATAGAGCCAGCTTCTGCTTGACTTAATTTCGCAAGAAGTGATTCGTTTTCTCTTTGAACTTCTTTTAAATCAGCCTGCAAGGAAGCGATGCGTTTTGGTACATCTTTTGTATTTGATTTCAGTTCATTAGCTGCCTTTTCTAAAATCGCAAGCTGATCATTTAATTCTTCATAAGCACCTTTACCTGTTACAGCCTCAATACGGCGTGTTCCAGCACCAATACCCGATTCAGATGCAATTTTAAACAATCCGATCTCTGCAGTGTTTTGAACGTGACAGCCTCCGCATAACTCGATGCTGTAATCACCCACTTGTACCACACGGACAATATCGCCATACTTCTCGCCAAACAGCGCCATTGCGCCCATTTCTTTTGCTTCAGCAATTGGTTTCAGGTCAATGGCAACCGAAATGCCTTCCCAAATCTTTTCGTTGACGATTTTTTCAATTTGTGACAATTCTTCTTTTGTTACTTGTCCAAAGTGAGAAAAGTCAAAGCGAAGTCTGTTTTCATTCACAAGTGAACCCGCTTGGTTAACGTGGCTGCCCAATACATCTTTTAGCGCTTGGTGCAAAAGATGTGTCGCTGTGTGATTTTTCACAATGCCTTTTCGAAGCGCTGATTCGACTTCTGCAGTGACTTCAATGCCTTTTTGAACCGTACCACTTACGACGACTCCTTCGTGGACATGCTGGCCGTTTGGCGCCTTTTTCACATCTTTGATATCAATGATCGCTTCGGCACTTTTTAACGTTCCTTTATCCGCCACTTGTCCGCCGCTTTCCGCATAGAAAGGTGTTTCATCTAATAAAATTTGCACCGTTTCCCCTTCGTGAGCTTCTGTGACAATTTCACCGTTTTGAAGCAATTCGATAATACGAGCATCTGCAGTTAAATTTTCGTAGCCAATAAACGTACTTTCTGCTTTAATATCGCCTAAAGCCCCGCCTTGAACCTGCATACTACCTACATCTTGTCTGGCATTTCTTGCACGTTCACGCTGCTTCTCCATTTCTAGCTGGAAGCCTTCTCGATCGACTGTCATGTTCTCATCTTCTGCATATTCTTCTGTAAGTTCGACCGGGAATCCATATGTGTCATAAAGCTTAAATACATCTTTACCGGAAATTTGTGAGCTGCCATTGTCTCGTTCTTTTTTGATCACTTCTGATAAAATGGCTAACCCTTCATTCAGTGTCTCATGGAAACGCTCTTCTTCATTTTTGATCACTTTTGCAATAAATTCTTCTTTTGCTTGAACATCTGGATAGAAATCCTTCATGATCTCCGCAACAACTGGAACTAGATCATACATAAATGGACGGTGGATATGGATCGTTTTTGCATAACGCACAGCACGGCGCAGCAAACGTCTTAACACATAACCTCGGCCTTCATTAGAAGGAAGCGCTCCGTCACTGACGGCAAAGGCAACAGTACGAATATGGTCAGCAATGACTTTAAATGCTGTGTCTTTTTCTTTTGACTCCCCATAGCTTTCTCCAGAAATCGTTTCTACTGCACGAATAATCGGCATGAACAGGTCTGTATCAAAGTTCGTCGGTACGTTTTGAATAACAGAGACCATACGCTCAAGACCCATTCCTGTATCAATGTTTTTCTTCGGAAGCGGTGTGTATGTACCATCTGGATTATGGTTAAATTCAGAAAAAACAAGATTCCATACTTCTAGATAACGTTCATTTTCTCCGCCTGGATATAATTCAGGGTCGTTCATGTCGTTGCCATATGCTTCGCCGCGATCATAGAAAATTTCTGTATTCGGACCACTTGGCCCCTCGCCAATATCCCAGAAGTTGCCCTCTAGACGAATAATTCGTTCCTCAGGGACACCCATTTTATCTCTCCAAAGAACATACGCTTCTTCATCCTCTGGATGTACCGTGACAGATAACAGATTCGGATCAAAGCCAATCCACTCGTCACTTGTGAGGAATTCCCAAGCCCATTCGATTGCCTCTTCTTTGAAATAGTCTCCAATAGAGAAGTTGCCCAGCATTTCAAAAAACGTATGATGGCGTGCTGTTTTCCCTACATTTTCAATGTCATTTGTACGAATTGATTTTTGTGCGTTGCAAATACGCGGATTCTCAGGCACGACGCGGCCATCGAAGTATTTCTTTAATGTTGCCACCCCGCTGTTAATCCATAAAAGTGTTGGATCGTCATGCGGTACGAGGGACGCACTCGGTTCGACAGCATGTCCTTTTTCTTTAAAAAAATCTAAAAACATTTGACGTACTTGAGCTGAAGTTAAAGTTTTCATCATAAATCCTCCCTTTTTTATTCTCAATCTTCACACAAACGAAAAAACATCCCGCCCTATGCAAGCAAAAAACTACTTACACAGGGACGAGATGCTCTCGCGGTACCACCCTGATTATAGACATATGCGTCTATCACCTTCACATCCGATAACGCCGGAAGAGAGCGGCAGTGTTTATCTGCACTCGGGACTAGCTTCTGTTAAAGGTCTGATAAGGCTTTTCTCAGCAAACAAAGCCTCTCTCTGCAACAGCTTTTTAACGTACTCGGGTCCGTCATTGAATTCAATATGTATGAATCGAAATTATTATAGACAACTCGGCTCGTCTTGTCAATGAACGCTTCGTCTCATGTGAATATATTGCACAATAATGACCCTCATAATGGCTGCGGACGGCACGGCTAAAATCATCCCAATCAAGCCAAACAGCTCACCTCCAGCGAGTAACACCAGCATGATTACGACAGGATGCATATGCAGGCTTCTCCCGACAATGATCGGACTCAGTACATTGCTTTCTAAAAATTGAAGCACGGCTACTGTAATTAGCACAATGATCACTGACTTCACTGAGATGGTAAAAGCGATGAAGACAGCTGGAATCGCTCCAATAATCGGGCCAAAATACGGAATAACATTCGTTGCGCCGATTAACATACCTAGTACAAGCGGATATGGAATATGGAACAGCCAAAGAACAATGGCAGCAGCTCCCCCAATTAAAGAACAGACAAGCAATTGCCCTCTAATATAATCCCCAAGTGAGTCATCCACTGCTTTCACAAAGGCATGTCCCCTTTTTCGGAAGCTTGGCGGGGTTAAATACCATGCTGCCCGCTTCATCGTGTTCATATCTTTCACCATATAAAAAACAAGAAACGGAATAAGTGCAGCAACTAAGGCGTAATCAAGCAGTACTTTACAGCTTAGAATCATCCGCTCTGCCCCATTTGCGGCATACGTCTCAGATTGGACAATAAAACGATCCAGCCGTTCATGTAGTCCATCAGGCCAGTGGCTTGTATGACGATGAACATGTGATAAAGCACCATTATACGTTTCGGCAAGCATGGGAATTTGCTCCGACAATTCATTTAACTGAGCGATTAAAACCGGTGCCCCTTTATACACAGCCAAACCAATGCCGCCAAAAAACAGCACATATATCAATAAGAGACTGACCGTCCTTGGCAAACCCCGCTTATGTAGTCTTTCAACAATTGGATAAAGAAGATAAGAAATAAAAATAGCGATAAGAAGCGGGATCAAAACCGCTTTAAGCAATAAAAAAATAGGCATCCATAACTCGTCGAGCTGAACCAAAATGAGTAAAGACGCAAGGACAAGCAGTACACCTGCAGCATATATTAGAAACTCGATCGGACGTTTCTTCACCTTTTTCACCTCTCTTCTTATTGTTTGACCAACTTCTGCAATTATCCATGTAAATAAAATTTGTCCTAACTTTGTTAAAAATGAATACACATGAAACATACGGCTCCATCCAAAGTCACTGTTTACTGTAAAATCTCGTTAGAAAACATTCCATTATTTTCTTATTTTTGCCTCATTTATGCTAGAATCCGCTTTAGCTCAATCATTAGAAGAGGAGGTTCTTCATGATCACATTCGAAGAAGTCAACAAGCATTACGGCCAGTTCCATGTACTTAAGGACATTAACCTACATATTCAAAAAGGTGAGGTTGTTGTGATCATCGGTCCTTCAGGGTCTGGAAAAAGCACGATGCTCAGATGTATCAATCGTCTTGAAAGCATTGATGAAGGAAAAGTCCTTGTCAATCAAGTGTCTGTTCAGCATCCGAAAACCAACATCAATCTCATCAGGCAAAATATCGGGATGGTGTTTCAGCACTTCCATCTTTATCCGCATAAGACGGTGCTTGAAAACATTATGCTTGCGCCGATGAAGGTTAAAAAAGTGAGCAAAGAAGAAGCAAAGGAAACAGCTGAATTTTATTTAAATAAAGTTGGCATTCCTGAAAAAGCAGACACCTACCCTTCTAGACTCTCAGGAGGACAGCAGCAGCGTGTGGCAATCGCAAGGGGACTTGCAATGAAACCTGAGGTCATGCTTTTCGATGAACCAACATCAGCTCTTGATCCAGAGATGATCGGTGAGGTGCTAGATGTGATGAAACAGCTGGCAAGGGAAGGAATGACAATGGTCGTTGTCACACACGAGATGGGGTTTGCCCGTGAAGTCGCAGACCGTATTGTGTTTATTGATGAAGGAAGAATTCTTGAAGAATCTACACCAGCTGCCTTTTATGAAAAACCGCGCGAGAAACGCGCTCAGCTCTTTTTAAGCCGTATTTTAAATCACTAGGGGGAATGAATTTGATGAAAAAAATGAAACGCTTTGGCCTATTACTGTTGATGACTTGCTGTATGATCGCTCTCGCTGCCTGCGGCTCTGCCGAGAAAGGCTCAACCGATGCAAAACAAGGCAGCTCATTAGAAGCCATTAAGAAAGACAAAAAAATCGTTTTCGGTGTGAAAAATGATACTCGTTTATTTGGTCTAAAAAATCCTAGCAGTGGGGATATCGAAGGGTTTGATATTGATATCGCAAAAGCGATCACTAAAGAAATGCTCGGTGATGAAGGAAAAGCAGAATTTAAAGAAGTGACATCTAAAACAAGGATTCCTTTACTGCAAAAAGGCGATATTCATGCCATTGTTGCCACAATGACGATCACAGAAGAGCGTAAAAAAGAGGTCAATTTCTCAGACGTATACTTTGAAGCAGGACAATCACTGCTTGTGAAAAAAGGCAGCGACATTCAATCGATTGATGATCTTAAAAAAGGTACGAAGGTGCTTGCAGTGAAAGGGTCCACTTCTTCTCATAACATTCGCGAAAAAGCACCAGAAGCATCCGTTTTGGAGTTTGAAAATTATCAAGAAGCCTTTACAGCCTTAAAATCAAATCAAGGGCAAGTTCTGACAACTGATAATGCGATTTTATTTGGCATGGCAGACGAAGATTCAAATTATGAAGTCGTTGGCGGAACATTTACCGATGAACCATATGGCATTGCTGTGAAAAAAGGCGATGAAGAATTAACAGAAGCCATTAATAAAGCGTTAAAGGCATTAAAAGACAATGGAGAGTATGACAAGATTCATAAAAAATGGATCAAAGAATAATCAATTGACTCGATCAACCTCAACACCCTCAGGAGAGCCGCTTGCCGGCTCCTCTGTTGATTAGGAAGGAAGTGAACTGATTGCTGCGGTTTTCCATTTTAACTGAGAACTTCCATCTTTATTTAGAAGGGTTTAAATATACGATTGGTGCAAGTGTCATTGCGTTGATTGGAAGCTTTTTCATCGGTACACTCATTGCCATCATGAGAATTGCGCCACTAAGGCCGCTCAACTGGTTAGGGACGGCTTATGTGGAATTTATTCGGAATATTCCGTTATTATTGATCACCTTTGTGTTCTTTTTTGGTTTACCGGTACTTGGCATTGTGGCAGATGGCTTTACAGCAGGAACCATTGCCCTCTCCATTTATACGTCTGCTTTTATCGCTGAAGCCATTCGTGCAGGTATACAAGCTGTACCGCTTGGACAAATGGAAGCAGCTAGAGCTTCTGGTCTGTCATATGGCGGAACGATGCGATATATTATTCTGCCGCAGGCCATCAAAATTGTCATTCCACCACTTGGGAATCAGTTTATCAACCTTGTGAAAAACTCGTCTATTTTAGGTGTCATTGCAGGGTTTGATCTGATGTACCAAGGAGACCTTATCGCTTCGAGAACGTTTGTGACATTTGATGTATACATCTTTGTTGCCATGTTCTATCTTATATTGACCATTCCGCTTAGTCTAGGCGTTGGTTATTTAGAAAAAAGATTAGCCCGAAGCCACTAGAAAGGAGGAAACACAATGGATTTTATAGGTGCCTACCAGCCCGATCATCTCGCCTTTTTACTTGAAGGATTTGCTGTCACCTTAAAAGTGGCTTTTATCTCCATCATTTTAAGCTTTATCATCGGATTAGTCGTTGGCACATTGAGGTTCGCACAAATCCCTATTTTATCAAAGGTGCTTGCGGCCATTGTTGAAACTGTTCGGAACCTACCGCTTTTGCTGATCATCTTTTTTACGTATTTCGCCCTGCCTGAAATCGGCATTAAGCTGAGCATCACCGCCTCTGCCATTGCGGCTTTAACCGTGTTTGAATCCGCCATGCTGTCAGAAATCATTCGCAGTGGGTTAAAATCAATTGATAAGGGACAAATCGAAGCGGCCAGATCCTCTGGTTTAACCTATATTCAAACATTAAAAATGATTATCATGCCACAGGCGTTACGCCGAATGGTACCGCCGATTGTCAGTCAATTTATTTCTCTTTTAAAAGATACATCGCTTGCCGTTGTGATTGCCCTTCCAGAGTTATTGCATCACGCGCAGATTTTAAATGGTCAAAGCCAATCTTATTTACTTCCTATTTTCCTCTTGGCGGCCATGATGTATTTTGTTGTCAACTTCAGCTTGTCTATACTTGCACGGAGATTAGAGTACAGGCAAGCATAAAAAAAGGACATCCGCTCATGGTGGATGTCCCTTTTTGTTTAAAGCATTCGCATAACTCGTTTTCTCATCTTTTTCATATCCCGCTTAGATGGCATATCATATCGACTTGCAAAGTGATATGCGAGTGCACCTGCACCAAGCGTTAATAGTGAAGAAGTCATTTTGCCCATTCGAAATTCCCCCTTAACACTTATAGTTGAATTGAACGTTCATCGTCACTAAACAGGTCGTCTAAACTGCTTAGTGTACCGTCTTCCTCCACTTGGTGAGTAGATATTTTGCCTTTTGACAGTGTCAATTCAATAAAACAGCCCCAGCAATAATATTGATTGACCCCAATTTTTCCGATGTCTTTACATTTGCAATTTGGGCAAATGAGCATATTCAGCACCTCTTTACGTTCGGTTTAGAACAAGTGCTTCCTTTTGAACATCCATCAAGGTTCCGGCAGCATGCAGCTGCTTTCGAATCCCTGATAGCTCTGTAAAGAAGCCGTCCGAAAGTTCATATGCTACGATTGTGCCCGAATTCATGCAAAAGTATACATCTTCCAAAACACCTAATGTTTCACCATCTGGCGTGCGGATCATTTTCTTTTTTAATTTCGAAAAGAAGAAGGATGGGGCGGAGGCATCTTTTTCGACTCCCTTCTGGTAGCTCACATATAGACCTTTGTCTGTCAGTTTGTCACCAGCTGAGAATGGAATGAAAGCACAGTCTTTCTTTTTCCCATCTAATACATATCCTCCGCAGCTGCCGCCGGCTAAAAAGCAAATATCTTTGATCGATCCAAGTGAATGAGACAGCTCGTCTGTATAGATCGTCAGTCCTTCAAGCTCTCGACATGTTCTCAAAATGTGATCAACCACCTTTTCGGAACAGTCTTATCGTGTGCGTTTCCTCTATGACTCATACGAAGAAATGGCTTCCATGAAGGAAGCCATCAGCGTGTAGACAAACCCTCGCATTCTTTGTCAGTCCTGCGTGCTGGTGCACACGAATGTCAAATTCGTTCCGCGCCAGTACTCGTCCTTCCTAGACTGCAAAGGTTTTCTTTCACGCTGAAAAAAACAAAGGGCTAAAATCAAGTTCATTTTAGCCCTTTGTTTAACAATATGATGGCTTCCATGGAAGCCATTTACTCTTGCATAAAATCAAACGGGGTGATTCCCTCCATGCCGATATTGGCATCGTGTACGCTGAAAGGAAGTTCTTTTTGGAGGGCTGCTAGCTCAGCGTCCATGATTTCTCCCGTTTCAGTAAGACGCATGGTTAAAGACGTTTGTCTGAGGGAGTCTTCATTATTTTTCACGCCCCACTCTAATGCTGATTCCTCGCCGCACAAAATTAAAAACTTTTTACTTCGTGTAATGGCCGTGTAGAGCAAATTTCTTCGAAGCATTCGATAATAACTTCTCACGACTGGCAGCACCACGATTGGGAATTCACTGCCCTGGGATTTATGAATCGAGCAACAATAAGCGTGTGTAAATTGATGAAAATCTTTTTTCGTAAACGTGATTTCATTTCCATCAAAGGAGATGACCGCCATATCTTCTTTTTCCGTGTTTTCTTTCGCATAAAAGATCGAGACAATTTCGCCAATATCTCCATTAAAAATGTTATTCTCGGGCTGATTGACAAGCTGAAGTACCTTATCACCTGTCCGGTAGACGACATCACCAAAAGGAATTTCTCTTCCTTTTGGCTTTTTAGGATTCAAAATTTGCTGAAGCATTTTATTCAGTTCATTAATGCCTGCTTTTCCTTTATACATCGGGGCAAGTACTTGAATGTCCTTTGCTGAATAACCCTTTTGAGCAGCATTGCTGACCACTTTCTCGATGACTTCTTTCATTTGGTCACTAGAGCATTGAATAAAGGATCGATCCTTCGAGCGTGCAGTAATATCCTTTGGCAAAACACCATTTTTCATATCATGCGCAAGCTCAACAATTGTTGAACCATCTGCCTGCCGGTAAATATCAGTTAGTGTAACTGCCGGTATAGCTTGTGACGCAAGCAGGTCTCTTAACACTTGACCAGGTCCGACAGATGGAAGTTGATGTTCGTCTCCAACCATAATGACTTGAATATGATCTGGGATCGCCTTAAACAAATGGTTCGCCAGCCAAATATCCAGCATACTCGATTCATCAATGATGACAAGCTTTCCTTCAATCGGCTGGTCTTCATCATGTGAGAAGCCTTCTGATCCATTCCAGCCTAGCAGCCGGTGAATGGTCACAGCAGGCAGTCCAGTGGATTCTGTCATTCGTTTCGCAGCACGTCCTGTTGGTGCGGCAAGCACGAACGGAAATGCTTCATCCTTTTTATAATCACCCGGGTCAAGAGATACGCCGTGAAGATCGCTGTAAAGCTCGACAATCCCTTTAATGACCGTCGTTTTCCCTGTACCCGGTCCGCCTGTTAAAAGCAGCATTGGAGACATGAGTGCCTTTTGAATGGCTTCTTTTTGGGTTGGTGCATACTGGACACCAAGCCGTTCCTCCAGTTCACCGAGTGCGAGCAGAAATTCTGATTCAGGAAATTGATCTGCATATTCCGTTTGAGCGACAATTTTTTGAATGCGTTTTGCAACACTTTGTTCCGCATAAAAGAGCGACGGATGATAACAGCGATCATCTTCAATGATCATGTCTTTCCCTTCACCAAGGGCAATGATCTGATTGGCAACGTCCATTTCAGTCACTTTGTAGTCATTGCCGGTTTGATTCAGCAATTTACGGGTTTCGATGATCAGATCTTTCGTTTGTATGTACGTATGACCGTCTTGCAGGCTTGCTGTCTCAACGGTATACAAAAGGGCTGCACGAATGCGTTCTGGATCATTTCCAGATATCCCTGTTCTAGCGCCAAGTTCATCTGCTTTAATAAATCCAATCCCCTCGACGTCTTTGACGAGCTGATAAGGATTTTCTTCAATTTTCTGCAACGTTTCACTCTCGTACGCTTGGTAAATCTTCATACTAAGCTGAGGACCAAAGCCATATTGATTCAGGCTGATCATGATTTGCTCAAGCCCTTGATGCTCCTGAAGTGCGGCAGCCAGCTTATCTGCCTTCTTTTTTGACAGGCGAGGGACGTCATACAAAACAGACGGATCACGCATAATTTGATGAAGCGTCTGATTGCCAAGCTTGCCGACGATTTCTTCCGCCGTCTTTTTTCCAATCCCTTCAAACAAGTCACTAGAGAGATAATGAATGATGCCTTGCTTTGTTGTAGGGACTTCCTTTTGAAAATGAGTGGCTTGAAACTGCTCGCCAAACTTCGGATGACTTGTGACCTTGCCATAGAAGGTGTAGGTTTCCTCCTCATGAAGCGCTGGGAAGTAGCCTGTGACAGATGCTGTTTTTTCCTCTAAATTCTCTGATGTTTCAATGACTTTTACTTTTAACACCGAGTATAAATTACTTTCGTTATGGAAAATAACGGCTTGAACCGTCCCTTTTAAAAACGGTTCGTCTTCAAGCTTCATTTGATCTGGATGTTCCTGCACAGGTCTTCCCTCCTTCCGGTTATTCTGCCTCTTGAATCAGCTTTTGCGCATGCAATGCAAGCATATGATCAGGCTGCACCTCAATGGCTTTTCCTAGCATTTCAAGCGCTTCGTCCTTTTTCTCTAAATACGCATACGCAACGCCTGCATTATAAAAGGCGTCTGCATGCTGCGGATCTCGCGTAATCACTTCAGTAAAGACTGCGACAGCTTCTTCCAGCAGATGTTCATTCGCTAAGCACATGCCAAATTGAAATCTTGCTTCGTTATCTTCTTCGTTTAGCTCAACTGCACGCTGAAGATAAGGCATCGCAAGCTTTGGCTGTTCTAATTTCATCAGTGTCTGCCCTAACATATAAAACAAATCACTGTTTTCCATTCCAGCTTGTAGTGCTTGCTCAAAATAGTCTTTCGCTTTCATAAAGTCTTCTTTCATCGTATAGACATTTCCTGCTCCGTAATAGGCTGCAGCTGCTGTATGATCAAGTTCAATGGCTTTTTGAAAGAAGTTCAATGCACGTTCAAATTCATGAACACTTGAAAGTAAATTCGCAAAGTTAATATATGGAACCGGGTCCTTTGGGCTTTCTTCAATGGCTTTCGTAAAAGCTTCAGCTGCCTGTTCGATGTTCCCCTGATTTAAAGCTTCAATACCGATTTCGTTATGATTCATTCGCTCTCTTCATCCTTTCATTAAAAAACCTCAACAGCGACGTTGAGGTTTTTAACACATGTTACACATACGATAGCTTTTGGCCATCTTTAAAGACATCGTCAATGGTCCCGCCGCCAAGACATTCTTCGCCATCATAAAAAACAACAGCTTGTCCTGGAGTGACAGCACGAACGGGTTCATCAAAGATCACCATTGCTTCCTGCTCACCTGTCATTTTGACTTTTACATGATGGTCTTCTTGACGGTATCGGAATTTCGCTGTGCATGTGAGTTCACCGTTTTCACCGACAATATGAGGACGAGTCCAGCTGATGTTAACAGCTGAAATACTTTCAGAGTATAAAAGCGGATTGTGGAAGCCTTGTTCAACAAATAAGATATTTTTCTCTAAGTCCTTCCCAACAACAAACCACGGATCACCGCTTCCGCCAATGCCAAGTCCTTGGCGTTGACCGATCGTGTAATACATGAGTCCATCATGTTCACCTTTTACTTCTCCGTCCATTGTCTGCATCACACCGGGCTGTGCAGGCAAATATTGGCTAAGGAACGTTTTAAAGTTTCTTTCCCCTATAAAGCAGATGCCCGTAGAATCTTTTTTCGTTGCTGTTGCGAGCTCTGCTTCTTTCGCTAATTCACGCACTCTTTTTTTCTCTAAATCGCCGATTGGGAACAACACTTTATCAAGTTGTTCTTGAGTCAGCTGATTCAAGAAATAAGTTTGGTCTTTGTTTGTATCAAGACCTCTTAGCATTTTCACTTCATCGCCGGTTCTGTCGACACGGGCATAGTGGCCTGTTGCCAAATAATCCGCTCCAAGCGACAATGCATGCTCAAGAAATGCTTTGAACTTAATTTCTTTATTACACATGACATCTGGATTCGGCGTTCTACCTGCTTTATATTCATCAAGAAAATATTGAAACACTTTGTCCCAATACTGTTTCTCGAAATTTACTGCATAATATGGGATTCCAATCTGGTTACAAACACGAATGACATCCTCATAGTCCTCCGTTGCTGTACATACACCATTTTCATCTGTGTCATCCCAGTTTTTCATAAATATGCCGATCACATCATAGCCTTGCTCCTTTAACATGAGCGCAGCAACTGATGAATCGACGCCTCCGGACATGCCGACCACAACTCTTGTGTCTTCAGGTCTTTTTGTCATCTTCATCAACTCCAATTTCAATGAAACAACGTGCGCGTTTCGTTCTTCAGGTGCCTGCTGTTTCATTTTTCACACACGAACAAAAGGGGAGCATTTATTTGGCTAGGCGTTTGACGACAGCCGCTATCTTATGCGCCGCCTGCTTCACATGTTCCTCTTCATTTCCAAGACCGAAGCTAATTCTGACTGAGGATGTCAGTTCTTTTGCTTCTTCACCATACATGGCGCTTAATACGTGCGAAGGAAGGACAGATCCAGCCGTACATGCTGACCCGCTTGAAACAGCAATCCCTTCCATATCTAAGTTCACAAGTAACGATTCAATAGAAACGCCCGGGAAGTGGACATTTAAAATATGCGGCAATGTCTCTTTCGGATGTCCATTGATAGAGAAATTGAGTGATTCCTCTTCGAATACTTGCAGCATCGCTTCTTTGAGCTTACCATAATGCACTGCTTTTTCTCTTCTATTTTGCTTTGTTAATTGAACTGCTTCTGCAAGTCCAATGATTCCCGCCACATTTTCAGTGCCAGCACGGCGTTTTCTCTCTTGTTCTCCTCCGAATAGCTGCGGAGAAAGTTTTACACGCTCATTGACGTATAAAAAGCCTGTTCCCATCGGGCCATTTAGTTTATGACCGGACGCAGATAAGAGGTCGATATGAAGTTCTGTGACATCAATTGATATTGTCCCAAATGCCTGTACAGCGTCTGTATGAAAATGAGCAGCGTGATCATGCAAAAGTTGACCAATTTCTTTGATTGGCTGGATCACACCCGTTTCATTATTGCCGTACATGATGGTCACAAGAATTGTATCGTCTCTTAATGCTTGTTTTAATTGATCAAGATGAATCATTCCAGTGTGATCCACATCTAAATACGTCACATCAAAACCAAGCTGCTCTAAGCGTTCGCATGTATGCAGCACTGCATGATGCTCAGTTTTTGTTGTGATGATATGTTTTCCTTCATGCTGCCTTGCCATTGCCACACCTGTAATGGCCAAGTTGTCTGCCTCTGTTCCACCGCTTGTGAGGATGATCTCCTGTTGCTTACAGTGTAATTCTCCTGCAATGACTTCCCTTGCTTCATCGAGCCACTTTCTTGCCTCGCGCCCATATGAATGAATACTAGAGGGATTGCCAAATATCTCTGTAAAGTATGGCATCATCTTGTCCACAATTCGCTGATCCATCGGCGTTGTGGCTGCATGATCTAAATAGATACGTTCCATTTCCGGTACACCTCTGATCTAAATATAGAACATATACGCCTCTTGATCCTCATCATCTTTATAGCTTGCTAAGTCTTCAAGAGTTGTATTGTCTAGTACGTCTTTTACTGCATCACGAATACGAATCCAAAGTGCACGCTTTGCTGGCTCTTCGTTTTCGATCACTTCAACAGGACTAATAGGTCCTTCTAATACACGAATAATATCACCGGCTGTAATCTCGTTTGGCTCATGGGCAAGCACATAGCCGCCATACGCTCCTCGGATACTTTTCACAAGACGTGCATTGCGAAGTGGTGATACAAGCTGCTCTAAATAATGCTCAGACAAATCATTGTTTTGAGCGATTGATTTTAATGATGTAGGGCCTTCGCCATGTTTTTTGGCTAATTCGATCATGATCGTCAGACCATATCTGCCTTTAGTAGAAATTTTCAAGTTAAACACCTCTGCGTTTTCTATTTCTATGTCATCAATTATTTTTCTGATTTCATATACGCTTATATAGACCAAAAGCAATTATATCATACTTTTAGCCAACTTTCATTTGCGGGTTCTGAGCTCAAAACGAGGACGCATCCCTTTTCTATTTGAAGAAATTTCGGTACTCTATACAAACAAGACATTGCTTTAGGAGAGATAATCATGAAACCTTTAGCGTATCGGATGCGCCCAAGTCATATTGGAGACATTATTGGGCAGGAGCATCTCGTTGGAGAAGGTCAAATTATTAGACGAATGGTCGAGGCAAAACATTTGTCCTCGATGATTTTATACGGACCGCCGGGAATCGGCAAAACATCGATTGCAACTGCAATCGCTGGCAGTACAAGCATTGCCTTCCGTACATTGAATGCGGTGATTCATAACAAAAAAGATATGGAAGCTGTCGCCGCTGAAGCGAAAATGAGTGGTCAGGTCATCTTGATTTTAGACGAAGTTCACAGACTCGATAAAGGGAAGCAGGATTTCCTTCTTCCGTATTTAGAAAATGGCATGATCATTTTAATTGGCGCGACAACAGCTAATCCGTATCATGCGATTAACCCAGCCATCCGCAGCCGGACACAAATATTTGAGCTGAAGCCGCTGGAAACAGAGCAAATTAAAACTGCATTATCTCGGGCTTTACAGGATGAACATCGCGGGCTTGGCGGTTATTCGGTCAAAGTTGATGAGGAGGCAATGAATCATTTTGCAAATGGATGCGGAGGAGATGTGCGTTCCGCTTTAAATGCGCTTGAACTAGCCGTCTTATCGACAAAAGCGGATGATTCTGGACAGATCACGATCACTCTAGCTGCAGCAGAAGAATGTTTACAAAAAAAGAGCTTCTCGCATGATAAAAACGGTGATGCCCATTATGATGTCCTCTCGGCTTTTCAAAAATCCATTAGAGGGTCTGACGCAGATGCTGCGCTTCATTACCTTGCAAGACTCATTGAAGCGGGAGACCTTGAAAGCATTTCGAGACGATTACTTGTGATGGCTTATGAAGATATTGGCCTAGCCAGTCCGCAGGCAGGTCCACGTGTGTTAAGCGCTGTTCAAACAGCTGAGAGAGTTGGTTTTCCAGAAGCACGAATTCCACTCGCTAATGCCGTGATTGAACTGTGTCTTTCTCCAAAGTCAAACTCCGCTTACCAAGCGATTGATGCGGCACTGCATGATATTCGCACGGGGAAAATTGGTGAAGTTCCTGTTCATTTAAAAGATGCCCACTATAAAGGAGCAGCAGCACTTGGAAGGGGCGCCGATTACTTATATCCGCACGATTATGAAAATGGCTGGGTGAAGCAGCAATATTTACCTGACCCGCTGAAAAACAAGCAATATTATTTACCGAAGCAAACCGGGAAATTTGAAGGTGCATTGAAACAGGTCTATGAGAATTTAAAACGCCAGAAATAAAAAAAGCCCCCTGCATATTAGCAGGCGGGCTGTTTATTTATCTTTCACACGTGTAATCGGAATATCTTTTAACAGTTTCATAATGACATGACCACCCATGATCAGTCCAGCCACAGATGGAACAAACGCATTGGATGATGGCGGCATTTGTGCCTTACGAATTTTCGCTTCATCATTTCCAACTTCTTTTCTCACATCTTCACGAATGACAATCGGACTTTCATCAGAGAAAATAACTTCAATTCCCTTACGAATGCCTTCCTTCCGCAGGCGTGTTCTGACGACTTTCGCAATTGGGTCTGTATGTGTTTTCGAGATGTCATCAATTTTAAAACGTGTCGGATCTGTTTTATTTGCAGCACCCATACTCGAAATAATGTTCACATCGCGTTTCAGGCACTCTTTCATTAAATGAATTTTATAATGAATTGTATCTGATGCATCAATGACATAATCAAGTGGATACTCAAAGAATTGTTCATATGTTTCTTCTGTATAGAACATTTTGAGCGCAACAACTTCACATTCTGGGTTGATGTCAGCAATTCTTGACTGCATTAAGTCAACTTTAGGCTGACCAACCGTTGATAGCAAAGCTGGCAGCTGCCTATTTACATTTGTAATATCAATATCATCTTTATCAACAAGAACAATACGGCCAACACCTGAACGAGCAAGGGCTTCTACTGCAAAAGAACCTACGCCGCCTACTCCAAGCACTGCAACTGTACTGCTTTTTAATATATTTAAGCCTTCCTTGCCAATGGCAAGCTCGTTTCTTGAAAACTGATGTAACAAGTGCCTCACTCCACCTTTATTTAAAATGAATCGAAAGAATCATATCATATTCAGCGTTCTCCGTCATCCTTCTCAAATAGAAAAAAACACAAAAAAGTCCCGATCACGCCGCCAGCTTTTCCTTCGTTTTGAACCCCGCACCATGCAGGTGGGTGCTTTCTTCCTCACTTTATAAGTCCTCAGAAGAGGCATTTATGCAGAAAGGAAAGGCAAGCTCCCGTAGAAAAAAATGTTCGGTCAAAACTAGGTAACCACCGTACGTATCAGGACTTTATTTATTAGTTGATGAAAGCATATCATAGGCATGTCCCTTTTTCAAGCGTTTACATGCCTATAAACATGCGCCTATTTTACTGTTTTACTTTTGTTTTAATAGCCAAACTCAGTTCATCTAGCTGCGCTGTGCTTACAGTGCCAGGAGCATCTGTGAGAACACAGCTTGCACTTGCCGTTTTCGGGAACGCAATGGTATCTCTTAGGTTAGATCGGCCGGCAAGCAGCATCACTAAGCGGTCAAGTCCAAGCGCAATTCCGCCGTGCGGAGGCACACCATGCTCAAATGCATCAAGAAGGAAGCCGAACTGATCGTACGCTTCTTCTTTAGAAAAGCCAAGTAAACCAAACATTTTCTCTTGAATGTCCTTTTCAAAAATACGAATAGAACCTCCGCCAAGCTCATAGCCGTTCAGCACAAGATCATACGCTTGAGCTTTCATATCTTCTGGACTTGTTTCAATTAATTCAAGATCATCCCGAACTGGCATTGTGAAAGGATGGTGGGCAGCATAGAAGCGGCCTTCTTCTTCATCTTTTTCAAGCAGCGGCCAGTCGACAACCCATAAGAAATTGAAGACAGACTCATCGATGAGTTTAAGCTCTTTGCCAAGTTTTAAACGAAGTGCGCCAAGCGCATCATGGACAACAGACGTCTTATCTGCAACAAAGAGTAAAAGGTCGCCTTCTTCCACTTGAAGCTGTTCTTTTAATTCTGCTTGTTTTGACTCATCAAAGAATTTAGCGATTGGTCCTTTTAACTCTGTCCCTTCAGCTTTTAGCCAAGCAAGACCTTTTGCACCATAGTTCGCTGCAAATGCACCAAGTGCATCGATGTCTTTTCTTGAGTAGTTTGCTGCAGCCCCTTTGACATTAATGGCTTTGACAGCTCCGCCATTGTTTACAGCACCGCTGAAGACTTTGAAATCTGAGTCTTTTACCGTGTCTGAAATGTTGACAAGCTTCATGTCAAATCGGGTATCTGGCTTGTCAGAACCATAGGAATTCATCGCTTCATCGTACGTCATACGAGGTAATGGCAATGTCAGGTCAACGCCTTTGACATCTTTCATCACCTTTGCCATCATCTCTTCAGCAAGCGTCATGATGTCTTCTTGGCTCATAAAGGACATTTCAATATCGACTTGTGTAAATTCCGGCTGACGGTCAGCACGCAAGTCTTCATCTCTAAAGCAGCGAGCGATTTGATAGTAGCGGTCCATCCCAGACACCATAAGCAATTGTTTAAATAATTGCGGAGACTGCGGCAGCGCATAGAATTCTCCTTCGTGTACACGGCTTGGCACAAGATAGTCACGTGCACCTTCTGGCGTACTTTTTGTTAAAATTGGCGTTTCAATGTCTAGAAATCCGTGATCATCTAAGAAATGGCGGAATGCTTTTGTGACTTCATGTCGCATTTTCATCGTTTCAAACATCGCAGGGCGGCGAAGATCTAGGTAGCGGTATTTTAAGCGCACATCTTCTGATACCTCATCTGCTTGATCAGAAATCACAAATGGAGGCGTCTTGGCTTCATTTAAAACAGTGACTGTGTCGACTTGAATTTCAATTTTGCCTGTTTTTAAATTTGGGTTGATCGTGGCTTCTTCTCTTGCGACCACTGTCCCTTTAATATCAAGGACATATTCATTCCGAATCGATTCTGCTGTCTCAAGCGCCTCTTTTGATTGGTCTGGATGAAAGACAACTTGCACAATGCCTGTACGATCACGCAGGTCAATAAAGATTAATCCGCCAAGGTCACGACGTTTTTGTACCCATCCTTTTAATACAACGGTTTGACCGATTTGGTCTTCTGTTACTTCTCCACAATAAAAAGTTCTACCAAACACAAACATTCCACTCCTTCTTTACGCTTTCTGGTGGGCTTTCATCATTTGAATCAGCTCATCAAGCTTCACTTCAATTTGTTCACCCGTTGTCGTATCTTTTACGTTTACAATTTGCTGCGCCAGCTCATCTTCACCAAGAACTGCAATAAACTTGGCTTTCGAGCGGTCTGCGGCTTTAAATTGTGCTTTTAGCTTTTTCCCTGTATAGTCCATTTCACTTGAAATGCCTTCTTTTCTTAAGCGATTCAATAAGCCAACAGCATAATCTTTTGCTTGATCTCCTAATGCCGCAATGTATAAATCAATGCCGTCTTGAACAGGAAGCTCAATCTTCTCTGCATCAATCGCTGATAGGAAACGTTCAATACTCATCGCAAAGCCGATACCTGGTGATTCAGGACCGCCAATTCCTTCAACAAGTCCATCATAACGGCCGCCGCCGGCTAATGTTGTGATCGCGCCAAAGCCTTCTGCATTACTCATAATCTCAAAGGCAGTGTGATTGTAATAATCAAGACCGCGCACTAAGTTCGGATCGACGACATATTCAATGCCTAGATCGGTTAAGTATTGTTTTACTTTTTCAAAATAAGTCCGTGATTCTTCATTTAAGTAATCTTGAATGGATGGTGCCGTTGCCATCAGTTCGTGGTCGCGGTCCTTTTTACAATCAAGAATACGCAATGGATTTTGATGCAAACGAATTTGGCAGTCATGACAGAATTCATCAATTCTTGGTTCAAAGTGCTCGACAAGTGCTTGACGGTAATCTGCACGGCTTTCTTTGTCACCAAGGCTGTTAATGACGAGTTTTAAGTTGGAAAGACCCGCTTTCTCATACACACTCATCGCTAATGAAATGACCTCTGCATCAATGGCAGGATCTTTTGAACCGATCGCTTCAATTCCGAATTGATAAAATTGACGATATCTTCCCGTTTGCGGACGCTCATAGCGGAACATCGGTCCAATGTAGTACAGCTTTGTAGGCTGTGCAGGCTGTGCAAACAGTTTATTTTCAACATAAGAACGGACAGTTGAAGCTGTTCCTTCTGGGCGAAGTGTGATGCTACGTCCTTTTTTGTCTTCAAATGTGTACATCTCTTTTTGAACGATATCTGTTGACTCGCCTACTCCTCGTGCAAACAGTTCCGTATGCTCAAAAATCGGTGTGCGGATCTCTTTGTATTGAAAGGCTGCACATGTATCTCTCGCAATTTGTTCAACATACTGCCAGCGTTCTGATTCTCCCGGTAAAATATCCTGTGTGCCTCTTGGAATATTAAAACTCATTTTTCGTCCTCCTACGACCATCATTCATTTTTTATGTGGACATATAAAAAACCCCCGCCTCTACTATGTGTATAGTAGGGACGAGAGTTATACCCGTGGTGCCACCCTAGTTGGAACATGATCTAGCCATGTTCCCGCTCAAATCCTTAACGCAGATTCACGTTCTCCGCCTAATGACTCATTTTTTGAGTGTTCAGCAGGAAACCTACAGAGTGTTCTTTCGTGATAAATGCCATGCGGATTCGCTTTCAGCCTAAGGCGATTCCTCTCTGCTCACGCAATTTACCCTACTATTCTCTATCATCAGTTCCACATTTTAAATTTTCAAGTGTGTTGATTTATATTATAATAAGGTCGGTGCTGCCACTCTGTCAACCCTTGCCGTGTCTCTTTTTCTTTTCCAGCTCTTCTTTTGACGTGCATCCGTATTCAGATGCTGTTTCTTCAAGGAAGCCTGGTTGATCCATTTCGTCGTGCTGCCAGCGATCGATATCACGATGTCCATTATATTGCACTCGTCCTAATTTTCTGCTTAATCTCATGTTTGTACATCCTTTTATCACATTTTTATCTAGTATAAACAGATTGATTCATTTTTATTAGGGAATCTGCAAGGAATTCATCCATTACATAACGAATTAACATTCATCGGTTTTACAAGGGAGGGGAAAACACCGTTTTGAATCTGAAAACACACCATCACATGATGTTGCTACTCACCTGTGTTGTCCTCATTGCCAGCACTTGGCCAATGACACATGCGACGGCTCAAACAGATCAAGCTGTCGTTGCAACAGATGAAATCAATGTGCGAACCGGACCTGGTTTAAGCTACGGGATCGCAGCAGTTGTGAAACGAGGAGAAAGCTACCCGATTCTCACTGAACAAGGAGAATGGGTACAGATCGGGCTATCGAACGGACAAAAAGGCTGGGTCGTCTCATGGCTGATTACCAAGTCATCTGATGCACAAAAGCCTGCTAAGCAAAAGACGCAAGGTCAAAGTACGCAAGGAAGCAGTTCGATTACGTCAACAGCCTCCGACCTTCGCATTCGGACAGGCCCAGGGACTTCCTATCAAGTCATTGGCACTTTTCCGCAGGGCGCTTCCGCTAAAAAGCTGGACACAAGCGGCGAATGGACAAAAATATCGTACAAACAAGCGGAAGGCTGGGTCCACTCTGATTATATTTCTGGCGGACAAAACGCTTCTTCATCCAGTTCAGCTGAGCCCGCTCGTTCTAAACAGTCCGGCACAGTTGGCGTATCAAGCTTGAATGTTCGAAAATCGGCGGCACCAAATGCACAAGTGGCCGCTTCACTTTCCCGTAACACTCAAGTCACCATTTTACGGGAGCAAAATGGCTGGTATGAAATCGAAGCAAAAGGCGTTAAAGGCTGGGTTGCAAGTTATTATATTGTCTCAAGCCAAGGAGCAAGTTCAGCACCTGAAAAGAATTCTTCCTCTTCGTCATCTCATCAGAAAGCGTACATCGTTTATGATGGAACGAATATTAGAAAAAGCGCTTCTACCTCTGCTGGTATTGCAGAAAGAGCATCAAAAGGAGCTGCTTATCAAATTGTTCGTACGCAAGGTGACTGGTACGAGGTGACATTATCAAACGGCGGAACAGGCTACGTGGCGAGCTGGGTCGTTCAAACAAAGAAAAATAGCAGCGAAGCACCAAGACCTCAGCAGGATTCATCGTCTGGCACTGGATCTTTAAAAGGCAAAACAATTGTGCTTGATCCTGGTCATGGCGGAAAAGACAGCGGCACGATCGGCGCAGACGGTGCATTTGAAAAGAATATCACGATCAAAACCGCTCATTTGCTGGCGGGTAAGTTAAGAGCTTCTGGAGCAAATGTCTATTTAACAAGAAGTGATGATACATTCATCAGCCTTCAATCGAGGGTTGCCACTTCACATTACCGAAATGCAGATGCATTTATTAGTCTTCATTATGATAGCTTTATGGACCCAAGTATCAGAGGGAGCACCGCATATTATTATCAGGCATCCAAAGATCAACGTCTGGCGACAAGCGTTCATACTGAAGTCGCAAAACGATCACAGATCCCTGATAAAGGAGTCAAATTTGGAGATTATTTTGTTTTAAGAGAAAACAAACGCCCTTCCCTTTTATATGAACTCGGCTATTTAAGCAATCCTCAAGAAGAAGCGATCATTTATAGCGCCTCTTACCAAGAACGAGTGACAGAAGGAATGACAGAAGGATTAAAACAATATTTCCGATAGAAAAAAGAGGCCGCTGCGCCTCTTTTTTGATACCAAAAGAAAAAGACTCTAAACAAACTCTCAGCAAGAGTTTATCTACAGTCTAATGTCTTTCTATTCTTTGCTGTCCATCAACATGGTGACAGGCCCCGAATTGGTCAATGAGACGTCCATCATCGCCCCAAAACGTCCAGTTTCAACATGGATGCCTTTTTCTCTAAGCGTTTCATTGAAGCATTCGTAAAGTGAATTCGCTACATCCGGTTTGGCAGCTTTCATAAAGTTCGGCCGTCTGCCTTTTCTCGTATCACCATAAAGGGTAAATTGAGACACAGACAGTACACTTCCTTTTACATCTAACAAAGAATGATTCATTTTCCCGTTTTCATCTTCAAAAATACGCAAGTGTGCGAGCTTTTCAGCTAAGTAATGCACATCTTCTTCTGTGTCTTCATGTGTAACCCCAACGAGCACCATATAGCCTTCATTGATGGCACCTGTGATCTCTTCTTCTACTTTCACAGATGCACTCGTCACACGCTGAACAACAAGCCTCATAGACGATATACTTCCTTTCTAATTCATAAATCGGCGAACAGAGTAAATGTCTTTGATTTGTTTAATGCGTTCTACCACTTTGTGCAAATGGTTAATATTTTGGATAAAGATCGCCATATGGATCGTCGCCACTTTGTTACGATCAGACTTACCAGAAACCGACGAGATGTTCGTTTTGGTTTCGTTGACTGCTTGAAGCACCTCATTAAGTAAGCCGCGTCTGTCATATCCTAATATTTCAATTTCCACATTGTATTCTTTACGGTTTCGAGCAGGCTGTTCATGCTCCCACTCAACCGGGATTAACCGTTCCTGCGCTTCTCCTGTCTTCACGTTCGGACAGTCATCACGGTGAACAGATACGCCACGGCCTTTTGTAATAAAGCCAACAATGCTATCACCAGGAACAGGATTACAACACTTAGATAAACGGACAAGCAAGTTATCAATGCCTTTCACTCGCACGCCAGCTTCCCGTTTTTTCCCGTGATATGGTTTTGACTCTACAGACACTTCTTGAACGGTTTTCTCTTGTTCTTCCTGATCTCTTTGTTTTCTTTCTTTTTCCGTTAAACGATTCGCCACTTGGAGTGCCGTAATTCCGTTATAACCGACAGCTGCATACATGTCCTCTTCATTTGAGAAATTAAATTTATCGGCCACTTTTTGCAGATTTTCAGCGGTCAAGATGTCTTTAACATCGAACTCAAGGTTTTTGATTTCTTTCTCCACAAGTTCTCGGCCTTTTTCAACATTTTCTTCACGGCGCTGTTTCTTGAAAAACTGTCTGATCTTGTGCTTCGCTTGGGAGGTTTGGGCAAGTTTGACCCAATCCTGACTTGGTCCATAGCTATGCTTAGATGTCAGAATTTCAATAATGTCACCTGTTTTTAGCTTATGATCAAGTGTGACCATTTTACCGTTGACCTTGGCTCCGATTGTTTTATTCCCAATTTCCGAATGAATCCGGTATGAGAAATCAATTGGTACGGAACCAGACGGCAGCTCGATGACGTCACCTTTTGGTGTAAATACAAACACCATATCAGAGAAGAGATCGATTTTTAACGATTCCATAAATTCTTCCGCATCTGTGGATTCATTTTGGAATTCAAGGATTTCTCTAAACCAAGACAGCTTCTTCTGGAAAACGGCTTCTTCCGTCGATTCTGCTGACTCTTTGCCTTCTTTATACGCCCAGTGTGCCGCAATTCCGTATTCCGCAATTTCGTGCATTTCCACTGTACGAATCTGAACTTCAAGCGGGTCCCCTTTTGGACCAATCACCGTTGTATGAAGAGACTGATACATGTTCGGCTTTGGCATCGCAATATAATCCTTAAATCTGCCTGGCATCGGCTTCCAGCATGTATGAATAATACCAAGTACCGCATAGCAGTCTTTAATGCTGTCAACCAAAATACGTACAGCCAGCAAATCATATATTTCATTAAATTGCTTATTTTGCATGACCATTTTTCGATAAATACTATAAATATGTTTCGGTCTGCCGGAGAATTCAGCCTTAATGTTCACCTCAGACACGCGGTCTTTTACTTCATTGACAACCTCGTCCAAGTATTCCTCTCGTTCCGCTCGTTTACGCTTCATGAGATTCACAATCCGGTAGTATTGCTGCGGATTTAAATAGCGGAGGGCTGTATCTTCAAGCTCCCACTTAATCTTTGAAATCCCTAATCTGTGCGCAAGCGGTGCAAAGATCTCAAGGGTTTCATTTGAAATTCTTCGCTGCTTTTCCTGCGGAAGGTGTTTGAGTGTTCTCATATTGTGAAGACGGTCTGCCAGCTTAATTAAGATGACGCGAATATCCTGCGCCATTGCAACAAACATTTTACGATGGTTTTCAGCCTGTTGTTCTTCTTGTGATTTATATTTAATCTTTCCGAGCTTTGTCACACCATCAACAAGCATGGCTACTTCTTCGTTAAAATGCTCTTTTAAATCTTCTAATGTCACATCCGTGTCTTCGACAACATCATGCAAGAAGCCGCCAGCAATGGTCGAAGGGTCCATTTCAAGATCAACAAGAATTCCCGCCACTTGAATAGGATGGATAATATAGGGCTCACCGGATTTCCGGTATTGCTCCTTGTGAGCATTTTCAGCATATTCGTATGCACGCTCTATAAATTGAATATGTTCAGCGGACAGGTATTCTCTTGCCTTATCAATGACCTGCTGCGCCGTTAAAACTTGTTCGTTCGCCATGGAATCACCTTTTTAAATGAAAACTGTATTGTAGTTTATTATCAAGAAAAATTCGATAGATGTAAAGAGAAGAAGTCCGCTAAAAGATTTTTGATAGGAAAAAAGCACCCTTCTTACTGAGTGCTTTTTGCGTAAAACTCCATTAGTATTGCATTAACGTCAAGATGTCGTAACCGTCAAGCTTCTTTCTGCCATCAAGATACGTCAGCTCAATTAAAAATGCAATCCCTGCCACAACGCCGCCTAATTCCTCAACCAGCTTGATGGATGCTTCAATCGTTCCACCTGTCGCAAGCAAATCATCTGTGATCAGTACACGCTGACCAGGACGAATTGCATCTTTATGAATCGTTAATACATCTTTACCGTATTCCAAACCGTAATCGACTTTGATGACTTCACGAGGAAGCTTTCCTTCTTTACGAACTGGGGCAAAACCTACACCAAGTGCGTATGCTACAGGGCAGCCAATAATGAATCCACGCGCTTCAGGTCCAACAATGAGATCAATATCTCTTTCCTTCGCGTATTCAACGATTTGATCCGTTGCATAACGGTACACTTCGCCTTTATCCATTAACGTTGTAATATCTTTAAATTGTACACCTTCCTTTGGGTAGTCAGGTACAACTGTCACATATTGTTTTAAATCCATCTTTTCCTTTTCCTCCTCGTACGTCAAAGCACAGGTGAGACTTCGCTCATCATGCTATTCAGCCATTCCTTCAGCTCTTTGGCTGAGGAATATGTTAGTGTTTGATCGAGTTCCATCAATCGTTGTTTTGCTGTATAAGACGATGATGCGGTTAAATCTTTTTTAGGGGCATCACGCACTATTGACAGCACACCATTCTCTATTTTAACAAAACCGAGTTCAAAAAACACCTTTGTCATAAAAATGATTGTATCTTTTGTCCAACCTCTATGTTTGGCAAGCTCCATGCCTTGTTCTTTAATAGGAAAACTTCCCCGTTTGAACAAGAACCCATAAAACCATTTGAATTGATCACGGCTCGGGAATGAGGACATAAAGTGATCTTCTTTCCGCTGAAACACCGTATAAATTCTTGCTGGTTGTTGATTTTCTAAAAGCAGCTTGAGCAAGTGTTCATCTGCAGGAACATCGGCAAAGATCACATACTTTTCCTGCACATCAAACGTGGATACATTTTCTGCATCAATAAGGTGAATCGGAATATCCACCAGCTCCGATTGCTTTTTTGTTTCTTCGTCAAAACAGAAGACCATCGTTTTTGCTGGATCAAGTGTTAATACTTTCTTTTCCCAATCTTTTTTCCCGCGTAAATCAAACAACTGCCATTCATCGACTCTAGCGTCTTTTAGCATGAGCTGAGGTTTCTTTCGGTTATTCCATTCATTAATCGAGACCTCACCAACGACAGAAATTAGACTCCCTGGGACAAGTTCTTCTTTTAGCTTGCCTTGGTGAAAACCGACACAGTCGAGCAGCTTGTCTTCGTCTTTTAGTGACATTTTAATGTGATTTTGATTGGCCCCGATCGTTCGGATGTCTTCAAGCTGGGCGTCTTCAATCATAATGAACGGCTTAGGATTCTGCATGCCAAACGGGGACAGCAGCCCCACTTCTTCAATGGCTTGCACCGTCATTTCGTCCACTTTACATACTGCATCGACCCGTTGAATTGGAATAAAATCTTCTTCAGTCAACGTTTCATTTGCATATTGATTCAATCTTTCCCTAAGTAAAGGAACATCATCCGCTTGAAGTGTCATTCCCGCTGCCATCGGGTGTCCACCGAAATGCGGCAGGATGTCACGGCACTTGCTCAAATGGAAAAATAAATCAAAGCCAGGAATACTTCGGGCTGACCCTTTCGCCATCTGCGTTTCTTCATCTATTCCAAGCACAATCGCCGGACGAGAAAATGTATCCGTCAATTTTGAGGCAACAATGCCGACAACGCCTGGATTCCAGCCAGCTTTTGCTACGACGATAGCAGACTGGTCAGCGCCTGTCTCTTCGACCATTTGAATGGCTTCTTCCGTGATCGTACTCACAATTTTCTGCCGTTCTTTGTTCAATTCTTGTACAAAACGAGCGAGTTCTTCTGCTTCATCCATATCCTCAGTCATGAGAAGATGAACAGCCGGATCTGCCTGCTCAATTCGTCCAACAGCATTCAGCCTTGGCGCAATTTGAAAGCCGACCGTTTCCTCATTTGCTTCTTCAAGAGTGGCGCCTGCTTCTTTTAATAACGCTTTTAACCCAGGCCGTCTAGATTGACGAAGCTGCATTAGGCCTTTTTTTGCAAGCCATCTATTTTCATCATGCAACGGGACAAGATCCGCAATTGTACCGATTGCAGCAAGATCTAATAATTCTACTGGGAGTTTACCAAGGAGTGCATGTGCCACTTTAAACGCAACACCTACACCCGCCAGTTCTTTAAACGGATACTTACACCCAGGCTGCTTAGGATGTACAATCGCAAGTGCCTCAGGCAATTCCTCGCTTGGTTCATGGTGATCTGTGATGATCAGGTCTAATCCTATTTTTTTTGCAATACGTGCTTCATTTACAGCAGCGATCCCTGTATCCACGGTGATAACAAGCGATGCTCCTTGCTCTTTGATATATCGGAAAGCCTGTTCGTTTGGCCCATATCCTTCTTTAAATCGATCTGGAATGTAAAAGTCTACCTTCGCAGATCGTTCTTTAAGTGTATGTAAAAGTACAGACGTACTTGTCACACCATCTGCATCATAATCTCCGAAGATCACAATCGATTCCTGCTCTTCGATCGCTTTGTTGATGCGCTCTACTGCTTCTTTCATTCCTTTTAATAAGAATGGATCATGAAATTCGGCTTTTTGATCAAATAAAAAAGACCTCGCTTCTTCTACTTCTTCGAGCCCTCTTTGTACAAGAAGTGATGCAGTCAGCGCTGAAATATTCAGATTTTCAGAGAGTGATTTCACTTTTTCTTCGCTAGGATGTTCATATTCCCAACGCATTTTGGATAATAACATAAATTCACCCCTCAACCACACTATTATACTAGAGTGGACTGAGGGGTTTCAATTTTTATTTTATGAAATTGTACTGGAAGATTATTTTTCCTTCCGGTCAAAAGACGCTGGCTGTTCTTTTAAAGGTGTGACATTCGTTTTCTTTTGAACGTCTTTGTCTACCTTTTTTGGAGAAGCAGTAGGGGCAGTCACAGTGGCTGCACGTTCAGCTTTTAATGCTTTTAATTCACGTTTCAGTTTCACAATTTGGAAAATCCCCGCAAAAGCCACAATGAGTCCGCCCATCAGAACAGAACCGATAATGACAAGGATAAGCGGCCATTCAGCCGTTCCAAATAAGTAGTCTACCTGTACAGGCCGCACGTTAATAACAGCAAATACTGAGACAATTAATACGAAAATAAATGCGAGTATGATGGTCCATTGTTGTTTATTCATCTACAAATCCCCCAAGCTTTTTCTTTTATTCTTCCCTCTTTCTTGTCCTTTTTAAACACCGAAAGAACATGGCGGAAGGTTTTCTATCAGCATGGGCGCTTAGCTGCTGAGTTTTTCTTTAATGAGGCTCTTTAATTCTTTTCTTTCTCCAGAGATGACAAGGGTGTCTCCTTCTTCAATCACCGTATCTGGTCCTGGATTTAAAATTTTCTCATGTGATTTTCTCACAATGGCGATGACTGTTACTTGATAGTTTTGGCGAACACTCAGGTCACCGATCGTCTGGTTAACAGCCGGTGCGTTCTTTTCAATCTTAAACCATTCAATGATGAGTTCATCAATGGCCACCTCCACTGTCTCAAGCGCTTTTGGTTTATAGACCATGCCGCCTAAAATAGCCGAGATTTGTCTTGCTTCTTCATCGCTAAGCAAGATACCAGAAATACATTCTTCGTGATCATCTTCTTGAAAATGATACATCTCTCTTCTGCCGTCATCATGTGTGATAATGGCAAGTTTCTCATTATTTCTTGTGATCATTTCGGCTTTGTGACCGATACCTGGCAGTTCAGTTTCCCGAACCTTCATAACAGCCCCTCCAATAAATAAAAGCCAAATGCCCCAAACGGACACTTGCTTTCTATACTGATCTAAACGTATGTCATTATAGCAAAAGACCATTTCAAGATCAATGAAACCCGAAATGTTTTTACATATCATCTTATTGTTGTGACGATGACAAGTATGATGCATGAAAAAAAGACTGCCAAGCTGGCAGTCTTTCTTGTTTAAATATCTTGTTCTGTGTCGATTTTAGCCGGTTTTTTCAGCTCACGACCTTTCCATATCAGCCAAATTTGTGCCGCAATGTAAAGGGATGAATACACCCCTGTTAATAGGCCGACAAGTAAGGCGATGGAGAAGTTTGTAATAGATGCTGAACCGAAAATGAGAAGTGCAATCACCACTACAAGTACGGTAAGCACAGTGTTCACAGAACGCGTAAAGGTTTGCTGTAAACTTAAATTCACAATGTACGATAAATCTTCGATCGTTTTCGGTTTGCGTTTCTTCATTTGCTCACGCACCCTGTCGAAGGTGACAATCGTGTCATTGATTGAGTACCCGATGACCGTGAGTATCGCTGCAATGAAGGTGACATCCACCTCTAAGCGCGTAATACTAAAGAAGGCAACGATAAAGAATGCATCGTAAAGCAGAGAGACAATGGCTGCAATCGCCATTTTATACTCAAATCGGACGGATACATATAAGATAATCCCGATAGAAGCAATGATGACAGCGTATAATGCGTTACGCGCAAGCTCTTTTCCAACCGTCGGAGACACTGTACTTACGTTAGGCTCCGTTCCATATTTATCTTTGAAGTAATCTTTCACTTCAGCGATTTTTTCTTTATTCGGAACACCGACAAATCGAGCTGCTGCTTGATTTTCTTTTTGCCCCGATAACACAACACTGTCTGTCTCAAGGTCTAGCTTTTTAAAATCTTGCTCCACCTGTTCTGTTGACAGTTTATGGTCACTTTGAATATCAACTCTAGTACCACTTGCAAAGTCAATACCTGCATTGAGCTTGAAGATCGACAGCACAATGATTCCAGCAATGGTAATGGCTGCCGAGAAAATCATAAAGCCTTTACGTTTGCTGACGAAATCCCATTTATCAAATGGTGTTTTCGGTTCAGTATTTTCTGTTGTTTCATGAATATCGATGATGTCTTTCTGACGAACACCAAACCAGCCTTTTCTGCGGTCGAAATAACGGCTTTCTACAAGTAATCCAAGAAGGAATCTTGATAGGAAGACAGCCGTGATAAAGCTTGTCAAAATCGATAGGATAAGCATGGTTGCAAACCCTTTGACAGAGCTTGTTCCAAAGAAGAATAGAACCCCGCCGGCAATAATACTTGTTAAGTTTGCATCAAAGATCGTGGCAAATGATCTGCGGTTACCCGATCTGAAAGCAGAACGGACAGATTTACCGAGCTTGAGCTCTTCTTTAATCCGCTCATACGTAATAATGTTGGCATCGACGGCCATCCCTACCCCAAGAATCAATGCAGCGATTCCAGGCAGTGTCATGACGGCGCCCATCCAGTCAAAGACTTGCAGTGTGATAAAAATATAAGCTGACAGTGTAATGACAGCAACAAGACCTGGTAATCGGTAATAAAACAGCATGAATAAGAAGATAAATGCGATTCCTACAATTCCTGCGAAGACTGTTTCGTTTAGTGCTTGCTCACCAAACTGTGCACTCACAGATGTTGAATATTTTTCGGTTAATTTTACTGGCAATGCGCCGGCATTTAAAATGCTCGCAAGGTCTTTTGCCTCTTGAACCGTAAAGTTTCCTTCGATTTGTACATCACTGCTGTTAATTTCTTGGTTTACATTCGGCGCAGATACATACTTATGATTTGATTTAGAGACTTCTTTTTTGAAGGAATCTCCCTTATGATAATCAAGCCAAATGACAAGCTGATTGTTTGGTGCCATCGCTGCTACTTTTTTTGTCACGTCACCAAACTTTTTCGCATCCTTTAGTTTGACCGTCACGATCGGCTCATTCGTTTGATTGAATGTTTGTTTTGCACCATTTTCAACAAGATCAGATCCGTTTAGAAGCTCTTTGTCATTCGTATCTCTGAAGGAAAGCTGTGCTTCAGTCGATAGAATCTCCCGTGCTCTGTTTTGATCTTTTACGCCCGCAAGCTGTACGCGGATACGGTTGTTTCCTTCAATCGAAATGTTCGGCTCACTGACCCCAAGCACGTTGGCTCTTCGGTTTAAAGCCTCTACTGTACTGACGAGAACACCATTTGTGATCTTGTCTTCTTTTTTCACTGGGTGTACATCATACAGAACTTCAAATCCACCCTGTAAGTCCAGCCCTAGCGTCATATCTTTCGCAACGGGCTTCGTTAATAAGCCCACACCAGTTCCGATTAACAGAACCACTAAGAAAAACGCAAGTATGCGCCCTTTTTTCATTATGTATTTCCTCCTTAAACACCTGAATCCATTTAGATGGCTTATTTCAACAGTTCGTCCAGCATATTCTTGCCATCTTCACTGTCCAAAAAAGCAGACGTTTTAAACGACTGAACGGTTGCATAGTTCATAAATTCGCCAATTTTCACAGATAAAATATCTGCAACCATTTCATGAATCGGATACTCTTGTTTTTTCTTCCACTTCTTATTCTCTAAGTATGACCATAATTCCTCTAAATCTACATCTTTATAGCCCAAAACGATGAATTCTTCAAGCTTACTGAACAGAAAAGGCTTTAAATGGTCTTTGTATATAGCAGCCGGATGTTGTGTCAATGTGAGGCTCCCCCTTTTCAGTTTTTTATCGAGAGACTTGTCATGCTTGGACGATATACACGCATATCTTATTGTATATGATTCTATGTCGTTTGAGAAGGCAGGTGATCTGTGATTTGACGAAGCAAACGTTTTTAAAAGGGACCATTATTTTAATTTTAGCAGGTTTTATTACAAGAATATTGGGTTTTGTCAATCGAATTGTGATTGCAAGGTTCATTGGTGAAGAAGGCGTAGGGCTTTATATGATGGCAGCGCCTACCTTTTTTCTCGCCGTGACGCTGACACAATTCGGACTTCCTGTTGCGATTAGTAAGCTAGTCGCAGAAGCAGAAGCCCGTGGTGACAAACAGAAAACAAAACGCATTCTAGTGATGTCCCTTGCAATAACAGGAACACTCAGCCTGATTTTCACGCCGCTCTTTTTATGGTTTGCCCCTATTATGGCGGAAAATATGCTGACAGATCCTAGAACGGTCTATCCTCTGCTTGCCATTACACCAGTCGTACCCGTTATTGCGATCTCAAGTGTGTTAAGGGGCTATTTCCAAGGAAGACAGCAAATGAGCCCGCTTGCGATGTCGCAAGTACTAGAACAGGTCGCAAGAATTTCACTCGTAGCAGTATGTACAACAGCGTTCCTGCCTTATGGAATTGAATACGCAGCAGCAGGCGCCATGATTTCATCTGTCATTGGCGAAATGATTTCACTTGCTTACTTACTGATTGCCTTTCGTTATAAAAAGACCATCCGTATCCGAAAACGTTTTTTCAAGGCAATTCATGATGGGAAGGACACGTTTAAGCAACTCATGAGTATTGCCCTGCCAACGACAGGCAGCCGTTTCATCGGCAATATCTCTTGGTTTTTAGAACCGATTGTCGTCGCTCAAAGCCTTGCGATTGCCGGTTATGCAGCTGTGGAAGCAACAAGGCAGTACGGAGAATTGACAGGACTTGCGCTCACCCTTTTGACACTTCCTAGTTTTATCACGTATTCTCTCTCCACCGCACTAGTTCCAGCGATTAGTGAGGGGATGGAACAGAACAAACGCAAAACGGTCGAATACCGGCTCAAGCAGGCGATGCGCCTTTGTTTATTAAGCGGGGGCATTTCATGTATTATCCTTTTCGTGTATGCAGAAAATTTAACCCTCTTCATGTATGGTTCATCTCATGCCGCTGTCTATGTAAAATTCATGGCCCCCTTCTTTTTGCTCTATTACTTTCAAGGGCCGCTGCAGGCTGTCCTTCAAGCATTAAATTTAGCGGGGGCAGCGATGACCAACAGTTTGATAGGAGCTGTTGTGAAAACAGGTATGATCTTTGTTCTTGCTTCACAGCCAAGCTTTGGCATTATGGGCGCAGCGCTTGCGATACTCATCGGCATCGTTCTTGTCACGTTGCTCCATGCGGCAACTGTCGGTAAAGTACTGCCTATTCATTTACCATTAAAAGAATATGGACTTTGCGTCCTTGTGATCATCGGTACTGGGGCGGTCAGCTTATGGATGAAACATCAAGCGAGCGGACTCTTTTCCGCACCTTTAGAGCTTGTCATGATGATCTTTTTGACGTGCATGCTGTATGTCATTCTATTAATCTGTCTTGGGCTAGTGAAACGAGAAGAGCTACGCCGCATCCCGTTTATTGGGAAGCTGCTTTAGCTCATTCTTTCTTGATCACTTCATCTTTCAAATCAATATAAAAATCCTTCTGATTAAAGCTACAGTAGGAGATCTGCTCGATGTCATGATAGCCTCTTTTGGCAAGCTCCTTTATCAGCCACTGTTCATCATGGTTGATCTGCTTGAGATGATCATGCTGAACCACACCGTCTGCAATAAGCGGGAGCTCAAGCGCTGCATGTTTGCGCTTGTTTTCTTTTTCAACAACGGCGAGCTTTCCTGAAGGCTCTAAGATGGCATATGAGACATCCTGGATACTATCGATGTTATTTTCTCTTAATTGAATCAGCAAATCATCAAAATTGTATCGCTGTTTTCTCATCGCACCCTCATCTATTTTACCGTTGATGATGAGCAGGGCCGGCTTACCGTCGAGAAAACGACGGACACCTTGGAATTTTAGTGACAAATAGGCAAGGGTGATTTGAATGAAGGTTAACAGCAGGATCGGCCATACTGTATGTAACATGTGATCCTCTACTTCTTCTATGGCGAGCACCGCAATTTCAGCGATCATCATAAAAATAACAAGATCTAAAATACTCAGTTCCCCAATCTCCCTTTTGCCCATTAAACGAAAGATAAACCAAATGAGAAAATATAAAATGATCGTTCTCATGGAGATAATTAAGATGTCCTGCATATGATGCACCCCCTCCTTCTCCACCATAGCTTGTGTCAAAACACTTTATTTATGTAGAAAAGAAAGCCTCGGTTTTTATCACGAGAAACATGTCTATTTTTTCTTCTCCGTGAATACATTTTAGTAAAAGACAAGCTTCGGTCAATTGGAGAGGAGACGAATCACATGCAGGAAACGAAACAAATAGGAAAAGGCATTTTATCTGGCTTAATTGCTATTTTTGTCGTGATGATTGTCACAAGCTTACTTGTATCACTGATGCTTACCTTCACAAGTATGCAGGAATCATCGTTTAAATGGATGATCATGATCTTGTCCTTTGCGGCACTTTTTCTAGGAGGAATGATTTCTGGAGGGAAAGCAAAGGAACGGGGCTGGCTCATTGGCGCCATGACCTCTTTTATCTTTTCACTCACTGTTTTTTTATTTCAATATTTAGGGTTTGGAGAAACCTTTTCACCAGAACAATTCATCTATCATGCAGCCTTTTTGGGAATTTGTATGCTAGGGGGAATGATTGGCGTTAATCTTCGGGGCAAATAAAAAAAGAGCGAATGATATCGCTCTTTTTTTATCGCTATGTATTGGAGGATTAACCTTTGTCAGCTAATTCTCTAATAGCACGTCGGTCGAAAGTTAAACGGTTGTTTTCGCTTGTTTTGATGACCACTTTTGATTCATCAATGTAGTCGATTTCACCGTGTAAACCACCGATTGTGACGATTTTATCGCCTTTTGATAAAGATTGCTGCATCTGACGCACAGCTTTTTGTTGCTTTTGCTGTGGACGGATTAACAAGAAGTAAAGCACAGCAAACATGACAACAATCATAATGATTGAACCCATACCACCATCCATTCTATCTCACCCCTTTCTAAAGCATTGTAAAGCTTTTCGTTTATGCGTTAAAAGTTTTTCGCATTCGGTTTGTTAAAGCCATAACGCTCAAAAAACTCTTCTCTAAAATCACCTAAACGATCCTCACGGATAGCTTCTCTCACTTGCTCCATTAATTTTAACAGAAAATGAAGATTATGATAAGTTGTTAATCGAATTCCGAACGTCTCATTTGTACGGATTAAATGTCTAATATAAGCGCGTGTGTAGTTTTTACATGTGTAGCAGTCACAATTTTCATCGATTGGTCTGAAATCACGCTCATATTTAGCATTTTTCACAACAAGGCGTCCTTCACTTGTCATGAGCGTACCGTTTCTTGCAATTCGCGTCGGCAGTACACAGTCAAACATATCGACACCGCGAATCGCGCCGTCAATTAATGAATCTGGTGAGCCAACACCCATTAAGTACCTTGGCTTGTCATCCGGTAAAAATGGCGTTGTGAACTCCAGCACACGGTTCATCACATCTTTAGGTTCACCAACAGATAAACCTCCAATGGCGTAGCCTGGGAAATCAAGTGAAACAAGATCTTTTGCACTTTGTTTACGAAGCTCTTCGTATTCTCCGCCCTGCACAATGCCAAACAGCCCTTGATCCTCTGGACGCTGGTGCGCTGTTAAGCAGCGCTCTGCCCATCTGCTTGTCCGCTCTACAGACCGTTTCATATAATCGTACTCTGCTGGATACGGAGGGCATTCGTCAAATGCCATCATAATATCTGAGCCGAGCGCATTTTGAATCTCCATCGCTTTTTCAGGAGAAAGGAACAACTTATCTCCATTTAAGTGATTACGAAAGTGAACGCCTTCTTCTTCAATTTTTCTAAATTCACTTAAAGAAAACACTTGGAAACCGCCTGAATCTGTTAGAATCGCTCGATCCCAGTTCATAAATTTGTGCAGACCACCTGCTTCTTTGACAATGTCATGCCCCGGACGCAGCCATAGATGATACGTATTGCTTAAAATGATGCCTGCTTCCATTGCTTTTAACTCTTCAGGCGCCATTGTTTTCACTGTAGCCAGTGTACCAACTGGCATAAATACAGGTGTTTCAAAGGAGCCGTGCGGTGTATGAACGCGTCCAAGACGTGCACCTGTTTGTTTGCATGATTTAATGAACTCATAACGTATCGGTAATTGCGACAAAAATGAGCCCTCCTGTCTTTGTTGTATGATGTTATTGAATCAGCATGGCATCGCCAAAACTGAAGAATCGGTATTCCTCTTTTACAGCTTCATTGTACGCTTTTAGGACGTGTTCTCGTCCAGCTAATGCACTGACAAGCATAATTAAAGACGATTTTGGCAAGTGGAAATTCGTGATCATGCCATCAATTGCCTTAAATGTATAGCCTGGGTAAATGAAAATCGATGTCCAGCCGCTTGACGCTTTGAATTCACCATCATAAGCACTTGCAATGGTTTCAAGCGTTCTTGTCGAAGTTGTTCCGACTGAAATAATCCGCCCGCCTTCTTTGCGCACGCGATTAAGCTCTTCTGCCGTTTGTTCATTCATTTCGTAAAACTCTGCGTGCATTTCATGTTCTTCAATGCGTTCAGCACTGACCGGTCGAAATGTGCCAAGCCCTACATGGAGCGTAATAAACGCAATATGCACTCCTTTTGCTTTCAGTGCATCCAGCAGTTCATTCGTAAAGTGAAGACCGGCAGTAGGCGCAGCAGCCGAACCAACCTCTTTGGAATAAACGGTTTGATAACGCTCACGATCGTCAAGCTGCTCTTTAATGTACGGAGGCAGTGGCATTTCACCTAAGGATTCAAGTACTTCATAAAAAATGCCTGTATACTGAAACTCAACTTTTCTTCCGCCATGTTCCAGTTCTTCTGTACATACCGCTTTTAATCGTCCATCACCAAATGTAATGACTGTTCCGTTTTTCACACGTTTTGCTGGTTTCACGAGCGTTTCCCACTTGTCTCCTTCTTCTTGTTTTAAAAGAAGCAGCTCCACTTTAGCACCCGTATCCTCTTTCGTTCCAAACAGACGTGCAGGCAATACACGTGTATTGTTTAAAACGAGACAATCACCCTTTTGAAAGTAATCTGTGATTTGCGAGAATGTATCATGTGTGATGTCACCTGTTTGTTTATTTAAGACCATCAGTCTTGATGCATCTCGTTTTTCAAGCGGCACTTGTGCAATCAATCTTTCTGGTAAATCAAAATCAAATAGTTCTAACTTCATTTCCTTCACCTATTCTGTAGTTAACTAGTTAACGTTATTTCATCCGTCCGAAGACATTGAGTAAAATGGTTAGGACGATGCTAATGACAATGCATGTAATCACAGGAAAAAAGAACGTTACGTTCCCTTTTTTCACGAAAATATCGCCTGGAAGTTTCCCAACCAATTGAAACACTAAACCTGCGGCAAAAAGGACACCACCTAAAATCATCAACATTTTAGGGAATTCAGTCACGAATCGGAACCTCCATATGAAAATGTTCATACGCTTCTCTTGTGACGACCCGCCCTCTTGGTGTTCTTTGCAGAAAACCAATTTGCAGTAAATACGGTTCGTACACATCTTCAATCGTATGTGATTCTTCTCCAATTGTCGCTGAGATCGTATCAAGTCCAACAGGACCGCCTCTAAATTTTTCAATCATACTTAAAAGCAGCTTATGATCGATATGATCAAGTCCGAGTCTGTCAACTTGCAGACGCTCAAGAGCATCTTCTGCAATTTCTTGTGTGATCGCATGATTTCCAAGCACCTGCGCAAAATCTCTCACTCTTCTGAGCAGACGATTGGCGACCCTCGGTGTGCCTCTAGATCTTCTTGCAATCTCTTCAGCTGAACGAATGTCGATCCCAATCTCAAACAGCTCGGCTGTTCTTGCTACAATGTGAGCCAAATCTCTTTGCTCATAGTATTCCAATCTTGCATGAACCCCAAACCTATCACGAAGCGGCGCTGTTAAAAGCCCAACACGGGTTGTAGCACCTACAAGCGTAAATGGCGGTAAATCAAGCCGCACAGAGCGTGCTGTATCTCCTTTTCCAATCACGATATCTAGACAAAAGTCCTCCATCGCTGGATATAGCACTTCCTCTATTGAACGCTGCAAGCGATGAATTTCATCAATAAACAGAACATCGCCAGGTTCAAGAGATGTTAAGATCGCCGCCAAATCGCCAGGGCGTTCAATCGCTGGTCCAGACGTTGTACGCAGCTGAACATTCATTTCATTGGCAATGATCGACGCAAGCGTTGTTTTTCCAAGTCCCGGCGGTCCATATAAAAGGACGTGATCCAGCGTTTCCTGCCTCATTCGGGCAGCTTCAATAAATACGCTGAGATTATCCTTTACTTTCTGCTGGCCAATATATTGACTAAGCGTCTGTGGACGCAGACTTTGCTCAATGGCTGATTCATGGTTGTCTGCTTCAGTTGAGACGAGCCGTTCATCCATGAGACATCACCCTATTTCAACATTTTTTGTAAAGCTTTTTTCACATATTGATCGGTTGTAAGATTCTTCTCTTCTTTTAATAAAGGAAGAACCTTTTTGATTTCACGATCACCATACCCAAGGACACTTAAGGCTTCAACCGCTTCATCTAAAGCGCTTTGCTGCGTTTCAATCTGGATATGATCCTCGTGGTTAAATAAGTTTCCTATCATTTCAGGCACCACATCTGCGAGCTTCCCTTTCAGATCTAGAATGATCTGACGTGCTGTTTTTTTGCCAACACCCGGGAATTTAATGAGGAAAGCTTCATCCTCTCGTTCGATCGCTGAAATGACAGCGCCAGGGTCACCGGAAGCAAGAATCGCAAGCGCACCCTTCGGTCCAATCCCTGTGACATTTAACAGTTTTGTGAACAACGCTTTTTCTTCTCGTGTTTGGAATCCATATAACGAAAAAGCGTCTTCCTTTATGTAATGATACGTATAAATCGTTTCTTGTTTTGTTACTCGATAGATAAACGGATTTGGGGTATAGACTTGATATCCCACTCCGCCGTTTTCAATGACAACATATTGCGGGCACACATAATCAATGGTCCCTTTTACAAACTCTATCACCGTTTTCACCTCTTTGACTGTTCTCCATTGTAACATAAATCGAAGAGAAAACCGTAATAAAAGTTAACATACGTTCGCTCAGCCTTTTTTCATCGTCAACCCATGAAAAAGAGCTTGCGGTCTTCACACCAGCAAGCTGTCATACGATTAAAACGATTGTTCATTTCGGTAAGGTTTCATGACTTCAAGCACATGCTCAAATTCATCTTTTGTTCGAAACGGAATGCCTTGTGCAAGCTGCTGCTCTACATGACTTTCCAAGCGGGACGTATCAATTTGAAAAAAGAGATGAATAGGCTCCGCCCACCCGTCAGGCCTTCCATGAAACGTAGAAATCACGCCGTCTTCTGATAATCCGATATATCCATTTGCTTTACTCAAAGGCGATATATCGTCAATTTGCTTTCTAAAAAGGGCAAAATCCTCTCGCTGTTCTACCAATGTCCAGCCCTTATACTGGGCCCAAAATGTGTCTTTGTCTTCTAATGATGCCCGCTGTCTTTCAATACTTACATCGCCGTCTAGATAGACCTTTTCAAGCTGAACGTTGATGGTTTTTGACTCTTTTTGCAAGTGTTCTGCTGCTTCCATATCAACAGCGAAAAAGAGTACACTTGTCATGATAAGTCCTGTAACGAAATACTTTATTTTCACTTTCACTATTTACACCTCTTTAGAACATAAGATCGATGCATGACATATGTAGTTTGACCCATTTTGCTAAACATTAACCAAATCGATGTCTTGACACATATTGAGAGTCTTTCGTTGTATCCTTCGTGCGTAAATGTTATGTTTTATACAATCCATTGCTCTACCGAATTACATGGTTTTTTCATCATTCGTTTTTCAGCCGCATAAACTGAAACCAAAGAAGGTGAAGTCAATGTCAGATGTCAAAAGATTAGCCGAATCGATTCAGTATCAAGAAGAAAAGCGTTTTAATAAGCTCGTCTTTAAACCGGCTGAGCTTGAGCTGTGCGGCAAAGGAAGAAGTGCCTATGTATTTTCATACAAAAAAGACGGCAAAAAAATGGCGTTAAAAGTCTTTTTTCCTTCTTATCGAAACATCGCCCGCAAAGAGGCTGCAATTTATGAAAAACTTTCCGGCTCCTCCTATTATCCTGAGATTTACGAGTCTGGGGATCAGTATATTTTAATGGAATATATTAAAGGTTATACTTTCTATGAATGCCTGACAAAAGGAATTCCGATCAAAAAACAAATGATTGAACAAGTAGATGATGCATTGGAAGAAGCACGCGCGAAAGGTTTAAATCCTTCTGATATTCATCTGCGGAATTTAATTTTAACAAAGGATGGCCGCGTCAGGGTCATTGACGTCGCCCGCTTCACGCAAACGAAAACATGTCATCAATGGGATGATTTAAAAGCTGCATACGCCTATTATCAAAAACCTTTTTTCCCTAAAAAAGCGCCGCGGCTATGGCTTGAAGTGATTGCCTATTTGTATAAGAAAAACTGGCTGTCTCGAGGTCAGCTGAACAATCGAAATGATTTTACTGCATAATGAAAGCCGCTCGAAAAGAGAGGCTTTCAGATTGTTGACAAAGGGCTAAAATGTACTTTATTTTAGCTCTTTGTCTTCTTTTCAGCGTGATAGAAAACCTTTGCAGCCCTAGGAATGACGAGTACCGGCGCGGAGCGAATTTGACATTCGTGAGCACCGGCACGCAGGACTGACACCGAATGCGAGGGTTTGTCTACACGCTGAAAGCCGCTCTCTTTGAGCGGCTTTCTGTTTTATTCTGTTTCTACATGGATACTATTCACATTTAATAGGTTAATGATTTCATTATTCAGCTTAAACCAATGATTGGCTTCCTCAATTTTTTTATACACATCATAGGTAGCTGGACGTTTCAGCTCGAAATCGAGCACTTCCCCATTGTTCATATGAAATGTTACCTTAAATACTTTCATCATAAGATCACCTTCCACTCTGTCTTGTTCACTAACCGAATCGGTCAGCTCTTTTCATTCATTCTCTATTCAATCCGTTTCCCCTGCTTCTTTCCTTCTAAACACAAGAAGTTTAAATTTTGTTTAAATTCGCACAACATATCTATCTATATACTCTTCAAAAGAAGTATATTAAATGAAAAGGAGGCTGTCTTTATGAAACAAAAGAAAAAACGAACATCTCCAGAGAGACAAACAGTTCTATTTCATTTAACAGATGCCCTCATCCCAAGTATTGAAACGATGGCGATTGCAGTAAAAGCATTTTTCCACCTCGTGAGAAAAGCCATTTCAGCCGTTTTATAAAACCCCGCACTAGAGGAGTGCGAGGTTTTTTTTAGGATTGATAGATTTGACTGCCTTGATTGATAAACTCTTTTGCCTTCTTCTCCATCTCTCTTTTCACTTCTTCTGATTGGTTGCGGATGTCATGGGATATTTTCATACTGCAAAACTTTGGTCCACACATGGAACAGAAATGAGCGGTTTTAGCACCTTCAGCAGGCAATGTTTCATCATGGAATGCCAGCGCTCGTTCTGGGTCAAGTGACAGATGAAATTGATCCCGCCATCTGAATTCAAATCTCGCTTTTGATAAGGCATCATCACGCTTTTGAGCAGCAGGATGTCCTTTTGCTACATCAGCTGCATGTGCGGCGATTTTATAGGCGATGACACCTTCTCTTACATCTTCTTTGTTCGGCAGACCTAAATGCTCTTTTGGTGTCACATAGCACAGCATGGCTGTTCCATACCAGCCGATCATCGCCGCACCGATCGCGGATGTAATATGATCATATCCCGGTGCAATATCTGTTGTTAGAGGGCCTAACGTATAAAAAGGTGCCTCTTTGCATATCTCCATCTGCTTATCGACATTCTCTTTGATTTTATCCATCGGAACATGACCAGGTCCTTCAATCATGACCTGCACATCATGTTTCCAAGCGATCTCTGTCAATTCCCCTAACGTTTCCAGCTCTGCAAACTGTGCTTCGTCATTTGCGTCCGCAATGGATCCAGGTCTGAGCCCGTCCCCAAGCGAAAAGGCAATGTCATATGTTTTCATGATTTCACAAATTTCTTCAAAATGGGTATACAGAAAGTTCTCTTGATGATGAGCGAGACACCATCTTGCCATAATGGCTCCGCCTCTTGAAACAATTCCTGTGACCCGGTCGACTGTGAGCGGAATATACCTTAACAGGACGCCCGCATGAATGGTGAAGTAGTCAACCCCTTGCTCTGCCTGTTCAATTAATGTGTCTCGGTATACTTCCCACGTCAAATTTTCTGCGATTCCATTCACTTTTTCAAGTGCCTGATAAATCGGGACAGTTCCTACTGGGACTGGGCAATTGCGGATAATCCATTCTCTCGTTGTATGAATATCCTTTCCTGTAGACAGATCCATCATCGTATCTGCCCCCCATCTAATTGCCCATGTCATCTTCTCCACCTCTTCTTCAATGGACGACGTCACAGCTGAATTGCCAATATTCGCATTAATTTTCACGTGAAAATTCTTCCCGATGATCATCGGCTCACTTTCAGGATGGTTGATATTCGCTGGAATGACCGCTCTTCCACTAGCCACTTCCTCTCTAACAAACTCAGGACTTAGCTGTTCTCTCAAAGCGATAAACTCCATTTCAGGCGTAATGATCCCCTTTTTTGCATAATGCATTTGCGTCACACAAGCACCTTGTTTCCCGCGGAGCGGCACATGATGAAAATCTGTATGGGCAGCTTGAAAGGATTCTTTCCCATTCAAGCGATATCCATTATCTTCTGGCTTTACTTGACGCCCTTCATAGCTTTCAGTATCTTCTCTTTCCTTAATCCATTCTGATCTCAGACGCTTTAATCCCTTTGTGACATCAATATGAGCCTCCTCATCTGTATACGGTCCACTTGTATCGTACACACGAATCGGTTCATTTTGGATATCACCTGCTTGTGTCACTGTATTTGTGAGCACGATTTCTCTTTTTGGCACCAAAATGTCAGGTCTCGAGCCTTGTTCATATACCTTTCGACTGCCTTCAAAGTTTGATAATAAAGATTGCGTTGATGGAACATTTGTCTTTTCATTCATTTGCTGTTCTCTCCTTCTTTTCGTGTGACCGGTCAGGATGGAATCAGCACCAGCAAAAAACCAGATTCTATGTAAAGAACCTGGTTTCGTCGTCAGAAAAAAACATGTATGCCATTCATATGGCACATGTATCATCTTCAACTTCCCCACGCTGGTACGAGCCAGATCAGGTCCAAAGGGTTAAGAAGCTTGTCTTCTCTCTCAGCCCGCATTTCCGGGCACCCCTAGTCACTTATATTGATTTCCACAACAGTGTAGCATAGCTGAGAAATGAAAAAAAGAAGTTTTAGGAAAATAGTTCCTTTCCCCTACAATGAATACACGATCTTCACGATATACATCTTTCTATACACGATTTATCTCTCTCATTTCGATTAAATCAGAAATAATCATTGATCCTTTTCTCCTAATATGTATAATTAATCTAAACGGAGAATTTTTATACAAACATGATTCAAAGGAAGTTCTAGTCGATTGCAAACATTTCTTACATTTATCGTCGTTGGATTCTCAATTGCTCTACCTGTTGGAGCGATCACGGTTGAAATGACAAAGCAGGGATTAAAAAACGGATTCTTTCATGGATTAACTGTAGGCGCTGGTGGTATGACCATCGATATATTGCTCATCTTGGCTTTATATGCTGGATTTGCTCAATTTTTATCTTTGCCCTTTATCCAAATTCCGCTCTGGCTGATCGGTGCCATCTTTTTAATGATTCTTGCCTACGATTCGATTAAAAATGCGGATCAAGACATCCATTTAGCAGGAGAAAAAGTGAATAAATCATTCACCAAAACATACCGAAATGGGTTGCTCGTCGCGGTATCCCCTGGAAACCTTGTGTTCTGGGTATCTGTGTTTGGTGCTGTACTGGCAGATGCTTATACGAATACAAATTCATCTGAATTTATATTGGCTGCTGCGGGTATTTTGGCAGGGATTCTTCTTCATGACATCGGTCTTCTCACAATTGTTTCCCTAACAAGAAAAGTGATGAACCGAACAATGATTAAGTGGACATCCATTGTTGCCGGTATTTTATTACTTGGATTTGGCTGTTATTTCTTTTATGAATTTTATATTGGGATCAAAGTTTATTTTTAAAGAAAGGCTAAAGTTCGTCATGAACTTTAGCCTTTTTTATTCCAGCCTATCGGGTCATGCCTGTCTGACCTGTTTCAAATTGCGTTTTTCTCATATCTCTGAAGCGTGTAAATGCGCCTTCGTCTTTAATGACTTGGACAGCTCTACCGTCTGCATAACGAGTCGCTGCTTCTTCTACTTGTGATACACCCTCTGATGTCAAGCGCCCATCTGTTTTAAGAGCAATATACACATTTTCATCCGTCACCATGACTTGTGAGTCTGTCACATGGTTCATTTTGTTCACTCGGTTGGCGATTTTTCTTGAACGCTGGATGTTCTCTTGTTTATCGTAGCCAGAGAACGACATTTGGTTATGATAGTTCATATCTCCATGACTGTAGCGTCCATCTCCACCAGTAAGCGGCATTCTCACTTGATCCTGTGTAGGGCGTGAACGATCATCAACATTCGTTGTATTTCTTCCGTTCATTCCCTCCATAAGCTCAGAAACCGGTCCTTGATGATCTTGGTTGTTGTCTGTTGCCTGTTGATTGGAGTGGTATCCAACTGGCTGGCCAGATTGATTATGACGTGTATCTACACCCGCATTGTTATTTGTACCACATGCCGTTAATCCAATAGGTAGAAGCACTAAGGCGATTGTTTTTTGCCATTTTTGTCTCAAACGAAAAACCCCCTGTACAAATTGAATCTCATGAGCGCAAAACAGGCTCTGTATTAGCATGTACAGTTGAGGACAAAAACAAGCTGTCAGTTATAAACAAAAAAAGGAACGATTGAGATCGTCCCTTGTGTCATTAATCTTCTTCGTCTTCTTCTGGTCTTGCAAAGACAGATGGGTTTTGATAAGGCTGCTGCATATAAGGCTGAGCTGGATAAGCACCCATTTGACCATATGGAATAGGGTTTGGATAATGTCCAGGCCATGGTTGATGATGCTTCATCCCATCATCGCATCCGCAGTCTTCCTTGCCATATGCTTCATTTGGAGCGTTTGGATAAAAGCCTTGATTGACATTGGCATTCGCATTCGCTCCTGCATTTGGATGCATATGGTGGTGCCAGTGATGCCCCTCGTTTGCATGATGCTCGTGATTTTCACCATAATAAGCCGGTGCTTGATACGCAGGATAATATGGCTGAGCCGCCGGGTAAGGGTACGGCATCATGTGATGATGATAATACGGCTGTACCGGATAACAAAGGCCTGATCCCGGTAAAATAGGAGAAGCGGGTACCATTTGTTGCGGATATGGATACATTGCTGGCATGTAATGACCATAACCATAATAAGGATCATATGACTCTTGATGATGGTGGTGATGCTCTTTATTTTCAGCCATGCCCCCTACTGCTGCCCCTCCAACATTCGGCATTTGCGGGAAATTAGGAAGGTTTGGGTAATTACTATGTTCCATATCTTTTCCCTCCTCTTTTTGATGTGGGATATGAATGAATGGATCATATCCCTTTGCCACTTCATCTTTGAAATGATCCTTATTTTCATGATGAAAATGGTCCTTGTGATCTTTATGATCCTTTTTCTCATGAACATGATCTTTCTTTTCATGAACGTAATCTTTTTTCTCATGATGTTCTTTTTTCGGAGGAGGCGTGAATGGCTGGTAGAGATTCGTCTGATAATAGTTTACATCAACTTGTGGAAAAACTGGCTGTTCAATCTTTGGTACTGGTGGCACATAAGGTACCGGTTCATTCGGCTTTTCCTTCGGCTTCGTATCTTGAACTTGCACGACATCCTTTGGCTTTTCTTTTACATACGGGTGTTCTTTTGCTTTTGGCATTTCTTTTGCTTTGTGATGATCGGTTTTGACAGGAACACCACTAGATGGAATTTTGATTTTCATTCCTGGCATAATTAAATCTGGATTACTGAGCTGCGAATTTAATTTTTTCAATTCTTGAAAGTCGACTCCGTACTTCTTTGAAATTTTCCAAAGGGAGTCTCCTTTTTGCACAATATGAATTTTCAACGTTTTCCCCTCCTATGCAAAACGTGAACGTAGCGGTTATGTCAGAAGTACAATATGTTTCAACATAAATTTATGCCTATTTACAAGCCGATATGATAAAAACTTGTTTTCTGATAGGAGGGGACACTTCATTATTTAATGGTCAGCATCTTATTTAAAGCGAGCAATGCCTCTTTTGTCGTCTCTTCATTCACTTGAATCAAACCGACTGGCTCCCCTTTTTCAATGCTTTCAAGTGACCATAGTAGATGAGGCAGATCAATACGGTTCATTGTCAAACATGGACACATATCTGGATTGAGGGATTCGATTTGTTTGTCAGGGTGCTGGTCAATGATGCGGTTCACTAAATTCATTTCTGTTCCAATGGCCCACTTGCTTCCTGCTGGTGCCTGCTTGATCGTATCAATAATAAATTTCGTTGAACCAGCTAGATCAGATGCCTTTACGACTTCATGCGTACACTCTGGATGAACAAGAATCTGTATGTCACGGTCTCGTTTTCTCGTTTGTTCAATATTCTCAATGGTAAATTTCTCATGAACAGAGCAATGACCTTTCCATAAAATCATTTTAATTCGATGAAGCGGTTGATCGGTGATGAGCTTTTCTTCTATTTGATCCCAGACAGCCATTTCCTCTAGCGGAATCCCTAAATCATAGGCCGTGTTACGCCCTAAATGCTGATCAGGAAGAAAAAGAATTCGCTCTTTTTGGGTCAGCGCCCACTCCAATACTTTTTTAGCGTTTGAAGATGTGACAGTCGATCCGCCATGTTTGCCGACAAATGCTTTAATATCAGCCGTTGAGTTTACATAAGTCAGTGGAAGGATCGTATCTCCAAACAGCTCAGTGAGCTGATCCCACGCCCTGTCTGTTTGTTTCATATTCGCCATATCTGCCATTGAACAACCTGCTCTCATATCTGGCAAAAAGACGTGCTGATTCTTTTTTGATAGCATATCGGCCGTTTCTGCCATAAAATGAACCCCGCAAAATACAATGTATTCTGCTTCGTGATTGTCAGCAGCAATTTGTGCAAGCTGCAATGAATCACCTGTCACATCAGCAAATTGGATGACTTCATCTTTTTGATAATGATGACCCGGTATAAAAAGCTTTGATCCAAAGGCGCGTTTAATCTCTAATACTCTCTCTTTCATTTCATCATAAGAGCGCAGTTTATATTCATCTGGCATCATGGCTGTATGTTGCGCTGCTAACACATCAAGCATGGACATGAGTCGTTCCCCCTTTATGGCTGAATTCCATATTCATACTAAAATCGAATGATGGAGCAGAATGTGTGAGGAATCCAAGTGAAATAAGGTCTACACCTGTCCCCCGGTAGTTAGCCACATTCTCTAACGTGATGCCGCCTGATGCCTCAGTCAATATGGTTTCAGGGGTCATTTGTTTAAAGCGCTTCACTTCGTCTGGAGAGCAGTTGTCAAACATGATGACATCTGCTTTGGCTTCAATGGCTTCCATCAGCTGTGCTTCTGATTCAATTTCCACTTCAATTTTCACCATATGACCGGCGTATGCTCTTGCTTTTTCCACAGCTTCCCTGATAGAACCACAAGCCGCAATATGATTATCTTTAATCATCACCCCATCGGATAAGCCGAAACGATGATTCTTTCCGCCTCCGACTTTTACTGCGTACTTCTCCAGCATGCGCAAACCGGGTGTCGTCTTTCTCGTATCACAAATCGTAATAGATGGATCAGCTAATCGCTCTACTGCTTCATGCGTTAGTGTAGCGATTCCTGTCATTCTTTGCAGGATATTCAACACCACCCGCTCCCCTTTCAGCAAGTCGTTGACGGGGCCAGTTATTTGTGCCAGTACAGCCCCTTCATGAATCCAATCACCTTCCTGGAAAAACAGCTCAGTTTGAACTTGTTCATTCAGCAGTTTGTATCCCATATCAATGACTTGTGTCCCGGCCAATACGCCTGATTGTTTCGCCATGATGTAAGCTGTTCCTTTCTTGTCTCCAAAGATGGCATCAGCGGATACATCTCCAAACCCAATATCTTCTTTTAAAAAATGAGTGAGCATTTGCTTTAACTGTAAACGTTCCATTTGGCACCAATCCTTTCATTTTTTACGGTATAAATATGGCCCTGTTCATGTACAATCTGTTTTGCTCGCCACGAAGCATCGTGCCGATTTGGATAATCGGTGCGATAATGACCGCCCCTGCTTTCTGTTCGGAGTAATGCGGATTTGACAAGGCATATGGCTAAAGCCCATTGATTCGTTATTTCGATCTGTTCATTTGTGATATTCTTCACATTGATTTGCTGAAAAGAGACTTGTTCTAAATAATCGAGCAAAGTCTGTAAGCCTTTCTCATCTCTCACAATTGCGGCATATGCTGTCATCCATTTTCTGAGCTGAGCCAGTGACACCGTTGGGACAGACCATACTTCTTGAATGGAAGGAGCAAGGTTTTTATCTTGCCGGGCTTGCAACCGCTCAATATACCGTGCTGCGTTGTTTCCTAAAACGAGACCTTCTAAGAGCGAATTACTTGCCAATCGATTGGCGCCGTGTAAACCTGTACAAGCTGCTTCACCAATGGCAAAAAGTGATGGAACTGTTGTTTCTCCATGTTCATTCACCTTAATTCCACCCATTAAAAAGTGCATACCGGGTGAAACTGGCAGCCTTCTGCTTGCCATATCAACTCCCGCACGCTGACACATTGAAGCAATCGCAGGAAAACGTGCAGAAAAATACGGAATATCACGGATGTTCAGATAAATGGAATGACCGAGTTGCTGCTCATGGAAAATGGTCCTTGCCACCACATCTCTAGGCGCTAAATCGCTCTGCGGGTGAATTCCTTCCATGATCCGCCTGCCTGATTCATCTTCTAAATAGGCGCCCTCTCCCCTGACTGCCTCTGATACGAGACCGATCGCTTTACCTGAAGTGGTCAAAAGGGTCGGATGGAATTGCACAAATTCGAGATCTACTAGCTGTGCCCCTGCGCGATAGGCCATCATCAGACCGTCTCCTGTCACAGACGGATCATTTGTGTTTGTTTCATATAAGGACCCACAGCCGCCAGTGGATAATACAACTGCATCTGCGGTCATTGTATGTACATGACCTTTTTCGTCTTTCCACACGACACCGGTACATACCCCTTCATGAACTAATAGATCCATGACATAATGGTTTTCATATACATGAATGTGTGAGCCGAGCTTCCCTTTCAAAAACTGCACGAGGGTTTTTCCTGTTTGATCTCCCCCTGCATGCAGAATACGATGGGTCGTATGGGCTCCCTCTTTACCTAACTGCGGAATTCCCGTTTCATCTCGATCAAATGGGCAGCCCTCTTCTACGAGCTTCTTTACAAGATCTTTTCCATGACGGACGATCTCCTGTACAGTTTTGTCATCATTGTGACCACACCCCGCAGCTAAAGTGTCTTGCACATGCTGATCGACAGAATCATGTGAAGAAAAGGCTGCAGCAATTCCCCCTTGTGCGAGCATGGAATTACTAGAGGAAAATTGTTTTTTTGTCATCATAATGACTTGGCAGTTCTCTGAGATCGTATTCACAAAGGAAAGAGCCGCAATGCCCGACCCCACCACAATGACTTTTTTGATAGATGACACAATTGCCCCTCCTGTCATTTACACCTGTCTTGACACATATCATTACACAATACTACAATAAATACAAGAAAAAATTTTCACACAGGAGATGGATGGATTTGATTTATTTAGATTATGCAGCTTCTACACCTGTTTCTGAGGAATCACTGCATGTATTTCAGCAGTTGAGCAAAGAATGTTACGGAAATGCGAGCAGCCTGCATGATGCAGGAGGAAGAGCAAATGAAATCTTGGCTTATAGCAGACAATCACTTGCAGCGATTCTAGGGGGCGAACCTGATAGTATTTACTTTACAAGTGGCGGAACTGAATCCAATATCCTCGCGATTCAATCGATCATAAATGGGCTACCTCCACATAAACAGCATGTCATTACCACATCAGTAGAGCACCCTTCCGTTCATCATGCGGTTAATGCCTTGCAGCGTCTCGGTGTGAAGGTGACGATCATAGAACCGAATCAAGAAGGAATCATCACAAAGGAGATTCTCAAACAGGCGCTATTGCCTGAAACCGGACTAGTATCCATCCAGCATGCCAACTCAGAAACTGGGATTATTCAGCCATTAGCTGAGTTAGCGACGCTCTTAAAAGAAAGAGATATTCTTTTTCATACAGATGCAGTGCAAACATTCGGAAAAATGCGTGTGTCGATTAAAGAACTTGGAGTTGATGCCCTCTCCATTTCGAGTCATAAAGTGTATGCACCTAAGGGCGCCGGTGCTGTCTATATGGGAGCACATGTCCCTTGGAAGCCTATATATCAACATACTGTTCAGGAAAATGGTCTACGCCCAGGGACAGTGAACGTGCCATGCATCGGTGCTTTTGTAGCTGCGAGCGAGCAAATCATGCTGAAAATAGATCAACAGCAACAGCTAGATATTCAGCTTCGTGATTATTTTCTTCAGCAGCTAAAAAAACGGAAGCTGCCTGTCCGCATGCTGCAAGAAAGTGACCAGCGCCGCACGCTGCCTCATATTATTGGTTGTTTTTTTGAAGGGTTTGAAGGACAATATGTAATGTTAGCTTGTAACCGGCATGGAATTTGTATATCTACTGGAAGTGCGTGCGCTTCTGGTTATCATCATCCTTCCCCTGCTGTGAAGGCATTACATGTATCAGATCGTGATGCCCTTCAATTTATTCGACTATCATTTGGACGAGGATCATCAAAGGATGACATCGATCAGCTTTTGCATACATTTGAGAGCTTGCAAAAGGAGAAGAAAGGAGCATAAAACGTGGAACGAGAGAGAAAACTCATTGGCGAAGAAAGAAGAACCGCCATTTTAAAGTGGCTACAAGAGACTGATACACCACTCACCGGAAGTTTTTTAGCCAAAAAAGCCGCTGTCTCACGACAAGTCATTGTACAAGATATTTCATTACTCAAAGCAAAAAATGAACCCATTATTGCCACAAGCCAAGGCTATGTGTATATGGCGCAGCATACACCGGAAACTGAAATTGAACAGATTATCGCTTGCAAGCACGATCCTCATCGTACAGAAGAGGAGCTGACACTGATTGTAGACTACGGTGTAACGGTGAAAGACGTGATCATTGAGCACCCTGTCTACGGGGAGCTGACGGCCTCTATTCGAGTGAGTACGCGCAAACAAGTGGCTGACTTCGTTCATCATATTTCTAATACGGGCGCCTCCTACTTATCAGAGCTGACAGACGGCGTACACTTACATACCCTTACTTCCTACAGCCAAAAGCAGCTTGACCAAGCCATTCAAGCGCTTGATGACGCTGGATTTCTCATTAAAGACTAAAAAAATAGTGTCCCCAAGAGGACACTATTTTTCATTCGTTAATTCATATGTTTGATAGCTGCCGAGTAGTTTCACTTCACAGCCAATCGCTTCTAATTCTTGAATGGCGCCAGGGACAAGTACATCATCCATCTCTTTTTCGATATCAATGATAAATAAATAGTGTCCAAGGCCTGTTTTTGTCGGACGCGATTCAATTTTGGACAAATTGAGATTCCGCCATGAAAAAGCTGATAACACGCGGTGCAATGCACCTGACTGATCATCCTTTGGCAGGCTGACAACAATGGTCGTTTTTGGCTTTGAAGAAAAACCAGAATTCATTGGGAACGATGCCTTCGCCTCTTTATGTAAAATAACAAAGCGTGTATGATTGTGCGGATAATCATGAATGTCTTTTTTCGCAATCGTCAATCCGTACGTTTTTGCGGCGATTTCATTCGCAATCGCACCAACAGCTTCATCTGGATGCTCACTAATGTATTTTGCTGCATAGCCTGTTGATTCCACTGGCCGATGCGGAATATCAGGGAACTGCTTCTTCAAAAATTGATGACACTGCGCAATGGCGTGCGGATGTGACTGAATCACATCTAATGTCTCCCAGCTCTCCGCTCTCGATGGATGGACAAGCAGGTGCTGGCGAATCGGCGCTGTCATTTCGCCCACAATGGACAAAGCGTCCTCATGAATTAAATAATCAATTGTTAAGTTCACAGATCCTTCGAGTGCATTTTCAAGTGGAACGACCGCCAAATCTACTTCTCCCTTTGACACGGCATCCATACATTGCGGAATGGTTGCATAAGCCCGCTGCTCTGCATCTTTTGGAAAACAAGAACAGACAGCCAAATGAGTAAATGTGGCCTCTGGTCCAAAGTAACCTACCGTTAATTGCTTCATCTGCTATGATCTCTCCTTTTACGCCCCAGAACCTAGAATTTCAACTTTTTCGACAAATTCAAGTTTTCTTAATTGATTCATGACTGTATTAATATCATCTGCCATGCCGGCCGTACTGATCGACAGGGTAACATTCGCTCTTCCTTGCAACGGAATCGTTTGGTGAATGGATAACACATTACAGCCAGAGTCAGCCACAATTTGCAGCAGCCTAGACAGAGCCCCAGACCGATCCTCCAGGTGGAAAAACAATGTGATGATCTGCTCTTTGACCATCGTATAAAATGGAAAAACAGCATCTCGATATTTATAAAAAGCACTGCGGCTTAAATCCGCTTTTTGAACAGCATCGGCAACTGAATCCGCTTTTTTGCGATCGAGAAGCTTTTTGACTTCAAGCGTTTTTCGCATCGCATCCGGAAGTACATCCTCTCTTACTAAATAGAACGTTTCTTCTTTCACCTGTTTTCTCCCCTTTTAAAAACGGGAGAGCCCATGAACTGGACCCTCCTTTTAATCAATCGATAAATTCAAATTCAAATTCAAGCAGACGAATGATGTCTCCATCTTTTGCACCACGTTCACGCAGGGCATCATCAACGCCCATTCCGCGCAGCTGTCTAGAGAATCGTTTCACTGACTCGTCTCTTGAGAAATCTGTCATCTTAAACAGTCGCTCAAGTGCTTTACCAGTTAAGACAAACGTACCATCAGGATCTCTTGAGATCTCAAATGCTGCTTCTCCTTCATCAAACTTGTACATCACACGGTTATCAGAGAGCTCTTCTTCATTGTAGAGCGGGAATTCCGGTGTTGTTTCAAGCTGATTGGCGATTTCAAATAAGAGCTCACGAAGCCCTTCTCTTGTGATCGCACTAATTGGGAACACTTTATAGTCATCTGTTAATTTTTCTTTAAATGCCGCTAGATTGTCAGCTGCATCCGGCATGTCCATTTTGTTCGCTACAATGATTTGCGGACGCTCTGTCAATCTCATATTGTATTGCTCAAGCTCTTCGTTAATCGTCACGTAATCTTCGTATGGGTCACGCCCTTCAAGTCCAGACATATCAATGACATGGACAATGACACGTGTACGTTCAATGTGGCGTAAAAATTGATGACCTAAGCCAACACCTTCGTGCGCTCCTTCGATCAGTCCTGGCAGATCCGCCATGACAAAGCTTCGGTTATCGTCTGTTTCAACAACTCCGAGGTTTGGCACAAGCGTTGTAAAATGATAATCCGCAATTTTTGGTTTCGCAGAAGAGACAATCGAAAGCAACGTTGACTTCCCGACACTTGGGAAACCAACAAGTCCAACATCTGCAAGTACTTTTAATTCTAAGATGACGTCACGTTCTTTACCTGGCTCACCGTTTTCAGACAGCTGTGGTGCAGGGTTTGCTGGTGTTGCGAAGCGTGAATTTCCACGTCCGCCACGTCCACCTTTGGCAATCACAGCCCGCTGCCCATGCTCTGTCAAATCAGCTAGTACTTGTTCCGTCTCAGCATCTGTCACCACTGTACCCGGCGGAACTTTAACAATCATTTCTTCCGCATTTCGGCCATGCTGGTTTTTACTCATTCCATGCTCACCGCGGTCCGCCTTGAAATGACGCTTATAACGAAAGTCCATTAACGTTCTGAGTCCTTCGTCTACTTCAAAAACTACATCTGCACCATTTCCGCCGTCGCCGCCAGCTGGCCCGCCTTTTGGCACATATTTTTCACGACGGAACGCCACCATACCGTTTCCGCCGTCACCGCCTTTAACATACACTTTAACCTGATCTACAAACATAACTTCCTCCGTTTCTCTGCATCACATATCTCGTTCTTGCCTCAAACAAAGCTCAATCATGGACTCGTGATTCGTCACATGAAATTGCGTTATACTCATACATGGATAGTTTGCGTCATGAAACGCATTTAACGCATCCAAACTTGTTAATTTTCCTTTGAAATCAAAATATAAGATCACATCATTCTCTTCATGATCCGTTTGGAAAGTGACCGTTAAATGATTTTCAGTTTTTTGGCAAACTGATTGATCGAATATCGAAAACAACTCCTGTGATACCGATAGCAGCTGTGATTCATATGCTGATAAGTCTCGGGTTTCACCAAGCACTTCATATTCTAAGGTGATAAAATGCGACTCCCAATTAAATGTTAGAAAGTAATAGGCCAATTGGGGAATTTTTAAATTTGAGAGTTTGGATTCATGCTGTGCTTCAATGACCATTTCTTCTATAATTTCAAACACGCGGTCATATTTTTCTAATGTCAAGTTGCCTTTGATCAGCTGTAATTTATTCATCCAGTCGTGTCTTGAACGACTAAGCAGATAGATCAATTCATTTGTTAATGCAACGTGAGTTAATTTTTCATTTTCTTTACTTGGTATCTCTTCCATTATCGCACTCCCAATCGTTTGGTCTCTCTTTTAGGAGTCTTATCATCAATATGTCTCCCTGAATTATAACAGAGAAGACAGCATAGAAAAACACTAGTTATGTGAGGAAAGGTTGTTTTTTCTGATCGTATAGGAGAAAATGAGGCAAAGTCAGCAAACGTTCTTTGATATTTATGGAGTGCATCTTCTTTTATCATCTTCGGTACTGCTTGTAAAAGTGAAAAAAACTCCAGTCAATGACCGGAGTTTTTAGCAATTATTGTGCCGCAGGATATACGCTCACTTTTTTACGGTCACGACCGAAACGTTCGAATTTAACCGTTCCGTCGATTTTAGCGAAAAGAGTGTCGTCGCCTCCGCGTCCAACGTTTTCACCTGGATAGATTTTCGTTCCACGTTGACGATAAAGGATAGAACCACCAGTTACGAATTGACCATCAGCACGTTTAGCGCCTAAACGTTTAGACTCAGAGTCACGTCCGTTCTTTGTAGAACCTACCCCTTTTTTAGATGCGAAAAATTGAAGATCTAATCTAAGCATGAAGTTCACCTCCTATTTTTTTGTAGATATTCTCACATAATCGTGATAATCTCGTTCAATTGTTTCTAAGGAAACGACCATGCCTTCTAAAAGCAACTGGGCTTTTTCAAAGGTGACTGGATCTGTATCAGCTGGCAGTTCAAAAGAGAAATACCCGCCTTCATCTCCAATATCAAGCAGTGGATCCATTCCTGTCAGTGCAATAATTGAATTGACTGACCCGAAAACAACAGCAGATACACCTGCACAAACGAGATCCTGACCTTTTTCAGCAAACTCGGCATGTCCAGTCATCTGAAAAGACGTAATGCTTTCATCTGCTGGCGACCGAGTAATGGTTGCTTTGATCATATCACTCACACGCCTTAAGCGTTGATTTTTTCGATAACAACTTTAGTGTAAGGTTGACGATGACCTTGTTTTTTGTGGTTGTTTTTCTTCGGTTTGTACTTGAACACAGTAATTTTCTTACCGCGACCTTGTTTTTCAACTTTAGCCGTTACTGTTGCTCCAGCAACTGAAGGGTTACCCACTTTGACAGTGTCTCCGCCGACAAACAATACGTTTTCGAAAGTAACTGTTTCACCTGCTTCAGCAGCTAGTTTTTCAACATAAACAGTTTGACCTTCTTCAACTTTTACTTGTTTACCACCAGTTTCGATAATTGCGTACATCTCTGCACCTCCTAATAAACTCAGACTCGCCGAATACAGGGGGCCAATAGGCACTTTACACCTGCTCCGCGCGGTTGTAGCACGGGTGCTACATATCCATAACATTAAAAAATATATCAAATTAGACGCGGAATGTCAATGTATTTTCACCATTAGTACGGCAAAAGAAGATCTTCCATGGAAGAGGTGGTTCTTCGATCTGAAAAATAAGCATGGAGCAATTCATTTTCATCGAGCTGGCTCATTTTCACACCATTCCGTTCGATAATAATGGGATGCTTACAGCCCCTTTGGAATCGCGCCATCACTTCATATATTTTCTCCTCAGCACTGGCTCTCAGCGGAATGAGTTTCTCTACCTTTTGCTCTTTTTTACCGTAATAACGTTCTAGTAAAAAACGCACCCTAATATAATGCCGCTGCCGGTGCTCCATCACAAGCGAGTAGGCTAAAAAAGTGAGCAGGATCCAGCCATTGAATTGCAGCGGAGCAAAACAGAGTAACCCTGCTGTTAAAAGACCGAAAAAAATGAGAGAGCCTTTTATTGCAAGGGCATGTGCCTGTTGGAAAGGGTAAAAAACAGATAAGAGCAAAAAGAATAATTTCCCGCCATCAAGCGGCCAAATGGGCAAAAGGTTCACTAGAAAAATCGCTACATTATAAAAAGTAAACATCGTAAAGACGTCATATGAAATAAGTGAGGCTTCCATGAGAAGCCAGGCGACGAGCTGGAGCGGGACATGCTGAAGAGGTCCGCATAAAATGACCGCCAGCTCTTCTTTTAGCGGACGGTTCCCGTGCTCTTCTACTTCTACCGCCCCGCCAAATGGCAGTAAAAAAATCCGCCGAATCCGCCAGTGATAATAACAAGCAGCCGCTGCATGTCCAAGCTCATGGACACAGACGATGATGAGCAGACAAAGCAGCGGCTTAATTTGACCTGATAGCATGGCAAATGCCATGACTATCCAAAGGAGCGGGTGAACATGGACCTTTGTCAGCATGAGCAGCCATCTATTCAAAGGTCATCACCTGAATGGGATCAATAAACTGTTCATTTTGCTTAATCGCAAAGTAATATGTCCCCTTGCCTTGTTCATCGAGCGCAATTTGACCAATTTTTTCCCCTTTATCGACAAAATCGTATAAAGCCACATCAGCTTCTTTTAGTTGGCCGTACCAGCTGTAGCTGTTATCTGCATGCTGCACCACGACTGTGAGCCCTGTATCACTTTTCTTTTTCACTTCTACGACATAGCCTTCTTTCATACTATCGATGGCTTCAGCAGATGTTTCAACTTTCACTCCGGCACCATTTTGCGTAAAGGATTCCTGTACTTTTCCAGAGGCAGGGACAGCCAGTTCTTGATTGGCTTGTACGTCCTTTTGCCCTTCTTTTCTATCGGTTAAAAAGGCAAGTGGGTTTCCGACAGTTTTCTCAAACCACCGGTTGGCGGCGGCAAATTGAAAATCTTGTTCAAAGGTTTGACTGATCATCGGCTTCAGCTGCTGAAAAGGCCCCGCCTGTCCTTTAAATGTAATAGCGGCAATCAGTACAAGAGAGGCAGAAAGTAAACATTTAAGCACAAATGTATTTGAATGAAATAACGGATGGCGAAATTTTTTCGTTTGGTGAGACGTTGACTCGTAGGAAGCCGAGCCAGAATGCTTTTCTTCTTCTGTTAACATGACCCATGGTGGAATATCATCTTTCTTCTTGAAAGCTGCCTTCTTAGGGGCAGCAGCTGGCTGCTTCATTTTGCGGCGCTGCGCTATTTTCTTTCGATACTCGTCCACTCTTTTCATAAGATCACCCTTTACATACAAACAGTTTGTACATTTTATGTGGCGACCTCATATGATATGCAACAAAAAGACCGATTCTCATCGAATCGGTCTCATCTCACGTGAATCATTATGCTCTTACACCGAAAAATGCTTTCAGCTTTGCAAACATCCCTTTGTTTTCTTCTTCAAAGGATTGAAGAGGAACAGATTCACCTAGTACGCGGCGAGCAATATTGCGATACGCAATGGAAACTTTATTTTTAGCATCCATGACAATCGGTTCACCATTGTTTGAAGCCTTAATGACATCATCATCATCGGCTACAATGCCGAGAAGATCAATTGATAAATGATGGACAACTTCATCCACATCCATCGAATCGCCATTTTTCGCCATGTGTGTACGAATGCGGTTCACAATCAAACGAGGCGGTTCAATATCCTCTTGTTCCAGCAAGCCGATAATTCGGTCTGCATCTCTCACAGCTGAGATTTCAGGTGTCGTGACCACAATCGCTTTGTCAGCACCTGATACAGCATTTTTAAAGCCTTGCTCAATTCCAGCAGGGCAATCAATGACAACATAATCAAAGTCTTGTTTCAATGATTGAATTAATTCTTTGATCTGCTCCGGCTCTACCGCCGTTTTATCGCTTGTTTGAGCAGCAGGTAAAAGATACAAAAGATCCTCGAACCGCTTATCCTTCACAAGCGCTTGGTGAATCTTGCATCTTCCTTCTACTACATCGACTAGATCATAAATAATGCGGTTTTCAAGTCCCATCACGACATCTAAATTCCGAAGGCCGATGTCGGTATCAACTAGACACACTTTTTTTCCTTGAATTGCTAGTGCTGTGCCTAAGTTTGCAGATGTTGTTGTTTTGCCAACGCCGCCTTTTCCTGAGGTAATCACAATAGCCTCGCCCAATTTCACATTCCTCCCTCAAGCCTTGTCAGATTAGGTCTTATATGAGCCAATTGCTGCAGGCGTTCAATGATCATATTGCCATCTATATCTAAATAAGCACATTCCATTTCATTTCCATCTTCTTTTTGATCCGGTGCACGGTTAAATACTTGTGCGATGCGAAGCTGAGTTGGAATCATATGAGATGCCGCAATTACAGCTTGTTTGTTTCCATTACATCCAGCATGCGCTACACCTTTTAATGCACCCAGCACAAAAATATTCCCCCCTGCACGAATGGTTCCGCCAGGGTTGACATCTCCTATTAATAAGAGATCCCCTTCGACATAAAGCACCTGTCCAGAGCGTACAATTTTTGCTACAGATGTAATCTCAGCCTCTGCTTTTAAACGCATCGCCTCTTCAGTTGACATGACGTCACTTTCAATAGAGTGAATGACAAGATGTTCATTTTCAGACACCGCTTCAGTCAAACGCTTCTCCTGATTCTCTGTTAAATATCGAAAACCAAGTTTAATATGCACATTGACTTTATGTCCTTCTCTTCCGTCTGTATATTGCTCAAGTAAAAGAACCTCTCGCAAGCCAGAAAGAAGGTCTTCAAACGAACAGTCATCATTTAACTGTAATGTTAATCCGTTTTTTGTACCTTTTATTGTCACATACTGCTGTTTTTGAGTTTTCAAGATGCTCACCTCAACAACATACTCATTTCGCCGTAATTGGACAAACTCCTGCTTTTATTCGTCGATCAGTCCTTGTTTCACGTTGATGAAAAAGAGCCTAAGCGGCACAACAAGTATGAGAGACGCAGCAGTATTTAAAAGAATCGTTGGAATAAAGCGTTCGATGACATACGTATTAAAAGGCATAATACCTGGTTGAATCGTCGCTTGAACGCCGTATACATAAAACTCCATCACTGCAACAGCAATCACCGACAGAAAGACAACGACTAACATATTCGTTTGGAGGACTTTGAAGGCTTTTGCTAACAAATAGCAGAGCGCACCAAAGCCAAACATATGAACACCAAGAATACCTGTATACGAAATATCATATAAAATTCCAAAGATAAATCCATAAATCACACCATATTTTTGATTCACAAAAGCTGTCATAAATACAAGTGCGAGTAAGATGAAATGAGGTGCTAAAATTTGATTGTCTGAAACAAATGGGAGCTTCACTAAATCGACAAAAATACTGTCAAATACGAAAATAAACAACATGACGAAAGCAAGAAGGACACGTTTCACGAGCCTTCCTCCTTCGTTAATTGAGATGCATCTGCCGTACTTGTGCTGCGATTCACAACAATCACACGGTCTAAATTATTGAGTTCAGCAGCTGGTTCTACATAAATAATTTTTGTCAGTCCGTAATGGTCCGGCTCAATTTCACTTACCTTCCCAATCGTCAAGCCCTGCGGGAATACGCCCCCTGCTCCAGATGTTTCAACAAGATCTCCTTTTTTGACATCCCCATCAGCATCGGATTTTAAAATGTTCATTGTCAGCATTTTTTTCTTGCTGTCATAACCGTTAATAATTCCATTGAGTTCTTCTTTGCCCTTTTTCGCAAAAATTTTCGTTGAAATTCTATTATTTTGATCTGTTGAGCTTAGCAACCTTACAGTCGACGTAAAATTGTTGAGCTTATCACTTTCAATTTTCCCAATTAACGCACCACTCTCATTGGTGACCGCCATATCTTTTTCAACGCCTTGTTTTTTCCCTTTATCAATCATGACAAAACTATCCCAAAGGGACGGGTTTCTCGCAATGACTGTTGAAAGAATGGGCGTGTAGTCACGAATAGAGTTCACATATCCGAGCTGCTTGCGAAGCTTTTTGTTCTCATCTTCTAGTTCTTGAAGTTTCGCCTCATATTGGGTTTGTCCATCAAGTTTTTTTCGAAGACGCTCGTTTTCATCATATGTGTTCTTTAAATCTTGTACGTTCCCATAAATACCGGCAATAAATTGTGATGGTTTATGAAAGACACCTTGAAAAAAGCCTGTCGTATCCCCCACTAATTTTTCCGGCCATGAAGCACCTCTGCCGCTTTTCACTGAAAAACCAATCATGGCCACCAGTACGATGACACAGACAAGGAGCAACATTAATCTTTTATTCATAAAAAACTGCGGCATGTCTTACACCTCTTTATTTACGCCCAATTATCGATTATCTTTAGATTTTCCTTTGAACAAGTGAATATGTTCTAGTGCTTTCCCTGTTCCGATCGCTACACAGTCAAGCGGATCTTCAGCAATAATGACCGGCATTTTTGTTTCATCACTAATGACTTTGTCAAGATTACGCAGCAATGCACCACCGCCTGTTAAAACGATTCCACGGTCCATAATATCTGCTGCCAGCTCAGGTGGCGTTTTTTCAAGTGTCATTTTGACCGCATCGACAATTGTTTCCACCGTATCGCGAAGCGCTTTTGCAATTTCTTCTGCCGTAATAGAGATCGTTTTTGGCAGACCTGTTAAAAGGTCACGACCGCGAATGTCCATCTCATCATGTACGTCAGGCTGCGCAGAACCTATTTCCATTTTGATCGCTTCTGACGTGCGATCACCGATCATAAGATTATACGTTTTACGAATGTAGCTGCTAATCGCATCATCCATCTCGTCTCCTGCAACACGGATCGATTGAGATGTCACAATACCGCCAAGTGAAATAATGGCTACTTCTGTTGTACCGCCGCCAATATCTACAACCATGCTTCCAGTTGGCTCCCATACAGGAAGGTTAGCACCAATTGCCGCAGCAAATGGCTCTTCAATAGGGTATGCGTCACGAGCACCAGCTTGTCTTGTTGCATCAATGACTGCACGCTCTTCTACTGCTGTAATACCAGATGGTACACACACCATCACGTACGGTTTACGAGCAAAAAGCCCTTTACCTTTTAATGCTTGATTAATGTAATATTTCATCATTGTTGCTGTCGTCTCGTAGTCTGCAATGACTCCGTCTTTCATTGGGCGCAGTGCCACAACATTACCAGGTGTACGACCGATCATGTTTCTAGCGTCATTTCCAACCGCCACTATAGACTTCGTATCAGTTTCCAAAGCTACGACCGAAGGTTCTCTCACAACAATGCCTTTTCCTTTAATAAAAACAAGCGTATTCGCTGTTCCAAGATCTATTCCAAGGTCTTTTGTACCAATTCCAAACATATGTATGTATCTTCCTTTCTTAAACCAAAATTCCCTTTAGGGAAAAACTCATAAACTCTATTATATCGTAAAACATTGAAAAAAAAAGTGTTACAAATACCCTTTTTCCTTCAAACTCACAAATTTTTGATCACCGATCACTAGATGATCAAGCAGCTGTATTCCAATCAGCTTCCCACATTCAAAAAGTCGCTGTGTGACTTCAATATCTTCCCTGCTGGGCGTCGGATCTCCAGATGGATGGTTGTGCACACATATAAATGAAGCGGCCGAACGTTTAAAGGCCTCTTTAAAAATTTCGCGCGGGTGAACAATCGACGAATTTAGACTTCCGATAAACACAGTATGTTTATGAAGAACTTGATTTTTGGTATTGAGATAAAGACAAACGAAATTCTCCTGCGTCAAAAATCTCATATCTTCCATCACAAAATTCGCACCATCTTCCGGCGTGCGGATCACATAACGATTGTCCGTCGTTTGATGGTGTAATCTAGTGCCGAGTTCTAAAGCAGCTAAAAGAGAGATCGCCTTCGCTTTTCCAACTCCTCGAATCTTTGACAATTCTTCAATCGAAGCTTCCTTCACAGAACGAAGACCACCAAATGTTTGCAAAAGTCTTGCGGACACTTGAAGAACTGATTCCTTTTTTGTGCCTGTTCTCAAAAGAATCGCGACAAGTTCATGGTTTGATAAGCTGCTTGGGCCATATTTGACAAATCGTTCGCGCGGCTTTTCATCATGAGGAAAATGCTTCAGCAGCATAGGGAAATGATTCAAGATCTACACTCCTTTTTTGATTCCTTCCCGTCATCAAAAAGGGGTGATACCAAATGTTTCAAGCACTCTGACTGTTTTAGCAATAGGGAGTCCTACAACGGAAAAATAATCACCGTCTATTTTTTGTACAAACAGGGCACCTTTTCCTTGAATGCCATAGCTTCCAGCTTTATCAAGAGGCTCACCGGTTTCAATATAGCGGTCTATTTCATCTTGTGTAAGCGGCCAAAATGTCACGTCTGTCTGTTCATAAAATATTTCTTTTCTATTCTCTGATTGAATCGTGACACCAGTCAAGACTTGATGTGTCTTACCTGACAATAATTGAAGCATTGAGGCTGCATCTTCCTTGTCTTTTGGCTTTCCAAGACATTTGCCATCAATTGCAACAATTGTATCTGCACCAATGATCACAGCTTTGGGATGTATTTTTTGAATATCATTTGCTTTTTGTTCTGCCAACCATTGGACGTTCTCAGCAGGAGAAAGGTTTCGATTTATTTCTTCTTTTAAATCACTTGCTTGAATGTCATAAGAAAACCCTGCTAAATCAAGCAATTCTTTTCTTCTAGGTGATTGAGATGCGAGTATTAACTGGTTCATGTTTGTTCATCCTTTCAGGGTTTAGCCTAAGAAGTAAGATACCCATTCATCCTATCAAATGAACATCTTACCGACAATTGGCGAAAATGCCATTTTCATGTTCCTCCATCATTATGTTGGAAGCAAAAGAAAAAAACTAGTCATTTTTTGACTAGTTTGGCTGTTAAAAACATGATTTTACGTATTTAGTTGATCCAATAGCGCTTGCTGAGATTTCCAGCCATTTTCAGCAGATGGGTCATTTAAAAGCTGTACAGCTTTCAGCAAACTGCTTTTAGCTGGTGCGTCGGTTGTTTTGGCATTTTCAAGCTCAGAAATCAACTGAGTGACTTCTTTCTGATCCACATCTTCTCCTGCAATCACCTTAGAGGATAAGACAGATGCCTTCTCTATTAAACCTGTCAGCTCATCTGGCACTTGAAACGAGAGCTCTTTTCCTCCCCATGCTTCAAAATGCTGATCGATCAATTTTTTCCCAACGGCACTTGTCATGCCCTGTTCTGTGGCAAGTCCGGCAATCACATAATATCCATCATCCATTGATACCTTTTTACCTGCATATCCAGCCTCTTTTAAACTGTCAACTAAGTCATCTGCTCCTTTTTCAGAAGAAAACTTTCCAGCCTGCACCACAAAGGTTGAAAAATGACCTGATGCACTTTTTTCACCTTCATTGTCCTTTGACGTATCTGCAAGATCAGCCGGTGGTGCATCTCCCCCAGCTTTCGCCGAAGGCCCGCTTCCAGATGCTGAGACGCTGATATGATCGCCTCCTGATGGATTTGCAGATCCATCTTTACTTAAACTTAGTGCAAATACACCGAGGCCTGTCCCTAGAACGACTGCAAACACAATCGTTGTCATCACTCGTTTGAAGGGACCGCGGTTTTTACTGAACTTCTGGTCAAAAGAACCTTTTTTCTTTTGATAAGGTGTGACGACCTTTGGATCCGAATGGTAAATGTGATCAGCTGCATCGTCCCATTGAAAATCTTCTTCTTTCGGTTTGGACGGTTCCTCCTCGGAAGCGGCTGTCTCCTGTTCCGACTGCCTCTTTTCCTCCCAGTTCGAAAACGTCACTTGATCCTCTTGCTGTTTTTGAGGTTGATGCTCTTCTCCATGCAGCATTTCTTCCTTGCCATTAATATTGACCTTTAACCCTTGTTTTTTTGCCTGCCTTTTTTTCACTGTCATTCCCCGCTTTCTGACATTTTTTGTAAGAAAGACCTTTCTGTCCAATGAAATAGCGCAAATGTAACCCGTCCTTCTTTCTGTTTCACACTTTAACATAGCCAATAAAAAAAAGAACAAGACTTTTGTCGGCAGGTTCAAAAAGTGTTCGCCAATTTTCTCATCCAAAAAAATCGCGAATTGGGTTTAACAGATCACCACAAAAAAGATAAAGCCAGAAAGAACAAGCGATGGCAGGAACAAAAGGAAAGGGTTCATTTGCCTTGTAAGAAAACACCTTTGCGTAAACCATTCCCGTGACAGACGAAAGAAAAAGAATGATCAGAAACGGCTTAAATCCGAAGCAAAATGCAAGCACACCAAATAGTTTGACATCCGCTCCCCCCATACTATTTGGCTTGAAATGTTCTAAACTATAAAACAAAAGAAGACAAATAAGAAGAGATGCCGCTCCTTCCCACCAAATAAAAAGCGGTTCTTGCGTGCGGTATATGACGAAAAGAGGAAAAAAGAAGAGAAAGAGCTCGTTGGGTACTCTCATATAAATAAGATCGCTCACGACAGCAATCACGAATAAACTACATAGACTCACAAGAAAAAGGCCCTCAAAAGAGAATCCAGCATGTCTATAAACGAGTAAAAAAAGGACGCCTGTCAACAGCTCAACCATTGGATAAAGCAAAGAGAGCCGGGTTCCACAATGCTTACATGACCCTTTCAATACAACATAAGAAACAAGCGGGAGCATATCGTGAAAAGAAAGCGGCTCTTTACAAGCTCCGCAGTGTGAACGAGGAAAAAGAATAGACCGCTTCATTGGAAGCCTCTCACCAACTAGATGAAAAAATGACCCCATGACCATGCCTGTGAAAAACATAAAAAGATCAATCAAATTAGGTGACTCCTTCCGGAAATAGAATAGACCGGATTGTACCATAGCGATTCACCTTTGATCACCTTGCGAAAAAGTGAATTTCCCCCTCTCCTACATATCAAAAGAAAAAAGACGCACACTGCATAGAAGCAATTTGCGTCTTTTCCTTACTGTAAAATACGACTTCGTACATCTGAGATAAAATAAAGCGAACCTGTCACCAGAATCATTGCTGCAGGGTCAGCGCTTTTTTTCTGAATAAAGTCAAGCACTGTACGAGGGTCTTCATCAAACGATTTTGCTTCTAAATGACTGCAAGCATAAAGCTTTTCCGCTGATTCAGCTCTTGGAAAGTCAAAGGAAACAAAATGAATCGATGAACTAATCCTTTCAAGCTTTTCGATCATTTGTTTGTAAGGTTTATCTTTTAACGCACTAAAACATACATGAACCTTTTTACTGGAAAAATGAGCTTGTACAGTTTCGATTAAACGGTCCATTCCTTCTTCGTTATGAGCACCATCTAAATAAACAAGAGGCTCATCTTGGATCTTTTCAAATCTTCCAGCCCACACCGCTTGCCGAATTCCTTCATACACTTGCTCATTTAGCACATGGATATATCCTTCTTGCTCCAGCCATTCGATCAGTAGAACGGCAAGGGAAGCGTTCTGCCTTTGATGCGTTCCGATTAACCCTGTCTCTAGCTGCGAGTACTCCCTTTTTGGGGTAGTGAATGTGAAACGTTCACCTGTTTCTGTCGGCTGCTGGTCCTTAAAGGTACAAGTATCATATAACGAGATAAACGGCGCATTCTTTTCTTCGGCTTTGTGTTGAATCACAGTAAGAGCATCCGCTTGATGAACGGCCGTGATCATCGGAATCCCAGTTTTAATAATGCCAGCTTTTTCTGCTGCAATCTGATCAAGTGTGTCGCCTAAAATGGCCATATGATCGTGACCAATCGACGTAATTGCTGTTAAGATGGGCGCTGCCACATTTGTAGAATCAAGTCTTCCGCCAAGTCCTGTTTCCAAGAGGACAAAGTCTACTTGGTGCACATGGGCAAAATAAGCAAACGCACATGCTGTAATGATCTCAAACTCTGTTGCTGCACCAAGCTCTGTATCATCTAATTCATCAACTAAAGGCTTGATGTCGTTCACCAAACTCAGCCATTCTTCGTCCAAAATCGGCTCCCCATTAACACTAATTCGTTCATTGAACGTTAAAATAAATGGTGAGGTGAAGGTTCCAACTGAATAGCCCGCTGACTGTAAAATGGATCGAGTAAATGCAATCGTTGATCCTTTTCCATTTGTTCCAGCTACATGCACCGCTTTTATTTTTTGTTCAGGATGGTCTAGTCTGTCCATCAGCCATTTCATTCGTTCAAGTCCCGGCTTGACACCGAAAGCGAGTCTGCTATGAATCCATTCAATGGCTTCATGATAGGTTGTAAACAATGTCATCTCTCATTTCATACGAAATTTTCAAAAAAGACGACTCCATTCCGTTAGGAGCCGTCTTTTCAACATTATGCTTTCAGCTCTTCAATACGCTTTTGAACAGCTTCGCGTTTTGCGACATAATCACGTTCTTTCGCACGCTCTTCTTCTACGACGCTTTCAGGCGCTTTTTTCATAAAGCCTTCATTGCCAAGCTTTTTCTGAACTCGTTCCACTTCTTTTGTCAGTTTATCAAGCTCTTTTTGCAGACGAGCAATTTCTTCATCTAAGTTGATTAAGCCTTCAAGCGGCAGAATGAGTTCTGCTCCAGAAATAACAGCCGTCATCGCTTTATCACTAGCTGGGACATCTGTGCCAATCTCAAGCACACTTGGATTCGTAAAGCGTTCAATATATGAACGGTTTTTCTCTAAACGTTCCTGTACATCAGATGTGGATGCTTTGATATATAGCTCAACTTGTTTACTCATTGGCGTGTTCACTTCACTGCGAATGTTACGAACAGAGCGAATCAGTTCAACAAGCAGTTTCATGTCAGCAGAAGCCTGTTCATTTGAAAACTCCGGCTTCACTTCAGGCCATGCCGCTACAGTAATGGACTCACCTTCATGAGGTAGATGCTGCCAGATTTCTTCTGTTAAGAACGGCATAAACGGATGTAGAAGTCTCATCGTTTGATCTAATACATACGCAAGGATCGAACGAGTCGTTTTCTTCGCTGCTTCATCTTCTCCATAAAGCGGAAGCTTCGCCATCTCAATATACCAATCACAGAAATCATCCCAAATGAAGTTGTATAAGTGTCTGCCCACTTCTCCGAATTCATACTTGTCAGCAAGCTGTGTGACACTTTCAATTGTTTCATTTAAGCGTGTCAAAATCCATTGATCAGCAACTGATTTTTCTCCTGTCAAATCAAGCTCATCGTACGTTAAACCATCCATATTCATGAGAGCAAAACGGGATGCGTTCCAAATTTTGTTCGCAAAGTTCCAAGTGGATTCAACCTTTTCAAAGCTAAAACGTAAATCTTGACCTGGAGAGCTTCCAGTCGCTAAGAAATATCTCAGTGAATCTGCACCGTACTTGTCGATGACCTCCATTGGATCAATTCCGTTGCCAAGTGACTTACTCATTTTACGCCCTTGTTCATCGCGAATAAGACCGTGAATGAGGACATCTTTGAACGGTTTTTCTCCTGTGAATTCAAGACCTTGGAAGATCATACGAGATACCCAGAAGAAGATGATGTCATAGCCTGTTACAAGCAGATTGGTTGGGTAGTAGCGCTTGAAGTCTTCACTTTCTGCATCTGGCCAGCCCATTGTAGAGAAAGGCCAAAGCGCTGAACTAAACCATGTATCAAGTACATCGTTATCTTGCTCCCAGTTTTCAATATCTTCTGGCGCATCAAGTCCCACGTATACTTCCTTCGTTTCTTTATGATACCAAGCCGGGATGCGGTGTCCCCACCATAGTTGACGAGAAATACACCAGTCACGAATGTTTTCCATCCAGTGTAAATACGTCTTTTCAAATCGGTCTGGAACAAATTGAACTTGCTCATCACCTTTTTGCAGATTGATGGCTTCATCTGCGAGCGGCTGCATTTTCACAAACCATTGTGTTGATAAATATGGCTCCACTACAGCGCCACTGCGCTCACTGTGACCAACTGAATGCATGTGGTCCTCAATTTTGAACAAAATGCCTTCATCTTGAAGATCTTTCACAAGCTGTTTACGACATTCGAAGCGGTCCATTCCTTTGTATTGAAGTGCGTTTCCATTCATTGTGCCATCTTCATTCATCACAAGAATGCGCTCTAGGTTATGACGGTTTCCAAGCTCGAAGTCATTCGGGTCATGAGCCGGGGTAATTTTTACAGCTCCTGATCCAAATTCCATATCAACATAGTCATCCCCGACGATTGGAATCTCTCGGCCTGTAATTGGTAAAACAACTGTTTTCCCAATCAAATGCTGATAGCGTTCATCTTCAGGATGTACAGCGACTGCCGTATCTCCCAGCATCGTTTCAGGTCTTGTTGTCGCAATTTCAATAGAACCTGATCCATCTGCAAGCGGATATCTCAAGTGATAAAACGCACCTTGCACATCCTTGTAGATGACTTCAATATCAGAAAGGGCCGTTTTTGTTGCTGGGTCCCAGTTAATGATGTATTCTCCGCGATAGATCAATCCTTTTTCATACAATTGAACAAACACTTGGCGGACTGCTTTATTCAAGCCTTCATCTAATGTGAAACGCTCACGCGAATAGTCTAGGCCTAGACCCATTTTCGCCCACTGGCTGCGAATAAAATCGGCATACTCTTCTTTCCACTTCCACGTTTCTTCTACAAATTTTTCACGTCCGAGATCGTAGCGGCTCACGCCTTCTTCGCGAAGCTTTGCCTCTACCTTTGCTTGTGTTGCAATACCCGCATGGTCCATTCCTGGCAGCCATAAAACATCATAGCCCTGCATCCGTTTCATACGAGTCACGATGTCTTGAAGGGTTGAATCCCAAGCATGCCCTAAGTGTAATTTTCCTGTCACGTTTGGTGGAGGAATGACGACTGTATATGGATCTTTCGTTTTGTCATTTTGTGCTTCGAAGAATTTCCCTTCAAGCCAGTACGTATAGCGGTCTTTTTCAATCGCATTTGGATCGTACTTTGTTGGCATTTCTTGATTATTTGTTTCCATTTGTGTTACCTCCACATTTTTTCGGCTGATGAAACATAAAAAAAGCCTTCTCATCCTTATAAAAGGACGAAAAAGCTTTTTCGCGGTACCACCTTTTTTCACGAAACACTTAGACGTGTCCCGTACTCTCTAAAGGATAACGGGGATCTCCCGAATTTCTCTACTACATGTTTCAAGAAATTAAGCTCACAGGCGACCTTCCAAACAAGTGCATCCTAGAAAACCTTTCAGCTATTGGTTTCCCTCTCTTTAGGGTCTTGCTCGTACTCTTCCTGATCCACGCTTACGATATATCACGTTCATCAGCTTATACTCATCTTTTATTAATATTACTAAATGCCTTTTGTTTTCGTCAATCATCTTTTCCGCTTTTCTTCTTCTTTATACAAATTGGGCAGGCACCCTTTGCCTCTTTGCCCATATGATAATAACAAAATAAAGAAGGAGGGCGTTTTATTTTGAAAAAGATCAATCCTTACACACTCCCCCCATGGCTTAGACAAATTCGGGCAGTTGCCTCCCAAGTCGTTCTCCCGATTGCCATATTTCAAGGCTTTCGCACGATCATTTTTCCCACAACATTTGACGTCCTCATCTTAGGAATTCTTATATTTCTCGCCTGTGCCTTTCATCTTGATTGGTTTTAAGAGAGCTGAAAGCTGCAGGCTCACTCTTATGTATAAGTCCCTCGTTAGACATTTCATAGCGCAACAGCAAACAACCTCGTCACTCTTCTGATGACGAGGCATTTTGTTCTTCTTCAAGGCGTCTAGCCTGCTCAATTTCGTGTATTTTCATGACGGTCGGCTCAGAATTTTTCATTTGCCAATACGCCCTTAACAGCTCCTGACAACTTTCCATCTCATCCTGTCCGCCTGCTTCATAGGCTTTCACCGTATCAAACAAACCCTGCGGATAAGCGAGGTAGCTCAAGAACAAATGAATCTCTTCCTCACGAAGTTTATTTCCCTTTTGATACGTATAAAACAAAGATGTGCATTCAGGACAAGGAGTAGGGTAGGTTTTGAATGTGCGATAGTAAAAGGTCAAAAGGTCATAAATGGGGGCAGCCTTTTTGGACCGCTCAAAATTGGTGAAATGTCCTGTACCTACATCATTGTACAAAAAATGATGGATTGACAATTGCCCATGGTTTAACACAATACGTGTCGTCTCTTGGTCTTTCATTTCCTCATGCCAATCCTCTAAACGTTCAAGTGCAAATTCACTTGCAGACATCGCTTCTGAAAAATACATAGCAGCAGCCAGCTCAAATGGCGACATATACCATGTTTGTTCTGCCCGCTCGATAAATCGTTCATACATGTCTTTCTCTGTTTCCCATTTGCTTTTCATTTGGGTGTAGTGAGCCTCTATTTCCTGCTCTGTAATGTCCATCATGACTTCTGTTCGTTTATGAAGTCTTGCAATCTCTTGAAATAAATATTCATGTTTATCGTCCTGCTCTTCTCTCTTTTCATTCGTCAGCCATGGCATAAGGTAATACGTGTACTGGCTTTCTCGTTGATTTGAGAAAAAGGAACCGCTCTTCGTGCGATAAATCGGCACAAAGGAGCGATAGCCTTTTGATTCTAGTTCAAGCATTTGCTCTGTAAATTGCATGTGTCGATGGGGTTTTACTCGCTTTAGTGCAAATACGCCCTGCTTTGTATACACTCTAACGACCGCTGGACTGACAGGTTCGATATATTCAGCCTCAAGCCCGTATTCGTATAGGACAGATTGGATTTCATCCACGTTCTCTCACCACATTTTCTCGGTCCATCATCTCATACTATGCATTGCTTTTTTGATATTCAGGAATATAAAGAATCTGCCCTTCTTCAAGCTCTGCATCCACCGACAATGAATTCGTTCGAAGGAGCTGCTGCACATTCAACTGATATCGCTCACAAATACGATCGACCGTATCTTCTTGCTGAACTATACATATTTTCATGCGAGAAAAATCTTCCTCCTCCTGCTTAGCGAACAGCTTCGTTAAATAAAGAGAATTCTCACTGCCAGACGCTTCTCTCTGGTCATGTTCAAACTCCTCAGCTTCTTGAGCTGATTCATACACCTTTGGTGCTTCACGTTCATATAATCGTTCGAACTGATAGCTGTCATCCCGCTCTTCCTGCGTCTGTTCCATCTGATAAGCAGGTGATTCAAAGGCTGGATAAGCTGGCGGCTCTTCTTCTTCCTTGCTCTCTGCTTTAGGGTCTTTCCTCACTTCCACCTCAAAGAACGTATCATCCCGCTCCTCTTCTTCTAACAGCTTAGGCGGGTCAAAGAATGGCGGCTCTTGTACTTGAGCTTCTGGGAAGGAACGATACCCAAGCGTCACGGCTTCTTCTTCCTCATTTTCCTCCTCTTCTTCTGTTTCTTCCACCATCACCGTCTCGATGTCTATTTCATCCTCTTCTTGTTCAGTTCGCGCTTCATGTTGCAAAGCGGCCTGCTGTTCTGCATTTTCTTCATGCTCTTCACGTGGCAGCATTTCTTGCTCTTCATATTCAGACTGCGCCTGATATTCATAAGTGACATCGCCATATTCCTCTTCAGCACGATGGACAAATTCATATGGCTCTTCTACAAGCGGTTCAGGCGTTCCTTCATCTAACAGACCTTCAATGGCCAAATCAGCCTGAATCGTGAGCAAACGGCTTTCTGTCAGCTGGTAATCAAATGCATCAATAAACACAAATACATCATTTAAATGACTAATTTTGTTCTTGGGGATCGTGATATCCACCGGAAATTGATGCAGCAGCTCCGCCGTTCCGTCCTCTCTTACCTTCACTTCATCAGCCTGCCTGTATGATGCATAGGAACTGGATTCACCCATTAGCTCCTCTTGATTTATGTTGTATTCTCCTGTTAGCTCGAGTGAACCTCTAATGGAAACATAATCATTCACTTCTTGAACGAGAATGTCAGGATCGAGAGAAATTGACAGTAGCTCACTGACTTCCTGTCCGTTTTTGAAATAAATGGACTCTTCTACCGAAAACTGTAATCGATTGTTTTGAGACAAGTCGGTGTCCTCCTTTCATCTAATCCTTCAAAATAAAATTAGATGTCAATACAGGTGTATGAAGGAGGCAGTGAAAATATGATTGGTTTTATGCAAAGCAAAAAGCCGATATGTCTCCATATCGGCTCAGCGTGTAGACAAACCCTCGCATTCGGTGTCAGTCCTGCGCGCTGGTGCTCACGAATGTCAAATTCGCTCCGCTCCGATGCTCGTCCTTCCTAGACTGCAAAGGTTTTCTTTCACGCTGAAAAGAAGACAAAGGGCTAAAATAAAGTTCATTTTAACCCTTTGTCAACGATCCTAAGCCGATATGTCTCCATATCGGCTTTTGGTTACTGAGCTAATTTTTGAAATACCTTTTCAACTGTCTCAATCGTATACTCAATGTCTTCATCCGTATGAGCAGTTGAGAGGAACAGCCCTTCGAATTGTGAAGGTGGAAGGAAGATGCCGTGATCAGCCATTTCCTTGTAGAATTCAGCGAATAAAGCGAGGTCAGCTGTTTTCGCTGTATCGTAATTGACGACTTGTTCGTTTGTAAAGAAGAATCCAATCATGGAACCGGCACGGTTAAATGTTAATGGAATCCCATGTGCTTTCGCCGCTTTTGAAATACCTTCTTCCAAACGATCTCCTTTGCGTCTAAACTCTTCATAAGACTCAGGTGTCAGCTGTTTTAATGTTTCAAGACCTGCTGTCATCGCAAGCGGGTTACCGGATAACGTTCCTGCTTGATAAATCGGGCCGCTTGGCGCAATTTGTCTCATAATGTCCGCTCTACCGCCATAAGCACCAACTGGCAGACCGCCTCCGATGACTTTACCAAGACATGTCAGATCAGGCGTAATGCCAAAATAGCCTTGGGCACAATGATAATCCACACGGAAGCCTGTCATGACCTCATCAAAAATGAGTAAAGAGCCATATTGCTCGGTGATGTCTCTCAATCCTTGCAAGAAACCTTCTTGCGGAGGGACAACCCCCATATTTCCTGCAACTGGTTCTACAATGACACCTGCAATGTCGTCTCCAAATTCTTCAAAAGCGACTTTGATGCTTTCTAAATCATTGTATGGAACGGTGATCGTATTGCTTGCTGTACCTTCAGGGACACCAGGGCTATCCGGAAGTCCAAGCGTTGCCACACCCGAACCAGCTTTAATAAGCAAAGAATCACCGTGGCCATGATAACAGCCTTCAAATTTCACTATTTTGTTTCTGCCTGTAAAACCACGTGCTAGACGAAGCGCACTCATCGTCGCCTCTGTTCCAGAGCTGACCATACGAATGACCTCAATAGAAGGAACTCGTTCTGATACAAGCTTAGCTAATTCATTTTCAACTAAAGTAGAAGCACCGAAGCTTGTACCATGTTCAGCTACTCGTTGAATACTTTCAACCACACGGTCATTTGTATGCCCTAAAATAAGCGGTCCCCATGATAAGACGTAATCAATATATTCATTTCCGTCAATATCGTATATTTTTGCGCCTTTTCCTCGTTCCATAAAAATCGGGTCTGTATTGACTGATTTAAATGCGCGCACAGGGCTGTTCACACCACCCGGCATTAACTGCTGCGCTTCTTTAAATGCTTGCTTTGACTTTTCATAGCTACGTCCCATTTCAACGTCCTCCTGTCTATCCGTTCTTTATTCTGAGAGCCATTTTGCTGCATCTTTTGCATGATACGTAATGATTAATTCTGCGCCTGCACGTTTCATGCTAGTCAGCATTTCAAGAACAAGCTCTTTTTCAGAAATCCAGCCATTTTGTGCTGCTGCTTTCACCATTGCATACTCTCCGCTCACATTGTACGCAACAACAGGAAGTGTAAATTCATTTTTTACATCACGCATGATATCTAAGTATGAAAGTGACGGCTTCACGATCAGGAAGTCAGCGCCTTCTTCTACATCAGACTGCGCTTCTCTCAGTGCTTCTAAGCGGTTTGCAGGGTCCATTTGATACGTTTTACGATCTCCAAACTGCGGTGTGCTATGCGCCGCATCACGAAACGGACCGTAAAAAGCACTTGCATATTTCACAGCATATGACATCACAGGCACATGAACAAAGCCGGCCTCATCGAGCGCCTCACGAATTGCGATAACAAAGCCATCCATCATGTTTGATGGAGCAATGATATCTGCACCTGCACGAGCCTGACTGACAGCGGTTTTCGCTAAGAGCTGAAGAGATTCATCATTTAAAATTTCTCCATCTTCAACGATTCCACAATGTCCGTGATCTGTATATTGGCATAAGCAAGTATCAGCAATGACCACAAGCTCAGGGAAATGCTTTTTGATTTCAAGCGTTGCTCTTTGAACAATCCCATGATCGTGATAAGCTTCACTGCCTACATGGTCTTTATGGTCTGGTACCCCAAAAACAATGATAGATTTAATCCCAAGGTCAACAAGCTCTTGGACTTCTTCTTTCACAAGATCAACTGAAATGTGATAGACACCCGGCATTGAAGGGACTTCTTTCCGGACATTCTCTCCCTCTACAAAAAAGATCGGATAAATGAAATCAGAGGGTCTTAAAAATGTTTCTCTCACCAATTCTCTCATTCCTGCGCTTGTACGCAATCTGCGGTGTCTGTTAAATTTCATCATTGGTTCAACTTCCTTTCAGATAAACGGCACATCAAATCAAGCATCCCGTCTATCGTATAAGTATCTGGGGTTTCAGAAGAAATCCCGTATTGAAGCAGCGCCTCTTGTGTAAGAGGACCGATGCTCACAAAACATGTGTCTGATGCAGCTAATCTATCGATATCAGCCTCCATGGCGTGCATAAAAGAATGAACAGTGGAGGAGCTTGTAAATGTAATAAAATCAAATGATTGCTCCATCATTGCCGACTTGAGTGCGATAATTCCGTCCTCATCCTTCACTGTTTCATATATAATCCACTCTTTTACGTCAATGCCAAGCGGAACGAGGGTATTCTTCACCACATCTCGTGACAGGTGGCCTTTTGCTACAAAGACACATTCTTCTGGGTTTACATGTTCAATTAAAGCATCTGCCAGTTCTTCTGCTATAAATCGCTCTGGAACCACATCCACTTTTAGGCCGTGCTGCATCAGATAGGCAGATGTTTTTTCACCTACAGCCGCCACTTTCAAGTGGGATAAGCTTTGATGTAATTGATGCTTCTCTATATAACTAAGAAAAAAAGACGCACCATTTACACTCGTAAACACAAGCCAATGGCTTGCTTCTAAGTCTTCTAAAAATGCCTTCGCTTTTTCTTTTGTCAGCGTTGGTTCAAACCTGATAAGAGAGGTTAAAACAGCATGGCCGTTCAGCGCTTCAATTTTCTGCTGAAACGCACCCGCTTGACGTTCATTTCGAGTGACAAGCACCGTCTGTCCGTAAAGCGATTTGGCTATCGTCATTGGGAGGACAGATCCTTTTTCACCTTGTCGATCAAATCCTTTGCTCCCTTATCCGCCATTTGCTTCGCACATGCTGTTCCGATTGCCTCAGGGTCAGTACCTGTTACGGTTTCTCGAATAATCGTATGCCCATCCGCAGATGCCACAAGACCTGTCAATTCAATTTCATCACGCTCATTCATCGTTGCATAACCAGCGATCGGCACTTGACAGCTTCCATCCATTTGCTTAAGGAAGGCTCTTTCAGCAAGGACCGTTTTCTTTGTATACTCATTTGTGAATTGAGCTAACAGCTGCAATAGCTCTTCGTCATCTCCCCGGCATTCTATCGACAATGCGCCCTGCCCCACAGCAGGAAGGCAAGTATCAGGAGCTAAAAATTCCGACACGACTTCTTGACTCCAGCCCATTCTAGACAATCCGGCAGCCGCTAGAATAATCGCATCATATTCTTCATTTTTCAGTTTTTCGAGTCTCGTATCAATGTTTCCACGGATCCATTTAATCTCAAGATCTGGTCTCTCCTGAAGAAGCTGTGCACTGCGCCGTAAGCTGCTCGTTCCCACAACCGCTCCCTTTGGTAGTTCATGAAGACGAAGATGATCCTTTGAAATCAATGCATCCCTCACATCTTCACGCTCAGGAATACATCCGATGACTAAACCTTCCGGAAGAGAAGCCGGCATATCTTTCATGCTGTGTACTGCCATATCGATATCATGGTTCAGCATTGCTTGTTCAATCTCTTTAACAAACAGACCTTTTCCGCCAACCTTTGATAAGGTCACATCTAAAATTTGATCACCCTTTGTCACAATCTCTTTAATTTCAAAAGAATAAGAAGGGTTTAGTTCAGACAACTTTTGATTGACCCATTTTGTTTGTGTAATCGCAAGTTTGCTTCGTCTAGAACCTACTTTAATTGTACGCATTACGTCTTCCTCCCGACAATGCCCTTAAGACTCATCATTATTGAAACCAATGAAAGGTTGATAAGCTACCAAGCAGAAAATAATTGATCATCAGCACAAGAAATGAAGCGACATTCCATCGCGCCACGATTTTGCCCTGCATATTTCTCACCAGTCTAATGTATAAGTAAAAGCCGTATAAAAACAGCATAATAAACGAACCGAGTACCTTTGCATCTGTCCAGTACAACGTATCATACGAGATATATGCCCATATAATGCCAAGAATTAAACTAAGCAAGAGCATCGGCACGCCAATAATATTTAAGACATACGCCATGTGATCAAGCTTTGATAAATCTTCAATTCTCAAAAGCCATTTTCCCCATTTTTTCTTTTTCAGCAAACGATATTGAAATAGATAGAGGAGTGAAAAAGCAAATGAAAGTGAAAAAGCGCCGTATGATAAAATGGCCATCGTAATATGAATGACGAGCAGCTCACTCGTCAGCTTTCCCGTCAGTTCGGCAGAATGAAGATCGGATGGTGTAAAGGTGTGAATCGCCATCATGGAAAAACCAATCACATTTGTAAAAAAGACAATAAATTCAACACGTAATACTTTTGTCAAAACAAGTGACAATGTCACAAGCACCCACGTATAAAAATATAACCCCTCTGCTACATTCAACACAGGGAACCGGTCTGTTTCCATCATAATATAAAACATGTAGACTGTTTGCAGCAGCCAGACAATAGAAAGCAACCAGAAAGCCATTTTTCCAGCCTTCCGGTTGTGTTGAAGAAAATCTATGAAATAGAACAAGACACTGAGTGCATAGATCAAGATCGTCGCTTCACCTAGTCTCGCTACAATGGATTCCATCATCGCCTAATCACTCACTGGCAACTGTAGCAAGGCCTTGTGCCATATTTGTTTTAAACAGCTGAAATGCCCCTTGCTCCACCTGCATCGGCTCTGCCTTTTGATCTTCATCTTCAACCTGTAAATCAAAGATTTCTTTAAAGAGTAAAAGTTTTTCCTCTGCATTCGGCTCCCCGGCAATTTCTTTGGCCTTTAAGATAGGATCTTTCAGCATTTGATTGATGATGCTTTTCGTATGTTTATTTAACAGCTTCATTTCACGATTTGTGAGGTTTGGAAGCTTTCGTTCGATGCTTTGCATCGTATCCGCTTGAATCGAGAGTGCTTTTTCTCTTAAAGCAGAAATCACAGGAACCACTCCGAGCGTATTAAGCCATTGCTTAAATTCCACAATTTCAGCTTCGATGAGAATCTCAACCTCTTCAGCTACTGCACGGCGCTCTTTCAGGTTAGCTGCCACAATGCCCTCAAGATCATCAATGTCATACAAAAAAGCACCTTCTACTTCAGAAATAGCTGGATCTAAATCACGCGGTACTGCAATATCCACCATGAATAGAGGTCTGCCTTTTCTCTGTTTGTTCGCTTTTTCGACCATTTCCTTTGTGATCACAAATTGTTTAGCCCCAGTAGAGCTAATTAAAATATCCGCTTCAGATAAAGTTTTTTCTAATTGATTCAAGCTCTTAGGCTCTCCTGAAAAACGGCCAGCCAGTTCTTTGGCCTTTTCAAACGTTCGATTGATGACTGTTACCTGGCCAATCCCTTGACCTTGAAGGTTTTGAGCCGCCAGCTCGCCCATTTTACCCGCACCAAGAATAAGGACATGTTTATCAGAAAGACGTCCAAAGATTTTTTTGGCAAGTTCCACTGCCGCATAGCTGACAGATACAGCATTAGACGCAATGTCTGTTTCCGCATGAGAGCGTTTCGCAACTGTTACCGCCTGCTTAAACAAATAATTGAAAACGGTACCAATGGTCTTCTCCTCTTGAGCGACTTTAAAGCTTGAGCGCACTTGACCGAGTATTTGTGTTTCACCAATGACCATAGAATCAAGTCCACAGGCAACCCGGAATAAATGCTCAACCGCTCCATCATTTTCATAAAACTTCAAATATGGAGAGACATCTTCTTTTTCTAAACCGAACCAATCTGCTAAAAATCTTTTTATATAAAACCGACCAGTATGAAGCTGATCTACAACTGCGTAGATCTCTGTTCGATTACATGTTGAGATGACGATATTCTCTAGAATGCTTTTTTCTTCTTTAAGCTTGGACATCGCTGTTCCGAGCTCGCTCGGTTCAAAGCTCAGCTGTTCCCGTATCTCAACAGGGGCTGTTTTATAATCTAAACCCACAACAAGAATATGCATAACTTCAGCTTGCACCCCCAACGCCCTGTCTAATTTATAATAATTACAATATAGAATTTATTATTTATAATGATTATAACATATATTCATTTTTAACTGGATAAAAATTGTGAACAGATTTCAAAAATGTTGTGATATAGTAGAAAAATGTTCGACATCGAATGCCATATCATCACTTCAAGCAATTTACCAGATTTGGCGCGTGCGGACAAATGATCTGCTTATAAGAAGGTGACATCTTTGAAGAAGAAATCTATTTTGCTGCCGCTCACTTTGCTGGCTGTAGCACTATATGCCATTCTCTCAGGAGATCAATTTGACATTTGGAAAGATCAGGAGAAATGGTATACACTTGTACTGCTTTTTGGCCTTGCTTTCTTATATCAAGGAAAGAAGGAGCAGGAAACCTCTCATGTGTTTATCGGTATGCTCATGACAGGCCTTGCGCTACACTTTATCCTTCAGCCGAAATTAGAACACTGGCCAGATACATTTACGATGATTGTGTTCATCGTCGGCCTCGCACTTTTGATGAAATCATCACAGAAAAAGGAATATCGAATAGAAAGTGTTGTTCTCATTGCACTCGGTCTATTCCTTTATTTCTTTCAACAAATTACAAAGCAACTTAGCACACTTTCGATCCCTACTTCCGGTTTTGAATTGTACTGGCCATATGTATTGATTGCCGTCAGTCTCCTCTTATTATTTTTAAAAAGGAAATAACTTATACAATAAAAAGGCATCTGCTTTGTGCAGATGCCTTTCTTTTAACTGTTAATCTTCGCAAGGATCGCATTCCAGGCTTCATCTTTTCCCTTTTTTGTTTCAGAAGAGAAAAGGATTAATTCATCTGATGGGTCGATGTCGAGTGTCTGTTTGACGACTTTCGCATGCTTTTCCCATTTGCCTTTTGGAATTTTATCGGCCTTTGTCGCAATAATGATCACAGGAACTCCATAATATTTAAGAAATTCATACATATTCACATCATCTGCGGATGGCTTATGACGCAGATCCACAATTTGGACGACTGCTTTTAACTCTTCACGCATTGTAATATACGTTTCGATCATTCTCCCCCATGCTTCGCGCTCTGTTTTTGATACTTTCGCAAAGCCATAACCGGGGACGTCCACAAAATGGAGCATATCATTAATAATGTAAAAATTAAGCGTCTGGGTCTTTCCTGGTTTAGAAGACGTACGCGCTAAATTTTTCCGATTAATCAATGAGTTAATGAACGAGGACTTTCCAACATTTGATCGTCCAGCAAGTGCGATCTCAGGCAGTCCCCCGCTCGGGTACTGCTCTGGTTTCACCGCACTAATGACGATATCTGATTTTGTTACTTTCATCTTCCCTCTCCTACTAACGCTTTCTCAAGCACCTCATCTAAATGTGAAACCGGAATAAAAGTTAATCCTTCTCTCACACTTTCAGGAATATCATCAATATCCTTCTCATTGTCCTTTGGAAGAATAATCGTTTTCAGTCCTGCACGATGTGCGCCTAATGCTTTTTCTTTTAATCCGCCAATCGGAAGCACTCTTCCTCTTAACGTAATTTCTCCTGTCATGCCAACCTCTTTTGAAACAGGACGTCCTGTGAGTGCTGATACAAGAGCCGTCGCAATGGTAATACCAGCTGATGGCCCGTCCTTTGGAACCGCACCCTCTGGAACATGGATATGAATATCGTGCTTTTCATTAAATTGAGGATCAATGTTCAGTTCATCTGCTTTTGAACGAATATAACTGAATGCCGCCTGCGCAGATTCTCTCATGACATCACCGAGCTTACCTGTTAGCAAAAGCTTGCCTTTACCCGGCGAGAGTGAGACCTCGATGGACAAGGTGTCTCCGCCAACTGTAGTATATGCAAGGCCTGTGACAACGCCGACCTGATCGGTCGTTTCCGCCTGACCATAACGGTAAAGTCTTTTTCCGAGGAATTCAGATAAGTTCTTTTCCGTCACTGTGATACGTTTGCGGTCTTCAGCCACAATTGCTCTTGCCGCTTTTCGGCAAATCGCCGCAAGCTGACGCTCTAACCCGCGGACTCCTGCTTCTCTCGTGTAATAACGAATCATATCGTAAATCGCTGCTTCACGAAGCTGCAAGTTCCCTTTCTTTAATCCGTGCTCCTTTAGCTGCTTCGGCAGAAGGTGATCTTTCACAATTTCTGCTTTTTCAACTTCCGTATACCCTGCAATCGTGATAATCTCCATTCTATCACGAAGTGGACCTGGAATGGTTGCTAAATTGTTGGCAGTTGCGATAAATAAGACTTGAGACAAATCAAATGTCTCTTCAATATAATGATCGCTAAAATTATGATTTTGCTCTGGATCTAACACTTCAAGCATCGCAGAAGACGGATCTCCCCTAAAGTCAGAAGACATTTTATCAATTTCATCTAAAAGAAAGACCGGATTCATTGTGCCCGCCTTGCTCATCCCGCGAATGATACGGCCAGGCATTGCACCTACATAGGTTCTTCGATGACCACGGATCTCAGATTCATCACGTACACCGCCAAGAGAGATACGGATAAACTTTCGATCGAGTGATTTGGCAATGGATTTGGCAAGTGACGTCTTCCCTACCCCAGGAGGTCCTGCCAAGCAAAGAATCGGTCCCTTTAATGAATTTGTCAGTTTCTGAACAGCAAGATATTCGAGTACCCGCTCTTTTACTTTTTCAAGCCCGTGGTGCTCGTCATCTAAAATTTCGCTTGCAAGCTTTAAATCTAGACGATCTTCTGTATAAGTGCCCCACGGCAGATTGATCAGCCAATCAATATAATTGCGAATGACAGAACTCTCAGCAGAGCTTGAAGGGATTTTTTCATAACGGTTCAGTTCTTTTAAAGCCGTTTCACGAACGGAATCTGGCATGCCGGACTCTTCAATTTTGGCCATAAGCGTACTGACTTCGCCTGTTTTCCCCTCTTTGTCTCCAAGCTCTTTTTGAATAGCTTTCATTTGTTCGCGTAAATAATATTCTTTTTGTGTTCGCTCCATTGAACGTTTGACACGCTGGCCAATTTTCTTTTCAATCTCTAGCACTTCTTTTTCATTGTGAATGAGACTGATGACCCGATTCAACCGTTTTTTGACATCGACTGTTTCCAGCACTTCTTGCTTGTCTTTTAATTTCAAAGGCAGGTGGGAAGCGACGATATCCGCCATTCTTCCAGGTTCTTCAATATCCGTCACCGTTGCATATGTTTCAGCTGAGATTTTTTTTGAAATTTTTATGTACTGATCAAAGTGATCTAACAAAGTGCGCATGAGTGCTTCTGCTTCTGCGTCCTTTAATTCTTCTTCTGTCAACTCTTTAATATCGACTGACGTATAGTCTTCTAGCTCCATGTAGGATTCGATCTGCGCTCGATTTAAGCCTTCTACGAGCACACGGATCGTTCCATTTGGCAGCTTCAGCATTTGTTTAATTTTTGTGTAGGTGCCGACTTTGAAAATTTCCTCTTCACCTGGTTCATCTATTGAAATTTCCCGCTGTGTTGCTAGAAAAATCATATGATCGTTCATCATGGCCTGTTCTAATGCTTGAACAGACTTTTCGCGCCCAACGTCCAAATGCAAGACCATTGTTGGATAAACAAGCAAGCCTCGCAGTGGAAGGAGCGGAACATTCTTTTTGATTTCATCTGCCATGTTGATAGACACCTCCGTCACTAGTATGAATCATTATAATATACCTGTTTCAGTCTTGTACAATGTAAAAGACTTGAGAAATGATGATCTTACCGTAGTATACCCTTTCTTTTTATCTTGAAAAAGAAAAAAAGATCTATTTCACTAAAAAATCCCCATATGAGATGGGGATTAAACAGATTTCCTTTTCATTTCTTCTTCTAGTCCATCTTTCTTCTCATCTGGCGGATTGACCAAACACTGATCCAGCACTTCTTGGAAATGCTTCACAGGCACAATCGTAACCCCTTCAATCTCTTTTAAGATCGACTGCTGATTGTCATAAGGGATGATCACTGTTTTGACACCCGCTTGTTTGGCTGCCTTGATTTTTGGTATGACACCGCCAATCGGCTTCACCTGACCTTGTAATCCAATCTCACCGGTCATCGCCGTTAAATGATCAATCGGGATTTGATGAATGGCTGAGAAAATGGCTGTGGCCATCGCAATTCCAGCAGACGGCCCATCAATCGGGGCACCAGCCGGAAAATTAATGTGGATATCATATTCATTTGTTCGTATGCCTAAGTTTCGAAGCACGGTTAAGACATTTTCAACTGAGCCCTTCGCCATACTTTTCCGTCTGATCGATTTAGACTGATTGCCGATGCTTTCTTCTTCCGCAATACCTGTAATATTGATACTGCCTTTTTCAAGCGCTTTACAAATGTTCACTTCAATTTCAAGCAGAGCCCCGCTGTTCGGTCCATACACGGCAAGACCATTTACTACTCCTACCTTTGGCTTTTCCGGTACTTTTTGTTCATATCTTGGTGTCAGCTGGCTTGAATGAATGACCCATTCTACATCGGCGATCGTAATATCTTTTCGGTTTTCAGTGACAGCCATACCTGCGGCGATCTGTACCATGTTGACCGCTTCACGTCCATTTTTCACATAAGATGTTAACAGGTTCAGTCCTTCGTCACTTAATTCCTTCTGTATTTTCTCGACTGCTTTAGCTGCAACAATTTTCAGCTCATGCTGATCCAAATCCTTGAAGAAAATCTCCAAACATCTTGATCGAATAGCCGGCGGAATTTCGTCTGGTGTTCTTGTCGTGGCACCAATCAGTCGAAAATCAGCGGGCAACCCATTTTGAAAAATATCATGGATGTGATTCGGGATCTGCGTATTTTCTTCACTGTAATAAGCACTGTCTAAAAACACTTTTCGATCTTCTAGCACTTTGAGCATTTTGTTCATTTGAATCGGATGCAGTTCTCCAATTTCATCGATAAAGAGAACGCCGCCATGAGCATGTGTGACGGCTCCTTGTTTCGGCTGCGGAATGCCTGCCTGTCCCATGGCCCCTGCTCCTTGATAAATGGGATCATGTACGGAACCAATCAAGGGGTCTGCGATGCCTCGTTCATCAAATCTTGCCGTTGTGGCATCAAGCTCAACAAATACTGCATCTTTTTTAAATGGTGAATCAGCGTGACGCTTCGCCTCTTCCATCACTAGACGAGCAGCAGCTGTTTTTCCAACACCAGGCGGCCCGTAGACGATGACATGTTGCGGATTCGGTCCACACAGGGCAGCTTTAAGTGCACGTATACCGTCTTCCTGCCCTACAATATCTTGAAACCCCTTTGGCCGGACTCTCTCTGATAAAGGTTCACTCAGTTTAATGGATCGCATCTTTCTGAGTGCTTCCATTTCTTTTTTTGATTCTTTATCGATCGTCACCTTTTGTGTGCGCTGATTTTTCAGTAAGTTCCAAAAGTACAACCCGATGACGATACCAAAGAACAGTTGTATGAATAGTACGATTCCTGTCCAGCTCAATCGGTGCTCCCTCCTTCATCTATCGTTATGTATTGGTTTCTGTCTGCTAGTATTTCCTAGAGCTGGACGGAATAAACACAACTTCTACGATAAATAAAAAACTCCTGAATCAAAAGATTCAGGAGTCATTCAAATGGGCTTATGCTGATGTTTTTGTATCTTTATTCACGACTGTACCGTCTTTTAAGACAAGACGTGGCGGCTCACCATCAGCAACCGTTGCACCAGTAATGACACATTTCTCAATATCATCACGAGATGGAAGATCAAACATCACATCAAGCATGATGCCTTCGATGATGGAGCGAAGACCACGAGCTCCTGTTTTACGCTCAATTGCTTTTTTCGCAATTTCGCTAAGAGCGTCTTCTTCAAACTCAAGCTCAACATCATCAAGCTCAAGCATTTTTGTATATTGCTTAACGAGCGCATTTTTAGGCTTCGTCAAGATTTCTACAAGTGCTTTTTCATCTAACGGCTCTAGGCTTGCAATAACCGGAAGACGACCGATGAATTCTGGGATTAAACCGAAGCGAAGTAAGTCTTCTGGCAGAACTTTTGATAGAAGGACTTCTTTTTCAAGATCTTCAATTTTATTTTCCGCACCAAATCCAATCACTTTTTGACCTAGGCGGCGTTTGATGATTTGCTCAATGCCGTCAAAGGCTCCACCACAAATGAAGAGGATATTTGTTGTATCAATTTGAATGAATTCTTGATGAGGATGTTTACGTCCACCTTGAGGCGGTACACTAGCGACTGTTCCTTCAAGAATTTTCAAAAGGGCTTGCTGTACACCTTCCCCAGATACATCACGAGTGATAGAAGGGTTTTCTGATTTTCTTGCTACTTTATCGATCTCATCGATGTAGATAATGCCTTTTTCAGCTTTTTCTACATCATAATCTGCTGCTTGGATCAGCTTTAGTAAAATATTCTCTACGTCTTCCCCAACGTAACCTGCTTCTGTTAAAGACGTCGCATCTGCAATCGCAAATGGAACATTTAAAATACGTGCAAGCGTTTGAGCAAGTAATGTTTTACCGCTTCCTGTTGGTCCAATCATAGAGATGTTACTTTTCGAAAGCTCAACATCATCAATCTTACTGTTGGAATTAATCCGCTTGTAATGGTTATAAACCGCTACAGCTAAGGATTTCTTCGCATTCTCTTGTCCGATGACATATTCATCAAGAATTTCCCGGATTTCATGAGGTTTCGGAACATCCTTGAATTCAACTTCTTCCTCAGTACCGAGCTCTTCTTCAACTATTTCCGTGCAAAGCTCGATACATTCATCACATATATATACGCCAGGTCCTGCGACCAGTTTACGCACTTGATCTTGCGTTTTTCCGCAAAACGAGCATTTTAATTGACCTTTTTCCTCGTTGAATTTAAACATTCTTTCACCCCTTATTCTTCTTCACTTGCCTGTAGCTAACAGTCAGCTACCCTTCTGGGTCCAGTATGTATGCATTTTACCATACTTTCCTAAAAGACGGTAATGATGTGTTTGTAACACTGCACATTGAGATATGTATGACAGAAAGATGCGACTTACACTATCGTTTCCAAAAGAAGCGATGATAAGTCAAAAATTGTACAAAACAAGGCACGAGTCACTCGCGCCCTGTTTTATTATTATGCACCATATTAACGGTTTTCTACAAGAAAATCAATTGCTTTACGAACTTTTAAATCTTCTTTCATTGCTTCAGTAGAACCGATCGCTTGTTTGATATTTTCAACTGGCATGTTGTATGCTTCAGCCATTTTTGAAAGTTCTTCTTCCACTTCTTCATCAGACACTTGTAGGTCTTCTGCAGCAGCAATTGCTTCAAGAGTAAGATTAGATTTTACGCGTTTAGCAGCATCTTCTTTCATTTGCTCTTTTAGCGCATCTTCATCTTGTCCAGAGAACTGGAAGTAAAGCTCAAGGTTCATCCCTTGCATTTGAAGACGTTGTTCGAATTCTTTCATCATGCGGTCTAGCTCAGTGTCAACCATCGCTTGAGGAACGTCAACTTCCGCATTTTCAGAAGCTTTTGCTACTAGCTCTTCACGAAGTTTGCCTTCTGCTTCGTTTTCTTTTGCTTCTTCAAGACGTTTCTTCGTTTTTTCAGTTAATTCAGCAATCGTTTCAACTTCTTCATCAACATCTTTAGCGAACTCATCGTCAAGTGCTGGAAGTTCTTTTGCTTTGATTTCATGAATTTTTACTTTGAATACAGCTGGTTTACCTGCAAGGTCTTCAGCATGATATTCTTCTGGGAATGTCACTTCAACGTCTTTTTCTGCACCTGCTTCAAGACCAACCAATTGCTCTTCGAAACCAGGGATGAATGAACCAGAACCTACTTCAAGAGAGTAGTTCTCAGCTTTTCCGCCTTCGAATGCTTCTCCATCAACGAATCCTTCGAAATCTAGAACAACTGTATCGCCGTTTTCGATTGCGCCTTCTTCTTTGACAACAAGCTCAGCTTGACGGTTTTGCATAGCTTTTAACTCTTCTTGGACATCTTCATCAGATACAGATGTGTCGTCTTTTTCTACGTTAAGACCTTTGTAGTCACCAAGTTTTACTTCTGGCTTCACTGTTACTTTTGCAATGAAGATTAAGCTTTCGCCTTTTTCGATTTTCTCAACATCGATTTCAGGGCGGTCAACCGGCTCGATACCAGCTTCGTCGATTGCTTTCGGATATTCAACTGGAAGAAGAATATCTAGTGCATCTTGATAAAGAGATTCTACTCCAAAACGCTGCTCGAAAAGACCACGTGGTACTTTCCCTTTACGGAATCCAGGGATTGATACTTGCTTAACTACTTTCTTAAATGCATCATCAAGTGCTTTGTTAAATGTTTCAGCGTCAACTTCTACTGTTAAGACACCTTCGTTACCTTCTTGTTTTTCCCATTTTACTGACATATGTGTTTCCCTCCAAAAATCTATTCAGATTGTGCGTTGTTACATTCTAAAGCATCATAAAGACTTCGTCCAATCAAAAACCACGCACTCCGCTAAAGAAGCGGTCTTATGTATACAACATTTGACTTGATTATACATAACGTCTTTCAACCGTTGGAATCTTACAACCGCACGATATATGCACAAATACAACCATTATATTATAACATAACAAGTCCGTCTTTCAACTAAATCGACAAATTACAAATAAGAAATTTCTTCAATATCTTTCAGCATTGTACAAGCTTCTCTCAGCTCTCGTTCGTTAAAATCATACAATAAATGCAATTCTTCGAGGTCAATCTCGATTCCATGCATTTCATAGCCGACTTTATGAAGTGCCGCAGCCCAAAGACTCGGATCCGTATATTTAGGAAGAAATGGATATAGCACAAATAAGTGCCGGCGCCATAACTCTTCAACTCCTTGGTAAAGGGTTGGGTTCTCATTGCCGAGTGTGTCATCGAGCTTTCGAAGGACTTGCTGAAGCAGTGGCATTTGCTCTGGCTTGACAGCCTCAGAAGGAACAAGCGTTAAAGAATCACCGAACTTCGTCACATGAACCGGCTTTGCCACATCATGATCTGACAGAAGTTGCAGGATCAATGATTTGACCAAAGGGTTTCCATCAGGCTTTTGTAGGATCGTATTTAATAGACCCATATGCGGCGTGATGTTTCGGTCTTTCAGCGAATGGATGAACTGCACCTGCTCTTCTGGCCGCTCGAGCATTTCATCTATATTGATTTCTCCGCTGCCTTCCTCGTCTTCGTCTAAAATCTCTTCTGGTGATTCAATCATCTTTCTGCTAAATTCAAGCAGCTTATAAAAATGCTCCGCGCTTTCTGCTGGAAGGTGATTTTCTTCAAGGACTGCCTCAATTGTTTGTTTGACTTCCTCGTACTCTTTCAGCTGAATTAAGATGGTCATATATACTTGAAGCACAGTGAAATAGTGTCCATATCCTTCATGTAGCATCTTTTCACAGACTCGCTTTGCATCCTGCAGCTCACCAAGCTCTAGAAAACAAATCGCCATACCGAGATGAATATCGGATTCTTCATCGTCATCATACGATTTCGCTTCTGAAAATAAGTGAAGCGCCTCTTGATACTGTTTATCTTTTAATGCTGCCATTCCTTTTTCAATCAGTCTTTCTTTCAGACCAGGAAACAAAATGACATTATCTTTCTTCTTGTCATGTTTCATGCTTACGTTCCTTTCGGGCGCATATTTTTTATCAGTTTACCAACGAAGGTTAGTAAACACAAGTAACGAGAGGTTTTCATGCAAAAAAGAAGCCGTCACACCACGGGGACGGCTTCTCGTTGTTTATGCACGCAGCCAGCTGCTACGTTTCTCTTCAAATGCTTGAATCTCATCTTCTAGTAACAATGTTAATGAAATCTCATCATAGCCATTCAGGAGCATTTCTCTCCAGTGTGGATCTACATCGAAAGGAGTAACATTCCCTTCATGGTCTTGAATCTGTTGTTTTTCCAGATCAACTGTCATCTCATATCCTTTGTTTTCATATGATGCAGCAAACGTTTTCCACACATCATAATCAAGGCGGATTGGAAGCATCCCGTTTTTAAAACAGTTTTGATGAAATATATCGGCGAAAGATGGGGCAATGACAATTTTGAAACCATAATCATCAAGTGCCCAAGGCGCGTGTTCCCTTGATGACCCGCAGCCAAAGTTTTCGCCTGCGATCAAAATAGAGGCTCCTTCATAAATCGGCTGATTGAGTTCAAAATCTGGATTCGGACTGCCATCTGCTAAATATCGCCAGTCAAAAAAGGCAAATCGGCCATATCCTGTTCGTTCGATTCTTTTCAAAAACTGTTTTGGAATGATTTGATCTGTATCTACATTTATACGGTTAAGCACAGCGGCTTTTCCTTTATGAGTGACTAAAGGCTCCATCTATGACACAACTCCTTACACGACTGTTTTCTCTTGATTAAACTTCCTGACATCGACAAATCGGCCATGTATGGCAGCCATTGCAGCCATTGCAGGGCTGACTAGATGCGTTCTTGCACCCTTCCCTTGACGTCCCTCAAAGTTACGGTTTGATGTAGATGCACAGCGTTCACCTTCTGGGACCACATCGTTATTCATACTGAGGCACATACTACAGCCAGATTCTCTCCATTCAAATCCTGCTTCTAGGAAAATTTCATGAAGACCTTCTTCTTCTGCTTGCAGTTTGACACTTTGTGAGCCAGGAACCACAATCGCTCTGACATGATCAGCTACTTTTTGTCCTTCAATCATAGAAGCGGCTTGGCGTAAATCAGTCATTCTTGAGTTCGTACATGAGCCAATAAACACATGCTCAATCGTAATATCTTCAATACGCTGATGAGGATGAACCCCCATGTATTCATAAGCACGTTTTGCTTCTTTTTGGTCATCTTCTTGTGCAAAATCTTCAGGTCCTGGAATGGCTGCATCCACTGGGAGCACCATTCCTGGGTTAATTCCCCACGTGACCATTGGTGAAATATGATTTCCATCTAAAACAATGGTTTTATCATAGGTCGCACCCGGATCTGTTCTTAGTTCTTTCCATTCTTTTATCGCTGCTTCGAAATCTTCACCCTGCGGTGCGTATTTGCGTCCGCGGCAATATTCAAAGGTCACTTCATCAGGTGCGATCAATCCTGCTCTTGCGCCTGCTTCAATTGACATATTACAAACGGTCATCCGCTCATCCATTGACATGTTTCTGAATACTTCCCCAGTGTATTCAATGACATAACCTGAACCAAACTTCACGCCATGTGCGCCAATGACTGCTAAAATGACATCTTTGGCTGTTACCCCTTTTTGAAGCGTTCCGTCTACTCTAATTTCTAGTGTCTTCGGACGCTGCTGCCAAAGTGTTTGTGTGGAAAGCACATGCTCAACCTCACTTGTGCCAATCCCAAAGGCAAGTGCACCAAACGCGCCATGAGTAGATGTATGACTATCTCCACACACGATTGTTTTACCCGGAAGTGTTAAACCAAGCTCTGGTCCAACGACATGAACGATTCCTTGGTCTACACTGTGAAGGTCAGCTAGACGGACCCCGAATTCAGCACAGTTGCGCTCTAGAGCACTGACTTGCTTCTTCGCAATCTCATCTTTGATCACAAATCGATTCACAGTCGGAATGTTGTGATCCATCGTCGCAAATGTGTTTTGTGGTCTTCGCACCTTGCGCCCTTTTTGTCTTAATCCTTCAAATGCTTGAGGTGACGTCACCTCATGCACCAAGTGCAGATCAATATATAAAAGGTCTGGTTTTCCCTCGCCATTTTTGACAACATGCTGATCCCATATTTTTTCGATGATTGTTCGAGGCATAACCCTTTTTCCTCCCTCTACCTAATTCAACAAGATTTCTATTTATACAATGGTTTTCGTACGTTGTTTGAGTGCATCTACAACGGCTTTCGTGATATCATCAGTCGTTTCATACGTTCCCTCTTTTGATGCTAGGTCCTTTGTTCGTTTGCCAGAGGCAAGAACGGCTTCCACAGCTGCTTCAATTGCGGCCGCTTCTTCTTCTAAAGCAAAGGATGTTCTAAGCAAGCTGGCTGCTGACAATATAGTAGCCAGAGGGTTTGCGACATTTTGCCCCGCAATATCGGGTGCTGAACCATGAATCGGCTCATATAAATGAAGGCCGGTGCTTGATAAACTAGCAGATGGCAGCATGCCGAGTGAGCCAGTAATCATAGATGCTTCGTCACTTAAAATGTCACCAAACATATTCTCTGTCACGATGACATCAAATTGAGCGGGCTTATAAATAAGTTGCATCGCGGCATTATCGACGAGCATGTGCTCATATGCGACATCTGAATATTGGGATGCAACTTCTTCTACCGCATCCCGCCATAGTTTACTCGAAGCGAGAACATTTGCTTTATCCACAGACGTTACTTTTTTCCGTCTCGTTAATGCCATGTCGAACGCTTCTTTTAATACACGAACAATCTCTTCCTTTGTATAAAGAAGTGTATCAACCGCAGCTTCTTTTCCTTCATCATCCGTGTAGCGCTCACTTGGTTCGCCAAAGTAGAGGCCTCCAGTTAATTCACGAACGATGACGAAATCTACTCCGCTAATGTGATCTTGTTTTAACGGCGAAGCCTCACTCAAGCTATCAAATACTTTGACAGGGCGGATGTTCGCAAATAAGTCCAGCTGCTTGCGAATGGAGAGCAAGCCTTTTTCTGGGCGAAGTTCTGGCGGGTTTTGATCCCACTTCGGTCCGCCAACGGCTCCTAATAAAATCGCATCTGCGCTTTTGCACACTTCTACTGTTTCTTTAGGGAGCGGATTGTTTTTTTCATCTATCGCTATACCGCCAATGAGAGCTGTTTCGAATTCAAATTCGTGTTGAAATTGAGCCGCTGTCTCTTTCAGGACAGCGACGGCTGATGTGACGACTTCCGGTCCGATTCCATCGCCGGGCAAAAGTGCAATTTTCTTTTTCATGAGTCCCTTCCTCCTTTCTTATGAGATGGCGTGATGTTTCTCAATTTCTATTAGGTTTGATTTAAAGATTAAATGTCTATTCACTGCATTGACGTAAGCTTTAGCCGATGCTTCCAGCACATCTTGCGCTACACCGCGTCCTGCTGTTTCTTTTCCTTCTATTGAAACAGTGACATATACTTCCGCTAGTGCGTCTCTGCCTTTTCCATTGGATTGAATACGATAGTCTAGCAAATGAATTCTTTCCTCCATACAGCGCTCAAGCGTGTTGTACACAGCTTCTACACTGCCTGCACCTGTAGCTGCTTCTTGAATGACTTCCTGCGTTTCTTGATTTTTAAGAGAGACTGTTGCTGTCGGCATTTGCTCTGTCCCATAATGAACTTGAAGACTTTCAAATTCATAGCCAATTTTACGGTCTGCTACTTTTTCTTCTAATATAATAGAGATTAAATCATCATCTGTGATTTCTTTCTTCTTCTCTGTTAAGTTCTTAAAAGTTTCGAAGAACTTATTGATTTCTTCTTCAGTCAATTTAAAGCCGAGTGTTTTTAAGCGGTCTTTAAACGCGTGTCTTCCGGAGTGTTTACCAAGGACAAGCACATCTGTTGTGACGCCTACAAGCTCTGGAGAGATAATTTCATAGGTTGTTTTTTCTTTGAGGAATCCATCTTGGTGAATACCTGATTCATGGGCAAATGCATTGTTTCCAACGACTGCTTTATTACGCGGTACAATCATACCTGAGTATTTGCTCACTACATCACTTGTGCGCTTAATTTCATTCAACTGAATGGTTGATTCGACTTGGTAAAAGTCTTTGCGAATATGAAGGGCAACTGCAATTTCTTCTAAAGCAGCATTTCCTGCGCGCTCTCCAATACCGTTGACAGCTGTTTCAATTTGATCTGCTCCGTTTTCAATGGCAGCAAGTGAGTTCGCTACAGCCATTCCTAAATCATCATGACAGTGTGCTGACAAGATGACTTGATCGATATTTGGAACGTGTTCCTTCATATATTTAAAGATATTTCCGTACTCTTTTGGTGCTAGGTATCCAACAGTGTCAGGTAAGTTAATGACACTTGCGCCTGCGTCGATCACTTTTTCTACAATTTCTGCTAGGAAAGAAAGATCTGTCCGGCATGCATCTTCTGCTGACCACTGAACAACTGGGAAGCGCTCTTTCGCATATTTCACCATTGAAACAGCTTGTTCAACCACTTCTTCACGTGTTTTCTTTAGTTTATGCTTGAGGTGAATGTCAGAAGTCGCAATAAAGACGTGTATTCTTGGTTGAGCTCCATCTTTTAATGCGTCCCATGCAGCATCAATGTCACCTTTCACACATCGTGCAAGTCCTGCAACTGAACAGTTCTTAATCGTTCTTGCAATTTCTTGTACGCCTAAGAAATCCCCTCGGGATGAAGCGGGAAAACCCGCTTCAATAATATTAACCCCAAGGCGCTCAAGCTGCTTAGCAATGATTAGTTTTTCTTGTGCATTTAAGTTCACTCCTGGTGATTGCTCTCCATCTCGAAGTGTTGTGTCAAAAAAATTAATTTTTCGCACCGACGCTCACCGCTTCCTTTTTCTTTCCTTGTTTAACGAAAGGCATCATTTCACGAAGCTTTCTTCCGACGATTTCAATTTGGTGCTCATTCTCATTTGCATTGATCGCATTGAAACGTGGACGATTTACTTGGTTTTCAACAATCCATTCTTTCGCGAATGTTCCGTTTTGGATGTCAGTCAAGACTGCTTTCATTGATTCTTTTACTTTGGCATCCACAACGCGTGGTCCTGATACGAAGTCACCCCATTGCGCTGTATCAGAGATTGAATATCTCATACCTTCTAATCCTTCTTCATACATAAGGTCAACGATCAATTTCAGTTCATGCAGACACTCGAAGTATGCAAGCTCTGGCTGATAACCAGCTTCTGTTAATGTTTCAAAACCTGCTTTTACTAATGAAGTAAGACCTCCACAAAGAACTGCCTGCTCACCGAATAGATCCGTTTCTGTTTCTTCTTTAAATGTTGTTTCAAGAACGCCCGCTCTTGCTCCACCGATTGCTTTTGCATAAGCAAGTGCTTTGTCTTTCGCTTGACCAGATACATCTTGATAGATTGCAAATAGTGCAGGTACACCAGCGCCTTGCTCATATGTTCTTCTGACAAGATGTCCTGGACCTTTTGGAGCCACAAGATACACATCTACGTCACTTGGCGGAACAATTTGATGGAAGTGAACGTTGAATCCGTGTGCGAATACAAGTGAATTCCCTGCTTCTAATTGATCTTTGATTTCTTCATCATATACTTTCTTTTGCTGCTCATCTGGAAGTAATACCATGACGACATCTGCTTGTGCTGCTGCTTCTTTTACTGTGAATACTTGATGACCGTCTTCTTGTGCTTTTGTATAAGATCCGCCTTTTCTTACGCCGACAATGACATCTACGCCGCTCTCTTTTAAGTTCAATGCATGTGCATGACCTTGTGATCCGTAACCAATGATAGCTACCTTTTGACCGTTTAATACGTTTTCTTGAATATCACCGTTATAATATACTTTTACCATTTGACTCTCTCCTTTTGTTTAGACAATTGAAATTGTTTTATTTGTTTGCGGCTTTTGCTGATTATCTCTCGCAAAGGCCGTGGTGCCAGTTCTGGCGACTTCTTTAATGCCGTATGGCTTAAGTAATTCAATGAGTGCTTCAATTTTTGAAGACTCACCTGTCACCTGAATGACGACACTTTCTCTGCTCACATCTACAATAGAAGCTCTAAAAGGTTCAATGACCCCCGTGATCTCCATTCTAGATGCTGGTGCAGATACGACTTTTATCAAAGCCAGCTCTCGCTGAACGATTGATTGGTTTGTAATATCCGTTACTTTGAGGACATCGATTTGTTTGTTCAGCTGTTTTGTCAGCTGTTCGATGTCTTTCTCCTGGTCTACATGGACGACGAACGTGATGCGTGATACATCTTGAATCTCAGAATGGCCGACCGTAATGCTTTCAATGTTGTAGTGTCTTTTGGTAAAAAGGCCTGTGATTCTGTTCAGTACGCCTGATCGATTTAATACAGTCAACACAATAATTCTTTTCAAGGTTTCACCCCCACCATCTCATGAAGTCCTTTCCCCGGTGCTACCATCGGGAATACTTTCTCATCTCTCGCTACATTGACATCGATGAAAACAGGCTCTCTAGACGTTAATGCTTCTTCGAGCTTTTCTTGCGCCTCTTCGTCTGATGAGATTCTGATCCCTTTAATGCCATAAGCTTCAGATAATTTTACGAAGTCTGGCTGCTCTGAAAATTTAGAATGTGAGTAGCGTTCTTCGTAAAAAATTTCTTGCCATTGTCTTACCATTCCAAGACTGTGATTATTCAGAACAATCACTTTCACTGGAAGGTTCAGCTCACGGATAACGGCAAGTTCTTGCAGGGTCATTTGGAAACCTCCGTCTCCTAAAATCGCCACAACCGTTGCCTCTTGATCAGCTAGCTGCGCGCCAATCGCTGCCGGTAAACCAAATCCCATTGTGCCAAGCCCACCAGATGTCACCCATTTATCGGCATTTTCAAATGGATAGAACTGTGCAGCCCACATTTGATGCTGTCCAACATCAGTTGCCACAATGGCTTCACCTTTTGTGAATTGATGAATGTATTCAATCAGCTTTTGAGGTTTAAAACCTTCAGCTTCGTTTTCGACATACCAGAGTGGATATTCTTCCTTCCACTGATTTAGCTGGCTCTTCCACTCGTCTGATTCACCTTGTTTCCCGTCCTGCTTGATCAGTTCTTGAAGCACTAGCTTACTGTCACCAACAACTGGGATATGGGTGTGAATGTTTTTACCAATTTCCGCTGGGTCGATGTCAATGTGAGCCACCTTCGCATGCTTTGCAAAATGATTGAGGTTGCCGGTTACCCTGTCATCAAATCTCGCTCCGATTGAAATGAGTAAGTCACATTGATGTAGTGCCATGTTCGCTGCATATGTGCCGTGCATACCCGCCATTCCTAGGAACAGAGGATGCTTTGCTGGGAATCCGCCAAGCCCAAGCAATGTATGAGCGACAGGGATTTGCTGCTGCTCTACATATTGCCTTAATTCTTCCGAAGCTTTGCCATGAAGAACGCCAGCTCCTGCTAGAATAACTGGTTTCTTTGCTCTACTTACAGCTTCTACTAACTTGCGAATTTGCAAATAATTCGGCTCAATTTTCGGCTGATAACCAGGCAAATCAATTGGCTGATCGTATTCAAATGTCCCTTCAATACCAGCGACATCTTTTGGAATATCAATCAAGACTGGACCAGGTCTGCCGGTTGTTGCGATGTGAAATGCCTCTTTAATGACACCCGGTAACTCTTCTGGACGTCTCACTTGATAGCTGTGTTTTGTGATTGGCATTGTGATACCAAGTACATCTGCTTCTTGGAAAGCATCTGATCCAATGACTGAGGTTGCCACCTGTCCAGTGAAGATAACCATAGGTAGTGAATCAATCATCGCATCTGCAATTCCTGTGACTAGGTTTGTTGCCCCCGGTCCTGATGTGGCAATAACAACACCTGGTTTACCAGATACTCTTGCGTATCCCTCCGCTGCGTGAATCGCTCCTTGCTCATGTCTTGGCAGGACATGAAATAAACCAGAATCGTAAATTTTATCGTAGATCGGTAAAACGGCTCCGCCAGGATAACCAAAAATGACTTCTACTTTTTCTCTTTTGAGTGCTTCAATTAACATGAGTGCACCGTTCATCGTTTGTGGTGCATTTGATTTTTCCGTCTCCATTTGTACATTTGTCCCCATTTGATTTCCTCCTCTTTGTCTTGCTTCAGTCAAGTCCTTTCACCCTTTTCCATTCAAGATAGAGATATGAGACCATATAAAAAAGCCTTCTCACCCCACAATGACACTACTTTTCACTAGGTCAAAGGGGCGAAAAAGCTTTGTTTTTCGCGGTACCACCCTTGTTCACGGCAAATCATCTGCCGTCTCATGGACATCTTTCATCCATTTTGGTAACGAGTGATGCAATGTCACTCGGTCTGCCCTACTATCATTTCAAGCAGACACTCAGAGGTGAGTTCACTTTAGAAAGTAACACCGGTTTCCAGCTAGCACCGGCTCTCTGTAGATACTGACTCTAAAGCTACTAGTCCTCTTCAACGTTTATCGATATCTATTTAGCTTGCGTGAATGTTCTCATCGGTAAAGACTACTTTTTCTCCTTCTTCAACGACTCGCTTGCGGAATTGTTCAAGAAGTTTGTTTGTGTGGAACCCTGGTTTTCCTTCGCCAATGATACGACCGTCAACTTTTACAACAGCGATGACTTCGGCAGCGGTTCCTGTCAGGAAGACTTCTTCAGCTGTATACACATCATGTCTTGTGAAAGGTTCTTCTTTCACTTCGTAGCCTAAGTCTTCTGCAATCTCCATGATGGCATTTCTTGTGATGCCTTCAAGAGCGCCGATATAACCTGGCGGTGTATAGAGCTTACCTTTTTTATAAATAAACACATTGTCTGCAGAACCTTCTGCCACGTACCCTTGATCGTTCAGCATCAGCGCTTCACTCACACCGGCCATATGGGCTTCGATTCGGACAAGGATGTTATTCAAATAGTTTAATGATTTCACTTTTGGACTTAGTACGTCAGGACGATTTCGCCTCGTTGGTACTGTCACAATATCAATACCTGTTTCATATAGGTGCTTTGGAAAGATGGCCAGCGGCTCTACAATGATCACTGTGTTGGCTCTCCCGCAGTTGTTTGGATCTAAGCCAAGATCACCGGCTCCTCTTGAGACAACAAGGCGGATATAGGCATCTTTTAGGCCGTTCCTTTCAACTGTATGAATCATTTTTTCAGTGAGCTCCTCAAGTGAATATGGAATGTTCAGCATAATGGATCTAGCGGAATCATACAGGCGGTCTAAATGTTCTTTCATTCGAAAGATATTTCCGTTATATACACGTATTCCTTCGAACACACCGTCACCATATAAGAAGCCATGATCATAAACTGAAATTTTCGCATCCTCTTTTTTCACGAGTTCATCGTTTAAAAAGATCCACTGTTCCTTTTGGTCTTCCATCTTCAGTGAGCACCCTCTCTTTCAAACAAAAAGTAGTTGAATTTTCAGACACTTTATATTGAAGTGTCTCACGCTTACTCTGCGTGTCTGTTTGCTTTTGTTGAACCCATCTTACGCCGCTTTCCATACAGTGTCAACAGCATTTTTAAAATTATTAGACAATTTAGACTAATCAAAATAAAATGTATACGCTTACACCTTTGCTAGACAAGGAATGAAAAAACTTAAAATTTTTTGTATTTTTTCTTCAATTTATTTACTCTACATGAACGGTTTTCTTTTGAACAAGCTTTTGTAATATTTTTTCACACGGTTTTTGAAGAATATTGTGAGATTTCATTGCGTTTGTTTTTTCCTACAGCATGCCTTTCTAAAGCGTTTTCCTATGAATTTGTGATAGAATGAGAGCATCTAATAGAAGGAGGGCAATACATGGCTAACATCAGAGGTTATATCGGAACGTATACAAAGGGAGACAGCAAAGGAATCTATTCTTTTACTTTAAATACGGACAAGCAGCAGATTGAACAAGTAGAAGTGGCTGCCGAACTTGAAAATCCTACATATTTAACTGTCTCAGATTCTCAAAAGTTTGTGTATGCTGTTGTGAAAGAAGGAGCACAGGGCGGGCTTGCTGCGTATCAAATTGATGCCGACACCGGCGCACTTCGTTTCATCAACCAAGAGCTTGCCGATGGGGCTTCTCCTTGTCACGTCAGCGTGGACAGCCAAACGAAAACGGCGTTTACAGCAAACTATCATAAAGGAACAGCAGAGATGTATGAAATTGATGCTGAAAACGGCTCAGTGATCCGCAAACTGTCACAGGCGCAGCATGAAGGCACTGGACCAAACGAAGACCGTCAAGAAAAACCGCACACCCACTTTATGGGTTTGACGCCTGATGAACAATTTGCGGTGGCTGTTGACCTTGGCACAGACGGTATTTATACGTATAAGAAAGAAAACGGCAAACTTGAGCTTGCCCATACATTTGAAACAAAACCAGGCAGCGGCCCTCGTCATATCACATTCCACCCAACGAAACCTGTGGCCTATGTCATGACAGAGCTCAGCTCAGAGGTCATTGTACTTCGTTACTTTGAAGATGGTCATTTCGAAGAGATCCAAACGATCGCAACCATTCCTAATGACTTCACAGAGAATAATCAAGGCAGCGCCATTCATGTGTCTTCTGACGGTCAATTTGTGTATGCAGGAAATCGTGGACATGACAGCATTGCCATTTTCAAAGCAGATCATGACGGCAAACTAAGCCTCGTTGAAATTGCTTCATCTGAAGGAAATTGGCCTAGAGACTTTGTCCTTGATCCAACAGAAGAATTTCTCGTCGGCTCAAACCAAGAATCTAGTAATCTTGTGTTATACAAACGTGACAAAGAAACCGGTCAACTCACTGTCTTACAATCAGACATCACCGTTCCGCATCCGGTTTGTGTGAAATTTTTAGGATAATGAAAAAAGCCTCCGTTTAGGAGGCTTTTCTTTAAGCAGACGGCATACCGCCATCTTCAAGCTTTTGATCAATGAAAGACGTATCGCTTTTTTCACCGAACCATTTTCCAAGCCTGTCTTTTGCTTTTCCTTTGACATCGTCATCAATGTACATTGCGACTTGAAGCAGAGCAAATGTGATGGCGCCTAGATCATCTGTGTAGCCGATCCCCACCAATGTATCAGGGATCAGGTCAATCGGAAGGATAAAGTACCCTAGCGCCCCAATGATGAGGGTCTTCGCTTTAACCGGTACTTCGGGTTTTTGCAATGTATAATAAAGTAATAGCACAGCATAGACAAGAGAAACTCCAGCTTTTTGTGCCGTCTTTTTTAACTTTCCCCAAAAGGCATGATCATTAAAATGCTTCTTTGAACGCTTTAATAGTTCTTTTTTCTCAGAACGATTCATCGTATCGCCTCCATATTCAGCATAGCCCTTCCACCCTATTTATACAAGAAATCCACTCATTCGACAAACAAAAAGCAGCAGAAAGCTGCTGCAATCTACTGCTCTTTGTAAAACTTTTCGATCGCCTTATCGATGTATACCCATCCTTTATACGACACATGAATCGTATCCTTAAAGAAATATGGGTCATACTCATGCGAAGTCAAATCTGCGACTTCATACCCATTATCTCGAATTTGACGATTGATTTTTTGATAATAATCTGTACGTCCCTCTTTCGGAAAACCAGTGTAATCATACCATTTTCCGTTGACGGGAATCGTCACGAATAAAGGCTTCGCCCCTGCCTGTTTTAAAATATCCAGCATGATCTGGAAATCTTTATATTCAGGTGATGCTGCATAAGAATTGTCACGACGAGAATCCTTCATCTTTTTCATGATCGGCTTCAGCTTTCGATCAAACAATCTCTGATCAATATAAAACGGGTTGTCCCCTGCTTTTTCAGATCCTAGGACGCTCGCTTCTTTTTCAAGCTCAGTCCATGTCTTCCCTTTCACTGAAGGAGACGGATGATGCTTGCGCTCATGCCCAGACCCGATCGTATAGTACATGTCTTTCTTTTGAAGCATGCCATAATACATTTTTGCAATAGGAGAAATCGCGCCATAGGCGAATTTGTTCCCAGAAAGCTCTGCTTTAAAAAGTTCTGTGATGACCATGTCGTTCTTTACTGCCTTAAACTTCATGATTCTTTTGATGAGCTTTTTTTTCACAGCTGGATCAATTTCTTTATTATAAGCGAGATCAAGCGCCTGAAGCGCTGAATAGTTAGGAGCAAAGTGATTCTCGTCTGATCCCCCTTTGACAAACCACTGCGGGGACACGATAAACACAAGCTTTTTCCCTTTTAATTCATCCATATGCGCTGCAAAGTTCATGGCATGAATTAATGATTGCGATCCACCTTTTCCAACAAGATAAGGTGTAAACCCTTGAGGATTTTCATGAAAGAAATTCGAAGGGTGATATGGATCAAAACGTGATAGTTCAGAAGATCCATAGATCGGCAAATAAGTTGGATCTTTTAGCATTTCATCTTGTAAATAAAGCCCTTGAAACATCCCTGGATCTAATTCTGTGGCTGACTTTTGTAATTTGTCTTTTGGGATCAGATGTGAGAGCCATGCATTTGGTACAAGAAGAACACCAATGAATAGAACAGCCGCTAAAATAAGCGGCCCAAAAAAACGCTTTTTCATTACTTCATCTCTGCCAGCTGCTCAGCAATGTGATTCGGTGTATCCCACACATCACGATCAAACTCTGTAATCGGAACAGTAATTCCAAGTTGACTTTCAATTGCCATAAGTAGTTCTACTGTACCAAATGAATCTAGAAGACCTTCGTCAAAAATTGCAATCTCTGGATTTTCTTTCACAACGTCGTCCTGACAAACCTCTGCAATAATACCGTATACTTGATTTTTAAATTCCATAATTTTCTACTCCCTTAATCATTAATGATGAAATGGTTTTCCTGAAAAAATATAAAATCCGAAACAAATCACATGGAATGTAATAATGATCGACACAACCATTGTGGCCTTATTATCCGGCCACCACTTGTGCTTTTTATTCCACTTCTCAAATAAATTGTAACCGGACATCACAACTGCGTGATATAGTCCGTAAATAATGTATTGAAGGGCTAGACCATGCCAAGCACCCATCAATAGAAAGAGGACAAAGTACCCAATATTTGATACAGCCATCCGGTTCTTGATCCACTTCTTCTTTGTCATAAAGAACACAAATCTCATAAACACATAATCTCTGAACCAAAAGGACAGCGACATGTGCCAGCGATTCCAGAAGTCTTTAATATTACGGCTGATAAACGGTTTATTAAAGTTTTCTGGTGATTTAATGCCCATGATATAACTCACACCTACAGCAAATGCTGTATATCCAGCAAAGTCAAAGAACAAATACATACTGTACGCATACATATACGTTAACTGTTGAACAAAGTGACTGCTGCTAATGTGGTGAATATTCATGAGAATATATGTGTGAATGAGATAACCAATAATGAACTTATATAAGAACCCAATAAAAATTTTATGAATCCCTGCATATAGAAGGTCACTGTACGCTTCTTTTTCAGGCGGTGTATCCATATCCTTTTCAAACCGGCGGTAACGATCGATTGGACCGGATGAAATCGTCGGGAAAAAGACGATGAAATAGACCAAACGGTGAATCGGGATTTTCTTTTTAATCAAGCCGTCTCTTGTCTCGATAATTAACTGAACACCTTTAAATGTTAAGTACGAGATCCCCAAAAAGCTCAGCCAGTTCATTGGTGGCGGTTGATGCGGATGATGAGTTAAAAAGAACGGTAAAACCTTTGATAGTACAAGCGGCAAAATCGATGCCACCACTGCCATATAGAAAACAGACGCCTTGTTCGCCTTCAACCGGTACGCAAGGTATAGACGGATGATCAAGACTTGCCACACTGTAAACAGGAACAGCAGCAAAGCGCCATGTGCATCCTTTGAGAAAATAAGCGCCAGCGCCACAACCGTTGCAAACATGTTGTAGCCCTGCATTCTTTTGCCGCGAAGACCAAGAATCATCGTCGGCAAAAGAAGAATACCAATTAGAATGAAGAAAAAGAATGAACTAAACGGAATCATAGAAGAACCTCTTTCGCGATTCTTTTACGGTCAACCTTCCCGTTTGGCGTCATGTACAGCTGCTCAAGATAGACAAACTTTCTTGGAATCATGTACGCAGGCAGTGAATCCGCCAATTCTTTCTTAATCCCACTTGTCAGCTGATATTCTTTTTCAAAGGAATGCTCAGTTGGAACAATGGCTGCAATTAAGTACTCCACATGCCCGTTTGGCTGGAATGGCACAATCACACAAGCATTGACATACGTTGTCTCGCTCACATGATATTCAATTTCTTCAAGCTCCATCCGGTATCCATGTAGCTTAATTTGATAGTCCAGACGACCGTGGCACGTAATCAAACCATCCTGCGCCACACCTGCGTCACCTGTGCGGTAAGCAGGGCGTCCTTCATGTTCGAAAAACACTTTATCCGTTAAGGCTTGTTCACCTAAGTAGCCTTTTGTGACGCTTGGCCCCACGATGACAATTTCCCCTTTTTCCCCATCAGGGAGTGTCTTGCCTTCTTCATCTAAAATGACGATATCTGTATCAGGTTTGGCATAACCGACTGGTAAAGAATCGTGATGATCAAGAATCTCCTGCGTGACTTCAATCGATGTAATCGCAACAGTTGCTTCAGTTGGACCATACGTATTAAAGACCTGCGCTTTAGGAAAACGCTCAAGAAGCGCACTTGCTACAGTGACAGGAAGTGCCTCTCCGCAGAACAAGAAAACTTTCAACTCTGGTAAAAGCTCCCCTGTAAAGGAAGGATCCATTAAACACATTTGGACAAAGGAAGGTGTGGATGTCCACACTTCAACGTCAGATTGACCAAGCGCTGCAAACATATCCTTTGGCTTATTCACAAGATCTTTCACTAAACAGTAAAGCGTGCCGCCTGATTGAAGCGCTGGATAGAGATCCATCACTGATAAGTCAAAAGAAAACGGTGCTTGATTTAAGAACGTGCGCCCCTCGTCGATTGGGAAATCGCGGCACATCCATCCTGTAAAGCTTTCTAAATTGCTGGCTGTTACCTGAACGCCTTTCGGTTTCCCGGTACTGCCAGACGTATAAATAATGTAGAAAACATCATCTTGTTGAACCCACTGCGTGGATGGCGGTGCTTCTTTTTCAAGCGATAACAGCGATGCCGCACTCTTCACTTCAATGTGTTCTTCTACATCTAATACATTCTGCTCATTTGCACATATCAATAGACTGGCTTTTGAGCTTTCAATGATTGAGACGATGCGCTCGACAGGTATGGAGATATCGACCGGAATATAGGGTCTGCCTGATTTCACACTGCCTAAAAAAGAAATCAGCATCTCTGGCTCCATATGACCGTATACAATGACAGGTGCACTGTCAGTTGCGACTGTATCAATCGCACCAGCCATTTGGTCTGATAGACGCCAAAGCTCATCATATGTGATCGAAGCATGTTGAGAAACAAATGCTGGCTGTGTCGGTTTCGTTTGTTGGTATTCATGAATCGTGTGTAATAGTTTCATAGTTTAATCTCCAATTAAAAATCGTTGTAAATGAATGATCCCGTATTTGCTGTATGGAATCCGTAAATAAAGAACAATAATAGCAAAATAAGTAAGTAAAAGCTTGTATATCCTATCCATTTTACAGACTTATTTTCTGATAGCTTTTTGAATAGCATATTGATAACCTCTTTTCTTTTGACACTTATAAAGACGCATGGATCATCAAAAGAGTTTCATACCAAAACATAAAATTTTTAAGAATTGATGAACAAAAGATGTCCAAACTATGAACGTGTCTTCGGGCAAAGCTGTCTTATTGTAACAAAGATTTAATATAATTGAAATGAAATGGAAGCTTAAATTTGCCTTAAAATTGCCGAAAACTGTCGAACAAACGCAAAAGCCACCTAGTTAGACTAGATGGCTTTGATGTTATTTACTTTTTATATTTATTCACTTCGAACATGAGAATGTTGTTGAATACCACATAGTCCTTTTTACTTTCAAAAGGACCTTTGTTGTTGTCATGCTCGTCAATTTCATAAAACCCTGGACCTTCGCCGGAATCTCGCTTTTTGCCAGGATGGAAAGGTCAACTTACTTCAGCAGTGTGTTGACCAATCTAGTATTTAGAGCTTTAGCACTCACTACTTTTTTCCTATTCATTACATTTTTTTATATTGTTAAAATAAACATACTTATTTGAGAAGGGAGTGAACCTTTCTGGGA
>NZ_JBLUWC010000001.1:2460863-2705150 GCF_048270685.1 Bacillus sp. AK25
GAAGATAGGAATTAAAAATACTGGTAAATCTACAAAGAATACCACAACATTATGGGATATTAAAATTACAGCAGATAAAACAATAAAATACAAATTTAACGGTGATACAGTTACTGCTTACCGAGATCCAAAAACAGGTTTATGGTGGGCTAAAGATACAACTGGTCATGGAAATTCCGCTTTTAAAGTATTCAAGGAAGCAAAAGGTGGAAAAGAACTTCATTGGGTTGCTGATAGTGATAAATATGGAAATTACATGATCAATAAACATAAAAGTTCAACCGGAACTGTCATCAAAATAAAATAACAAAAGGTGATTATACATGTCTTTAACAAAAATTGAAGCTGAAAAACTATTTAAGTTAGGATTTAAAAGGCCTGAGTATGCTGATGAAGTGTACCCACAAGATATTTACGAATACAAAGATGCCACTTGGGCGATTGGCGGAAGAATTGTTCCATCAACAACTCTATTATGTAAGGAAGAAGTATTTAAAGAAGGAATATGGATTCCGTCAATGACGGATTTATTTACTTGGTTAGAAGAGATGGATTGTGAATTTCAACTATCATATGATGGGTTAAGCTATAAGGTTGAGGTTTCTACTAGCGATGAGCAGAGATTCAAAGGAAAAGGCACCTCCGTTGAAATGAGTTTATTTAAAGTTATTTGCAAAATACTTCAAACATTTGGAGGTGCACCGGTACAAAAAAATTATGAAATTATTGAAGTAGATATTATAGAGAAAGATGAACTTTAGGCTCTCATTAAGAAATATAAAAAACTTTTACAAAATCAGGGTGAAGAAATGTAGCCCCATATAGATAATATAAGAATAAAAGGATAAGATGAGCTTTCAGTAAATATTAGCTCATCTTTTTTCTATACAAATTTATTTTAAATATAAGATTTTACGAGTTGTATAAGTAAAAATAACGTATACATTTAAAATTTGACTAAAAACAATGCCCATATTGGTAAAGTTGAAGGTGTAGAAGATCATTATTATTTTGAAAGAAGAAACAATAAATAACCCAAACAAGGAGTTTCCAAATGATTAGAGAAGAAAAGTTTATGAACCCACAAGCGATGACTCAAATTTTTGGGGAGATCCCACAATTTAAAAATGCAGAGATCATGAATATTGATTTAAACAGAGATGGTCCTACCCTATTTATAAGACTAATGACAAAGGACTCCGTGAAGAATAAACCTAAACGTTGGGGGAATTTTGATGTTGTCTACGTTGAATTATCATTCATTGGTGTAACGGATTTAAAAATTAATCACTTAGGAAATAATAATATAATTGATCATTTTGAGATTAGCACAACAGAGGATCAAGGGTTATTAAAAATAAACTGTAAAAATCAAATGCAAATTGAAACCATATTTGATTGGGCAAGAATTGAACAAATTTCGCCGGGACTAATTGGTTCTTAGAGGAGATGGTGCTTGAAGAGCATTTCATATACAGCACATTTTCTATTGTTAGAAATACTTTCGTATCGTGTGTCATAATTATACTGAATACCATATTACTAATCTTTCTAAACTGATAATCATTCATATAAGTTTAAAAAATTGATTGATGTAAAGTTGTTACATTGAAAAAGCATCCAACAAAGTTGAATGCTAAGTACGATCTTAATACTATTTCACTTGCTCTTGTAAAATAGCTTTTAATAATTCGATAGAATTTTCCTCACTTGGATTATTTGTACCTAGTTCACCTCGAAAAGCTTTAGAGAGAATCGATTGTTTTATTAATTCTAGTTTGCTTTCAATGTGTAGACTTTGTTCCACAAAATGATCTTTAGAGAAAATTTCAGATAAAGTTCTTACGATAACATCTTGTTCTTCTTTTGGGGGTAATGGCAAAGGATAATTGATTAAGAACTCTTTTGGAACCCTTTGTTGTCCAACTGCTCCTGTCATTTCTCTTTTAGCCTCTAGTCTGAATTTCTTTGAACGAACAAAATAATGAATGTATGTTTCATTTATACATTCTGAAGTTCTTAGTACATGGAATTCTGTAGAACCAAAACCAAATCCATTTTTTAGATTTTTAGCAATTGCAGCTTTACCATTCTCCATACAAGGGGTAATCTTAGCAAATAAAACATCTTTTTCCTCAAAAAATGTATACCCCTTTTTTACTTTTGAGTATTCTCTTTCTTCAGGCTGTTCAATTTCTCCAGTTTTATCACTCACTGCTGGCATAGGTATAAATGTACAAATTTGTTCCCCAGGAACATCCTCTAGTTTTTTCTTTTTAGGATTTATTTGTACTACTTCTCCCATTTTAACCACTTTCCAAGTAGCGGGAATTTCTTTTTCATTTATAACTTCAATACTTTTATCTTTTAGTTCACTAATGATTTTCTTCTGTAATAAAAAACCACTTTCAACATTAGGGTTTTGTTCTCTCCACTTCTTCGTCAACTCCCCACGAAATGCCTTATCCAAAATAGCCGCTCGACGAAGTTCAAACGTTTCCTTCGCTTCCTCAATCAACTGCTTTGCTTCTTCAATTTTGCTTAAGAGAAACTTCGCTTTCTGAACAATTCTGTTTTGCTCATTGAGAGGGGGAAGAGGTAACTCTAAATCTGCAATGCGGAATAACGCTAGTTTAGGTTGGGATGTAGATACCACTGACTGCATAATTTGGTTTTTTAACTCATCTGTAATTAATGCAAAATATATAAAAATGTTAGAAGTACCTTTGATATCAGTTATTTTCGCAGCATTCTCTGTCAAATTTGCACCACTTAAGTGTTTAGGTACTATTCCAGTTTTTCCAATAGTGCCAGCAATAGATATATATACATCTTCATGACTTACCACATACTTAGTTATTTTACTTGCCGTTACTTCAGAAATATACTTTATATCTTTCTCGTCAATTGTACCCTCTGTAAAATCTGCAACCCTAAGATATGGATATGGCGTAGGTTCGCTCAACAAAGCATGTCCTTTCGGGAGGCGTTTCCCGCCTTTTACATTTCCTATCCCTTTAACTCTAACCCAAATCCAATTATCCGGTACTTCATACCGTTGCTCTTCCTCTGGCACTAGAACTTCTTCCAACAATTCATCAACAGTCTTTTTTCTCTTACTCACTTTTTTACCACCTCATCCTCTTCAACAGCACGTAACTCCTCAACCACTTCATTTAATAAATTCATTGCCTGCTGAAGTTTTGCAATTGCTTCTTCTGCTGATTCAATTGGATCTGGTAAGTTGTCATAGGAAGATAATGATTCATCTGCAATCAAACCGATATCTAAACTATCCCCTTTTTTTGCAATGTCCTCTCTTGTAAACACATTCCAACGTTCATCCTCTACTTTAGAGCGATCTTCTGCTACATATGCTTTCATAAAGTTTTCAAAATGAGCCATTGTTAGCTGATTACGTTTTCCGAATGACGTCATATTGGTGCGGAGATCATATACCCAAACATCCTTTGTATTATCTTGGTCTGTTGTTCCTCTTGTGAAAAATAAGACGTTTGTTTTCACACCTTGGGCATAGAAAATCCCCGTTGGTAAGCGTAAGATTGTATGCAGATTGCATTTATTCATTAAATCGCGTCGAATCTGTGCACCAACCCCGCTTTCAAACAAGACATTATCAGGTAATACAACTGCTGCGCGTGCATGACCATCGTCTTTTAAAGCGTTATAAATTAACTGTAGAAAATTAAGCTGTTTATTGGAAGTTGCAAACGTCAGGTCATCACGGGAAACACTCTCTCCACCTTTTTTCGTCCCAAATGGTGGATTGGTTAAAATGACATCAAAGTTTTTCATCCACTTTCCATTACTAGATAACGAATCCCCTTGTTCCAGTCGCCCTTCGATATCATGAAGTAATGCATTCATTAGAGCGAGACGGTGAGTCCCTGTGACGAGTTCCATGCCAGTAAACGCTTCTTTCTTTTGGAAAACGCCCAGTTTTGGATCTAAATCATAATAGTTATCTGTCTTATTTTTCAAATATTGGTCTGCCGCAATCATAAAACCAAATGTACCAGCTGCAGGGTCATTGCATCTTTCTCCAGGTTTAGGGTCAATCAGCTGCACCATTACATCAATTAATACACGCGGTGTAAAGTATTGACCAGCACCTGATTTTGTTTCGCTTGCGTTTTTTTCTAACAAGCCTTCATATAAATTACCTAAACCTTCTTCTTTTGCGTTGTACCAATCAAGGCCATCAATGGTCTTCAGAATTTTCTCTAGATTCTTTGGTTCAGTAATACTTGTAGCAGCATCCGTGTAAATCTGACGCAATTGAGCATTCTCGCTATTACCCAGCTTAATTAAAAGATGTTGATAAAATGTTTTGAGTTCTACCCCTTCTTTTTCTAGCAAATCATCCCATCTATATCCTTCGGGTATTACATTTTCTGTTTGCTGTTCTTTCATCATTTTTAAAAATAAAATATAGGTTAACTCCGTGACATATTGTTGATATGTAATACCATCATCACGAAGTACATTGCATAAATTCCATAATTTTTGAACGATTTCTTGGTTATTCATCTTTTTTCCTCCTGAAAAGCTTCTAATCTATTAAATCACATTTGATGATTTTTAGTTGAAAGCGAACCTTTTCATTATAACCCAAAAAAGTGCCTCAATGAAGAGGCACAGTCGTTAGCTGATATAAAGGTTCTCATTGATCGTATTCACAATTTGATCAATTTCATCACCGAACTCACGTTTCAGTAATTTGTAGCCACCAGACGTTCTAAAAGGTTCTTCCGAGAATGCCTCTTCTGCGGTAGGCGCAAGAACAGGCACTTGAAGTAATTGCTTTTCTATTCTCTCTAACCACTTCTTTTGCCTTGGCGTCCAATCATGCAGTGAATACACTTTGTGCATTGCCTGTTTAATACGTGCTTCATGGTCAATGAGTGCTTCACCTAATGCAGCTTGGCGAATAAAACTAATAATATCTGCTGCAATGTCTTCATTTTTTGTCTGTTTCCAGGCTGTTTGTAAATGTGATTGTTTAAAACCTTTTGTTTCTAAAATCGTCATTAGTTCTCGTAAATCTTGTCTTGTTAGATCTTTTGGTCGTGTACAAATCAGATGTAAAGCGGGAATTTCATTGATATTTTCTTGGATAAATCGAACAAAACCATCCAGATAATCTTCTGGTCGCTTGTTTCCTTCACCATACCCACGAATGACGTCTGTTACTTCATCTTCCTTATCAGATATATAGCGTTTTTCACGTGTCACTTGGTACGTTTCCATGTATTCAAATAGGATATTATGCTGTGTGGCTTCTTGCGGTGAGTATGTTTGAATTTCTTTCACCCATTCATCCACATGTTTTCCATTTGATAATTCTTCAAACTTTCCCATGCCTTCTTCATCAAATCTTTGTTTGCGACGCTGAATTTTCGCTACTAATTGATCACGATAAAATGAAGCTTCCTCATTAGTCGTCGCATTTATAAGAGAATCATACAACTCACCAATACTATAGTTTTGTTTCTTCACGACTGGTTTCATTTCTGTATAATGTTGCAACTTGTCATATATTCCAACGGCATCGTAGATGTTAAAGTGTGTTTTCCCAATCTCTGGGCAGAGACGAGTCGCACGGCCAAGCATTTGATCATAGAGAATACGAGATTGTATTCTTCTTAAAAACACCAAATTTGTGATCGGCGGCACGTCAATACCTGTTGTGAGTAGATCAACTGTAACAACGACATTAGGTAGTCGCTCATTTTTAAACCGTGTAATGGCTTCTAATGGCTTGTAGATATATCCAGTAATTTTCATAATGGCATCATCTTCAATTTCATCGCCACGTTCTTTAAAGGCTTCTTTTAACAAGCGAACAACAAGATCTGCGTGTTGATCAGTAGCTGCAAAGATGAGCGTTTTTTCTTTACCTGCAGGGTCAATATAATCAACTAATTTATTTAAAACTGCACGGTTAAACGGTTCTGTAATGACTTTTTTATTAAACTGCTCCACTTCAAAGTGCACAGTATCTTCTAACTTTTCTAGTTGAATCTCCCCTTTATCAACATCATACACTTCTACTTCCTCATCTTTTTCAAAGGTGATGCCCACTTGTGAAAGTTCTGTTTTAAACAAATATGGGGGCTCATGGTCCACTAGATATCCGTCCAACACTGCTTCGCTATATGAATATTTAAAAATTGGCATACCGAAAATGTCTGTTGTATGTAGTGCAGGTGTTGCGGTAAGCCCTAAACATGCCGCATCAAAATAATCGATAACGCGCCGATATTGACTAATATAATCATTCTGATCACGGAACTCTAATTCTTCCTCTGTCATTTCTCTATCACTTGTATAGCCTCGGTGCGCCTCATCTACAATGATGAAATCATATTGCCCGACGCTTGGAAGCTTTTCGCTATCGCTATAAAAAAGTCTGCGAACCATTCCCTGCACCGTTGCAATCTGCACCTTCGTTTCAACTTCCGGTGTGAGATCGCCTAATGACTTCACATCATATATATCAGCAAACGAGTAACCTTCAATTTTCGTATCTTTCAGTGAATCCTCTGTTTGTTTACCGAGTGAATTACGATCGACAAGAAAAAGAATGCGGCGACACTTTTTAGACTTAATTAAGCGATACATAAGCGCAATAGCGGTACGAGTTTTTCCAGTTCCTGTAGCCATTGCAATAAGCATTCTTCTGTTTCCTTCTTTTAACGACTTTTCTGCAGCCAGAACCGCATTCTGCTGATAGTGACGCAATCCAAACTTCGTTATATCCTCTTCTTCTAGACGCTTATCCGCATCCTTATCATCTTGGCTAAGAAGAAGCTGTAAATCTTCAGGAGAATGCCACCCTTCAAGCGGACGTGCATGTTCAAATGGTTTGCGTGAATCCCAGAACCAAATACCCGATTCCTCTTGAAGCTGTCTTAAATAAGGGCGGCCATTCGTTGCATATAAGAATGGGATTTGATAATCACCAGTTGTTGGTGTAATCTGTTCATCTTCTATTTGCACGACATTTTTCGCGTACACTTTTGTTTGACTATCTAATGCCCCAGGAATCGTTTTCTTTTCTGCTTTTGCTTCAATGAAACCAACAAGCTTGAGTCCAATAAACAATGCATAATCAACCCAGCCGCCATCGACCTTCCACTCAGCAATGGCCATATGTTTGTTTTTCTCTGGTAGCGTCCTGTTTTTTTTATAGTTTAGTAAATTCGTGTCTACTTCCCATCCAGCAGCACGTAACTTCTGATCAATGATGATACGTGTTTCATCTTCAGTCAGCTGCTGCCTACGCATGAAGTTTTTGGACGCTTTTCTACGTTTCATTTTCTCATCTGCTTGCTCTAATTCAGCTTGATGGCGAATTGCCTCTAATTCCTCTTCAAGCTGCCTCACTTTCACTTCATACTCTTGTTGGAGCTGTCGTGTATCTATTCCTGTTTGTTTATTTGGCTCTATGTACTCTGGAGCTTGAAAATTCCAATCACCGTATACCTCCATAAACCAAGTCGACAAACGAAAAGCCAAATGCAATAAAGATTTCGCTTCTTCTGTTTTTTGATAACCTGCTTCATGCATGGCCACATTCCCTTTGCGACGAAGCGTTTCAACGATATCTATTAACTCTGGTTCAAGTATTCCTTCTCGACGTAATATATTGATGCGCTCAACTTGTTTCGTGCCATATGCTTCCTTAATATTTTCAGCGGCTAGAATAAATTTTGTTAATGTTTCGGCAAATAACCGTAGTTTCATTACTGTTGTATGTGGGTCATGATATACATTTTTCTCAGCTGTTTCTCCTAAATTGGAAAGTACTGCCCACTTCCCTTGAAAAAATGAAAAATTGCTATTCATCATTATCACCGTTTCCCAAAAGGTTTTATATGTTTATTATACTATATTTATACAAAAATTAGGTAGTCTTAATCCACAAACGACAAAGTTAAGTTAATTGGTGTTTGTTTAACAAATTTCATATCATTCTTTTTGTGCTTTAATCTTTTTATCGGCAAGAACAATATTGTTTCGAATAGCCAGCTCACTGATAAAGTATCTTCTTTAAAATAACCTTTCTACTTGAAGGGTTATTTAAGCTTATCTTTGAACGTACATTCCTTCCAGAAAAATTTCTTGTGACTAATCTCGAAAGAAAACTATATAAGATCATCAATAATATGATTAGATTCAGAAAGAATACAACAGTGGTAAAATCCTAATGATACGGGTGGTTGTTCTTCTGTCTTTATTATTTGAACACACACATTCTCAAACTGTTCCACACTCGTTCTTCAACATCTAGTCATTATCACCTATGTAAATCGTTTCATTTTCACGGAATTTCAGTATTTATTCCCCAATACCCCTCCTAATAATGGTAAACTCTCTATTGATTGAGACCAAGCTTTAAAGGAGAATGCCATGAAAACGTTAGATGTTCAGGCTTTGCATCATGCAATTGATCAAACACTGACACATTTAAAACAACAATCACTACATATCAAAGCCCTTGAAAGTCAAATCAATCGAATCATTTCATTGGATGGCTCACTAAAGGGGGAAGCTGGAGAAGCGATTCGAGCGTTTTACGCAGAGTGCCATATCCCTTTCTTGCAATTCTTTCAAGTCACAATTAGAGAATACAGCACCGCACTCCAAAAGGTTCAGAAAGCACTTCATTCATTTGAATCAAATGAAAATGGCTTTATCTCTCAATCATTTCTTGAGCATGAGCTTGATCAAGGTTTAAAAAATGCCGAACGAGTCGTATCTGATATCGTGTCAGATGTGAGCAGCGCCATCGGCAAAGTCAGCCATATCATTCATTTACCAAGTGTGGACGAGTCTGCTTTTCAAGTCAGTTACCAAAAAGCCTGGATGAACATCTCAAAAACCATCGGTACGCTCCATGCCTTTGACAGGGAACAAGCCAGTGCTTTGAATGAAACCAAGAACTCCATACAAACAATGAAGGAATACATAGACACTCTAGGCACAATGTTCACTGGTGCGAAAATCGGGATCACCACCTATCAAAAAGGATCCATTCTCAAAGATAAGGAAGACAAAAAGATCAGCAGTAACCTAAACGAATTGAATAAAAAAATAGACAGTCCCGATGGAAATCCAATGACGATCATGCTTAATAAGCTGAATGATAAAGAGCGATCGAATGTGGATACGGTTGTAAATAGGAAATCCTCTAATAAAATTAATCAAGACGCCGTGTTCGTAAATGGAAAAGTATATAATATAAATGAAAAGATTGACTTCGCAAATGCCAAAACAGTTGACGTTATTCGAGATGGAATGCTCTATCGGCTACGAATAACGGACCAAAACAAAGTGAATATTGAAAGCATTACAAAGATTTCTGATGTGAAAGCGGAAGAACAACCCTCAAATATCTTAAATACGGCGGTTGAATTTACAGGAATAAATGATGCAATTCGAGTCATCACAGGGAGAGACCCTGTAACAGGTGAAAAAGTTACTGACATGGATCGTCTAGTGTCAAGCTTGCACATGATACCCGTAGCTAAAATCGCTAAAGTTGGAAAATACGCATTCAAAATCATGAAAGGAGAGAAAGTAGCCAAGAAGATTGTCAAAACACCTTCCTTTGGCAAACATTCCGTACCAAAAGGTCCGTATCGTGAAGTAAATGGTTTCCCTGCAAAAGTAAAACCAGGCGCTCAAGAGAAACATATTCCTGATGCACCTAACTATAAGCAAGAAGTTGCGAATGGCCGTCCAAATAAAAGCATTTTCAATGGAGATAATAAAATAGCACAAGAATTGCTAGATAAGTTCGCTGGGAAAGGTACAAAAATAGGTGAGCACAAAGAAAGAGTAGACTTTGGCCAAGTGATTGGAAAATACTATGATAAAGATACCGGTAAGTATGTAGAGACTACTAGAGGCTTAATACATTACAGCAAAAACGGCGCTCATATAGTACCATCAGAGCCTTTAAAACCATAAATTAAGGAGAATTCGAATGGGATATGATCCATTAATTTCAGCATTACGAAAATATAAACATAACGATTTGATAATAGAATGGAAAAACGGTTTAAAAGTTATTGGGGAATCTGACACGCTTTATGAAACAGATAACGGATTGGAAGATGACGATGTCAATTATACAGAATATGACGCAGTCGCATTTCAAGTTAATAACATCTTATCGCCCCCCGCTAATAACGACTGTGATATATACGATTGGTTAAAGCAAGAAAAAAGTCCCTTAATTGAAATTTCACTTTATAAAGATACACCAAATGCAGTGTATTTAGCAGACGGTCAAAAATTATGGGAATTGGACAGTGATGATTAACAAAGGAAAGCCCTCTCTAAATTAGAGAGGCTTTTCATTTGTTTCTGTTTTAAATATATTTAGTCGCTACTTTCAAAAATAACTCTATTTTTCAATTTATACATTTTTGATTTTGATCCATTTACGTTCATAGTCATTGAAGCAACTGAACAAAAATCAACCACCCATTTGATAGGTTCTTTGATACAAAGACAGGGAACGGAAACACTTGAAAATAAATCAGCTACCAATCCGCTCCCAAAACCTTAATTTGAAGCGATAAACAACCTTATGTTCCAAGAAACAAAAAAGTCTGAAATCCTTTCATATCAAGGATTTCAGACTTTTAATTTAGTACGTCCCAGGAGAGATTCGAACTCCCGACCGACGGCTTAGAAGGCCGTTGCTCTATCCTGCTGAGCTACTGGGACATGTTGTTATGTAGTGTGCTGTGGTGTATTACCTCAGCGACAAGATTTATTATATTACTATTGTTCTTTAAAGTCAACGGTTTTTCGAAAGTTTTTTCATAAGGGGCAAATGCTGCACCCTTATGAAATACCTTCCAATGTGACAGTGTTTTCGAGGTCTTGTATGACGTGACCTTCGTCCGTGAAAAACTGTACGTTTGCTTCGCTTCCATCTAGTGTCAGTATAGCATAGCTGCGCTCTTTGCGCACTCTTGGCAGGTGTACGCTGCCTGGGTTAATGAGCAGTTTTCCTCTTAGCAGCTCACTGCCAGGGATGTGCGAGTGGCCAAAGCAGATAATGTCTGCGCCTAGCTCTTCTGCACGGTAGTAGACTTGGAGCAAGGATTGTTTGATGCCATGCAGATGTCCGTGAGTGAGAAATAGTTTTCCGCCTCCGTCGAGTGGGAGCAGGAGCTCTTCTTCAAAATCGCCCATAAAGTCACAATTTCCTTTGACGACTTTGTATCCTTCGAGTGCTGGGTGGTTCGTTTCGAGTTCTGAATCTCCGCAGTGAATCATCATGTCCACTTCATTCGCATGCCGTTTGGCAATGGCTTGAAGTTCGTCTGTGAGTCCATGACTGTCACTAATGATGAGTATCTTCATGGCTTCATTCCCCCTTATTCATTTGCGTCTAGCAGTGATGAAAGCTTTTGAAGCGCGACCGCTCGATGGCTGATCTTGTTTTTTTCCTCTGGTGATAACTCGGCCATCGTCTGGTCTTTGTCTTTGACGATGAAAATTGGGTCGTATCCGAAGCCGTTTTCGCCGATCGGTTCTTCTGCGATAAAGCCTTCTACTGATCCTTCTACCGTTTTTGTTTCTTTCCCCGGTATACTGACAGCCAGGGCACATCTGAATCTAGCAGTGCGGTCTTCTTTTTCAATGCCTCGCAGCTCACTTAGCACCTTTTCCACGTTCTCGGCATCGTCTTTATGCTCGCCCGCGTACCTCGCTGAATAGACGCCAGGCTTTCCGCCAAGGTAATCAATCGACAGACCCGAGTCGTCTGCAATCACCATTTCACCTGCTTTGGCTTGAATGGCCTCGGCTTTGATGATCGCATTTTCTTCAAAGGTATGTCCTGTTTCTTCAATCTCTTCCGTAAATCCGATGTCCGCTAGTGTTTTGACCGTGAATCCTTTTGGCTCAAGAATGGCTTTGAATTCTTTCGCTTTGCCCGCATTGTGCGTTGCGATGATGGCAGTTTTCATCCTGATCAAACCCTTCTCTTTATTCGATAACTTCTCCTGTCACTGCTTTTTGCTTTTCAATTAATTCTTTGATACCTTTTTCGGCTAAATCAAGCAGTCCGTTTAGTTGTTCTCTTGAGAATGTCGCTTCTTCGCCAGTGCCTTGAAGTTCAACAAAGCGTCCAGCGCCTGTCATAATGACATTCATATCCACTTCAGCTGAAGAATCTTCTTCATAATTTAAATCTAACAGAAGTCCCTGTTTAGAATCAATTCCGACGGATATCGCAGCTAAATAATCAGTGATCGGATTTTCTTTCAAAACGCCTTCTGATTGAAGCTTTTGAATCGCTAGTGTCATGGCCACAAATGCACCTGTAATAGAAGCTGTGCGTGTTCCGCCGTCTGCTTGAATAACATCACAATCAATCCAAATGGTGCGTTCACCAAGCTTTTCTAAATCAACGACTGCACGTAGAGCTCGTCCAATTAAACGCTGGATCTCCATTGTACGTCCTGTGACTTTTCCTTTAGATGATTCTCTTATCGTTCTTTGAGCCGTTGCTCTAGGAAGCATGCTATATTCTGCTGTAATCCAGCCTTTTCCTTCTCCTCTTAAAAAAGGAGGTACGCGGTCCTCGATAGATGCGTTACAAATCACCTTCGTATTTCCCGCTGAGATTAAGACAGAGCCTTCTGGGTGCGTAATGTAGCCTGCCTGTATTTCAATTTTTCTTAATTCGTCGTATTGTCTTTCATCTAATCTCATGTTTTACCTCCGTTACAATATACATTCCGCGCGGGTGTCAGCGGGGTTCTCCTATTAACTTTGACAACCTCGATCCGTTCTAATCGCTTGGAATAAAAAAGAGGCAGCGAATGTGCATGCCTCTTTTTCTCCATTATATCAATGTGTGACGTTAAAAACTACCTGTATTCACTTGTTCTGGTCTTGAAACTGGCTTTGTGAGTTCTGTTCCTTTTTCATTCACAAGCTCTGCCTTTCCGTTTACCTTGACAGACACGCTTTTCACATCTGGCAGCTCTGTTAATGTCAGCACAATGCTATCAAGAACTTTTTGTGAAATGACTTTTTTCTTTTCATCTGCACTGCCAAAAATGGATTCATTGAAATCAAGTGTCACATGACCGTCTTTTACTTTCGGGACATCATTGAGCTTCACATCTTGATCAAAGTCTGTCAGCAATTGGCTTGTTTTGCTTGGCCCAGAGACGAGCTCATCAATGGCTGCTGTAATTGGATCATCCTCGTCTTTTGGTGCTCTTTTGGTAACCGGGACATAGTACGTCTGTTCATCAGATTCAGCTAAATAGTAGACGGTCACAGGCTTTGTCGATGTCATATCAGCCGCAGCCTCGTGCTGAATATTAATGCCGTCCTCTCTGCTTAAATCATCTGAAATCGGCGTCCCATTCACAGGCATCTCTTTTAATTCATGGCCATTCATCTTTAATTTGACTTTCGCTACTGAATCAAACTGCGTTAATGTCCAAGTGACCGATTGCAAAATGCGCTGTTCGTCTTCTTTTTTATAGTTTTTGAATTCATTTGAGAAATCCACAACCGCAGTGCCATCTTTAATATCGACAGATACGCTCGTGTCCGCCGGCAGCACGGCTCTGAATCCATTTGGCATCAGGTTAGAAATCGGTCCCCCGTCTACGAGGTATTCAAGTGTTTGTTTCGCACTTCCTTCGTTTTTCGGCAGCGGAATGGATTGAGACACAACATATCCATTTTTATCAATTAAATATAATTCTCTCATGACGGTATCTGCTTGCTTCTCTTCTTTTCCTTCTTTCGCTGTTTGTTTCTCTTCTTTATTTTCTTTCACAAACGTGACATTTTGTGGTGGATCAATCTCTGTTTTCGCTTGGTCTGTTTGAAACAATCCGCATCCTGATAAAAGCATGGCTGACGCAATACACGTAACAGCTGCTGTAGTTCCTTTTTTCAGCATACTTCACCCTCCTCTAGTGGTTTGTACTAGTATGTATACGAGCTCCCTCAGAGGATTAGACCCTTTTCATAAAAAAATAACCCACTTCTATGAGAAGTAGGTTATTGCTGATATACATGTTCAAGCGAAACCGTTTCGACCTTTCCTGGCAGGTAGCCGAACCAGTCTTGAGCGATATTTTGAAAGTTTTGCTGCTCCCCTGTTGTATAAAAGGTATGAACAGGCTCTTCCTGCGAATCATTTAACAGCCCTTTATATGAAAGAATTGTGCTCGCTTCTCTCGCTGTTTCGTCTCCTGAAGAAATGATGTTGACGCCACTGCCCATAAAGCGCTGAATCGGTTCTTTTAAAATCGGGTAGTGCGTGCAACCAAGAATGAGCGTATCAATGCCTGTTTCTTTCATCGGTTCAAGAGAAGCTTTTACGACTTCATCTGCTGCATGATCTAAAAACGTACCACTTTCCACAAATGGCACAAGCAATGGACATGCCAAACTTTGAACAGTTAGTCCTGCTTTTAAAGAAAGCAGTGCTTCTTTATAGGCCTCACTTTTGATCGTATTGACTGTGCCGATGACGCCAATATGCTGATTGTTTGTGACCTTGATCGCTGTGCGGGCTCCGGGCTGGATTACGCCAATGACCGGGATATCAAGTGTTGCTTTAATTTCATCAAGTGCTATCGCCGTCGCAGTGTTACACGCAATGACAAGCATTTTAATATGGTGGTGTCTTAATAGGTAGTGCGCCATTTCCCATGTATATTGAAGAACCTCTTCTTCTGCTCGAGGGCCGTATGGACATCGTTTTGTGTCGCCTACATAAATAATTTTTTCTTTTGGCAGTTGTCTTATGATTTCCTTCGCAACGGTTAAACCGCCTACGCCGGAATCAATCACGCCGATTGGTTGATCCAACAAAATCGCCTCATTTTCTTTTCATTTGCTGCTGTAGTTTCGTTAAAGATTGGTTGAAAACGATGGCTTCTTCTTCTGAGAAAGCCCCTAGAAGTTCACTGACGTATTCTTGGCGTTTGACAATCACTTCTTGAATGATCCGCTCACCTTCAGGCAATAAATGAATGCGAACCACGCGGCGGTCAGACGGATCTTTCACCCGTTCAACAAGTTCACTTTTTTCCATTCGGTCAATTAAATCGGTTGTCGTGCTGCAAGCCAAATACATCTTTTGTGATAGCTCACCTATTGTCATATCTCCGAATTCATAAAGCCACTGGAGCCCTACAAATTGAGGAGGTGTAATCGTATATTGATTCAGAATTTCTCTACCTTTTTGCTTAATGATTGCAGCAATATGGCGCAATGATTTTTCAATTTCTGCAACATGGCCTGACTCATTCGTTTCCATTTCATTGATACCTCACTATAGCATCTCACTTTGATTAAAACGTACATTCCTATTTTCCTCGTTTTTCAATGAAATTGCAAGAAGAGACTCATGGAAACCATATAGAAATAACCGGCTCCTCCCTGGTGCGGAAGGAAAACCGGCTGACGTTAGAGCTCTAGCTCACCCATACGCAGAAGCTCGACTACGGCCTGTGAACGACCTTTGACTCCTAGCTTTTGCATGGCATTCGAAATATGATTTCGAACAGTCTTTTCGCTAATAAAAAGCTCGCTTGCAATTTCTTTTGTTGTTTTATCTTGGACGAGCAATTCGAATACTTCTCTTTCTCTTTTGGTTAATAGCGGCTTGGATTGAAACTCTTTCTCCTTCAAGTATTGTAACCCTCCTTGCTAAGGTGAGAGCTCTAGTCTCTATAGAATGGGATTCTGTATAGTCGAGATATCATATGCCGGGTACTTCAGGTAGGTGACGTTAAAATCGAGAATTCCCGCAGATCAGCGTCCAATTTCCTCGTCTTCAAACCGCACAAAAAAGGACGAGTCCCCTATAGAGACATCGTCCTTGATCAAACATGCTTTTAAAATATCGAAATGGCTCCTGTTAAAAGAGCAATTAGTGTTGTAAACAGGGCTGTGAGTACGGTCCATAGCAGTGCGTACTTTTGCAAATCACCAATATCTTTATTCAACATACTCACAAGCAGTAATGTGGAAGCGACAAGCGGACTCAGTAAATGGACAGGCTGTCCGATAATAGAGGCGCGCGCAATTTCTACTGGATCAATTCCGTAAGCAGCACCCGCTTCAGCCAAGATCGGAAGCACCCCGAAATAATACGCATCATTTGAAAGAACAAATGTAAATGGCATACTCGTCAAAGCGACAATGAGTGGAAAAAATGAGCTGTATGAATCTGGAATCATGTAAATGACCAAGTTAGCAATGGACTCCACCATTTTTGTTCCCGAAAAAATGCCTGTGAAAATTCCTGCTGCAAACACAAGGGTAATGACCGTTAAAGCATTTCCTGCATGCGATAAAATCCGCTCACGCTGATCTTCCACTTTTGGATAGTTGATCATAAGCGCAATGACAAAGCCAATGAGAAAGAGTACAGGAATCGGTACGATATCCAATACAAGTGTAGCCATGACAGCAATCGTCAGGAAGAAGTTGACCCAAATCAGGTTTGGTCTCTTCATATCTGCAACGCCATCTTCAATTGATGCCGCCAATTCAGGAGAGATCGAGACCTCTTCTTTATACTGAATCTCGGCAACCCCAATGCGCTTCCGTTCTTTTTTTCCAAGAACATACGCTGTAAAAAGGATAAAAAGACCGCCCCCTATCATCGTCGGGAGTAATGGAATGAAGAATTCCGCTGCATCTAAACCAAGTGCAGCAATCGCACGAGTAGCTGGACCGCCCCAAGGCGTCATTCCACTCATAATGCCTAGTGATAATAATGAAATCGTCCCTAAAATCAGTGGGTTCATCCCAATTCTTAAGAAAAGTGGCAACATAGCTGATACGGTAATCATGTACGTTGTCGTTCCATCACCATCTAATGCAACAAGCATAGACAAAATCGCTACCCCAAAAGCAATTTTGACCGGATCGCCTTTCACAAGGCGTAAAATCAGTTTGATCAATGGGTCAAACAATCCAGCATCCAGCATGACACCGAAGAATAAGATGGCAAATAACAATAAAGCAGCAGATGGTGCAACGGTCTTGAGTCCATCAAGCATCATGTCCCCTAATCCGCTGTAAAATCCACCGATTAATGCAAAGATGATTGGCACAACGGTTAGAGCCACCACCGGATGCATACGTTTTGTCATAATAAGAAATGTAAAAGTCACGACCATCAAGATCCCTAAAATAGCTAGCACTTCATATCCCTCCATCCTCTTCTTTACACGATCCACAAGCGCCCCTTTTGCACTTGCGGCCCGAAATGTTAGCGCTTTCTATTTCAAGGATATAATAGCTTTTTTTATAATGAAAATATCGATTTTTTCGTCTATTCAATAAATTTTTTTTATAATTAGCCTTGCTGACTTCTTAAAAACTCAATGAATGCTTTCACAACAGACAAATGAAGGGAATCCGGCTGGTACATGAGCCATGTATCTCTTAGAACAGGCTGTCCATCTTTATACGAAAGACCTTTTACAAATAGCTCATCACTTGGTCTGAGGCAAATTTCCGGGACAATGGCATAACCTAAACCATGCTTCACCATCTCTTTTGATGTATCTTGCCTGTCTGTCTCCATTGTCACAAGCGGAGGCATCGTGAATGTCTCCTGCCACCATCTGTTAATCAATCGTTTTAATGAACTATCCGTGTGATAGTCAATGAGCGGCAGTTTTGGTAGGTCCTTTAGCTGTATTTCTGATTTTGAAATGATACAAAGGCGTTCTTTATCAAGCAAAAATCGCTCTCCATTCCAGTCGTAATCTCCTCTTAAAATCCCTAAATGTACACTTGATGTCCCTAATAAATCCATGACTTTTGTGCTCCAACCTGTGTTCACCATAAATTGAACATGTGGATACTGCTTAGAAAACTCTCTTAAAATTTCCGGCAGTTTATATTGAGCAAAATTACTCGACACCCCTAACCTGATCGTTCCTTTGACCTTTTTTTGCATATTGAGCATGCCATCTTTCGTTTGCTGGAGCTGCTTGAGCATGTCATTTGCGTATTTAGCCAAGTATTCGCCCTCTGATGTAAATTCAATGCCTCGTTTTCTTTTAAAGAAAAGCTTCATGTCAAATTCCTCTTCAAGTTGTTTCAATCGATAACTTAAGGCAGGCTGCGAGACAAATAATTTTTCTGCCGCTTTTGTGATGTTCTTCTCTTCATATAGCACCTTTAAAAACCGCCAGTCTTTCTCATCCATTGTGTGCCCTCCTTTTGACCTTGTTATAAAAATATTTTATCAATTTCTCTTAAAATAATGTATTTAACTTATTTCTCATTATACTTTACCATTTTGATTAGATAAATAGTAACTAAACAATTGAGGGTGAGAGCAATGAGAAAAGTTCCAATCACAATCATGCGAGGCGGTACAAGCAAAGGGGTCTTCATTCAAGCCAATGATGCACCTTACGAACACGATGAGCTCGAAGCATTTCTATTAGACATTATGGGCAGCCCTGACCGGCTGCAAGTTGATGGAATCGGGGGCGGTAATTCTTTAACAAGTAAGGTGGCCATTATCGACAAAGCCACTCGTCCAGATGTGGATGTGAACTATACGTTTGCACAAGTCAGCATCAATGAAAGATTTGTCGACTTTAAAGGAAACTGTGGGAATATCTCATCAGCAGTTGGACCGTATGCCATCATTAAAGGACTTGTCCAAGCAGTTGAGCCTGTCACAACAGTACGTATTCTGAATACCAACACGAATAAAATCATTGTGGCAGAGGTAGAAGTCGAGAACGGAGAAGTAAAATTTGAAGGACAGGCAGAAATTCCAGGAGTGAAAGGAACAGGTTCTCCCATTTATTTATCCTTTGAGAAACCTGAAGGCGCTGTCACAGGTAAAACCTTTCCGACTGGAAACAAAATGGATACGATCCAGACAAAGTTTGGAGAGATTCCGATCTCAATCGTTGACATTGCAAATCCAATCGCCTTTGTCCGTGCCAAAGATATTCAATTAAAAGGAACTGAATTGCCTGAGGAGTTTACAGACGAATTGCTGGATGATTTAGAAGAGATTCGTTCCATCGCTGCTGAAATGTGCCATTTTGCACCAAAAGAACTAGCCACATTACAGTCTCCAGCTGTTCCAAAGCTTGCGATCATCAGCGAGCCTGCTGATTATGTAGATACAAATGGAATATTGAGAAGAGCAGCAGATATGGACATCATCGTTCGGATGCTATCGATGCAAAGACCGCACCAAGCACTTGCCATTACCGGATCTGTCTGTGTGTCAGCCAGCTGTTTCATGGATCAAACGCTTCCGGCACAGCTGTTTCAAGGAAAAGATGACACCCTCCGTATTGGGCATCCTGCTGGTATTATGCAAACTGAAATTGATATCTCACAAAATAGAGTGAAAGTCATTCGAACCGCAAGAGAAATTCTAGATGGAGTGGTCTTTACAAAAAAAGACTACATGGTTCAACCTCAAATAAAAAAAGAAGCATAAATGAGACGTCATCTTGTCGACAAAGAGCTAAAATGAACTGATTTTAGCTCTTTGTCTTTTTTTCAGTGTAAAGATCTTAAAGCACTCCGTTCTAACATCGAATGCAACGGTTTGTCTACACACTCATCGAACGAGAAATTGTCTACTTGGGCGGTGCATCAATATCTCCTGCTGAATGGGCTTTTATATGTCCTTGATCATCTTTTAACTGAAGATGACCATAACGGTTCACACCACAGCAGATCCCTTCCTGCCATGTTTGCTTTTCACGATCTAATGAAATACGAAGCGGTTGATTCAGCCGATATAATCGTTTGTTATAAAGGGCAGTGAGGGCTTCAAATCCTTCCATTTGCCAGCGTGCATGGTATTTTTCAAAGGCCGCTACCAAATCTTTCACTAGCTGGTCCGCTTTCACCTCAGTCAGTTCTGATAGGCAAACGGTTTTATACGGAACGTGCTCCGGCTTTGTCTCTACATTGATGCCCACACCGATGTAAATGGCGCTGCGGTCTGCTTCAATTAATGTGCCAGATACTTTCGCTTCATTAATCAATAGATCATTTGGCCATTTGATTGCCAGTTTATCCTCTGCTCTCATGAGTGGTTTGAGTACATCATAAATGGCAAGTGCCGTCAGCGGGGCAATCGTTGATTGGGTGGAGATATCTACTGGCGGTTTTACTGTCATCGTGACAGCTACATTCCCTGTAGGCGTTTCCCACGGTCTGCCAAGCCTGCCTCTCCCTGCTGTCTGCTGCCGGGCATATACAGCAAATGAAGGGGTTTCTCCTTGCTGAATAAGCCTTTTCGCTTCATTATTTGTACTATCAATGGTGTCGTATTGAAAAATCTTCATGTGCTCTCCTTTTGTTTCTTCTTCATTATGATTCTTTTATTATAACAAAATGAAACATGTGACCGTGATTCTTTAATGTCGCTGGGCCTGAAAAGTCTCTTTTTCCTCTTCTGTAAACGGTACAGGGGCACCGGTGTCTTTACTTATTTGCACCATCGTGACTGAGCCTGTAAAACACGGTTCTTGCTGTTCATTCTCTCCTAAATAATGAAGGATGAGAGAGCTTGATCCAACCTTTTCTGGCTTTACATACACACGCAGCCTCTCACCGATTTCCACTTGCTTGATGTAATCACATTGAAGGTTTGCCACGACCGTAATCGTCTCTCTCGCTCGCTTCATTCGTTTATCTACAATTCCCGTTTTTTGAAAGAAGGCAATCCGCGCCTCTTCAAAATACACAAACGGGGTGACATTGTTCATGTGACCAAACATATCCGTTTCTGAAAAACGGACGGTTGTTTCCACATAAAATCGAAACGATGCCCTCCACTCTTCAAACGGTTCTTCAATATATGACGGCAGCCTCATTTGATCCACTCCTTATTCGCAAACAAACGCCTCTCCCGTATTGGAAGAGGCGTTTGTTATGTTTTTGCATCCAGCCTCTTGTAAACACTCATCATGATTGGCAAGGAGGACTGAATGTGATGTTATTCTGCGTGATCGCTTCCGAAGAAGTTACGGAAAGCTTGTAATGTTGTATCTCGGTTAAGTGCTGCAATTGATGTTGTGAGCGGGATTCCTTTCGGACAAGCCTGCACACAGTTTTGAGAGTTCCCGCAGTTTGCAAGACCGCCATCACCCATAATTTCTTCTAAACGGTCAGACTTATTCATTGCACCTGTCGGATGTGCGTTAAATAGACGAACTTGTGAAAGCGGTGCAGGGCCCATAAAGGAAGACTTATCATTCACGTTTGGACAAGCTTCAAGGCAGACACCACATGTCATACACTTTGAAAGCTCATACGCCCATTGACGCTTTTTCTCAGGCATTCTTGGTCCAGGTCCAAGATCATATGTGCCATCGATCGGCACCCATGCTTTGACTTTTTTCAATGAATTGAACATACGGCTTCGATCAACCTGCAAGTCTCTCACAACCGGGAACGTTTTCATCGGCTGAAGACGGATCGGCTGCTCTAACTTGTCAATCAGTGCAGTACATGATTGGCGAGGCGTTCCATTAATGACCATGGAACAAGCGCCGCATACTTCTTCAAGACAGTTCATGTCCCAGTTGATCGCCGTTGTTTTTTCACCTTTTTTATTGACCGGATTACGTCTGATTTCCATGAGTGCAGAAATGACGTTCATATTCGGACGGTAAGGGATTTCGAATTCCTCATCATAAGGCTTGCCATCTGCTGTATCTTGACGTGTGATAATAAATTGAATCGTGTTTTTTTCACTCATCTTATTTCTCCACCTTTTTCTTCGAGTAATCTCGTTTACGAGGTGCAATTAACGATACATCGACGTCCTCATAGTGGAATGCAGGTTTTTGGTTCTTCCCTTTGAACGTAGCCATCGTTGTTTTTAGGAATTCTTCATCGTTTCTTTCTGGGAATTCCGGTTTATAGTGTGCGCCTCGGCTTTCATTCCGGTTGTAAGCCCCAATCGTAATGACGCGTGCCAGCTGAAGCATGTTGTCAAGCTGACGCGTGAAGGCAGCGCCTTGGTTGCTCCATGAAGCTGTATCGTTGATGTTAATATGCTTATAGCGCTCCATCAGTTCTTCAATCTTCTGATCTGTTTTTAAGAGCTTCTCATTGTAACGAACCACTGTCACGTTGTCCGTCATCCATTCTCCAAGCTCTTTATGAAGCACATATGCATTTTCTGTGCCATCCATGCTAAGGATGTTGTCCCATTTCTCCTGCTCTTTCTTCACGGCACTGTCGAATGTTGCAGATGATAAATCTTCTGCAGACTTTTCAAGACCGCTAATGTATTTCACAGCATTTGGTCCAGCAACCATTCCGCCGTAAATCGCAGAAAGCAATGAGTTTGCACCAAGTCTGTTTCCGCCGTGCATAGAGTAATCACATTCTCCGGCAGCAAACAAGCCTTTGATATTCGTCATTTGATCATAATCAACCCATAATCCGCCCATTGAATAATGAACAGCCGGGAAAATTTTCATCGGAAGCTTACGCGGGTCATCACCCATGAATTTTTCATAGATTTCAATGATTCCACCAAGCTTAATATCAAGCTCTTTTGGATCTTTGTGAGAAAGATCTAGGTACACCATGTTCTCTCCGTTGATGCCAAGCTTTTGCTCCACACATACGTCGAAAATTTCACGCGTTGCAATGTCACGCGGTACAAGGTTCCCGTATGCTGGGTACTTTTCTTCAAGGAAGTACCAAGGCTTTCCGTCTTTATATGTCCAAACACGTCCACCTTCACCACGAGCTGATTCACTCATGAGACGCAACTTGTCATCTCCTGGGATCGCTGTTGGGTGAATTTGAATGAATTCTCCATTGGCATAATGAGCACCTTGCTGATAAACGATCGATGCAGCTGATCCGGTATTAATCATGGAGTTCGTTGATTTACCGAATACGATACCAGGGCCGCCAGTTGCCATGATGACAGCATCTGAACGGAAGGATTCGATTTCCATTGTCGTCAAGTTCTGTGCGACAATGCCTCGGCATACTTCCTCGTCATCTAAGACAGCACCAAGGAATTCCCAGCCTTCATATTTCGTCACAAGCCCTGCTACTTCATAGCGGCGAACCTGCTCATCTAGTGCATATAATAACTGCTGACCTGTTGTCGCACCAGCAAATGCTGTACGGTGGTGCTGTGTTCCCCCGAAACGGCGGAAGTCCAGTAATCCTTCTGGTGTTCTGTTAAACATTACACCCATACGATCAAGTAAGTGGATAATGGACGGCGCTGCTTCACACATTGCCTTTACTGGCGGCTGATTAGCTAAAAAGTCTCCGCCATATACCGTGTCATCAAAATGCTCATAAGGTGAATCTCCTTCACCTTTTGTATTGACCGCTCCGTTAATTCCGCCCTGTGCACAAACAGAATGCGAACGTTTCACAGGTACGATTGAAAATAGTTTAACAGCTGTTCCCGCTTCTGCTGCTTTGATAGTTGCCATGAGACCAGCTAAGCCGCCTCCGACAACGATGATGCTAGAATTACTCATTGTAGCCCCTCTCCCTCTTCTACTAATCTATTTCCTCTTAAACAAAAGCGAAAATTGCTCTTAGCCCTACATATGAAAGCGCTATAAATATACCTAATGTCACATATGTGGAGATTCTTTGTGAGCGTGGTGAAACTGTAATTCCCCAGCTGACAGCAAATGACCACAAGCCATTAGCAAAGTGGAAAATAGTAGATAAAACGCCGACAATATAGAAACCTAGCATAAATGGAGAGCTTAAAATATTCGCCATCATGTCATAGTTTACTTCAGCTCCAAGCTGCGCTTGAATGCGTGTTTCCCATACGTGCCAAGTGACAAAAATCAATGTGATGATACCTGTAATTCGTTGCAGTCTGAACAACCAGTTCCTTAAGTAACTGAAGCGAGACGTGTTGTTTTGTGCCGTAAAGGCTATGTACACCCCATAAACAGCATGATAGATCAGTGGTAAGAAAATCACGAACAGCTCAAGTGCATATCTGAATGGAAGCTGTTCCATAAAGTGTGCAGCTTTGTTAAACGCCTCTGGTCCATTCGTCGCAAAGTGGTTAATCACTAAGTGCTGTACTAAAAATAGACCGACCGGAATGACGCCAAGCAAAGAATGCAATCTCCGATAAAAAAATTCTTTGTTCCCCGACATTACTTTACCCCCTAGTAAAAAAAGTGCAATTGCTTGAAAATTGTCTTACCCCCGCTTCTTTCAATTGTAAGCACTTTATTCAAATTTATTGACAATTTCATTTTACTCCTATGTCAAAAAAGCGTCAAGAAACCGCGTACATAAATTAAAATTTTCGGAAATTTAAAAGTTTTAAATCAAAATTCGTTTTACTACAATAAGAATTTCTTAGACTTCAGGGAAAACTCTGTCATCATATGCCCACATAAGCTATAATAAATTGTTGAAAGAGGGGAGCCATACAATGAATAAATTCGAATCTAACTTAGAACAGCTAAAAGAAATTGAAGTCAATGGATTTGCCTACGAGCTGATACGCGAAGTTCTGCTGCCTGACATTCTTGGTCAGGATCATTCATCTATGATGTATTTTGCGGGTAAACTGCTTGCTCGTAAATTTCCTCAAGAGTCATGGGAAAAGATCCCCGAATTTTTCCATGATGCCGGATGGGGAACTCTCACGATGGTCCATTCTAAAAAACAGGAAATTGAGTTTGAGCTCGAAGGTCCACTTGTATCGAATCGACTCAGCTATCAAAAGGAGCCATGCTTTCAAATGGAAGCAGGTTTTATCGCTGAACAGATTCAGCTTCTCAATGAGCACGTGGCTGAATCCTATGAACAAGTAAAAAAGCGTGCTGATAAAGTCATTTTAACCGTTAAATGGGATTTAAGAGACCCTAGCTAACACTGCTTATGAAAGGCGAGGACTTTGTGTCACGCCTTTTTTATATACCCTTCTATCATAGCATAGTTGACGTACCGGTTTACGCATGTTTTTCTTTCTTCATATGCTGATGATTTCCAATATAAAAAAGAGGTGTATCTTTTTATGGGATACACCTTTCAGATTGTTGACAAAGGGCTAAAATGAACTTGATTTTAGCCCTTTGTCTTCTTTTCAGCGTGATAGAAAACCTTTGCAGTCTAGGAAAGACGAGTACTGGCGCGGAGCGAATTTGACATTCGTGAGCACCAGCACGCAGGACTGACAAAGAATGCGAGGGTTTGTCTACACGCTGAGAGGTGTATCCTTTCATGGGATACACCTCTTTTGAAGATTTATGAATGAGCAGCGGCGCTCACCTTTGATAATTCAAACGCATCATGAAGGGCTTCTACAGCTTTCACCATATCTTCACGATCAACGACTGTTGAGACTTTGATCTCAGACGTACTGACCATTTTCACTTGAATGTCTTTTTGAGCTAACACAGCGAACATTTCAGCCGCAACGCCTGGGTTTGAGACCATACCAGAGCCAACGATGGATACTTTGGCTAATTTGCTTTCTGTCTCAATCTGCTCATAACCAAGCGCACCTTTGTATTCTTCTAATACTTCAACTGTTTTAGACAAATCATCCGTTTTCACAGAGAAAGAGATGGAGGTCTGATTGGTGCTTGTGACAGACTGAATGATGATATCGACATTGATATTTTGCTTTGCAAGTGTCGTAAAAATCGTCGATAGCGTTGTTAAACCGCTTGAAAGGCCGCATACCGTCACGCGTGTCATCTGATCTTCAAATGCAATACCTCTTACAACTAAATTTTGTTCCATGGATGATTCCTCCTCAATTAACGTACCCGATTCATTTTCAATACTAGAACGGACTTCTAGTGGGATTTGATAATTTTTCGCAAATTCGACCGCTCTCGGATGCAGCACACCTGCTCCTAAATTGGCTAACTCAAGCATTTCATCGTATGAAATTCCTGCAAGTTTTCGCGCAGACGGCACATAACGAGGATCTGTTGTAAACACACCTGGTACGTCCGTATAAATATCACATTTGTCCGCTTTGAGTGCCGCAGCTAGTGCCACTGCTGTCGTATCTGATCCACCACGTCCAAGTGTTGTAATATGTAGATCATCCGCAATTCCTTGGAAACCTGCTACAACGACGACTTTTCCCGCACTCAGTTCTTCTTGGATTCTTGCTTCATCGATGTCCACGATTCTTGCATTTCCGTGCACCTTCTCTGTTTTCATCCCAGCTTGCCAGCCTGTAAAGGAAATGGCATCATAACCTTTTGCTTGCAGTGCCATCGCTAATAATGAAATGGTCACCTGCTCACCAGTTGTCAGTAGCATATCCATTTCTCTTTTGCTTGGATCATCTGTGAGTTCTTTCGCTAGGTCTACTAGAACATCCGTTGATTTGCCCATCGCAGACACAACCACGACCACATCATTTCCTGCCTCGCGTTCAGCGATGACTCTCTCTGCGACATTGCGAATTTTTTCTGTCGATCCAACAGATGTTCCACCAAATTTTTGTACAATTAGTCCCATGTCTACCACCCTTTTTCAAAAGATCACGTGTGAGAGAAGAGGCTGCGGAGACTGCTCTCTGCACTGCAAATAAAAAAGCAATGAGAGAACAAATCTCCCATTGCTTTAAAATCATCAAATGATGCAAACAATGAGATAGCCCTCCAAGAAATACATTCTTGACAGCCCTACATTTCTTCAATGTACAGCCAGCGAATAAAATGAGTGGATTTTATTCACTTCGGCGACGCTCCCCTTTCAGCCCTCTTCCTAGATCCCCTCGATCTCTGAAGGCTTACTCTTGAAGTTCGCACCTCTATCTTCAACAAACAACACGTTCATTTATTAAATTAGTCACATCTTAACAGACTTTTGGAAAAAGTACAATCTATTTTTTTAATGCCTCCATTAAAAGTTCAGCCGTTTGTTTCGGAATACCAGCGTCCTGAAAATCCTGGATAGAGGCTTCTTTCATCTTTTTCACAGAGCCAAAATGTTTAAGTAACTGCTTTTTGCGCTTTTCCCCGATACCTGGGACATCGTCTAGAATAGACTGGAATGCATTCTTCCCGCGCAGCTGCCGGTGAAAACTAATCGCAAATCGGTGCACTTCATCTTGAATACGCTGCAATAAATAAAAGGCCTGACTATTTCGTTCGAGCGCAACAATTTCAAGCGTATCACCCATCATCAGATTCGATGTCCTGTGTTTTTCATCTTTCACTAGACCTGCCACAGGAACAGACAGATTTAATTCATTTTCGAGCACATCTATGGCTGCGTTGATCTGTCCTTTTCCTCCATCGATTAAAATTAAGTCAGGAAGCGGCAGTTCATCTTTTAACACACGGGTATACCGCCTTCTAATGACTTCACGCATGGAAGCATAATCATCGGGCCCCTCAACGGTTTTAATTTTGTATTTTCGGTATTCCTTTTTATACGGCTTCCCGTCTTGGAAGACAACCATAGCGGATACGGGGTCTGCTCCTTGGATATTGGAGTTATCAAATGCCTCAATCCGGTATGGCATATAAATATTAAGTGCATCACCAAGCTGCTTCACTGCACCAATTGTCCGTTCTTCATCGCGCTCTATGAGCGAGAACTTTTCTTTGAGAGCAATTTTGGCATTTTGGTGGGCAAGTAAAAGCAAATCCTTCTTCTTTCCTTTTTTCGGCTGATGAACATTCGTTTCAAGCAATTGCTCAATCATCTCTTGATCGACGCTGTCTGGCACCAAAATTTCCTTCGGCAAAAAGTGGTTGTTCTTTTCATAAAACTGCCCCATAAACGTGAGAAATTCCTCCTCAGGGTCTTGATACATCGGAAATAGGCTGACATCACGTTCGATTAATTTCCCCTGTCTGATGAAGAAGACTTGGACACACATCCAGCCCTTATCATAAGCATAGGCAAATACATCGCGATCGGATAAGTCACTCATCGTCATCTTTTGCTTTTCCATCGTTGAATCGATATAAGCAATTTGATCTCTCAGTTCTTTTGCCCGCTCAAATTCTAATTGTTCGGCCGCTTCTTGCATTTTCTCTGTTAATTCTTTCTTGATTTGCTGATGACCTCCGTTTAGAAATCTTGTGATTTCATCGACGAGCTGTTTATTCGTTTCTTCAGAAATGTCATACACACACGGAGCAAGACATTGTCCAAGATGATAATAAAGACAGACTCGGTCAGGGAGTGTTGCACATTTTCTAAGTGGGTATAAACGATCGAGCAGCTTTTTCGTTTCTCTTGCTGCTTGTACGTTCGGATATGGACCGAAGTATTTCCCTTTATCCTTTTTCACATTGCGGGTGACAATCAGCTTAGGGTGACGTTCATTCGTAATTTTAATAAAAGGGTACGTTTTGTCATCCTTGAGCATGACATTGTATTTCGGGTCATATTTTTTGATTAAATTCAGCTCTAAAATAAGTGCCTCAATATTTGAAGAGGTGACAATGTATTCAAAGTCTTCGATTTCACTGACAAGCCGCTGCGTTTTGGCATCATGAGATCCTGTAAAATAAGAGCGGACCCTATTTTTTAATACCTTTGCCTTTCCCACATAAATGATCGTATTTTGTCTATCTTTCATTAAGTAACAGCCTGGTTGATCAGGTAAGACTGACAGCTTTTCTTTGATCAATTTGTTCATATTTTCATCCGTCCTTGTTTTCCGCTTTCACTCCTTCTAGTGTATCACGAACATTTGTTTTATACCACGATGAAAGAAAAGCGGCTCTCGACTATACGAGAACCGCTTTTTGAGATCATGCCACGCGGGCATAGATCGGTTTATAGATGTTTGTTTACAAGCTCAGCTAGTGCTTCTTTTGGTTTGAAACCAACAGACGTTTCGACGACTTCACCGTCTTTTAAAACAAGAAGTGTTGGGATACTCATAACGCCATATTTACCAGCAGTTTCTTGGTTATCATCCACATCAATTTTTACAATTTTCATTTTATCGCCCATTTCTTGATCAAGTTCTTCAAGAACTGGAGCAATCATTTTACAAGGTCCGCACCAAGGTGCCCAAAAATCTGCAAGAACAACACCTTCTGCAGTTTCTTGTGAAAATGTTGCGTCAGTAGCTTTTACGATTGCCATTATTCATTCCTCCAATGTAAATTATGCTTTTTAGTATAGCATCTACCAATGTGACTTGCGAATGAAATGCTTACGAATCATTTTTTATGAAATGAATTAAAAAACAAACCGTATAATCGCACCAATAACAACAATCGCACCAATGATCATCAGAATGGTTCTAAGCATATGACATAACTCCCTTTCCGCTTCATTTACAATGTATGATGCCCCAACATTCTTCTCATCAAACATTGAAATATGCGATCAAGCCAGATCGACGGTCAACATGACAACCGACATAGGCGGCAGATCAATAGTCAGCTCGCCGTGCTTAACAGCAAATTGTCGAAAGTCCGCAGGCTGAACAGAATGAGGATCATCGAACGTGTTGTGTGCATTCATCCGATCAGCAGTCAGCACACGGCCAGTGACCTTCGTTTTTGCATCGATTCCCTCTATCGCAAGAGATACGTCTGCTTTTTCATGGGGATTCACATGACAGAAACTAATATGCATCTTGTCAGATGACCGCGAGGCTGACACACTGACTTGAGGAATTTTTTCACCCCGGCGTTCATACGAAGGCGCATTCAATTCTACTTCAAGCGCTTCTTCATCTTGATGCACTTGAAACATGTGAAATACATGATAGGTAGGTGTCAGGAGCATCTTTTCGTCCTGCGTTAACACCATCGCTTGCAGCACATTGACGGTCTGGGCAATATTCGCCATATGAATCCGCTGGCAATGGCGATGAAAAATATGAAAATGCAAGGCACAGACTAGAGCATCTCTTAATGTGTTTTGCTGATACAAAAACCCTGGATTTGTCCCCGGTTCTGGATCATACCATGTCCCCCATTCATCAATAATCATCCCGATTCGCTTGTCTGGATCATAACGATCCATGATTTTTCCGTGTTCCACGACAAGCCGCTCCATTTCAGACGCCTTTTTCAGCGTTGTAAACCACTCATCCTCATCAAAATCGGTCGCAGACCCTTTTTTCTCCCATGTTCCTGGGACCGTATAGTAATGCAAACTGAGCCCATCCATCCAAGGCGCTGCACGCTCCATTAATACTTTTGTCCAATTCACATCATTTGAATTCGCACCGCATGCAATTTTGTAAATGCGCTGACCAGCAAATTCTCTCACATACGTTTGGTAGCGTTTATATAAGTCTGCATAATACTCTGGCGTCATATTTCCACCACATCCCCAGCTTTCATTACCTACACCAACATACGTCAGCTCCCACGGTTCTTGTTTTCCATTTTGAATGCGCCAATCCGACATAGGTGTCCCTTTAGGAAATGTGATATATTCAATCCATTCTGCTAATTCTTGTACAGAGCCGCTTCCAACGTTTCCACAAATATAAGGCTCACATTCAAGTAATTCACACAGTCTCATAAATTCATGTGTACCAAACGCATTTGATTCAACGGTGCCACCCCAATGAGTATTCACCATCGGCTTTCGTTCACTCAGATCACCGACGCCGTTTGCCCAATGATACTCGTCTGCAAAACAGCCGCCCGGCCACCTCAGCACTGGGATATGTAAGGCTTGAAGTGCCTTTAGTACATCGGTACGAATCCCTTCAACATGATCAATCTCTGAATCTTCCCCTACCCAAATGCCGTCATAAATTCCTCTTCCTAAATGCTCTTGAAAGTGTCCATAGATGTGTTTAGAAATGCGTCCAATCACTTCATTGACTTTTACTGTCCCATTCACTTATAAACCGCTCCTTTGTTTCGTGATAACATACAAAAAAACCCAGAATACCTAGGCATTCTGAGTGTATGAGCGTTAAGAATGGATATTCATGTTTTTTAACTCTTCATTTAAAAGCGGAACGACTTCGAATAAGTCACCAACTATTCCGTAATCAGCGATTTTGAAGATTTCAGCTTCTGGGTCTTTGTTGATCGCAACAATGACTTTACTGTTGGACATACCGGCTAAATGCTGAATAGCTCCTGAAATCCCGCAGGCAATGTAAAGGTCAGGTGTGACGACTTTACCGGTTTGACCAATTTGCAGGGCATAATCGCAGTAGTCAGCGTCACATGCACCACGCGAGGCACCGACTGCTGCGCCAAGCGTTTGGGCAAGTTCTTTCAGCGGTTCAAAGCCTTCTTTGCTCTTGACCCCCCTGCCTCCTGCGACAATGACCTTCGCTTCAGATAAATCTACACCTTCTGATGTTTTTTTAATGACTTCCTTCACGATTGTTCTTAGGTTTTGAATATCGACAGAAACTGGCGTCACTTCTCCGCTGCGTGACGCATCACGCTCCAGCGGTGCCACGTTGTTTGGACGGATAGTAGCCAAAAGCAGACGATCTGTTGAAATGACTTTTTCAAAAGCTTTTCCTGAATAAATCGGTCTAGTGAAAACAAGATGTTCACCGGTAACGCTTACATCTATTGCATCTGAAATTAAGCCAGTTTGCAGGCGTGCAGCTATTTTTGGTGACAAGTCTTTTCCGATCGATGTATGACCGAAGAGCACTGCATCAGGATTGACTTGATCTAATATTGCCTGAAGCGCCTGCGCAAAACCATCAGACGTATAATAAGAAAGATGCGGGTGCTCGACGATCATCACATGATCCGCTCCATAATAAAGCAGCTCATCCGCTTGGTCTTTGACGTGATCCCCTATTAAAACGCCAATCACTTCACCGCCATCAGCCACCTCGTGAGCGGCAGCAATCGCTTCAAATGTCACATTTCTTAATTTACCGTCACGACTTTCTCCAAGTACAACAACTTTTTTACTCATCCTATAAGCTCCCCCTTGTTCTCGTGATATCGTAAAGTGGATGTTTAGATGACTTTTGCTTCATTTCTTAGCAGGTCTGTCAGTTCCTTGACCTGATCCTGAAGCTCTCCGCTCAACACCTTGCCACCCTCTTTTTTCTCCGGTAAGAAACGTTCGATTGTTTTGATTTTAAATGGCACATCGTCTTCATCTAGATCTAGATCGTCTAATTCCAGTTCTTCTAAAGGCTTTTTCTTTGCCTTCATGATGCCTGGTAACGATGGATAACGAGGCTCATTGAGACCTTGCTGCGCGGTGACCACTAGCGGGAGCTCGGCAGAAATCACTTCCACATCACCCTCTGCATCTCGCTCAATTGAAGCTGAGCCGCCGTCGATTTGAATACTTGTAATGGTTGTGACATATGGAAAACCGAGTAATTCAGCAAGACGCGGGGCCACCTGTCCAGACCCGCCGTCAATCGCTACATTCCCTGCTAAGATCAAGGAAGCTTTTTTATCCTTGAGATAGTGATATAGAATCGTAGAAGCGGAAAACTGATCCCACTCCTCCAAATCATCTTCAACATTTAATAAAACGGCTTGATCGCAGCCCATTGCAAGTGCTGTTCTAAGCTGTTTCTCCGCATCTTCATTGCCAACTGTCACGACCGTTACTTCTCCCCCGTGCTCATCCCGAAGCTGAATCGCTTCTTCAATTGCGTACTCATCATAAGGATTAATAATGAACTCTGCCCCATCTTCTTGAATAGCACCAGACTGAATAGAGATTTTCTCTTCCGTGTCAAACGTACGCTTCATTAAAACAAAAATATTCATTCATTTCTCCCCCTTGTGTCGTACTAATCCCTTATTCCCCTTTAAAATTCGGTTTACGCTTTTCAATAAAAGCTTGGATGCCTTCTTTGGCATCATTAGACTGGAACACTTCAGCAAACTTTTTGGCTTCCAGCTTCATTCCGCCATCATATGAGTACACTTTTGTCGCATTCAATAACTCAAGCACATACTCAAGCGTTTTAGGGCTTTTCGCTGCAAATTTCGCCGCCAATGTTTTCGCTGTTTCCAGCGCTTCTTCCTCTGTTTCCGCAAGTTTTGAAACAAGTCCGCAGGCAAATGCTTCTTCTCCTGTAATTGGCTCAGCTGTTCCCATCATTTCAAGTGCTTTAGCTGATCCAACATAGCGAGGCAGGCGCTGCGTTCCGCCGAATCCTGGGATAATACCGAGATTTAATTCCGGCAGTCCCAGCTTTGCATCTTTTGTTGCGATTCGAATATCACACGACATCGCCAGCTCAAGCCCGCCGCCTAATGCTGCCCCGTGAATGGAAGCAATCACCGGTTTTGGACATTGTTCAATTCGTTCAAACACTTGCTGTCCTCTGTCTGCAAGGCTGGCATAATCAGACTCTTCCTGCAAGGTCGTAAATTCTTTAATATCAGCACCTGCTGAGAAAAATCTACCTTCTCCATGAATGACAATAGCTCTCACTTCACTGTTTTGTTCAAGCTGATCAAACATGTCATTGAGTTCAGTGAGAAGCTGAGAGGATAAGGCATTTGCAGGTGGGTGTTGAATCGTGATGAGTGCTGTCTGTTCGTCTTGGTGTAAGCTAAGTATTTTTTCCATGTCAATCATCCTTTTTCAATTGTCTTTAAGATTGATGTATTCCGTTTAAGAGAAGATCATGTACACTTTCTGCGAGTGCAGGCAGGTCATACTTTTGATCATTCATGACCCATGTTGTAGCGGTTTCATCAATCGTCCCAAATACCATTTGTCTCGCTAAGCGGACATCTAGATTTTGTCTAAATTCTCCGGTCTTCTTTCCTTCGGTTAAAATGGAGTCGAGCATATTTAAATACCCTTTCAGCACCTCATTGATTTTTTGGCGCAGTTCAAGGTTTGACTGCCTGAGTTCAAGCTGTGTCACAAGGGCCAAATGGTGGTCTTGCGATAGCAGGCGAAAGTGTTCTCGAATAAGGAGAAGAAGCTTTTCTTTCGCAGACGGTTTCTTTTGAATATCGTTTTCCATCCGTTCGATGAATTGTCCCATTTTTTCTTTGAACAACGAGATCAAAATGTCCTCTTTGTTTTTGAAATAGAGATAAATGGTTCCGTCTGCTACTCCTGCTTGTTTGGCAATCTTTGAAACTTGTGATTGATGGTAGCCGTTCTCTGCAATCACCACAACGGCTGCATCAATAATTTGCATGTACTTCGGTCTTTTCTGCTTCAATTTGCTTCGTCCCTTTCTAAATTGAATGAGCATTCATTCATAACTTTATGTTAAAAAGAAACGAGTGATTTGTCAAGTGATGTTCTTCTTTCTTTTCAACCTTTAGCATACCAGAGCATACACGTACAATTCAAATCATCCGGCCGCTTGACCGGATGATGCTGGTTCATTCTCTCATTGATCGACTGGTTCTTCTGTTGAAGATGATTGCTTTCTTTTTTCTTCTTCAATTAACACTCTGCGCAAGATTTTCCCTACAGCCGTTTTAGGCAGTGATTCCTTAAATTCGTAGACACGCGGCACTTTAAATGAGGCAATTCTTGTTCTAACAAAACGATCCAGTTCATCCTCTGTTACATAGGCATCCTTTTTCGGGACAACAAAGGCTTTTACTGTTTCCCCTCTATACGGATCTGGAATACCCGCCACAACAACTTCTTGTACAAGCTCATGCTCATAAAGGGCTTCTTCAACCTCTCTTGGGTAAATATTATAGCCGCTCGCGATGATGACATCCTTTTTCCGGTCTACGATATAGAAAAAACCATCCTCATCCATATACCCAATGTCTCCTGTGAAAAACCAGCCGTCTCTTAACACTGCCGCAGTCTCCTCCGGCTGATTCCAGTATCCTTTCATGATTTGAGGACCTTTGACGATAATCTCTCCGTGCTCATATGGCGCTTTGAGTCCACCCGTTTCTTCACAATAAATACCGGCATCTGTATTCGGCCAAGGGCACCCGATACTTCCTATTTTGTTCGCTCCCCATAAGAAATTGGCATGAGTGACAGGAGAAGTTTCTGAAAGTCCATACCCCTCCACCAGCCTTCCTCCTGTTAGTTTTTCAAAACTCTGTTTGACTTCAACAGGAAGAGCGGCCGATCCGCTTAAGCATGCGGTGATGGATGATAGGTCATACTTTTCAATATTCGGATGATGAAGCAGGGCAATATACATCGTTGGTGCTCCTGGGAACAGCGTCGGTTTCTGTTTTTCAATGGTCTTCAAGGTATCCGCTGCATCAAAACGCGGAAGAAGAATCATTTGATGACCTTCTTTGACTGCAAGGTTTAGCACGGTCGTCATGCCGTATACATGAAAGAACGGAATGATTCCAAGAATCCGCTCTTTTCCGCGGTTCGTTTTATACATCCAGGAGGCACACATTTCTGTATTGGCTAATATATTTTCGTGTGTGAGCATGACCCCTTTTGGTAAACCGGTCGTTCCGCCTGTATATTGCAAAACTGCGACATCCTCTTTCGGTTGAAAGGATATTTGCGGAATCCGTTCTCCTGACGATTCTTTCATGATCTGTGAGAAATGATGAATGGTCTCACTCTTCTCCACTTGGATGACCATGTTGTTTTTTCTTCGCTGGACAATCGGAAACAATATGTTTTTCGGAAATGGCAAGTAATCTTGTAATTTTGTGATGATCAAATGTTCCATACTTGTCAGCGCTTTCATTTTATAGGCCTTCGGATACAGTAGATCGAGAGTGATCAGCACCTTAGAGCCGCTGTCCTCCATTTGATATTCCAGTTCTTTCTCCGTATAAAGCGGATTGGTTTGAACGACAATGCCGCCTGCTATTAAAACCGCATAATAAGAAATCACCGATTGCGGGCAGTTTGGCAGCATAATCGCTACTCTGTCGCCTTTTTTGACACCGATGTCAATCAAGTGACTGGCTAATTTCAGTGCATCTTCTTGTAACTGCTGGTAGGTGATGTTTTTTCCTAAAAAATGAATGGCTGTATGCTCAGGTGCTGCCTCTGCGGAGCTGAATAAGTAAGATTGCAACGTTTCATTTGGGATGGTGAGTTCGTGGGGAATTTGATTCGGGTAATGCAGAAGCCAACGTTTATCTGACTGCATAAAAACCCTCCTTCCTGAACTTTCGTACTATTTTATTATAGCAAACTTTTCCTTATGGCTGTTTGCTTTTTTCAAATCGAGCTCGTTCCATGACACATCTTCATTTTTTCGCCGGTGTTTCTATAGAGGCTCTTTTCCCTTCATGATGCCACTTTTCGTATAATCCACCGATCGCACGAAATGACTCATGGACTCTCTCCACAATCTGTTTATGGATACTAGGGTCATTAGGTAAATGTGTGTGGATGTTGTCCACTTGATATTGTCTCATCATGTCTAGATACACAGTTAGAAAGATGGTGTCTTCTAAAATCCAATAAACGACTTCATCCGCCTCTTTTGTTCTTTTATGAAGCACTTTAATCCCTCGTTCATATTGAATAAGAATATAGCCGACTGGATCAATTTCAATATAGGGGCTCAAATCATCAAAAAAACCAGTCGTTTGAAAAGGACGTGCAATATACGGTTCATATATGTCTTGGGGAAGAGATGTCTTTTTGAGACAAGTGTCAATGCGCTTTATGAGTTCGTCTTTTTGCAAGATTTGATTCATTCTGATTCGCCGCCTTTGATGAGTGAAAAGCTGTCAAGGTTTTCCCTGACAGCTTTCTAGAATGTATTCTTCATTTTACAGGAACATGTAAACGGCACCAATAACCGCAAAAGTGCAGGCAACTACAATTAATACTTTGGCTAGTTTTTCCATGTCGTCTCCTTAAATGCCGGCTGCTACTACATAAGACAGCCCAACAGAAATAATGAGTGAAATAAACCCGACCGCTCTATTATCATTCTCAATCTCTTTGTCTACTTTAAATCGTGGTGTTAAAAATTCAAAAATGAAATAGCTGACGAGCAGCATCACAAAGCCGTATACGCCCCATCCGACCATTTGAAGAAGCGAGTTGTGCTGGGCGATGGAATGCTGAAAGACATTGGCAATCCCAAAAATCTTCCCGCCGGTTGCCATAGCAACAGCTAAGTTACCCCGCTGAATCTCTTCCCAGTTTTTATAGGAGGTCACGAGTTCAAATATGGTCAGAAATAAGACAAGACATAGAACGGCCACGCTGTAATAGGCGGCAATTTCCACAAGTTCATTTTCCCAAAAGGCTTTCATGCGTTTTCTCCTTTTTACTTTAATTCGACGATGGTGACGCCTGATCCTCCCTCGCCTTGTTCTCCAAAACGAGCATTTTTTACACTACGGTGCTGTTTTAATAATTCCTGGACCCCTTTTCTCAAGGCGCCAGTGCCTTTACCGTGAATGATCGACACACGCGGATAGCCAGCTAAGACGGCATCATCTAAGTATTTCTCGACTCTGCTTAAGGCATTCTCATAACGCTCTCCTCTTAAATCAAGCTCAAGTGATACATGATAGTCTTTTCCTTTGACCGCCGTGATGGCTTTCTCTTGTTTAAATTCCGGTGCTGATTTGATAAATTCCATATCTTTTTCTTTTACTTTCATTTTCAGAATGCCCATTTGGACACTCCATTCTTTGTTACCCGTTTGTTCGATGAGCGTTCCTTTTTGGCCAAACGTCAACACTTTGACTTCATCGCCTGGCTTTAGCTGTCTTGCTGCTTTTTTCACTGGCTCTGATTTTTTCTTACGGTCAAACTCAGGGACAGCTTCTTCAAGACGCTTTCTCGCATCAATGAGTTCATGTTCTTTGAATGAACGATGCTCACTTTTAATGGACCGAAGCTCTTGAATAATCTCTTCTGCTTCTTTTGTTGCTTGTTCAATCTTTTCTGCCGCTTTTTGTTCAGCTTCTTCCAGCAGTTTGTCCTTTTGTTCATTCCATTCAAGGATTTGTTTTTGCAATTCTTTATGGAGCTTCTCTGCTTCTTTTCTATAGAATTCCGTCTCATGCAGTTCTTCTTCTGCTTGTTTTTTGCTGTCTTCTAATGAAGCAATCATCTGATCGACTTCATTATGTTCTGCGTGCATATCTGCTTTTGCACGGTCAATTAAATGATGAGGCAATCCTAGACGTTTGGAAATTTCAAATGCATTACTTCGTCCCGGCACCCCGATGAGCAAGCGATATGTGGGGGATAAGGTTTCAATATCAAACTCTACACTCGCATTTGTGACGCCTTCTCGGTTATATCCGTATGCCTTCAGCTCAGGATAGTGAGTCGTTGCGATGACGCGCGCATTTGTTTGATGAACTTCATCTAAAATGCTCATCGCAAGTGCTGCACCTTCAGCAGGATCTGTCCCCGCACCTAATTCATCAAATAACACGAGTGAATTAGACGTCAAATGCTTTAAGATATCCACAATATTGACCATATGAGATGAGAATGTACTCAAGCTCTGTTCAATAGACTGCTCGTCTCCAATATCAGCAAAGACTTGATCGAATACAGCCACTTCTGATCCTTCTTCGACTGGAATATGAAGACCTGCCTGCGTCATCAGCGTAAGAAGTCCAAGTGTTTTTAAAGTGACGGTCTTACCGCCTGTATTTGGCCCCGTGATGACGATCGTAGAAAAATCTTTGCCTAGCTCAATATCATTTGCCACAACCTGGTCTCGGGGCAATAGGGGATGTCTTGCCCGTTTTAAATAAATCTCCCCTTGGTTATTCACAGTAGGTTTTGTGGCTTTTTCTGCTTTTGCATATTTGGCTTTGGCGAAAATAAAATCTAATGTCTGAAGTTCATTCACATTATGAAGCAATTCATCAATGTGCTCTGACACACTCGCTGTCAGCATTTGCAAAATCTTTTCAATCTCTTGCTTTTCTTTTAGGCGAGTTTGCTGCAAGGTGTTATTTAAATCCACGACCACTTGCGGCTCAATAAAAAGAGTTGCGCCTGAAGAAGATTGATCGTGAACAATCCCCCCATAATTCGAGCGGTACTCTTGTTTTACGGGAATGACAAACCGATCATTACGAATGGTCACAATGGTGTCTGACAGCATTTTCGAGGCAGATTGTGAACGAATCATTGATTCTAATTTATCTCGTACTTTTGATTCTAGTGATCGTAACTGCGTTCGTATGGTGCGGAGTGTAGGCGTTGCGTGATCAAGCACTTCTCCATTGTCACCAATACAGCTTTCGATTTCTTTTCTCACGTCTGGCAGTAAAATCAGCGATTCTGCATATGTATGAAGACGGGGTATCTCTACTCCGTCCTCATACATAGAGGTGAGAAAGTGCTTCATGTTTTTTGTGGTATATAACAGCGCCGCAATTTCCATCAGCTCAGAAGGGCTTAATATACTACCTATTTCTGCTCGTTTGACTCCTCGTCTAATATCCGTTAACCCGCCAAATGGCGCAGATCCTTTTAAACGAATCACATCTTGCGCTTCTGCTACCTCTTCTAGCAGATGCTGAATGCTCTCGATATCTGTGAGTGGTATTAAGTCCTGCGCTTTTTCTTTCCCTAAAGTCGAAGCAGTATAGGACATGACTTTTTCTTTTACTTTATGAAATTCTAATGATGCTAACACTTTTTGTTGCAGCATGGTCCAGCCTCCTAACGACTACCTGTCACGCGTTAAAAACTTTTTCATCTCATTGAGTGAAAATGTATTCACGACATTTGCTTTTGGTGTCCAGCCCTTTCTTGCAGCTGTGACACCGACGTCCATATGATCGAGCATAGCGATGTTGTGCGCATCTGTATTGATCATGATGTTCACACCCGCTTCGTTTGCTTTCATTAAATGCTCTGTTTTTAAATCAAGTCTTGACGGGTTGCTATTGAGTTCCAGTGCAGTGCCCGTTTTTTTCGCAAGCTCTATGAGCTGATCAATATTTAAGGCATAGCCATCTCGTCTACCAATCAAACGGCCTGTTGGATGGGCAATTAAATCCACATGCTGATTATTCAAGGCATTTTCTAGGCGCTCCATAATGACTTCCTCCGGCTGAGAGAAGCTAGAATGAATAGACGCAATGACAAAATCCATGTCTGCTAGAAAGTCATCATCATAATCTAACGATCCATCCGGCAGAATATCCATTTCGACCCCTTTGAAAATGTGAAAATGCTCGAATTCTTGATTCAGCTTGTCAATTTCTTTTGCTTGCAAACGCAAACGTTCTTTTGTTAAACCGTTTGCTACTTTTAAATATTGTGAGTGGTCTGTGATCGCCATGTATTCATAGCCTTTTGCGATACATGCCTCTGCCATTTCGCGAATAGAAAAGGCGCCATCACTCCATGTCGAGTGCATATGAAGATCGCCTTTGATATCTTTTCGTTCTACAAATTGCATACTTTCTTTATACGTATCAATCTCTGCTCCGGTTTCACGAATTTCTGGCGGAATGAGCGGAAGTTGGAAATGGGCATAAAAAGCGCTTTCGTCTTCAAATGTTTTCACATCCCCAGTTTCGATCGTTTCAACCCCATATTCACTAATACGCTCACCGCGTTCCTTCGCAAGCTGTCTCATACGAATGTTATGATCTTTTGAGCCAGTGAAATGGTGCAGCGTTGTTGCAAATTGGTCTGTTGTCACAAGCCGGAAATCTACACTGATTTCAAAATCAAGTGCAAGCATGACCGATACCTTCGTATCACCGCTCGCAATGACATCTTTGACATCATCAAGAGCAACAAGCTGCTTTCTCACTTGTTCAGGGTTATCAGTCGCAATGATGTAATCTAAATCTTTAACCGTTTCACGCGCACGTCTTAAACTGCCCGCTCTTGAAAAACGGATGATTCCCTCCATCTGTTCCAGCGCATCATCAATTCGCTCTGCCACATCTAATGCAAAGCCAATTGGCAGTCGTTCTGGCTGCTTCCCTGCCTCCTCAAGAGCGGCAAGAATCTTTTCTTCTGTTTTTTTGCCAAACCCAGCAAGCGTTTGTACTTTTTCCGCTTCACATGCTTCTTTTAACGACTGTGCATCGTGAACACCAAGCTCTTGGTAGAGCTTAGCAATCTTCTTCCCGCCGAGTCCTTGCAATTTTAAGAGCGGGACAAGTCCTTCAGGCACTTCTTTTTTTAATTGTTCGAGTGTTTCAGACTGTCCTTTTTCGATATACTCTGTGATCACAGCAAAGGTTCCTTTTCCAATGCCGGGTAATGCTAATAGGTCATCTATTTGAGAAAGACTGCGGTCATCTTGTTCAAGTGCCGCAGCTGCTTTACGAAAGGCAGAAATTTTAAAAGGATTATCTCCTTTTAGCTCCATATAAACTGCAATTGTTTCAAGAAGTTTGATAATATCTTTTTTATTCATCTCTCATCCTCCAGCCGCTTTGGCATCTTCCTATATAAATATACAAACTTTCCCTTCATCCGACAACTTTCTGTCATGGAATGAGAAAAAACTTCTCCAAGAAAGGAGAAGTTCTTAAACTCCATACGTCGAACAGAGGTCTTTGACAAGACCGGACAGGTAAGGGGTGCTATTTACGATCACATCTGCTAACATTGATTTGCTCATCATGGTTTGAAGCGCATCGACTGGAAGTAATGCGGCCACAAACAATAGAATAAACACAAATAGATAGGTTTCAAGAAATCCTAAAACAGCGCCAAGCAGTTTGTTGACCTGTTTAATCACAGGGATACTTGCAATGGTTGTGAGCAATCCGCCGATGATAGCGAGCAGGATTTTGGTCAAGATAAACAGAATGATAAACGCAATGGTATTATAATAAGCTGTTTCTAGATTCCCACTAAAGAAAGCAAGCTGCGCTTGACCGCCGCTAAAATTAGGTGCTGGAATCCACGTAAGCTGTGGTGCAAGTGACTGATAAAACAGAGAAGCCACTAAAATAGAAACAACAAAGCTAATCAATTTAATAAATTGAAGAATAAACCCGCGTTTTAGACCGACAAGCGTTCCCATAAGAAGCAAAAACAAAATGATGATATCGATCACGGTAATTTCATTCCTTTTCTTTTAGATGAAGCTCTAGTTTTTCGTATTGCTCTTTTAATTTCAAGTAGTCGTGGACGACATTGACTGCTGTCAGTACAGCTAATTTGTTTATATCAAGGTATGGATTTTTTTCATTGATTTCTCTCATTTTATCATCAACAATTGAAGCAACATGTCGCATATGCATCTTCGTTTCTTGACCGATGATCGTATAGGACTGTCCGTAAATCTCAACTGTTGTTTTCGTTTTACCGCCGTCAGACAACGTTTCTCCTCCATTCCACGAGAATCCTAGTCTCTATCATAACATGTTTAGACATTGAATGGAAAGACGAGCCCTTCCCTGTTATGGTACACTTTAGAAATCAATGATATCAAGGTAAAAAGGAGTTATCCACTGTGCCCCAATCCGTCTTAAAAGCAACATCAGAAGACATGAAAAAAATGAAGAGCGTGTACGCTCAGCATTTAACTGACACTTTGCCGCCAGGCGCTCTATTTCAAGCAAAGGTTCCCGGCTGTACGATTACAGCCTACAAATCTGGAAAAGTACTGTTCCAAGGACAAAAGGCAGAAGCTGAAGCAAGTCAGTTCAACCATTTACAAGCAGCTGAAACAAAAAGCAAAAAAACACCATCCATCACACAGTACAGCCCACCACCCGGCATTGCTTCCATGTCGGTTATTGGCTCAGATGAGGTCGGTACTGGCGATTATTTTGGACCCATTACGGTCTGTGCGGCTTATGTTGATTCCAGTCAGCTTGCTCTCATGAAAGAGCTCGGGGTGAAAGACTCAAAAGGGCTAAAAGATCCGCAGATTATCAACATTGCCAAAGACTTGATCAAAACCATCCCGTTCAGCCTTCTCGTGCTTCGGAATGAAAAATACAATGCGATGCAAGAAAAGGGCATGAGCCAAGGGAAAATGAAGGCACTGCTTCATAACCAAGTCATCACCTCCGTGCTAGAAAAACTGGATGGCAAGAAACCAGAAGCCATTCTCATTGACCAATTTGCCGAACCAGGCATTTATTTCAGGCACCTTGCGGGGAAAAAGATCATTCGGGAGCGTACATATTTTAGTACGAAAGCAGAAGGCATCCACTTATCGGTTGCTGCAGCTTCTATTATTGCAAGGTATGCTTTTTTAATTGAAATGGATAAATTATCAAAAGCAGCGGGCTTTGACATTCCAAAAGGGGCCGGTCCGCATGTTGACAAAGCGGCAGCAAAGCTGATGAAACAGCACGGCGAAGAGGCTTTACGCCAATTTACAAAACTTCATTTTGCCAACACCCAAAAAGCGAAAAAATGGTTATAATCAAAAAAGAGCTATCGCCAATAAGGTGATAGCTCTCAGATTGTTGACAAAGGGCTAAAATGAACTTGATTTTAGCCCTTTGTCTTCTTTTCAGCGTGATAGAAAACCTTTGCAGCCCTAGGAAGGACGAGCATTGGCACAGAGCGAATTTGACATTCGTGAGTACCAGCGCGCAGGACTGACAAAGAATGCGAGGGTTTGTCTACACGCTAAGAGCTATCGCCCATAAAGCGATAGCTCTTTTGATTATCCGCGTAAGACGGCTTGATACGTATCTTCTAATGCTTTCAAGACGTTTGTATGAACAGCCGTGACTTCTTCCTCGGTCAACGTTTGTTCTGGGTTTAAATATTGCAGAGAGAATGCAACAGATTTCTTACCTTCTTCCATATGCTCACCCTCATACACATCAAAGACGGAAAGATCTGTGAGCAATTGGCCGCCAGCTTCATAAATGACTTGCTCCAGCTGTCCGCTTGAAATATGCTGATCGACGACAAGTGCGATGTCTCTTGTCACTGCTGGGAATCTTGGAATAGCCGTATATTTCATATCCTCTGTTTCAGACGTCATCACATCTGTTAAATCAAATTCAAATACATACGTTTCTTTTAAATCTAATTCCTTTTCCACTACTGGATGAAGTGCAGCTACAAAGCCAATCACTTTTCCATTTAAATGAACATCGGCTGTACGTCCTGGGTGAAGACCCTCACGCTCTGCTTGAACATACGTGATCTCTCCTGATACACCAAGCTTTTCAAACAGCCCTTCTGCAATACCCTTCGCTACATAAAAATCGACAGCTTTTTTCTCGCCCTGCCAAAGATTTTTATGCCATAAGCCTGTCAGCGCACCTGCGACATGTTCTTTCTCTACTGGTTTTGCGCCTTCCGTTTCCGCTAAGAAAACAGAACCCGTTTCGTAAAAGGCAAAAGAATCAGCTTGTCTTGCTAAGTTATATGCAACAGAATCAAGTAAGTTTGGCAGAAGGCTTTGTCTCAGCACACTTCGTTCCTCACTCATCGGCAAGGAAAGTCTTGTTTGATAAGCTGGATTTAAAGCAAAGGCTGTGGACTTATGCTGATTCGTTAATGAATACGTAATCGCTTGAGAAAGCCCTGCGCCCTCTAAGAAACGTCTCACCTTTCTGCGCTTCACTTGGTATGGCGTGAGACCGCCAACGGTACCAGCTGTCGCAGGCAGTGTAGATGGAATATTGTCGTAGCCGTATAATCTCGCGACTTCTTCAATGAGGTCCTCTTCAATCGTAATATCCATTCTACGGGAAGGAACCGTTACAACAAGCACATCATTTGATTCGCCCACAGTAAAGCCTAGTTTGTTGAAAATCTGAATCATATCTTCTTTTGAAATGCTCATGCCAAGCACCTTGTTCACACGCTCAGTTGATACGTGGATGACATTCATACTTGTTTCAAGGTGGTTTTCCTCAACTGTACCGCTTAGTACTTCACCGCCTGCATAGGTGCTGATCAATTGAGCTGCTCTTTCGGCTGCTGATTTCGTCCGCTGCGGATCGAGCCCTTTTTCAAATCGTGTGCTTGATTCACTGCGAAGCCCTAAGTCTCTAGATGCTTGACGGACGGTTTGACCGTTGAAATATGCCGCTTCTAAAAGAATCGTTGTCGTCTCATCACGCACCTCTGATTCAATACCGCCCATGACACCTGCAACAGCATGCGCTTTTGTGCCATTTGTAATGACAAGATGCTTCGAAGACAATGTACGTTCTTGTTCATCCAGAGTTTGAATCATTTCATTTTCAGCCGCTTTACGTACAACCACCTGCTTTGAACCAAAGCGGTCATAATCAAAGGCGTGTAGAGGTTGACCGTATTCAAGTAAGACAAAATTCGTAATATCCACGACGTTGTTAATTGGGCGGATACCTGCATTCATCAATCTTGTTTGTATCCAAAGTGGTGCTGGCCCAATCTTTACATTTTTAATGATCTTCGCTGCATAAAGTGGATTCGCTTCTGGATCCTCAATTTTAACAGAAATATAGTCTGCTGCTTTTTCAGAAGAAGTGTCATGCGCTGTATCAGGAAGCTTGATGTCTCTCCCTAAAATGGCGGCAACCTCATAAGCCACTCCTAGCATATTAAGGGCATCGGCACGGTTTGGTGTTAAGCCAAGTTCAAGTACCGCGTCATCTAATTGAAGCGCTTGAAGGGCATCATCTCCTGGTTTCACGTCATTCGGGAAAACAAAGATACCTTCTGCATATTCTTTTGGTACGAGCTTGCTCTCTACGCCTAATTCTTGCAGAGAACAAATCATGCCATGAGACTCTTCACCGCGCAGTTTTGCTTTTTTAATTTTAAAGTTTCCAGGAAGGACTGCACCAACCGTTGCAACGGCCACATGCTGTCCTTTATCCACATTTGGAGCCCCGCATATAATTTGCACCGGTGCGTCTTCGCCGATATCAACAAGACATTTGTTTAATTTATCCGCATTCGGATGCTGTTCACGTTCAATGACGTGTCCAACGACAACGCCTTTGATGCCTTCGCCTTTATACTCAACGGCTTCCACTTCAATTCCGCTTCTTGTGATTTTCTCTGCTAATTCATCCGGCTGAATGCCTTCTAAATCGACATAGTCCTCTAACCATTTATATGAAACAAACATGTTGATTTCCTCCTCTTAGTCCTGCTTAAATTGCTTCGTGAATCTAATATCATTTGTGTAGAAATGACGAATATCATCTATGCCGTATTTCAGCATCGCAATACGTTCAACACCCATTCCAAAAGCAAAGCCTTGATAAGTATCTGGATCAAATCCGCTCATTTTTAATACATTCGGGTGAACCATTCCTGCACCTAAGATTTCAATCCAGCCTGTTCCTTTACATACAGAACAGCCTTTCCCGCCGCATTTAAAGCATGACACATCAACTTCAACGGAAGGTTCTGTGAATGGGAAAAAGCTTGGGCGCAGTCTAATTTCACGATCCTCACCAAACATTTTTCTTGCGACTGTCTCAAGCGTTCCTTTGAGGTCACTCATGCTAATATTGTGATCGACCACAAGTCCTTCAATTTGCATGAATTGATGGGAGTGAGTGGCATCATCGCTGTCACGTCTATATACCTTACCAGGGCAGATGATTTTCACAGGGCCTTGGCCTTTATATTTCTCAAGTGTACGTGCTTGAACGGGTGATGTTTGCGTTCTCATGAGTGTGTCTTCAGTAATATAGAAGCTGTCCTGCATATCACGTGCCGGATGTTCTTTTGGAAGATTGAGCGCTTCAAAGTTATAGTAATCTGTTTCCACCTCTGGGCCCTCTTCAACGGTATAGCCCATGCCGATAAATAAATCTTCAATATCTTCTACGACAATCGTTAATGGATGTCTTGCCCCGATTTTGATCGGACTTGCTGGTAATGTGACATCAATGGTTTGAGAAGCCAGTTTCTTTTTCACTTCTTCTGCTTCTAGCTGCTCATTTTTTTCAGCAATGGCACCAGCAATCTGCTCTCTCACTTCATTTGCAAGTGCGCCCATTTTTGGTCTTTCTTCAGCGGAAAGCTTGCCCATTCCGCGCAGCACTTCTGTAATCGGACCTTTTTTCCCTAAATATTGAACACGAATATCATTGACTTCTTTGAGCGAGCTGGCTGCTTCAACCTTTGCTATCGCTTCTGCTTCAAGCTGTTTTAACGTTTCTTGCATGAGTGTGATCCTCCTTTTAATATACAAAACCGTCTGAATAAACGGGTGTTTGATTGTTTGAAGACAATAAAAAAACCCGCCCCTCCAAAAAAGAAGGGACGAGTTGTGGTCGCGGTACCACCCTTGTTAAGCACAAATATATGTGCGAATAAGCTTCATTGACATAACGGAATCAAACGAATCCGGTCCACCTTTACGCAAAACCTGCGGTCCCGGTGACAACTCCAGAGGTGAATTCCTGTTTCAGCATTCCTTAAATGCACTTTCAGTCTACGATGCATTCTCCCTAATAGGACGCTTCGTGAAACAATCTTCCTCTATCATGGTTTTTAAAATATTAGTTTCATTATAGTGAAAAATAGGACGTGATGCAACACTATCCGCGCAAATGATAGACAAGAACTGCTGCTGCCACAGCCACATTTAATGATTCCGCTTGTCCGTACATTGGAACATATAAATTTTGATCTGTCATTTGAAGAATCTCTGGATCAATACCTGCTCCCTCGTTGCCTACAATTAGCGCAAATGGACCTTCTGATGCTATGTGTCTATACTCTTTCGCATCTTTCAACGCACTGCCATATACAGATATGCCTTGCGCCTTTAATGCTGGAATTGTCTGTTGTAGCGTTTGTTTTAAGATAGGCAGGTGAAAATGAGACCCTTGTGCTGAACGGAGCGTTTTTCCGTTAAACGCATCAACGGTTCCATCCCCTAGAATCACAGCATCAAGCCCCGCTGCATCTGCTGTCCGAATGAGTGTGCCTAAATTTCCCGGATCCTGCACTGCATCTAACAGAAGCATTCGTTCATACTTTTTCTCCTCAAATACAGGAATGGTACAAACCGCTGCGATTTGCTGTGGTGTTTCCGTTTCCGTCATCGCAGTAAAAGCCTCTTCACTTAATTCATACAGCTCAATGTCAGGCTCGATGTCAGCAGGGAGCATGTCAGGTGTTGTGATCATTAACTCTTTCACAACCCCGCTTTTTAATGCTTCTTCTACTAAGTGTTTTCCTTCAACAAGGAATAGCCCTGTTTTCGTTCGTTCTTTTTTTGTATGGAGCTTTTTCCATTGTTTAATGTGTGCGTTTTTAGCTGATTCTATATATTTCAAGCGACTTTAACTCCTTTAAATATCATAAATTTATTATATCTCAAGCACACTACATAATAAACCTGTCTTTGAGACAGAATAGGGCTATCACCATCAAAAAAGGAGTGTGGGCAATGGATTTTAATTTAAGAGGCGCAGTGATTCAAAACATTACTGGCCATAATCAAGAGCAGCTTGAGCATACGATTTTAGATGCGATTCAAAGTGGCGAGGAAAAAATGCTGCCAGGTCTTGGCGTTTTGTTTGAGGTGTTATGGCAAGAGGCATCAGAAGATGAAAAGAATGAAATTCTTGAAACATTAGAGCAGGGCTTAAAGCCTGAACATCAGCAATAACAAGAAGCCGGCTTGCTTATAAATAAGCAAGCCGGCTTTGTTCATTTAGCCAGTGATTGGCGTCTCCATTCGAAGAGCTGGATCGCGCCAAATCTCGATCCATTTTTTAATAGCGAACACGATAATGACAAAACCTAAAATCAGCATAATCATCGAAAGCACGGCGTTCAGTACACTGTAGCCAGATGCTTCTGGATTGAGATAGACATTCGCAACCATCCAATAACCCGCATAATTCACTGTCACATATAAGTAAGCAAGTGGAATTAAACAAGTCAACATATACCGCCTTTTATCCGCAATTTTCAACACAACCGTCGCCCCAATGATTAATCCGACCGAGGCCATTAGCTGGTTTGACACGCCAAAGAGTGCCCAAATGGACCCAATGTCTCCAGAGTAAAGCAAGTATCCCCACATAAAACAAGCAAGTGCACTTGCAAAGACTGACCCTGGTACCCAGTCATTTCGTTTTAGCGGTTTATATGCTTCTCCAAAGAAGTCTTGGATCAAATATCGCGCGACACGGGTTCCTGCGTCAATTGCCGTTAAAATAAAGACGGCTTCAAACATAATCACGAATTGGAAGAAATAAGAGGCCAAATGACTAAAGAACGGAATACCCGTAAAGATGTACGCCATCCCTACAGCTAATGTAACAGCTCCACCTGTTCTTCCTTCTAAGTCAAGACCGATTTCTTTGCTTAGTTGAGGAAGATTCTCGACACTCATACCAAGCGTACGGAACACTTCAGGTGTACTATTAATTGCAAAATAATCTCCCGGATGAAGCGCAGTAGCGGCAATTAACGCCATGATTCCCACTAAACATTCTACGAGCATCGCGCCAAACGCCACCGGCTTCATATCACTCCAACGATCTAGCATTTTTGGCGTTGTGCCAGAGCCAACAAATGCATGAAAACCAGAAATCGCACCACAAGCAATGGTAATCGAAATAAAAGGCCATACAGGTCCAGCTAAGACAGGTCCTCCGCCACTCACAAACTCCGTAAACGCCGGAAATTGGATGGTTGGATTAACCACAAAGATTCCCGCAATGAGCGCAATGAAAACACCAATTTTCATAAAACTGCTTAAATAGTCTCTTGGTGCCAAAAGCAGCCAAACCGGCAGGGCCGCAGCAAAAAAAGCATAGATTGGCAGGGCAAGGGCAAGCGTTTTTGTATCAAGTGTTAACAAATCTCCAAGTGCTGTTCCTTGAATATTCGGTCCAAGGAATACCCCCAACATCAATAATATGAATCCCGCAGATGTCGCCAGCTTTAAATTGCCAGTCTTTTTATAATAAAGGCCGACTCCCATCGCTATTGGAATGGTAATACCAACTGCAAAGGTTCCCCAAGGATTTCGTTCTAAAGCATGAAGCACAACCATGGACAGTCCTGCCATTGTAATTGTAATAATAAATAACATGGCGAGCCCTGTGCAAAATCCTGCCACAGGACCAAGCTCCTCTTTCGCTACCTCGGATAGTGATTTCCCCTTTTTTCGCATCGAAGCAAACAAGACCACAAGATCATGAACAGCTCCGCCAATCACCGCTCCAATTAAGAGCCAAAGGAGACCAGGTAAATACCCAAATTGTGCGGCTAAAATCGGACCAACTAATGGACCAGCAGCGGCAATTGCAGCAAAGTGATGCCCAAATGTGACCCATTTGTTTGTTGGCACATAATCTTTCCCATCCTCGAGTGCATGAGCCGGTGTAGGATGATCATCTGTGACCTTTAGTACCTTCACCATCATAAACGTACCATAGAGGCGATAGGCAATCGCTAAAATACACATCGATCCTATCACAATTGAAACCGCATTCATTTAACCATCCCCTTTGCATAAACAATTTGTTACAAATATAACATAAATTGAGTAATTTTTCTTTCTTTTAAAACCAAGTTGACAAATAGGAATAATTGATTTAATCTAGAATAAGCTTCACCTACTTCCATAAACTCTCTTTTGACAGAGCAAGTTTGAGGCTCTGTCCTTTTTATTGATTTCATCTTACATAAATACAAGATGGATCACATGTGCCTTCCTCACTAGAAAAATATCACTTCATTTACTGAAAACAGTTCTTTTGACACAACTTACATTCCAAAGTTCATTTCCTGGGAAATTCAACGCAATTAAAAAACCTTTCCCCATACTGAGGAAAGGTTTCATCATTAAGAACCGTACGTAATTTGTTCGACCGTTTTTTGATCAAGTCTTTTGATGACTTCTGTTAAAAGCTTCACCGCATTTTCATAATCATCTCGATGAATCATGGCTGCATGGGTATGAATATATCTGCTTGGAATCCCGATGGATAGTGTTGGAACACCATGACCTGTTAAGTGTATACCTCCAGCATCTGTTCCTCCACCTGGCATGGAATCATATTGATAAGGAATGTTTAGTTCATCCGCAGTTTGGACAACAAAATCGCGAAGCCCTTTATGAGAAACCATGGAAGCGTCGAATACGACAATCGTTGGTCCTTTGCCAAGTTTGCTTGTTGCTTCTTTTTCAGTAATACCTGGTGTATCACCTGCTACTCCAACATCAATAGCAAATCCAATATCAGGCTGGATGGTAGCTGCAGCTGTTTTAGCTCCGCGCAAGCCAACTTCCTCTTGGACAGTTGCTACACTGTATGCAATATTTTCATGCTGAGTATCCTTTAAATTCTTCATGACGTCAATCGCTACTGCACAGCCGATACGGTTGTCCCAGGCTTTTGCAAGAAGCATTTTTTCGTCATTCATTACCGTAAACTCAAAGTAAGGTACGATTTGATCTCCAGGGAGGACGCCCCATTCCATTGCCTGTTCTTTGCTCGAAGCCCCAATATCAATGAACATATCTGTGATTTCGATTGATTTCTTTCGTGCTTCTGGTGACAAGACATGTGGCGGTTTAGAACCAATCACACCTGTAATGTCTCCTTTTTTCGTCACAATGGTGACACGCTGCGCCAGCATAACTTGTGACCACCAGCCACCGACCGTTTGAAAACGAATATAGCCTTTGTCATCGATTTTTGTCACCATGAATCCTACTTCATCTAAGTGACCAGCAAGCATCACTTTAGGCCCATTTGCATTTCCTTCCTTCTTAGCAATTAAGCTGCCAAGGCGGTCTGTAGAGACTTCATCCGAATATGTTTCTATGTATGACTGCATGACTTTTTTTACATCACGTTCATTTCCTGGAATCCCTTTTGCATCCGTTAGGTCTTTCAGCATAGTTAATGTTTGATCTAGTTTTGTCATTCTGTGTATCCTCCTTTTTCTTCATGGTGCATTCTTATTATACAAAACCTCTTTCGTTCAATACGATCTTTTTATGAATATTTTTTCGTTAATCGAAATATTTTTTAAAAAAAGTTGAAACCTTTTGTCTTTCTCATTCGTAGTACATCAGATAACGGTATTGGAGGTGCATCCTGTCATGTTTGTCATCCTCATTAGACTTGCTCTTGTTGCATTGCTTGTCTATATTTTCTACATGGCGGTAAAATTCTTCTCAAACCCGAGAAGAAAGCTGAAACAAGCACAATTAAAAGAAGGCTTTTATTTTATGGACGAACAGCAAAATGCCCGTAAAAATTTTAATTTCGTCTATAAAGGTGTCTTGTTTGAAGGGGAGAAGCATGTTCCTTCTAAGGATCATCCTCTGTTTGTCCACTCCATTTACGTTTGGACGGAGTCACCTGAGAAGCTAAATGAATTCACATTAGAAGACTTTGAAAAACTTGAGGAAAACATCATTGAACGGTATCCTCAAACAAAAATTGATTGGGATCAGCCCATCAAAAAAATCAAACAAAAAAAGGGAGCAGATACGCCGACTTAACGGCGTCTGCTCCTTTTCAGATGAGATTGAGATAGACCAATATCACCAATTGGACAACAATTAAAGCAGGCATACCCATTTGAAAGGCAGGATGCTTCGTTTTATGACGGAAATACTGCATGCCAAGAAATGACCCAGCAGCACCAAAAAGTACTGCGGCACTCCATAAGTGCGCTTCTGATATTCTCCATTTGTGTGCTTTCGCCCGGCGTTTATCCTCTCCCATGAGACAAAACCCATAGACATTGACCAAGACGAGCAGCACGATCAGAGCGATATTCATTGATTTCACCTCACATGATGAGAAAAAAAGATCACTCCTTGGCGGAATGATCTTTTATATGACTTACTTGTCTAGTTGTGCTTTTGCAGCATCAGCAAGCTGGTTGAATGCGTTTAGGTCATTCACAGCAAGATCAGCAAGCATTTTGCGGTTTACTTCGATACCAGAAAGCTTTAAGCCATGCATTAAACGGCTGTAAGAAAGACCGTTCATACGAGCTGCAGCATTGATACGAGTGATCCATAGTTTACGGAAGTCACGTTTTTTCTGACGACGGTCACGGAAAGCGTAGTTTCCAGATTTCATCACCTGTTGGTTTGCTACTTTATATAATCTATGTTTTGAACCGAAATAACCTTTTGCTAATTTAAGAACCTTTTTACGACGCTGACGCGACACAGTTCCGCCTTTTACTCTTGGCATTGTAATTCCCTCCTATGTTTCCTATTCCAGATTACTTGATGTTTGCAAGTTGTTGTTTGATACGTTTGAAATCTCCAGCACTTACGATTGCGCTCTTACGCAATTTACGTTTTTGCTTTGTAGATTTGTTAGCGAACAAGTGACTTGTGTACGCATGAGAACGTTTAAGTTTACCAGAACCTGTTTTTTTGAAACGTTTAGCAGATCCGCGGTGAGTTTTCATTTTTGGCATTGGATGTTTCCTCCCTCTGTTACTTTTACTTTTCGACTTTTGGTGCAAGCATGAGGAACATGCTGCGTCCGTCCATCTTAGGTTTTGTTTCTACTGTTGCTACTTCAGCGCAAGCTTCAGAGAAACGGTCTAACACGCGCTGTCCGATTTCTTTATGCGTAATTGCACGGCCTTTAAAGCGGATAGAAGCTTTCACTTTATCTCCCTTTTCAAGGAATTTGATTGCATTACGGAGCTTCGTGTTAAAATCATGTTCATCGATTGTCGGGCTCAACCGAACTTCTTTTAAGCTAATGATTTTTTGATTCTTACGTGCCTCTTTTTCCTTCTTCTGTTGTTCGAATCGGAACTTACCATAGTCCATGATTCGGCAAACAGGTGGTTTTGCATTTGCAGCAACTAACACAAGGTCAAGATTGGCTTTCGTAGCAATTTCCAGAGCTTCCTGGCGGGTTTTAATCCCAAGCTGATCGCCATTTTGTCCGATCAAACGAACTTCACGCGCACGAATACCTTCATTAACTAATTGATCTTTGCTAATAGTGAGCCACCTCCATGAGATTTTGAATTGAGTTCACAATTCATTTTGACCATTTCGTTGTATGTTTTACAGGCAAACAAAAAGTGTGGGCATATAAAACACCCACACTGCGAACATTTGCATGAAAAAATAAATGTACGGTCAACCTGTCAACTACAAACATGTGTCAATCAGGTGAGAAGCGGGTGCTTCTGCTTGTGATATCTATTCAATTCGTTAACTATTCTACACAATTTTCATTTGTCCGTCAAGTAACCGAACTCTTGAAACAACTTTTTCATTTTAGCATGACGAAACGATTTGGGCAAGCCTTATTTAAAAAGAAATAAAGTCTCTTCAAATCCTTCAATTTTTCATTATCACACCGATATAAATCAAGTTGTATACATAAATAAACAAAAATATAAATCATATTCCATATAAAAAAGGATTATATATCTATTTTTTCAAAAAAATGATTGATTTTATAATTCTTTAGACTTATCATTGGAGAAGTATTCAAATTCATTTAATAAATTAAGGAAAAGTAGGGGATTTATTTGAAAAAGTTTTTTAAGATTGGGTGTCTTAGTATCATTATTCTCATTTTGATTATTATCTTTGTATCTTGTATGGCTGGGGGCGGCAGCAAAAAAGATAATACATCAAATACTGGTTCTAAAAATGCAGTAACGAGTAGCGAAAAGAAAAATGATAAAGAAAAAACGCATAAAATTGGAGATAAAGTAGCAGTCGAAGATTTTACTTATCAAGTAAACAGCGTAACAGAAGCGAAATCTTTACAAAAACAGTATATGAGCGATGTAACGACAGACGGCAAATTTGTGATTGTTGAAGTAACGGTCAAAAATACAGGTAAAAAAGGCAGAATGGTAGATACTGAGATGTTCAGGTTAATTGGCAAAGACGGCACAGAATACAAATCACTTGCAACAAATAATATGTATGTAAATGATACCGATTCAAGTTTCTTCTTAAAACAAATAAATCCTAAATTATCTAAAAAAGGCAGAATTGCTTTTGAAGTTCCAAACGAAAAGAAATTCTCGCTTCAAGTCTCATCAGGATTAGGATGGACTGGCGGTAAGTATAAGACCATTGATTTATCAAAATAATGTAAGAGTGCACATTTTTGTGCACTTTTTTTATTACTAAATAATCTATTTAAACTCTAAAACTTCTATTGTAAAATGAACATGAGCCTGTCACATGCAATTGAGGGTAACTACATACATAACAAGGGAGAAGATCATGAAAGCCGTATTTTTCGATTTAGATGATACTTTGCTTTGGGATGAAAAAAGCATTCATACCACTTTTCAGGAAACATGCAGGGAAGCGGAAAAGAAATATGGACTTGATCCAGAATCGTTTGAACAGATTGTGCGTGAAGAAGCAAGAAAGCTGTACTCTTCTTATGAAACATATGATTATACTGTCATGATTGGCATTAATCCTTTTGAAGGACTGTGGTCCAATTTTAGTGAGCCGATTAGCGAAGGCTTTCAAAAGCTGAACGCCCTTGCACCAGAGTATCGCAAAAACGCTTGGACAAACGGCTTAAAAGAGGCAGGAATTGACGATGAAGCATTTGGTCAATACTTAGCAGATTTCTTTGCAGCAGAGCGCAGAAAACGCCCGTATGTCTATGAAGAAACGTATCCTGTTTTAGAGCGCCTGAAGGGCAACTATGAATTACTTCTTTTAACAAATGGAGATCCTAGTCTGCAAAAAGAAAAACTTGCAGGTGTTCCGGAACTTGCCCCTTACTTTAATGAAATTGTGATTTCAGGAGATTACGGGAAAGGAAAGCCTGATCCTGGCATCTTTGAGCACTGCCTTCAGCTGTTAAATCTCACAAAAGATGATGTCATCATGGTAGGAGATAATCCAAAAACAGATATTCTCGGCGCTTCTCGCGCTGGCATCCAAACCGTTTGGATCAATCGTCATGGCAAGAAAAATGAAACAGATGTGACACCAGATTATGAAATTAAAGACTTACACGAATTGTTTGATATTTTAAAATAAACCATAGGAAAAACACCCTTCTCCTGATCGAGATTGGGTGTTTTTTCGTTTTCGGCTATACAATTGCTGCTAAACTTTGTGCTTGACGATCTAAGCCGCGTGCTGCTTCTCCTACATTCATGAATTCCTCGCTTGCCTGCTTGACAAGATCCCGGTTTGTAAACACACTTGTCTTTGCACGGCTTGTTCCGTTGCTGACCTTTTCAACTTCTAAATGGATCGCCTTCACATAACGATCCACCTTTACGATCGCTTCCTTTGAATCTGTCGCAAGCTTACGGATTTCTGCCGCGACGACACTAAAGCCATTTCCATAGGAACCCGCATGCGCAGCTTCTATGGCCGCGTTCAATGCGAGCAGCTGCGTTTGGGAAGCGATACTGTTAATCGTTGTAGCAATTGAGCTGATCGACTCCACCTGCTCTGTTAACCCTTCTAGCAAACTCATATTTTGATCCGTTTCATTCGCGATATGTTCAAAAGAAGCATTTACACTTTGACTATGCTGGATGCCGATTTCCGCTCGCTCCATTAATTTTGCAGACATATCCTTTAGGTCTTCTACTACCTGCTTCATTGTGTTTTCTCTCTCCGTAATATCTGTTGCCACTTTCACGACAGCCACTACATTCCCCTCTTCATTGAGCACTGGTGTATACGTCGCTTCAAGCCATAAGGTGTCACCGTACTTCGTGATCCGCTGCACCTTTTCCTGAAACACTTGACCATTCTTCAAACGCTTCCAAAACATTTGATAACTTGCGTCTTCTGCAATATGCGGAGGACAAAACTGTCTATGCTTTAAACCAATCATTTCTTCCTTTGAATATCTCATGGCTTTTGCAAAAATATCATTGACCCATAGGACCTTACCTGTGACATCAAATTCAATCATCGCCAGTGAGTGCTCTAGCGCACGAAGCACAGCTGATTGCTCCAATACTTGTGTTGATGAAGTGTTTGTTGTTTGAATCATCGCTTTCATTCCCCCAATTTGCCTCTCTCTAATAGTACATACTTACCCATACTTTCGTACTATCTAAACGTATCATTTGCGCAAATGGATCACTAGTGGAGAATTTTTTTCCATAAGAAAAAAGCCAGCAACCTCAATAGATGAGATCACTGACTGTTTCGTGCGCCTTCATTATTTTTTTGCTTCTGCGACTGCATGTTTCACAAAAGCTTCGAGGTCCATTGTTTCTGAATCTTGTTCCCCATATTTTCTTACATTGACCGCGCCATTTTCTGCTTCTTGATCACCGACAACCAGCATGTACGGAATCTTTTGCATTTGCGCTTCTCTAATTTTGTATCCTATTTTTTCATCACGACTGTCTAGTTCTACACGCAGTCCTTCAAGCTGCAAACGTTCTTGCACTTTTTTTGCATAGTCTAAATGGACAGATGGTGAAACCGGGATGACTTGGAATTGTACAGGTGCCAGCCATGTTGGAAGAGCTCCTTTGTATTCTTCAATTAAGAAGGCAACGAAGCGTTCCATTGTGGACACAACTCCTCTATGAATGACAACTGGACGATGATGTTTTCCATCTTCTCCGATATATGTGAGATCGAAACGCTCTGGAAGTAAGAAGTCTAGCTGTACAGTAGACAAAGTCTCTTCTTTTCCAAGAGCTGTCTTTACTTGGACGTCAAGCTTCGGACCATAAAATGCCGCTTCGCCTTCTGCTTCATAGTAGTCATGTCCAAGCTCGTCCATTGCATCTTTCAGCATAGACTGCGCTTTATTCCACATCGCATCATCGTCGAAATACTTCTCAGTATCTTCTGGATCACGGTAAGATAAGCGGAATGTGTAGTCATTCAAGCCAAAGTCTTGATACACTTCTTCAATTAGGCGAACTGTACGAATGAATTCGTCTTTGATTTGATCTGGACGAACAAAGATATGGGCATCGTTTAATGTCATCCCGCGAACACGTTGAAGACCGGATAAAGCACCTGACATTTCATAGCGGTGCATTGTACCAAGCTCTGCAATCCGAATTGGCAATTCGCGATAGCTATGCGGCTCGTTTTTGTAAATCATCATATGGTGCGGGCAGTTCATTGGACGGAGGACAAGATCTTCGTTGTCCATTTCCATGACTGGGAACATATCTTCTTGATAATGCGCCCAGTGGCCTGATGTTTTATACAATTCTACACTCGCAAGAACGGGTGTATACACATGCTCATAACCAAGGCGTACTTCTTTATCAACAATATAACGCTCAATGACGCGGCGGATTGTTGCCCCTTTTGGCAGCCAGAGCGGAAGACCTTGACCCACCTTTTGAGAGTTCGCAAACAGTTTCAATTCCTTGCCTAGTTTACGGTGATCACGCTCTTTTGCTTCTTCAAGCAGACGTAAATGCTCGTTTAATTCTTCTTTGCTGAAGAAAGCTGTTCCGTAAATACGCTGAAGCATTTGGTTGTTACTGTCGCCTCTCCAGTAAGCACCTGCAAGGCTTAACAGCTTGAACTCTTTGATTTTCCCTGTAGATGGCAAGTGAATACCGCGGCATAGATCGAAGAATTCACCCTGTTCATAAATTGTGACGGCTTCTCCTTCTGGGATTGCCTCTAACAGCTCGAGCTTCAATTCATCGCCAATTGCTTCAAAGCGTGCTTTCGCTTCTTCTCTTGAAACTTCAATGCGCTCAATCGGCAAATTGCTGTTAATGATTTTTTTCATTTCTTTTTCAATCTTTGGTAAATCTTCAGGTGTAATCGCTACATCGATGTCGACATCATAGTAAAAGCCATTTTCGATGACAGGGCCTACGCCAAACTGGACGTGATGCTCTTTTCCATAAATGCGTTTGATTGCCTGTGCTAGTAAATGCGCTGTGCTGTGGCGCATAATATCGAGCGCTTCTTCACTCTTATCTGTGATGATCTCAATTGTTCCACTTTCTAACAGCGGCGTACGCAGATCTATTTCTTTGCCGTTCAATTTACCGGCAAGCGCTTTTTTCTTTAGGCCTGGGCTGATTGATGCCGCGATGTCTTCTGTTGTAGCTGTTTTGTCAAACTCCTTGACTGCTCCATCGGGAAATGTAAGTTGAATTTGTTCTGACATCTCTAGTCACTCCTTTTTTTGGCAATATAAAAACCCCGCCCCCTGGAAAGGGACGAGGTTGAATAAACGGAATCGTGGTTCCACCCTTTTTCCCGTATTTGCAGCTTGCTTTGTCAAAAGCAAATACGGCTTGTGGTTCAATAACGGGAATTCCCGTCAGCTATTACTAAACAGTTCACAGCTGATGTTCAAAGGTGGTAAAGCAAATGGTCCTCTGCTAGGAAGCTTTCAGCCGCGGCTTCCCTCTCTTTAAGCGGGTGTTCATTTGTTCATGTCCTTATCAATACGGTCTCTGTATGAAGTTACACCGTATTATAAAACGTTTTTTCGTGAAAATCAAGAAAGCTTTTCACTTTTCTTTTCCAAATGGCTAGGAACAAATTGTACATGCTGTTCTTGAAACGAATGAGGCGGGAATACCTCAACTCTTTCTTGAAAAATATTTTGAATGGTTTGCACCATCGAGTGACCTGTATCATCTGTAAATAGGTCAATTTTTTGTGGCGCAATGGATACAAGCGGTGCAATCAACTGCGAATCAATATACATTGGATGCTCTCTTACAAACTGTCTGTCTATGTATTGTTTTTGATCACGCTCAGAAGCGTACCGAAATTCCCAAATCATCAGGCGGTCCTGATGCACAACATGTACTTTTTCAAGCTTAGGTTCTCTTGACATCACATAGTCTCGAAGGGATTGAATAAAGTTTTGATATTCTTGTTCCATTTTATATTCTTCGATGGATACTTCAACATAGTTCTTCAGCCTTCTGTCATACGCTGAGAGCCTAAATGTCATAAATGAACCAATGGAAAAAACACCTTTCTGTAAAGAAATCGTCTCAAGCTCTTTTTTTAACAGATCCTCCCTCGGCGGGTCTTGATGAATTCCAGGGATATCATCTAGATCCCCTTTCATGATGCTATGGGCGATTGAAAGAATTTGGTGCTGCTCTTCTGGATCTTTAAATAAGTATGTGTTTTCAAGGATGCTGCGCATGCGTTCATTTTCTTTGCATTCCAAAAAAAAGTGAATCAGCAATGTCCGCACAATGTGCTCTATGGCTTCTCCTGATTTCTTCGCTTCTATGAGAAGCCGGTCTTTCCCTTGTTGAATCGAAATGTGATGCCGACTGTCCAAGTGTTCAGCAAGATGTAAAAAAGCGGCGGTATCATATTCATCTTCAAAGATTATTTCAAGCATGTTTGTCCCCCCTAACGACATCTGTTACATATATATGGGGGGAACATAAAAAATAGACGCCTAAAATAAATCAGGCATCTTTCTTTTTAAAATCAGTGGCACTGAGATAAAGATCAAATAAATCAAACAAACAATCGCTAAGGCGGCATAATTTCCGCTTACAAAGCTTGATCCAAGGACATTTAACGCCACAGTACCAGGTATTAACCCTAAAAAAGTCGCTGCCGCAAATGCACGATAATTCGCACGTGAAGCTGCTGCGGCATAACTGACAAAATCAAAGTGAATGGGTGCAATGCGTAATAAGAGGATATAAAGAAATCCATGCTCTTGAATACGGGACGTCACCGCTTTTAGCTTCCGATTGCTTGATTCGGTTTCCTGCTTGTTTGAACGGAAGGTTGAGGCAAGCAGGAAAGATCCTGTTGCACCTGCTGTTGCACCTGCTAAGGCATAAATGGTCCCAAGGACACTGCCGAATGCCAAACCCGCTGCTAGCGAAAAGACGGTGAGAGGGACAAGCACAAATGGACGAAAAAGTGATAAGAAAAGAAAGACAAAGGGAGCCAGCATCCCAAATTGAAGAATCCAATTCTTCACATCTTTCGGCGACAGTTGAAGATGTTGTTTGTTGAGCCACCATAACACAGCAGCTAGAACCCCAATCACGAGGAAAAGCAGCCATTTTCTTTTATTCATTTCATCCGCTCCCCTTCACGTGACCTATCTTTTTATAAATGACGGCGATTTTCCCCTTCAAGCAGAACTGGTTCAGCTAGGTAGAGAATACGTTCCATTAATCGAGCTGCCTTCACCTCTTCTTTTTCCCCGCGCTGTGAGTACGTAAAGTGATGCTTTAACTCATTCGGTGAGAAATTAGAAGAGAAAAAAGTCGGCAGCTGCTCTGCCATGCGGTATTGCAAGATTGTTCCTAAAAGTTCATCTCGTACCCAGCTTGTCATCGACTCTGCTCCAATATCATCAAGCATTAAAATTGGTGTTGATTTGACCATATTCAGCTTCTCTTCGAGTGTATGATCGGCTAACGAATTTTTTAACTCTCTCACAAATTCAGGTACGTATACAAGGAGAGATGGATACTCTTTTACCGCTAACTGCTGCGCAATTGCTGCCAGAATAAATGTTTTTCCGACCCCAAACTTCCCATGTAAATAGAGGCCTTTGCCCTTACCTGTTTCATCATAACTTTGCAGGAATTGACCTACTTTTTGAATGACTTCTTGTCTTCCAACCACATTTAAATCAGCAAACGTCGCTTGAAGAACATTCTGCGGAATGTACATGCTTTTCATGAGTTCTTGCTGTTTTTTCTGTCTATCAAGCCGCAGTTTGACAGGACAAGGGGAATATTCAATATCAATGCTCTGACCTTTGATCACAAGCTTCGGGTGATACCCGTCTAAAATGACATTTACATTCTCTTCCTCTAAGCAGTAAGAACAGCCCTTTGATTGTTGTACATATTCAAAGAGCCTGTTCAAGCTGCGATTGATCATGTCTTCTTGGATGTCCTCTTGATGCTCCTTTAAAAAAGCTTTTACATCTTCATCAGCTAGGACACTTTCTTTAATCTGATTGTATCTCACGCGAAAATCTACCCGCCCTTTTAGCTGATCAAATGAACGACCGATCGGTTTCATCTCCATCTCACCTCACATTAATGTGCATTGTACTTTTTCATATTATTAAACTGATCTAACAATTTTTCTTTTTCTCGTTCGAGGTCCTCTGTAGACAAGTTATCTGTCTGTTCTTTTGGCTGTTCTTTCGTTTCAGCTTCTTTCATCCAGTCAGGCAGCTTCTCCTCGCGGATCACTTTTCCTGATCCATATGATTGACGCTTATTTTTTTGCTGCGCCCATTCTGTCATTTGCCTATTCTCTTCTTTGGCAATTTTCATAGCAGCTGCCACGGTTTTAATTTTCTTTCGCACCCAGTGGGCGGCAATTTTCTGCATATATGTTTTGGACAGCTTCATATCCGTTTTTAGCAGTGTATAGTAGATCAAGACATTCATGACCCCAGGCTCTAGCTGCTGCTCAAGCATAATATCTTCAACAATTCTTAAGTCTGCATACGTCGGCTCAATGCCATCTGCCATATCTTTTAGAAGCTCTCTAGGCGAAATATGATCAAGCTTTTCAATCAATTTCGCATCAGGTGCATCTGCACTTGAATTCTGCGTGACATTGTGACGTAAATGTCTTGGCTGTTTTTGATCAATCAGCTTCGGCTGTTCGCCTCTGTATTCAATTTGATACCAGTCTCTCGCTGCTTTTCGCAGATCCTCAGTTGATATCATCTGATCTGAGCCACAGGCACCTGCGACAATATTTTGCATTTGCAGCGGGGTGATGCCATAGACGACAGCTAACTTCTTAATTGTCTCTTTCACTTGCTTTGTCAAAGCTTTTCTTGGAATCATCATGTCCGACATGCCTGCTAACAGGAGATCAAAATCAAAAGATTCATCTGAAAGCGGTGCAGGCTGACTTGAGCCAACTGTCACATATTCGTAGCCCTCGTCAAGCGATGACGCCTGATTAATTTCCTCTGTCATCTTGCGCTCTCCTGGCTGCAAGACGTGAAACACTTCTTCAAACGATCGGGAGATGTTCTTTGCATCAGCAGGAACTCCTGGATAAGAAAAATAATCACGAAGCTGCATATATTTTGCTTTCTCTACCCGATGATACAAAAGGACATTCAGCATACCGTCTTGGAAAAATTCATCCGGTCTCAGCGGCGGCACGAGCTCATATGTAAACAGTCTGCCTTCTTCCGTTTCCTGTTCATATGTGCGAAGTAATCCGATCGCTTCAAGCTTTAAGCGCTCCTCAAAAATATCATTTAAATTCGTTTGCAGCATCACCATCAGCTGACGGTGAGGTGCGGGTTTCCCCCACATTCGATTTTGTTCCAGCTCTCCCCACAGCGTCATGTATAAACTGAAAGCGGACATGCCAATAAGCGGCTGATATAAAAGAGTAATAAGCTGTCTATCGATGTCACCGAGCAATGAAGCGCTTTTGACGACATACGGATCGACGGCTAGCACTTCCTTCCAATGCTCTGTCATATGCTGATCCTCCCTTAATACGGTTGTCTTCATTGTACACTCTTTTTGTGTTTTACGCTTTACGCAGGAAAAAGAGCATGAAGAATCTTCAGCTCTTTTTTAGCGTTCTTTCTTTAATAAATCTTTTAATTCATCAATAAACACATTGATATCTTTAAACTGACGGTAAACCGAGGCAAACCTGACATAAGACACTTCATCAATTTTCGCCAGCTCGTCCATCACCATTTCCCCAACAAGCTCGCTTTTCACCTCTGACATGCCTTGGTTACGCAATTCCTTCTCGATGTTAAAACAGACATCCTCAAGCTGTTTTAAAGCGACAGGACGTTTTTCACACGCTTTGATGAGGCCTCTCAGCATCTTTTCCCGGCTGAATTCTTCTCGAATTCCTTCTTTTTTCACCACAATCAATGGCAATTCTTCTAATTTTTCAAACGTCGTGAAGCGATATTGACAGCTTTCACACTCTCTTCTCCGACGGATGGACTTCCCTTCATCTACTGGTCTTGAATCAAGCACCCTTGTGCCAAGGTGCTGACATGTGGGACATTTCATTTCATCAGCTCCGATCTCTTCTTGGAAGTTGTTTGTCTAGTTCTTTATAAAGGGACAAAACAGCCTTTTGACTGTAGCCAAAGTCTGTTGGCAGTGCTGTTTCTGTTGTCACATTAAAATCGACAGCTGTTTCAAAAGGACGAATTGAAATGACAGTCGCCACGAGAAAAGCTTTTTTCGGCGTTCGTATGTTTGCGCTGATTTCACCTCGTTCTGCTGAAACAGATGTCACTTGATAGGAATCGTTTCTTGAAAGAACAGCTTCTACCGCTTGAAAAGCTTGAGTTTGTGTCGATTTGTAGTAATGGCTTTTCAGCTCTGACACTGGATGATGGTCAGATGTTTCTGTATGATTTGAAATGAATCGTTTGAGCTTTTGTCCTAAAGTCATACACGTATCCCCTTTGTCATAAACCCTCTTCTTTATTTTATAAAAAAAACCTTTGTTTTCCTAGAACAAAAGTATAGACAGGTTGGATCATGCTGGATGCCCGTGTATGGAACAAATATAAAAAGGAGCATAACACAAAGGCATTTAATGCTTTTGGCCAGCTCCCATTGCAATCTTTTTTATGTTTACAGTGCTTTGGCTTGCGCCTGTTTCACTTGTACAGGTCCCATGCCTCGAGGAATTTCGATGTTTTCTCTTGTTTCAGCACCTAGTTCATCTCCGATATGATCTGCTGCAATATTCGGATCTAGATCGCCGCAAGTATAAACATCTATGCTCGCATAACCATGTTCAGGAAAGCTGTGAATTGTCAGATGAGATTCAGAAATAATGACAACTCCACTTACTCCTTGAGGTGCAAATTTGTGAAAAGCAACCTCTCTTACTTCAGCTCCTGATTTCAAAGCTGCATTTACAAACGTTTTTTCAATAAAATCCATGTCGTTCAGTTTATCACAGTCGCATCCCCATAACTCGGAGATAACGTGACGTCCGATTGTTTCCATCATGGACCCCCCTTAAACAAGAATGAAAGAGTGAAGTTCTAAGCAGCCGGACCGGACATATACCACGGGGGAAAGTTAGTCCAAAGAGGTCCTAACCCTTTAAGTATACCCGAATGAGTCTGCGAACAAGAAGTTCACGAAAAATAGTATACTTTGTTTAGACCCATTTTGCAAGCTGTGTTTTTAGTGGGATTTTCTCTCATTTCTTGAAAAGGGACGTTCAGTCTTCTTCATTTCAAACAGCTGAAAGCTCTTTCATCTGGGAACCAACAAACTTTACAAGATCAACCACTCTGCAAGAATAGCCCCATTCATTGTCATACCATGCAAGAACTTTTACTTTTCTGCCTTCCATCACCATCGTTGTAAGTCCATCAACGACAGCAGAATAAGGGTTTGTGTTAAAGTCTGTGGAGACAAGTGGTTCATCTGTGTAGTCTAATATGCCAGCAAGAGATGTTTTTGAAGCCGTTGCAAAGGCAGCATTGACCTCTTCTGCTGTGACATCTTTTTTCAAGTCGACCACAAGATCAACCATCGATACATTAGAAACTGGCACTCGAAGTGCAAGTCCATGTAATTTCCCTTTCATGTGCGGCAGCACTAAAGAAAGCGCTTTAGCGGCACCCGTCGTCGTTGGAATGATGGACTGGGCACATGCTCTTGCCCGGCGCAAATCCTTGTGGGGGTTGTCGATATTTTTTTGATCATTTGTATAAGCATGAACCGTTGTCATTAAACCGTTGTCGATGCCAAATTCATCATCTAACAATTTGACAACTGGTGCTAAACAGTTTGTTGTACATGATGCGTTTGAAATAACGATGTGCTTTTCAGGATCAAGATCATCCTCATTGACACCCATTACAATTGTAACGTCTTCATTTTTACCTGGAGCTGTAAGTACGACCTTTTTCGCTCCGGCATCTATATGGCCCATCGCTTGATCTTTTGAATTAAATTTCCCTGTTGCTTCGATCACGATATCAATCCCAAGCTCTCCCCATGGAAGCTGCTTTGGGTCTCTATTATTGAGCAAAAGCACTCTTTTGCCATTGACAATCAACGCGTCATCTTCTGCTGTCACATCGCATTCGTAACGTCCATGATTTGTGTCATATTTAATTAAATGTGCTAGCGTTTCGGCAGGATAGCTTGCGTTCACCGCTACAATTTGAATTTGATCATCAAGCATTGCTTTTCTGAAGACCATGCGTCCAATTCTGCCAAACCCATTGATCGCTGCTTTTACCTTCATGAACAGGTCACTCCTCTATTATGTGTTATACTCAATAAATTTATTTATGAAATTAGTATATCACATTAGAATGTAATTGCCAGTATATAAACGTATATTTTCAAAAAAGGGCTGTTCTTTGCAATGAAATTGACGAAAAAAGCATAAAAAAAGAAGAGTACTGTATGTACTCTTACTTATCTGTATGTTCCCATTCGTTTAATATGTTCTCTAATTGCTTTCTCATAAAAGCAAGATCTTTTGTGTTTTCTATCACGCGGTCTGCTTTTTGGCATTTTTCCTCAAGAGACTGCTGGGAGTGAATGCGATTCAGTGCTTCTTCCTCGCTCAGGTCGTTTCGATTCATGAGCCGCGACAGCTGCAATTCAGGCGTCGTGTACACAACGATGATGCGGTCGACTAGCCCTTCCAGCTTGCTCTCGAATAGGAGCGGGATATCAAGCACAACAAATGTTTCATTGTTGCTCACCCCTTCATCACGCTGCTCGAGCATTTCCTTTCTGACTTCAGGATGAACGATGGCATTGAGCTTTTTTCTTTTCTCTTCATCAGAAAAAATGATCGCTCCAAGCTGCTGCCGGTTCAGTTCACCATTTGGCAGAAGAACCTCTTCACCAAAAGTTTGAACGATTTGATGAAGGGCAGCCGATCCTTTAGAAACCGCTTCTTTTGCAATGATATCAGCATCCACCACCCGAATGCCTTTCTCTTTTATCATCTGCGAGACTGTGCTTTTTCCGCTAGCAATCCCGCCTGTTAATCCAATGACGAGCGTCAATTCGTTTCCTCCTTTACAGCTTCCACACCCCAATTAAAATGAGCAACAGCCCTGGTAAGCATGCGAGTTTATCGATCCAGCGCCAATTGGCCAAATAATGACCTGCACGCAGTCCGATGCATACAAAAAGAGAACTCATCACAGCGACCGTGATGCTCATGACAATTGGAGAAAAACCAAGAATCGCTGCACCAATCCCTGCACCAAATGCATCGATGGATAAAGCAATTCCAAGAAGCACCGCTTCCATTCCATTAATGGTGCCAGAGCGGTCAATATCTGCACTTGTAGGCTTTCGCAAAATATGAATGACAAGCCCAAGAGACTGCACTTCTACATTGAGAAGTGTTTTTTCATGAAGGAGCAAATCACGCTCTTTCGCTGGTTTATAAAATTGATACAGAACCCAAAGTCCGATGGCAATTAAAATGCCTCCACCCAGTTTATCTGTCACTGAGACAGGGAGGAATGTTGTGAGCAGGCTGCCAATCAGCATGGAAATGAGCAACACAATTCCTGAACAGCAAGCAATAATAACGATGGCTTTAAATGGAATCCTCATCTTGCGAAGACCATACGTAAAACCTACAGAAAAGCTGTCAATGCTGACGGCAATAGCTAAAAACAGAAGCGAAAACGAAATCATACCTGTACTCTTCCTTTCTGTTCATGCAACGATGATCAAGAGTCTCTAGGCGTCCTTAGACTCTTCTTCACTATATGAAGAGCAGGTGGGCTGTGTGTCAGTCTACACCTTGCTGAAAAAAGAATGTTTTTTATCGTATGCATGGCAAAAAGGAAGCATGCTGACGGCTTACCTTTATGAAGGGCGTTTTTGGCAGGTCACACAAAAATGAGTGCCGCGCCCTCCCACCACTGTTTTCTCTATGATACTGCCGCACGTCTGGCAAGGTTCTCCCCGCCGGTCATATACAAGAAGCTGTAATTGAAAAGTCCCAATATCACCTTGTGAATTGATGTAGGAACGAATGGTGCTACCTCCTGCATCAACAGCCACTTGAAGCGTGTCAATAATATGTTTGTGGAGCACCTTGCAAGATGCAAGACTTAGCTGATTCGCTTTTGTTTCTGGATGAATGCCTGATTTAAACAGCACTTCATCTACATAAATGTTACCGAGGCCAACCACAATCTTTTGATCAAGTAAAGCCGTTTTGACCACGCGGGAGGTTTTCTTTAATTGCTCCCATAAATATTCTGGTGTAAATGAGTCTGAAAAAGGTTCATATCCCAGCTGTGATAGCGGAAGTTCTTTTTTTTCTTCGCCTGGCTGAAATAGATGCATCGTCCCAAATTTACGGACATCATGGTACCGAAGTTCGGTACCATCTGTGAACGTAAAGACGACGTGTACATGTTTATCATAAGGCTCACCAGTTTCATGTACACGGTATTTCCCTTCCATTCTTAAATGGGAGACCATCACATAGTGGTCTAAATGAAAGAGTAGAAACTTCCCTCTTCTTTCAATGGTTTGAATGGTTTCTCCTACCATCCTTCTAGCGAACTCTTCCGGTTCCCCAGGACGTTTGATGATATTTGGCCATTTGATATCGACCGTTTCAATCGTTTTTCCTTTGACTAACCGCTGAAGAGTGCGCCGGACGGTCTCAACCTCTGGTAATTCCGGCATGCTCCTCGCTCCTTTTTTCTCTCTTTATTCTTTATTTTGCGTCGTACCAAGATGGACCTGAAGCGAAATCGACTTTTAGCGGCACATCGAGCTGAAGTGCATTTTCCATGACTTCAGGGACGATTTTTTCTAATATGGCGATTTCTTCTTTTGGCGCTTCAAAGATCAATTCATCGTGCACTTGCAATAACAGATTTGTCTGCAGGTTCTCTTCTTTTAACTTTCGTGCCATATCAATCATCGCTTTTTTGATGATATCGGCGGCACTGCCTTGGATCGGTGTGTTCATTGCCGTTCTTTCCGCAAAGCTTTTCACATTAAAATTGCGACTTGTAATATCTGGAATATATCGTCTACGTTTAAGAAGCGTGGTCACATACCCTTTTTGTTTTGCTTCCTGCACGATGTCCTCCATATAGGTTTTCACGCCTTTAAAGCTTGTTAAATAACGTTCAATGAAGGCCGCTGCTTCTTTTCTTGTGATCCCAAGGTTTTGAGACAGTCCATAATCACTAATTCCATACACGATTCCGAAGTTGACAGCTTTGGCCTGTCTTCTCATAGAGGAAGTCACTTCTTCTTCTGAGACATGGAACACATCCATTGCTGTTTTCGTGTGAATATCCATATCTTGCGTAAAGGCTTCAATCAAGTTCTCATCTTGAGAAATGTGCGCGAGTACACGCAGCTCAATTTGAGAATAATCAGCCGCAAACATGAGCCAGCCTTCTTTTGACGGGACGAACGCTTGACGAATCTTTCGGCCTTCTTCTAAACGAATCGGGATGTTTTGAAGGTTTGGGTCTGTTGAGCTTAGTCTTCCTGTTTGTGTAAGTGCCTGATTAAATCTTGTGTGCACTTTATGCGTATCTTTGCGCGTCACTTTCATTAAGCCTTCCACATAAGTGGATTGCAGCTTTCCTATTTGACGGTAATGCAGAATGGACCGAATAATTTCGTGCTTGTCTTCAAGCTTTTCAAGGACATCCGCAGACGTAGAGTAGCCTGTTTTGGTCTTTTTGATAATAGGTAGTCCTAATTTTTCAAATAAAATCACACCAAGTTGCTTCGGTGAATTGATGTTAAATGTTTCTCCTGCTAACCGATGAATGGTTTCTTCATATTCCTTCAGCTTCTTCGTGAGTTCTTCACCCATTTTCTGAAGACGTTCAACATCCACTTTTACCCCAAGAGATTCCATTTCACCTAAGATGAGGGCAAGTGGCAGCTCTAAATCTTCATACAGCTCATGCTGATCATTTTTTTCTAACGCTTCAAGGGTCAAATCATGCAGCGCAGAGATCGCTGCTGCTTTTCTTCCAAGATGGTCTTTTAGCTCTTCTTCAGGTGGAATCGCCTGTTTCGCTCCTTTGCCGTAAACTTTTTCATCGGAAAGGGCTATGTTCAGGCCATATTCCTTCGCCACACTTGCAACGTCCTCATAGGATTTCTGCGGATTGACCACATAGGAAGCGAGCAGGACATCGTTATCGACACCTTTAAGATCAACATCATGCCATCTGAGCGCAACAACCGCTCTTTTGGAATCAAAGACCCATTTCTTCTTCGTTTCATCCTGTACCCATTGTTTAAACGCTTCAGATTGAAGAGCATCTTCTTTTGTCATAAAAAATGCACCGTTCTCATTATGGATCGCAAACCCTATCAAATCGGCTTCGTGATAATTGTCTCCTAGCTGTTCTACCACAAGTGCAGCGTGATCTGTCAGCATGTCCTCCGTGACATCTGTCATTTTCTTCACGTCTAGTTCGTCTATTTCTACCGGTTCATCTGATTCTGGCGCTTCTCCTAAACGCTCTAGCAGCGTTTGAAAGCCCAGTTCTTTATAAAGCGAGATGACCTGCTCCATGTGAGGACCTTCATAGGCGAGCTCTTTGCTTGACACATCTATTGGTGCTTCTACGAGAATCGTCGCCAGCTTTTTACTCATCACCGCTTGTTCTTTATATTCTTCAAGCTTTTCTTTTAGCTTTTTCCCGCTGACTTCGTCAATATGATCAAGCAGATTTTCAACCGTTTCAAACTGCTTTAGTAATTTGATCGCTGTTTTTTCACCGACACCAGGCACGCCAGGGATATTGTCTGATGAGTCTCCCATCAGCCCTTTCATGTCGATGATTTGATCTGGTCTGAGGCCGTATTTCTCTTCAATATGGGCCGGTGTGTAATATTCTACTTCTGTGATACCTTTTTTCGTAATGGCTACTGTTGTATGGTCTGTTGAAAGCTGCGTTAAGTCTTTATCTCCTGAGAAGATTTTGACCTCAAAGCCGTCCTTTTCTGCCTCTACAGCCAGTGTGCCGATAATGTCATCTGCCTCGTATTGCGGAAGCTCGTACCTTTTCACTTGATAAGCATCTAATAGCTCACGGATGAACGGCATTTGTTCTGATAGTTCTGGCGGAGTTTTTTGTCTTCCGCCTTTATATTCCTTAAAGGTCTCGTGACGGAAGGTGGTTTTACCCGCATCAAATGCTACGAGCATATGAGTCGGCTTCTCGTCTTCCAGCATCTTCATTAAGATCATCGCAAAGCCATAAATGGCATTTGTATGTACGCCTTTATCATTGGATAATAGCGGCAAAGCAAAAAAGGCTCGATAAGCGAGACTGTTTCCATCCACAAGTACTAATTTCTTTTGATCTGTCATCTTTTAATCCTCCATCGACTGAGCCGGCTCAGCCGTCTCTTTCGCACATTGTATGTTCATTTTATCAAAGTTTATTTTGAAAAGAAAATAGACGAGCCTGCATAAAAAAGGGACGAAAACAACAAGTGTTTTCGTCCTTCCAAAATTGGCTCCTTGGATGAAGGGGTTCCTATTCATCCTACCAATGATTGATTAACAAAACATGAATTCATTGTAAAGATCATGTAAATTTTAACGCCACTTTCCATTCTTCTCTATTTTGACTTTAAACTAACGGTAAACGTCGTCCCTTTGCCTTGTTTGCTATGAACAGAAATCGTTCCTTCATGTGCTTCGACAAGGTGTTTGACAATGGCAAGACCAAGCCCTGTACCGCCTGAGTTTCTACTTCGATCTTTATCAATTCGATAAAACCTCTCGAATATTCTTGGAATCTCACTCTTTTTCATACCGATCCCTGTATCTGCTACATCAAATTCATAGCTGTCTTTCCTCTGTCTTGCTGTGATCGTGACACTTCCTCCCTCTGGTGTATAGGTGAGGGCATTATTGATCAGGTTGAGGAAAATTTGTTTTAATCTCAGCGGATCTGCCATGACATAGACCGGCTCTTTCGGGACACGCACTTGTAGGTCAATGCCTTTTTCAGCAGCCTTTTGTTTTAGCAGTACTTCAATCTCTTGAATGATTTCTGTCGCATTGGCTTCTTGAATATTCAGCTTAAAATGCTGCTGTTCAATTTTCGAGAGATCAAGTAAGTCTTGGATGAGCGTTTCTAAACGAATACTCTCTTTTAGGATGATGGACAAAAATTGTGTCAGCGCTTCTTTATCGTCAATGGCACCATCCAGAAGTGTTTCAGAAAAGCCTTTAATTGATGTGATCGGTGTCTTTAATTCATGTGACACGTTAGCGACAAAGTCTTTTCGCATCTGTTCTAGCTGCTTTGTTTCTGTCACATCATGAAAGACAAGAACAATTCCTTTCCATTCATCGTCCGTACTTAAGATCGGAACACCATCGACTTGGAAATAACGGCGCTCGATGTCAACAGCGAGACGTAAAAACTTTCGGACCTTGGTTTCTGTCATGAAAATTTCGTCTATTAACTCAATAATCTCTTCATGGGTAAAGGCTTCATGATACAGCTTGTGCATGTAAATATGTTTTTGCACTTTGAATTGCTTGCGGAATGTTCGATTGACTAAGTGAATATAGCCCATTTTATCAATCAAAATAATCCCCGCTCCAATGTTTTCAATGACTGTTTGCAGACGATCTCGCTGCATTTCGCCAGCGCTTGTCATGTCTTGAAGACTTTCTGCCAGACGCTTCATTGATGTATTGAGTTCACTTGTTTCAATGATCAGCTCTTCATAGTTATTTGTATCATAGTTCCCTCGTTCAAGCTGTTTGGCCACCTTTGTGGCATAATCAATCGGCTTTACATACTTCATCGACATGCGATAGCCAAAAAAGACGATGATAATAATGGCTGAACCAAGACAAAAGGCTAATGCAAGCCAGAGCTGACCATCAATCTCATTCAAAGGCTGGAATGAAGCATGAAGAAATAAATATCCCGCCGGTTCGTTTTGTTTCATCATTGGGACTGCATAATGAAACAGCGAATCCTTCTCATCCTCAATGAACGTTCCTTTTGTTTGGAGCTGCTCACTTTTCAGTGTGTTTAAAATGACAGCCCTTTGTTCTGCTTGACCCGTTGTATGTATGATATTCCCCTTCACGTCCACAATCGACGCATTCATATCGAGATGTTGCTTTGCTTGATTGAGAATCTTCTTGTTTTGCTCCGCATTCAAATCTTCAACATTCATAGAAGAAAGGAGAAAACTCGATTCCTTTTCCATTCGTTCGGTTAATTTTGTTTCATAGAAAATATGAAACATATGATCCAAGAAAAGACCAAGCGCAACAAACACAATAAACAAGAGAAAAATGAGCCCAGAAAAAAGGCGGGTTCTCACTTTACTCATTTGGCTTTGGCTCCTCCAATTTGTAGCCTAAGCCTCGAATGGTTTTAATATATGTTGGTTTTTTCGTGTTCTTTTCAATTTTGTCCCGCAAGTGGCTGATATGCACATCCACAATACGAGTATCACCTGCAAAGTCATAATTCCAAACCGCACTTAACAATAGATCACGCGTAAGGACACGGCCTTTATGCTTAGCCAAATAAAGAAGCAGTTCAAATTCCTTTGGCGTAAGCTCTAGACGTTCTTCTTGGAAATAGACTTCGTAATGTTCAGGTAAAATGCGCAGGTCTCCAATTTTGATTTGGTCTGCAATGATCTCTTCCTTCTCTTCTTGCACTGGAGTCGGCTGAGATTGCTGTGCTCTTCTCAAAATGGCTTTTACCCGAGCACCCACTTCTCTAGGACTGAAAGGTTTTGTCATGTAATCATCGGCCCCAAGTTCAAGACCGAGCACCTTATCAAATTCATCGTCCTTTGCTGTCAGCATTAAAATAGGGAACATCATTTTTTGAATTCTCAGTTGTTTGCACACTTCAATGCCGTCCATTTTCGGAAGCATTAAATCAAGCACAATCAGATCAGGCTGTTCACTTGCTGCTTTTTCAAGCGCTTCTTCTCCGTCTCTTGCTGTGACGACATCGTAGCCCGCCCTTTCAAGGTTATAGCTTAGAAGTGTTACAATTGATTCTTCATCATCCACAACTAATATTTTTTTATTCATGTTGTGCCTCCAATTAGTGATTTCCCCTGCATCCGGTTTTTTGTATCTTATGTGAAAAGCGAGAAGTCATGCTTTCTCTTTCATTTTAACGAAAGCTTAACAAGAGAACAATTTAAAATTTCGACAAGATTGGCTTTGTAAACAAAAAGAAGACTCCTCATACGAGAAGCCTTCTTTTTTATTCATATTAAGACAATACTTTCATGACGTTCTTTACAGATTCAACAGAACGGTCAAGCTGACTTCTTTCTTCTTCTGTCAGCTCAAGCTCGATGATCTGCTCAAGGCCGTTTCCACCTACGATTGTTGGAACGCCAAGGTAAATGCCTTCGTAGCCATATTCACCTTCAAGGTATGCAATCGTCGGCATGACGCGGCGTTGATCTTTTAAGATCGCCTCAACCATTTCAACGAGTGAAGCAGCAGGTGCATAATACGCACTACCGTTACCTAATAGGTTGACGATTTCACCGCCGCCTTTTCTTGTTCTTTCAACAATTGCATCAATTCGCTCTTTAGGAATTAATGTTTCCAGCGGGATACCGCCTGCATAAGAGTAACGTACAAGAGGAACCATGTCGTCCCCATGTCCCCCAAGAACAAAGCCCGTCACATCTTTCACAGATAGGTTTAATTCTTGAGCAACGAACGTACGGAAACGTGCTGTATCAAGAATTCCTGATTGTCCGATGACTTTTTCTTTTGGTAATCCTGATTCTTTATAAACTGCATATGTCATTGCATCAACAGGGTTTGTTAACACAACAATGATCGCTTCTGGAGAATATTTAACGATTTCACGTGTCACACTGCGCATGATTTTTTCATTTGTTGACACGAGGTCGTCACGGCTCATTCCCGGCTTTCTTGCAATTCCTGCCGTAATGACCACGACATCAGAACCGGCTGTATCTTCGTAGTTAGAAGTTCCTGTAATATTCGCATCGAAGCCTTGAACAGGACTTGCTTCCAGCATGTCAAGTGCTTTCCCTTTTGTCGGGTTCTCAAGCTGAGGGATATCCACTAATACGACATCCGCTAATTCTTTTTGAGCTGTTAGAAATGCTGTAGTTGCTCCAGTAAAGCCTGCTCCGATGACAGATACTTTTTTACGCTTGTTTGCCATTTCCTTTTTCCCCTTTAACTTTAAAGTTTAAGAATCAAGACAAGTTTTTGATGAGCTCGTCAGCAAACTCAGAACATTTCACTTCTGTTGCACCGTCCATTAATCTAGCAAAATCGTACGTGACGACTTTAGATGCAATTGTTTTTTCAACAGATTGAATCACTAGATCAGCAGCTTCTTGCCATCCAAGGTGCTCAAGTAAAAGCACGCCTGATAGAAGAACAGAAGATGGATTCACTTTATCAAGACCAGCATATTTCGGTGCTGTTCCGTGAGTCGCTTCAAAAATAGCGTGTCCTGTTTCGTAGTTGATATTTGCACCAGGTGCGATACCAATTCCACCAACTTGTGCTGCAAGTGCATCAGAGATGTAGTCTCCGTTTAAGTTCATTGTTGCGACAACATCGAACTCAGCTGGACGAGTTAAAATTTGTTGAAGGAAAATATCTGCAATGCTGTCTTTGACAATGATTTTGCCAGCAGCTTCTGCTTCACTTTGCGCTTTGTTTGCCGCATCTTTTCCATCTTGTTCTACAATACGATCATATTGTGCCCATGTAAAGACTTTGTCGCCGAACTCTTTTTCAGCCACTTCGTAGCCCCAGTTTTTGAAGGCTCCTTCTGTAAATTTCATGATGTTTCCTTTGTGAACAAGTGTCACAGATTTACGGCCTTGGTCAATCGCATATTGGATCGCTGCTCTGACAAGACGAGATGTTCCTTCTTCAGAAACTGGTTTGATTCCGATACCTGATGTTTCTGGGAAACGGATTTTATTCACACCTAATTCGTTTTTCAAGAAGTCGATTAACTTCTTCACTTCGTCTGATCCTTTTGCATACTCAATTCCTGCATAGATGTCTTCAGTGTTTTCACGGAAGATGACCATGTCTGTGTCTTCTGGACGTTTCACAGGAGATGGTACGCCTTGGAACCAGCGAACTGGACGTAAGCATGTGAATAAATCAAGCTCTTGTCTTAGTGCCACGTTCAATGAACGGATTCCTCCGCCAATTGGTGTTGTCAGTGGTCCTTTGATCGCGATTAAATATTCACGAATGTCTTCAAGTGTTTGCTCTGGAAGCCACTCGCCCGTTTTATTATAAGCTTTTTCACCTGCATATACTTCTTTCCAAGTGATTTGCTTTTCACCTTTATATGCTTTTTCTACAGCTGCTTCAAGAACTCTTGATGCTGCTTTCCAAATGTCAGGACCGATTCCGTCCCCTTCGATAAACGGGATAATTGGATTATTTGGTACATTCAATACGCCGCCAGTAACTGTAATTTTTTCGCCTTGTGACAATGATATTACCTCCCAGGTTATGTAGTGAATATTTGAAACTTCCAAGCTTGATGTCTGCAAGCCAAGAAGTTTTTCACGTGATTCGTTTTTTGTTGATATGGAGGCTGATTGGTTTAGATGGATCAGCCTCCGCTATTCTATAAACATTAGTCTCTTTCACTGATCGGAACAAACGTTTGAAGATCAGGTCCAATATAGTCAGCTCTTGGACGGATCAGACGGTTGTTGTCATATTGCTCTAAAATGTGAGCAATCCATCCAGAGAATCGGCTGATCACGAAAATTGGTGTAAACAAGTCATGATCAATCCCAAGACTGTGATAGACAGAAGCAGAATAAAAATCAACATTTGGTGGAAGATTTTTCTCTGATGTCACGATTTCCTCTGCGCGTACAGACATTTCATACCATTTTGGCTCGCCTGTGAGATTTGTTAAGCGCTGGCTCATTTCTTTTAAATGTTTTGCACGCGGGTCACCCTGGCGGTAAACGCGGTGGCCAAAGCCCATAATTTTCTCTTTCTTCTCTAGCTTACCATGAATATAGGAATCTACGTTTTCAACTTCGCCAATTTCTGACAGCATCTTCATTACGCCTTCATTCGCGCCGCCATGAAGTGGTCCTTTCAATGCGCCGATAGCCGCTGTTACACCAGAGTAGATATCTGATAGTGTAGCAACACATACGCGTGCTGTAAATGTCGATGCGTTTAATTCGTGATCCGCATGTAGAATAAGCGCTTTATCAATCGCTTCAATTTCTACTGGTGAAGGCTCTTCGCCGTTTAGCATATATAAGAAGTTTGCAGCATAGCTGTATTCTTCTTTTGGCTGTACAGGCTCAAGTCCCTTTCGAATACGTGAGAATGCAGCGACAAGTCCAGAAATTTTCGCTTGTAAGCGAATGGCTTTTCTGTAATTCGCTTCTTTGTCCATAATCTCTGATTCGTCATCAAGTAAACCTAATAAGGATACCGCTGTACGAATCGCAGACATTGGATGAACCCCATCCAGCGAATAAGATTTAAAGTGCTCAATGATCTCTTGCGGAATATGAGCATTTTCATTGAGCTGCTGCTTTAACTCGCTTAGCTCCTGCTCATTCGGCAGCTTTAAGTGCCATAACAGGTAGACAATTTCTTCGAAAGTCGCTTTTTCAGTTAAATCATCGATATTGTACCCTACATAAGTAAGAGTATCATCAATAATTGAGCTTACGGATGAAGTTGTTGCCACGATACCTTCAAGACCTCTTGTTGCTGTCATGTTCAATCTCCCCTTTTTAAAAAGATTCCCCTTCGTTGCAAAATTCTCGCTTTTTGAAAGCGCTATCCAACCAAAATAGGCTGGCAGGTTTAGAAAAGAAAATGCTTACATTTACCTATACGGTTAGAGCGCTTTTAGCCTCATATCTCGTGTTTGATCAATGAGTTCAAAATTAAGCCTATTCCCATTATAAACAATAATCAGACATTTGTTAAATGTTTAACTATAATTTTTTTTGATATTTTTTTTTCCAGCCTTCCGGTTCGGGCATGGAATAAAGGGATTTTGCTTCTTTTAATATATTTAATTATGTTTTTTTGCAAAAGCTCACGTCAGAAAAAATATCAAAAGAAAGTGGCATGAGCCACTCTCTTTTTAACCGCTGAAAAATTTCACTGCTTGCATCGCTAAATAGGCAATTCCAGCACCAATCAGCGGGCCAACAGCCACACCTTTGAATAAGCTGACTGCCAAAATCGTACCGAATACAAGTGCTGCTGTGATATGCGGATCGTTTTCGAGTAGCACAATGCCGTTTTTTGCAATTAATGCTACTAATATACCCGCTCCAAGAGCTATCCAAGCATAGGAAGATTTCATCGCTTCTCCAAGCTGTTTAAATCCAATGTCCCCTGTTGCGATCGGTACAAGCACAGCGATCGTGATGACCGTCACACCCCAATTGATACCTTTTGATTGCAGAACCGGGAATATTTTTTGATCCAGGCCAATCAGCTTAATGGCAATCAGCACAGAGACCGCTAAAATTAAGGAATTGTTTTTTGCAATAAGTGCAATAACGAGTAAAAGAAACAAAAACAAATTTGCTTGAGTAAACATACGCCGCTCCTTTCTTTCTTTTTATTGCGACCTTTTCATATTACTAATCTTTTTGAATAAAATGAAGTATCGGACATGCTTGTTTTTTGGAGGGGATTGTGTGAATCACACTTATGTGGGCATTTTTTTGCGAAGTTTGATGATTTTCAGCATCGCCGTTTGTGCGGTTGTTTTTTTATATCAGTCTTTTCCGTTTTTATATCCATTTTGGATTGCATTTGCCGTGTCGTGTTTGATTCATCCAGCCGTATGCAAAATCGAAAACATGACCGGGATGCCAAGAGGTTTTGTTGTCATCATTGTGCTATTACTCTTTTTAGTGGTAGCAGCCGGATTCATGACACTTTTAGTGGCTGAAATCATTTCAGGAAGTGCTTATTTAGCAAAGGTAATGCCAGGTCATCTTGATCAACTGATTGGGATCGTGGAACGTTTTTTTACAGATCAGATTTTGCCTTTATATCATGATTTGACTGCTCAATTTAATACACTTCAAGCAGGTCAAAAGGAATCGATTTTAGGACAAATCCAAGCACTTGGTGACGAAGCAGCGGCAAAAATCGGGACTTTCCTTTCAAAAACTCTTGAATTCATTCCAGCTTTTTTAGGTCTTTTGCCTGATGCAGCAGCGACACTTTTATTTTCCGCACTAGCGACTTTTTTTATCACAAAAGATTGGTTTACGTTAAAAAAATATGGTTCTCGTATCTTTCCCGCCAAATGGATGCTTCATACACGTGCCATTTTATCTGAAATCAAAAAAGCCATTTCTGGCTTTATGAAGGCCCAGCTTCTCCTTGTTGCCATGACCATTGGGATCGTGCTGATTGGACTTTTCATCTTAAAGGTCGAACATGCGATTGTGATTGCTCTATGTATTGGTCTAGTTGATTTACTTCCTTACATCGGGAGTGGCACGGTTTTTCTTCCGTGGATCATTTACTCCGCCATGACAGGAAATCTTTCACTCGCCATTGGACTGGGCATTTTGTATATTGTGGTGCTCATTCAAAGACAAATATCAGAGCCAAAAGTCTTAAGTAAATCAATCGGTCTTAATCCTTTAGCAACACTTGTGGCGCTGTTTGTCGGGTTAAAATGCTTTGGTTTTCTTGGACTTGCACTCGGTCCCGCTTCTCTTGTCGTTTGGCAGGCGTTTCGTAATGCAGGGGTTTTCAGAGACCTTTATCAGTACATTCGGTATGGTGCGCAAAAGTAAAAGAGACCTGATGCGAAGGTCTCTTTAGCGAATAATCGTATAGCGTTTGCGATTAGACATATTTCTAAGCCAGCGCTCAAAGAGCGGTTTGATTCGTTTTCTTGTCATGGGAATGAGCAGCACAGCCCCAATCAGATCTGAAAGGAATCCAGGAATGAGCAGCAGTAACCCGCCAATCAGAATGCAGAATCCATCGACAATGGTGGCCCCTGGCATTTTGCCATACTGTAAATCTCGCTGCACTTTCTGAAATGCTTCTATTCCTTGTTTCCTTGCAAAGTAAGCACCTAGTGCACTTGTCAGCACAATGACTAGCATCGTTGGTAAAATACCAATGATGTTACTTGAGATTAAAAATAAACTAATTTCAACTGCTGGGAACAGAATCAATAATAGTAGAAAATATTTTTTCAAGCCATATCACCTCATGGGGTCTCTTTCATCGAAAGCTGTTTACTTTTTTTAGTGTAACATAAAAAAAGAGAGGAGTCAGATAACTCCCCTCGTGTGTGATTTAAAGGACGCTTGCACGGCCTTTGTAGATCGCTCCGCGTGCTGGATCTACTGTAATCTCTTCGCCTTCTTTTAGAAGTGTTGTGGCACTGTCAAGGCCAACAATCACTGGAATGCCAAGGCTAAGCCCAACGACTGCTGCATGGCTTGTTAAACCGCCTTCTTCCGTGATAAGGGCAGATGCTTTTTCTAAAGCACCCATCATATCACGATCTGTGCAGTTTGCGACAAGTATCGCACCATCGTACATTTTTTCCTCTGCTTCTTTTCCGCTTTGTGCAATAACAACCGGTCCAAATGCAGATTTGCGGCCAATTCCTTGACCCTTCGCAATGATGTCACCGACAACATACACTTTCATTAAGTTGGTTGTACCTGTTTCACCAACTGGCACACCAGCTGTAATCACGATTAAATCACCATGTCTTACATAGCCTGTTTCAATTGACTTTTCTACTGCATTCTCAAGCATTTCATCAGTAGATGTCGTTTTTGAACCGCTCTTTGCAAATACACCGAATACGAGTGAAAGTTTTCTTGCCACTGATTCGTTTGCTGTGACTGCTACGATTGGTGCTTTTGGTCTATATTTTGAAATCATTCTCGCTGTATGACCGCTCTCAGTAGGTGTCACAATTGCCGCCACATCAAGCTTCATAGCTGTGTGCGCAACAGATTGACCGATCGCATCTGTAATGCTGACTTCTACTTCTTCGCTTCTGCGAGAAAGGATCGCTTTATAGTTAAGTGCTTCCTCTGAACGTGAGGCAATGTTGTGCATCGTTTGCACAGCTTCAACTGGATATGTTCCTGCTGCTGTTTCACCAGATAGCATGATCGCATCTGTACCATCAAAAATAGCATTTGCCACATCACTTGCTTCTGCACGAGTTGGACGCGGGTTACGCTGCATGCTATCCAGCATTTGAGTTGCTGTGATGACAGGCTTGCCTAAACGGTTGCATTTTTTGATTAGCATTTTTTGAACAAGTGGTACTTCTTCTGCCGGAATCTCTACACCAAGATCTCCACGCGCGACCATCAGTCCATCTGATACCTCAAGGATTTCATCGATGTTATCAACGCCCTCTTGGTTTTCAATCTTCGGAATGATTTGAATGTCAGCTGCGTTGTTCTTTTCAAGCAGCTCACGAATCTCAAGAACATCAGAAGCTCGTCTTACAAAAGAAGCTGCGATGAAATCGACACCTTGTTCAATTCCAAACAGAATATCATTGGCATCCTTTTCTGTAATACCCGGCAAGTTCACACTCACACCTGGTACGTTGACACCTTTTTTGTTTTTCAGTGTACCTGTATTCATCACTTTTGTGACGATTTCTTTTCGGTCCTTATTTAATTCTTTTACTTCTAGACCAATCAGACCATCATCTAATAAAATGGTTGAGCCCACTTCTACATCATGAATTAAATCTTCGTACGTCACACTGATTTTTTCAGTGTTTCCCACAATGTCTTCCATACTCACGATAAGATCAGCACCAGCAACTAACTCAATTGAGCCGTTTTCAACTGTACGTGTACGGATCTCTGGACCTTTTGTATCAAGAAGGATCGCAATGTCCTTGCCTAAAGTTTTACCTGCTTTGCGAATGTTTTCAATACGTGCACCATGCTCTTCAAAATCTCCATGAGAGAAGTTTAGTCTGGCTACATTCATTCCTGCTTCAATCAATTCAGTCAGCTTTTCAATGCTTTCACTTGCTGGACCGATTGTACAAACGATTTTTGTCTTTCTCATTACTGTTCCTCCTAAGGTCTTCTCGTTTTATATAGAGAGCTCTTGTGAAAGTCGGTACATATTTTGATCGACTGTATGCTTTTTATCTAAGATGTCTAAAATATCGTGATGAACGAGTTCGTTGCTTTGAATGCCTACACAGCGTCCGCCTCTTCCTTCAAGAAGAAGTTCTACTGCATACGCTCCTAAGCGACTTGCGAGCACTCGGTCAAACGCACTTGGAGAACCTCCACGCTGAATATGTCCTAAGACAGATACACGCGTTTCAAGGCTTGTCTCCTCTTCAATTCTCTTACCAAATTCGACACCGCTGCCTACGCCTTCTGCGACGATGATGATACTGTGTTTCTTGCCGCGCTCATGTCCTCTTCTCAATCTGGCAATAATTTCGTCCATGTCATAGTCTGCTTCAGGAATCAAAATCGATTCAGCTCCGCCTGCAAGACCTGACCAAAGGGCAATATCCCCTGCATGTCTTCCCATTACTTCCACTACGTATGTACGTTCATGAGATGTGGCTGTATCACGAATTTTATCAATGGCATCAATGACTGTATTTAGTGCTGTATCAAAGCCAATAGTGAAATCAGTACCAGGAATGTCATTGTCAATCGTGCCAGGGACACCTACACATGGAAAACCGAGCTCTGTTAATTTCTTCGCTCCCATGAATGAGCCATCTCCACCGATGACAACAAGTCCTTCAATACCGAATTTTTTTAAGTTCTCAATCCCTTTTTCACGACCTTCAACTGTCTTGAATTCAGGACATCTTGCCGTGTAAAGTTTTGTTCCCCCGCGATGAATGATATCGCCTACTGAACCTATTTCGAGTTTCTCAATTTTACCGTTAATTAGACCTGAATATCCATTATAAATACCGTAAACTTCTACATTATGGTAAATTGCTTTCCTTACAACTGCGCGCACAGCTGCATTCATTCCTGGGGAATCCCCACCGCTCGTTAAAACTCCTATACGCTTCATCTTTTTCACCTCAGAGACCATATATGAATTAAACATACCATTTCCACTGCTTGAAAACAATCATGAGCAAAACCGGATGTTTTCAATACGAATTTCTAAAACCGTACTTATTATACAATTAAATAAAATGTTTTTAAACAAAAGTTAAGAAAGTCATGAAAGCACTTTGTTCAAAAAACAGTTGATTCAAGTGCTCTAAACCTTGTGAAATCAACGTTTTCAGACGTTTCAAATTTTATGAAAACAAAAGAAAATTATTTTCAAATAGCGCTTACATCAGATCGTTTTGATGAAAAAAGACGAAAAAAATAAACGCCAGCCAAAAGGCTGTACGTTTATTTAGTTTACCCCAATATATTGATTTTCAATCGATACTTTGCCGATTGCTTTGTATTTTTGATATCTTTGTTCGACTAATTCTTCAGGCGATTGTTTGAGCAAAGATGTAAGTGACTGTTTTAATGTTTTTTCAATGTAGGCTGCTTGTTGTTTCACGTCTCGGTGTGCTCCACCTTGCACTTCTTTAATAACATCATCTATAATATCTAATTCTTTTAGGTCTGGAGCGGTAATTTTCATTGATTCTGCAGCTTTTTTTGCAAGTGATGAGTCCTTCCAGAGCAGTGCTGCTGCACCTTCAGGTGAAATCACTGAATATGTTGAGTTCTCTAGCATAAATAGGTGGTTTCCTACGCCTAAGCCTAGTGCTCCGCCACTTCCGCCTTCTCCAATGACAATACAGACAACCGGTACACGAAGTCCTGCCATTTCGAAAAGGTTTTTCGCAATTGCTTCACTTTGCCCGCGTTCTTCAGCTGCTTTACCAGGATAAGCTCCTTTTGTATCAATAAAGCAAATGATTGGACGATTAAATTTATCTGCTTGTTTCATCAAGCGCAATGCTTTACGGTAACCTTCTGGATGCGGCATCCCGAAATTACGGCGCAAGTTTTCTTTTGTGTCTTTTCCGCGCTGATGACCAATGACTGTGACAGGAAGTCCTTTAAACGTGGCAATTCCTCCAACGATGGCTTCATCGTCGCCATAAAAACGATCACCGTGACATTCGAAAAAGTGATCAAACAGCTCTTGAATGTAATCGAGAGTTGTTGGGCGCATCGCATGACGAGCAATTTGTACTCTGTCCCACGGCTTTAAATTTGTATAAATGTCTGTTTCAAGCTTACTCAGACGCGTTTCAAGGCGCTCAATTTCCGCACTTAAATCCATCTCTGAGTTTTGTGTGAACTTTTTCAATTCATCAATTTTCGCTCGAAGTTCAATGACAGGTTTTTCAAATTCTAGTTCTCCAGCCACTCTCGTTCACCTCCTGTGCTGTGTAATGCTAAGATTTGGCCTAATGTTTCTTTCATTTCTGCACGGTGAATCACAGCATCTAGCTGACCATGCTTCATTAAAAATTCAGCCGTTTGGAAGTCCTCTGGTAGGTCTTCACGAATGGTTTGTTCAATGATTCTGCGACCAGCAAAACCAATTAATGCACCAGGCTCTGCAAAGTTGTAATCACCGAGAGACGCGAAACTAGCTGATACACCGCCAGTTGTCGGATTGGTCATCACAGAGATAATCAGACCTTGATCCTCGCTGAACAGCTTTAATGCTGAACTTGTTTTTGCCATCTGCATTAGACTAAGAATCCCCTCTTGCATTCTTGCTCCTCCAGATGCAGTGAAGATGATAAATGGCACCTTGTCCGCTTTTGCTTTCTCAATAGCTAATGTAATCTTTTCACCAACGACTGAGCCCATGCTGCCCATACGGAACGTGGCATCCATGACAGCAATGACAGCACTTTGACCTTTAATTTCACCTTTTCCTGTTACGATGGCTTCATTCAAAGATGTTTTTTCTCTGTCTTTCTGAAGCTTTTCTTCGTAGCCTGGGAAACCGAGCGGGTTCTCAGAAATGAGGTGACCGTTAAATTCTTCAAATGTGCCTTCGTCTACAAGGCTTTCAATACGTTGTTTTGCATTCATTTGCAAATGTCTGCCGCAATTCATGCAAACACGTAAATTTTTATCTAGTTCTTTGGTGAGCATTATTTTTTTACATTGCGGACATTTGGTCATAATGCCTTCAGGCACATCTTGACTTGCCTGTTCAGAGGGTACAGATGCATATTTTTTCTTTTTACTGAAAATATTCTTGATTGACAAATGACTACCTCCCTTTTTGAAGGGTTTTTTCTTTACACGCACATCCACTATTATAGGACATGTCATAACTGTACCGAAACTATTGTACTTTTTTTGTCAAACGCTGTCATCCTTCATTCAATTTTTTCAGTGGGGAATTGATGAGAAATGAGTATAGGTTTGGGGCGCTGAGTAGTTGGTATATGTGAATTGTGAACGTCTACAAAAAAAATCTCATTTAGGATGAAAAAAATTTCGTGTAAGAGAGGAAATGGTGCACGTTCTTCCTCCAAATTCAGAAAGAACGTGCACACTTTTCCAATTCGATTACTCGCCGATAATCGTTAATTTTCTTGTTTTTTCTGCAACAGCTTCTGGGTCTACTTTTATTCTTGAAACGCCCGTTTCCATTGCTGCTTTTGCCACTGCTTTGGCTACCGCTGGCGCTACTCGTGCATCAAATGGTGCAGGGATAACGTATTCCGCTGACAATTCTTCATCTGATACAAGGGAAGCAATCGCTTCAACAGCTGCAATTTTCATTTCTTCGTTAATGTGTGTCGCACGTACATCAAGCGCTCCGCGGAAAATTCCTGGGAATGCAAGGACGTTGTTCACTTGGTTCGGGAAGTCAGAACGGCCAGTTCCTACAACACTTGCTCCTGCTGCATGTGCATCTTCTGGCATGATCTCTGGGTTTGGATTAGCCATTGCGAAGATGACAGGATCTTTTGCCATTTTTCCAACCATTTCTTTTGTTAAAGCGCCTGCTACTGAAACGCCAATAAAGACATCTGCGCCTTCAATCACTTCTTCTAAAGAACCTTCTTTACGATCTTGGTTCGTGAATTTAGCTACTTCATTTTTCACTGCATTCATACCATTCGGACGGCCTTCATAAATAGCGCCTTTTGTATCACACATGATGATATCACGTACACCGAAATGATAAAGAAGTTTGATAATCGCAATTCCTGCTGCTCCAGCGCCGTTAGCAACCACTTTAATTGAAGACATTGATTTTCCAGACAGCTTCAGTGCATTCACAAGTCCTGCTACTGTTACAATCGCTGTCCCGTGCTGATCATCGTGGAAAACAGGAATGTTTGTCTCTTTTTTCAAACGTTCTTCAATGATAAAGCAGTTTGGTGCTGCAATATCTTCAAGGTTCACGCCGCCAAATGTCGGCTCAAGAAGCTTCACTGTTTCAACGATTTTGTCTACATCGTTTGTTGCAAGTGCGATTGGGAATGCATCAACACCTGCAAAGCTTTTGAATAAGACAGCTTTTCCTTCCATTACTGGAAGAGATGCTTCTGCCCCAATGTTTCCAAGCCCTAACACAGCACTTCCGTCTGTGACAACAGCAACCATATTGCCTTTCATTGTATAATCATACACTTTGCTTGTATCGTCATAAATATCTTTACATGGCTCTGCCACACCTGGTGAGTAAGCCAAGCTCAAGTCTTTCGCATTTTTCACTTGTACCTTTGATTTTGATTCGAGTTTGCCTTGATTCTCTTTGTGCATATGTAATGCTTCTTCTCTTAATGACATGTGATGAACACTCCTTCAAGTGGAAAATGATTTAATGAATTGCTAAGTTGATAAGCACATACTTGGCAGTTTAAATACACAGAATCTTTAAAATGATAACACAATAGGTGAAATTGTAAAACATATTCAGACGATTTGTCATCATTTAATCACAACGTTTTGTTCACCTAGCAGCTCTTTTAACTGGAAAATGACCGCATGATCTGCATGAACTTTGTATGCATCTGGAAGTCTCATCGTCTTTTTTTGCTTTTCATAATGCAAATAGACATCTGCTTCTCCGCTGTGCATGGAGATCACTCGTTTCACTTGTTCTAGCATCTCCTGCGTATGGTTCTCTTCTTTGACTCGAATGTAGACAGATTCTTTTCTTTTAGAGCCCATCTCTTCCAGTAGAACAGCTTCTTGTACGATGATTTGACTGCTCTCATTTCTGACATCTATTCTGCCTTCAACATAAAGCATTGCGCCCTCCTCAAGTAAGGGGGACAGCTTTCTAAATTGCTCTGGAAAGACGACACCTTCCATTTCTCCCGTTTCATCCCCGAATGTGACAAATGCCATCGATTGTCCATTTTTTGTCCGAATCGATTTCACCTTTGTCAAAAGACCACCCATTGAGATCTTTCGCTTTATATAGGAAGAAAGTCTGATGATTTCCACCGCACCATTCTCTCTTAAGCGATCTCGATACGCTTGTACAGGGTGATTTGATAAATATAACCCGAGTGCCTCTTTTTCAAATTGCAGGAGATCAACAAGCGGCAGTTCGTCTATCTCTGCATATTTTGGCTTAATGGAGAACGTTGTATCCCCAAGAAAGTCCAGCTGATCCTCAGGTGTTAAAAATGACACATGGTCTAACGCAATATCTATCGATGCTAATAACGAAGCACGATTTGGATGAAGCTCATCCATTGCCCCTGAGAAAATGAGGGCTTCAATCGTTTTTCGGTTGACACTCTTTGTTGATACCCTTGCGCAAAAATCAAATAAATCTTCAAATGGCTTTTCCTGTCTTGCTCTGTATATATCCTTTACAGCTGACACTCCGACATTTTTGATCGCTCTTAAGCTGTAGCGGATCTCCCCTTTTTCAACCGTGAATGGAAATTCGCTCTTATTAATAGAAGGCTTCAACACAGATATCCCTTTTTCCTTTGCCTCATAGAAATATTGAGCCACTTTGTCTTCATTTCCAATCACACTCGTTAAAAGACCGCACATAAAATATAACGGATAATGCGCTTTTAAATAAGCAAGCTGAAAGCCGATCATGCTATATGCAACAGCATGGCTTCTATTAAAACCATAGTTTGCAAATTTGACGATTAGGTCATAAACGTCATTTGCAATGTTAACAGGATACTCCTTTTTTAGGCATCCTTCAACAAAATGGCTTCGCTCTTCATCAAGCACCTTTTTATCCTTCTTTGAAACGGCTCTTCTTAGTAGATCGGCTTCGCCCAGCTTAAAGCCTGCCATCTTTGCTGCAATCAGCATGATTTGCTCCTGATAGACGATGACCCCATATGTATCCTTTAAGATGTCATACAAATCTGGATGCGGGTAGGAGACTTTCACTCTGCTATGCTTTCGGTCGATAAAGAGCGGGATATTCTCCATCGGACCCGGGCGGTATAAGGCATTGACAGCCACGATATCTTCTAGACTAGAAGGTTTCAGTCGTCTCAGCACCTGACGCATACCTTGTGACTCCAGCTGAAAAATCCCCGTTGTATCTCCCGCTGATAACAAATCAAACGTTTTCTGATCTTCATATGAAATGTCACTAAAGTTAATGTGGACGTTTTCCTGTCTTTCAATCTGGTTTTTAATGGATTCAATTAATGTTAAGTTTCTCAAACCTAAAAAATCCATTTTCAAAAGACCGAGATCTTCTAAATAATTCATCGCATATTGCGTCAAATACACTCCATCATGGCCTTCTTGAATAGGCACGACTTGTGTGAGCGGCTCCTCACTTAGGACAACGCCGGCTGCATGTGTTGACGTATGTCTTGGTAATCCTTCTACCTTTAAAGCGGTTTGAAACACTCTTTGCAGCTCTTCAGATTGCTGGAGCAGTGTTTTTAATTCTGAGGAGACTGTCACCGCTTCTTTCAGTGTCGTCCCTGGCTTTGATGGGATGAGCTTTGCAAGCCGGTCTGCTGCTTTTGAATCAATTCCCATTACACGTCCGACATCTCTTAAAGCAGCCTTTGCGGCAAGTGTTCCAAACGTGACAATTTGCGCCACATGCATATCGCCATATTTGTCTTTTACATATGAAATGATTTCATCTCTTCTCGTGTCAGGAAAATCGATATCTATATCTGGCATGCTGATTCGTTCAGGATTTAAAAAACGCTCAAATAAAAGCCCGTGACGGATCGGATCGACATCTGTAATAAACAGAACATACGCAACTAAAGAGCCTGCTGCTGATCCCCGGCCAGGACCTGTGACAATACCATGATCATGAGCATACTTCATAAAATCCCACACAATGAGGAAATAATCACTGAAATTCATTTTTTGAATGATGCTCAGCTCATACTCAAGCCTTTTGATATATGTGTCATTTGAAGCAACCTGTCTTCGTTTCATGCCTTCTTGGCACACTCTTCGTAAAAACTGATCAGCTGTTGATTGATCAGGCGTCGGATAAGTTGGCAGTTTCGTCTGACCAAGATTTAAATCGACCTCGCAGCGGTTTGCAATCTCAACCGTTCTTGCCAGCAATTCTGGATCATCACCATACCACTTCATCATTTCTTCGATCGATCTGAAATGCTTGTCTGCTTGGTCTTCCTCTATTTCTGATAACTGCTGGCCTGCTTTAATGGCTTTTAAACATGTATATGCGGTTTTGTCCTCTTGATGGATATAGTGGACGTCACCTGTTGCCACAAGCGGGATGTTCGCCCTTTTTGAGAGTTCCCTGAGCTTATGAGACAGCTCTTCGTCCTGCTGAAACGGCTGAACGGCTAAATACACATGTTCCTCACCAAAAAGATCTTTTAAATGGCTAGCCGCATCCCTTGCTTCATCTAGCTGATCATGTTGCAGCAGCGTTTCAATATAGCCGGATACGCCTGGTGTGATGGCAATAAGGCCATGATGATAGGCTTTCAGCCATTTCTCTTTCAGGCCGGTTTTTGACTTTGATTTCAAGACACTGCTAATTTTGATCAAGTTTTGATAGCCTTCATTGTTTTTGGCAAGGAGGATCAAAGGATAAGCCTCTGTCTCTTGTTCATCTATGAAGACAGAAGCTGTTAAACCGATAATCGGCTTGATGCCATGTGTTTTACATTCCTTATAAAATTCAACCGTTCCATACATCACATGGTCATCGGTAAGAGCAAGCGCTTGATAGCCAAGTTCTTTCGCCTTTAATACGAGCTCCTTGACCTTCGCTGCACTGCTCAATAAGCTGTATCCACTGTGGACCTGAAGATGAACATAGGACATGCTTAATCCACTCCTTTCGTCTAAATTCATTCTTTCATTATAAATCGCGATGCGGTGAGAAACAAATGTTCTTTCTTTTCCGCTCGTTCATACTTGTCCAGCATTCGCCATATATTGAATAGAGTGAGGTGGGAAAAATGGATGTGAAGGAAGCCTTTATTCCAAACTTTATTAGCTGTTATTTTATCGCACTAGGGGTTATTTTGGGCGGTGCCATTATAGGCGGGGTAGGTGCCTATTTATCTGGTCAGCCACCGCTATCAATTATTTCAAGTCTTGCCAACCGCTTAAAAATTTGGGCACTTGTTGCGGCAATCGGTGGAACTTTTGATGCGGTCTATAGTTTTGAAAGAGGGATTTTCGAAGGGAACACACGTGATATTTTCAAGCAGATCTTGCTCATTATCTCTGCTATGGGCGGTGCGCAAACGGGGTATCTCCTGATTACGTGGCTCACTCAGGAGCATGTATCATCATGAGGGTGCCTGAGCTGTATAAACGTCCAGGCTGGCAGCGTTTTTTTGCTGGGATGATGTTCGGCGCAATTATCAGCTGGCTGATTTTTCTCTTTACGTATGGCACCTTTCAGGAGAAGCAGGTGACACTGCTCAGAAGCCAGCAGCACCATATGGACAGTCTGAAAGAACAAATCACACTCTATCGGGAAGATTTGCATAAATTAAATGAAGACAATAAGCAGCGTCTGCTTATTCAGAGCGTAGACGTTCACCTCGTCAACCGTGAGCAGTACAAAATCCCGGAGCCAGATACCTTGAAATTTGAAGATCAGGTGAAAGAGGATATCTCAGAGGTGATCACAAAGGATATTGAAAGTGTCTATAAAACAAAAGAGCTCTTAAAACGGACCGTGGAAAATAAAGAATATACGATTAGAGAAAAGGCATACCGCGCCAAAGTCACCGAACTGACCATCTATACAAAGCTTTCGCTTGAAGTGCGTATTTCCTTCGCTGAATAATAGATGATGTGGAATTTTTATGAATTTCAGCACTCAATGATCGCTTTTCACTTGTTATTTTTATACACTAAAAGAAGAACGAGATGATTATAAGAAAGAGGTGAGAACAATGGAGGTTTACAGCTATCGTCAAATGGCACGAGACAAAGCAAGCCGGATTAAAGACGGCATGTGTGCTTATGCTGAGACAGAAATGATGGCCCATTTAATTAAAAAAGAATTAAAGCATCAAAATCTCCAAGCCTATGAAGATTCAACTGACATCGGCTGCTGGTTTATCCCTGTATCCAAGTAACCCTTTTCTCAAAGCTCAAAAAAGAGAGGGGGACTTGAAGCCCCTCTCTCACGATGATGATTTACATACTTCTTCTAAATCACGCAAAATCTCATCTGCAACTGCCCAATCATATATGGACGCACCGGCTGCAAGCGGGTGACCTCCGCCATGATATTTTTTAGCAATGGTGTTAATGACGACGCCTTTTGAGCGGAATCTCACACGAATCTGATCGTTCTCTTCCACAAAAAAGACCCATGCCTTAATCCCTGCAATATTTCCAAGTGTCCCAACAAGCTGTGAGGCTTGCTGCGCTGTTGTTTGGAACGACTCCAAAATGTCACGTTTAATAAAAACAGAAGCTACGCCATTCTCTGATAAAGAGATATGTTGAAAAATATAGCCATTTAATTTCACGACATTCAAATCTGTCTCATACAATTGATTGAAAAGGTCTGATGATGAAAACGGATATTCGATGAGTTCACCCGCATATTTGAGTGTCTTTTTCGTTGTGTTTGGGAAAAGGAAACGGCCTGTGTCTCCTACAATGCCGGCATAAATGAGTTCTGCCGCCTTTGTATTCAGCTGATATCCTTCTTCTTTCCCCTCTAAATACAGCTCATAAATCATTTCACTAACAGAGCTTGCTTCTGTATCAACCCAAAGCAAATCACCATACGGATCTTCATTCGGATGATGATCAATTTTCATCAGCTTATCGCCCATTGAATAGCGCTGATCATCAATTCTTGCTTGATTCGCAGTGTCACAGACAATGACAAGGGCACCTTTGTACACTTCATCTGGCACCTCATCTAATTCATATAAAAATGAAAGGGATGGCTCAGGGGTTCCTGTCGCATAAATATTTTTTTCTGGATAGGTGGCACGCAAGATTTCCGTAAGGCCGCACTGTGATCCATATGCGTCTGGATCAGGTCTTACATGTCTATGAATGATGATGGTGTCATATAATGATATGGTTCTAATCAGTTCTTTTTTCATAAATACTCCTTCTTATGCGATACTCTTTTTATTATTAAATCATAATCTACCCAGACAGAAAAGTGAGGAATAGACAATTTATTCTAGTAAGCAAGCCTATTTACGTTTAAAATAGGGTTGTAACCACTTACAATGGAGGCTTGGCACATGCTTGTTTTGATTGTGTTTATTATTTGTTCTGCCATGTTTTATTTATACTACAAAGCAAAGAATGTCCGTACGAACCGGCCGGTCGAAAAGAAATTCTGGTCTGCTAAATCAAGTATGGCACTTGGCTGCTTTGTCCTGCTCTTCGGTGTGAATCAATTATTTTTAAACCGCTCGTCACTGGCATTTGTCATTGGGTTTGTTTTTGTTGCAGTTGGTATCGGCAGTACATGGGCCGGATATAAAGCCTATAAGCACTATCTTCCGCTCTTTTTAAAGGAAGGCGAAAAAGACCACGCATAATAGAGAAAGGGCTAAAATGAACTTGATTTTAGCCCTTTTTCTTCTTTTCAGCGTGATAGAAAACCTTAGCAGACTAGGAAGGACGAGTACTGGCGCGGAGCGAATTTGACATTCGTGAGCACCAGCACGCAGGACTGCGGGCGAATGCGAGGGTTTGGCTACACGCTGAAAGGGCGCATTCATGCCGCCCTTTTTTGCCATTTATCCTCTCTCCATCAGCTGCACCATCAGCATCGCTTTTCCTACAATATTTGACTGGTGGTAAACTTCCACTTCCAGCTTTCCAAACTTGCGCCCAACTTCTAAAATATTCGGTTTGATCTGTATCGTGGATTCCATTTGAACCGGTTTTAAGAAATAGACAGAAAGACTTTCTACAATTAGTTCGCCTTTTTTATGAGACTTTAAGAAGCGGTTGGCTGATTCGATTAAAATTTGTGTAAACACACCGTACGAAATATTGCCGAGTTGATTTGTCATTTGTGGTGAGACTTCATATTGGTACACCGCATCTGTTTTTGGTTTTTCTGTATCGGCTTCCTTAAATCCTCTAGACACGACATCATCCAGCTTTTCACCGACTTGCGGCTGCTTTTGAATCATTTGCAGCGCCTTCAGCACGTCCTGACGGCTAATCATCCCAATCAGCTTCGCATGATCATTTACAACTGGCAGTACCTCAATACCTTCCCACACCATCATTTGTGCAGCTGAAGCGACAGATGTTTTGCCAATAACGGTCAGTGGATTTTTTGTCATCACCTTTTCAATCGGTGTAGAACGGTCATGGCCTGCAATATCCTTTGAGGTCAAAATGCCGTGAATTTTCATTTGATCGTCTGCTACTGGGAACCGGCCGTGCCCTGTTTCATAATTCTTTTCATACCATTTCTCAAGTTTGTCTTCTGGCGATAAATAGACGGTCCGTTCTATCGGCGTTAAAATATCCTCCACAAGCACAATTTCTTTTTTAATCAACTGGTCATAAATGGCCCGGTTAATGAGAGCCGCTACGGTAAATGTATCGTAGCTTGTTGATAAAATGGGCAGCTCAAGCTCATCTGCGAGCTGAATAATTTCATCATCTGTTGAGAATCCGCCCGTGACCAGCACAGCCGCTCCCGCCTCTAATGCTTGCCGGTGAGCATTGATTCGGTTTCCGACGATCAACAGGTTGCCTGCTGCTGTGTATCGCATCATCGCATCCAGTTCCATTGCACCGATGACAAATTTATTTAACGTTTTATGTAAGCCGGCTCGTCCGCCAAGCACCTGACCATCAATGACATTGACTACTTCCGCATATGTCAGCTTTTCAATATTTTCTTTTTTCTTCTGTTCAATTCGAATGGTACCGACTCGTTCAATGGTGCTCACGAACCCTTTATTTTCAGCATCCTTAATAGCCCGGTAAGCCGTGCCCTCACTGACTTTCATTTCTTTCGCTATACGCCGGACAGAAATTTTCTCTCCGACATCCAATGAATCAATATACGATAAAATTTGCTCATGCTTTGTCGCCAATCCCGTTCACCCTTTTTGTTTTCAGCGTTTTCATCTATATTTCATTATAAAGGCAGGAGGCTTTTAATAGCAATTTGTCTTTTACACGAGCACGATACAGGCAAATAAAAAAGCCGGTAGGGTGCCGGCTTTTGTTTATCATGATTATATATCGATGGATTCTCCGCTGTTTAATACGTGACCCACGCCGCCATGCAAGCTGTCTGCAAACGCATGAGGATCTTGTTCAATCGGCGGGAATGTACTGTAATGAATCGGTACGACTTGTTTCGCACGAAGCCACTCTGCTGCGATTCTCGCATCGTCTGGTCCCATTGTGAAGTTATCTCCTATTGGCAGGAAGGCGAGCTCAATATGATTCAGCTCCCCAATGAGTTTCATATCCGAGAAGAGAGCCGTGTCTCCAGCATGATAAATTGTTTTGCCTTCAGCAGTAAATAAAATACCGGATGGCATCCCTGTATACGTAATCGTTTTGGATTCTTCATCAATGACCGCTGAGCCATGGAACGCTTGCGTCAGCTTGACTTTACCAAATTCAAATTCACGTCCGCCACCAATAGAAAGCGGGTGTGTTTTCACCCCTTGCCAGCCTAAATAAGTGGCAAGTTCGAATGGCGCAATCACGAGTGCGTCATTGTTTTTAGCGATTTCAAGCGTGTCTCCGACGTGATCTCCATGCCCGTGCGTGAGCAAAATGACATCGGCTTTGACATCTTGTGGTTTGATTTCCGTGTGCTTATTTCCATTTAAAAATGGATCAATCCAAATATGGTATCCGTTTGTTTCAATGTGTACGACTGAATGTCCATGATATGTAGCTTTCATGTAAATATATCCACCTTTCGAATTTGATCTCATTTTGTCTATTCCCTCTATAAAAAGCTGAAAAACTTAGTGCCTATGAATTACATTAAGACCACCTGTTGCTTCAATGACGGTTCCTGTAATGAGGTCTGAACGGTCATCACATAGAAATGAAATGATACGACCGATATCCTCACCTGTCCCAGACCGACCAATCGGTGTTTCATCGTCTTTTATCTGACGTGCTTCCTCTATCGTCGATTCTTTCATGTCTCCAACGATTTTGCCTGGACACACCATATTAGCGGTAATGCCGTTTTCGGCTTCTTCAATCGCAATGGTTTTCGTCAATGACGCAAGGCCCACTTTTGCCGCTCCGAAGGCCGATCTGTGCATCCAGCCTGGCGCATGGTCTGCTCCTTGGAAGCCATATGTGATAATCCGGCCAAAGCCTTGTTTTCTCATCATAGGGATCACCATTCGGAACAAATGGAACACTGCGGATAGGTTGCCTTCCATCATTTGATACCATTCGTCTTCAGAGTAATCCGCGAGTTTTTTTCGTTCAAAAATATAAGGTCCAGCATTATTGATCAAGGCATCAATCCGCCCAAATCGCTCTGATGCCAGCTCGACCATGTTTTTTAAATCTTCTTTGTTTGTTACATCGCCTTGGACAAATTGAAGCTTTTCTTCGTATTCTTGCAGTTCTTCTTTCATCTGCCGGACAGCTTCATCATCACTTCGATAATTCACTGTCACAGAATACCCCATATTCAGTAAAGACTCGGTGACTTTCCTGCCAAGTCCTTTAGAACCCGCTGTTATTAATGCGTGTCGCACACAATCTCCTCCTAAAGCAAAGGTTGCAAGTTCATGTGTTTCTTTTGTTATCTTTACTTTACTATAAACCGGCTCCCTTCGCACTTTTGAACCCTTTAACAATGAGGGGAAAACCGTATAGGGTGATTCATCCACTTTTTCATATCCCATGAACCATGGATATCGAGAAGCAGCGAAACAAACCGATAGCATTCTCTCACCTCATGAAGCTGGCGAGGAAGCGGACAAATCTCTTCATATCCTAATTGAACCGCTTGTGCAGCTTCTTTCGTCAAAAGGTATTCGAGTGCAATCAAATCAAACGCAGCTGGTCCAAATAAGACATATTCCGTATCAACTAGACTCGTTACTTGATCATCGTCTTCAATATATTGCGATGGGTCTAAATCAATTAAAATGAGACTGGCTGCATCAGGAGGACTTAGCGTTTCAAGCTTTTGCTGCACCTTTTCTGCATAATTCTGATATTCAGGCTGATCAGCGTAATAGCGGCTGATGAGCTTGGAGACTGCCTTTTTTAACAGCGCATGGAATTCTCTCAAATGTCTCTTTTCTCCCCCGTATACTGCTCCGAAAAAGTTTGTTTGATATGAATGAAGATGCGCTAGTTTCCTCCCGTAATCCCTATAGAATTGTGCTGAACGGCCCTCAAAAGATGTTAAAGGGATTCCTTCTACTTTTTCCATGACATAAAAGTGTTTCCCCGCCTTCTTCACTTTACGAACAACTTTCGGAATATGAAAGGAATTCGTATGAGCCAGCTTTTTATTGATTTCATCAAGATGCTCTTGTACAGTACGGGCATCTACTCCATAAATCATGTTGATCCCATACACAAATTCACTTTCTTCTCTTGCAGTTTTTGGAGATTTCACTACATACTCCGTTTGGTCTTGTAAGGAAATCAGCCACACATCATTAGCCCTGCCGTCGTATGGTTCTCCTAACGTTTTCACTGATACGATAGGCTGATCAAACAAAGCCTGAAGCGTTTTCTTCATGAACTGTTGTCACTCCTTATTCAGCTTGACACTGGTATGCTTTCATTTTCTCCAGTGAAGATCAATCTCCTTTTTCCCATGAAAAAAACCATCCGTATAAACGAATGGTTTTGGCGAATTATGCTAGGCAGGCTTTTGCTTTTTCTAAAGCGAGCTGAATTTGTTTAAATCCAGTTCCACCTGCACTTGTTCTTTTTTCAACAGCAACATACGGATCAAGAACAGTGTAAATGTCTTGTTCAAAGAGGCCGCTTGCTTCTGTAAATGTTTCAAATGGAAGGTCACTTAAATAGATGCCTTTTTGAATGCATGTATACACAAGCTTCCCAACGATTTCGTGTGCTTCACGGAATGGCATACCTTTTTTCGCAAGGTAGTCTGCCACTTCGGTCGCATTTGAAAAATCTTCTTTTGTTGCTTTTTTCATGACATCTTCGTTCACTGTCATTGTTTGAATCATGCCTGTGAAGATTTGCAGGCTGCCAGCGATCGTTTTCACCGTATCAAACATGCCTTCTTTATCTTCTTGCAAGTCTTTGTTATACGTAAGCGGCAAGCCTTTCATAATGGTGAGCAGCCCCATCAGGTTGCCATATACTCGCCCTGTTTTTCCGCGGATCAATTCAGCCATATCTGGGTTTTTCTTTTGCGGCATCATGCTGCTGCCTGTTGCGTACGTGTCATCGAGCTCAATGAATTTGAATTCTTGAGAACACCATAAAATGATTTCTTCACAAAGACGTGAGAGGTGCATCATCACAAGGCTGCTATTGGACAAGAACTCTAAAATGAAATCACGATCACTCACGCCATCAAGGCTGTTCTCGTAAATATGGTCAAAGCCAAGAAGCTCTGCTGTATATTCACGATCAATTGGGAATGTCGTTCCTGCTAACGCCCCGCATCCAAGTGGTGACACATTAATCCGCTTCAATGAATCTTGAAAACGCGCTTTGTCCCGCTCAAGCATCCAAAAGTAGGCGAGCATATGATGAGCGAAGGAGATAGGCTGTGCACGCTGTAAGTGCGTATATCCTGGAAAAATTGTTTCAACGTGCTGTTCAGCTTTTTCTACAAGCACTGTTTGAAAAGAAGAGATCAGCTCAATGATATGCTCTACTTGGTTATTCAAATATAAATGCATATCGGTTGCGACCTGATCATTCCGGCTTCTCGCTGTGTGCAATTTGCCGCCAAGCGGACCAATCTCATCAATGAGCATTTTTTCAAGGTTTAAATGAATGTCCTCATAATCTACTGAGAAATCGAGTTCATCCGCCTCTGCCTTTTTCATGAGCGTATTCAGTCCGTCTTTGATTGCAGCGGCCTCCTCATCACCGATGATACCGCATTTATTCAGCATACTTGCATGGGCAAGGGAGCCGGTCAGATCTTCTTTGACTAATTGTTTGTCGAAATGAATGGATGCACCAAACTCATCGACCCATTTTTCTGGTGTTTTTTGAAATCGGCCTCCCCAAAGCTTTTTCATGCTTTAACCTGCTCCTTTTTGTTCACGATGCTGTTTACTTTTGTTGGTAAACCCCAAAGGTTAATAAATCCTACAGCTGCATCATGATCGAATTCATCTGCTTTTGTGTAAGTTGCTAGATTTTCATCATAAAGTGAATATGGTGATTTACGTCCTTCTACAATGGCATGGCCTTTAAATAGTTTCACACGTACAACACCTGTTACGTTCTTTTGCGTTTCTTGTAAGAATGCATCTAGTGCTGATTTAAGTGGTGAGAACCATAAGCCGTTGTATATTAATTCAGCCATTTTTTGTTCAACGATTGGCTTAAAGTGTGCTACTTCTTTAACAAGCGTTAAGTCTTCAAGTTCTTTGTGTGCTTTTAATAGGGTAACTGCACCTGGGCACTCATACACTTCACGAGATTTGATTCCAACAAGACGGTTTTCAACATGATCGATTCTGCCTACACCATGCTGGCCAGCAACTTCATTTAAATGAAGGATGAGATCAGATAATGAATACTGGATTCCGTCAATGGCTGTTGGTTTTCCTTTTTCAAACGTGATTTCAATGATTTCAGGTGTGTCAGGTGTTTTTTCAAGTGGATTTGTCAGATCATAAGCACCTTCTGGCGGCGCTGCCCAAGGATCTTCTAAAATACCACATTCGTTACTTCTGCCCCAAAGGTTTTGGTCAATTGAATATGGGCTGTCTAAGTTAATCGGAATTGGAATACCGTGCTTTTGTGCATAGTCGATTTCTTCATCACGAGACCATTTCCATTCACGCACTGGTGCAAGAACTTCTAGGTCTGGATTCAATGCTTTGATTGATACTTCAAAACGAACTTGGTCGTTTCCTTTACCTGTACATCCGTGTGCAACAGCTACGGCATTTTCTTTCTCTGCGACTTCCACTAATTTTTTGGCAATGAGCGGACGAGATAGTGCAGACACGAGTGGGTATTTCCCTTCATACATCGTGTGTGCTTGCAGTGCAGCAAGTGCAAATTCTTCAGCAAACTCTTCTTTTGCGTCGATCATGTAAGATTGAACAGCTCCGACTTGAAGTGCTTTTTGCTGAACGAATGCTAAATCTTTTCCTTCACCTACGTCCAGGCAGCAAGCAACAACTTCGTAACCTTGCTCCTGTAACCATTTAACTGCAACAGAGGTATCAAGACCTCCGGAATATGCTAATACGACTTTTTTATTTTGTGACATGTTTGAAAAGCTCCTCTCGCTTGTTTTGATTCTGTGAATGTTTTTTGCATAAAAATAAGTTTTAATTTATAAACATGCATTTAGTATGTATACACTGTAACAAGGAAAAATTGTTTTTTCAACCCCTTTATGAAAAAAACTCTGCCAAATTTTCTTGGCAGAGTCATTTTGGGCTATTTTTGATCTTTTTCAAGCTCTCGCAACACATGAGGAAGCTCTGGAATAATGAGTTTGGTCATGGCTAACCGAACTGCTCCGGTAGAGCCTGGTGTGGCAAAAACGGCTTTTTGGTTAATCACCCCTGCCGTCGCTCTAGATAAGATAGCGGCTGATCCAATATCTTCTGTATAGCTCAGCATGCGAAAAATTTCTCCAAAGCCCGGCAGCTCTTTTGAGAAAAGAGGTGTAATGGATTCAATCGTGACGTCCCTTGCTGCAATACCAGTTCCCCCGTTTAACAAGACGGCATCAATCTTCGCTTCACTTGTTCCTTCTAAAACGGCGTCTTGAATCGCTCCAATGTGATCTTTTACAATATCGTATGCAAGAATAAGGTGCCCTTGTTCTTTGAGCAAATCAATCATCAGACGGCCGCTTTTATCTGTTTCTTTTGTCCTTGTATCACTGACGGTAATGACTTTTACATGAAGCCTCGTTTTCGCTTCGCGTTTATGTTCTTGGGCGCTCATCTCTTCACACCGCTCCTTTCATATTGCCTCACATTATAGCATGCTGATTTCAATAGAAAAAAGCCCTTTTCCGCTGAGGAAAAGAGCTTCAAAAGGATGTTACGCTAAACGCATAACGTCTCTTGCAATCATAACTTCTTCGTTCGTTGGAATCACGATGACTTTTACAGGAGAGTGAGGGTAGCTGATGAATGCTTCTTCGCCTCTCATGTTGTTAAGAGATGGATCCCAATATACGCCCATGAATTCTAGACCACGAAGTACACGTGCTCTCACTTCTGAGCTGTTTTCACCGATTCCAGCTGTGAAGATGATGGCATCTACACCATTCATTCTTGCTGCATAAGAACCGATGTATTTATGAATACGGCTTGCAAAAATATCTAGTGCTACTTCTGCACGGTCGTTTCCTTCTTCTGTCGCTTCTTCGATATCACGAAGATCACTTGAAAGACCAGACACACCTAAAAGACCACTCTTCTTATTCAAAGTAGAAAGCACTTCTTCCGCTGTATGTCCTGTTTTCTCCATAATAAATGGAATAAGGGCAGGGTCAATGTTACCTGAACGTGTTCCCATTGCAACACCCGCAAGTGGTGTGAAGCCCATTGACGTATCGATTGATTTTCCGCCTTCAACTGCTGCGATACTTGCACCATTTCCAAGGTGGCAAGAAATCAAACGAAGCTCTTCAAGAGGACGGCCTAATAGCTCTGCTGCACGCTCTGTTACGAACTTATGGCTTGTCCCGTGGAATCCGTATTTACGAATACCAAAGTTTTTGTAGTAGTCGTACGGAAGGCTGTATAGGTAAGACTGCTCTGGCATTGTTTGGTGGAACGCTGTATCGAACACAGCAATCGCTGGTACGTCAGGCAGAATTTGTTTGAATGCTTTGATTCCTACAACGTTTGCAGGGTTGTGAAGTGGTGCAAGCTCTGAAAGCTGATCAATGTCTTTGATGACTTCATCTGTTAAAACAACAGAATCGCTGAATTTTTCTCCGCCGTGAACGACGCGGTGTCCTACGCCATCAATTTCATTAAAATCTTTGATGATGTTAAATTCAATTAGTTTTTCAAGCAGCATTTTAACCGCTACTGCATGATCTGGAATATCTGTGACTTCTGTTTTCTTTTCTCCATCTACAGAAATCGTGAAGATACTGTTGTCCATTCCGATTCTTTCAACAAGACCTTTTGTTAAAACGGTTTCTTCTGGCATGTCGAACAATTGGAATTTAAGAGATGAGCTTCCTGCGTTGATTGCAATAATTTTGGACATTACTGTCGCTCCTTTTACTCAGTTGTTATATAAGGTTTCACGTTTTTTCGGTGCTATATTCAACCTGTTTGAACGGGTCTTTTATAGTTTAACGATAAGTCCGAAAAATATCTGACTTTTTCATTTAAACATTGAAAACTTTGCATTTCAAGTACACCTTCGAACTGTTACCGCTTACATCAATAAGTCGTTATTTTCTGAATAATAAAATAGCCAGACATCACTCTGGCTATTCTTTCGTTTCTTTTTCTTCTATAAACCATTGGTCTAATTTTCTCATGACGCCAACCATTGCTTCTTTCTGTGAGAAAGATGGCAGATTGGCAAATAGCATACGTTTCGGTGCTTCGAGCCCCTCTTTTTTCTTTTGCATCACAAATAAGCTTTTTGCATGCTTTTTGTCTTTGAACATAGAGACTGGCAGCTGAATTAACGCATTCATATATGCATGTTCTTTGATGAAATCCTTTAATTGTACGCTTTCTTTTCCTTCAAACAAATCGTTTGGAATGATGAAGAATAAGAAGCCGCCTTCTTTCGTGTAACGAAGACTTTGCTCAATGAATAAATAATGCGCAAAGGAATGACCTTCTTTTGCCTTTAATTCATAGTCTTTAGCGCGCTCATCGTTTGGATAAAACCCGACAGGAAGACTACATACAGCAACATCTGCTGGTGAGATAAGAAGCGGCTCAAGGCTGTCCTGGTGGAAAAGCTCTACTTCTTTTTCTTCTAAGTTCGCTTGTGCCCACGCAATTTTAATGAGCACGTCATCAATTTCAGAGGCAAAACCGCGTGTTGTTTCTGCTGTTACATTGTTGAGGACCGCAAGCAGTAAATTCCCTGTTCCCGCTGCTGGATCAAAGACAACCAGCTCTTTTTGTCCTTCTAAAAATTTATTGACCAAATAGCTGACAAACAGACCAATTGTATCAGGTGTCATCTGCCGGTTTGGATGTGAAATATCCTTTTGTCCTTTTAATACGGCGAGCTGAAACGCTTTACGAATCTGCTCATGATCATAAGAGGCGAAATCTGCTTTCTCTATTAAATCTTTTAATAAACCGTTTCGATCATTTGCCTGGAAAAAGGCTTCTCCTGCTTCTGCCAATGCTTCAATATAGGAAATGTTCTGTTCCTTTTTTAAACGAATTGAAGCTGTATCGAGCAGCTCAAAAATCGTACTCACTTGATCTTTCTGCAATGCTTTTCTCTCCTCGCTTTGTTAAGAGCTATATGTTCTCATTGAAAAGAGCCCCAGTATGAAGCCGGAGCTCTTGTCGATGCTGCTTTTATAACAGTGATTTCGCAGCCTCAATGGCTTTTTCATAATTTGGATGATTGGTTGCTTCGCTTACGTACTCAGTGTAAACCACTTTTCCGCTTGGGTCTAATACGAAGACCGCACGCGCCAATAAACGCAATTCTTTCATATATAAACCAAACGCTTCACCAAATGACATATCTCTATGATCAGATAATGTTTCAACATTTTCAATTCCGTTTGCTCCGCACCAGCGTGCTTGTGCAAATGGTAGGTCTGCACTAATGGTATAGATATTGACCGGACCTAAACCGGCTGCCTCTTCATTGAAACGTCTTGTTTGTGCGTCACACACACCTGTATCAATAGAAGGAATCACTGAGATAATCGTCACTTTTCCTGTTAAATCAGAAAGTGAAACTTCCCCTAGTGAGTTCGTTAATACCATGAAATCTGGAGCCTGCTCGCCTACTTTCACTTCATTTCCTACAAGCGTTACTGGGCTCCCTTTAAATGTGATCGATGCCAAAACAATTCCTCCCTTATCAAATGTATGGTTCTATCATAGTAGAGAAAGCAAAAAACTGCAAAGCCTAATCGTCCATTTTGAAAAAAAAGTTAACTGCAGGGCAGCTAACTTTTTAAAGGTCTATGTCATCTAGTTTTCGTTCTTTGTGACGATGCTCCCGTTCATCCTTCTTAAACATGTGCTGAAGACGTTCAATTGCTTGAGGAGCAGAATCCAATATTTTATCGAGCAGATGTGTGTGTTCATCCAAATGAAGCATTCGTACGCCATTTGTTCCCACAATTAAAAAGGCGATTGGTGTAATCGATACTCCCCCACCGCTTCCGCCTCCAAATGGGAGTCTCGGTTCTTTTCGTTCTTGTTCATCAGACCGTTTTTCTTTCTTTTGGTTACCGTTGAATTCACTGCCGCCGGCTGCAAATCCAAAACCAACCTTTGACACAGTGAGAATGACACTGCCGTCAGGGGTTTCGACTGGATCGCCGATGATCGTGTTCACATCAATCATTTCTTTTAAGTTTTCCATCGCTGTCTTCATCAGACCTTGGATTGGATGATCTGCCATTTTCGGGTTCCTCCTTAAACAGATGATTCATTCTTCGTTGCTTGAAGAGAGGCATTTTTTCTCGCCTTTCTCCCTTTTAACCAATGGACAAGTAATCGAATGGCTGCAAGCATAGCATGTCCAATCCGAAAATAAGCTATACATGCAAAGTGTGTCTGTGACACATTGTGCTGAAAAGCGGGAATCACTTCATAGACTGGTTTGTGCTTAAAGGTGAGATGCTCCTGCATAAAGGCAAGAAGTGCTCCCTTGACTGACCACACACCGCCGGCTGCTACACCTGTTAAAGCTGCGTCATGAAAACCAATCCAGGTGGACCAGTGAAATGAGACGATTTTTATATGAATGAAGAACTTTCGCATGATCCGGTTTAGATCGACAATCTCTTTTGTAATACGCTCCATTTGATGAAGGATTTCCTTTACATCACGTTTTCCCACTTTTTTATGCATGGTTTCTTTTTCTTGATTAGGCGTTTTGGTGCTGGCCATTTTCTTTTCACGAATATCAATCGTTTGATCTTCCGTATTCACTTTCACCATCGGAATGTCTTTCTTCAGTCTGACGATTCCATATAAGGTGATGATCTTCACCGCAATATGGTCATTGTCATTTGCATGTGAATAGTCCAGTGAAATGGTCACTTTCATAAAGATCAATAAGATCACAAGGAACAAAAAAGCGGCGATCCAAACGTACAGCACTGTGCTCACTTCCTCCATAACAAATGATGCTTCCTCTACGATTATGGCTCTCCTTCTGGATTTTATACCCAATCACCCAAAAAAAGAGTTTGACCGGTACCCGGCCAAACTCTCTTTGATTATGCGTTTGATTCTGTTTTTTCATATAAATGTTCATGAACAACCACTGTATCTGCAAAGTAGTCATGAACCCCTTGCTTTTTCGGCGTGAACCCAACCACAGCATAGAGAACAAAAAGCGTATTAATATATCGCCCCACAATTTCTCTAAAGAAAATGACATCCCATGGCAGCTTCTTCTCCGGCTGAAGTGAGACGACTTTGATTCCAAACACCATCTTTCCAAGTGTTTGTTGGAAAATCTTCGTCATGATCGCAAAATAAAGCAGAAAGACAATTGTGGTTGTGACGGAAAATGGGGAAAACCACCCTCCACCTTTTGACCAGCCAAAGAGACTAAAGATTGGAGAAACCGTCAAATGGTTAACACCCCATACGACGAGCCAATCTAGGATAAATGCCCAAAATCTAATCCAGAAACCTGCAAAAGCCTGCGCTTCAATTGAAGTGCGCTTCGCAAGAGTCGGCCTTGATTCTCCCTCTTGGCTGCGACTTTCCGTTACTTCATCGAATGTAGAATCCATCTATGATCCCTCCTTTATTTTGAATAGAGATACATCGGTTTAGACCCATTTGAGCCAGCCAGTGTTTCTTTTAAGTTCAGAAAATCAATTTCGCTTTTAAAGAGCTTGCTTGCACTCATATTGAAAAGAGAGTTCCAGCCAAAGCTTTGTGAATAGCTGATCACCTTTGCTCCTTTTAGGCCTTTTTCATTTTTCTTCATTGCTTTTAGTGCATCTTCATAGTACCCAAGCTCATCCACTAATCCGTTCGATTTCGCCTGTGTTCCGTCATATACCCGGCCGTCAGCAATTTTCTTGACGTCCTGCTTAGACATGCCGCGTCCTTCTGAGATGACTTTCACAAAACCTTCATAAGAGTTGTCAACCATGCTTTGCATGATGTCGCGCTCATCTTTTGTCATATCACGATTTGGTGACATGATGTCTTTGAATTTTCCACTTTTAATGGTTTCATATTTAATGCCTAAATTATCTGCCAGCTTTGCATAATTCAAACTTTGCATGATGACCCCGAGAGAGCCTGTTAACGTTTCAGGTGAAGCAAAGATTTTTTTCGCTGGAGTGGATACATAATAGCCACCAGAAGCCGCCATTGAACCCATAGAAACATAAATTGGCTTCTTCGCTTTCTTTACTTCTTCTAATTTTTTATGTATTTCAGCACTTTCATAGACACCGCCGCCAGGAGAGTTAACGCGCAGCAAGACACCTTTCACAGACGCATCGTCTTTTGCTTTATCTAATTCTTTTAAGAACGCACGATGATCATATGCTTCCCCGCCTAGAAGGCTGGATGCACCGCCGTTATCTTGAATCGTGCCATTAATCTCAAGTACAGCAATTTTACTCGCTCCGCTGCCATCCTCTAGTACCTTTTCTTCGATTTCGTCCCCGAATTGATAGCTCATCTTATTATCATTGAAGCTTTCAAACAAGGCCGTCGTGATACTAATCACAATCGAAAAGCCGAAAACACCAAGTGCAATGATTAAGGCTACCCATCTTTTCGCATTCATTTCTTTCTCCTCCTTTTTGTCTCACTTCGTTCATACGAATACACACATGAAATGTTTCACAGGAACTGTGGTTTTTTTACATTTCATTTCAACATATGATAGCACCGATGTGAAATGACGATCAACTTTACATCTTCTATCATTTGCTCATCATGACGAAAAATTGGTTATTTTATCCTCTCCCTATATCTAATAGCTCAGACCATCTTCACAACGAAACGCCCAGACCTCTCTTTCTTCCAAAATGAGCTATTAAATTATGCTCAAAGTCAGCGTCGTCTAATCACTTACAATGACTCATTTCTTAAATGGAAGCCTCTATCATGATGAAGCGTCTTTCTAATATTTTTACTTTCATATGAAAAAAGTGTAAAATGTGAACAAGGGTTTTTATGTAAGCCCTTTACTACTCGAAATCTATTTTTGACAACAAAGGGGAGAACGTCAATGACAGACAATCGTCGCAATGTATTTTTCTTTTACAAAAAAGATCATGAATTGGATGGACACATTTCTTCTCTGGAGAAGCTCGCTACCGATCAAGGCTTTCACGTCGTAAAGCGTGCAGAAGATGCCCATATCATTGCTTCAATTGGTGGAGATGGTACATTTCTTCAAGCGGTTCGCAAAACGAACTTCCGGGATGACTGCTTGTATGTAGGGGTATCAAAAACAGAGAATTCGCACCTATACTGCGATTTTTCGTTAGAACATTTTGATCAAATGATTGATGCCATGAACACTGAACAAATTGAAGTGAGAAAATATCCGATCATCGATGTAAGCGTTGACAGTACAAACCAGTTCCATTGCTTAAACGAACTGTCGATCCGCTCTAGCATCATTAAAACATTTGTCATCGATGTGTATATAGATGATTTCCATTTTGAAACCTTTAGAGGCGACGGGATGATTATTTCCACTCCAACCGGTTCAACGGCCTACAATAAATCTGTCAACGGCGCCGTGGTGGATCCGATGCTTCCGTGTATGCAAGTAACCGAGCTGGCATCGCTGAATAACAACTCATACCGTACACTTGGAGCTCCTTTCATTTTAAGCAGTGACCGCAAGCTGACACTAAAGGTTGTTCAGGACGGTAACGACCATCCGATTATCGGTCTTGATAACGAAGCGCTAGGTACAAAACATGTCAAACAAATTGATATTGGCCTTTCTGGTAAAGTGATCAAAACGGTCAAATTAAAAGATAACTCCTATTGGGAAAAAGTAAAACGCAGATTCCTTTAATCATTGAAAAGCTCCTTTATGGGGCTTTTTTTCATGCCTTTTCATTCAAGGTCATGGTGTCTTTGAAAAGATATGGTATGATGTCACAAGTATACATGTACGAAAAGGAGAACACGATGCCATTACAACATTTTGATCAATATCCATTAAGCGATGAATTGAAACAAGCGCTAGAAGCGCTTCATTTCCATACACCTACACCCGTCCAGCACGAGACATTATCCGTTGCTTTTTCAAAGCAGGACCTCATTGTCAAATCTCAGACAGGCAGTGGCAAAACAGCAGCCTACGGTCTGCCAATTTGTGAAATGGTGGATTGGGCTGAGAATAAACCTCAAGCCCTCATCCTCGTCCCAACAAGAGAACTTGCCATGCAGGTCAAACAGGATCTGACCAGCCTCGGACGATTTAAACGAATCAAAGCGGCCGCCATTTACGGGAAAGCTCCATTTCAAGCACAAAAAATAGAGCTTGCACAAAAGAACCACATTGTGTGCGGAACGCCAGGACGAATATTGGATCACCTTGAAAAAAGGACACTTTCTTTAGACAATCTGTCATTTTTCGTGTTAGATGAAGCAGACGAAATGCTGAACATGGGATTTATTGATCAAGTCTCTTCTATTATTCAACACCTGCCGCCAAAGCGGATGTCGATGTTATTTTCAGCGACGATGTCTGATGAAATGAAGGATTTGAGTGAGCAGTTTTTACAATCGCCAAAAGTGATAGAGATTGCTCGGGAGGAAACGACGAAGCAGCAAATCACCCACACGTTGATTGAAACCGAGGAAGAAGGCAAGTTTTCATTACTTCAACGAACGATTGTCATTGAAAATCCAGATAGCTGTATCATTTTTTGCAATACGCAGGAGCGAGTGAATGAGCTGACGATGAAGCTGGATGAGTGGGATGTTCCTTGCGATAAGATTCATGGCGGGATGAGGCAAGAAGATCGCTTTGCTGTCATGGATGAATTCAAAAACGGGGAATTCCGTTATTTGATCGCAACAGATATTGCAGCCCGAGGAATTGATGTCAGTGATATGACACATGTCATTCATTACGACTTGCCATATGAAAAAGAACGCTATATTCACCGGACCGGAAGAACTGGCAGAGCGGGTAAAAGCGGAAAAACGATTGCGTTTATGACAAGGCACGGGCAGCCGCTTATTGAAGAATTAAAAGAGGAAGCTGGTATTCATTTTCAAATTCAACCTTATCCTACAAAAGAAGAAGCAGAACAGCATGTGGCAAGCTTTGAAGAAAAAATTGAAACACCGATTCAAAAGGAAAATAAGCAGGCTGGCGTTGAAAAGGATATTATGAAGCTTTATTTTAACGGCGGGAAGAAAAAGAAGCTGCGGGCTGTTGATTTCGTTGGGACCATTGCCAAAATAGAAGGTGTTGCGTTTGATGACATTGGGATTATTACCATTCAAGATACGAAAACATACGTCGATATTTTAAACGGCAAAGGCCCTCTTGTGCTAAAAGCCATGCGCCACACAACCATTAAAGGCAAGCAGTTAAAAGTACATGAAGCACGTGCATAAAAAGTGAAGGCTAAGCGCCTTTACTTTTTTTATTTAAAATAAAATAAGCTTACAACCCTTGAACCATCAGCCTTTCCCGCGTCCAACATGACAAATGTCATATTGAATACATGATGGGTGCTACTATGAGCATGACACCTTTCCTTCTATACTTTGAAGTAGAAAGAAACGGAAAGGACTTGAACGTTCATGACGACTTCAACCAACACACAGCAGCAAGCCACTTTAAGAAAACAAGTTGGCCAATTCTCTGGTGCTAATTCGAAAAAAAGTATCATTCAACTCTTTAATACATTCATTCCATTTTTGGGGCTTTGGTTTCTTGCCTATTATAGCCTGAACATCTCCTACCTTTTAACCCTCTTCTTTGCGGTTATTGCAGCTGGTTTTTTAGTACGTGTCTTTATTATTTTTCACGACTGCTGCCATCAATCCTTTTTTAAACAAAAGCCGCTGAATCACCTGTTCGGTTTTGTAACGGGCGTACTCACCCTTTTCCCTTATCTTCAATGGCAAAGAGATCATTCAATTCACCATGCCACAAGCAGTAATCTAGACAAACGAGGTACTGGCGACATTTGGCTCCTGACAGTCAAAGAATATCAAGAAGCATCAGCTTGGACGAAGTTTCGCTACAGATTTTACCGTAATCCTTTTGTGATGTTTATTTTAGGACCGATCTTTGTTTTTCTCTTAAAAAACCGTTTCAACGTCAAAAATGCTCGTAAAAAAGAGCGCTGGAACACGTATTTCACAAACGTGAGCATCATTGCGCTAGCAACTGCAACGTGTCTTCTTTTTGGATGGCAGGAGTTCCTGCTTGTCCAAGGTCCAATCTTCCTGATCTCAGGATCAATCGGCGTATGGCTGTTTTACGTACAGCATACATTTGAAGATTCTTACTTTGAAGCAGATGAACATTGGAATTATGTGCAGGCAGCTGTAGAAGGCAGTTCTTTTTACAAATTGCCAAAGCTTCTTCAATGGTTAACAGGCAATATCGGCTATCACCATGTTCATCATTTAAGTCCGAGGGTACCGAATTATCACTTGGAGCATGCACATGATCATAGTGAGCCGCTTCAAAATGTGCCAACCATCACTTTAAAAACAAGTATCGAATCAATGAAATTTAGACTTTGGGATGAAGAAACGAAAGCATTTGTTACCTTTAAAGAAGCACGGCAATCTAAGAAGGTGCCCGCACCTGTTATAAAAGGAGACATTCTGAAGAAAAATGCATAATTGGCGCAAGCTCTTTCTTACAATAGAAGGAGCTTGTTGTATTTGCAGGATGCGCTCATCTGTTCAATTTGATAAAGTAGTGAAAAAGACTGAAAAAATGAAAAAGGTGAATCACGGATGAAAAAACAACTTAAAATTCAAAAACTGCATGGGATTTCCCCATATATTTGGGCGATTTTTTTCATCCTGCCCTTTTATTTTATCTTTAAGACCCCTTCGACTTTAGGCATTGTGATCGGCATTATTTTAAACGTCGTTTTTTTTGCGGTCTACCGTTTTGCCTTTGTCTCAAAGGGCTGGTCGTTATATGTATTCGGCCTTCTATTAATCGCCATTTCGACTGGTTATGTGATGCTCTATAGCTACATTTATTTTGCTTTTTGTATCGCCTATTTCAACGGGCATATCAAAAGAAAAGTCCCTTTCTATATCTTATACTATATTCATCTAGGGAGCGCCGCCGTAGCAGTGAACTTTAGCTTGATTTTAAAAAAGGGATGGTTTCTCACACAAATTCCTTTTGTTGTGATCACACTTATTAGTGCCATTCTGCTCCCTCTCAGCATTCGAAGCAGGAAGGAACGTGAACGGCTAGAAGAGAAATTAGAATATGCCAATGAACGGATCGCCGATCTTGTCAAAATTGAAGAGAGACAGCGCATTGCTCGTGACCTGCATGATACACTTGGACAAAAACTCTCTCTTATCGGTTTAAAGAGTGACCTTGCCCGTAAACTCGTGTATAAAGACCCTGAACAGGCACGCGCCGAATTAAAAAGCGTCCAACAGACAGCTAGAACGTCTCTTAATGAAGTGCGGAAAATTGTTTCTTCCATGAAAGGCATTCGGATCAAAGATGAAATATTGAATATCAAGCAAATCCTTGAAGCCGCCGATATTGACATGATTTATGATGAAAAGGAAGCGCCGAAACACATCTCTCTTCTGAACGAAAACATTGTGAGCATGTGCATCAAAGAAGCCGTAACGAATGTCGTCAAACATAGCGACGCCACTGTCTGTCAAATCACGATTCATCAAAAGTCAAAGGAAGCTGTCATTACAGTTGAGGATAACGGCACATTTAAAGGCGGTGATCCATCCTCTCAAACGAAGGGACATGGCCTTTTAGGGATTAGAGAAAGATTGGAATTTGCAAATGGACGCCTGCACATTGAAACAAAAGACGGGACGAAGCTGATCATGAGCATTCCAAATGATTCAGCAGCGAAAGATAAGGAGGAAATAAAATGATTAACATCTTTATCGCAGAGGATCAGCAAATGCTGCTTGGTGCTCTTGGGTCGCTTCTTGATTTAGAAGACGATATGACGGTTGTTGGAAAAGGCACAAACGGCCAGGACGCGATTGATTTTGCTCAAAAACATCCTGTCGACATTTGTTTAATGGATATTGAAATGCCAGGAAAATCTGGGCTCGATGCCGCTGAAGAACTTAAAAAGTCTGATGTGAAGATCATCATTTTAACAACCTTTGCTCGTTCTGGCTATTTTCAAAGAGCACTGAAAGCTGGCGTTAGCGGCTACATGCTGAAGGACAGCCCAAGCGAGGATTTGGCAAGTGCCATCCGCAGCGTGATGAAAGGGAAAAAGGTGTACGCCCCTGAATTAATGGAAGACTTGTACAGCGACGAAAATCCTTTAACTGAACGAGAAAAGTCGGTTCTAGAACTCGTCGCAGACGGAAAAAACACAAAAGAAATCGCCAAGGAACTCAGCATTAAAAGCGGCACTGTCCGAAACTACATATCCGTTATTTTAGATAAACTAGAAGTCAAAAACCGAATTGAGGCCATTACTCGTTCCAAAGAAAAAGGCTGGTTTAAATAAGAAAAAAGATCAGGTCATACCACTGCCTTGATCTTTTTTTCTTTTTATCAGAATTCCTCTATCCACTGCTAAAATATCATTGACAACAAACCTCACTTCTATGGTATGATATCTGAGTGATAATAATTATCATTATCACTCATACAACCAAATACACGGCTGATGTGCCGATTTCAAAGGAGTTTACATTCATGAAGAAAATATTGTTCCCTCTGATGCTCATCTTCGTACTTGCATTGAGCGCATGTGGCAATAGCAGCAACTCTTCCTCAAATAAAGGAAAGCAATCAACGTCATCGGACACGATTACATATCAATCTGAAAATGGACCTGTGAAGCTGCCAGCAAATCCAAAACGTGTTGTTGTTCTCGCCTCTTATACAGGAAATGTCTTGTCACTTGGTGTGAACCTTGTGGGTGTTGACTCTTGGTCAAAAAAGAATCCACGTTTCAAAAAGAAATTAAAAAATGTGGAAGAAGTATCCGATGAAAATGTAGAAAAAATCATGAAGCTAAAGCCTGATGTCATCATCGGTTTAAGCGGTGCAAAAAATGTAGAAAAACTGAAAAAAATCGCCCCTACCGTTTTATTCACGTATAACAAAGTCGATTACCTTCAGCAGCATATTGAAATTGGAAAAGTCTTAAACAAAGAAAAAGAAGCAGAAGCATGGGTCAAGGATTTCAAAAAGCGCGCAGCTGAAGCTGGCAAAGAAATCAAAGCAAAAATCGGTGAAGATGCAACCGTATCTGTCTTTGAAAGCGGCACAAAAGATCTTTACGTCTTTGGAGATGCATGGGGACGCGGAACAGAAATCCTCTACCAAGCAATGAAACTAAAAATGCCGGAAAAAGTAAAAGAAAAAGCATTAAAAGCTGGTTATTATGCGGTGTCACAAGAGGTCATCCCTGAATTTGCCGGAGACTATATGATCATTAGCAAAAACAGCGAGATGGACAATTCCTATCAAAACAGTAAAATCTATAAGTCCATTCCTGCTGTGAAAAAACATCGTGTGTATGAAGCAAATGCGGAAGAGTTTTACTTTAATGACCCGCTCACACTTGAATATCAATTATCATTCTTTAAAAAGCACTTTTTAGGTAAATAAACCGAAGCAAGGGATCTCTTCCCTTGCTTTTTTGCTGTCTGCTTCTAGCGGGAGTGCCTGTTTTCCGCTACAATGATGTACAAGTAATTCAAAAAGTGTGGTGCTCGTTTTGTTTAAAATTTTGCTGATTGAGGATGATACAACCCTCTTCCAAGAAATCAAAGAACGTTTAGTCAACTGGTCTTATGATGTGTATGGGATCAACAATTTTCAACAGGTCATGCAGGAGTTCACTTCCATCCAGCCTGATTTAGTCATTATTGATATTCAGCTACCAAAGTACGATGGCTTTCATTGGTGCCGGATGATTCGGCATCATTCTAATGTGCCCATCATCTTTCTTTCCTCTCGTGATCATCCTGCTGATATGGTCATGTCGATGCAGCTTGGAGCTGATGATTTTGTACAAAAGCCCTTTCACTTTGACGTTCTCATCGCCAAAGTAAGTGCTGTTCTTCGACGAGTCCATGATTATAATGCGGAACCAGCCAACCTAAAAGTCTGGTGCGGCGCTACCCTTGACCTCGAAAATAATACAGTGACAAATGAAAACGGTGAGATTGAATTAACAAAAAATGAGTTTTTTATTCTCAAAGAATTGATACAGCATAAAAACCATATCGTCAAAAGGGAATCTCTCATCCAAGCTTTATGGGACGATGAACGATTCGTGAGTGACAATACACTCACTGTAAACGTCAACCGCCTTAGAAAAAAACTAGACGAAATCTCCCTTGGCACCTTCATTGAAACAAAGGTGGGTCAAGGTTATCTTGCAAAAGAAAAGGATGATCAATGATGCTGCAAGCATTTCTAAAAGAACGAAGAAGCTGGATCTTGTTCTTTCTTAGTTTGCAGCTTCTCATTCTCTTTGTTGCATATTTGGATACAACGATTCCACTCGCTTCTCTTTTTTATATCGTGCTTTTGTCTACATTACTCTTCATTGTTTTTCTTTTTTTTCGTTACCGGAAAGAAACTGCTTATTACATGCAACTGAAAGAATGGGATGAAAATATAGACCATCAAATGCGTCTCAAACCCTCTTCCCCCTTTGAACAAATTGTACAGGAGGCTGCGTCAGAGCAAATTGACCGATACCGCCAGATGACGGCTAAGCAAAAGACTGCGCTGGAAGAAGAAAAAGATGAACTGCTCTCATGGATACATGAGGTGAAAACGCCGCTCACGGCGATGCACTTAATGATTGACCGCATAACAGAACAGCCGCTCAAATCAAATATGACATATGAATGGCTTAGAATACATTTACTCCTTGATGCACAGCTGCATCAAAGCAGGATCCAACATATTGAAAATGATTTATTTATTGAAAAACTGGATCTCCAAAACATGCTAACGAAAGAAATCAGAGCGCTCCAATCGTGGTGTATGCAAAAAGGAATTGGCTTTGACCTTTTATTAGAAGAGCGAGATGTATTAAGTGATACAAAATGGTTATCCTTTATGATCAGACAAGTGCTGACAAACGCCGTCAAGTACAGCCAATCATCTGACATTATCATCGAAAGCAAACAAATGAACGAACAAGTGGTGCTCACCATCACAGATCAAGGCAGAGGAATTGACCCAAGAGACGTGTCCCGTATTTTTGACAAAGGCTTTACCTCCACAAGACATCACAATGACACGGCCTCCACAGGCATGGGGCTCTATTTAACAAAAAAGGGAGCTGACGCTCTTCATATCACGATCGAGGTCAACTCCACATTAGATCAAGGGACAACTTTCACCTTTATTTTTCCGAAAAAGAATGATTTTGTGCATATTGCAAGCATGTGAACATGCAGTTCAAGAAACCTAATCTCTTCATCCAACGATGCATTGAAGAGATTGGGTGATTTTATACAGCCATATCACGCTACTTCACGGCACATTTCTCCTAGCTGTTTCCTTCTATAAATACTCATTAGTAGCCCGACTGACATCATTTCTAGAAGAATATGAGATCCCCCATAGCTCATAAAAGGCATGGAAACTCCTGATATAGGCAATAATCCAAAGTTTGTGAAAATACTTAAGATAAATTTTGCTGCAAATGTGGTTGCCAAACCAATCATTAACATTTTGCCATAAGCAAATTGAACTCGTTTCGCTGTATGAACTACTCTATAAATCAAAGTCACAAACAAAATAAAAACGGCCAATCCTGCAAACCATCCGAATGAATAAATGATATACGTCAACATCCAATCAGTGTGAACATCATACAATGCGTACGGATTTATCTGAAAACCATTTGAGCTAAATTCATGAAGTGAGTATTGGTAAAAGTGGGACATATCAGCTTGATAAAGAGAAAATAATTGAACCATGAGATAGACAATACCTGCTGCTGTAAACGGAATAAGCTGTCTCATTCTTGCATGAGATACATACATCATCGTTATGCATATGACCATAAAGGTGATGGTTGCAGAAAGAGATCCGACTATATGTAATAAAATAATGGGTAAAGTGACAATCGCTAACCCTAACCAAGACTTAAAACCATTCTTCCAGTTCCAAGATTGGTAAATGCCCGCTAACGAAATAATCATCAGAAATGGAAAAATTTCAGTCAGATTGATCGATCCATTACTTAAGCTTAAAAAAAGAATACCGTTCACTCTTGTCCCAATCATCATTGTAAGAATCAGCATTCCAATCGTTCCTATATATAAATACCATGAATAGGGTAAAAAGCGCCGATAATCAAAAGCAAACAGCCCAAACATCAACGCAAGACCAAATACATAGTAAATGAGACTTTTATAAAAGATATTCGTGTCTTGAAAATGCAGTAAATGAGAATGAAACTGAAAATAATACATCACAAACAGCCCAAATGAACAAGTAGCTAGTACAAGAAGTATCGTTTTAAAGTCCACTTGAGTTTTGTGTGTTTCATGGAGCTGCATTCCGAGTATGGCTGCATCTCCAATTTGATTGAGCGCTTGATCTATCGCCTCTTCTTCTGACATGCCCGCACTGACCGCTTCCTCTTTCAGTGTGTATAAATGATCACGAAGCTCAAGCTTTATACTTGCATGTACGTCTTTATTTTTGATTCGTTTACACACATTTTTGATATATTGTTCAAATTTTTTCTCTAGTCCCATACGACTTTCTCCCCATTCAAAACGCCATCTACTGCATCTTTGAAGACATTCCATTCTTCCTTCTTTTCTTTCATAAACGCTTTGCCCTGTTCATTAATCTTGTAATACTTTCTTTTTCGATTGCCATTCCCTTCGCCCCAGTAAGACACAATGAATCCTTTCCCCTCCAAAGTGTGCAAAATAGGATATATCGTCCCCTCTTTGAAGCTAAAAATTCCTTCGGATTTCGACTCTAATTGCTTAATCATTTCATATCCATACATTGGCTTTTCATTTAGCAAGCTTAAAATAAGGGTAGCAGTACTCCCCTTTAGAAGCTCTTTACTCACTTTCATCCATCGTCACCTCTAATACATAGATTTACTATGCATATATTTGATATGCATATCTTACATGAAATCACATACTCTGTAAAGGTTCATCAGAAAAAAACAAGAAATTTGATACATCATAGCGAAAAACAGATAAAATAATTGAATAACAATCTGAATTCTACATAAGGCTTTGACATATAAAACAAGCATGTGACAACAATGTCACATGCACGTCTGTTTTGTTCGCCAAATCGCAGGAAGTCTGGTCAGCTTCTTTTTATACTAGAGATATCAATTAAATAAAAAAGGGGTTCGACAGATGAACATTTTAGAAGCTCGCAAATTATATAAAAGCTATGGAAATAAATTCAATAAACAAGAGGTGCTGAAAGGCATTGATTTGACGATAGAAGCTGGAGAATTTGTCAGCATCATGGGGCCATCAGGCTCGGGGAAAACGACCCTTTTGAACGTATTGTCATCGATTGATCATGTGTCCAGCGGATCGATTCGGATCGCAGATGCAGAAATGACGCAAATGAAAGATCAGCAGCTCGCTGAATTTAGAAAGAAACAGCTTGGCTTTGTTTTTCAGGATTATAACTTACTTGATACACTCACGGTTAAAGAGAACATCCTCTTGCCATTATCCATCTCTAAAACGCCTAAAAAAGAAGCTTTTGAACGCTTTCAACAGCTTGCAGAGGATATGGGGATTTATGAACTAAGAGACAAATATCCAAATGAATTGTCTGGTGGACAAAAGCAACGGACATCTGCGGTACGTGCCTTTATTCATGAACCAAGCCTCATTTTTGCTGATGAACCAACCGGAGCACTTGATTCCAAATCTGCTTCTGACTTACTGAACAAACTGCAAGAATTCAATCACAAGCGCAAAGCAACCATTGTCATGGTGACGCATGACCCTGTTGCAGCCAGTTATTCAAGACGAGTGATTTTTATCAAAGATGGACAGATCTATACACAATTGAATAAAGGCGCACTAGAGAGAAAGATGTTTTTCGAGGATATTATGAAAACGCAAGGTGTTTTAGGCGGTGTGAAGCATGAACATTAATCAGCTCGTCTTCCGCAATCTGAAGAAAAACTTAAAAAATTACTATTTATATGTGTTTGCACTTGTATTTAGTGTAGCGCTCTATTTTTCCTTTGTCACCTTGCAGTATTCACCAGCACTTGATGATGTAAAGGGGTCCATTAAGGGCGGTGCGTCGATTAAAGCCGCTTCAGTACTACTCATTGCCATTGTTGGAATCTTCCTGTTATATGCGAACAGCATTTTTATTAAACGAAGAGGGAGAGAAATAGGTCTCCTGCAGCTCATTGGCATGACGAAACAAAAAATTGCCAAACTACTCAATGCAGAAAACTTTATCCTATACGTGGTCTCCATGGCTATTGGTATCATAGCTGGATTTATCGGTTCAAAACTCATGCTGATGGTGCTATTTAAAGTAACCGGCGTGAACGCCATCGCCAACCTGCATTTTTCAGGCATGGCCCTTTTGCAGACACTGATCGTCTTTTTCGTCATCTATGGATTAATTATGTTAAGAAATCGATGGTTTATTAATAGACAGACGATTTTATCTTTATTTAGAACCACGTCTTCTACAGAACAGCGTGTGAAAAAAATCTCTGTGTTTGAAATCATCATTGGGGTTCTAGGCATTGCATTCATCAGCTCAGGCTATTATATTTCTTCTCAGCTTTTTACCGGCACATATACGTCCATGCTTGCGTTACTTTTAGCGATGATTTATATTCTAGCCTCTGTCATTATCGGTACCTTTCTTTTCTATAAAGGCTCTGTTTCGTTCATTGCCAATATCGTACGCAAACGAAAAAATGGCTATCTCGCCATTCATGAAGTCCTGTCTCTGTCATCTATTATGTTCCGGTTAAAATCAAACGCACTGCTTTTAACGATTATTACAACGGTATCTGCGCTTGCCATCGGGTTGTTATCTTTAAGCTACATTTCCTATTACTCAGCAGAAAAAACCGCTGAACAACAGATCCCATCACATTTCGTCATGGGTTCTGAGAAAGATACCGATACCTTCACTCGTGCACTTTCTGACAAACATATTGCGTATGAAACAAAGCAGTTCAAGGTCATTCAAGCGAAGTTTGACGCAAAAAAGATCATGGATTCAGAGATTAAAAATATGAATAATGATCCAGGCGTCTTAACTCTACCTGTGATCAGTGAGAAAAACGCACCAAATATTCATGTGAAAAGCAACGAAGTCATCTTAAGCGGCTACAGTGATTTATTGAAGAAATTCATGCCGATTCAAAGTTCAGGAGATGTGAAACTACTTATTAAGAAACCCCTTGATTTAAAGGTCATTGATATGAAGAAAGATTACCTCATTTCTTACAACTTTACGTTTGGTGGTCTACCTGTTGCTGTCGTCAGTCAAAGTGTCTTTGATCAGCTTGACCAGCTGAAAGATCCTAAACTTCAGATTGAGAATAATCAATATCACGCAGTCAATATAAAAGATGATCAAAACCTTGAACAAGCGAATGATGTGTTTACCTCTTTAAAACTAGGTGACAACAGCATGTCTCAATTGGCTTCAGCTCAGCAGCAAAAACAAACCATCGGATTGATGATGTTTGTAGTCGGATTTTTAGGCCTCAGCTTCCTTGTGACCTCAGGCTGTATTTTATACTTCAAACAGATGAATGAAAGCGAAGAGGAACAAAGCTCATACACGATTCTGCGTAAGCTTGGTTTTACGGAGACAGATCTCTTAAAAGGCATTCGGCTCAAACAGCTTTTCAACTTTGGCATTCCGCTTCTCGTTGGGCTCTTGCACAGCTACTTTGCTGTACAATCTGGCTGGTTTTTATTTGGTAGCGAACTGTGGACACCTATGCTGATTGTCATGGCGATTTATACCGTTTTATACTCCGTCTTCGGATTCCTATCTGTCCAATATTATAAAAAAGTCATTAAAGAATCGTTGTAAAGTATTCCCCATAGGCAGTGGCCTATGGGGATATTGCACGTCATTTTGTTGATTCAAACTGATGCGATAAAATGTGATCTCTTGCCGCATAAGCTTTTTGTTTGACCTCTTCTAAGTTCACTCCAACCAGCTTCCCATTTTGTTTCACTGCTTTTCCAGCCACATAGACAGAATCAACATTTGAAGGGTGTGCCGTTTGCACAACTGCCCCAGCTGGATCTGTCATCGGAAGAAGATTCATGCTTGTCCGATCGATCAAGATAAAATCAGCTTCTTTTCCAGGTGTGAGTGAGCCGATTTTGTCATCAAGCTTCAAGGCACGAGCCCCGTTTATTGTGGCTGCTTCAAGCATTTGCTGAGCAGACAATCCAAGTTCAGGTCCCGGCATCGTCCCTTCCATCAATAAAGATTGATTTTGAATCGCTCGCTCCGCCTGTAGTCCGAATTTCATTTGGGCAAATAAATCTCCTCCTGTCGCTGTCACCACATCTACACCAAGCGTTGGCAGAACGCCATTTTCAATAGCAAGCCCTGTGACAGGATATCCGTGTCCCATCATCATTTCAATCTCAGGTGTAATCGAGATGGAGCTTCCGCTGTCAGCTAACATCTTCATTTGATCTGCATCAATTGCATTGATATGCACCATATTCAAATCAGGCCCGAGCAGCCCTGCTTGATGAAGTCGCTCAATCGATCGATCCGCTGCTCCCCAATTTCCAAAGCCAATGTGCATACTGCATAATGCATCTAGTGATCTCGCTGTTTCAATTTCAAAGACGGTCGTCTCCCATGAAGAAAATTCTGGTCCACGAATGGCAAGTCCCATCGTCAACAGCTGATCCGAAGATTGAAAATGTTTTTGTTTCATGCGGGCTGCGTCTTCCATATTCGTGAGCGTACTCTCTCTGTCCCAATATGCTGCATCTCCAGAGGTACCAAAACCAAAGACCGCTCGAATACCCGCATCTTTTAAACCTCCAATGAGTTCTTCTGTATGATCCATAGAATTGATCATCGTCCAGTCGAAAAACGTGGTCACTCCTGCATCTAATGCCTCTAATGCGCCTAAATAATTAGCAATTCGATCATCTGATGGACGTCTCATCGCCCCATAGTTGCCATAATAAATTTTGCTCAAGTACGTTTGCAAAGACCAATCTGTTCCGATTCCCCGTATGACAGACTGCCACACATGACGATGGGTATCCACAAGCCCTGGCATGATGACCATGTCAGACGCATCCACAACATCAGCACCGCTTGCTTCAATCGAAGGTCCGACTTCTAAAATATGTGCCCCTTCAATTAATAGATCTCCCTTCTCCAGAAAACCTAAAGATGGATCAAGTGTGATAAGAGCCGCATCTTTAAACAATGTTTTCTTCATCCATATCCCCCTTTTCAAATAAAGAGAATGAGTCACTCACTCTCTCTGTCATTTTAAGACATAACAGGTTCAAATTAGAAGAAAAGTGACTCAAGGAATGTGGTTTTATGAGCTGATATTCCGAAAATAGTTGTATATCCGTTTTAATTTCACGTCATGCTTCCCTTTCGGACTTTCCATCATGCCAAATTCAAAGAACTTCACCGGTTTAATCCCGACATATTGTAAAAGAGCTCGTTTCATTAACATCTTATGAGCATTTTGCAAAAAGAAGAAAGGATAGTGGGTCGGTCCTTGCATTGTCGAAACACATACAGCCCTCTTTCCTTTTAACAAGCCTTCTGGAAGCAGCCCGCCTGTTTGACGATAAGCAAAATTCGCTGCAAACATGCGATCAATAAAACCAAGCAGCATGGCTGGCGGCCGCCCCCACCAAATCGGATAAACAAACACGATGTTGTCTGCCCATTTGATTTTCTCTTGATATTCTTGAATCTCAGGGTCCTTATGCATATCACGTCTTTTTTTCTCTTCATTAAAAATAAGTACAGGATCAAATTTGTCTTGGTATAAATCGATGATTCTCACTTCTTGAACGTTTGGATTTTCTTCACTGCCCTTTAGGATTTCTTTAAAAAAAGCACCATTTAAACTATTGTGATGGGGGTGAGTATAAATAATGAGTACATTCATGGCTTGGCTCCTTTAGTTATCATTTGATAACTAAAAGCATACACCCCTCTTTTTTAGTTGTCAAATGATAATTGTTTTTTGATAATAAATTTGGTATGGTACGTAGGAGGTGAAACATGATGAAAAACCCACATTTTTTCAAAGAGTTTGTCACATTTGCTTCTACTTTTTCTGAGCTGAAACATGCTATGATGAGCAAGATCAAACCCTCTGATCTAACCACTCTACAATATTTGATTCTGGAGCAGTTAGCCGTCAGTGAGCCGCTAACACCTAGCGAAATCGCCGATTGTCAGCACATGTCTCTTCCGAATGTCAGCAGAGAATTGAAAAAGCTTCACGAAAAACAATTCATTGATAGACAAGAAGATAAAGATGACAAGCGAAAACATGTCATTATGCTGTCTAAAAAAGGCCGCGAGTGTATGGACAAAGCATTTCAACAAATTGAATCCATGCTCATGGACAGCCTTTCTTCCTCTGACCGAAATCAAATGGATGATATCGTACAAGCTCTCCGTCTATTAAATCAAACCATCTTCAAAAAATGATCGAATGAAAAAAGCATGAGCGTATCGCTCATGCAAATGATTTTTGAACACATTAGTAAAGAGATGCTAAAAGATACGTGATGAAACCTACTATTGGAATAATCGGGATCATCAGCTTCAATGTTTTATTCGTATTCTTATATAAATTCCACAGCAAAACTGGTACACCAAACGTCAATGTATCCAAGACAGCAAGCACTGCCCCTTTACGCTGTTCTTTATGAGCCATTTGAAAACCTCCACATCCAATAAAATACATTTTTTTATAGTGTAGCATACATTCTATTTTGATCATTTCCTCCAGGTAATTGAATCGTCAGCATGTCTGATAAAAATGAACAGGATGTAACTGAAGCTTCTCCCGAAATAGTAGTCAACAAAAAAGCGCCAGATGTTTTCCATCCAACGCTTTTTCCCATGACATGTTCAGCACTCATTTTCATGCATCACGCCTCTTTTGCTCTATGTATCCTTTATCCAATAAGCTGATAGGCGATATATAATGCAACCAGCCAGATCATGACCGCAGAGGCTTTATTGATCCGGTTCATCCACTTGCCGTTTGTATCTAGCTTTCCTAACATTTTCCCGAGAAGGGCAAGACCCATAAACCATAACCACGAGACAATGATACAGGCTGCGGTAAATGCCACCTTTTCCGCCCCATGATATTGAAGAGAGTTCGTTCCTATCACTCCTATTGTATCGAGAATCGCGTGAGGATTTAAAAGTGAAACGGAACAGGCAAATATGATTTGTTTTCTCACAGGCATCAAGTCCATCTTTTCTTGATTACCTGTTGCGGAGCTCGTGTTCCAAACTGACCACCCCATATAAAGTAAAAAGAAAAATCCAATGATAAAAAGACCCATTTGCAAGATAGGGATGGTGAGTACAACAACCGAAACCCCAATGACAGCTAAAGTAATTAAAAGTGTGTCGCAGAGAGCAGCTGTAATGACCACAGGCAGTACGCGATATAATCGAGGCTGAAGGGCTCCTTGCTGAAATACAAATACATTTTGTGCGCCCAAAGGTAAAATAAGACCAAAGGCAAGCACAATCCCATGAATTATCGCAATCGACATTTTCAGAACATTCTCCTTTTCAAATCATCCTTACACATTTTAACATAAAACATCATGAACGAATTTTACATATTTGATTTGTCCAATAAAAAAAGCGCTGGATGATTTTCCATCCAGACGCTTATTGTTTCTACTGTTATGATGATTTTCGTGCAAGCTCTCTTTCTCTCAGCTCGACACGTCGAATTTTCGCTGACGGAGTTTTTGGTAGCTCGTCAATGAATTCGATTTCTCTTGGATATTTGTACGGTGCTGTTGTATTTTTCACGTGTGTTTGCAGTTCTTTAATCAGCTCATCGCTTTGTGCAGATGCATCACGCAGGACGACGTATGCTTTCACGATTGATCCTCTGATTTCATCTGGACTTGCCACGACCGCACATTCTTTCACGGCTGGGTGTTTAATCAGTGCATCTTCGACTTCAAACGGGCCAATTGTATAACCTGAGCTGACAATGATATCATCCCTGCGGCTTTCAAACCAAAAATACCCGTCTTCATCTTTTTTCGCACGATCACCGGTGATAAAGTAATCCCCGCGGCGCTGCGCCTTTGTACGCTCTGCATCTTTATAGTATTCCTTGAATAAAGCCGGCGTTTCAAGATGAACGGCAATGTCACCTATTTCTCCTGGAGCACAGATCTGGCCATTCTCATCAATGATCTCTACTTCATTGCCAGGTGTTGGTTTGCCCATGCTGCCTGGCTTGATGTCCATTCCTTTCAGCACCCCGACTAGCAGCGTGCTTTCTGTTTGCCCGTAACCATCTCGCACTTCGATATCGAAATGTTTTTTGAACGTATCGATGACTTCACGGTTAAGCGGCTCTCCCGCAGAAACAGCACTATGCAATTTCGGCAGCTCGTACTGACTGAGGTCATCTACTTTTGCCATAAACCGATATTCCGTTGGTGTACAACATAAAACATTGATTTCATTTTTTTGAAGCAGCTCTAAGTACGTATCCGGATTAAACTTTCCTCCATAAACAAAACCTTCTGCTCCACTTCCTAAAACAGATAAGAGAGGACTCCACACCCATTTTTGCCAGCCTGGTCCTGCTGTTGCCCATACTTTATCCCCTTCATTAATGGAGAGCCATGCTTTGGCCGCTGTACGTAAATGTGCATACGCCCAGCCGTGTGTATGAACAACCCCTTTTGGATTACCTGTTGTGCCTGATGTATAAGATAGAAACGCCATGTCCGTACGTGTTGTGTCTGCCAATTTCAACTCGCTTGACTGCTCTTCCTTTTGCGCAACAATGTTTGTCCAGCCATGATCATTCTCACCAATCGAGAATGTTTTGAAATCTTTTGGCTGGTTGGTTCCTTCAAACGATTGAATGAATGATGCGTAAACAATCGCTCCTTTTGCTTCTGCATGTTCAATTCGGTAATCTATATCTTTAGCGCGAAGCATTTCTGAACAAGGAATTACAACCATCCCTGTTTTTAAAATCGCTAAATAAATGCTGTATGCCTCTAGCATACGCGGCACCATCACAATGATTTTATCGCCTTTTTTAAAGCCTGCATTTAATAGAACATGACCAATTTTATTTGCCTCTTCCACTAATGCTGCATATGTCACATGCGCTTCATGGCCATTTCCGTCCTGCCAGTGCAGGGCGATTTTCTCCTGATCATGACTGAACGCTTCAATCTCACTGACTAAGTTATATTGTTCTGGTGCAATTAAGTCTTCTCTTTTCATGGTACAGCTCCTTTTAGCCTCTTTCTATGAAACGAATCATGTTTCAATTTACCTATTCTAACACTCATAACTGAAAAATGCTTGAATTAGGACCTACTCCTAGTATTATGCCATAATTTTTTCATTTCGTCTTCTTTTTTAAAAATATTCTAACAATTTATGTACAAAAAAAAGAGCGGGAATAAACCCGCTCATAAGCCATAGCTTTTTAATTGTGTGTCTTAGAAAGATCCGCCACCCATATGTTGTTGAGCGTAAGATACAAGACGCTTAGTGATTTCTCCACCAACTGATCCGTTAGCGCGAGCTGTTGTTTCTGGTCCAAGGTTTACGCCAAATTCTGAAGCGATTTCGTACTTCATTTGGTCGATCGCTTGTGCAGCGCCTGGAACGACTAATTGATTAGAACTGCTTTGTCTGTTTTGTTGAGCCATGTGTTCTCACCTCCTTGTGAATATAGAATGTGTAGAAACACATGACTTCATGCGATTGATTTTATGGTAATTATTATGAAATTTTTTATTTAGAATAAATCAGCGAATTTGTCAGCTGCTTTCTTTTCATTTGTGACAACGATTGTTTCGATCTGCTCCACTGCATCATCAAGCATTGGCTCGAATTCAGCAAAGCTTTCGTATCGTTCTACTTTTTCAAGCTTTGGTTTTGTTTTTGGAGATGGCGGCGTAAAGATCGTGCAGCAATCCTCAAATGGCTGAATGCTTGTCTCATATGTGCCAATTCGTCTCGCTTCTTCGATAATGTCATTCTTATCCACGGCAATCAGCGGGCGAATAATCGGTGTGTTTGTGACATGATTAATGGCATACATGCTTTCAAGTGTCTGACTTGCCACTTGACCAAGGCTTTCCCCTGTAATAATGGCAAGCGCATCACGCTTGGCTCTTATTTTATCTGCAATTTTGAGCATCATTCGTCTCGTTGAAGTCATCGTATAGTTTTCTGGTACTTGTTTGTGAATGAGTTCTTGGATTTTCGTAAAAGGAACGATGTGAAGCTTGACTTCGCCTCCATAGGCAGCTAAGCATTCCGCTAAATCAATGACCTTTTGCTTGGCACGTTCACTTGTATAAGGTGGGCTAAAGAAATGAACAGCTTCAATTTGAATACCTCGTTTCATTGCCTGATAGCCGGCCACTGGGCTGTCAAAGCCGCCAGAGAGCATCAGCATCGCTCTTCCGCTTGAACCAACTGGCAGTCCGCCTGCACCTTTTACATCTTTAAATGTAATGTACGTCGCGTGTTCTCTTATTTCAATTCGCAAGTGAACATCTGGCTGTTTCACATTAACGGTTAAGTTGTCTGTATTCCTTAGAACATGTCCACCAATTTCTCGGTTCATTTCATTTGAATCAAGCTCAAATTGTTTATAAGAGCGTTTCGTTGAGACCTTAAATGTATTTCCTTGTTCATACACTTCATGAACCGCTGAGAGTGCCGCTTCTTTGATGGCATCAAGATTTGTCTCACATTTTACAGCCAGGCTAAAGCTTTGAATGCCAAATACACCTTTAAGCTGTTCTGAAATCGGTTCAGGGTCTTCTCCGTTTAGCATGATCGTAATGCGGTCTCTGTCAGATGCATACTTTAATGCTTCAAAGTCTTTTAATACAAACCGGATATGCTGTCTTAGTTTTTCGATAAATTTCTTTCTATTTTTCCCTTTTGTTGAAATCTCACCAAAACGGACTAAAATATGGTCATACTTCATGTTGTTATCTCATTCCTTTTAATTTTTTCACACTTTGTGCGATCGATGTGATGATTTGTGGCGCTAGCTCTGGTCCTTGCCCATATGTCAAACTGATTCTCATGCTGCTTTTGGCTGCTTCTTCTGATTTCCCCATCGCCAGCAGGACACGGCTTGGTTCCTTTTTCTTAGCAGAACAAGCAGACGTTGTCGAAACGTAAATGCCTTCTTTTTCGAGCATATGCAGAAGGACTTCGATTTGAATACCTGGCACTGAAAAATTCACAATGTGCGGTGCGCTATGCGTCAGCGGTGTGTTTATGACGACGCCTTCTATCTTTCCAAGCTGCTGCTCTAGCTCTGCTTTTAAAGCGACCATCTCATCATGATGCTTGTTTAAATGTTCAAATGATTGCTTTATGGCTTTTGCTAAGCTGACAGCTCCAGCAGGGTTCTCAGTCCCTGAGCGAAGGCCTAGTTCCTGCTCTCCTCCTGTGATAAAAGGGGCAAGCACGATCTCTTTCTTTAAAAAGAGGGCACCTGTTCCCTTCAGGCCGTGAATCTTGTGGCCTGACATCGTTAAAAGATCAATATCCATCTCTTTAGGCAGCGGAACCTTGCCAATTCCTTGTACGCCGTCGACATGAAAAATCGCCTCTTTGGCATACGTCCGAATGATGCTGGCCGCTTCCTCTATCGGCTGAATCGCGCCTGTTTCATTGTTTACATGCATGAGACTGACAAGCACTGTATCAGGGCGAAGCACTTCTTTTAAATGCGTCATATCTGCACGGCCATGCTCATTTACTTGAATATAGGAAATATCAAAGCCAAATAATGTTTTCAGCTGTTCAAACGATTCGATGACAGATGGATGCTCAATCGCTGTTGTGACAATATGTCTGCCTCGGTTCATCTTGGCAAGAGCAGCCCCTTTGATGGCAATGTTATTTGCTTCTGTTGCACCTGAAGTAAAAATAATCTCATATTGTGTAAAGCCTGTATAGTGAAGGATTTGTTTTCGCGTTTCACTTAATAGACGGCTCGCATCAATTCCAAGTTGATGCAGCGAAGACGGATTCCCAAAAAAACGCTCACTCACTTGCTGATGTACTTGTAAAACCTCTGGATAAGGCTTTGTTGTGGCACTATTATCAAGATAAATCATATCTTAAACTCCTTACAAAAAAACTTAAAAAATAAATGCATTTATATGTTACCATAATGAAGTCAGACAGAGAATTTTCTGAAAATGGCAGTTGACAACTTTTCATTTTCACTATATCATCCATAGTGCAAATGTCATATAAACACCTAAATTGTCAGAATATTTAAATTTGACACAATACACTGATTGAGGAGGGACTATTTTGAAAAATAGTTTAAGTATAAAAGAAACATTTGCTATTGGACTAATGCTTTTTGCATTATTCTTTGGCGCCGGAAATATGATTTTCCCGCCTGTTCTTGGACAATATGCTGGTGAAAACGTATGGCTTGCCATCGGCGGATTCCTACTTACAGGCGTAGGTCTTCCACTATTAGGGGTTATTGCTGTCGCCCTTACAGGTACCGGAGCCAAAGGCCTTGCTGATAAAGCACACCCTAAATTCGGGACTATCTTCACCGTGATTCTGTATTTATCCATTGGACCATTTTTCGCCATTCCGCGAACTGGTACGGTTTCGTATGAGATAGGATTAGCTCCATTTCTCTCAGGTGCCCAATCCACTTCATGGGTACCACTATTCATCTTTACCGTAGTGTTTTTCACTATTTCATACTTGCTTGCGTTAAATCCTTCAAAGCTGGTTGATCGTATTGGTAAAATTTTGACACCGATCTTATTAACTGTTATTGCTATTATTGTCATTAAAGCCATTGCTACGCCAATGGGAATGATCGGTGCTCCAGATAAAACATATGAGGCAAATCCGCTTTTCACTGGATTTTTAGAAGGCTATAAAACAATGGATGCACTTGCTTCTATCGTATTTGGAATCGTCGTAGTGACAGCTGTTAAGGACAGAGGCATCACAGAGCGAAAATCTCTTGCAGCAGCTTGTATTAAGGCAGGACTCGTAGCAGCTGTTGGACTGGCACTCGTGTACATTTCCCTTGCTTATGTGGGTGCTTCAAGCCCCGATGCCACGGGAATGGTTGGTGCAAATGAAGGAGGAAAACTACTTTCACTTTCTGCCAACTTTTTATTCGGTTCTGCTGGTAACATTGTTCTTGGCGCAGCCATTTTATTCGCTTGTTTAACGACTAGTGTTGGACTTATTTCATCTTGTGGAGAATATTTTTCAAAGCTCTTCCCTAGCCTGTCTTATCGCACAGTCGTTCTGATCGTCTCTTTATTTAGTACACTGGTTGCAAACCTTGGACTCGCACAGATCATCTCACTATCCGTTCCAGTTCTTGTGACCATCTATCCACTAGCCATTGTGATTATTTTATTGTCATTCCTTGATCGCTGGATTAATGGCAGAAGAATCATTTATATCACTTCTCTCATCTTTACTGGTTTCTTTGCCATTATTGATGGATTATTAGCTGCAGAAGTGAATCTAGGCGGCTTGCCTGGCATCTTGAAATCAATTGTTCCGTTTTACGATTTAGGCATTGGCTGGATCATACCAGCTATTATCGGTGCTTTGATTGGTGTACTTATTTCCATGTTTACCAGCCCACCAAAGCAACTTGCCTCATAATCATCGCAAATCAAAACATCCCCTTCTAAAGAAGAAGGGGATGTTTTTTTATTGTTCTTCATATACTAAAATAGAAAAATTCATGACTTTTGTACGAAAACACATGTTGACATCAGGCGTACATCCTTTATAATTAGTGATTGTTAATGATGAACGGTTACCTAGCAACTAATTAACAGAATATTTCAACATAATAATGGAGGCTTTAAATGCAATGAAGGCAACTTTGTCGACGAAAGATACGGTTATCATAGGTTTTATGCTGTTTGCTCTATTCTTCGGCGCCGGTAATATGATTTATCCACCAGAGCTTGGGCAATATGCTGGGCAAAATGTGTGGAAAGCAATGGGCGGATTTTTATTAACAGGTGTCGGTTTACCTCTTCTAGGGATTATTGCAATCGCTTTGACAGGTCGAGATGCAAAAGGGTTAGCTGATAAAGCTCACCCAGCTTTTGGAACAGCGTTTACCGTCATTTTATATTTATCTATCGGGCCACTTTTCGCTATTCCTCGTACAGGAACGGTTTCATATGAAATTGGTGCATTACCCTTTTTAGCAGGTGTACCAGCTTGGCTCTCACTTTTTTTATTTACACTGGCCTTTTTTGGTATTACGTATTATCTTGCGCTAAATCCAACAAAAATTGTGGATCGTGTAGGAAAAGTGTTAACACCGATTAAATTTACGATTATTTTTATTATTATTGTCAAAGCCATTCTAACGCCGATGGGCGTCATTGGCACACCTGATGTGTCCTATAGCAATGGATCATTTTTCAAAGGGTTTCTAGAGGGTTATAAAACAATGGACGCTCTTGCATCTATTGTTTTTGGGGTTGTTGTCATCAACGCCATTAAAGGACGTGGTGTAACAAGTAAAAAAGCACTCACATCTGCTTGTATCAAAGCTGGCCTAATTGCAGCTTGCGGATTAACATTTGTTTATCTATCACTTGCTTATTTAGGCGCTTCAAGTACACACGCCATTGGGTTTGTTGGAGATGGCAGTAAGATCTTGGCGCAGTCTTCTCAATTCTTATTTGGCAGCTTAGGAAATATCGTGTTAGGCGCTGCAATTACGGTGGCTTGTTTAACGACAAGTATCGGTCTTGTTACATCATGTGGAGAGTATTTCTCGAATTTATTACCTAAACTTTCTTATAAAATGGTCGTTACACTCGTGACATTATTCAGTTTTATCATTTCAAATTTTGGACTTGCTCATATTATCGCTTTCTCTGTACCAGTGTTAACTGCCATCTACCCGCTAGCGATTGTCATCATTGTTTTGTCGCTGGCAGATAAATGGCTTGGTCAAAGAAGACCTGTGTATGTCCTTACTTTGATTTTAACTGGCTGCGTCAGTTTGTTTGACGGCTTAGCAGCGGCGAAACTGCCGATTGGTCCTGTGAAAGATCTCTTTCAAACGATCTTGCCGCTATATGACCTTGGCATTGGCTGGATTGTACCTGCCATACTCGGAGTCGTGATTGGATTTGTCATCTCTCTTTTCACTTCTTCTGCTTCAGAAGAACGCCAAAAACAAGTTTCATAACATGGAAAAAGCTGAAGTCCTAAAATGGACTTCAGCTTTTTTATTGATGCTGATATTCTTTTTCTTGCTGAGTTAAAAGCTTCTGGACGGCTCCAGGTGATGCTTTTTCGACAGCAGCTGCTGCCACTTCAAATGAATCGTTATAATCATAGGCATAAAATCTTCGTTCTGCCTCTTTTAATTGCTCTGAAAGAATGTGGTTTTGACTTCTAAACCGGTTGCCGTATTGTATAATCCGTTCAATTTGATCCACTTTACGAAGCATGTCATGTGTTTCATCAACCACATGTCTGACTGTTTCAGAGGCTTCTTTTAATTGCTGGTTCACTGCCGGCATATTCAGCGGCAAATTCTCTAGCTGCTCCTGCACTTGCTGAATCATCTCCTGCGCTTTTTCAGCACGGTCTTTGATGTCAGCAGGTACACCTGGAATGTTGCTTTTGTGCAGCTGGCGCACTGTATCTGTCAGCATGGTTTTAAGTTCAGCCAATGTTTCTCTTGCCTGTAATTCTTCTTTTCGTAAAGATTGAAGGTGATCTTTAAACGCTTCATGAAGTGTTTTGGCATCCTCAATAAAGGTCTCAAGCTGATTGATTTCATCCATTAATAATGTGTATGCGACATGGTCACGATCAAGCTTCTCTCGTATTTGCTTCATGAGCTTTTCAATTTCTTCTAATCGTTTTTCGAAAGCTTTCTGCTGATCCAGCTCTCCTGCTGTCAGCTTGTAGCTTTCTTTCACAAGAGCCGTTTCTGCCTTTGTCTGCGTGTGGTCTTGTTCAAGTTTTTCAAATGCTTCGGTCAGCTCAGGCATTTTGCTCTTGATTTCCTGACCTGCTTCTACTTCTGCTTCTAGCTGATCATACAGCGTCTGAATCGCATCATCAATCATTTGCAGAATGCTTGATGCTTCATCTAAGTTGAGTTCATCAATCAGCAGCTTCTCCGCCCGGGTCAGCTGTTTATTCAAGTTATCCAGCTCTTTTGTGATCTGGATGTGCTCTAGTTTGTAGCCTTTGTCTGTCATTTCTTTATAACCGTCTTTCAGCTTCGTCAGCTGACCTGGCACAGTTTGTTTGCAGTCTGCGATGAGCTTCGGTACATCATTGATATATAATTGCAGCTGATCGAGTCTGCGGTCTTGCTCAAGCAAAATTTTCCTTGCTGTCATGTAGTTTCCGTTTTCTGTCTCTTCTTCATACTGCTTGATCCCTTCCCAGGCCTCGTCCAAGTCCTGCTCCATTTTGTCATAAAGGGTGCCATATAAATGGCTGTAAGCAAGTAGATTTTTTCGTACCGTTTGATATTGCTCTTTGACCTTCTCGATGTCTTTTCGGTTTTGCTCTTCACTTGTGACAAGGTCTGCAATCTCTTTTAAAATGTCTTCGATGTTTGAATCAGCAGCGGTGAGCAGATCTCCTATATGTGCAAGAACTTGCTTCGCTTTGGAGAATCGATATTTATCAGAATACTCCTCTGCATCATATAATAGCTCCTCTACCTTTGGAAGATGGGCTGTGACGATATCGTCCCACTCTGCACGCCATCTTTCAAAAAACTGCTCTGTTTCTCCGGTCATTTTTAAATGTTTGATTTTTGAAATTTCTTCTACAATTGATCTGTTTAAAATTTCAATTTTCCATGCTTCCAATCGGTCAATCTCTTTATATATATTTTTTCTGAGGAAATAACCGACTGAAAACAAAGCAAGCAAAATGACAATTAAACCGATGATAAACTCCATAATGAGCCCCCTTGTTGTGATCTAAGTGATGTCAGGGTAGTGTCCCGAGTAGACCTGAGAACCCTTTCGTGTCCGCTTTGCATTTGTTTTTTATAAGCAGGATTGTATTTTTGCCAATACGCTCCATTCACGGTTTTATGTATGTTTTTTCAAGAAAGTCATTCAGGCTTTCTATCGTTTGATCACATGTATTGATGTGACCTGTTTTTATGTATGCGGAAGCTGTCGTTTTCATTGTTATTATGATACCATGTAACCAGCATTTTTGGTCATGATTTTTCATTATTTTCGCTGATAAACATGACGTTTTTCAAAATATCGACAAGAGGTGACGACATGTTGAAACAAGATGCACATTTACATACGCCATTTTGCCCGCACGGTACGCTTGATCCTTTTCATTCTTATATTGAAAAAGCAATGAAAAAGGGATTTGATTCCATCACCTTTACCGAGCATGCCCCGCTGCCTCCTTCGTTTCGAGATCCAACGCCTGAGCAGGATAGCGCCATGAAGCTTCAAGACCTTGAAGCCTATTTGACGAAGCTGGATCAGCTGAAACAGGAATATAAAGGACAGTTAATAGTAAAAACTGGGCTTGAGGTCGACTATATCAAAGAGTATGAAGAGGAAACAAGTGCCTTTTTAGACTGCTACGGCCCTGAACTAGACGATAGCATTTTATCTGTTCACTTTCTTCCTGCTGGCAATGATTATATTTGTCTTGATTTTGATGAGCACGCCTTCAAGCAGCTGATCAGTATCTATGGCAGCACAGAACACGTCTATCAAAGCTACTATGACCAAATTCATTCTTCTATTCTATCATCTTTAGGTCCATATAAGCCAAAGAGAATCGGTCATATCACCCTTGTCCAGAAGTTCAAACAACTTTTCCCATACGAAATGTCGCCAGAACTATGTCAAAGGGTCACCCTTTGTCTTGAAGAAACGGCAAAAAAAGGCATGTCCTTAGATTTTAATACATCAGGTCTTCGTAAAACATATGCCAGAAGTATCTATTTAGATCAATGGATGATTGATCTTGCAAAACAGAAAAAAATTCCGCTCATATTCGGGTCTGATGCCCATCAAGCGGAAGATCTCGGGTATGCGTATGATCAATTTGAAGACATCATGAGTTTCAGGTGAGGATCAAGTGCGGGTTCGTTTGGTTCTAACAGATGATGAAGCGACCGGCTCAGTTCCTTATAATACGTTTGATAAAAGTAAGGCTCGCTTGGGTTGATATAAAGCACCTCTGTTAAATATTGCGGCTGCAGATATGGCATCATCAGAAGTGATTTTAGCTGGATCATAAATGATGAGAGTGACAGCTGCTCACAAATCACATGGGTGCTTTTTCCTTTTTCAATGATGAGCTGAAACAAGTATTTTTCCTTTGTTAAATAGGTGGACATGATTTCCCTAATCAGCGTTGAATCAATGGTCACCTCTCGATAAACGAAACGGGTTAATTGACGATTTTCATGCTGATAAGATAAAATATCAAAAACCACATGAAGTAAACATTCTTTTGCATGACGGATTTCCATGTGCTGGATGTGCGATTCAATCATCTGAATATAGCCTTCATAAAAATCGGATACGAGCTGCTCGAGCAGCCCTCCTTTTCCTTGAAAGTAATAAGATATATGGGCAACGTTGACGTTTGCTTCCTTCGCAATCTCACGTACAGAGGTTCCAGAAAATCCTTTTTGGTTAAAAAGTCTGATGGCAGCTTCAATAATACGGTCTTTTGTTTGCACGGTTGTTGATGTTTTCATCCGCTCACCCCTCTTCATGTGTACATACTTCAAGGTGAAGGCGGAAGTTCCTTTAATCATTGCTCGACAAATCCCACATGCGAAGCGCAAGTTATGTATTTTTGAGATAGAAAGTAGGAGATTTTCATGTTTCATGTCGAAAAACAGTCTGGCGATCCATCGAAAGACTATCAATTACTCATCAAGCAAGTAGAAGCGATTACGGATGGTGAACCTGATCTCATTGCCAACCTAGCCAATGCTGCGGCGCTGCTTTATCACTCGCTTCCTGAAGTCAATTGGGCAGGATTTTATTTAGCAAAAGGCGGAGAGCTTGTGCTTGGTCCATTCAACGGACTGCCCGCATGTGTACGTATTCCTTCTGGAAAAGGGGTTTGCGGTACAGCATTTGCTACAGGTGATGTACAGCGTATCGCTGATGTCCATGCATTCCCTGGTCATATTGCATGTGATGCAGCATCGCAATCTGAAATTGTGATCCCACTTAAAGTAAATGGACAAATCATTGGGGTACTCGATATTGACAGTCCAGTGAAAGATCGTTTCAATGAAGTGGATGAAACGTACTTAGTTCAATTTACAGAAGTTCTCCAAAATGCGTTATCAGCCTCTACTGATGCGTCATGATGCTTGAAAAGCAGACAATGTGTCTGCTTTTTTGTTTTGCTTTCTTCCCGGATGAATGCCGACCACGTTTGACATTCTCCTCTTTAAATAGGTTGACTTCTCCTATCTGGCGTCATATAATAGAGTTTGTGTGAAATATGGCAGCCTTTTTGTTCGGCTTTTTTGTATCATTTTGTTCCTTCTATATGGAGGTGCATCTTGTAACTCCCTGCTGCTGGAGCGAGGATGCATGAAAACATAATGACGGAAAAGACAAAGAACAGACGGTTTTTATTTTTCACAAATAAAAACAATAAGGAGGAGTCACATTATGGCTCGCTATACAGGTCCAAGTTGGAAGATTTCCCGCCGTTTAGGCATTTCATTAAGCGGAACAGGTAAGGAACTTGAAAAACGCCCTTACGCTCCAGGCCCACATGGTCCAGGACAACGCAAAAAACTATCTGAATACGGTTTACAATTACAAGAGAAGCAAAAGCTTCGTCACATGTACGGTGTCAACGAACGTCAATTCCGTACACTATTTGACAGAGCTGCTAAACTTCCTGGTAAACAAGGTGAAAACTTCATGATCCTTCTTGAAACTCGCCTTGACAACCTAGTATACCGTCTTGGCCTTGCTCGTACACGCCGCCAAGCTCGTCAGCTAGTAAACCATGGTCACATCCTTGTTGATGGAAGCCGTGTAGACATCCCATCTTTCTCTGTGAAACCAGGTCAAACGATTGCTCTTCGTGAGAAATCTCAAAACCTTGCAGTTGTGAAAGAATCAGTTGAAGTGAACAACTTCGTACCTGAATACCTTACTTTCGATGCTGAAAAGCTTGAAGGAACTTTCACTCGTCTTCCAGAGCGTTCTGAATTAGCGCCTGAAATCAGCGAACAACTAATCGTTGAGTTCTACTCTCGTTAATTTCATTGCTCTCTCAGAGAGTGATCAAACAAACCCTAGAGACCTTGATTATTCAAGGATTTCTAGGGTTTTTTGTTTGGTCTTTTGTACGATACTCTCTAGCTACAAAATTACACACAAGAAAATTAGAACACAGATAACTCTTTACTCTTTTTCGTTTTCCTCTTACAATTACATTTACTGGATAACTCACAACTTAAAACAATAATGTAAGGAACGTTAGGAGGAAAGCAATTTGTCGATTATTTCATTTATGTTAGCACTTATGCTCATTTCAATTATTATCTATGCGATTTTGAGAAAGACAAAAGTTGTCGATGAAGCGCCTGGAGCTATCGCTGAAATTCTCCTCATTTTACTCATCTTTTTTTCGATTAGTTTTGTCATCATCATTCCAAGTTCTGTACTTTATGTTGTTTCATTAGGAGTGAATTTTCTTTTTGGAGAATATATTACCTATGCATCCTTTCTTTCATTATTGACCTTCTGTCTATTCGTCAGTGGGATTGTTCTTTTTTGGTCGATCTTTTTAGTATTCATTGGTAAAGGAATTTCCTCTTTGCTAAGATTTCCTCAATGGTTCACGTTTATCTTTGAATTTTTACTCTCATGGGTCGTTGTGCATTTCTCAATTAAGTTTGTACTTAATATGAACATAGTCAATGTCTCCATTTGGGAGCACGGCACACTCATTTTATCTTTCTTTGTCAGCTTCTTATTTATTGGAATTGATCTCATATACTCAAGTATTGAACAACGAAAACAGCCGCTGGATGAACAAGCAAAAAGCTCCTAGAGATGATTCTAGGAGCTTTTGCTTGCCCAATTTGTGATCAGCTGCTCTGTTGTCAGGACAGTCGCAAATTCGTCATGCAGTGTTGCAAGTGAAAGGCGATGGATCGTTTCTGCGTCATAGTATGTACCGGTTTGATCTGCGAGTCCAAAGGCGGCTGTTGCATCCGAAATGAGGTATGTATCAAAGCCTAGGTTTCCACTCATTCTTGTTGTGGTAGATACGCAGTGCGGTGTTGTGAGTCCAGCAATCACAACAGTGTCGATCTCGTTTAATCTTAGTTGTTCCTCTAAGTTTGTGCCTATAAAGCTGCTGTTGACTTTCTTTTGTATGACCGTTTCTTCATCTAGCGGTTTGGCGATCTCTTTGAAGGAGTGCCCTTCATTTGCTGGATGAAATAAGGAGTGCGGCTGATCCGATGTATGCTGAATATGAATGACTGTCCAGCCTTTTTCTCTCCAAAACGTCAATAGACGACTGATGTTCTTCTCTGCATCTAGATTATTCCGTTCTCCCCATTTTTCGTGCTCGAATGCTTTCTGTACATCGACCATAATCAAAGCCTTTTGATGATGTTGCACAAATCCCCACCTCCAAAGAATCTCGTTCATTATATGTAGTGTAAGGAATGGTGGTTGATTTGTACATGTTTTTATTTGGCTATGTACGATGTTTTGTCTGTTTTTGCAGTAAAAAGACAAACCACACACTGGCTATTAAGTAATAGATACCAATGATGGATGTACAATTAGATATGACTTCTGCCCATTGTACTGATTTGACGATTGCCATCCAGATCATATAGATGATCAGAAATGAACATGGGAAATAGAGAAAGTAGCCTAAGAAAGCATATTTGAGTTTTTGCGTCATCTTTTATCCTCCTAAAAACCTTCTGCAACACCTAGCAGATCCTATATAACCATGACATCAAAAAAGACAGCACAAATCGCTGTCTTTTTCATTTTTTAATTCGTATTCTGTCCTCCGCCATTCAATCCTTCTTTCACATAGCCTTTGACTTGGCTTGAGGTTAATAGACCGATATGTCCAACGCCGTGGATGAGGACGTTTCTCGCGCCAATTAAACGTGAGAGGCTGTTGACGACAATGAGATCGGCTGAGCTATAGACAGATGTGTAAAGAATTTTTTGATTTGGATCGGTGCCTGGTAATGCTCTGAGTGATACGAGTCCATTCGCTCCACCAAGTGTGACGACGTTTTCAATTTTATCTCCACCGTCTAGGTTTTTAATATAGTATAACGTGTTCGCACCACCCATACTATGAGCCACAATATCTACTTTTTTGGCGCCCGTTTTGGCTAGTACATCTTTGACGAATCTAGAGAGCCTCGGGCCATTGTTCAGGTTATTGCCTGTTTTGTCTATGAAATCGATTGCAAAAAGTTGGTTTTGATCCCAGCCCTGTGTCACTAAGTATCGTTTGATCGAAGCAAAGTTATAAGACGCACCGCCCATACCATGCACCATCACAACCGGATTATGCGCAGCCGCTTTGACTTCTTTCGGCTGGATGAAGGCCATTGAACCTAGCACTAAGGCAAGGGCAACAAGAATTTGCAAACTCTTTTTCTTAAATCGAATCACTTTCATTCCCCCTTATTCATCTTATTCGACTCTATTTTATACAAGAAAAATATGTCAGAAAAGTGAACAAGGTAATGTTTTATGAGATGATTTTACAGAAATATAAATAATCATAAAGCACCTTGGACTTTTTTAAATTAAAACAAAAAGACTACGAGACCTTCTTTCTTTCATATATAATATCAATAGACAAAAGGAGGTTCTGCTAGATGCTGTTTACTCAAACACCTGCACTACCCTATTATGCCGTGATTTTCACATCAAAACGAACAAATGTCGAGCAGAAAGAATACGCCGTGGCTGCTCAAAAAATGGAACAATTAGCGAAAGAACTAGACGGGTTTCTTGGAATAGAAAGTGTACGAGATGAACATGGTGTTGGAATCACTGTCTCTTACTGGGATTCATTAGCAGCCATCAAATCATGGAAAGCACATACAGCACATCAGCGTGTTCAAAAAAAAGGAAAAAAAGATTGGTATGAATCCTATACAACCCGAATTTGTAAGGTAGAACATGCTTACACAAACGAAGATTCACTTCTTGAATAAGAAACAGACAAATGAGAGAAAACCGCTCTGTAAAAGCTTAATTCCTACTTCTGAATAAAAAAGAAAAACACCTCAATGTATATGAACATTTGAGGTGCTTTTCATGGTACTTACTGTTTCATAAGGATTTATTTATACGTTACAAGGAAGTATTTCTTTTTCCCTCTTCTTAAGACTGTAAATTGGTTTTCAATTCGGTCTTCAGCTGAAAGGACATAGTCTTTGTCGGTTTGTCTCTCTCCGTTGATGTAGACGGCACCGTTTGTGATATCTTCACGTGCTTGACGTTTTGATGGAGACAGTTTTGATTCGACAAGAACATCAACAAGTGTTAATTCTTCTGCACTGTCTTTCTCCATTGATGGCACATCTTTAAAGCCTACTTTCACTTCTTCTGCTGTAAGAGATTTGATCTCGCCTTTAAATAGCGCATTTGAGATGTTGACAGCCTGTTCTAGTGATTCACGGCCATGCACAAGTGTTGTGACTTCTTCTGCCAAACGGCGCTGTGCTTCACGTTTTTCAGGGGCTGTTTGCACTTTTTCTTCGTACGATGCGATCTCTTCTTTTGATAGGAACGTAAAGTATTTTAAGTATTTCACGACATCACGGTCATCTGTGTTAATCCAGAATTGGTAGAATTCATATGGTGATGTTTTTTCTTTATCTAACCAGATGGCACCACCTTCTGTTTTCCCAAACTTCGTGCCGTCTGCTTTTGTCACAAGCGGCATTGTGAGACCGAATGCTTTTGCGCCTTCTGCTTCAGACTTACGGATCAACTCAAGTCCAGATGTGATATTTCCCCACTGGTCACTTCCGCCGATTTGCAGCTTACAGTTTTCATTTCTGTAAAGGTTCAAGAAGTCTAACGATTGCAGAATCACGTAGCTGAATTCTGTGTACGAAATCCCTGTTTCAATACGGGAGCTGACGATATCTTTTGCGAGCATGAAGTTGACACCGAAGTTCTTTCCAATATCACGAAGGAACGTGATGACATTCATTTGACTGATCCAGTCATAGTTATTGACGATGACAGCTGGGTTGTCACCTGCTTCAAAATCAAGGAATTGAGAGAGCTGGCCTTTGATTTTCTCTGACCACTGTTCGACGATTTCTGCTGGGTTTAGTGAACGTTCTGCTTTTTTGAAACTTGGGTCACCAATCAGTCCAGTTGCGCCGCCAACAAGTGCAATCGGATGATGGCCTGCTTCTTGGAACCTGCGTAATGTTAAAATCGGCAATAAATGACCAATGTGCAAGCTGTCAGCTGTTGGATCGAAGCCGGAGTATAGCTTGATTTTTTCTTCTGTTAATAATTTTGTTAAACCTTCTTCATCTGTTTGCTGCTGAATTAATCCTCTGAACGATAAATCTTCCATCAATTGACTCATATCCAAATCTCCTTTTTTTACAATTCAACATAAAAAACGCCCCTTCGAATGAACGAAGGGACGATATATATCGCGGTACCACCCTGCTTAAAAGACAAAACAACACGTCTTTTCACTTACACTGATAACGGACAGATCCGTTCTTTCACTAATCAGATAGCATATGCTCCTTTTCGTAAAAGCGGTTCGTGAGGGTAATTCGAATATCTCTTTGTACTGACTCGCACCAGCCGTCAGCTCTCTTGGACAGGGAAAGATGATTCTACTGAATCTCAGTCAAAACCTTTTCATATTCAACTAAAGTCATTTTTAACATACTTTTGATATCAAGTCAACTGACGGAAGTGATTAATCTTCCATTGTCGAGAGATCGCCAGCAGGTAAATTCAGTTCCCACGCTTTTAGCACACGTCTCATAATTTTACCGCTGCGTGTTTTTGGCAGTTTGTCTTTAAACTCAATTTCTCTCGGTGCTGCATGTGCAGCGAGTCCTTTTTTCACAAACGTACGAATCTCTTCTTTCAGCTCATCTGTCGGTTCATATCCGCTTCTAAGCGCTATAAATGCTTTAATAATTTCACCGCGCACAGGATCTGGTTTTCCGATGACACCAGCCTCTGCAATGGCCGGATGTTCCACCAGTTTACTTTCTACCTCAAATGGACCGACCCGCTCTCCTGACGTCATAATGACATCGTCGACACGTCCCTGGAACCAGAAGTATCCGTCTTCATCCATATAAGCTGAATCTCCTGAAACATACCAATCTCCCGGCATAAAGTAAGATTCATATTTTTCAGGATTGTTCCAGATCGTATGCATCATAGACGGCCAACCTTTTTTGATGGCAAGGTTCCCCATCCGGTATGGCGGAAGTTCATTTCCGGCATTATCTACAATCGCAGCTTCAACGCCTGGAATTGGTTTCCCCATTGACCCTGGTTTGATATCCATGCATGGATAATTACAAATCAGCTGTGCACCAGTTTCCGTCATCCACCAAGTGTCGTGAATTCGTTTGCCAAATACAGCGTCTCCCCAGCGGATCACTTCAGGATTGAGAGGCTCTCCTACACTTAAGACATGTCGAAGCGAGCTGAGGTCATATTTTTGAATGAGGTCGTCGCCTGCCCCCATCAGCATTCTGAAGGCTGTGGGTGCACTGTACCAAACGGACACACCAAGTGATTCAATGGTTTCATACCACGTATCAGGATTAAACCGGCCTCCTAAAATGACATTCGTCGCCCCATTTAACCACGGTGAAAAAATACCGTACACTGTCCCTGTTACCCAACCTGGATCAGCTGTGCACCAGTAGACGTCTTCTTCTTTCAGGTCAAGCACCCATTTACCGGTCTGATCTTGCTGCACCATTGCGCCATGGACGTGCAGCACACCTTTTGGCGTACCAGTTGACCCTGACGTGTAATGGAGCAGGAAACCGTCTTTTTCATCCATCCATTCAATGTCAAGTTCCTTTGCTGCCTCCTCAAATGCCTCTTTATAGTGAATTGTCCGCACGTCATCGATGTCTTCCTTTTCTCCGCCGACAATGACGACTGATTCAAGCTTTGGAAGCTCTGCAAATGGAATGCGCTCAAGCAGGTCAGGCGTTGTCACAATCACTTTTGCCTCACTATTTTCTAAACGATCTTTGACGGCACCTTCCATAAATGCCTCAAATAACGGACCGACGATCGCACCAATTTTGACAGCACCAAGCAGTAGAAAATAGAGCTCAGGTGATCTTGGCATAAAGATAAACACGCGATCCCCTTTTTGCACATGTGCCTGTTCTCTTAATAGATTTCCTGCTTTGTTTGTCTTGATTTTCATATCCCTGAACGTATACCTTTCATCCCGCTGTGAATCTTTGTAGTGAAGCGCCACCTTGTTTTTACGAAACGAGTCCGCATGTCTGTCAATCGCTTCATAAGCTGCATTTACTTTTCCTGTTTCATACCAAGAGAAATTTTTTCTCGCTTCCTCCCATGAAAATTCCTTGTATGCTTGCTCATAATCATTTAAATGATAGTCCCCTTTTACTGATGGTAGCGTTTCCACTTTCATCAAACAGTCCCCCTTTGCATACGTTTACAATGACCATTATAGTATAGATGACTTTTTTTCTCAATTTTTAAAAAACTTCTGATGAAACCGTTTTAATTATTGTCAGATTTAAGATAAAATAGAGACGACTCACTAGAATTTGAGGCGGTGGATACGTGGAGCATCCTAAAACTTATTATTCAAAAACCATTGAGCGAGAAACAGGTTCCATCCTGATTGAAGGACCGGTACCTGCATCAGAGCTGGCGAACTATACGTTTCATGAAGGACTAACGGCATTTCGCACGCCTGAGGAACAGAAACAAGCACTTGTTGAAATAGCAGATCTTCCTGAAGGACGTATTATCATTGCTAGGGTGGATGAGCTTGTCGTAGGCTATGTCACGTATTTGTACCCTGATCCGCTTGAACGCTGGTCAGAAGGCAACATGGACAATTTAATTGAGCTCGGTGCCATTGAAGTCGCTCCTCCATTCAGAGGCTGTTCACTTGGCAAGCATTTACTGGATGTGAGCATGATGGATGAGCAAATGGAGAATTACATTATCATTACAACCGAATATTACTGGCATTGGGATTTAAAGGGGACAAAGAAAAACGTGTGGGAGTACCGCAAAATGATGGAGAAAATGATGAACGCAGGCGGTCTTGTCTGGTTTGCAACAGACGAGCCAGAGATTAGCTCACATCCAGCCAATTGTTTAATGGCACGGATCGGAAAAAATGTGAGTCCTGATTCGATCGAGCGTTTCGATCGTCTTCGCTTCCATCAGCGCTTTATGTATTAACGTTCAATTCGTTTTTTTGGCAAAGGGGATTGGTAAACATGATGATTGAACAAATTATGGAGCGTGATGTGATCACGCTGCGAAAAACCGATACGATTGAAGAGGCCATTCAAAAAATGAGTGCACATCATATTCGGCATATTCCCATCGTATCTGAGCAGGGATCTGTCATTGGGATGGTGACAGATCGGGATATTAAAAATGCCAGTCCAAGTATTTTTGAAACAGAGAAAAGGCAGCTTTTTATTCAGCGGCCGGTTGAAGACATCATGGTGCTAGAGGCGATTACCGCTCATCCGCTTGATTTCGTTGAAGAGATTTCAAGTGTCTTTTTTGAACACGGAATTGGCTGTCTTCCCGTTGTGAGACGCGGCAAGCTTGTAGGGATCATCACAAAAACAGATTTACTTCGTACTTTTGTAAGACTAACAGGTGCAGATCAGCCTGGATCACATTTAGAGGTTGAAGTAGCGCAAGTGACAGAGGGTCTTGCAGACATTACGGCCATTTTAAAAGAGCAGCATATCCAAATGCTGAGTGTACTTGTGTACCCACATGCCAATGAAGCCTCTAAAGTGCTCGTCTTCCGCCTTCAAACGATGCATGCTGATCATGTGACGAAGCTAATTCGTGCAAAAGGCTATAAGGTGCTATGGCCTATGGAGCAGACGATCAAATGAAGGAAGCGACCTTTGTTTTTTCACCATCTTTTCAAACGTACCAGTTTCACCAAGATCATCCCTTCAATCAGCTTCGCGTCTACTTAACTTATGATCTTCTTCAAAAAATGAAGGCGTTAACGGATGATGAGATTGTCGCACCTCGTATGGCGACGCTGGAGGAATTAAAGCTTGTCCATACAGCAGACTACATTCAAGCAGTACAGCGGGCAAGTGAAGGAAAACTGTCCACCGCAGAGGGGGAACGTTATGGTCTTGGCACTGAGGACACCCCGATGTTTGCAGGGATGCATGAGGCTGCTTCTCTCCTTGTTGGCGGAACATTAACAGCGGTTGATCAAGTGATGCTTGGACATTCGCAGCATGCGCTCAATCTTGGTGGCGGGCTTCACCATGGATTTAAAGGACGTGCTTCTGGCTTTTGTATTTATAATGACAGCTCTGTGGCCATTCAGTATATTCAAAAGACATATGGCGCTAGAATTTTATATATTGATACAGATGCTCATCATGGCGATGGTGTCCAGTTTAGCTTCTATGATGATCCAGAGGTATGTACTGTTTCCATTCATGAAACAGGGCGCTATTTGTTCCCTGGAACTGGACAAGTACAGGAAAGGGGTCATGATAAAGGCTATGGCTATGCATATAATATCCCGCTTGACGCATTTACAGAAGACGAATCATTTTTAGAAGCCTATCGAACAGCAGTGACAGAGATTGCTGCTTTTTTTAAACCAGATGTCATTTTGACGCAAAATGGAGCAGATGCCCACTATTATGACCCTTTGACGCATTTATCTGCTACCATGAAAATATATGAGGAAATTCCTAGAATTGCCCATGAGCTGGCGCATCAATATTGTGATGGAAAATGGATCGCTGTGGGCGGAGGCGGCTATGATATTTGGCGTGTCGTTCCAAGAGCATGGAGCCGCATTTGGCTTGAGATGAAAGGCATTACACCACCAGATGCGCTTCCTCAGGAATGGATTCGGGCATGGGAAAAACAATCGCCTGTTCCGCTTCCATCCACATGGCTAGATCCTGACGATTTATATCCACCGATTCCAAGAAGAGCAGAAATTACAGAAAAAAATGCGCAAACGGTAGAAAAAGCTCTCATGCCTGTTAGACGAGAAAAGAAAAAGGCATAAAAAAAAGCAGGCGTCCACTGATCAAGTGAGCCTGCTTTCTTTTTTATTTCGTCGATTGTCTTTCTTCAATTCTATGTGGTAATTCAACAATTTGATCTTCTACTTGTTCTTTGTTCATGAGCTTTGTCAAAAGTCTCATCGCAACAGCGCCAATATCGTAAGTCGGCTGAACAACTGTTGTCAATTGAGGGCGCACCATGAGGGATAGTCTTGTGTTATCAAAGCCAATCACTTCTAAATCTTCAGGAATTGATACGCCTCTGTCCTGCGCTCCATGAATGACACCTAGCGCCATTTCGTCAGTCGCTGCAATCACAGCCGTCGGCTTGTCAGATTGCTCAAGCAGATTAGCGAGCGCTTCAATACCAGAGTCATATGAGTAGTCTCCTTCAGCAACAAGCGCTTCGTCAAACGCGATACCAGCTTCTTCAAGCGCACGCTTATAACCAGCAAGCTTTCTCATAGAGTTAATTGGTTCTGACATTGGTCCAGATACAAACGCAATTCGTTTATGTCCTTTTTCAACTAATAGCTGAACTGAATCATAAATGGCTTGTTCATAGTTAATGTTGACTGATGGTGTTTGTGCCTGCTCTTCGACAGATGCAGCAAGTACAATTGGTACAGGAGAGCGCTTAAATTCTTCCACATGCACATCTGTAATGTTTCCGCCCATAAAAACGATTCCATCTACTTGTTTGCCAAGCATTGTGTTTAACAAATGAAGTTCTTTATCAGTATTTTGGTCTGAGTTGCTCAAAATAATGTTGTACTTGTACATCGTTGCAATATCTTCAATTCCTCGTGCAAGCTCTGAATAGAAGATACTTGAAATATCAGGGATGATGACCCCAACTGTTGTGGTCTTTTTACTTGCAAGGCCTCGTGCGACTGCGTTCGGACGGTAGCCGAGACGATCAATTGCTTCAAGCACCTTTTTTCTTGTTGTTGGTTTTACGTTTGGATTACCATTAACAACGCGTGATACCGTTGCCATACTTACGTTTGCTTCTCTTGCTACATCATATATTGTAACATTATTCACATAAATCACTCCTTCAAATACACTTCATATCTATAGCATTCACCAATTGGATAGAGACATGTCAGATACGAGGAAAATAATATCCTATTTGTCATTAAAACGATGAAAAGAGACACATAATTTTTCAATCTACATCAAAATGACATTCTTTTATGAAATTATACACGTTTTTTCTTCATATGAAAACGTTCCCTTTCTTTTTATAACTAAATTAAACAAACTTTAATGAGCTTGTTACCTGTAAATTGAATCATATTTCACCAAAAATCGTCGTGAACGTCAGCTATGACAATGATCTTAGCAGATTCTATCGCATTTTAAAAATGAAAACATTGTGAACAAGCATATTTTTAGCTTGCAATGTGCTCTCTTCCTTTCATTGCCAATCTTGATCGTATTTTTTCATGAAAAAACCGCCGGGCTGTCATCCGGCGGCTTTTCTAATTATGATTATGCGTGAATGTTGACAAGTGGTCTTAACGCATCTAACCATTTTTCGAATTGTGGAATGTCCATTTGCTGCGCTGAATCAGATAGGGCAACAGATGGATCTGGATGCACTTCTGCCATCACACCGTCTGCTCCAATCGCAAGAGCTGCTTTAGCTGTTGGAAGAAGTAGATCTCTGCGTCCTGTTGAGTGTGTCACGTCAACAAAGACTGGTAAATGTGTCTCTTGTTTCAAGATTGGCACAGCCGAGATATCTAGTGTATTTCTTGTGGCTGTTTCGTAAGTGCGGATGCCTCGCTCGCAAAGGATGATTTGGTCATTTCCTTGTGCGATGATGTATTCAGCTGCATTGATGAATTCTGAAATTGTTGCTGCTAAACCGCGTTTTAAAAGAACTGGTTTGTTCACTGATCCAGCTTCTTTTAAAAGCTCGAAGTTCTGCATGTTACGTGCTCCAATTTGGATGACATCGATATGCTCAATCGCTTCTTCAATATGAGCAGGATTCACGATTTCACTAATAACTGCAAGACCGTATTCATCTGCTACACGTTTTAGAATTTTTAGACCGTCTACGCCAAGTCCTTGGAAGTCGTATGGACTTGTGCGAGGCTTAAATGCGCCGCCACGAAGAAGTTTTAGTCCCTGCTGTTTCGCTGCTGCCGCTACTTCTGCAACTTGCTCGTAGCTTTCAACGGCACATGGTCCAACGATGAAACGTTGTTTTCCGTCACCGATCGCTTCTCCATTGATATTTACAATTGTATTTTCAGGTTTTTTCTTACGAGAAACAAGAAGTGCTTTGCTGTGGTCATCTTCTTGAAGCTCTAAACCTGCTTTGAAAATTTCTTTGAAAATATGTTGAATCGTTGAATTTTCAAAGGGGCCATCATTTTCTTCAAGAATTTGATTAAGCATTGTGCGCTCTCTGACAGGGTCATAACGGTTGACACCTTGCGCTTCTTTTGCCTTTCCAATTTCTTTTACAATGTTTCCTCTTTCATTGATCAGTTTTAAGATTTGAAGATTTAGTTCATCTGCTTGCTGTCTCAATTGTTCCAATTCATTGTTGCTCATATTTGTCATCCTTTCCTCTGCCCGCTCTCGCTTTTTATTTTTGATCTCTTATAATAGGGTTTATTATAAACAAAGATTTCGGAATTGTCACGAAAAAATTCTTTATTACCCAAACGCTTTTAAGCGATAAAGTATTATGTGTAAGATTATAGCATACTTTTGATGCAAGTAAACCTTTTTTATAAAAAAAACGTCAGCAATCGCTGACGTTTTTCTACATGTTATGCTCAAGCGCTTCTTTTGTAATGCTTGAGTGAGAAGCATGCCACTTTACTTTGCCACCGCTAAAGATGAGTGCCTGCGGGCTTTCGTGCTTGATCCCTGACTTTTCAGTCACATAGGATGAAAGCTCTCTTGTGTTTTGAATTTGCAAGAAATAAGCAGGAACATCCTCATGTTCTGACGCAAACGCTTCAAACTCTTGAAAAGCAGCTTGGCTGATTGGACATGTCAAACTGTGCTTAAAAAAGACAAAGGTTCCGTCTTGATTCGTTAGTTGATCAAACTGTTCTTCTGTTTCTATGAGTTGTTTAGACATGATGTGCTCCTTCCTAACTTAAGCAGCGAGTTAGCCTTTCGTAGATTGTTCTACTTTTGCTTTGACATCTTTGATGCCGTCTTCAATGTCTGCTTTTGCTTCTTGTGCTCTTACTTTTGCTTCATCTGCTACATCTGAAGCTTCATTTGCAATATTTGCTGCAGCATCTTCTGCTTCGCTTTTTACTTGTTTAGCTTTTCCAGCTGTACGATCTTTTATGTCTTTTACTTTGTCTAAAATCTGGTTTGATTGCTCTGCTACGAGCTGAGACAATTCAGATGTTTTGTCTTTCGCAATCGTCACATATTCAGTGCCTTTTTCCTTTGCATCTGTTGTGAGACGATCTGTTTTTTCTTTTAGGGCATTCGCTTGGGTGTTCAAATCATCGCGAAGCTCTTTCCCTGACTTTGGTGCTAAAAATAATGCCGTTGTTGCACCGATAATGCCACCGATAAGTGTTCCGATCAAAAAGTCTTTGCTATTGATTCCGTCTTTGCTCATGATTATTCCTCCTATGCGAAAATGGTTGATTATTGTTGTTTACGCTGTTTCCATTTTTTATAGATTTCAAGTGCTGCGTTACTCCAGCTTACCACATCCGTGACTTTCTCTTGATTTCGTTCAACGGATGAAGAAACCGCACCAGCTGCCTGCTTTATGCTTGTATTAAATTGGTTGATCGAGCCACCAATTCCCTGCACCGCATCCACAACTGTGTTAAGTTTTGCCGATTTGTCTTGAATATCTTCAGCAAGCTGATTGGTCTTATGTAGCAACTGTGCTGTCTCTGTGGTGATGCCTTGCATCTGTCCTTCAAGACCTTCTAAAGTTGATGCGACATTCTTTAATGTCAGCTGTAAGGATTTCAATGTTTTGGACAAGTAGATGACAAGAATGAGGAAAGCGATTGCGATGAGTGCAATGCTTAAATAGAGAATAATAATCATCTGATACCTCCTTTGCTGCGGGCATATTCAATTCAATACCCTCTCGTTGTATCATTCAAACATCGCCTAGAATGACCGATTGAATAATAATTCTACACTTATTCGCCAATTCCTGTCCACAGCGAACGAAAAAAAGCGGCACATCTTGTCACATTTAGCCCCTTTGTCACATTTTATTCAAAATAAAAAAGCGCCGATTGAATCGGCACTTTTTGACAGGCAATTATACTGCGACTTTCTCATAAGCACGAAGATACTTTTGAATATCTCCTGCTCCCATAAAGACCAAGATCGCATTTTCGTGTGCTTTCAGCACAGATGTCTCTTCTTCTTCAATCAATTGGGCTTGCGGAATTTTTTCCCGCAAATCTTCAATGCTTAGTTTCCCAATGTTTTCACGAGCTGAACCGAAAATATCACAGAGGTATACATAGTCTGCTTTTTTCAGACTGTCCGCAAATTCACTTAAAAATTGCTGTGTACGAGTGAAAGTGTGCGGCTGGAAGACTGCTACAATATCACGGTCTGGATACTTCTGGCGGGCTGCTTCGATCGTGACTTCAATTTCAGTCGGATGGTGCGCATAGTCGTCAATTAAGACTTGTTCACCGACTACTTTTTCATTAAAGCGTCGTTTCACACCGCCAAATGTCGTTAAAGCACCTTTGATGAGCTCTACATCAATGGCCTCATAGTGGCATAATGCAATGACCGCTAATGAGTTAAGGACATTGTGGTTTCCGTAAGCAGGAATGTAGAAGGTATCATAAAACGTATTACGTACAAATACATCAAATGTGGTGCCTTCTGTGTTTTTCACAACATTTCGTGCTTGGAAATCATTTTCTTCATTGAATCCGTAGTACACAACAGGTACTTTTGCTTGGATCTTGAGCAGATGCTCGTCATCACCGCAAGCGATGATGGCTTTTTTCACTTGAAGTGCCATGTTTTGAAACGCATCGAACACGTCATCAATATCCGTGAAATAATCAGGGTGATCAAAATCAATATTGGTCATAATCGCATAGTCTGGATGGTAGCTGAGGAAATGTCTGCGGTATTCGCACGCTTCAAATACAAAATACTCGCTGTTTTCTTTCCCCATTCCAGATCCATCACCGATTAAGTAGGAAGTTGGTTTTGCCGCTTGCATCACATGTGCAAGCAGACCTGTTGTCGATGTTTTACCATGAGCACCAGTAATTGCAACGTTTGTGAATGAATCCATGTATTCTCCAAGAAATTTATGATAACGAATAACAGGAATCCCTTCAGAAAGAGCACGCTCAATCTCAGGGTGTGTATCTGGGAATGCATTTCCTGCAATCACCGTCATCCCTGGCTGAATATTATCTGGGTCAAATGGAAGAATTTTAATATTTCGTTCTTCTAATGCTTTTTGTGTAAAGATATGTTTTTCGATATCCGATCCTTGGACAGTATACCCAGTATCATGAAGAATTTGGGCCAGTGGACTCATACCTGTCCCTTTTATTCCAACAAAATGATAAACAGTCATAATTGTACCTCCAACAAACGTCTATCTGACTTACAGTATATGACGCTCATTTCAATTTGCAACTTGTGATTTTTGTCTCTAGCTGATCACAAATCGCAGCTCCAAATAAAGATTTTTTTCCGATCTTCCTATTCTAATCAATATTAACTATGATTAGTATCCGACAACTTTCCCATTTCTAACACCTGCTTTCGCTCATTTTCGTTAAAAAGCGTGCAGACAGGCATGCGAAAAGCGTCCAATTCAAAAATTGCACCTATGTGCTATCATACCATGTTTATCAAAAAAATGAAGTGGTTTGTTTAGATCAATTGTTCTAAGTCACTCAGTGTCATGAGGACCTCTCTTGGCTTACTGCCTTTTGCCCCAGAGATCATTCCTTCACGTTCCATCATATCAATTAATCTTGCTGCTCGATTGTAGCCAATTCTAAACCTTCTTTGCAAACTGGATGTACTTGCACTATTTTGCTCGATGGCGAACCGGCATGCGTCCATAAACAATTCATCTTCGTCTGTAATGGCAGAGCCTTGGAGCATCAATTCTTCCTGTTCAAAAAGGAACACAGGTTTGCGCTGTTTTCTCACATGCGCTACCACTTCATCAATCTCTCGATCTGATACAAAGTTCCCTTGTAGTCTTGTCGGTTTGCCAGAGCCATTTTCTAAGAACAGCATGTCTCCTTTTCCGAGAAGCTTTTCAGCACCTGCCATATCAATGATCGTTCTTGAATCCACTTGGCTTGAAACAGAGAAAGCAATTCTTGTTGGGATGTTTGCTTTAATGAGGCCTGTAATGACATCAACAGAAGGTCTTTGCGTCGCAATGAGTAAGTGAATCCCGCATGCTCTTGCTTTTTGTGCAATTCGACAAATGCTTTCTTCGACTTCATTTGGTGCGACCATCATTAAATCAGCCAGCTCATCAATGACAACGACGAGATATGGCAGTTTTTCACCCATTTGTTTTTCTTTCACCAGTTCGTTAAATCGTTTGATTTCTCTCACACCAGAGTGTGCAAACAGTTCGTAGCGTCTTTCCATTTCATCTACTACCCATTTCAAAGCAGCTGTTGCTGTCTTGGCATCAGTAATAACCGGGCTCACAAGATGCGGAATGTGATTATACGGTGCCAGTTCGACCATTTTAGGGTCGATTAACAGCATTTTCACTTCATCAGGTGAGGCTTTAAACATCAGGCTCACGAGAATGGTATTAATACAGACACTTTTCCCTGAACCTGTTGCTCCGGCAATTAAGCCGTGCGGCATTTTTTGCAAATCAACCACAACGGGCTGACCGGAAATATCCAATCCGAGTGCCGCCGTTAATGGAGATGGATTGTCTCTGAAGGCACTGCTTCTGATCATTTCTCTTAAGAAAACCATTTTACTGTGAAGGTTCGGCACTTCGATTCCAATCGTGTTCTTCCCAGGAATCGGCGCTTCGATTCGAATATCTTTTGCAGACAAACTGAGTTTGATATCATCTGACAGGTTTGTAATTTTGTTCACTTTCACGCCTGGTTCAGGATGCACTTCAAATCTTGTAACAGAAGGACCTTGTGTCACATGAACAACACTTGCTCTGACATTGAAATTTTTCAGTGTGGCATTGAGCAGTTCTGCCCGTTCTTTCACCCATGTTCCGTCCTCTTCTTTTTGTGCTGGCGGAACGTCTAGAAGAGCTAAACTCGGAAATACATATCCTTGTGCATCTGCCGTTTTCTTCTGTCCTTGCACGCGCTGATCACTTTTTAACATCATGACGTTAAAAGGAACGGTGGAGGTTTGACCGCTTGAGCGCTTTGGCTGTGGAGAAGACGGTTTTGGTTCTTCACGTTTTATTTCAGGCGTTTCTTCAGGTGTTTCCTCAAGCTCTTCTGCCATATCCCCGGCGATCTCTGCTTGTCCAGAGTCAGCAAATTCATCTGATGCTTCTTCAACTGGCATGACTTCATCATCTGTTAATTTTTCTTCCGGCAGGGAATCATCATCTTGCGAATCTTGTATGATCACCGGTTCTTCTTGTTCAAATGCTACCGCTGACACGTCTACTTGACTTTCTTCTATCCGTGCAGCCTCTGCTCTTTCCTCCATAGCCTCTATGTTCTTCTCTTCCAGCATCGCAGTTTCTTCTACTGGGCTTTCTATCTCCATGTCGAGTGCTGGTGATGGGCTTTCAGCTGTTTCAAATGTAAAGCTCTCTTTTTTCTGAGCATCATCTTCAAGCGGAATCATCGGCTCTTCTTGTTCAATGGTGACTGTCTGTTCTTGCTCCATCTCTAGAGGCTCGTTAGATGCTTCAGCTTGCTCCATATGTAAGAATGCTTCCCGATCGTCTTTGGTCTGTGACAAAGCTTGATCTTGATCCTCTGTCTCACTGAAAGGCTCGTCATATAAACGTTCCATCGTTGATTGAACGTGATCTTGATAAGCGAGTTCCTCTTGCAAAGTAAGCGGGGTCGTGACAGGTTGCTTCTCTACTTGTTCTGCTGTTTGGGCTGACATCATGTCTTCCATACGTTGTTCTTTTCGTATAGACGGGATGTTCATTTGCTGTCTTACATTCCGTTCACGCTCTGCTTCTTCTGATAACAGTGTGACACGCTGTGACGTTTCTTCTGCCGATTTCATTTTGACAGAAGATGTGTCTTCTTTGGCTGCTGCATGTTTTGGACGCATATCCTGGTGGTAGCCATAGATGGGTGAAGGGATTTGCTCTGGTTTAAAAGGCTTTTTATTGAGATCAGGCTGCACCGTTTGTTTTGGCTGATAGGTCGTCTGCTTTGCCTTTGGCTGACTTGGCCGCGTGCGCCTTCTTTCTTGCTGCTTTGCTGCCTCACGTGCAGGTTCATCTGGAACGAGAGGAAAGCGGAAATTGCCTTTTGGATATTCATAATACACTTTCGTATCTTCAACTTTTTTATATTCTTTATGCTGTTCAACAGCTGGCTGCTTTGGTGCAATCGGACCTGTTTCAGGCCTCTCAGCTTTTTCTTCTTTTTTTTCTTCTCCTAAAAATACACTAAAAAATTTATCTAACCAACTCATCATTTATCACTCACTTTAACTCCCCTTACGTTTTCTTGGGCGATTTTTAGTATACCATTGCTTTTTCATGCAGAAAAGCGAGAAAAGTGCTACGCTTTGCTGTTCATGCTGTCTGTAGATGAAAAAAAGTCACTAAGTACGTACTTAGTGACTTTTGGTATAACACATTCTTCGCTCATTTGTACCCGTTTATGGGAGGTTACGCTTCAAATGGTTCGCCAGCTTGGTGGCTTCCTTCTAGAACAAGGATTCCTTTTTCAGCAGGCGCATTCGGAAGATCTAATTCTTTTGCAGAACAAATCATTCCGCTTGAAGGAACACCTCTTAATTCAGCATCTTTGATCACCAAACCGCTCGGCATCACAGCACCGACCTTTGCAACCACAACATATTGACCTTGATCAACGTTTGGTGCACCGCACACGATTTGTAAGGTTTCATCGCCAACATCTACTTGGCAAATGTTCAGTTTATCTGCATTCGGATGTTTTTCTTTTTCCTTCACATAACCGACCACAAACTTAGGTGATAGATCAACTGTTAATGTTTCACTGACACCGTTGCGGTTCAAAATTTCATTGATATCTTGAACAAGCGTTTCAGAAAGCGGTACAGATCCGTTTTCTTCAATTTTCATGTAAGTAGATGCATTGAAAATATTAAAACCTGTTGTTTCTTTTGTGTCTTGATTGAAGATTCTTACGACATCTCCAAACGTTTCATGACCTACTTCTTCTCTTGTTACATCTTTCAATGAAATAAGGAGTGTGTCGCCGACACCTTCTGCATTATAAAAAACGTTCATTCTTCAAAATTCCCTTCTACTGCTGTTTTGGTCTACTTTTTGCAAGAATAAAGATCGGTTCAAGCTTGCCTTCGTCATATAAAAATGACAAGGCCGTAATCGGAACCGTGCCGCTGGCGAAGAAGCTCATCGACATTTGCCCTAAAATATCATAGCCTGATTCATTGCGTACATCTGCAATGATGAACACATCTTGATGGGGAACGGAAATAGCCATTTGTCCCTCTACTTTTTGCGCGTATTCTTGTAAAATCGATTCATTTAATATTCTGCTTGCATCGTACCCGTCGTTTGCACGGAAGAAATAAAAACGGTTGCCCGCCACTTCATCCATTTTCACGACAGTCTTTAGTGAACGGACGTTAAAACTTGCGGTTTCTCTGATTCGTTCTTTTGTCCAGTTTTCCTTTTGCAGCATCTTCTCGTCAATTAATCTGTAGGTGCTTCCAAGGTCAAGTGCATAGTAGATTCTTGTCTCTGCTGTATGCTCATCAAAAACGAGCGGAATCTTATCACTTGATGTTTCTGGAAAGGACGTTGAACGAATGACCGGATAAATGTGCTTCTCTTTGCCTGAGATGTGCTGCGCTTCACCTTTCATAGCGCTGAGCGCCTCTTTCACATAATAAACGATCTCATCCAGTGTTTCATCAGGCTTTACTTCCCACTTTGCAATAATCGGCGGGAGCTCAAGCGTGATGCCCTTTCCTGTATGTTTATCTTCCACACGAAGCGTATCTTTTTCCCTGTCAAACTGGTGGGTCCAGCTGTCGTTCGTCAGACGGCTTTTCAATTGATTGGCAAGCTGTCTTGATGTCATTTTCGCCATGATAAGACTCTCCTTTCGTTATTTAGAAAGAGAATCTGTTAAAAATGCTTCAATCTCTTCCTTTGTCTTACGATCTTTGCTGACAAAACGGTTGATCTCTTGTCCGTTTTTAAAGACTAAAAAGCTTGGAATTCCGTAAATTTCCCACTCTGCACAAGTGTCGATGAACTGATCTCTATCCACATAGAAGTATTCAAATTCTGGATAGTTTGCTTCAAGCTCTGGCAAAAACGGCTCAATAAATGTGCAGTCAGGGCACCAGTCAGCTGAAAATAGTAATACGGTTAAGTCTTCTTGAATCACTTTTTGTAATTCTTCGTTTGATTCAATTTTTTTCATGTTTGATTCCTCCAGTTTGTATACTTAAATCTCCGAATTGTATATAGCCTTTCTTTCTCATCCATTCTGATACTACCAAACTAATCACTGCCGGGCCAACGATATGCAAAAGAGCAATTGCGAGGAAAACGGATGGATGAAATCCCATGACTGTGAGTGTCATGAGCTGGCCGACAAGACCGCTCGTTCCCATACCCGCTCCTGCCGCATTATTGACCATCCCAAAGCCAATAATACCAATTGGCGCAAGAATCAGTCCTGCAATCGTCGGCGGAATGAGAATGAGCGGATTTTTCACAATGTTCGGCAGCTGTAGTTTTGATGTTCCAATGCCTACCGCAGCAAGACCGCCAAAACGATTTTCTCTAAATCCTGCAGCAGCAAAGCCGACCATCTGCGCACAGCAGCCAATCGTTGCCGCACCAGCAGCAAGACCGCTTAAATCAAGCATCAGCGCAAGCGCAGCACTTGAAATCGGTGAGCTAAGAGCAAGTCCAACAATGGTTGCAACCAGCATGCCCATGATGAGTGGACTTTGGTCAGTCCCCCATACGATCAGCCTGCCGAGCCCTGTCATCACCGCCTGAATCCCAGGGCCGATGAAAGCAGCGGTGAGAAAACCTGTGATAATGGTCACAAGCGGCGTTAAAATAATATCAATTCTTGTCTCACCACTGATCAGTTTGCCTAATTCCACACCAATGAGAGCAGCCACGAAGCTTCCAGCAGGTCCCCCAAGCTCTGCTCCAGCGGCACCTGAAACAACACTTGCGAAAATAATTAAAGGAGAAGCGTTTAAGCGATAAGCAACCGCTACGCCAATTGCTGGTCCCATCAGCCCCATAGCGAGCGTTCCCATTTCCACGATGAGAGGAAATGATAACAGGCCGCCTGCTGTTTTTAAAATCAGCCCTACCACTAATGTAGCAAATAGACCTAGAGCCATATAAGAGAGTGCATCAATAAAATACACCTTTGGCGAAAGGGAAATACCCTTTCTTTTTAAATAAGTCATCAACGTCGTCTTCCTGCTTTCTCATAGGAAAGACGAAGAGGCCTGTCCTTCCCATTATATGTAGTCTTCTTACGATGAAAAATAGTCTCTACCATGAATATCATAATCATATTTTTTTTGCTTTATCAAGCACTTCTTGTGTAACATGAAAAGAAACAGGGCAAACCTTTACTAAGTTTGTGCACAAGGAGGAGATTGTTATGCAATTAACGGTTTATTTAGCTGGAGAAATTCATAGCCAGTGGCGCGATGAAATTAAGGAAAAAAGCCAGTCGTTGAAACTCCCAGTGACGTTTGTTGGTCCAATGGAGAATCATGACCGATCAGATAACATCGGAGAAGATATTTTAGGTGGGCAGCCAAATGCCATCTTGAAAGACGATGCGGCTTCTGATTTGAACAATTTCCGCACCGAACTATTATTAAATAAGGCAGACGTCGTCATCGCCCGCTTTGGTGAGAAATATAAACAGTGGAACACGGCAATGGATGCTTCTTCTGCCATCGCCAAAGGAAAACCCCTTATTTTGATTCGTCCTAAAGAATTACATCATCCCCTAAAGGAACTATCAAACAAAGCAAATATCACTGTCGAAACAGTGAATCAAGCGATTAAGGCGTTGTCATACGTGTTTGAACAGGAATAAGAAAAAGGCTGTGCTCTTAATGAGACAGCCTTTTTCTTATCGTTTACACTTGTTGATAAATCGAATCCACCGTGCTTTGATCACAATTTTTCACAAGACGAACAATTAATTCTTTTGCCGCTGCATAATCATCCACATGCAAGACAGAGTGACTTGTATGAATGTAACGCGCACATACACCAATAACAGCAGACGGTACACCTTGATTTGAGATATGGACACGTCCAGCATCCGTACCGCCTGGCGATACGAAATATTGATATGGAATATTGTTTGTTTCGGCTGTATCGAGGACAAATTCTCTCATGCCTCGGTGCGTAATCATCGTGCGATCATAAATACGAAGAAGTGCACCTTTTCCAAGCTGGCCAAATTGTGATTTGTCTCCCGTCACATCATTTGCGGGACTCGCATCTAGAGCAAAGAACAGATCAGGCTGAATCATATTCGCAGCTACCTCAGCCCCTCTGAGCCCTACTTCCTCTTGGACGGTTGCGCCTGAATATAGCTGACATGAAAGAGCTTCGTGTTTTAATTCTTTTAATAATTCAATAGCAAGTCCGCACCCATAGCGGTTATCCCAAGCTTTGGCTAAAATCTTTTTCGGGTTGGCCATTGGGGTAAAGACCGTTGCAGGAACGATTTGCTGCCCTGGGCGAACCCCAAGCTCTTTCGCTTCTTCTTCACTATCTGCACCAATATCAATCAGCATATCTGACGGTTTTACTGGTTTGCTTTTTTGTTCTGGTGTCAGAAGGTGAGGAGGTGTGCTCGATACAACGCCCGGAATTGGCCCGTGATCCGTATGAACATCCACACGCTGCGCAAGCATCACTTGACTCCACCAGCCGCCAAGTGTTTGAAAACGAATCATTCCGTTTTTCGTAATGGATGACACCATAAAGCCGACTTCATCCATATGACCAGCCACCATAATCTTCGGCGCGTTCTCTGGGCCTTTGCGGACACCAAACACTCCGCCAAGACGATCCTGTATGAGTTCATCGGAATATTTCTCAAGTTCCTTTTTCATAAAAGCACGCACATGGTGCTCATTACCTGGAGTTCCTTGTAGTTCTGTTAAATTTCGGAAAAGCGACATTGTTTCTTCGTTCATTTGACAGTTACCCTCATTTCTATGTAATGACCATATAAATTCCTATAAAAATAACACTCACTTTATACTATAAGAATTCTTTCGGTTTTCCAAGTATCTCTCCAGAAATTTTGAATATGCTTTCAAGTATTCGGATTTCTTAACATCGCTGGACAAGTTTTGTATAATGGAAAAAACAGCAATACGGAGGTGCAGCACGTTGAAGTTAAAACATGTTCTGATTGGTGCAAGTATTGGCGTAGCCGCTGCAATTGTTGCAAAGAAAGTCTTTTTCCCGACGTATATCTCGTCTGAAAAAGCGTTAAAAATTGTGAAATCCGCTTTTAAACAGCGCGGCCCGATTGATGGCTCTTGGATTTATACTGTACCAGAACCGTATACCGTAAATGGTGAAACGATTGATGTGTACAAATCTGGCATTACACGCTCCGCCTTTGGCGAACTTGAGCAGTATGAAGTCATGATTGATGCAAAAACAGGCATGATCGTTGATGTCATTGATTCTGTTGCTTAATAAGAAAGCTTCGCAAAGACAAGTCCTTGCGAAGCTTTTTTTAGATGGCTTTGATTTTTTTGTATACAGGGTGCCACATGGCGTCTTGTACAGCCTGAATGAGATCATCAGGGGTTTCTTCCGCAATTCCTTCGTCAATCGCTGCTTGTGCCACACGGACAGCCACTGTCGCTGAAACTGTTCGGAGCTGATCAACACTTGGAAGCATCGCAGCACCCGGTTTTCCGACATTGACCATGCTCGCAATCGCTTCAGCACTCGCAACAAACATGCTGTCTGTCATGAGGCGGGCTTTACACACAATCGTTCCAAGACCAAGCCCTGGAAACACGAGGGCATTATTTGCCTGCCCAATTTCATATGTCACGCCCCCATATTCTACTGGATCAAACGGACTTCCAGTTGTGACAAGCGCACGTCCTTCTGTCCACTCAATGAGATCTTCCGGCTTTGCCTCTGAAAGAGGAGTCGGGTTAGACATCGGTAAAATCGCTGGCCGCTCTACATGTGACGCCATTTCTTTCACAATTTCCTCTGTAAATGCCCCACCTACAGTTGAGGTACCAATTAAGATCGTAGGTTTCGCCTGCTTCACGACCTCTAACAAATCAATGGAATGCTTTGGACCATTACGTGCATAATCCTTCACTTCATCAGAACGTCTTGCATACGGCTTTTGGAATGGCTGAATATCGGGTGAATCATCTGTGAGCAATCCCGTTTTATCAATACACCAGAAATGATCATATGATTCCTCTTCTTTGACACCATCTCGCACGATGGCATCACGAATTTGCTCGGCTATACCAATCCCTGCTGTACCTGCTCCAAAGATCACGATTCGGTGATCTTTCAGCGGAACCTTCGATGCTTTTGCACAAGCCAGAACGGCAGCAAGTGAGACGGCTCCAGTTCCTTGAATATCATCATTAAACGTACAAATACGGTCCTTATATTTTTCCAAAATGGCGCGCGCATTTTTTGTACCGAAGTCTTCCCAGTGAAGAAGTGCATTTGGAAAAGTCGCACGGGCAAGCTCAACATATTGATCAATAAACTGATCATAGCGCTCTCCTCGAACGCGGGAGTGCTGATTTCCCACATAAAGCGGATCATTTAAAAGGCTTTCCTGGTTGGTCCCAGCATCAAGCACCACTGCCAGTACGCGGCTAGGATCAATACCTGCTGCGGCTGTATAAACAGCCAGCTTCCCGACTGAAATGGCGATTCCGCCAACACCCCAGTCACCGATGCCTAAAATTCCTTCTGCATCTGTTGCGACAATGAGATCAATTGATTCATCCACTCCGTAAGATGCAAAAATTTCTTCCATTCCTTCTAGATCATCAATGGATAAATAAATTCCTCTTGGCTTTCTATACTCGTGGCTGTAACGCTGAATCGCTGTTCCTACGGTCGGTGTGTAAACAATCGGCAGCATTTCTGCCAAATGCTCATTTAATAATTTATAAAAGAGCACTTCATTTCTGTCATGAAGCGCAGTTAAATAAACGTTTTTCCCAAGTGCGTCTGGCTGTGCTTTGAACTGTTCATATGCACGCTTTGCTTGATCTTCTAGTGTTAACACCTTCGGCGGCAGAAATCCCTTTAACCCAAGCTCTTCCCGCTCTTCCTTTGTAAATGCGACCCCTTTGTTTAAATAAGGGACAGACATGACCTCGATCCCTCTTAACGGTGTCTCGATGACATCACCATGTACACGATAAAATTGATTCACCTGCACTCTTCCTTTCACAAGTTCATTTTGTCGTTATTTTGTGTGAAAGGCGAAAAAACATACAGATGATCTTTTATCTTCCGGTTTCTCTTTTGACCTCATGGGTCATTGCCCCGTCTTCATCCCACTTTACAGCACGGTAGATGGCATCATGATAAAACAAGTACCATGCATTGTTTTCTTCGGCAAATGCCTGCCATTTTTGCTTCGCCGGGATCGAGGTCATTGGATAATCATCGTATGCCAAGACCCATAGCGGGTTTTTATGAGCGTGTGTCGGCATGATATCCGCTAAATGAATAGCTGTTTCTCCCTGACTTGTGAGCGTTAAGATGCTATGCCCATCGCTATGTCCACCTGTATGATGCAGGCGAATGCCTTCTGTTACTTCAATGCTATCTTCAAATGTCATGACTTGATCGGCAACAGGCTCCCAGTTTTCTTTCCAATATGTATTTCTTGAGCGGATGTTCGGCGCTCTCATTTCGTCCCATTCAATTTTGGACGTGATGATTTTTGCCTGTTGAAAAACAGACACGAGCTCTTCGCCTTCACGTTTTGTCAGCCCGCTTGCATGATCAAAATGCAGATGAGTCATTAAGACGTAATCTATATCAGATGGGCGCAAACCGAGAGCCGCAAGTGATTCTTCTATTTTCGTTTCCTCTGTGACGCCATAATTGCGTTTTTGTTTCTCTGTCAGCTTCCCTGACCCGATGCCGGAATCTACTAACAGATGAAGACCGTTCCACCGTATGAGCATTGGATCACACCGTAATTCAATTTGATTTCGATCATTCACAGGGTATTTCTTTGACCATAATGGCTTTGGCACCACGCCAAACATGGCACCGCCATCCATGTGTGTATCTCCCCCATTTAACCAGAACAGTTCCATTTCGCCTATTTTCATTGTCTCCATTGCTGTCATCCCTCCTTTTTCTATCGTAGCAAATACAAAGAAAAATCGCATGTACTAATCTTTTCATCAAAAAAGCTGACTGCAATCGTTCGTTGCAGCCAGCTTTGTTCGCTTGTTATTCAGGGAATTTTACTTCTGATCGATAGATCGGTTGTCCCATGGAAGAGAATTTCTCTTCATATTCTGTCATGACATTTCCTTCGAGACCATCCTCATGTAAATCAAGGCTCACATACGTTAAAAGGAGTCCGTAAGACGAAAAGCTTTTCAAGGAATATTCAAATAGTCCGCGGTTATCGGTTTTGAAATGTAATTCACCGCCTGGACGGAGGATCTGTTCATATCGCTTTAAAAAGGCTTTAAACGTCAACCTACGTTTTTCATGCCTTGATTTTGGCCACGGATCAGAGAAGTTCAAATACACCCGGTCAATCTCATTTTCCGCAAAGACATCTGTCAGTGTCTCTGCGTTGATGTTTAGAAGCTTTACGTTTTCTACATCTGTTTCTTTGATTTTATCGACTGCCGTCACAATGACACTTTTAAATAATTCAATGCCGATATAGTTTATCTCAGGATGAAGCTTGCCCATTCCGGCAATAAAGCTCCCTTTTCCTGTACCGACTTCGATATGGATTGGATGATCATTTTCAAACAGCTCATGCCATTTCCCTTTGTATTGTTCAGGGTTGGCTAAAGCAATATGAGCATTTTCAGCTAAATAATCATCCGCCCACGGTTTATGTCGCATTCTCAATTTGATACACCTCTATTTTCTTTACATTTTATCAAGATACCATGAAACATAAAGAGCCGCAAGACAGCATCTTATCCGCACATATGAAAAAGACCAGCTGCTAATTGGGCTGGTCTGCTTCATGTATAAAATCAAAGCTGAATGCACAGTTTAATCACATAAATGACACGCCTTGAAAGGAGCATACGTATGGGATTAAACCGCCAACATCAGCTTCAATTAATCAAAGATATTTTAACTGATCACCAGCTGGATTGCTGCGGGACTGTTGCAGAATATGAACAGGTGGGACGCGTGATTCAATTAATGCTGGCAAAAGAAGATTTGGATGCTGACGTTCGTCAGCTACTAACCGATATTTATGATTACAGCCAAAAAGGCACCTCTGTCAGTTCAATTGATGCACATATCGAAGCGCATCAATCTCATCTATCTAACTGGGTCGAGAACATTCCACTGTCTTAATGGATGTTTAACCGTTTTAAGAGTGCATGTAGCTCGGCTTGCACTTCTTTTTGCGCCTTTTCATTTCCTTTTCTTTTATGCCAAACGACAAACGAGACGGTTTCAGCCAGCACATACCATGCCATGCGTTTTCGCAAGTTGTCGGTCAGCGGAGCACCATACATAGAGAGCCAGCTTTCCCAGTTCTCTTCTTCAACATAATGGTATAAGAGCGGTCCAAGATCAATCGCTGGATCCGCAATCATTGCCCCGTCCCAATCAATTAAATAGAGCTGGTTTTCATCTGTCAGCAGCCAATTATTATGGTTGAGGTCACAATGGCATACGACCTTATCCTCGTAATGAACTGCCTCCACATGTTTCTCTAAATACTGGATGGCACGCGTGATATCATGCGAGTCAATCTGCTCTTTTAAGATCGATGCCTTGAGATGCATCAAGATCGATGCCGGGTCAAGCGAGTGCTTTTCTAATCGTTTCAGCATATCGAGCAGCTCTTTTGATGTATGAATTTTTCTTAGCTGCTCCGCTACAGGACGGTCATTCATGTCCTTTGGCTTCAGCTCTCTCCCGCTCAGCCAGTGCTGCGCAGTGATGACATCCCCATTTTCCATCCGTTTTGTCCAGACAAGCTTCGGCACAATGCCTTCAGCTGACAAAACCGCAAGAAACGGTGACGTATTGCGTTTTAAAAATAGCTTTTGGTCATTGTGTGTTGCGAAGTACGCATCTCCCGTAGCGCCTCCAGCAGGAGAGATGTGCCATTCGCTACCTAATATTTGTCCCAACCAGTTCATATCAATTTTCAACCCATCATTTCTTAAAATATTTTAAATCATGCTTTTTTAGTCGACAAAATTCAGCCGATTGAGATCAATTGGCTGTTTATTTTTTATTTATATGATCATAAAAACAAAAAGGACAGCTATTGAGAATGAGATGCTAAACAATAGCCGTCCTATAGATTTTATCGCTACCTTCTTATACTCGTCAAGCAAAACTAGAAAAACAGGACAAGAACCTTATGAAAAGGGAAGTCTTTTTTCATGTTTCTTTTGCTCGTGCGCACACTGGCTGCTTCTTAGCCACGTAATTTTAACGATCGCTCACTAGCCTTAACAAACACTGGAGTGGCGCCAATCACTTCTCCATCAGCGTGAAATAGGATTTTTTCATCTGCCTCCAAGTAGGCTTCTTCATGCTGAAAAAGGGTGACTCCCTCCATTACAAGGTGCTTTTTAAAAACCATTGCACTTAAAAATAAGAGGACTTTCAATGGATTCAAATCCGTGACAACGATTGTTTGAAATCCTGATTGCCTCGCACTTGCTTCCGGCGCTGCTTCCAGCCCGCCTCCATAATATGGGTGATTACATACAATCACAAACCACACTTGGCGAAAAACTTTTCTCTCATTTTCAATAAAAAGAGCAAGGTCAAACGGTTTGAAAGACCATAACGAATGTAGAAAGGACAGCGGGTAGATGATAAACCCGAGTTTGAGTCGGTTGAGCCACTTTTTCCCTCTAAAATGGACCGTTCTCTTCAAGACATGCGCATCAAAACCAACACCAATATGATTGAGAAAAAGAACAGATTGCGGACTTTCTGCATGATCTTGAAAGGAACCGAGAGAAAATGTTTTCGTCAGCATCCTCTTTTGTTTTCTCACTTCTTTGATCACATCATGACGCTGGATGCCCAGCCCCTTCGCAGCATCATTCCAATGACCTGCTGGGACAAAGCTTAGCTGCACATGATCAATTTCTTTCAAACCATTCAGTACTTCATGAAATGTACCGTCACCACCAATGACGATCAACCGTTTCAATCTGTCGTCTTGCATAGCGCTAATCTGTCTAGCCAAAACTTCGGCATGTCCTTCATGCTGGGTAAGAAACGATCTGTAGGAGATCTCTACCTTTTGTAATTCTTTCTCTATGCTTCTCCAAGTGCGGAGTCCTTTTCCTTGTCCTGCTGCTGGATTGACGATAAAGTACCATTCATTCATATATTAGCTCCACTCAGGTCTCATTTTTTGGTGACCTTGATATGTCTTTAATCGAGCCATTCCTGCCTTCTTTTGCTGTCTGATTCACCATAAGCGAGCAATGCCTTTGTCGCTTTGAATTGCTGGTGCTTTGTCGGCGCGGTGTTTTTCCGCTGCTTGTCAAACCAATCCTCCGCTTTCTTCTTATCGACAACCTCCATCCCGAATGGAACTTCGGGCAAATCAATATACGAAGTGCGGCTGATGAGGATTTTTTTCACAGGAAGTTCTACACCACTTTGCTGTAAAATTTTTGACACAACAGTTCCAGAGCGAAGAAGGCTTGCACAAGGGTTTAAAACGGATTGAACAGCTTTTCCCGTCGCCCGCTTTTCCCAAAAACGTTCCTTCGATCCAATATATACGCTGTCTGGCTCTGCTTCTAAGAAAGATAAACAGATGACTTCAAGCGGCGTAATGAGCACTGGACACAATTCTATCTCAGCTTTTTGAATGAGCAACACCGGCTTGTACATCACAAAATAAGAATCTGGCAGCTGCCTTGCAAGCATCCGCAGCTTTTCATCATATCGAATGTGGTGAGAGACAGTTGAAATATGAGAGATCGTCGAGCTGGCCCATTTTAATTGAACATCGTAAAGATGATCCTTAAAAAAGTGAATCAGCTTCGTTTCATCGGTAGGAACGTTTGTAAAAACACCTTGTTCTATATCTGTTGGCTCGTTAAAAAGACTCAGGTCCCGTTCCTTTTTCATATCGGCTTCTTTTTGCTTTCTTTTTAAGGAGAATTTCTTTCTCTTTTCTTCCTCTTGCTCAGGTGCTTGCTCGGTGGCTTGGTCAGCCTGCTTTTGCACCTGCTCTTTTGAAGCCTTTTTTAACTCGTCCCACCTTTGTTTTTTCAACCGAATAAACTGATTGATGTAATGATGCGGGTCTTGTTCATATCGTGATATATAATCTTGGATTTTAATAATTTGCGCCATCTGCTGCTCACTCCAACCTCTAGAATCATTTATGTAGTGTAAATTGTTTGAACGCGTGATAACGTGGGGTTTCTTTTAGACGAATTTCAAATAAAGCGATACTAGAAACCTCCATCGAGTATGGTTCTTTCCATAAGGGCGCTTGTTCTATATAGGACTGTTCTCTATTCCATTTGCGCGCAATCGTCATATGTGGATGAAAGGGTCTCTTTTCGACAGGATGACCTGCTGTCAAAACGGCTGCTTTCACCTTTTCTCTTAGATCCATCAAAGGCTTACTTTCATTAGGCTTTGCAAAAAAGACTCTCGGCCGCTCCTTTTGACCAAATACCCCTACCTCATTCAGCTTCAGCGGGAAAGCAAACACCTCATGAGACAGCTGTGCAAGTAGCTCAGAAATCTTATTTAAACGGTCCTCTGGAATCGCACCTAAAAACACAAGGGTGACATGATAATCAATGGGTGCTGTCCATTTTTGAAAGGAAAGTCCGCTCCTCTTGTCTATATCCGCTTTTATTTGATGCGCAAGTTGTTCAGGGATTGGAATCCCGATAAAATAATGACGGCTTTCAGTCATATCTTCACCTGTCCTTTTTAACAAACTTTACGAATCCCCATTGATGATAGTATAACTAAAGTAATGCGGAATGAGAAGAAAGGGTGTCACATGATGAAGGTTGCACAAAATATAGCTGAATTAATAGGTCATACACCACTTGTAAAATTACAGCGCCTTCAGCCAGAACATGGCGCTGCTGTTTATTTAAAACTGGAATCATTTAATCCTAGCGGAAGTGTAAAAGATCGGGCTGCTTACAATATGATCCTTGAGGCAGAAAAACAAGGAAAGCTCACAAAAGGGGCAACGATTATTGAACCAACAAGCGGGAATACAGGAATTGGCTTAGCGATGAACGCTGCTGCAAGAGGCTACAAAGCCATTCTGATCATGCCTGACACGATGACCCAAGAAAGAATCAATATTTTAAAGGCATACGGCGCACAGGTCGTTTTAACCCCAGGGGAGGAAAAAATGCCAGGCTGTATTCGCAAGGCAGAAGAATTAGCTGCTCAAATTCCTAACAGCTTTATTCCCATGCAATTTGACAACGGTGCGAACCCCGATGCTCATAGAGGGACAACGGCTGTAGAAATTATCGATGCAGTGCAACAGATCGGGCAGCCGCTTGCCGCTTTTGTCGCAACTGCTGGAACGGGCGGAACCATTACAGGCACTGGAGAGGAACTCAAAAAAGCATTCCCGGAATTGACGATACATGTGGCAGAGCCAAAGGGGTCTCCTGTTTTATCAGGCGGGAAACCTGGCAAACATAAGCTTGTTGGCACAAGTCCAGGATTTATCCCACATATTTTAAACGAACAGGTGTATGATGAGATTGTGCAAGTGAGTGATGAAGATGCTTACGACATCACACGAAAGCTCGCCCGTCTTGAAGGTATTTTAGTCGGTCCATCATCTGGTGCGGCATGCTATGCAGCGATTGAAGCAGCCAAGCAAATGCCAAAGGATCACATTGTCATTTGTATGACAGCAGACACGGGTGAACGTTATTTATCAAGTGATGTGTTTCAAGATTAAAAAAGGAACAGGGTATATGCTCCTGTTCCTTTCAGATTGTTGACAAAGGGCTAAAATGAACTTGATTTTAGCCCTTTGTCTTCTTTTCAGCGTGATAGAAAACCTTTGAAGTCTAGGAAGGACGAGCACTGGCACGGAGCGAATTTGACATTCGTGAGTACCAGCGCGCAGGACTGACAAAGAATGCGAGGGTTTGTCTACACGCTGAAAGGAACAACTCAGACCGTCTTGACCTCAGTCTGTTCGCCTGTCACAAGTAAAACTTGTTCATCAGTGAGCGGGCATAAAGAGAGCGTATTTTGATCTTTCTCTATGATGTGCTGCGCGGCTTCACCTAAATAAGGATTGTTTATATGCGGTACCGGATAGCTGCTAATCTCATCGAATCCTTCAAAGGAAGATAATTCTGGCGCTTTCTCCTGATCATCCATCAGTGAGATGTATTCAATGCTTGGTCCCATGATAATACTCCCCGCAGATTCTCCGATATACAGCTTGCCTTTGCCGATCTCTTCTTTCAATACACGATCGAGCCCGTGCTTTCTTAATTCTTGCAGCAAATAAAAGGTATTGCCGCCAGATACATACATGACATCATTCTTCCTAATGATCTGTGTGATCTCTTGAACTGTTTGCCCGGTCAGCTGAACAGTCTCTACACGCATTTCTAATTGATGAAAGGCTTCTTTTGCTGCATCGACATAGTGCGTGACTTCTTCCACTTCACTGGCTACCGGAATGAATGTCACACTTTTTCCTTTTAAGGTGTCGCCTGCAAAGTCAGACAAGAGAGAATAGCTATCTTTGAATGAAGAGCATAAGAACATTTTTTTCACGGTGAATCCCCTCTTCTCTTTCCTTTTTTATTTCGCCAATTCATACATGGCTTGTGCATATAGCGCAGTTGCTCGTAGTAAATCATCGATTTCGATATATTCATCCTTTTGGTGTGCGCAATCAGGTCTTCCAGGGAATAGAGGGCCAAAGGCAACACCTGCTTCTAATGACCTTGCATACGTTCCTCCCCCAATCGCAATAAGATGGGCAGGATCTCCTGTTTGTTCTTCGTAGACACGCTGTAATGTTTTCACAAGTGGATGGTCTTTTGAGACATGATGAGGGGGACTGTCATCAAATTTCTCAATCGTTGCCCCTTTTATTCGTTCAATCCCTTTTTTGACTTCCTCACCGTCCGCTGTTACGGGATAGCGGACATTCAGTCCAAGCTTCGCTTCTTCGTTTTGCGAATAGCGGATTGTGCCAACATTCAAGGTCAAGTCACCACTAATATCATCTTTACAAGCGATGCCGAGTTTTTGTCCTCTTGTGTCTTGATCAAATAAGGCATTAATTTGTGATGTAAAAGCGAGCCCTCTTTCATCTAATTCATGCGCACATAAGAAATTCGCCATATGAATGCCCGCATTTGTGCCATTCGCCGGCTCCATTGCATGAACTGATACACCTTTTAATGTGAATGTCAGTCCATCTGCTGTATGGTTTGTCTCACCGGTTAACTGATTTTCCGCAAGATAGGCTGCAAAAGCCGTTTTTAAGGCTTCAGCATCGTGATCATTTGCTGCTGCCACAATCGCGCGAGCCTCATCTGGGACCATATTGAGACGCATGCCTGATGTGAATTGCTTGAGGATGTAACGTTTGTTTTCTTCTGATTGTTCGTATGTAAAGGATACGATGGCATCTATGATCCCTTTTTCAGCATGAATAATTGGAAAATCAGCATCTGGCGCAAAGCCAATTTGTGGCATCGCCTCATGCTTGAAATAGTGATCGACGCAGCGCCAATCGCTTTCTTCATCTGTGCCAATGATGATTCGAATCTTTTTCGACAGCGGCAGACCGGCATCTTTTAACATTTTCAATGCGTAAAACGCCGCCATGGTCGGCCCTTTATCATCAATGGCTCCTCTTGCAAAGATTTTATTTTCTCTTATGTCCGCTGAAAATGGCGGGGTTGTCCAGTCGTCTCCCGCAGGCACGACATCCACATGACATAGCACACCGACGATATCTTCGCCTTCTCCATATTCAATATGACCAGCATAACCATCAACATTTTTCACTTTGAAGCCCTCGTCCTGCCCTTTTTTGAGCATATACTGAAGAGCCTCATCCACTTTTTCACCGAACGGTTTTCCTTCTGTGCCGCCTTCTTCATCCAAGACACTTTCAATTTGTAAAAAAGATTGTGTATCCTGAATCAAACTGTCTTTTTTTCGTATGACTTCTGCTTCCCAATTCATTTTTCCATTCCTCCTTGAAAAAAGGTTGCAATCCACCCTTAAAACGAATATTATATTAAGTGTTTTGTAATAATGTTCGTAAATGGAGGATTTTATGTTTCAGTTAAAAGAGAACCAAACCAACATAAAGAAAGAATTACTCGCTGGTATGACGACATTTTTTACGATGGTATATATTGTAGCCGTCAATCCAGGAATCCTTTCAGATGCAGGCATTCCTTTTGACCAAGTCTTTACTGCAACCATTATCGCTGCTGTTGTCGGTACCCTCTGGATGGCACTCTTTGCAAACTATCCGATTGCCATTGCACCAGGTATGGGGCTGAATGTCTATTTCACCGTCACTGTTGTCGGTGGTGGGGGTCTCAGCTATCAAACAGCATTTAGTGCGGTATTTGTTGCTGGAATACTCTTTATCATTTTATCGTTAACATCCCTTAGAAAACAACTCATTGAGGCGATTCCAGATAATTTAAAGTACGGGATTACAGCAGGTATCGGACTATTTATTGCATTCATTGGGCTAAGACAGTCTGGGATCATCACTGCTGATCCACAAAACCTTGTGAAACTAGGCAATCTAAGCTCACCTGTTGTCATTTTGACACTCGTTGGTTTAATGATTTCTGTCATATTAATGGTTCTTCAAGTGAATGGAGCGCTGTTTATCGGCATGTTAGCAACCACGTTAATTGCACTTGCAACAGGCCAGCTTCATTTTCCTAAAGTGTTAGTGGATACCCCAGCACTGCCTGAAGGAATGCTGATTACAAATCCATTCGCTGCGTTTGGCGATGTATTTTCCCATCACTTGTATGCTGTTGTCTTCTCCTTTTTACTTGTGACGATTTTTGATACAACAGGAACAATGATCGGGGTTGCGGAACAAGCAGGTTTAATGAAAAATGGTCAGCTCCCAAAAGTACGCAGAGCCTTACTTGCTGACTCTGCTGCGACGACAATTGGCTCAATGTTTGGAACAAGCCCAACCACAGCTTACATTGAATCATCATCAGGAGTTGCCGCTGGTGGAAGAACTGGACTGACCTCTTTAACTGTTGCTGCATTGTTTATTGTGGCCTTGTTTTTTGGTCCGCTCGTTCAAGCCATTTCGTCTTTGCCGTCCATCACTTCACCTGTCTTAATCATTGTCGGCTGTTTGATGATGAATTCAGTGTCACGTATTCGCTGGAATGAGCTTGACGAAGCATTTCCTGCTTTTCTTGTGATTCTTTCCATGCCGCTGACATCTAGCATCTCTACAGGAATTTCACTAGGATTTATTTCATATCCACTTGTGAAGCTGGCAAAAGGAAAATGGAAAGAAGTGCATATTCTTGTGCTCATTTTCGCCGTCTTATTTTTCGTGCAGCTCTTTTTCTTAGAAGGATAGCCAAAATAAAAAGACACATTTCTCATTTGAATGTGTCTTTTTTGTATGAATGATTTTTTATTTTGTAAATTTTCTGTGTTTATTTTTTGATCTTTCTTAAGTGGTAAACTTCTTTATACGCCTTGTGTTTATTGGGTTGTAACCGGATTCAAATCATGATATATAACATAATTTCATTCATAAAGACAAGTTTAAAAACACGTAAAGTTGACTTTTTGGTGGAACTAGATGCATAATAACGTGTATAATAGAATAAAACATTAAGAAACACGAACATTTACCATTGTTGCATGTCCTTATGTCGCAGTTTTAGTGTAGTAAGTTGTGGTTAGTCAAGTCCATCCGATCTTATTGATAGGGAGTGGTTTTTTGAAACCTTCAACAAACCGTATGATGACTCGAATAAAATCAGTTTATATGTTCATTCAAGAGAAAGGTCTTGTGACGACACAAGAACTGGTTGATGAATTCGGGATCACACCTAGAACCATCCAAAGAGACTTAAACGTGCTTGCCTATAACGATCTTGTTCATAGTCCAAGCAGAGGCAAATGGGAAACAACGAGAAAAAAAGTAAAAATATCATCATAAGCGAATAATGAACTTCCATATAACAAAAAGAACCGGCGATATGCCGGTTCTTTTCATTTTCTCTATATTAATCACGATTGATTAAGCTGTCTAACTCTTCCTCCGTCAATTCACGGTATTCTCCAGGCGCCAAATCTTCGTCTAATGAAACAGCTCCCATCGAGAGCCGTTTTAAAAAGATCACTTCATTGCCCACTGCTTGTGCCATCAGCTTCACTTGATGGTACTTCCCTTCAGTAATCGTTAAACGGATTCGTGTATCTGCCTCTTGGTTGGCATCTACTTCAACCTTCGCCGGCTTCGTTCGGTAGTCGTCTAAAATCACAACTCCCTCTTCAAGACGAGTGATGTCTTGATCTCCAAGCGGGTATTTCAGATGAACTTCATACGTTTTCGGGACATGCTTTTTCGGAGATAACAATTGATGAGCAAGCTGGCCGTCATTTGTAAGGAGGAGGAGACCGACTGTATCCTTATCCAGTCTCCCCACAGGGAATGGCTCCCTTGCAATATCCTCTGGCTCTAGTAGATCGACAACCGTCTCATCTCGCAGATCCTCCGTTGCTGAAATGACACCGTCTGGCTTGTTCATCATGAGATAAATGAATTCTTTATACTCTACACGCTCTCCATGCACGAGCACTTCATCATTTGTTGGATCGACATGATCTTTCACCTGCTTCGCCACTACTCCATTCACTGTGACAGCCCGGGCCTTGACCAGCTTCTTTACATCTTTCCTTGAACCAAAGCCGGTATTGGCCAGCAATTTATCAAGCCTCATGCTTCTCCACCTCTTCTAACTCTTTTTTCTTAAAAATGATGGCATCCGGCTGCCAAGTACACGCTCTAACAATCCAACTTTATAAGATAAGAACATATACACACCGCCGCCAGTGATCATTGAAATCAAAATAACAATACCAGCTTGTATGATTCCGCCTTCATATGAAATGACTTGACTCACAAGCTGACATGTCACATAAGCCACTACAGCCATGATTGCCGTTAAAATACCAATTAAAATAAACCGTTTGAAAATCCTGCGGAACGAATAGCCTGCATGGCGCTTGATCATGATGAACATATACAAAATCGAGGCACTGTATCCTAATGCCGTTGCAAGCACAGAACCGTTTCCTTGCAACCAGCTAATCAGCGGGATATTGAGAACCGTTTTAATGATGATCCCTAACAAAAGACTGACGATCGCAAATTTTTGTTTGTTAATCCCTTGTAAAATCGCTGCGTTAATGGTGAATAAAGAAAACAGTAACGCAACAGGTGCATACCAAAACAAAATAGAAGTCCCAATCTCAGGATGCACAGATGGATAGAAAAACCAATAAACTGGTCCAGCCAATGCCGAAATACCAAATGAAGCAGGCAGAACGAAGAATAAAATGACCTGCATCGTTTGATCAATTTGCCGATTCAACAGCTTGTAATTACGTGCTGTAAAGGATTCCGTAATGGTTGGAATCAATGTTAAACCAAATGCAGTTGCAAGTGACACAGGAATCATGACGAGCTTCGGTAAATATAACGTCACAATAGACAGGACCGCTGTACTAATATCCTGATGTCCTGATGCAATCATTGCTCTGTTAATTGTATTTGTATCAATATAAGAATAAATCGGAATGGCAAGCCCAACAAACACATAGGGTGCTGCATAACTGAACAGCTCTGTAAACATTTGCTTATAAGATAATCCAGAATAGTCCCCTGTATTCGGCTGCATTGCCAAAAGCCGATCTTTCCGCTTCAGCCAATATAAATAAAGCGTAAATAGACCGCCAAACGCACCAATGAGTGCGGCAAATGTGGCATAACCAACCGCAATAACAAGACCGCCGTCAAGCACTTTTAAAATGATAAACGTCGCTGTTAATAGGAAGATGATTCTGACAAGTTGTTCGATGACTTGGGAAACAGCTGTCGGGCCCATCATCGAGTGCCCTTGGAAAAACCCTCGCACAAGACTCATAATGGGTACAACCAATAGACCCAAACTGACCATCCGAATCACATAAACCACTTGATCGACCGTCAAACCGCCCGTTTCATTCGATCCTCCAAGCTGAATCTTGGCAAAGATCGGTGCGGTCAAATATAAAATAGAAAAGGCGATAATACCGGTGACAAGCATGACCGACATACCCGCCCTGAACATTTTTCTTGTTGTCTCATAATCGCCGATTGCATTATATTTAGAGACGAATTTCGATACCGCTGTTGGAAAACCGAGCGTAGCAATACTTAAAAAGATCGTATACTGATTGTATCCATATTGGAATAGCGCACCACCAGTCGCTCCGACCATTGCGCTAAATGGAATTAAGTAAATCATACCAAGAATACGAGAGAGATAAGTCCCTATCGTTAAAACCAACGTACCACGAAGCAGTTTATTAGACATGCGCTTAACCACCATTTTTCTAATGAATATTCAACTTAACTATTTTAACACATCATTTCATCGCACAGGTAACAAATCCAATACAGAAGTCACAAAACCAATCAATTCATATTTCAGCCTTCCCCAATCTTCGTTATAATAGAGAAATGACTGAAAGTAGAAAGAGGAATGTAACATGAAACATTATGATGTCATTGTCATTGGCGGTGGACCTTCTGGACTGATGGCCGCGATTGCATCGGCAGAACACGGTGCATCGGTTCTGTTAATTGACAAAGGAAACAAACTTGGCAGAAAGCTCGCCATTTCTGGCGGTGGACGCTGCAATGTGACCAATCGCCTTCCAGTAGAAGAAATTATCAAGCATATTCCCGGAAACGGCCGTTTTCTATATAGTGCATTTTCTGAGTTCAATAACGAGGATATTATTTCGTTCTTTGAAAATCTAGGTATTGAACTAAAAGAAGAAGACCATGGACGTATGTTCCCTGTCTCAAACAAAGCACAATCTGTTGTGGATGCCCTATTGGATAGGCTCCGCGCGCTCAATGTGACCATTCGAACGAATGAAAAGATTAAAACCGTTCTGTATCAAGACGGACAAGCAGCTGGAATTGTTACAAATAATGATGAAAAAATTTCAAGTCATGCCGTTGTCATTGCTGTTGGCGGGAAAAGTGTGCCGCATACAGGCTCTACTGGCGATGGCTATGCATGGGCAGAAGCCGCTGGTCATACCATTACAGAGCTCTTCCCAACAGAAGTACCCGTCACGTCAGACGAGCGTTTTATTAAGGACAAAGTGCTACAAGGTCTGTCATTAAGAAGTGTGGCTGTGAGTGTTTTAAATAAAAAAGGAAAACCCGTCGTCACTCATGTCATGGATATGATCTTTACACACTTTGGCTTATCAGGTCCTGCCGTTCTGAGATGCAGCGGATTTGTTGTGAAGGAACTGAAAAAGCAACCGGCCGTCCGTCTTCAAATTGACTTATACCCAAAGCTCAATGACGAGGAGCTTTTCCAAAAACTTCATCGTGATTTAAAAGATGAACCAAAAAAAGCCATTAAAAATGTCCTGAAATCTTGGATGCAAGAGCGCTATTTATTGTTCCTTTTAGAACGAAATGGCATTGATCCGCAGGAGACATTTTCTGGTCTCGCTAAAGAGAAACTCCGCGCTTTTGCGCATGATTGTAAACATTTCATCGTTCATGCAAATGGGACGCTTTCTTTAGATAAAGCCTTTGTTACAGGAGGCGGCGTTTCTGTCAAAGAAATTGAACCGAAGAAAATGGCATCCAAAAAAATGGCCGGTCTTTATTTCTGCGGAGAAATTTTAGATATTCACGGTTACACAGGCGGTTACAATATTACGTCAGCACTTGTGACAGGCAGGTTAGCTGGCATGAATGCCGCACTAGAAGTAAAGGAGAGATTTCAATGATTAGACGCGCACTTCCGATTGTCCTTGCAGTTGTCATTAGTTTGACAGCCGCTTTCTTTATGAAGCTGTCCATTACCCCGTTAAAAATTACCATTATTTTAGCGTTTACGATTTTCGCTGTTTGTTTAAAAGAATATGTCTACCGTCTGCGCAAAAGAATTGAAGAAAAGTCATCTTCACACATCGATGGTTGATAAATGGAAGCAAAACATGTTACGGTAAAATAGAGGTCGAGTGAGAAACTCGCCTCTTTTTGTTTGAAAATAGTTGAGACAGGGGATATTAAATTAAATCCTCTGCTTAAACGTGTAGAACAACAGGAGAGTGAGATGGTGTGAAAAACGTATCAAGTGTATTTTGGATTGTGATTGCTATCACATTTATTGCCGTTCTATGGGGAGCCCTTTCTCCAGATACGCTGCAAAATGTGACAGATCAAATTCAAACATACATTACAAATGACTTTGGCTGGTATTATTTATTAGTCGTATCGCTGCTAGTCGGCTTTTGTCTATTCTTTATCTTTAGCCCTATCGGAAAAATTACGTTAGGAAAGCCAGGTGAAGAGCCTGAATTTGGTCTTTTTTCTTGGTTCGCCATGCTATTTAGTGCTGGAATGGGCATTGGGCTTGTTTTTTACGGAGCCGCTGAACCGATCAGCCACTTTGCCATTCAATCCCCAACAGGCGAGACGGAAAATGCACAAGCCTTCCGTGATTCCCTTCGTTATACCTTTTTCCACTGGGGACTTCATGCATGGGCCATTTATGCAATTGTCGCCCTTTGCATTGCATACTTTAAATTTAGAAAAGATGCACCTGGATTAATCAGTTCCACCTTATACCCAGTATTCGGAAACAGAATTCATGGATGGATTGGAAAAACCATTGATTGCATCGCAGTATTTGCAACGGTGGTCGGTGTAGCCACTAGTTTAGGACTAGGTGCCGCACAAATTAATGGCGGATTAAACTATTTATTTGGTATTCCAAATAACTTCCTAACTCAGCTCATCATTATTGCAATCGTCACGGTCCTGTTCCTTCTCTCTGCTTGGAGCGGTATTGGTAAAGGGATTAAATATTTAAGTAATTCAAATATGATCTTTGCTGCTTTGCTTATGATCTTTTTACTCATTGTTGGACCAACTGTGTATATTTTAAATTCATTTACTGATTCAATCGGTCAATACTTATCAAATATTGTACAAATGAGCTTTAGATTATCACCAAATGATCCTGAAAAGAGAGAATGGATTAATGGATGGACCATCTTCTATTGGGCATGGTGGATCTCTTGGTCGCCATTTGTCGGTATTTTTATTGCAAGGGTTTCACGCGGGAGAACCATTCGAGAATTTTTAATTGGTGTCTTAGTGGCTCCTTCCATCCTCGTGTTCCTTTGGTTCTCAATCTTTGGCGTATCTGCAATGGACTTACAACAGAACAATATCGTCGATGTTGCAAACATGTCTACTGAAACGATGCTGTTTGGTGTTTTAAATGAATACCCACTCGCCATGATTACATCCATTCTGGCACTGATTTTAATTGCGGTATTCTTTATCACATCAGCAGACTCAGCTACATTCGTTCTCGGAATGCAGACAACCTATGGATCATTAAATCCAGCGAATAGTGTAAAGATCAGCTGGGGTATTATCCAGTCAGCAGTAGCGGCAGTGCTCTTATTTTCAGGCGGTCTTCAGGCCTTGCAAAACACAGCCAAACTTGCTGCTTTACCGTTCTCTGTTGTCATCATTTTAATGATTGTATCCCTGTACAAATCATTAAATGAAGAACGAAGAGCAATTAAACAAGCAAATAAGTACAATAAACCAAGAAGTCCAAGAGTAAAAAAAGCATAATCATCACAAGAGAAAAGTCGTTCCTCATCCGAACGGCTTTTTTTCTCGTTGAAATAATTGAAGATTGTCATGACATGGCGTATTCCGATAAAATAGTGTTGAATCATCACTTTTCTACATAATGGAGGTTTATATGACGTTACCTACGTTCAAGTACAACCCAGACCCAGTTTCATTACATGTGATTAAAAAAGAGCAGACGATATGCCCCGTTTGTGAGAAAGAACGAGATTATGTATATCATGGTCCTTTTTATTCTGTTGAAGACGTTTCTGGCATTTGTCCTTGGTGCATTAAAGATGGATCAGCTGCTCAAACATATAATGGAATGTTTCAAGACGATGTGAGTTGTGATGACGTCGATCATGAAGAATATATAGATGAACTGATCTTCAGAACGCCGGGTTACCGAGGATGGCAGCAGGAATATTGGTTAAGCCATTGCGGGGATTTTTGCGCGATTGTGCAGAATGTTGGATGGAAAGAGATTGAGCATTTAGAAGAAGAACTCTCAGAGGATATTGAAGAGATTTGCAGCGGTGGACATTTCACAAAAGAGAACCTGAAACAATGGCTCGTGAACGGAGGAGACTTGCAAGGCTACCTCTTTCAATGCGTTCACTGCAAAAAGCATCGTTTACATATTGACGCTAGTTGATCATGGCAAAAGGACCCTTCAGCAGGTCCTTTTATTTTTTATATAAAATGAGCGCTGAAAAACAGTAGAGCTGCTCTCCTCCTTGCTCACAGATCACCGCCACATTGTATTTGATGTCAATAATTTGGTCGTCGTCCATTCCTTTTAAAAAAAGATTGATTTCGCTTTGCAAATCTTTCTCGTGTTCTTCATCAAATACAGCTACCTTCAGCACATATGCCACTCTCCCTTCTCTTGCTACTCTATTTTTATGCAAATAGAGACGGACATATGAACAAAAAAAGCCTTCCATCTTGTCGATGAAAGGACTTCTTTTTACAGCTTCGGTTTTGTTTCTCCTGTCCATGCAAGCATGCCGCCAACGACATTGGTTGCTTGATAGCCTTGGTCTTCTAAGAAATAGCAGACATTCTCACTGCGTTTACCAGAACGGCAAATAATATAATACTCTTGCGTCTTATCAAACGCATCTAGCTTCTCAGGAATATCGCCCATTCGAATATGGACTGCCTCTGGAATCATGCCTTCTGCTACCTCTTCATCCTCACGCACATCGACGAGTTGAATGGCTTCTTCTTGCTCTAGCTTTTGCTTTAATTCTTCTATTGAAATTTCTTTTACTGACACGACTCTCATCTCTCCTTTTATTCACGGTGACACCATTATAGCAAATCATACACATCACTGCGTATTCACCCGCTTGGATTGAAGGAAAGACGGGAATCGTTTCTTCACATCAACTGCCGGCTGCTCGCTTTCAAACTCTATCTTTTTAAACACTTGATAGGCTAGCCACATGTGGCCATATGCGAGAATGCTGATGCTAAAAAACGGCACGATCCCTGGCAAATAAGCAAATAGGATAAAGAGAACAGCCGAGAAAACGAGCATAGAGAGCGTATATTGCAAATACGAGATCCCAAGTAGAAGGGAAAATTTCAAATAAAGACGCTTTTTCCAATCATAATGAGCCAGCAGCGGAAAGATATAAAACAAGCTGACAATAAACAGAAAACCAAAGATATAGATCGCAAAGCGAAGCACGTGTAAAAACCAGCTCGTTGGATAAATATAAGCAAGGTCTACATAAATAATTGTCCCGATGATGACCAGCACCACTCCAATGACATTAGAGCGTACAAATTCTTCGCGGTATACTTTCCAAAAGGTTTGAAAGACGCTGACTTGCTCATGCCCTTGTATCCACTTTCTCATCACAGAAAATAACGCTGTTGTTGCAGGCATGAAGCCAAAGATTCCAAGCCCAAGTAAAGTGAACAAAAGCCATAACAAATTCGTATAGGCAAGTCTCATCACCCACTCACACATGCGCAACATTCTGCTCATTGATCCATCATGATCCATCTCTCTTCCCTCCTCTCTTTCTCGTTACACCGTCTCTTTTTGAAACAATTCTTCTATTTCAATCGGACGTTTTTCTGCAACTGAGCGCCACATGCCTTCGCCAAGTGCAATGGAATAAGCACCCGCCTCTGCTCCTGCCGAAATGTCATAAGGAATGAGCGGATCTTTTCTTAAAAATAAATCTGCTAATAATAGCGGATCTCCGCCTCCATGACCACCTGATTGCTTCACAACTTCAATCGTTTCTTTTCCACCAAACATCGGGTAGTATGCAATTGTCTGTTCAGGGAATTGAAAAGGGATTCTCGATGGCACATGAAACTCATTTGTTTCAATCCGTCCCTTCGTCCCGTTAATCGCAAGCCGGTAGCCTTCATATGGCGCTGAAAATTGAATCGAGTAACTTAACAAAGCCCCCTGATCATAAGCCACTGACGCCACATATGTATCCTCAATATCAATTTCTTGATCAAAAATACAGGCATCTGGGCGATAATTCGAGTATTGCTTTGACTGCTGCTCACCTGATTCAATATGGTCATCCTCCACCTTTGTGCGCTCTACCCGCGGATTCCACCTTGCTTCATAATGACAGGTATCTCTTACATGACAGGTTCCACAATATCGATTCTCTTCACCCTGCAAAGGATTCCAAGGACTTTCATCCCCATAATAATTCAGTGCGCCATAGGCAAATACTTGCTTCGGCTTTTGATCAATCCACCAGTTGACCAAGTCAAAGTGATGGGTCGATTTATGAATAGACAGACCGCCTGAATATTGACGCGAGCGGTTCCACCTTTTAAAATAACTGGCTCCGTGATACGTATCAATGAGCCAGCTTAACTCAACAGACGTGACCCTGCCAATCTTTCCATCTAAAATGAGCTCTTTTATCTTTCGATGGAATGGATTGTAGCGATAATTAAAGGTGACGGTGACCTTCCCTTTGCTTTCTGCCTCTTTTTCCATCACCCGTTTGGCGTCTTTTGCTGTTGTGACCATCGGCTTTTCCGTTATGACATCCAGATCATGATCCAGTGCCTGCAGGATATATGTGACATGTGTATCATCTCGCCCCGCCACAATGACGATATCTGGTCTTGCTTCCTTCACCATCTGACCAAATGCATCCTCATGAAAAAATGAGACGCCCCTTAGTGATGGAAAACGCTCCTGACAAAGTGTATACCGCTTCTCATCTACATCTAGGAGCCCTGTAATCCTGTAATGCTCGTTAAAATCCTCGGTGAGCGGTTTGATAAACATATTGAAAGCGCGGTGACTGAGCCCGCAAACGGCGACCCTTTTCACATTCCCCCACCCCTTTTTCTATTGGTTTTCACGAAGCTGCTTCATGAGAGACAGTGCCTCTTTAGATTTCTCCGCATACACAGGAATGAAGGCGACCATATCTCGATGTAATCGAAAGGTATAGCCATTTAGCTGCTTTGTTCCTTTCTTGATTTGGACCGCATAATTGACTGTATTTCCCGTCTTTGCATCTTCTACCGTATATGGTCCTGCCCCTTCGCCATCTACCCGCATCTCTTCAAGCAGCTGAAAGCTTTCAGGGTCATCATATGTTCTAAACATTTCTTCCGGGACAAACATCACGTCCCCCTCTTTTGCAGTTATTTCAACAAGAAGTTTTTCAGGAATTGCAGGGAAGATGTGAACGTCATATGTCTCCTGATTTGGTTGAAAAGCTTTCTCCACTAATTGGTCTTTCATTGCTTTTGACATGTCAGAAAAAATAAGGACATCAATCCCCTCTGTTTTCCCCTGACAGGCGGACAAATAAAAGGCAGCGATGAAGCTTAAGAGCCATGCCGCAGCCCTTTGATGCCGCCTCATACCTTTTGAAACACAGACAGCTTTTCTAGTTCAGTTAACGCCATAATAAAAGCGCCTGCTCCATGCAAATCATTCGTGCTCCGCTCTCTGCCAACGTAATAGTCATAAAATCCCGCAGATGTTCCAATACAAATATCGTTCACTGTAAAATCGCCGTTGTCTTTTTCCTCCGTTTTATACTGAATCAATCCTTGATACGCTTTGACCACGTGATCAACATATCGAAGACTGACATATCCTTCATTCATGGCTTTTGCCATCGCATATATGAATAGACATGACCCTGAGCTTTCAAGCCAGTTGTCGCTATGACTTCCTTTATCAATGATTTGATGCCATAGACCCGTTTCGTCGTCCTGATATTTTGCCACACTTTCCAGCATATCTGTCAGTGTGTCCTTCCACACTTTTCGTCCTTCATGTCCTTCTGGTAAATCTTCGATCATATCGGCTAACGCAAGGACATACCAGCCAAAGGATCTTGCCCAAAATTCTGGGGAACAGCCCGTCTGTTGATCAGCCCATGGCATCACTTTCCGTTCATCCCATGCGTGATAGTAAAGGCCCGTTTTTTCATCTTTGGTATGCTTTCTCATGAGATGCTCTTGATGGATGACCATGTCCACCAGCTCCGATTCTCCTGTCAACTGGGCATACTTTAAAGCAAAAGGCCCACCCATATAAAGACCATCTAGCCACATTTGATAGGCATAATTGTCTTTATGCCAAAATCCGCCCTCAGACGTGCGATTCAGCGTCAGGTAAAGCCCCCGAAGCTTTTCTGCTGCCTTCACATACCGCTTCTCTCCCGTTCTTTCAATCAGCGGGAATAAAATGAGCCCTGCTTGAATGGCATCAAGCTCGTCTCTTCGGAATAACAGATTCCCATGGTCATCAATGAGTGAGTCTGCATAATTTTTCACATAATCAAAGTACGCCTCGTTTTCTGTTGCTTCGTAAAGCTTCATCACTCCGCAAAGGAAAACCCCTTGATGATAGTGCCACCTTCCAGCTGGCGGAAGTTCAATCGGTGTATACGCTTTCATTATTGTTTGTGCTAATTTCTCTGCATGCTCAAGCGGTGATCCCTTTTCAATCGATAAAGTCATTGGTCTTCATCTCCCCTTTTAATAAATCCCTTCTTCTCCAAACTTCTTCGCTAAACGGTTTGCCATCATGACCAAAATAAGTCCAACGGCTGCTTTAAATAAACCAACAGCGGTACTATAGCTGAATTGTCCTTGCTTCAGACCAGCTGTATACACATACGTATCAAAAATCTCTGCGACTTCCCTGTTGGTCGCATTGAGTAATAAATAGACATGTTCAAATCCAAGCTCTAATGTATCACCGATTTTTAAAATGAGCAGTACAACAATGACACTTTTAATCGCAGGAAGGGTGATGTGCCACATTTGTCTAAGTCTACCGGCTCCATCCATTTTTGCTGCTTCATATAGCTGCGGATCCACTGCTGTAATCGCCGCAAGATAAATAATGGTTGACCAACCCGCTTCTCTCCAGATTACCTGCAAAATGTACATGGGTCTAAACCATTCTTGACTAAGAAGGAAGTTAATCTTTTCTCCTCCGAAGAAAGCAATCAATTCATTGATTAACCCGCCATCTACCGTTAACAAAACAAAAGATAAGGACACGACAATCACCCATGACATGAAGTGAGGAATATAAATCATTGTCTGAACAAATTTCTTAAACAGTGCCAATCTGACCTCGTTTAAAAGAAGGGCTAATAAGATCGGAATCGGAAAGAAAATCACGACATTCATGGCAAATAAAATGAGCGTATTTTTTAATAAGATGAAAAATGTTGGTTCTGTAAATAAGCGAATAAAGTGTTTGAAGCCAACCCACTCACTGCCAAGAATTCCGAGAAACGGCTGGTAATCTTGAAAAGCAATGATCAGCCCCCACATAGGGACATATTTAAAGACAAGAAAATAAAGGAGCCCTGGCAAAATCATTAAATACAGAAATTTTTGACTAAGTAATTGATTAAGTAAGCGCTTTCTCTTTTCTTTTTTCAAAGCTGCCGCAGGCACACCCTTGGCAGTGACATCCTGTGTTTTCACAGATAAAGCCTCCCCTCATGCTGATGCATGTGTTAACTGTATCTTAAGGATGAAAAATCTGTCTACAATCATATCATCAGATCATATTTACTCAGGGGAAGCTACTCAAAACGTTACATAAAACATAAGAAAATGATCCTAATCTCAGAAAATGATTATTGACAAACCTACCAGATTTTTGGATTAATAAACTAAGGGGAAAAGATTGTTTCGTTTGAAATGGGGGGTTTTATGAAAAGAAAGCAGTATAAATTTTATTACAAGCTGGTGACGTTTTTTTTCGTGCTTAGTACGATTCCTGTTATTATTGTCGGTATTTTTTCTTATCAGCATTCGCAAAAAACTGCACTCGAAAATATTTCAAATGAAAAGCTGGACAGCGTCAAACAAACGCAATCCAATATTGAGCATATTCTAAAGACAGTAGATCATTCTCTCACTCACTATGTCAGTTCGCCGCCTCTCCTTCAAACACTGGCAGAACCTTTAAATCCAGACCAATTCCAACTTTATAATCAAGTCCAGCAAGAACTGAATTACCTGCAAACCTTCGACACCGATCTCTCCAATATTACACTTGTTAGTAAAATGGAAGATTGGTATATGAACAATTCTGGTCTTTATCATGTCTCAAACGGAGATCAAGAGAAAGCGTTAACCTCTTACCTCAATATTCCGAGTCATTCCAGCTGGGCACTTGAAGAAAATAATCCACTTGTCTCAACAAAAGAAGGAAAGACATCCTTTTGCAAATACAATGTGAATTTAATTAAGCAGCTTCCAATGAACAGTGTCCAAAAAAAGGGGATCGCCGTCGCCAGCATTCCAAGCTGCGTGATTGCTGACAACATGCCTGATTTCTCTCAATCTGATAGTATGTTTGTCATTGATACAAACGGAAAAGTACTGCTACATAATCGAAAAGAACAAATTGGTGACTCGTTAAAAAATCAAGATTTCGTCAAACATGTCCTGTCACTTGAAGAACGATCCGGACAATTTGATATGAAAATCGATGAACTAAACTATCAAATTACGTTTCAAAAATCAGATTATAACGAATGGACATACTTATCCTTTGTCTCCATTCCAGAACTAAAGCAGCAAACGAAATCAATTGGGTGGATCACCTTTATTATTTGCTTTATTTTGTTAGCGCTTTCATTGTTATTTTCATGGTTTGGATCTAGACACTTTTATAAACCGATTCGCTTATTATACGAATCCTTTGCACGTAATGAGTCGTTTTTGCATAAACAGCCTTTCCAAAATGAATTTGAGCTCATCGAATCGAGCATTAAACAAATGAAAGATCAAAACAATGATCTAGAGGAACGGATTGAGCAGCAAGTGACACACTTACAGCAATACTTTATGGTGCGACTGCTGCTTGGCAAGCTGACGGAAGAAGAGATTCACAACCGATTTCAAAGTCTAGGCTTTCCTCGTGACTGGTCCCATTTGTCCATGCTTGTGACCCAAATCGATACACTAAAAGGAACGCCGTATGAAAAAAAGGATGCAGACTTGCTTTTATTTGCGATAAATGGACTGATTGAGCAGATTATTCCGCTAGAGGAGCACCTTCAGCCGACCGTTGTCAATCAGCATCAAACGACGATTGTTCTCAATCAATCGAAGTCAGAAGAGGAATTTACTGAATATTTAAATCAATTAGCCGAAACAATTCAGCAGCGGATTGAGGAAGAGCTGGGCTTGTCGATCAGCATTGGGATCAGTCGCTCATTTAAAGAGCTCTCTATGGCCAAACATGCTTATATTGAGGGAAAAGAAGCCTTGAAATACAGGCTCAAGGCAGAGAAAAAATCCATTCTTTTATACGAGCATATTCAGCAAGGAAAGACGTTTAAGACTCACTTCCCAAAACAGCTGCAGCATGATTTATTTGATGCCATTAAAGCAGGCGATCAAGGCAAGGCAGATCACTATTTACATGTGCTTCTGCAATCCATTTTTTCTAAAAATGCTGGACCACATGAGTACCAGATTGCTCTCGCTCGTTTTTTAAACAATCTCATCGAGCTGATGCATTTGCTAGGCATTGAATTGTTTGAAGTCGAAGATAATAAAATGCTCTATGATACGATCTTTGAGTTTAAAACGTTTGAAGATACAGAAGCGTGGCTGAAACATGAGATCATTCGACCCATCATTGATCAGCTCGGCGCGCGTGAAGACTCTCAATATAAAAATATCTCAGAGAAAATCATTCATATCATTCATCAAGAATTTGACTCAGATCTGACCTTGGACGAAATCGCTACACGCCTGCACTATAATCCAAATTATTTAAGTAGTATTTTTAGAAAAGAAATGGATATCTCCTTTAGTGAATATCTCTCGTCTTACAGACATCATGTCGCCAAAAACTGGTTGGTGGAGACGGATATGTCGGTGAAAGAAATTTCGGAAAAGCTAAAATACAAAAATCCGCAAAATTTCATCCGCTCCTTCAAAAAGCTGGAAGGCACGACACCTGGGAAATACCGTGATCAGAAAAAAGGCACATAAAGCAAAGTCCCGCTCTCACAAGAAGCGGGACTTTTTTATTTAAACTGTTCATTTAGGATACTGTCTTCCAGCACTGAAAGCGGCTCGCCATACACTCGTTCAATATGGGCTGCCCCCCAATCACATAACGCATTCAAAATTCGCTCAAGTGACTGTCCATATTCACTTAATTCATATTCCACTTTGGGCGGCACTTGTTCATATACAATGCGGTTAATCACACCATCATTTTCAAGCTCTCTCAGCTGCTGTGTGAGCATTTTTTGCGTGATATTTGGCATGAGGCGCTTCAGTTCACTCGTCCGCTTTTTCCCATGTGTTAAATGACATAAGATGACACACTTCCATTTCCCACCGATCACTTCAAGCGTTGCCTCCACAGAGATATTATATTTCTTCTTTTCCAACGTCGCTTCACTCCTTTTGATGCTGTACAGGCACTTTTTAGTACCTATATTACAAAAAAGTACGTACTTTTTTTTCTGTCATCTATGTTAGATAATAACTCTTGCCGATCGGCTTCGTCTATTAAAATGTCATGAAAGAAGGATGTGAATCACGATGCAAAACAAACAAAATCACTTTGCCCTTCTCGCACTAGCGATTAGTGCATTTGCTATAGGTACAACTGAATTTATCTCTGTAGGTCTTCTGCCGATGATATCAGAGGACTTTGGCGTGAGTGTCAGTCAGGCCGGCTGGACCGTTTCTTTATATGCGCTCGGTGTTACTTTTGGCGCACCAATTCTAACCTCACTTACGTCAACGATGAAAAAAAAGACATTGCTTTTGCTCATTATGCTCGTCTTTTTGATCGGAAATACACTCGCCACGATTGCCCCGACTTTTTCTGTAATCTTAATCGGACGAGTGATTTCAGCCCTATCACATGGCGTATTTATGTCGATTGGCTCAACCATTGCCGCAAGCCTTGTGGTGAAAGAAAAGCGGGCAAGCGCTATTGCCTTTATGTTCACTGGTTTAACGGTCGCTACTGTGACCGGTGTGCCATTCGGTACGTTTCTTGGTCATGAGCTCGGCTGGCGGACGTCATTTGGTGTAATTGTCATGATTGGCCTAATCGCACTAATTTCTAACTATTTCCTTGTTCCGTCTCAATTGAAACAGGGCGTGAAAACAACGTTTAAGGATCAAGCAGCCTTATTAAAGACGAAAAGAATGTTGCTTTTATTTGTCATTACTGCTACAGGGTATGGAGGAACTTTTGTCGTCTTCACCTATTTATCCCCTCTCTTGCAGCATGTGACAGGTCTTGCGCCTGGAACAGTTGCCTTGATCCTGCTGTTATACGGGATGACCATCGCCGCTGGGAATGTCATTGGCGGAAAAGCAGCGAATAAACAGCCAATGAAAGCACTCATTTATATGTTTATCATTCAAAGTCTCATCTTGTTTATCCTTAGCTTTACTGCTGGATTTATGACACTCGGGATTGGAACTGTGATGCTGATGGGACTGTTTGCTTTCATGAATGTACCCGGTCTTCAAGTTGCCGTCGTTGATTTTGCAGAAAGGTATACACCTGGAGCTGTCGATGTTGCTTCCGCTCTGAATATCGCTGCCTTTAATGCAGGTATCGCCATTGGTTCATTTTTAGGCGGCATCGTGACAGATACCCTTGGGCTTGTGCATACCGGCTGGGTTGGCGGCATCATGGTGCTCATGGCTGCCTTACTCACAATGGTGAGTCATCAAATCGAACAAAAAGAATACAAACAAACCATGTAAAGGAGTCTTTCATATGAACAATTTACAAAGTACAAAAACATTAAACAACGGGGTCCGCATGCCAGGATTTGGTCTTGGGGTCTTTCAGGTTGAAGAGGGAACGGAATTAATTGAAGCTGTTAAAACAGCCATTCAATTAGGATATCGCAGTATTGATACAGCTTCTATTTACGGCAATGAAGAAGGTGTTGGACGAGGCATACAACTTGGTCTAGCAGAAACAGGCCTTCGCCGCGAAGATATCTTTGTGACATCCAAAGTGTGGAATGCCGATTTAGGATATGAAGCGACACTAAAAGCATACGAAGACAGCCTGAAAAAACTTCAGCTTGATTACCTTGATCTGTATTTAATTCACTGGCCAGTTGAAGGGAAATACAAGGAAGCATGGCGCGCACTTGAAACGCTGTACCGTGAAGGAAAAGTCAGAGCCATCGGTGTGAGTAACTTCCAGCCGCATCATCTAGATGAATTATTGAAAGATGCGGACATCATTCCAGCGATTAATCAAGTCGAGTTTCATCCAAAACTCACGCAGGAAACGCTGTTTACGTATTTGAAAACACATGGCATCCAAATGGAAGCCTGGTCACCACTTATGCAGGGAGAGCTGCTGCACCACCCGCTGATCACGGAGCTTGCGGGCACATACAGCAAAACACCTGCTCAAATTATTTTGCGCTGGGATGTGCAAAAAGGCGTCATTACGATTCCTAAATCAACGAAAGCCCATCGTTTAAAAGAAAATGCCGATATTTTCGATTTTGTCCTATCTGATGAGGATATGAAGCGCCTGTCTGCCTTAAATGAAAATAAACGAATTGGTCCTGATCCAGACAACTTCGACTTTTAGTGAAAACACCCCCGCTTGCTTTTTACTAAGCGGGGGTCTTCATGTTCATCATTTTGATTTTTTAAAGGAAGCTTCATATTCTTCTATGATTTTATTTCCACCATTTGATTTCCACTTCTCTACATCTTTCTTAAATTGTTCTTCGTTGATATCACCAAGAATGAACTTATAGGTCGCATCATCGATGATTTTCTTCAATTCATTTCCTCGCTCTGATGCTGTTTCTGAATACAGGCTTTCAGCAGGGTTAGCGACAATGATGTTTTTATTGTCTTCTTCTAGCTCTTCATATTTTGTACGAACTGCATCGCCTTTATTTTTCAAGTAACGTTTATCAATCCCTACGAGGCTGACAAGTGGCTGTACATCTGTCTGCCAGCTTTTCACTTGGCTTTCTTCCCTCACAAATGTATTTCCATCTTGTTTGTTATAATGCTTTCCATCAATCCCGTATGTCATGAGACCATACACGTCTTCTTCTGCAATGCGGTCAAAGAAAGCCAAAATTCTCTTTAACTCTGCTTCTGATTTGACGCTTGTTTTAGGGAAAGCGAAGATGCCATTATGGCCGCCTGATGCCCATACACGTTCTTTGCCATCTGGGCCTTTGATTCGGTTGATAATATCCACTTCCATGTTCTTATCTGTTGCATCATCTCTTAAGTTCACTGCATCTACCATATTTCCAACATAGATGCCCGCTTTTCCTTGTGAAAATAATTCTTGCTGCTGCGTTTTGCTTGTGACTGGGAAGTCTTTGTTTATATAGCCGTTGTCACGCAGCTTTTTCATATATTTCATTGTATTCATATACTCATCTGTCATAAAGTCTGGCGTAAATTTGCCGTCTTCTTCTTTCCAATCTGTTGGCATTCCTTCATAAGAACCAAGCGTTTTAAATGCACCGTAAATCAAATCGTTACGGTCTGTAAAACCAATTGTATCGTCCTTGCCATTTTTGTTCGGATCTTTTTCAGTAAATGCCTTGGCTACTTCATAAAGGTCATCTAGCGTTTTTGGTGTATCCAAATTTAAATTTTCAAGCCAATCCTTTCGAATGACAATCCCTTGTCTTGAAAGTGGTCTCTCTCTATAAATGCCATAAAGCTTCCCATCGATAGAGGCATTTTTATTAATCAGTTCGTTCATCTTACTTAAATTTGGATAATCCTTTAAGTATGGACCGATTTCCCAGAACATGCCTGATCTGAACGCATTGATAGCAGATGAATTCTTAATGTCTTGAATCGTCACAATTTGCGGGAGGTTCCCTGCGGCAAGTGCTGAATTTAAACGGTCTTCTTTCACCGCATCAGGCACCCACGTAATATCAAGCTCTGTATTTGTAAGCTTCTCAATCTCTTCTAACACTGAATCTTTTGGCGGCTGCTGATGATACAAAATCGCCATCCATGTCAGTTTCACCTTTTTGTCTAAATCAACCTTTTCATCTGATGAGCTTGCTCCTTTACTTGAACAAGCTGACAGAATACCGCTTGCGGCAAATAACAAAACAAAGGCAATCAGCCATAATTTCTTTCTCCCCATAAGATCCCTCCGTTATTCCATCTTTTTAACCCTTTACAGAACCTAGTAATGCCCCTTTGTTGAAATGCTTTTGAATAAATGGATAGACAAGCAGAACGGGAATGGTCGCCACGACGATGACCGCCATTTTAATGGTTTGGTCTGGCGGCGGTGTTGATGAGCCCATATCTGACATATCTCCTTGCATACCGCTTGATACAATGACGATTTGTCTTAACAGGACCTGAATCGGCCATTTCACTGAATCGTTTAAATATAAAATGGCTGTCATGTACGTATTCCAATACGTCACGGCATAAAAAAGTGAAATCGTCGCAATAGCTGGCAAAGAAAGTGGCAACACGATTTTAAAGAAGATCCCTAAGTCGTTACAGCCGTCCATCTTCGCTGATTCTTCAAGGCTTGCCGGAATGTTTTGAAAGAAATTTTTCAAAATGATCAAATTGAATGCATTGATGGCCACTGGCAGAATGAGTGACCAGTAAGTATCAAGCAGCCCTAGTGTTTTCACGACGATAAACGTCGGAATCATCCCTCCGCTAAACAGCATCGTGAAGACAACGAGAAACATGAGGGTTCTCCTGCCCTTTAGCTCCTGACGAGACAGCCCATACGCCATAAGTGAGGACAAAAACATGCTGACCGCTGTTCCAACGAGTGTCACAAGAATGGATACAATCAGGCTGCGATACACAATATCTGTAGAAAAGATATAGCGATAGGCCTCTAGAGAAAACGTCGTTGGAAACAAAATAAACTTCTTTGAGATGACCTCTTCTACTGTCGCAAAAGAGGCGGCAATGACATGGATGAACGGGAGCACACATATTAATGCGAACATGAGTAGAAAAGAGTAATTAAATACATTGAACAATCGGCCTTTAATAGAACGATCTATGTTCATCACGCCCTTTCTTTGTAAGCGTTATCATTTCGTCTGAACATATGCTGCAGCCTTTGACGATATCGTGATTAAAATGTAACAAACGTGGGAAGAAAGCGTCTATAATCATCATGACAGACCACAGAGATGATCATGCCATTCGTGCTTTTAGCCTCATCAATGAAAAGAAAAAGATCATCAGCTAATGTCATGATTATGCCCTATGCCTGATCGTTTTCTTTCAGAATTTCTGCCGTATTGACATCTGGCCTGTAGCCTAACTCCTGCTTCGTTTTCTCAGTAGACCAAGGTTTTCCTTCGTTTTCTGATACAGCATAATAAGTCCCGAATGGAACGTCCGTTTCGATGGCAGCCTTGATCATGCCGAAAAGGTCTTCATGTGAAAGAAGCGTTCGTTTCGTTCTTTTTTTGGTGTGCAATCCTTCCATCTCATCTGTCACGACGGTTCCAATTCTCAAATTGATGACAGACATACCTGTTTGATCGTGAAACAAACGCCCAAGCTGTTCGGAAGCAAATTTTAAAATGCCATACACATTTTTCGTTGCTGGTACATCATCAGTCGTAATTTCTCGCCCTAGTAAGGAGTGACCATCTTTTTCATATCGATCTGTCACATGATTACTGCTTGCAAAAATGACTTTTGGAATGCTTAACCTTGCCGCTGAACGAAACATATTATATGTGCTTATCCAAAACACCTCATTCATTTTTGCAAACTCTTTTTCATTCATCACATCATGCGTCATGTCTATGTTTAAAAGATGAATGATCACATCTGTATCTCTTGGAATGGCTTGAAACAACTCCTCTTCATTTGCCGCATTTGCAAAAATGATTTCTTCTACACATCTTGTTTGATCAATGATGGTCACGTCATACTCCGAAGAGAGCTCTTTAGTTAATAAACGTCCGATGACACCACATCCGCCAATCATGGTGATTTTTTTCATCTGTTTCCTCCTTCATCTTCTATCGGAGTAGTATGTCCATGCCGTCTATTGATTACAGCCACTTTTTCAAAAAACGTGTAGCCTCGTGGCGCATAGCAGCCGTTTCAAAATGACCTGCATGTAAACCTACAAGCTGATAACGTTCCTTTAAGGAAGCAGCTTGATAGGTTTGACTTAATGTCTGTTGAATTCGTCCAACACCTTCAGCAGGTGTAAGCTGATCATGCTTTCCAACTAAGCTTAAATGCGGTCTTGGGAAAATCATTTCTTGGATGTCAGCTGCTGTAAAGTGCTTAGCTAAGCTCGGTACATAATAGTAAAAACCGTGTCTATCTAAATGATTTGTTTCAATCAATGTGTGATGATCAACCTGTGCGCAAAGATCCACACACACACTGACCCTCTCATCAAGTGCTGCCGTCCACCATGAAAGAAGGCCGCCCATTGACATCCCAAAAACAGCTAAACGCTCTGGGAGCACATCAGAGCGGGACAGCAAATAATCAATTGCACACATGCTCTCATACAGCATCATGCCCCACATCACTTTTCCTGTTAACAGCATTTCTTTGAAAATTTCACTTTCTGTTCTTCCCCTTCTTTCACCAAATCCCGCATGATCAATCGCCAACACACTATAGCCTTTTGAAGTGAATTCTTTTGCGTATGAAGGCGCTTGCAAATAATGAGCCCCCTTCAATAACTCTTCTTTCCCATCCACATAATTCCCACCATGAGAATGCTGGAACAAGACAACAGGCCTTTTTTTCACTGTATCTTTCGGCTTCACAAAATAAGCCGGAACTTCCTCCACCCCATGAATAGAGAGAATGAGTGTTTCTAATAAGTACGATTCACGTTCCTCAATCTTTAACGTATACGCCTCCACACGATGGCGCTCTGGCATTTCCCCTAATAAACTGAGCAGTTGTTCACGTTTGCTTTCCTTTTCCATTGACGTCACTCCTCATTTTCTTGATCAACTTGTTAAATACGAGATTGATGGAGGAATCACCTTGTTTTCGACAAAATTATGTCCCGGGAAATAAACAACACCCATCGGCTGATACCGATGGGTGCGTTCATTAGTTCGCGACAATATTGACAAGTTTTCCAGGAACCGCAATCACTTTACGGATCGTTTTCCCTTCAAGCTGTTCTTTTATCCGTGCATCATTTTTCGCAAGCTCTTCTAGCTGCTCTTTTGTTGCATCAGCAGGAACCGTTAATTTTGCTTTCACTTTTCCATTTAGCTGTACGACAATTTCCACTTCATCATCGACAAGTTTTGACTCATCATATTGCGGCCATGCTTCATAAGAAATAGACCCTTCATGACCAAGTTTGTTCCAAAGCTCTTCCGCTACATGCGGTGCAATTGGAGAAAGAAGTTTCACAAAGCCTTCTGCATATTCTTTCGGCAGTGTGTCAGCCTTGTATGCATCGTTGATGAACACCATTAATTGTGAAATCCCAGTATTGAAACGTAAGCCTTCATAATGATCCGTTACCTTCATGACGGTTTCATGGTAGCTGCGCTCTAATGCGCCGCCAGATTGCTCTGTCACTTTATCACTGATGGAGCCATCTTCATTTGTAAACAGACGCCATACACGATCTAGGAAACGACGAGCACCATCAAGACCTGTTTCAGACCAAGCAATCGACGCATCTAAAGGTCCCATGAACATTTCATACAGTCTTAATGTATCTGCACCATGAGATTCTACGATATCATCTGGATTGACAACATTCCCTTTTGATTTACTCATTTTTTCATTATTTTCACCAAGAATCATTCCTTGGTTGAACAATTTCATGAACGGTTCTTTTGTTGGAACAACACCAATATCATACAAGAATTTATGCCAGAATCGTGCATATAGCAGATGAAGCACAGCATGTTCTGCTCCACCAATATACACATCAACCGGAAGCCATTTCTTTAGCTTTTCAGGAGATGCAAGCTCTTCTGAGTTATGTGGATCAATATAACGCAAGAAATACCAGCAGCTGCCTGCCCATTGCGGCATTGTATTCGTTTCACGGCGGCCTTTCTTACCTGTTACAGGATCTACAACCTCAACCCAGTCTTTAATATTTGCTAAAGGTGATTCACCTGTTCCGCTTGGCTTAATCTCAGTCGTCTTAGGCAAAATCAGTGGAAGCTCTTCCTCTGAAACAGCTGAAGATGTTCCGTCCTCCCAATGAATAATTGGAATTGGCTCTCCCCAGTAACGCTGACGGCTGAACAGCCAGTCTCTTAAACGATAAGTGACTTTCTTTTCACCTTTTTGATGTTCTTCTAGCCATGCAATCGCTTTTTCAATTGCTTCTTCTTTCCCTAAGCCGTTTAAGAAATCAGAGTTGATGTGCTTTCCATCACCTGTGTAGGCTTCTTTGTCAATGTCTCCGCCTTCAACAACCTCTTTGATTGGAAGATCGAATGTTTTGGCGAATTCATAATCACGCTCATCATGAGCAGGAACTGCCATGATCGCTCCAGTGCCATATGTGGCTAACACATAATCTGCAATCCAAATCGGCATCTTTTCCCCATTCAATGGATTGATGGCATAAGCACCTGTGAAAATGCCCGTTTTCGTTTTAGCAAGATCTGTCCGCTCTAAGTCACTCTTAGATTGAATTTCTTTGATATATGATTCAACTGCTTCTTTTTGAGCAGCTGTTGTAATTTTTTCAACTAGTGCATGCTCTGGTGCAAGAACGGCATATGTTGCACCAAATAGTGTATCAGGACGTGTTGTAAATACCGTAAACTGTTCGTCATGTCCTTCTACTTCGAAGTGAACATGTGCACCTTCAGAACGTCCAATCCAGTTGCGCTGCATATCTTTGATGCTTTCAGGCCAATCAATGTCTTCTAAATCTTCTAACAGCCTGTCCGCATATGCTGTAATTTTTAGCATCCATTGCTTCATTGGACGTCTTTCAACAGGATGCCCTCCGCGCTCACTTTTCCCATCAATGACTTCTTCATTTGCAAGGACTGTACCGAGTGCTGGGCACCAGTTTACAGGTACTTCATCAATATACGCCAATCCTTTTTCGTACAATTTCAAGAAAATCCACTGTGTCCATTTATAATAATTCGGATCTGTCGTGTTAATTTCTCGATCCCAATCATACGAGAAGCCTAATGATTGAATTTGACGGCGGAAATTATTAATGTTCTCTTCTGTAAATGCAGCTGGATCATTTCCTGTATCCAGCGCATATTGTTCCGCTGGAAGACCAAATGCGTCCCATCCCATTGGATGAAGAACATCGTATCCTTGCATACGTTTCATACGTGATAAAATATCCGTTGCTGTGTATCCTTCAGGATGCCCTACATGAAGCCCTGCTCCTGATGGATAAGGAAACATATCTAGCGCATAAAACTTTGGTTTATCTTCCGAGTCAGATGTGGCGAATGTTTTATGTGTCAGCCAATAATCCTGCCACTTCTTTTCAATTTCCCGATGCTGAAAACTCAATGTGAAAACCTCCTTTAATATGTACGGCTTTATCTGCTCAGATGACCACTGCAAGAATTCAGATTTTTCTAAAATCAACAAAAAACCCTCATCCCTGGAAAGGGACGAGAGATTTTTTGGTTCCCGCGGTACCACCCTTGTTAGCGTCATGAACTGTTCATACGCTCACTTAATATCTTTAACGCAGACATGCGACAGAAGCTTTAACGCAACTGCAACTCTGAGGCGAGTTCAGAAGCAGATTTGATTGACTTTCACCAGCCGTCAATTCTCTAAAGACAAATACTGCTTTCCTACTACTCCTCTTCACTGTTCTTATCGTAACCGTCATCTAAGTAGTATTTTATAGAATTATGATCATAAGTGCAAGCAGGTTTGTATACAATGGGAATGTACCCTAGACTAGGGTAAAGTGAGGATATTATTCGTGTGGAGATCGGTTATGACGGTTGGAGCCTGCATCCTGTGAACGTTCTTCTCTCACAAAATCGAAGCTTCGCAGAACTGCTTCTCCTCCGTAACCTGAAATAATGGATAAGATGATCAAGTGCAGACTAGATTCGGGATTTGAGGATAAGACAAGCAGTGTAGCAGCAATCATCCCAACGAGCCAATCTTCAATAAACCCTAGATAAATAAACTTCTTTGTCATTCTGGGCTTCTCTAGCCTGCCTTTTTTCTTTACGTGACCGAGAATGCCCATGACCCCTCCAATGGCGCAAGCAATAATGACTTGTTGCAGCATTTTCATCACCTTCCTAAAGCCCTTAGAATAGTAAAGCGACTTCAGGCTGTCCAGCCCCCTGTAATGCCATTCTGCTGTTCCGTCATAATCCATGTAAAAGGTCTATTCTCTCTAACGAAGAAAAAAAGCTTGTTTCTTCCATTATATGTGAATGACCCAAAAACAATCTTGATGCATTGGAATCATTTTCACCTAATCCATATTAACTATTTTTGTCATTTTATGAATTATTCCCAAATGATTCCTTCTTTTTCTAATGAAAAGTCTCCTTACTTACTCTATTCTAATGGTGGACAAACTATGATGACAAATTTAACAAAACGATTGCAATCATTGAAACAGAACATATGTTATGTTACGTTTAAAAAGAATTCATTTGGTTTTAAAAAAACCATCTTAAATGTCTGATAGTAGCAGCAAAGGAGGGTAATATGGTCAGCTCGAACATCTTCGGCTTGCAAAAACAGCTTGAACTCATAAAAAAAGCGCTGGATCATGCGCGGATTGGTGTTGTCATTACAGACCCTTCTTTAGAGGATAACCCTATCGTTTATGTGAATCATGGCTTTACACAAATGACTGGATACAAACCAGATGAGATTCTTGGACGTAATTGTCGATTCCTCCAAGGAAAAGACACAAATCAAGAGCAACTTGACTTAATACGTCACGGAATTCAAAACAAAACACCTATTACCACACAGCTCAAAAATTATAAAAAAGACGGTACTTTTTTTTGGAATGAACTCAATATAGATCCTCTATACATTGAACAAGATGACAAAACATTTTTTATTGGCTTTCAAAAGGATATTACAAAACAGAAAGAATATGAACAACTCCTAGAAGATTCCTTACAGGAAGTCACCTCTCTGTCGACGCCAATTGTCCCAATCAAAAATGGTGTTTCCGCTCTTCCACTCATCGGAAAATTATCAGAAGAACGCTTTGATGCCATCGTCGCGAAGTTAACTTGTATATTAGAAGATTCAAAGGATGATTATTTAATTGTCGATCTTTCTGGTTTAATAGATGTCGATGATTCCGTTGCAACGCGAATTTTCAAACTGCATCACCTGCTGAACTTAACTGGAACTGAACTCATCATCACTGGGATCAAACCACAGCTTGCGATGAAAATGAAAGACTTAGATACAGACTTCCAGAGTACGATCACTTATTTAACGGTAAAAGAAGCAATCAAAGGATTGCCATTAGCTGAAAACCCTGTATAAATAGGGTTTTTTTAATTGAACCGCTCCCCAAAATGGAAAAATGAGGTATGATAGGTGTAAATAGCGATTTAGGGGGGCTGCCAGATGATGATGTTACTCATCATAGGTCTTTTATGTATTTGTTTCGCCATAGGATATGCCGTCAATTTCTTATTACTTAAACACCAAAATCAACAAATCTTTTCAAAAAAACTCTTCTATCCTTTTTTGACCATTGGTCTTGTTTTTTCTATTATGTCATTACCGTTTGCCGGCACAGGTGCTCCGAAAGCACAAGCAGATCCATCTTCTGAACAGCTGCTGAAAGAGCAAAAACAATTAGCATCTGACATTTCTCGTCTAAAGGAAGACAAAGAAACGCTGACGGCCTCTTTAGAAGACGTGACCAAAGAAAAAGAAAAGCTAACCAAGAAATTAGAAAACATCACCTCCGAAAAGAAGACAGTCAAACAGCAAGAAAAAACCATCCATGAGCTTGAAGAGAAAATAGACAAGCTAACCTCTACAAACGAAACACTCAAAAAAGAACACCAGAAAGTAAACAAAGACACCACGTCATCGGCCCAGCGATCTGCTCCTAAAGATGATGGGTCGAATACTGGCGGTCATGAGTCACAAAAAGAAACAAAAAAAGAATCTGCCGCCTGTAATATTAAAGGAAGTGTCAACGGCATATATCACACACCGAGCAGCAGATACTACTCACGGACAAAAAACGTGACCAAAATGTTCTGCTCCGTAGAAGAAGCTGAGCGTGCAGGGTACCGGGCACCAAAGCAATAGACATCTTTTGACGATAAAAAACCTCCTGTCAGCCCAATATAGGTACAGGAGGTTCTTCTTTAAATTTCTCTTCTTAATGCTGTTAATACATTCGTTTTTGTCGCCTTACGTGCTGGATTGAGTCCAGAAATAATGGCGACTCCTGCACTAATCACTGTTGCTGTGACCACAAGGCTTAGCGGAATATAGGAGAAGGTGATCGAGAATTGATCACTGGATCCCCCTTCAGACATGGAAGACAAAATCGCTGGAATGATTAAATTCACTGCAAAACTAACGATGTACGAGATGATGATCCCGATGATCGATCCAATCACTCCAATATAAGCACTTTCCATGAGGAACATTCGCTTAATAATGGAAGGATTCGCACCAATGGCTTTCATGATTCCAATCTCTTGTGTCCGCTCTGTTACGGCCATTGTCATCGTATTGAAAATGCCGATTGCCGAAATAATGACCGCAATACATCCGACAAAGATGAGTCCAATTTTAAAGACTGTAAAGAACATATCCATTCCTTCAAGCTGATTCGTCACAGAGATGACTTGATAGCCGTCATCTGTCAGCTTATCCGTGAGCGCACCGACATTGTCGAACTTATCAGCATAGACAGACGTCATTTTTTCGACATTTCCTGCATCAGGAGACAGATCCAGTACTTGACTAAATTCTTTTTCATAAGCATTCGGAATAAGAATTCTATGATCCTGCTGCCACTCCAAATTCGGTTTTTTCAACACGCCGACGACACGGAAATCGAACGTCTTTTCTTTCACCACTTCATTTTCTTCATTCAGTTTTGGCACCTTGATTTGAATGACTTTGTTTAAAATTTCCTTCGTATAGCCTTTTGGCTCTTCCGGTGTCTCTTCACCATTTGATGTCTGATTCATTTCTTTTTCATAGTCTTTTCGTTCTTTTTCCGTCCAAAGTTGTTCTGCCATTTGATATCCAACTACAATTTCATTCGCCGATGTTGGGACTTTTCCACGGTCTAGTTCAAGGCCTGCCTCTTTTTCTTCTTTCATATCTGTCAGTACAGCCTGCGTATCACTTGAGCGATTATCGAGCTCGACGTGAACCGATGGAATGATTGACGTTCTTGCAACGACAGATTTCGCATGATCATATTTCTTTAGATCGTCAACCTTGACGTCACCTTTTTCTTTGCCTAACACTTTAATTTCTGTGATGATTTGTTGTTTCATGATTTCATCTTGAGCCGATTTTTGCAGACCAAAACCAACTGACGCTAGAACGATTAAGAAAGAGCATGCCATTGTCGTTGCAAGTATGGTCATAAACACACGCAATCTATTTTTCTTCATATTTCTTCTGATGAATTTGACCTGATCTCTAAATTTCAATGGACTGATCCCCTTTCTTTAATACACCATCATGAAGCTGGAACGTTGTGTCTGCGATTGAAGCGACTTCATCGTCATGTGTAATGATGACAAATGTAATTCCTTTTTCACGATTAAGCTGCTGGATAAAGGCTAGAATTTCGCCTTCAGTTTCTGAATCCAGACTGCCTGTTGGTTCATCTGCTAAAATAATAGACGGATTAAGGATCAAGGCTCTCGCAATACTCACACGCTGCTGCTGTCCACCTGACAGTTCATTAGGATAATGTCCTGCGTGATGTTCAAGACCAACTCGTTTCAGCATTTCCTTTACTTTCACTTTTCGCTCAGACGGCTTCACACCTTTTAAAGTGAGCGGAAGTTCAACGTTCTCATATGTTGTTAAACTCCCGATCAATTGAAAGCTTTGAAAGATAAAGCCAAAATGATCTAACCGAAAGTCTGCCCATTCTTTCTCATTAAAGCCGGTCACATTGGTGCCATCAACGATAATTTGTCCGCTTGTTGGCGTAATATATCCCGATATTAAATTCAGTAAAGTTGATTTCCCCGAACCGCTTCGTCCGACGATACATGCAATTTCGCCTCTTTTAATAGACAAGTCAATGTCTTTGAGTACAGGAATCTCGTTCTCCCTGCCCTTTTTCCCAATTTTAAACACATGATCTAACGATTGAATTTGAATCATCTCTACTCCCCTGCTCTCTGTTTATCTTTTTCGATAGATTAAGAAATAACTCGTCAGTGCGCCTACAGCTCCACCGATGCACATACCAACAAAATATCCAACTAATGAATCTGAGGAGAAACCAACCCAGCCAAACCCTAAGACGCCAAACACAATCACCATAATTTGAATTGGGCGATCCATTATTGAATAAAGGAAGAATCGGCCATTTCGTTCAATTGGATGTTTAATAAAGCTAAACAAGCCAATAAGGTAAAATAGCAACATCATGACAATTGGAACGATGTATTCTTCACCATTGAACCAAAGCGGATATTCCTGATAAAAACTGTTAGCTGTAATATAAGTAATGGGGGAAATGGGCGTGATCAAGAAATTAAAGATTTTATCCAGCCACATCCCGCTTGTTTTAAAGATAAAATCTAAATGAAGGATTGGTAAACCAATCACTAAGTAAGGTAAAATAGCTGTACTAAATCCAACGATTGCTTGAGAAATAGCACTCCCTGTTAAAGCACCTGCTGCAAAAAACAAACTATAGATCATCAAGGCTGACAACAGTGCAGAAACATAAAGACTGTTAAATCCAGGTGTCTCTATTGGCCCAAGACCTAATTTTAATAAATAAATGAGAAGGTATGAAACAGCATGAACACTTGTAATGATTCCTGCACCTAAGAAAAACTTTGTATGAAAGATGGAACTTCTACTAAACGGCAAGGATACGGTAAAGTCCATCTGCCCTTTATTTCTTTCAAATCCTAGCTGAATCACAGCAAAAAATATTCCCATGACCCATGAAAGTGAGAGAAATGCGTCCGTCTTAAAAATATAAGTGAATGTTGTTGTATCCATTAGACAGTCTCGGTTATTCAAACAATCTTGAAAGGTTGAGTACTCCATTAAGAGGGATAATGGCGTCGCAAAGACCGCAACAAGCATCACTAAAATGAATGTCAGCTCAGACTGCTTCCATTCCTTATATAACAATTGCCGCTTTACCATCTGCGTTTCCCTCCAAACTTTGCAATGAATACTTCTTCTAAATTTACAGGCAGTTCATGCCACACTTTTGGTTCAAGCGATTTCAAATACTCTTTTGCTTCTTCATCTGTTTTGAGTACAAGTGCTGTATAGAACACACCTGCTTGATCTAAAATGGCAACGCCTTTTTTTCTAATACTTAAGTTCATATCCTCTTCAAATGCCATCTGGATTTTGACGTAGTCATTCTTTAATTCATCTAAATCCATAACACTTGTGAGCTGATTTCCTTCCAAAAACCCGATTCGGTTACACATACGCTCAATATCCTCTAAACGGTGAGATGTAATTAAAATCGTTGTTTGTCGTTCTGCCACCTCGTCAATCATCAGCTGAAGAACGTCATTTCTTGTGACTGCATCAATCCCATCTGTCGGCTCATCTAACAAAATGACTGCTGGTTTGATGGCAAAACTTAAAATGAGGGACAGCTGTTTCTTTAAACCTGTCGACAATTCACGGTATTTCACTTTTTCCGGAATCTCATACCGGTTCACAAGCTCATTGGCATATGTCACGTCAAACTTTGGATACAGTTGTTTTAACAGCTTCACAAGCTGTCCATAATTGTACCGGTCAAAGTAGGGATTTACGACTGGCATATACACAATATTTTGCTTCACTAACGGGTGGTCTTTTACGAGTACATCTTTAAAATAAATCTCTCCTTCATCTGGAAGAAGGATTTGCTGAATCAAGCGAAGAAGTGTTGTTTTACCAGAGCCATTCCGGCCAAGCAGGCCAAAGATCTCTCCTTCGCCTATCTTGAAGGAAACGTTGCTGAGTACTTCACGTCCATTTAATTTCTTTGATACATTTCTGACCTCAATCAACTTGGTTTCCTCCTTTTAGACTTGAGCCGATCTCCTCCAACCACTCTTTGAGTTGATGAATATCAATACCGGCATAATGAGCTTCAATAATGAGTTGCCTCAATTGCTCCTTCATCTCTAACACCTTCCCTTCATTCAGCTTTAACTGTGCACCTTCTGTCACATACGTTCCACGGCCTCTTAATGTTTCAATAATTCCTTCCCGTTCAAGCTCTTTATACGCTTTGCTGACGGTGTTTGGATTCGCAATAATAATGGTGGCAAGCTCTCTCACAGAGGGCAGTTTGTCACCTGGTTTCATCACGCCTTTTAAGCACAGAATTTTTAACTGCTCAATGATTTGTTCATATATTGGTGCAGCGCTTCTTGGATCTATTTGAATCATGATGGCTCCCTCTTTTCTCATTCATGCTTTTGCAGTCCTATCGCTTGATCATGTCCTTGCATTAAAGGGACCGAATTTGGAATAAAATCTTTTTGAACTTCAAAACCAATGAAAACGAGAACGAAAAAAAATGTACATGCTAACGCAACAGCCAGCACCATCCACTTTAAATTGATTGGTTTTTTTTCTTTTTTCATGGTTAAACACCTTTCTTCACGTTTAAGTGTCTATAGTGTATTAGTTGATGTAGTACACTTAATACAATATAGACACTTATTTGAAAAGTCAAGAGACTTTGGAAAAAATAAAAACAGACCCTTAAAAAAAGGATCTGTTCATCATTCGTTCTCGTATGAAATACCCAAAATCATTTGGTTTTGCAGACTTTGAATTTGTACACGCGTTCTGTCTAAACGTTCTCTTTGCTGATCATTGGCGACATCTTTTAACTTTTCTAATTCATTCACTGCATCCTCTAGCATGAGCTGTGCTTTTGAAAATTCTTCCTCGTTATAATGTTCTTGGCGAGAGCTCAAATCCAACTGTTCGCTTGCAAACTCAAGAGTCTCAGTACTTTTTTGGACAAATTCATCGATTGATTTTCTAGTTGCCATCTAGCCATCCCTCCATTTCATCATTTCTCTCGCCTATTTTGCCCACGTAAAGCTTTTTCACTAAAGAAAATGTTGGACAGATTCAATTGTCCTCTTTCGTGATTTTTGTTAAACTTTAAGGATGCCTATTATTATGCAAGGAGGTTACTGACTTGGATCAGCATAACCCTTTTTTATATTCAAACAGCGAAAAACGTTATCACACATGGAATTATCATTTGCGTGAGCACTTTGGTCATAAAGTATTTAAAGTCGCACTAGACGGCGGCTTTGATTGTCCAAACCGTGATGGTACTGTCGCACATGGAGGTTGCACATTTTGCAGCGCAGCAGGATCTGGTGATTTTGCAGGGAACCGGGCGGATGATCTCATTACTCAATTTAATGAAATCAAGGACCGGATGCATACAAAATGGAAAGATGGAAAATACATGGCGTATTTCCAAGCTTACACAAACACACATGCACCGCTGCCTGTTTTAAAAGAAAAATACGAAACCGTTATGAATCTGGATGGAGTGGTTGGTTTATCGATTGCCACAAGACCTGATTGTCTGCCAGATGACGTCGTGGAATATTTAGCTGAGTTAAACGAACGGACGTATCTATGGGTTGAACTTGGTCTACAAACTGTACATGAGCGGACAGCGATGCTCATCAACCGTGCCCATGATTATGAATGCTACGTAAAAGGTGTAGAAAAACTGCGAAAACATGGCATTCGAGTCTGTTCACATATCATCAACGGTCTTCCTCTTGAAAACCGAAATATGATGATGGAAACAGCAAAAGCTGTCGCTGATTTAGATGTGCAAGGAATTAAAATTCATCTACTTCACCTGTTAAAAGGAACACCGATGGTAAAGCAATATGAGAAAGGCAAACTAGAGTTTCTCAGCCAAGAGGAATATGTCCAGCTTGTCTGTGATCAGCTGGAGATCCTGCCCCCAGAAATGATTATTCATCGTATTACAGGCGATGGTCCCATTGAATTAATGGTAGGTCCAATGTGGAGTGTGAATAAATGGGAAGTGCTCAATGCCATTAATGCTGAGCTTGAAAGACGTAACAGCTACCAAGGCAAACGCTTCGTCAGATTGGAAGAAGCGGCAAAATGATTTTAAAACGGATGCTCCCTTTTAGTAAAGAGCTGTTAGAACGTGCTTGTCAAAAAGGCGATATTGTCATTGATGCAACGATGGGAAATGGCCATGATACACACTATTTAGCTGACCTTGTCGGGAAGGATGGACAAGTTTTCGCATTCGATGTACAGAAGGAAGCCATCGAGCAAACAAGCAAAAGACTTGGTGAGCACTACCCTTACGTTCACCTGATCCATGACGGACATGAACAACTTGCTGAGCATCTGCCAGCCGAAGCTTATGGTCACATATCTGGTGCAGTGTTCAATCTTGGGTACTTACCAGGAGGCGATAAAACCGTCACAACTCAGGCCCATACGACCATTGAAGCGATCAAACAGCTCATGGATTGGCTTAAGCCTGGAGGTCTGATCGTTCTTGTGATTTACCACGGTCATCCCGAAGGAAAAAAAGAGAAGGACATCCTTCTTGATTATTGCAAAACACTCCATCACGAAGAAGTACAGGTGATCTCTTATCAATACATGAATATCCAAAACGATCCGCCCTTTGTGGTAGCCATTGAAAAAAAACTCAAATCCTCTTAATGGATTTGAGTTTTATTATTTAATAAGCGTATTGGTCAATGATTTCTTCAAGCACTACTTCCAGCTCTTCTGCATCTGCAAGCTCTGATCGAGTAAAGCGGACACGTACAAGCTGTTCTCCGTCATTATACATTTCTTCCAGCCAGCCACGCAGCCCTCTTGCTCTACGGTCAACTTCAAAAATGATATCTAGCCCCTCTTCATCAATGAAGAAAATCACCTCTAACTCATCAAGCATTTGACGATAATAGTCGGAAGTCGGTATGAACTCAAACTCTTGAACAAAGGGAAGGCGGCGCCTGAAATAAGGTGCTTCTTCACAGTCTGCTTCATGAAGGTGAAAGCCTAAGTTTCCGACAGCCTCAAGCACACGTTTCACCCAAGGGTGCGCGCTTACGAAAATGCGGTCATGATCAAATTTATCAATACCACCTTGAATATCAAGGTCTGTCACAACAGCCACCTCTACTTTACCTACAGTCATTGGTGTATCAAGAGGAAGGTGAAATGAGAATGTAAACTGATGGGCTTCTCCAGGCTGAATCGTGAATGATTCAGTCACTCGGACAGAATGGATGGTTGTGTGTTTTCGCTGCTCTTCATCATCTTTTACAATGGTGTACCATGTTTTCAACTTTAAATCAATATAGCGAATATCTTGAGGCACTTTTCCGCCCTTCACATGGACTGTTCCCTTTACTTCTTCTCCCGGTTCATACGCATCTTTCTCCAAAATTGTATCCACTTTTGCTGCACCGATTCCTACACTTGCTGCAAACTTTTTAAAAAATGACATATTCGACCTTCCCCTTTTTTAAGTTTTTCAACAAATATACGTCATAAGGAGTAGATACGATTCATTCGATCCTTACTTTTCTCCTATTTTTCGTACACTAAGAATAATATCGGCAGCAAATAAGAGGATTGTAATCATAAAAGAACTGTACATGGTCCAAAGCGAAACAGTTCAAAACAAAAAAGCTTGTAGAAAACCATTTTCTACAAGCTGATGAGCTTACTGTATCCTTTATGAAGATTTCATCCAAGGCATTTTCTGATAGGTTCGATAGGCTCTGCCATTGATATAGAAAAAGAACGATGTTTTCCCGCTTGATTTGATCAACCGTTTTGCCAGCTTGTTCATCTCTTTTTGGGCTGTCACTTTTTCATCAGACAAATAGACCGCAAGTAACCCTCTATTGATTAGTTTGTGAAAATTCTCGTGTGGAATGCCTTTCAGCTGTTCATCCGCTTTTTCAATAAAATGCTGTAGTCTATCCATCATCTCATGATGAGAATTGTAGTACGAGCAAAAATTCAAATCGCCTTCCAGCCTGTCCTCTTCTTGGTCGATTAAATAGTCCAGTAAGATGTGCAGACCTTGGATATAAGGGAAATAGCTTTCGTAAATTTGCTTCGCCTGCTTCTCTGTAAAATCAGGTTGCAGTGCATAAGCCACAAGACAGAAAATGCCCAGCGTTGATCCTGCACATGCGGAAAACTCATACCACTCCATCTTCGGTAAATCCTTTTCATACTGGCGGAACCATGACTCTAATCGAGGTTCACGCTCATGAGGAACCACATGCTTATGTACTTGTAAATCACTATAATAATCACACAGCGTATGTAAATAGGGCTGAATGATCTGATAATGCGCTAGACGTGACAGCACATCTTGGCACGTCCTGACTAGCGCATGCAGGTACCCATGATCCTCTTGATCATCACGGAATTGATAATACGGCTTAAGCTCCGCATGAATATCGAGTGCATCTCTCATTGCCTGATGCAGCATATGAAAATCCTTTGGATCAAGTGATGTACTGCGGTCACACAAATTATCTAAGTAATCGCTAATCGTTTGGTACGCCACAATGAATTCAATACACGTTTCCTTCGCTTCACCTGCAAGCAGAGATAAAATTCCCCCGCCTTCACAGTGAAAGGTTTTACTGGATATGCTCGCTAGTGCCTGCGTTCTCAGTTCTTCATTTTCAATCATTTCTGCATGCGCCCGCCACTTTTTTAGCTCCTGATGAACTAGCGGAAAAATATCTTTATACACCTTCGTCATCAGTGCAAAAGGACGTTCTGGTACTGACAAATCAATCCACCCCCAACTTAAGCTCACAATCAAATATATTGATCAGTAAAGGCTCTTGCCGCCTTAAACACATCTTCTCGCTCGGGCTCATTAAAAATTTCATGATAAAGCCCTTCCCATTCACGGTATGATTTATTGGTTGATTCAATGCCATTGAACCATTTCATCACTCTTGTTTTATCTACAATCTTGTCATCGCCTGCCTGCATGAGCAGGAGTGGAATCGACCGAAAAACATTCGTAGGCTGCATCGCCGCATCGATATTTTTCACCAGTTCTCGATACCAGCGAACCGACACCTTCGTCACATAAAGCGAATCATTCGAATCTGCCTCTATCACATCTTGATTCCGCGTGGCAAGTTCAATCGACAGCCCAGATTCGACTTTAAAAGACGGCGCCAGCACATTTAGCCCTTTTGACGCAAAATCCATCAGCTTCTTCGGTTTAAATTGCAGACCTAAACAAGGTGATGATAAAATAAGGCCATCAATCTTCGTATGGGTATACTGCTTGAACCATTCAATCGAAATCAGCCCCCCCATACTATGTCCAAGTAAAAATGTCGGAAGTCTGAACGACTTCGCATGTTCAATCCATTCATCCACTGTATCAATGTATTCTTGAAAAGAACGAATGTGGCCTCTCGCACGTGTCGATGTCCCTTGCCCAGGCAGGTCACCCATGACGACGTGATAGCCTGCATTTCGCCACATTTCGATCAGCCATTTATATCGGCCATGATATTCACTAGCACCATGTACAATGACAATTGTACCAACCGGTCTTTCAGCATGCCAAGTCCACAAAGTAAACACCTCACAAATGTTGTATTAAGAAAGGAAGTCGAAAAAGTGATTTATCCATATCATCAGTTTACACCTGAGATTCATGAATCGGTCTTTGTTGCAGAAAACGCCACCATTACAGGTGATGTCACAATAGGAGAATATTCAAGCGTTTGGTTCCAAACGGTCATTAGAGGCGATGTAGCTCCTGTGAGAATTGGAAAAAACGTCAACATTCAAGACTTATCCTGCCTGCATCAAAGTCCTGGAAAAACACTTCTGATTGAAGATGGTGCTACCATTGGACACCAAGTCACATTACATAGCTCTATCATTCGAAAAAATGCCCTCATTGGCATGGGATCCATCATTCTCGATGGTGCGGAAATTGGCGAAGGAGCCTTTATTGGTGCAGGTAGCCTTGTCCCGCAAGGAAAAGTCATCCCAAAAGGCTCACTCGCTTTTGGCCGTCCAGCCAAAGTCGTTCGCCAGTTAACAGATGAAGATATCCAAGACATGGATCGTATCCGCAGAGAATATGTAGAAAAAGGACAATACTATCGTTCCCTTTTATCGCGTTAACATCATACATGTATCTTCACTTTATCATGTTTTTTTCAGGATATTAAGCAATAACTGTGTACCGCTTGTTATTTTACCCTTTTCCACTACTTTCTATCATGACAAAAAAGGTTTTCAGCACAAAGCTGAAAACCTTTTTCATTAGCTAAAAATAACTTCTTTCGGCTGGTGATTCAACTGCTCTGGATCAATGCTGCGCTCTACATAGATGCTATGCCAGATCATAAAGATCAGGACAGTCCAAATCTTACGGCTATGATCTGCTTTTCCAGCACAATGATCATTTAATAAATCAAGAACATATGCCTTGTTAATGTATTCATCTGTCTGACTGTTTTTAATGATATCTTTCGCCCAAGCGTTCATCTCATTTTTCAGCCAATGACGAATTGGCACAGGGAAACCTAGTTTTTTACGGTTTAACACATGGTCTGGTACAATGCCTTCTGCTGCTTTACGCAATAAATATTTCGTTGTACCGTCTTTCGTTTTCAGCTCTTCTGGAATTTTAGAAGCTGCTTCAAATACGACCTTATCAAGGAATGGAACACGAAGCTCAAGAGAATTCGCCATTGTCATCTTATCTGCTTTCAGCAGGATATCCCCGCGCATCCACGTATGGATATCAACATATTGCATTTTGTTAATATCACTGTAGCCTGCACTTTCTTCGAAGTATGTTTTCGTCACGTCACGATACGTGATGTTCGGATCATACTGCTTTAAGAGGTTTTTCTTCACTGGCTCTTCAAAGATTTTCGCATTGCCGATATAACGTTCCTCTAATGGCGTACAGCCGCGAACGATAAAGCTTTTCCCTTTCATTCCTTCTGGCATTAAACGAGCCAGACGAAGAAGAAGCTTTTTCAGCATGGATGGTACAGATTCAAAAGGCTTTAGAGACAGCGGCTCACGGTAAATATTATATCCACCGAATAGCTCGTCTGCTCCCTCACCTGAAAGAACAACTGTGACTTGTTTTTTCGCTTCTTTTGCTACGAAATACAATGGAATCGCCGCTGGATCAGCCAAAGGATCATCTAAATGCCAGACGATCTTTGGAAGCTCATTCATATATTCCTCAGGAGAAATCACAGCACTAAAGTTTTGCAATCCCAGCTTATCAGCTGTTTCTTTTGCTACATCTACCTCACTGAATCCATCCTGCTGGAAACCAACAGAGAATGTCTTCAGTTCAGGGTGAAATTCCTTTGCGACCGACACGATGAAAGAAGAATCGATCCCACCTGATAGGAATGAACCAACAGGCACATCACTTCTCATGTGGACTTTTACAGAATCATAGATAGCATCACGTACTTCTTCTACTAATTTCTGCTCTTGTGTTTGTTCAGGTTTGAATTGAACTTTCCAGTAAGTCTTAAATGCAATGTCTTGGCCTGGACGCAGTGTAAACTGATGACCTGGCTCAACTTTGTGCACTTTTTGATCAAGTGTATTTGGCTCAGGAACGAACTGAAAAGACATATACTGCTGCAAAGCAGTCTCATCAAATAAAATGTTCTCATTCACAGCCATTAAGCTTTTGCGTTCAGAAGCAAAGTACACTTGGTCATCCAATTGTGTAAAATAGAGCGGTTTAATGCCGAAAGGATCTCTTGCGCCATATAATAACTGCGCTTCTTTATCCCAAATTAAAAATGCAAACATCCCGCGAAGCTTCGATGCCGCTTCTTCTTTATAGTGGCGATATGTGGCAAGAAGGACTTCCGTATCAGAATCTGTGCTGAACGTATAGCCTTTTTTCACAAGCTCTTCTTTCAGCTCCACATAGTTATAAATTTCTCCGTTGAAAATAATCCAATATTTTTCATCTTCATAAGAAAGCGGCTGCTTTCCGTGTTCAACATCTATAATACTTAAACGTCTAAATCCAAATCCTACATGCTCATCATGAAAGTACCCCTCATCATCCGGACCTCGATGAACGATGAGACGATTCATTTGCTTAATTAACTCTTCCTGCTCAGTAGTTTCGGACAATGGACGGTGATTAAATACACCAACAAACCCACACATATTATTGCCTCCACGTTATGTTATTTCTTAAAAGTAGACCTATAATTAGACAGTATTTTGTCCAATTTTGTTTCACATTTTTACGCTTTTTGTAGAATTTTTTTTAATCAAAAGGAAAACCGCTTAAAATAAGCGGTTTTGTATGTTGTTATTCTCCTAATGCTTCCTTGCGAAGCGTGTCGGCTTTATCCGTTTTTTCCCATGGAAGATCCAAGTCATGACGGCCAAAATGTCCATATGCAGCGGTTTGTTTATAGATCGGACGACGTAAGTCAAGCATTTTAATAATGCCGGCTGGACGAAGATCAAAGTTTGCACGTACCACTTCAATTAATTTCTCTTCAGAGGCTTTTCCTGTTCCAAATGTATCAATTGAAATGGAGACAGGCTGTGCAACACCAATTGCATAAGCAAGCTGTACTTCACATGAATCTGCAAGACCAGCTGCTACGATGTTTTTCGCTACATAGCGAGCCGCATATGCTGCAGAACGGTCAACCTTCGTTGCATCCTTACCAGAGAAAGCACCGCCACCGTGACGAGCATACCCGCCATAAGTATCAACGATGATTTTACGTCCAGTTAAACCAGCATCCCCTTGAGGTCCACCGATGACAAAGCGGCCTGTTGGGTTGATGAAGTATTTTGTTTCTTCATCGATCAGTTCACTTGGAACGACAGGGCGGATGACATGCTCTTTTAAGTCGCTTTGAATTTGTTCAAGCGTCACTTCTGGTGCATGCTGTGTAGAAATAACCACCGTATCAATACGAACTGGTTTGTTTTGTTCATCATATTCAACTGTTACTTGAGTTTTTCCGTCTGGACGAAGGTATGCAAGTGTTTCATTCTTGCGTACTTCTGTTAAACGGCGAGATAATTTATGTGCAAGAGAAATCGGCAGTGGCATAAGCTCTTCAGTTTCGTTGTTTGCAAAACCAAACATCAAACCTTGGTCACCTGCACCGATCGCATCAATTTCTTCTTCAGTCATTGTTCCTTCACGTGCTTCAAGCGCTTTGTCTACACCTTGCGCAATATCAGCAGACTGTTCATCAATTGATGTAAGAACCGCACATGTTTCCGCATCAAAACCATATTTCGCACGTGTGTAGCCAATTTCCTTAATCGTGTCACGCACCGTCTTTGGAATGTCGACATAAGTAGACGTTGTAATCTCACCGCTTACTAATACGAGACCGGTTGTTACAGAAGTTTCACAGGCAACACGTGCATTTGGATCTTTCTTTAAAATTTCATCCAAAATGCTGTCTGAAATTTGATCACAGATTTTATCTGGATGTCCTTCGGTCACTGATTCTGAAGTAAATAAACGACGATTTTGACTCATAATGGCTATTTCCTCCTGTACAAGACCACATCATCCCAAGATGAGGCCTCCAATATGATACGGAACTCGTTCCCTCTTATATTTCAACATGTTTATATTAGAGATGTTATTGGCAATTTGTTCATATGATATCCCAAAAATAAAAAAACCATTTCCTTCATTGCGAGGAAAGGGTCTGAGATCGCATGCCTTTCACTCTTATCGCTCAAGGTGTTCTTGTACCTTGCATCAGGTTAGCACCTTGGTTTCTCAGCATGTTCATGCCTTTTTCATAAGAAACCGGTTGCTGGGCTTCATCGGGCCTGTCCCTCCACCAACTCGGGATAAGAGTATCCGTTCAATAAGATATCTTATCTTAAACCCTTGCGTCATGTCAATGGTTCATAGGAATTATCTCCCCTTTTTTTCACCTCATCATTAGCATCACCAAAAAGCATATTTTCATAGCAGAAATGAAAAAACACACACAAAAATGTTTAAATAGTATAGACTATTATTATCAATGTGTTATACTAATCAAAACAAACAAATTCAACGGTAAAGGAAGGGTTTTTTTATGAACTCAGTGGATTTAAAAGAAGATTTGCAGTCATTGCTCTCATTAGAAAATACGCACCAAAATTTATCTGTTCCGAAACTTGTTGAAAAGATTCTGGCACGTAATGAAGGCGTTTTAACTTCAACTGGTGCTGTACGCGCCACAACGGGTGCCTACACTGGACGTTCGCCTAAAGATAAATTCATCGTAAAAGAAGAAAACTCTGAACATAAAATTGATTGGGGTCAAGTCAATCAGCCGATCTCGAAAGAGGCATTTGATCGTTTATATACAAAGGTTGTGTCATACTTAAAAGAACGTGATGAACTATTTGTCTTTGATGGTTTTGCCGGTGCTGACGAAAAATACCGTATGCCCATTACAGTTGTAAATGAATTCGCTTGGCACAATCTTTTTGCAAAGCAGCTATTCATCAGACCTGATGGATCAACACCATCATCAAACGAAAAACCTTTTACCATCTTATCTGCACCTCACTTTAAAGCAGATCCTGAAACAGATGGCACAAACTCTGAAACGTTTATTATCGTTTCTTTTGAAAAACGTACGATTCTGATCGGTGGAACAGAATATGCAGGAGAGATGAAAAAATCCATTTTCTCTGTTATGAACTACCTGCTTCCTGAACAAGATATTTTATCTATGCACTGCTCTGCTAACGTCGGTCAAGAAGGCGATGTTGCTTTATTTTTCGGCCTTTCAGGTACTGGAAAAACGACGCTTTCTGCAAGTGCAAGCCGCAAGCTGATTGGAGACGATGAGCACGGCTGGTCTAACACAGGTGTTTTCAATATTGAAGGCGGATGCTATGCAAAATGCGTGAACTTAAGTGAAGAAAAAGAACCCCAAATTTACAAAGCCATCAGCTTCGGATCAGTGCTTGAAAATGTAGTACTTGATGAAGAAACACGTGAAGCAGATTATGATGACACATTCTTTACTGAAAATACACGTGCGGCTTACCCAATCGAAATGATTGATAACATCGTGAAACCAAGTATTGCAGGTCACCCATCTGCCATTGTCTTTTTAACAGCTGATGCATTCGGCGTTTTACCTCCAATCAGCCGTTTAACGAAAGAACAGGCGATGTACCACTTCTTGAGCGGTTACACAAGTAAATTAGCGGGAACTGAGCGTGGCGTGACGTCACCAGAAACAACGTTCTCTACTTGCTTTGGTTCACCATTCTTGCCACTTCCTGCTCATGTCTATGCTGAAATGCTTGGTAAAAAAATCGATGAGCACGGCGCAAAAGTATTCCTTGTGAATACAGGCTGGACTGGCGGCGGCTACGGTACGGGCAAACGAATGAATCTTGCTCATACAAGAGCAATGGTGCAGGCAGCGATCGAAGGCGATCTTGACAACGCTGAAATGATCACTGACGACATCTTCGGATTACACATCCCGCTTCATATTCCAGGAGTGCCAGATGAAGTGCTTCAGCCTGCTAAAACATGGGACGATCAAGAGGCTTACAAAGAAAAAGCAAACTTCCTTGCAAATGAATTTAAAAAGAACTTTAAAAAATTCAGCCATGCAGCAAGTGATATTGAAGCAAAAGGCGGACCACTCGTCTAATCAAAAGGAAAAAGCTGAGGGAATGAATCCCTCAGCTTTTTTAGTTCGTTGAATGCAATGACACAAGACGGTACGTCACCTTCGTGATATTGTCTGTGAGCTCCAGCTTTTCAACATGTGCTGTTCCTGTTTTTTCTCCGTCTTTCGTTTTACGCACCTCAAGCGGAATATTTAATGGATAAATGCGGTACCCTTCCTTCATGAGCTCAAACACATTTTCTTCAATTCTTGTCTCTTTTCCTTTTGTGACAATCATTGTATTAAATTCAACAGGCATTCCCATAATGAAAATCCCCCTACTTTCTATATTTCTTTCTACCGTTTATTTTACCACATTTCCGCCTTTTCGGCTGTGCATCCATGTCGTCAGCCGTCTGACAATCTCCCGGTTATGCTGTGGCGGGAAATAATGATGATATCCATGAAAATACCATGTTTCCACAGATTTGCCATGCTGACGCAGGGCATCTTCTAATAAATACGCATGCTCAATGGATACATTCTCATCCAGCTCCCCATGAATGATTAGGACAGGTGCTTCAATTTGGTGCACATGATTCAAGGGCGTTCTAGCCTCATATGCTTCTGGTACCTTATGCGGAGGACCTCCTATTACACGCTTCATCATTCTTCTCATATCCACACGTTCTTCATAGGTGAGCTTCATATCACTTACGCCTCCCCATGTCACAAAGGAAGCGGCCTCATGCTTCATTTCAACAGCGGTCCATATGCCCATAATTCCGCCGCGGGAAAAACCAAAGATATGAATGCGCTCCTGCTTCACCTTTTGATGATGTTTCAACAGCTGAAATGCAGCAAATGCATCTTTCCGGTCTTCTCCGGCAAAATCCTCGTTCCCTTCCCCTCCTTGATTCCCTCGGTAGAAGGGCGCAAAGACGACAAACCCTTGCGCAGCAAATTGCACAATTCGGCCAGGTCTAACCATTCCCACATTTTTAATGCCGCCCCGTAAATATAAAAAACCGTCATAGAGACCTTCTCCGGCCGGTTCAGCGAGCAGCCCCTTCATTCGAAGTCCATCGGCCTCATATGTCACTGTATATAAGTGAATATGCGGATGTGGCGACGGAAACCTTCTCTTTTCCACAATCACTTGAATTCTCTCCTTTTCATTCGGTGTTACGTCAAATGCTTGATGATGGCTTCTGCGACGAGCTGTCCTGATTTTGTCACCATCGGAGTGCCGCCGCCTGGATGACTTGTGCCGCCAACAAACCAAAGCCCTTCAATATCCTTTGATTGATTATTGATGCGAAAAAATGCCTGCTTGAATGAGTTTGACGACATGCCATAAATGGCCCCATGATACGCTCCCGTTTTTTGCTGCAAATCAAGCGGGGTTTGTACCGCTTCAAATTCTACAAGCTGGTCAAGATCAAAGAGACCCTTTTCCTTTAGTTTTGTTTTCATATGCTGGCCATATGTCTCCTTTAGCATGTCCCAATTTTGCTCTTTTGTCACATATGGCGCATTGGCCAATACAAACAAGTTACTTCTTCCTGGCCCTCCGCTTAAAGCTGGCTCTGAATGACCTGAATAACAGATGTAAAGCGTCGGATCATGAGGAAGCTGTTTTTTCTGAAAAATATCCTTGAATTCTTGTTCATAATTCTCTGGAAAAAACACGTTGTGATGAGACAGTTGTTCATAGACTTTAGGGACGCCCAACAAAAGAACAAAACCTGATAACGATGGCTCAATGTTTGCCAGTTTTTGATTTCTAAAGCTCGGGCGGTCTTCTTCATCAATTAATTGGCGATAAACAGTCAGTGCATCTGCCCCCGCAATGACTTGATCTGCTTCATATAACTGTTGATCCGTTTCAACTCCTTGGATTCGCTTATTCTTTACATGAATCTTTTTGACTGATTCATTAAGATGAATTTGGACACCCAATTCCTTTGCCAGTGTCTCAAATGCCTCAACTAAACGATACGTACCGCCCTTAATACCATAAATGCCTTTTTCTCCTTCTAAATAAGCCATCATATTAAAAATAGCAGGTGCCTCGTATGGAGAAGAGCCAATGTAAGTCGCATACCGGCCAAACATCGCCAATGTATGAGGATGACGAAAATATTGACGTAGCAAGCGCTGAACGGATGTAAAAGGTTTGACAGCAAGAAGGGCTTTCATTAACTTGATATCCGCTTTATCCTTCCAGGTCAATAATAAACGATTTAAAAACTGATCCTCTGCCATTTGAAAAAGCTTCTTCGATTCCTGTAAAAATGCCCGGTATTGCTGCGCATCCTCTGGACTAAAGACTGCAATTTGTGATTCCATTTGCTCAATATCTGGCGTAAACTCGACCGTATGTCCATCTGAAAAAACGTTTTTAGTAAGGGGAGAAATCGGATAAAACGTCACATAATCCTCCATTCGTCTATGACAGGAGGTAAATACTTCCTCAAAATACGCCTTCATTGTAATGGTACTCGGTCCTAAATCAAAAGAGTAGCCAGACGCTTGATGGCGTTGTAATTTCCCGCCTAAAGAAGCTTCTTTTTCTAAAATGGTGACCTGGAAACCGCGTGACTGTAAGCGAATCGCAGCCGATAACCCGCCAAGTCCGCCGCCAATAATGATCACTTTTTTCATTCGTACCTTCTTCCTTTCCATTCATAGCCTTCTTTTTTCAGCCCAATTTTCATAGAAGCAAAACCAATGGCAATCAGGCTTATGATACTGACCGGCAATAAAAAGGCCATCGTAGACGTTCTTCCATTTTCGATATCAATGACCGCTTTAATGGATACACCCAGCCCGTAGCAAAGAAGGGCTAAACAGAGATTGACCACATCAAAATGAATCAGTGCGATCATAAAGCAAAGAACAGGAACTACATAAAGGACGGAGTATAAACAAAAGACACTGCTTAACAAAGCAATGTTTCGATTCACTCCCGGGAACAAATTTTTCCGATATCCTTCCCATACTTCCTGTCCACTCTCATACATTCTCATGTAGACAAAAGAATGAATACTTGCCAGTGTGAACGGAAAGCCCTTCTCTTTCACACGTTTAGCCAAAGCCATATCATCCACAAGAGAACCCTTGATCGCTTCATGACCACCTATTTCGTGATAACAGTTCTTTTCAATGGCAATAAAGCCGCCATGTGCTGCGGCAAAAGCAGGATGTTGAGATGTTCTGACCCACTTCACTGGCAAATGACAGCCAATCGTAAACATCATCATAGGAACGACAAGATGCTCAAAAGGCGTTCCCGTTTTTTGCTCTGGGAAACCTGAAAGCATGCCCGTTTTTTGTATGCATAACTGCTTGTACACCGCTTCAATAGCTCCTTGTTTTAAGCGGACATCTGCATCTAAAAATAACAGCCAATCAGACGATGCTGCCTCAGCAAGCTGGGAACAAGCATATGATTTTCCAAGCCATCCTCGTTTCAGTACTTGACCTGACTGCACGCGAATCCATGGATATGTCTCTGCGAAGCCCTCTGCAATCATTCTCGTCTGATCTGTCGAGTGATCATCCAGCACGATCAACTCTTTCGGATGGAGACGCTGATCAACAATCGACTGAAGGCAGGCTTCCAGCCGTTTTTCTTCATTTCTCGCTGGAATGAGGATCGATAATGAAATGGGTTCATCAGGTGAAAGAGATGCCGGCTTGAGTACAGGAAATTGCTTCATATTCCAAATCGTAAACATCAATTGGCAGATCAGCAAAACGCTGATGACAATTAAGAAGACCGCCATGTTTTCACCCACTTTTTAAAGGAATCAAACGCATCACTAGTTGACCGGCTTGTCCTTGTCACCTGCCTAAATTGTTCGTTTGTTGAAAAATCTGGATCAGCAATAACCTGTGCTTGATGTGTGTTTAACTGTGTTTCAAGCAGGTCTCCGAGTAAACTTGTTACTTCCTTACTGCGAAGTGATTCGCCAGCTACTAGGACATCTTCTCCAAACTCAACCGATACCGTCGGTTTTTGAAATTGATTAAATGTATAATGCAGCGTCACAGGTTTGATGACGACCTGCTCAAATTGCCTGACTAAAAAAGAAGCTCCGCCTTCCAGTTCAAGCGGCCGTGTGTCTTGGTGCATAATTTTCCCCTGCGGGAAGAGCCACACAGCCCCGCCAGCCTCCATCTTCTCCTTTGCAGTCATTAATGCCTGCTTGACACTTTTCAGCTTCTCTTTATGAACTGGAAATGCACCAATTTTTTGAAAAAAAGCATATTGCTTCAACTGCTTCTCTTCCATCATCATGGCATGATCCAGCTCAGACATTTGTTCTATTAAAAGAAAAATGATCAGTCCATCCCACCATGAACTGTGATTGGCAAGATAAAGAACAGGATGTTTCTCCTTTGGATCAACCGTACCTTTCATCATGACACAGCGAAAATGTTTGTTCAGTAAATATCGTTCAAGATAAAAATAAAAGAGTCGTCTAAACGATCGGTTTTTGTCGCTTTCTTTCAAATCGAACCCTTCCTTCACACAAGATGACAATGATCAGTGCTAAATAAAAAATGACATCCAGCCCGCCCTTTAATGCTAAAAGACCAAAGAAGAACACCATGGCCTGATAAATACGCCCATTCCAGCGCAATGCCTGCTGATCAATGGAGACGAGCGGGAACAGAAATGAAAGTCCTGCTCCAATGATACCCCAGCTGACAAAATTCTCAAAAGGGATACCAAAGAAACCTCCGCCGTCATACCACACCCAAAACTTTCGTTCAGCTGCTACCGGATCTAATATGAGATCAAGCAGCACAATCCATATACCCGTTTCGACGGCTCGTTTCCACTTCGATTGTTGTCTTGATAAAAAAAGACTATTTAAAAACACACCAACCCATGCAAAAGCGATCGTCAAAGGTACTCCCGCCACAAGAAATCCAAGCGTCGGATAATAATCATAGGCCCCAAATGGAAAATCAGTTGTGATCCCCACCCATTCAACCGTAAACGTCAACACACCCACAATGGCTGCTCTTACGATCACAAAGCTCCATGCCCCGTAAATATTTCGGCCAATCTCAATGACGCAGCAGGCGTAAAGCACAAGAAAGATACCATTCGCAAACTGAAGCCATGCCGGCACTTCAAAAAAGACCATTAAAATAAGACCCACTACATACCATCCAACAAATACCCAACTCAATCTATACACGAAACCGCTCCTTTATTTCTACCAAATTCAAGAAAGCATTCATGCTTCTAGTATAGAAAAAAAGACACGTTCTATAAATAAACAATGCGCTTCTTATTTCATCTAGGCACTCACCAAAAATCCCTTTTGACATACTTTAATTAGTGATCTAGAACAAAGGAGGCGAATTACTCTTGAATCGTTCCATTAAAGTCAGACTGGCATTCATATTCGTTGTCCTGCTCTTTATTCCATTTGTCGCCTGTAAAAAAGACCAAGAGCAGACCGTACAAGTAGCCGAGGTGACCCATTCGGTCTTTTATGCACCGCTTTATGTCGCCCTATCCGAAGGATTTTTCAAAGATGAAGGCTTAGAGGTTGAATTAAAAACCACTTGGGGCGGCGATAAAACAATGACAGCTCTCTTATCCGGCGGCGCTGATATCGCTCTGACCGGATCTGAATCTTCTATTTATGTGGAAGCACAAGACACGAAAGACTCTGTCATGAACTTTGCACAGCTGACACAAACAGACGGTACATTTCTTGTTTCAAGGGAAAAAATCAATCAATTCTCTTGGGATCAATTGAAAGGAAAGGACTTTCTCGGACAACGGAAAGGCGGCATGCCGCAAATGGTCGGTGAATATGTCCTGAAAAAAGAAGGCATTGATTTGAAACAGGATCTTCGCATGATTCAAAATATTGATTTTGCCAACATTTCAGGTGCTTTTTCCTCTGGAACTGGCGATTTTGTGCAGTTATTCGAACCGACAGCTTCCTTAATTGAAAAAGAAGGCAAAGGGTACATTACCGCCTCCTTTGGTGAGGCTTCCGGCAAGGTGCCTTATACCACCTTTATGGCAAAGAAGAGTTACTTAGAGGAAAACAAAGAGACAGCTGAAGCCTTTACTCGTGCCATTTACAAAGCGCAAAAATGGGTCAAAGCAAAGAGCCCAGAGGAGATTGCCAAGACAATCCAATCTCAATTTCCTGATACAGACCTTGATGTCTTATCAACAGCTATCAAACGCTACAAACAGCAGAACTCCTATGCAACAGATCCCCTTCTAAATGAAGAGGAATGGAACAAATTACAGGAAATCATGAAAGCAAGTGGTGAACTGCCGGAATTTATCCCGTACAAACAACTTGTCGATTCATCCATTGCCAAGAAGGTCACAGATCACAAATAGAACAGGAGGTAGCACATGTCTTTCCTTCAAATTAACCATGTGACCCACACGTACTTCTCTTTAAAAGAAAAAACCACGGCCATCAAACACATCAATATGGAGATCACTCAAGGTGAATTCATCTCATTTATTGGTCCCAGCGGCTGCGGGAAAACAACCTTGCTGTCCATCATCGCAGGCATTACGCCACCCTCTGAAGGTCGAATTTTAATCGAAGGAAAAGAACCGAATCAACAGGAGCATCAAATCGGTTATATGCTCCAGCAAGATTATTTGTTCCCATGGAAAACGATCAAGGAAAATGTCATTCTCGGATTAAAAATTGCAAAACAAGATTCACATGAAGCCACCTCAGCTGCCCTTAGCTTACTGCCAAAGCTTGGACTCAATGATGTCGAAGATAAATACCCGAAGGAGCTGTCAGGCGGGATGAGGCAGCGTGCGGCTCTCGCCCGAACGCTTGCAGTTGATCCCGGCCTACTTCTGCTTGATGAGCCATTTTCAGCACTAGATTACCAGACGAAACTGACATTAGAAGACCTCGTCTTTCACACATTAAAAAACTACCAAAAAACGGCTGTTCTTGTCACACATGACATCGGCGAAGCCATTGCGATGAGTGATCGCATTTTCTTATTCTCAAAGCATCCAGGCTCTATCCAGCGAATGTTTACCGTTCCAGATGATCTGAGGACGCTCTCTCCTTTTGAAGCGAGACAGACAGCAAGTTTCCAAGAGCTCTTTCAAACGATTTGGAAGGAGCTGAAGACAGTTGAAACACAGTGACCTTTTACATGAAGCCTATCGAAAAAAAGTTCGAATGGAAAAACGCATGACGCGAGTCTACCAGTTGATCATTTTCGCCAGTTTCTTTTCGCTTTGGGAGCTTGCGAGCCATTTCAGACTGATTGACCCGCTCATTTTCAGTTCACCATCTGCCGTCTGCCAATTGTTTGTACAAAAATTATCAGATGGTTCATTAATCAATCATATGAGCATTACACTATTTGAAACAGTGCTCGGCTTTCTACTTGGTACTTTTTGCGGCATTTTATTAGCCGCCGCCTTATGGTGGTCCACCCGTCTTGCAAATGTACTTGATCCTTATTTGGTTATTTTAAATGCGATGCCGAAAGTCGCTCTCGCCCCCATTTTAATTGTTGCCCTTGGACCAGGCATGATCAGCATTGTCGCGATGGGTGCCATTATCAGTGTGATCATTACCACCATCGTCATTTATACAGCCTTTCAAGAAGTCGATGAGAATTATTTAAAAGTCATGAAAACCTTTGGCGCAAAAAAAAGAACGGTCTTCCGTGAGGTCATTTTGCCAGCAAGTATTCCAACGATGATCTCTGCCATTAAGGTCAATGTTGGTCTTTCTTGGGTTGGGGTCATTGTGGGAGAATTCCTTGTTTCCTCAAAAGGACTCGGCTATATGATCATCTATGGCTTTCAAGTCTTCAACTTTACACTCGTGTTCTTAAGTCTTTTCATTATCGCCGTCTTCGCCACCATCATGTATCAGCTTGTTGAATGGCTGGAACGCCGTTTTCTGCAAAAATAAAAAGCGCAGGGTCATGTCCCTACGCTTTTTTTAACGAATCAAACCGTTCTTTTCTAAATAAGCAAGACTTTGTCTCAAGACATCATCTTTCATAATAAAACTGAAATTTTTATTTTTTGCGATGGATCTTGGTAAGTCTGCGAAAAGAACGGGTCCTTTCGTTTCAAAATACGTGTCCTGCTTGACGAGCCTTTCAATATCAGCGAAATAAATATTTTTGACAATGATTTTCTCTCTGCCAAGCACCTGATATTGACCAATATACGTTAATTCACGAACAACAGCACCCGTCTCTTCGTGAATCTCTCGTATAGCGGCTTGATCTGCTTCTTCATTTGGCTCTACTTTCCCTCCTGGAAACTCGTAGCCTCGATCCTCATGTTCAGTAAGTAGCCATTTTCCTTGATAGCGGCAAATAGCCCAAACATGCTTAGGATGACTTGAAAAAGGCTGCTCTTCAAAAGAGAGCTTGACCGTATTATGATAATAGTCTTTAAATACATGCATGTGAAATCCCTCATATCCTGTCCTTGCTTCTTGTAAAACATCATACCACAGATCACATTTCTCTGAAGAATTTTTATGAAAAGTGAAACAAACGAGTACTTCTATCTCGTCTGTATGTAAAATAAGTATTCTTGCTAAAACCTTTTTATCATCTCCATCCTCATCCCATTTTAATCATGAAACCTTTTGCCCATGATGACGTAAATTAATAAGTGTTTGTCCTACACAGACGAGGAGGAAACCAGCATGAGCATCACAAATGGATCAAAACAAGAAAATAACAAAGCATGGCCAATGAGGCAACATGAGAAAGAAGACGCTTCTCTTGAGACAGTGAAGAAACACCTCATGAAAGGACAAAAGTTAGATTTAACAAAAGACAATCCAAATGTAGATCAAATTCATATCGGACTTGGCTGGGACTTATGTGGTCAGCCAATTGATTTAGATACGCAAGTGTTTCTCTTAAATGAAGAGGACAAGCTTCTGTCTCCAAAACACCTGATCTATTATCATCAGCAGCAAAGCTTAGATGGAGCTGTTCGCCATCTAGGTGATCATCAGGTCGGCGGAGGCCATCGGGACAATGAGATCATTATTATGCAACTGAGCAGAGTCTCACCCGATATTCAGAAAATCGTCGTAACAGCCACGATACATGATGCACACGAGCGGGCACATCATTTTGGACAGGTGACCAATGCCTACTTGCGCCTTTCAGATCAAATCACACAACAGGAGATTTGTACCTTTCAATTAACAGAGGATTATTCATTTTGTACATCCATCATTTGTGCTGAACTAACGAGAGTTGAGAACGAATGGAAAATCACCGCAACCGGACAAGGTACGACCCTTGATTTAAACGACCTATGCCGCATCTACGGATTCACATCTTGACAAAGAAAAGGAGCTGGCACAAATGGGATTTCATTTCAACACGATCGAAGAACTGACCTTACAAGCAGAAGGCAACGGGATCTTTTTTGCTAAAAAAGGCGCTATGATTGCCGATCAAGGTACATTTCAATACCGTAAACGATTACTTGGGACGAATAAAGGAAATGTGGTCAGCCAAGTATTTAATCATATTAGCAGAAAATTAACAGGTGAAAACCTTGAGATGATGGAAGTGAGTGGACAAGGCACTTGCTACTTGGCTGATTCTAGCGAGCATGTGACCGTCATCAATCTTGAGCCGAACGGTCCTTGGCAACATGTTAGCGTGGAAAGTGAAGATTTACTTGCCTTTACTGAAGAATGTCACTATGGCGTGACACCAGTAGGCGTTGGGATTTTATCACAGAAAGGGCTGTTTACTTCAAAGCTCTCGTATCAAGGTCACGGGGCGCAGGTTGCCATCAAAACAAATGGAAACCCGCTGATTTTAAAAGCACCTTGCCGTGTAGATCCTGACGCTATTGTCGCTTGGACGGGCAAAGCACCGAAAGTCAAATTAGATGTGAACTGGAAAACGTTCATTGGACAAACATCAGGCGAATCCTACTTGTTTGAATTTCATGAACAGGACCAAATTGTGATTATCCAGCCATCCGAACGAACATCTGGAATGCGGGTCGGGATAGATGATAACCGGTACAAACCCCAGAGTCAGAGTACCTCACACGAAATCACCAACTCACAGCAGGAAAATAGAGGCGGAATCAGTGATCTGATCGGCGGAATCTTACAGCCTCGAAAATAAAAGCATGTAGAATGTCTCTACATGCTTTCAGATCGTTGACAAAAGGCTAAAATGAACTTTCTTTTAGCCTTTTGTCTTCTTTTCAGCGTGATAGAAAACCTTTGCAGTCTAGGAAAAACGAGTACTAGCGTAGAGCGAATTTCACATTCGTGAGCACTAGCACGCAGGACTGACAAAGAATGCGAGGATTTGTCTACATGCTTTTTCAATTCATCAGTCCATTGGTCTCAATAAAGTTCTTTGTCTCTTCGTTACCGAGATCATGAATCATCGAGTAAATCTCTTTTCTTTTCCTATCCATTTCGTCATTTGGACTATCATAATGATATTCAAGAAATGGAACATGCGCCCGAAAGAAACCTTTCCAATCTGTCATATACTGTTCATCAAAATACTCTCTTAACTGCAAGATTTGGTCATCATCTGCTTCTATCTGAAATTGCCAAGCAGCCGCGTCTCTGTGCTGTGAGATTGATCCGTCTTGAACGGATACATAGTATGTGTGTCTCGCCATCTGATTCATCCTTTTTCCTTTAGTATGACCAGATATGAAGAAATTACGGCTTTTTGCGCAATTTATTTTTAATCATGTCTAACACATCAATAAACAACTGTGGAATAGGAATTCCGAGAGCTTTGGCTGTTGAGACAATCTGGTACGATTCATAAATAATATAAAAGATGAGCGCTAAATCCTTAATTGTCCCCCCAGTCTTCAGCATGACATCGAAGAAGTGTGCCATGGATATTAAAGAAATCGTCACAACCTTTCGAACAAGCCGGGTCAAAAAACGCTTCATCGTAAGTTGTCCAGTCACAGATTCTCTTAGGCTTGAACAAATTAATTCAATAGCCATTAGTGTCACTAATATCATGAGTAAATATCCTGCTCCACCAAACAGAAAGCCCATTGCCGACAAACTGACTGTAAACAACGAAAAGATGCCTAAATCCTTGCTCACTTGGCATCAACATCCTTTCATAGTGGAACTTCTTACTTCAATAGTATATGCCGCATTTGATGAATAGCTTGGACGACAAAAAATAAAGGCATGGTCAGCTGCTCAAAAAACTCGTGAAGCGCATAAAAAGAGCCGCCTGTGACGGCGGCTTTCTTGGTTAAACTCTGACATCAATAAACGTAGCGTCTGAATCTTTGGGCTGAACAGCTTGAGGCTGCTGCTGCACTTGATCGAGCATCACCATAGCTTGGGCTGTGTTCGTGGCAAGCTGTGAATTCAATAAACTGATATTGAGTGTTTTTTGAATACTCGCCACTTGCTGACTCATCATTCCTGCAATTGAGGACATCTTCTCCCCTCCCTTCCCTTTTCTCTTCGGCTAAAAGCCCCATCAATTCAATGGGCTGTCTGTCACAAATCCACAAAAAAAGAATGCCGATCTGTTTGATGATCGACATTCCTTTCACATTCGCTTATCCTAAGTATGCTTTGAGCATCCAGTTGTGTTTTTCAATGGATTGATGAATCGCAAGCAGCATATCACCTGTTGTTTCATCGCCAACTTCTGCAGCCAGCTCCATGCCTCGCTTAAGTTCTTCTGCAATATTAGAGAAATCATCATACAGATTTTTCACCATTTGCTCGGCTGATTCATTGCCTTCCGCTTCTTGAATGCTAGAAATTTCTAAGCACTCTTTCATTGTCGCAACAGGTTGTCCATTTAATGCGAGCATACGCTCAGCCAAATCATCGATATAAGTGGCTGTTTCTGTATATAATTCCTCGAATTTTTCATGGAGTGTAAAGAAATCTTTTCCCTTTACATACCAGTGATAGTTATGTAATTTTACGTAAAGCACAGTCCAATCTGCTACTTGTTTATTGACGACGTTTAATAATTTTTCAGACATGTTGATTCCTCCTTATGTAGTTGCATTTAGTATGGGATTACCCTTTTTTTATTATACTGAAACCTGCCATCATTTTCTTCTATTTTGACCGCATGAAATATATGTTAATATGGAAATAAGGAGGGAGTTAGATGCTGTTACTTGGGATTATCAGCTTTATCATTATCTCAATCGTTGTCTTTTTATCACTGTGGACGACATCAAAGGCTTATGATTACAAGCATAAAGTCGATTCACCACAGGATGCTGAACCAAACCAACGTCCTAACCCAAAATAAAACCGCTTTCAATGATGTGAGGTATCTTCTTCTTCAGTAGATGAACTCTCTTTTTTCACATCACCTACATGGATGTTTGTCTTCGGCATATTATGCTGCTGTTTAGCTGTCACATGGACTTGTATGATATAAAGGCCATCTTGTTTGAAAGCTGTATGCAATTCATATACACCTTTCTCCTTTTTCTTTGGCTGAATCATCTTGCTGTTATCCTTGTCGCCATCTTTCCACACTTCAAATTCAACATCATCTGCATCATCAACAGGCGTATCACCATATGTGACAGCTGCTTTTACGATAACGTTTTCATTTTTCTCCACTTGCTCCGGCCCTGTTAGTTTGACTTCTAATAGCTCAGGCACTTCTCCCTTGTCATTGCTCGCTGCCGAGTTTCCACATGCACTAAGTAATACGAGCATCAAAATGATTCCTACCATTTTCCGCATTCGTGTATCCCCCTTTTTTTACTGACATGTCCATTTTAACAAATATCCCCTATTTTAACAGCTCTCGTTTCATTTCATATAAAAAACCGGACATTCAATATGTCCGGTTCATCATATTACTGATTATCCAAATACTTTTAATAGCTCTTCTTGATCCTGAGACAGCCAGAAACGCATTAAACGTTTTGCTCCTTCAAGATCATGAAGCTTCGCTTGACCGCACTGCTCTTCATTTGCAGCAGGAATTTCTGTTACTTCCACTGCATCTTTGAATGTTGCATCAAGCAGTTCAACGATCTCTCTTGGTGTCGGTGCACCGCTGACAACTAAATAGTAGCCAGTCTGGCAGCCCATTGGAGAAATATCAATGATATCAAAATGATCGTATTTCTCTGAGTGTGTTCTAATATTAAACGCAAGTAAATGCTCTAATGTATGAATCGTATCAGGTTTCATTGCCTGCTTGTTTGGCTGACAAAAACGGATATCAAATTTGTTCACTTCCCCATCTGATCCCACTTTATGAACGCCGCAATGACGAACGTAAGGTGCTTTTACAGCATTATGGTCAAGTTCAAAGCTTTCAACTGAAGGCATTAATCACCACTCCTATAATTGCAATTTCCTATATTATAACATATTGTTCCGACCAGTTTAGTTTATAAAACTTCCCTTCCTTGTCCTTTTTTCTTATACTGTGAAAAGACAGACAAGGAGGAACCTCTATGAAACAAATTTTTATCGGCATCATTCGCTTTTATCAAAAATGCATTTCCCCTCTGACACCGCCGAGCTGCAGGTTTTATCCCACCTGTTCAAACTATGGGCTAGAGGCGATCAAAACGCATGGCGCTTTAAAAGGCGGCTGGCTCACAATCAAGCGAATTTTAAAATGTCACCCGCTGCATCCTGGAGGCATGGATCCAGTCCCACCTAAAAAGGAAAAATAACTTACTTTTCTTCATAACCGTTGACAACTAAGTCAAGCTTACCTGTCCCAGGATCAATCACTAGACCATGCACAGGCACATCAGATGGAAGAAGCGGATGATTTTTAACGACAGACACACTGTCCTTCACGCTATCTTCAACTGAGCTAAAGCTTTTGAGCCACTGTTGAAAATCGATTCCTGAGTATTCCAGTACTTCAATTCGTTTTTCGGGAATACCGCGCTCAACGGCTTTATTTAATAGGGTTTGGCTGTCTATTTTACTCATCCCGCAATCGTGGTGCCCGATCACATAAACTTCGTCAGCATTCAATTCATAAACAGCCACTAAAATGCTTCGCATAATACTTCCAAATGGGTGAGAAACAAGAGCGCCAGCACTTTTGACAATTTTAATATCGCCATTTTTCATGTTCATGGCGCGCGGAAGCAGTTCAACAAGTCTTGTATCCATACATGATAGAATGACAGCTTTTTTCTGTGGAAACTTCGTTGTTGTAAACTCTTCATATCGCTTCTCTTCGCAAAATTGTTGATTGTACTCGATGATTTCGTCTAAAAGTTTCATAAGTTTGTCCATTCCTTTTTCTTTTTTTAAAAATAAATATAGCACAATGTTTTAAATTTCGTCACGTTTTGACGTCTATTTTTTTAGAGGAAACATCTTCTGATGAAAATTTTTTATTTTCCTCTTTTCAAATCGTAATTATTACGATACAATAACTCAGGACATTAAATCGTAATCATTTCTATCTAATAGGTTGAGAGGAGACATTCTTAGATGAAAAAAATCTTTTTTATTTTAACAGCTGCTTTATTAGCGGTCGGTCTTGCCGCTTGCTCAAGCAGTGCGGGGACAAATGCTTCAAAAGGAAAAGCAGACGGGAAATTAACCATTTACACGACGATCTTCCCTATTCAAGATTTCACTGAAAAAATCGGCGGCTCTCACGTGAACGCTCAAAGTGTGTATCCTGCCAATGCAGATGCACACAGCTTTGAACCAAGTTCAAAAACGATGGTTGAAATGGCTGAAGGAGATGCCTTTATTTACAGCGGAACAGGTGCTGAAGCATTTGCTGATAAAACGGCTTCTACGTTAAAAGACCAAGGCGTGAAAACAGTGAAAGCAGCCGAAGGCATCAAGCTATTATCAACACAAGAAGAACATGCTCATGAAGAAGGTGAGGACCATGATCACGATCATGAAGGTGAAGATCATGACCATGATGGACACGACCACGGAGATAAAGATCCCCATGCTTGGCTAGACCCTGTTTATGCACAGCAAATGGCAAAAAACATTAAAGACACACTCGTTTCACTAGATCCAGATCATAAAGACGAATACACAAAAAACTATGAATCACTAAAAAAAGAATTACAATCGTTAGATCAGGAATTCAAAACAACGTTATCTAAAGCAGAACATAAAGAAATTCTTGTTTCTCACGCAGCATACGGCTACTGGGAAAAACGCTATGGCATTGAGCAAATCAGTGTACTAGGACTCTCTGCTTCTGAAGAGCCTTCCCAAAAACAGCTTGAAAATATCGTACAACAGGCAGAAAAGCATCACATCAAGTATGTCATTTTTGAAAATAACGTCAGCAGTAAAGTATCAGATACGATTCGCAGTGAAATTGGGGCAAAGAGCCTTACACTGAAAAATCTAGAATCCATTACAGAAGATGATGCTAAAAATGGCGAAAGCTATGTCAGCTTAATGAAACAAAATTTAAACACATTAAAAACAGCTTTAAATGTTGAATGAATTCATGAACCCTGTGCGATCAGCCGGGGTTTTTTACTGCACAAAAAAACACACCATGATCAGGTGTGTTTCTTTGTTTACATTTGATATTTTTTCTTAAACTGCTCCGCTCTGCCGCCTTTTTCTCCGAATTTCTGGCGTCCTGTATAAAATGGATGCGTATCTGAGCTTGTCTCTACTTTAATGACAGGATAAGTCTTCCCATCTTCCCACTCTACGGTCTCATGTGATGTCTTTGTTGATCTACTTAAGAAGCGGTAACCGCTGTTAACGTCCATAAATACAACTTCATGTGAGGTTGGATGAATATCTCTTTTCAATGTCAAAACTCCCTTCATCATTAAAACGTAACGATTACGTTTTATAATTATATTCTACTCCCTCTTTTACAACTTGTCAAAAAACAAGCTTTCTTAGTCAGGAAGAATAATCTAAAAATGGTGGAGAATAATAAACACCATCAAAAGAGATGCGATAAGAAAGGCGGAGAAAAAATTGACTGATCTCGTTTTAGCTAGAAGTCTGTTCGGCACAACAATGGGCTTCCATATTATTTATGCCTCGCTTGGCGTAGGCATCCCGCTAATGATTTTGTTAGCTGAACTCATCTTTCAAAAAACGAATGACCCGCATTATGCCATCATGGCCAAACGATGGACAAAAGCGCAGGCTGTTCTGTTAGGGGTCGCCATTCCAACCGGTACCATTGCTGGTACGCAGCTTGCCCTTCTATGGCCTGGTTTTATGGAGGTCATCGGAAAAGTCATGTCACTGCCATTTCAAATAGAAATTTATGCTTTCTTTATTGAAGCATTATTTATGTCTATTTATGTGTACGCAGCAGATCGTTTATCACCAGCCATGCGCATCATTACCGTTATTTTCGTTGTCATTGGTGCAGCAGCTTCAGCGATTCTCATTACAAACGTACATGCTTTTGAAGGAACACCCGCTGGCTTTCAAATGGTCAATGGAGAAATAACGAATATCGAACCTTGGAAGGCATTTTTCAATCCAAGTTTTGTTGTAACTGCTACTCACGTAGTACTGTCTGCTTTTACAACAGGCGCTTTTGTCATTACTTCTGTCGCTGCATTTAAAATGTTGAAAACAAGAAAAAACGAAAAGCTCTATACCTTTCATCGAAAAGCCCTTTTTCTTGGACTGATTGTTGGTGGACTTTTCTCTTTTCTCACAGCCTTAAACGGTCACGAATCAGCTCAGCTTCTGTATGAATATCAGCCTGAAAAATTAGCGGGTGCTGAAGGTTTATTTGAAACGCAATCACATGCACCTCTGGCCATTGGCGGTTTTACTGATGCCAATACGCAAGAAATCAAAGGAGCTATTGAAATCCCTTGGGCGCTTAGTTTTCTTGCAGGAAATAGCTTTGACACTGTGGTTAAAGGGTTAAATGATTTTCCTAGGGACGAGTGGCCGCCTTTATTTATTCACACATTATTTAATGGAATGGTCATTATCGGCTCATTGCTCATTTTCTTTGCTGTGTTAGCACTGTTTTACCGCAAAATTTTAAAACGCGAACATTATCCAAAATGGCTGCTTGTCCTTTATTTATTTGGCGGGCCCCTTAGTCTCTTGGCGATTGAATTTGGCTGGATCTTTGCCTGTACAGGCCGTCAGCCATGGGTGATTTATCGAATGCTCAAAACCTCTGAAGTCGTCACATCATCAGGATCTATCGGTACACTTTTCATCCTTTTTGCCATTGTCTATCTCATTTTAGGCATCGCAACTGTGATTGTACTGACGTACTACTTTAGAAAACATTCAATTGAAGAAGACTTACGGTTAACAGAATCTTAAAAAGGGAGCGATCTTGATGCAAATGGATGTAACAACTGATGCACTCATTGCAATCACCATCTTATGGGGATTCGTGTTTATCTATGCAGTGATGGCATCAATGGATTTCGGTGCAGGATTTTGGTCAATGATTTACATGAACAAAGAGCAGACAAAGGCCGCAAATATCGCAAATAAGTATCTTTCTCCAACTTGGGAAGTAACTAACGTGTTCATTGTAGCCATCGTCGTTGCCTTGTTTAGCCTGTTTCCAGGTGCAACATTTGTGCTAGGCACTGTTCTATTAATACCCGGCAGCATTATTTTGTTGCTTCTTGCACTGCGAAGCGGATTTCTCGTCTTCTCTCATTCACTGCCTAAAAAATATAGAAAAGCCGTGACATATATTTCAGGAATTAGCGGCTTTATTATTCCGTCCATTCTCATCATGGTTCTCCCCATTACACATGGTGGATTCATCTTTCAGGAGAATAATGTCTACTCATTAGATTTAGGATTGGTCTTTACAAGCGCAAATGTCTATTCTTTCGTAGGTTTTGCGATTTTCAGTACCCTTTTTCTCTCATCTTTGCTTTTAGCTGATTTTTCTAATGTTGCAAACGAAGATGAGGCTTATAACATTTATAGAAGAGGAGCACTGATTACGGGTCCTCTTTCTCTCATGATGGCTTTCTTTATCATGCTCACACTGAGAAGTGAGGCCAATTGGCTGTTCACAAAAATGATGCAGAACATCCCGATCCTTCTTGTTTCTCTACTCATGTTTTTGCTTGCAGGTTTGGCTCTATTTTTACCAAACAGTCGCTTTAAACATCGGAAAGGGAGACCACGTTTAGCGGTTATCGCCATTACAATTCAATATTTCTTAGCAAGCTATGTGTATGGACATGCGCATTTGCCCTATATGGCCTATCCTGATATCACCATCATGTCTGGGTTTACAGATCCCGTCACATTTAGGGCATTATTTATTACGTATATTGTAGGGTTTATCATCCTATTCCCTGGGTTCTACTTCTTCTGGAAATTGTTTATGAAAGATAAGCGTTATATTCGTCAGGAAGATTAACATGAATGAACGCCCCTTACTTCGGTTACATTATAGATGAAAGACATACTCAAAAGGAGGTCATCTGTATGAGTCAAAAAATCCTTTGTGAAGTAAACAACTGTTCCTACTGGAATGCTGGAAATCGTTGTGGTGCAGATGCAATTTATGTCGTCAGCCATACAGGAAATACGGCTGAGAAAAGTGAAGAAACTGACTGTAAAACATTTAAACCTCAAGACCTTTAAGTCTCATTAAAGGAGGCGCTTCGCTTTGAAAAACGATCGGCTTGCTCAAACGTTTCTTGAAGAAATTCAGGACGCGGACGAGGCTGCATTTTATCAAGCAGCTCACTCCTTTTTAAATCTTTGGGATTATGAATACGGACATGTTTCCGACATGCCCAATGACATGTATCAGTATATTGGACAGCTTGCTTACGACAGCGGGCTTGTAGAAGAGTAAGAAAGAGCGGATGACCGCTCTTTCTTTTTGTTCAGACAGGAAGGAAAAACTTTCCTCAACTATACAGTGGTTCTATGGATGGTGCAAATGGCGATTCATTCGTTTTCATTTCACAAAATCATGTTTTGTAAACACATCAATTTTATCTGAGAAAGAACGAAGCGCTTGATAATCAACTTCTACACCCATACCTGGAGAACGCGGTACTTCAATAAACCCATTTTCAACTTTAATTTCAGGAAAAATGATATCCTGCTCCCAATATTTCGACGATGCTGAAATATCCCCAGGAATCGTAAATTGCGGAAGTGATGCAAGTGCCACGTTTTGCGCGCGAGAAATGCCTGTTTCAATCATTCCCCCGCACCATAACGGAATCTGCTGCTCCTTGCAGAACGCATGAATCTTAAGTGCTTCAGTCAGCCCTCCAACTCGTGAAGGCTTCACATTAATAATCTGACAGCTTCCAAGTTCTACAGCTTTTCTCGCATCATCTAAAGAACAAATACTTTCATCCAAACAGATTGGTGTTTTTAAATGCTTTTGCAAATGCCGATGATCGACAATGTCATCTGCGGCTAAAGGCTGTTCAATCATTAATAAACGAATATCGTCGAGCTGCTTCAGTTTGCTAATATCCTTTAATTCATAAGCAGAGTTTGCATCCGCCATTAACGGAAGGTGAGGGAAAGACTCTCTTATCTTTTGTAGAAGTCCAATATCTTGTCCAGGCTTAATCTTCACTTTCACACGCTGATAGCCTTGATCAACAAACTGCTCGATTTGCTGAATCATATCATCTATTGGTCCTAACCCTGCAACGACACCAGATGGAATTCTATCTCTAGTACCGCCTAAGACGTCACGTAAGGACTTATTTTCTCGCTTCGCATAAATATCCCACACAGCTGCCTCAATTCCCGCTTTGGCCATTCTATTGCCTTTAAAATGGTACAAGCTGTCTGGTATGTCCGAAGGATGTGTAAAAGATCGAGTCAGCACGTTCGGGATAAAGAAAGCCCTCAGCATGTGATAGCAGGTCTCGATGGTTTCTTCTGTATACCACGGAGAAGAGAAGGCAGATACCTCTCCCCATCCAGTTAATCCTGTTTGATCTTTGACCTCGACAATAATAAACTCACGCTCTGAAATAGTCCCAAGGCTTGTTGTAAATGGCTGTTTGAGTTTCATCGTGACATGATATAAGATCACACGTTCAATTTGAATCATCTAAAAACCCCTTTGATTTGAGTCTGTGCCTCTGCAATTTATTCGACGCATTCCTTGGCAGCTCATCCACAAAGTGAAAAGCGGCGGGCCATTTATACTTGGCTAATTGCGACTGACACAAAGCATAGAGCTCATTCTCCGGAATCTGCTCATCTGTCACAAGGAAGGCAGCAGGTACCTCTCCCCATTTTTTATCATACATACCCGTCACTCCGGCTTCCTTTACATTTGGATGTGTTAAAAGAACTGCTTCAATTTCTGCTGGATAAATATTTTCTCCGCCAGAAATAATTAAGTCTGACCGCCGATCAAGCACAAATAAAAATCCGTCCTCATCTACATAGCCAATATCACCCGTTTTCAGCCAGCCCTGCTCAAATGCAGCAGCTGTTGCCTCTTGACGATAAAGGTAGCCTTTCATGACATTTGCACCTTTTACCATGATTTCACCATGCTCAAAAGGACGACACGGACGGTTCTCATCTTGAATCTTTAATTCACACCCAAAAAGGGGCTTTCCCGCTGATCCAAGCTTTTCCATACTAAATTCTGGCGCAAGTGTCACAATTTGCGAGCAGGTCTCCGTCATACCGTACGATTGAAACACAGGAAATCCTTTCTCCTTACTCTCTTGAAGCATCGCATATGGCGCAGGGCCTCCGCCTAACAGCAGGCAGCGCAAAGAAGACGGACATTCTTCAAGTCCACTTAATAAACGGGACAGCATGGTTTGAACAACTGACAACATCGTCACTCGATGCTGTTCAATAGCATTCTTGACTTCATCGACATCAAACTTTTGATGAAGCACGACAGTCATACCGTATATGACAGATTTAAATATAGCGGATAAACCGCTTATATGAAAAAGAGGCAAGGCAATGAGCCAGCGGTCGTCCTCCCTGATCCCTAAATTCAATGCCGAGGAAACAGCACTATGAAAATGATTGCCAAACGTTTGCTCCACCCCTTTAGGGCGTCCTGTCGTTCCAGATGTATACATAATCGTCGCCGTCTCATTTAAATCAATATCATGTACGACCTTCTTTTTCATTTCATGATCTGCATCAGGTAAAGTCTCTATTGTATAAACAGGTAAATCACCTTGATGCTCATTTGCATATGCAGGCTCTGTTAATAAAGCCATGACTTTCGCATCTTCCAACTGAAAACGTCTCTCTGCTTTTGTTAACTTATTGTTCAATAACACAATCTTGAAGCCTAATAAAAAACAAGCGTGAACAAGCATGACCATGTGAGGATGGTTGTTCATTAAAATCGCAACCGTATCCCCTTTTTTAAAAGATGCACGTGTCAGTCGATTCGCAAGTTGGTCTACATCATTGGCTAAATCACGAAATGTCCACTCTTTGTCTTGATAAATGAGTGCGACCCGGTCTGGCGTTAAATACGCACGGTGCAGCAGCCAATTGGGTTGCTTCATCATGACACCTCCTTTTCATAAAAGAAAACAGCTCAGTCTGATGCACTAAGCTGTTTTCATCCATATCATTGAATCAAGGGAAACGAGGGAACTGACCGAAGTCTGGCTTCCGTTTTTCCTTAAAGGAATCGCGTCCTTCTTTTGCTTCATCTGTTGTGTAATAAAGAAGGGTCGCATCTCCTGCAAATTGCTGAATACCAGCTAATCCATCTGTGTCCGCATTAAATGCAGCTTTCAAGAATCGTAAAGCAGTCGGGCTCTTTTCTAGCATGTCCTCACACCACTTCACTGTTTCTTCTTCCAGCTGCTCTAATGGTACAACTGTGTTGACAAGTCCCATATCAAGCGCTTCTTGTGCATTGTATTGACGGCATAAGTACCAGATCTCTCTTGCTTTCTTATGACCCACAATACGTGCAAGATAGCCAGATCCATAACCAGCATCAAAGCTGCCCACTTTTGGTCCTGTTTGTCCAAAAATCGCATTGTCTGCTGCAATCGTGAGGTCACACACGACATGAAGCACATGCCCGCCGCCAATCGCATAGCCCGCAACCATCGCAATAACTGGTTTTGGAATGACACGAATTAAACGCTGTAAGTCTAGGACGTTTAGACGTGGAATTTGATCGTCTCCTACATAGCCGCCATGACCGCGTACTTTTTGGTCTCCACCTGAACAGAATGCTTTTCCTCCAGCACCTGCAAGGACAATGACACCAACATCTGAATTGTCGCGAGCACGTGAGAATGCATCAATTAATTCACTTACAGTCTTTGGTGTAAATGCATTATGTACATGCGGACGGTTAATGGTGATTTTTGCAATCCCATTATATGTTTCATATAAAATTTCGTCATACTGACGCTCAGTTTGCCATTCAATAGCCATCAATATTTCCTCCTCTAATCTTGCGATAAAATAAACTCACTTACTATTTTACCAAAAAAATGTGGTTGTTCCACATGAACTGTATGCCCGGCATGCTCTACTACTGTGAATTGACTGTATTCAAGCTCCTGCTGCATACGTTTGGCAATGTCACAGAACTTTTTATCAAGTGTTCCACAAATGAGTAAAACAGGCTGTTTTATCTGCTTTAATGCTTCCCACATAGACGGCTGTGAACCGGTTCCTATACCTTCTAAGCTGCGAGCCAGCCCGTTAGGATCGGCTTTTAACCTTCCCTCTCTCAGTTGCGTTAGCCTGTCCGCTGGCAAGGATTTCTGCGAAGCAAATAGCGGAATGTTCTCCCAAAAATCCACAAACTGCGCTAATCCTTCATGTCTGATCTTTTGAGCTAGCTGATGATCATGATTCAGCCTCGCCATCCGCTCTTTAAAAGAGTTCAGCCCTGGAGATGTACTCTCAAGAATCAACTTGTTTACACGTTCTGGATAACGGGAGGCAAATGATAAAGCAATACGCCCTCCCATAGAATATCCGAGAATATTCACTTTGTGAAGCTTTAATTGATCTAAAATCTCAACAAGATCTGCCAGCTGCTGGGACATTGCATATCTTCTTATACTCTTTGGTGAGTCTGTGCGGCCATGTCCAAGCAAGCTGACCTGAATCAATCTCGTATGTTTTTCTGTATAAGTATTCAAAAAAGCCCAAGAAGCTGCACTCCCTGTAAAGCCATGTAAACATAACGTGGCATTTTCAGCAGATGGGTTATGGTCTATCACCTCATACGCCACACCATCGTGCATTCGTATTATGAGTGAAGGCATTCTTTTTTCACTTCCCTCAATATCTCGTCCATCATTTGGCGATGTTTGCCCACGCGAGAATGCCGGTCAGTTTCAATCTCAATTAAATGAAGCCCTGGTTCTTGGATATGCGCCAAGTACACATCTTTTAACTCTTCTTTCGTTGTCGGCTTCGAATAGGTTCCCCCATATAGCTTTGATGCATACTCAAAATTCAACCCAGTCGGCGTACCAAAGAGCTTTTCATAATACGGTTCATCGGATGCCTGCGGAAGGAAAGAAAAGATTCCTCCTCCATCATTGTTTAACAACACAACCGTGAGCGGAATGTCCATTAGCTTAGCTGCAAGAAGACCGTTCATATCATGGTAAAAAGACAAATCGCCGATGACTAAAGTGATGGGTTGTTTCAAGGCTGCATATGTTCCAAGAGCTGTGGACACAACACCATCAATGCCATTTGCTCCGCGATTCGCCATCATCCGAAACGGTTTTGACTGCGTTTCAAAAAAGGTATCGACATCTCGAATAGGCATACTATTTCCGATAAAGAGCACACTCTCTTTTGGCAAAAGGTGCTGCAGCTGACGATACACATTTCCCTCAAATGTCAGGTCCTCATCATTGTATTGATTTGCATGCATTCTAAAAGAAGAATTGACACTCTGCCAGCGTCGTAAATAAGATGTATCCTGACGCTTTTCCGCTCTCATCAAGACTTCTTCTACAAAAGAGGCTGCATGACTTTCAATCATGTATGATGCGCTTAAACCAGGATCTCGATAACCACCCGCAGCATCGACGACAATCTGCTTCACTTCCGCATGCTTTTCCAGCCACTTAAATAAAGGCTTAGACACAGGCATCGGTCCAAAACGAATGACCATTTCAGGCAAGAGATGCTGCTGCAATGCCTCATCTTTTAACAAAGAATCGTATGCATCTATAATGTATTCTTCACTTTCATGTCCATTTCGCAAAAGAGAAAGCGGGTCAGCTAAAATTGGCAGATGCAAAGCTTTTGCAAGACGTAACACTGACGCCTGCTCTTCCGCCGAGTGAAGTTCACCAGCAACAATGATTCCTTTTGCCGCTTTGTTCATGATAGACACTAATTCTGACATAACCCGATCATCCGGACGAGCTTGACCTGTTGCTAAAACTTTGTTCGCAGCTACTTCTTCTCTATCAAAAGGATCAATAGACAAGTCAGGTAGCAATGGTTCTCTCAGCGGCACATTCACCTGAACTGGTCCCTTTGGCTCCTGCATTGACACGTGACTTGCCCTAGCAGCAGCAGTTTGGACATACCGCAGCATCGTTTGGCTTTCTTCTGGCAAGGCTAAGTCTGTGAACCATTTAACAAACTTACCGAATAAGAATTGCTGATCAATCGCTTGAGGTGCCCCAACCTCCCTCAATTCGTGCGGCCGATCAGCAGTTAAAACAATCAGTGGTACCCGGGAATAATGTGCCTCGACAACAGCTGGGTAAAAGTTAGCTGCTGCCGTACCTGATGTACAAATGAGTAGCACTGGTGTTTGGCTCGCTTTCGCAAGACCCAGTGCATAAAAAGCAGCAGACCGTTCATCCACTAACACATGGACATTGATTTCTTGATGAGCAAGAGCGAGCATCGCAAGCGGTGTTGAACGGGAGCCAGGACAAACAACTGCCTCCTTCACACCACTTTGCACAAATTCATCCATTAATCTGCCAATATATCTTGTCATGATTTGATTATTCAATAGGACGACCTCCAAGAGCAGACAGCATTGGTCTTAATTTCACTTGCGTTTCTTCATACTCTTGTTTTGCAAGGGAATCCTCTACAATTCCACATCCAGCAAACAAACGAACTTGGTCTTCCTCAATAAGACCTGATCGAATGGCTACAGCAAATTCTCCATTGTCCTTAGAATCAATCCATCCCACTGGCGCCGCATACCAACCGCGTTTCAACGGTTCGATTTCACGAATCACCTCTACCGCTTTTTCCTTAGGATATCCTCCAAGCGCTGGTGTTGGATGAAGCTGTTCAATTAATGAAAAGAGTGAACAGCTGCTTTTGATTTCTCCCACAATGGGTGTAAATAAATGCTGAATGTTTTTCGTTTTATAAAGACTTGGTTGATTTGGCTTATGCACATGATGGCAGTTTGCTTCAAATGCCTGCTCAATCATATTCACGACAATTTGATGTTCAATCAAATTTTTCTCATCACAAAGCAGTTCCTCACCTAGTGCCTGATCTTCTACTTCATCTTGACCACGAACAATGGAACCTGCCAAACACGATGAAAAGACTTCACCACCGCTTTTTTTCACTAAACGTTCAGGCGTCGCCCCGACAAATGCTTGTCTTCCCTGCTCTATAGCAAATACATAACTCGTTGTTTGATGTTTTAGTAATTCTGCTAATAGTGGAGCGAGTTCTATTTGATTTTTATAGTGAAGCAAGACTTCTCTTGCTAAAACAACCTTTTCATATTCGTTTACACGAATGTGTTCTGTCGCTTCATGGATTGCTTTCATCCATTCCTGGACATCTAACTCTTCCATATGAACAAGCTCAGCTTGTCCATGATTTCTGACAGGCAATGCATCAAAATTAGAAGCTTTCTGTTCTAACTCTTGAATGAGCTGATGAACATTCCCGTCCACCTCGTTCCATTCATTGATCGTTAGAAACGTGCCTTCTTTTGAAACAGTCAGCATCACAGATGGCACAAAAAAATGAGCCTCGCCAAATGCTTCCCAGTGACGCGCCTTCTCTTCATATGGATCAAATGAAAATCCTCCAAATAAAAGCGGACCAACTGCCGCTTGCTTTAACTCCTTCTCATCATGAAAATGGAACATATGCTGTTTCAGCTGCTCCCATTCTTGATGGACGATATTGAATCGTTCTTTGCCTTGCTCTGATGATTTAATCACGGCCGCTCTGCCAAGTCCAGAAAATATCATTTGGCTTTCTGGATCAGACCAAAAAAACCGCTCGCCTAAAAAATCCGCTTCGCCGCTTTGGAAAAAGGCAAGAGGATCCAGATCGTCAACTCTTCTGGAGTAGCTTATCAAAACAGCATGGTTGACGTTATTCGCTTCTTCTAATGTCGCAAGCGCTTCCTGCCGGAAAGTACTTTGCACTGTTGTCACCATGATACATTCCTCCAAAATCCATGAAATAACATATAAAAATAAAACCATCATGTAAAAAAATACATGAACATTCGAGTATGTCGAATGACCTGCTTTTCTATTATAAACCTTAACAGATGAACTTAGTAAAGAAAACAGCTTTTAAAACCTCGAATCCTTATTATATCACGCTTTCAAGATTTTTTCGCTCCCGCTTATTGAAATGAGAACATCCCTAAAAAAATGGGAAGACCTGTTCGAAGATCAAGCTTTCTCTCTAGATGGGAACGATTAGCAAACATCTTTTTCTTGTTTCATCGCATCAATATATTGACACCTTTTTGAACTTTGCTAAACTGGAATTTGGACGTGTACGTATTTTTTTATTTAAAGGAGTATATTTTATGCAGCATCAATCGATATCAGATCAGCTTTCACCAATTAAGCCTGATAAAAACTGGCGGATTTGGTGGAATTTACTACGACCGCATACATTAACAGCGGCATTTATTCCCGTTACTTTAGGAACTGTCCTAGCACTTCCGAGTGGTCAAATACATGTTGGGCTATTTTTAGCTATGCTATTTGCATCGATGTTTATCCAAATTGCAACGAACATGTTTAATGAGTACTTTGATTATGTTCGCGGATTGGACAATGAGAAATCTGTCGGTATCGGCGGAGCGATCGTGAGAAACGGTGTAAAACCAAAAACAGTTTTAGGCCTCGCTTATGCCTTATTCGCGCTTTCTTTATTACTTGGGATCTATATTTGCATGATGTCTAGCTGGTGGATTGCACTCATAGGACTAATTTGTATGGCAGCAGGCTATTTTTATACCGGCGGCCCTGTACCAATTGCTTATACACCATTTGGAGAACTTGTATCAGGTGCTTTTATGGGACTAGGCATCATTTTAATTAGTTTCTATATCCAAACAGGAACATTGACATCAAAAGCTGTGCTCATTTCAATACCCATCTCTATTTTAGTTGGTGCCATCTTACTGTCGAACAATATCCGTGATTTAGACGGTGATAAAGAGAATGGACGAAAGACACTTGCTATCCTAGCTGGACGTAAAGCGGCCGTCAACATCCTACTTTCCATGTTTGTGATCTCATATGTACTCATTTTTGTTTATATCTTTATGGATATCGTGGGTCTTTGGAGTCTTCTTGTCTTACTCAGTGTGCCAAAAGCTTATACAGCCATTAAAGAATTTAAGCAAAAAGAAAAACCAATTGAATTAATGAATGCCATGAAGTCGACAGCACAAACCAATACGTTTTTTGGTTTCCTGTTAACGATCGCATTGATCTTACAATATTATCTCGCATAACACGAAACGCCTGCAGCCGCAGGCGTTTTTTATTTGAAGAATTGCTTCAAATTGGCACAAGTCTTACATAAAAATTTGCTCATACTAACAATATGTTTGATATGAAAGGGTGATCGCTTTGTTGTCTAAAAACGAATTACATCAGTTGAAGCAGCGACTTCTGGATGAAAAACAAGAAATTGAAGCCAAAAGCCATGATGATGAACAGAAAGTATCATTTCCTTATGATTCAGTGGGCGAACTGTCAGCCTATGATAACCACCCTGGCGACCAAGGGACAGAACTATTCGAACGCGGAAAAGACATTGCCTTAAACAGTTTGGAACATGAGCATCTGTCCGATATCAATGAAGCACTCCAAGCAATGGCAGACGGCTCTTATGGTTTGTGTAAAGTGTGTAAAGCCACTATTCCTAAAGAACGCTTAGAAGCCCTTCCCACCGCCGTCACATGCACAGAGCATTCAAAAGAACAGACCGTTTCACAAAACCGTCCCATTGAAGAGGACTTATTAAGTCCGCCCTCAGGGCAATTTGAAAATGAAGAAAGTGCTGCATATGATGGCGAAGATGCCTACCAAGATGTAGAACGATATGGGAACTCTGATACCCCGTCCGATATGGAATTTCCTCCATTGACATACGATGATGTGTATACACAATCAGAAGATGAAGATTATGTGGAAGACTATGAAGGGTTTGCAGCTGCCGATATTGAAGGTAAAGCAAGCAAGGTCTATCCAAATAAAGCACATGAAGCTTATGAAGAATCATTAGATGAAGAAGGTGTCATGACGGTGTTTGGTGACTTGAAACCGTACGAAGAAGAACCTTATACTAAAAAAAATCATTAGTCCCCACATATTGGGGGCTTGATGTTTATATCATGTAATAATTGGGAAATAAGTTGAAGAGTGAATTGATTGGGAGGAGATTTCTGGATGGCTAAAAAAAGTATCATTTGGGCGGTTATCGTCTTCTTTATTACATACGCATTATTTTCTATTGCAGGGTTCCTGTTCCCTATCGACAGAGAATGGTATGACGCACTAAATAAACCTGAATGGACACCTAGTGGTGGTGTCATCGGTGCGGTCTGGGCTGTCTTATTCGCCCTCATTTCGTTATCTGCCGCCATCATTTATGCAAAGTATGGTTTTCAAAAAATCACATTACCATTTTGGATTCTGTTTCTTTTAAATTATGTATTCAATCAAGCCTTTAGCTTTTTTCAATTTACACAAAAAGATTTATTTGCAGCTACGATCGATTGCCTGCTTGTAGCACTGACAGCACTCGCACTTGTCATCGTCTCACGTAAACTAAGCAAAGTTGTTCCAATTTTATTGATTCCTTATGTTTTATGGGGATTCTTTGCGACATACTTGTCTTATACGATCTATTCCATGAATATGTAAAAAAAGACCGCTATGATGGCGGTCTTTCGTTTTGCGGAAAATAAAAAAGAGGTCTTTATTAGACCTCTTTAAAAAATGACCCGTACGGGATTCGAACCCGTGTTACCGCCGTGAAAGGGCGGTGTCTTAACCGCTTGACCAACGGGCCAGAAAAAAATGGCGGAGAAGGAGGGATTTGAACCCTCGCGCCGCTTGCGCGACCTACACCCTTAGCAGGGGCGCCTCTTCAGCCACTTGAGTACTTCTCCATTTGGCTCCGCAGGTAGGATTCGAACCTACGACCGATCGGTTAACAGCCGATAGCTCTACCACTGAGCTACTGCGGAAAGTCATGGTGGGCCTGAGTGGACTCGAACCACCGACCTCACGCTTATCAGGCGTGCGCTCTAACCAGCTGAGCTACAGGCCCATGAACGATATGCAAATGGAGCGGGTGATGGGAATCGAACCCACGACATCAGCTTGGAAGGCTGAGGTTTTACCACTAAACTACACCCGCAAAAATATGTATGGGGCGATTGATGGGAATCGAACCCACGAGTGCCAGAGCCACAATCTGGTGCGTTAACCACTTCGCCACAACCGCCATACTGATATTTATTTGTAAAAGTGGCTCGGGACGGAATCGAACCGCCGACACACGGATTTTCAGTCCGTTGCTCTACCAACTGAGCTACCGAGCCATGTATTCATTTAAAATGGCGGTCCGGACGGGACTCGAACCCGCGACCTCCTGCGTGACAGGCAGGCATTCTAACCAACTGAACTACCGGACCAATAGAGAAAAAATTTGGTTGCGGGGGCAGGATTTGAACCTGCGACCTTCGGGTTATGAGCCCGACGAGCTACCGAACTGCTCCACCCCGCGATGATATCATTTTTTAAAAATATGGCGGAGGAAGAGGGATTCGAACCCCCGCGGGCTTTGACACCCCTGTCGGTTTTCAAGACCGATCCCTTCAGCCGGACTTGGGTATTCCTCCGTATAGATGGTGGACCTTGTAGGACTCGAACCTACGACCGGACGGTTATGAGCCGTCTGCTCTAACCAACTGAGCTAAAGGTCCTTTATAGCGGCGGAGGGGATCGAACCCCCGACCTCACGGGTATGAACCGTACGCTCTAGCCAGCTGAGCTACACCGCCATGATATAAAATAATCTTTTAAAAA
>NZ_JBLUWC010000001.1:2705250-2823390 GCF_048270685.1 Bacillus sp. AK25
CTATGTAGGAATCTCTCGATCCGACAAAGATTATTATATACAGGTTTTACTCATTTGTAAAGGCTATATTAAAAAAATTTTATTTCATTTTTCATAACGTATTTCTTTTAACAGATGATGTTGATGTTACCAGTCAAAACGGCTTCAATTCAACGATTAACAGCTGTATTTCTCTTCTCTATATTCTCTCTAAAAACGAGTAAATCCTTTAAAAATATCAGCAGCCTTTCAATTTTTATACTTTAATGATATAGATATTTCTTTATTTCAACTGTTAAACGCAATGAATGTTTTGACTTCAATAAAATAGACTTATACAACTCCATTTAAATGAATGAATTTGTATCAGGCATCTATACACCTGCTATTCTTTCTATCTATTACTTTTCTCCATACTTAAAAGTGAACATGCTTCACAGACTTTCACGTTGATTTAGAGCATCTCCACGCTTATAGTGAATTAAAACAACCTGATTTATACCACATATGTATCAAGGTGATCTTCTTTCAAACAGCACAAAAAAGACCAGTTCCATACATATCACACATGCGTTGCTACACGATGTAGCGAACTTAGCATGTGATCATTTCCTGCCTCATCAGTCTGACTGACTACCTATGATGTATCATAGGATTTTTTATAAAAACTCGAATTAACAGGTGCGTTTTGTCTTGTTTAGTTTTCAAAGATCATTTTCGTTATCGCTCAGAAGCGACTTTATTAATATAACATTCTATCAAGATGAAGTCAACAACTTTTTTCTTGAATGTTATTTCTCAACCGCGCTGTTTCAGCGGCGAATACAAATATAACATCTTTTAAAAGAAGAAACAAGTATTTTTTCTAAATAATTTATTTTCCCTGATCTCTTCCTATACATTCGTACAAAAAGGGCTTAACTCCATAATTCACTATTGTTGATCCTGTAGGTCTTTAGTATATTTATAATAGATTGAAATTTAATAACCGCAGGGGGAGCCTCGTGCTGAGAGTGAACAATTCGTTGTTCTGACCCTTTGAACCTGTCAGTTAATACTGAAGTAGGAATGTGGAATCACTTGCATACATGCATGTATGCAAGCCGATATGTTTTTCTATGAATCACATACTCATCCTGACATGGTCTCTCCTTGCACAATTCGTGAAAAGGGGATTTTTTTATGCAGCAATCAAATCAATTAGTACGACTGATGGAGATCGCCATCATGACTTCTCTTGCACTTGTTTTAGATTATTTATCAGGTCTCTTTTTAAGAATGCCAAACGGCGGGTCAATTGCACTGATCATGATTCCTGTCATTCTCATGTCCATTAGATGGGGCGTGTCTGCTGGATTTATCATCGGTGTGTTAATCGCAGGACTGCAGCTGATGAACAATCCTATTATTGCTACACCTGTACAAGGATTTCTCGATTACTTTGTCGCATCTGTTGTGATTTGTTTAAGCGGGCTATTCTCAGGATCAATTAAAAAAGCCATTCAGGATAAAAAGCGAAAGAAACAATTCTTCTATATTATCCTAGCTGTATTTGTCGCCAGTTTCTTCAGACTGCTGACGTTCTTTATTTCAGGTGTAGTCTTCTTTTCTCATTATGCACCAAAAGGAACACCAGGTTGGGTGTATTCATTAGTTTATAACAGCACATATATGATTCCTTCATTTATCATTTGTAGTATTGTTCTTTGTTTACTCATCCCTAGTGCGTCTCGTTTGGTTTTTCCTCGACAAAAATAACCCAGCTGTTTCAGCGGGTTATTTTTTTATGCATAATTTGCTGCTCTATTGAATCTATTAATAGTAGAAGATTTCATGCTGGAGGTACGACAATGAATCCTTACTCCATTATGCTGTGCTGTTACATCCTCAGTCTCGCCTACTTTTTGGCCAGTTTCTATGAGGCATTAAAAATAGCAGGTGTGAAAGGAAAAGTAGAGGCTTCTCCTTTTATATCTTATATTTTACTCGCCACCCTTTTTACTTTTTTCTCTCATTATTACTGGAAGCTGACGATATAATCTGTTGAACATGAGCACTTAGTACAGATAGTTCCCATCCATACCCTATTTCTTCATGGTTCTCACCAGCCAGCTCGAACTGGCTGGTGACGGCAAAACTAGGTTGAAGTTTTTGATAAAATTGCTTAGCTGAATTTTGCTCAAATACCCAGAGCAGCATATTCTGATAGCCTTTCTCTATTAAATAATCCACACCTTTTGCAATCAAAGCCATACCCGCTCCTGATTTCTGTTTTCTCTGCAACAAATAGATGGCATAAAGCTCACCATCATATATTGAATATCTCTCATCACGCTGTTTTCCGAAGGAAGCAAAACCAAATACTCCGTCAGCATCCTCTGCGACAAACGTGCCTTCAAGCGACCTGCTTCTCCAGCTCTCTTCCCGCTCCCCTACATTCAAAGCATCTAAATACTCTTGTGAAATAATGCCGTGATAAGTCGTTTGCCAGCTCTTCACATGAATTTCGGCAATTTTAGGAATATCATTATGTACTGCATGTCTAACCTTCATCTGCACACCCCTTTTAGCCATTTCTTACTCTATGTTTCATATGATAAGTTTCTATTTTATAAAATTCAATCCCTAATGGATATTCGTTGACATTTTGTCAACACCCCTATATATTGGGTACGACTTCTTCTATTGAAGAGTTGAACTTTATGAAAAGGGGAAAGAAGAGATGGAATTTAAAACAACTGAGCTTCGGCAGTTTTTAAAAGAACAACTGCAAATACGTTCTCTTTCATTAAGAGAACTCAGTACACAAACAGAAATTGATAAAGCGACACTGTCTAGAATCATGAACGGAAAAAGAAAACCGACTTTGAACCATTTACAGCGGCTATCAGATGCTCTACACATTTCTTTAGATCATCTATTGGCCACGGCCGGATTTTCAATTAAAAACGAAAGAGTTCACGGTAATACGTTCATTCAAGCAGTAGAAGAGATTGAGCGAACGCTGAAAGATCATGATGTCTATGACGGGACGTTCAACGAGAATGAATTGAAACAGAAGTTAAATGAATATGAAACCTATAGTCAATCAGATGAGGGAAAAGAAACAATCTCAGCAAATTTTGAAAAAAAGATAGATACGATAAGCGGTGTTGGACCATTTCTTGATCAATTGAAAAGCATGTACTACTCGTTCATGAGCGGACGGGGGACTTCTCGAGAATTGATGTTGATGGGAGGCGCATTACTTTACTTCATTATGCCCGTTGATTTAATACCAGATTATATTTTTCCGATCGGCTATATTGATGACGCTGCAGCGGTGCAGGTCGTATTAAACCAGCTGACAAATAGGTCATAGCAGGTGACGGAGACATGAAAAAACAGAACAGCATTGACTTCGCATTATTATTCACTGTCATTTGCTTCTTTGTGATCAGCCTACTGGCTGTGTATAGCGGATCGGGACAGTATGAAACGCAAGATATGTTTTATTTCGTCAAAAGGCAAGTTTTCTGGTATATTGTCGGCTTTGGCCTTATGGCGGCAGTTGCTTACTTTGATTATGAACTGCTTGAGCGGTTATCTTTTCGATTATTTGCAGGTGGTCTCTTTCTCATCATTCTCGTTCATTTTTTTGGCACGAATCAAAATGGCTCTCAAAGGTGGATCAGCTTGGGACCCATGAAAGTACAACCATCAGAATTTATGAAAATTTTTGTCATTCTTCTGTTAGCGGCTATTTTAAATCGATACAAACATCAGCGCTTTGCATTTAAAGAAAGCATGATTCCCACAATGAAAATTATATGCTGGACCGCTGTTCCTTTTTTCCTGATTTTAATTCAGCCAGATTTGGGGACGGCACTTGTGATCTTGTCTATCGCTTTTACACTGATGCTTGTGTCAGGCATTTCAAGTAAAATGATCGCTGCATTAATCGCTTCTTTTCTCGCGCTTCTTGCATTTTTGACCTACTTGCACAATGAACATTTTGAGCACTTTACAAAAGTGATTAAACCTCATCAGCTTGATCGCATTTATGGATGGCTCTCTCCTGATGAATTTGATTCGACATATGGGTATCAACTGAAACAAGCAATGCTTGGCATTGGGTCAGGGCAATTATCAGGAAGCGGGTATACAAAAGGAAATCAAGTACAAGGGGGAAATATCCCTGAAGCCCATACAGATTTTATATTTGCAGTCATTGGCGAGGAGTTTGGTTTTATCGGCGCCTCCCTATTGATCTGTTTATATCTTATGATGGTCTATCGAATGATTCATGTGGCTATGCATGCGAATACCCTTTATGGGCTTTATATATGTGCTGGGGTGGTTGGGCTGATCGTCTTTCAAGTCTTCCAAAACGTTGGGATGACAGTAGGGCTAATGCCTGTGACTGGTCTTGCCCTTCCTTTTATCAGCTATGGGGGCAGTGCGCTTTTAACCAATATGATCGCCATTGGCCTTGTCTTTAGTGTCAATTTGAGGTCCTCATCCTACATGTTTGGACGTAACTGGGATTGAAGGTGATGTCATTGATTCTTTCTCACCTAAAAAAAATCGACTACATTCTTGCTGGGACGATTGTTTGTCTTTGTTTCTTTGGATTGCTGATGGTGTACAGTGCGAGTTATCCTTTAGGCGAAATAAAATATGGACAGGGCAGCTACTTCTTCATGAAACAGTGGCAATGGCTTTTGATTGGGTTCTTCTTTTTCATCGCTGCAGCTCTGGTTCCATATCAAGCTTACCGTAAATGGATTCGGTGGCTTGTGATGCTGTCACTGCTATGTCTTCTCCTTGTCCTGCTTCCAGGAATCGGTGTTGTCAAAAACAATTCACAGCGATGGATTCATTTGGGCTCTCTGATCATCCAGCCGTCTGAGGCTGTGAAATTAGTGATGATCATCTATTTTGCCTATGTATATGCAAGGAAACAAGCGTATATTACATCCTTTAAAAAAGGAGTACTGCCTCCACTTCTTCTTCTAAGTCTAGCTTTTTTATTGATTTTAAAACAGCCAGATTTAGGTACAGCAGTTTCTATTTTATTGAGTTGCGGTATCGTCTTATTATGTGCTGGACTTAAAACACGCCACCTCATTCTACTAGGTTCGACGGCTGCGGCAGGGATCACTTTTTTTGCTGTGACCGCTCCTTATCGCTTGAAACGAATCACTTCTTTTCGTGATCCTTTCATGTATGAGGATGGAGATGGTTATCAGCTGATCCATTCTTATCTCGCCATGAATTCAGGAGGGCTTACCGGGAATGGTTTAGGTGGAAGCATTCAAAAACTAGGATTTCTTCCTGAAGCCCATACAGATTTTATTATGGCCATCATTAGTGAAGAGCTGGGAATCATGGGGCTGTTGTTTGTGATGGGTGCCTACCTACTCATCATGTATCGCGCCGTTCGAATCGTTCAAGGTTTACAAGATCCATTTGGAAAGCTATTAACGATCGGGTTTACTTTTCAAATTATGATTCAAGCAGCCTTTAATCTAGGAGCTGTCTTTGGGCTTCTCCCCATTACAGGCATTCCTCTTCCCTTTATTAGCTACGGCGGATCTTCATTGGTGTTCATGATGATATCTGCAGGCATTCTTGTGAATCTTTCTTCATCTATCAAAAGACACCGGCATGTGCCCCAAGTAAAATAGACACCCTCTATCAGAAGGTGTCTTTTGATTTTTATTCTTCTATTTGACGATCAGCGATTTCTTTTTTTCTTGGCTGTTTGATTTCATTCGTCAGTTCTTGGATGCTTTGTTTCACATTGCCTTTGCCAGAGAAATTCTCAATAATTTCTTTGACATCAATTCCAGAGGAAGCTTTCAGACTTTCTTGAAGACTGGACATAAGGTTTGTCGCATAGCCGGTCACTTTGTTGGCGCCGCTGCCTTCCCCGTTACCACCTGTATCAACAACTGTAATTTTATCAATGTTAGAAAGTGGAGCAGATACTTGTTTCGCATATTCAGGTAGCATTTTCACAATCATATCAAGAATCGCCGCTTGACCATACTGTTCGAATGCTTCTGCAATTTTCTCTTTCGCTTCTGCTTCCGCAAGTCCTTTCAACCTAATGACTTCTGCTTCTGTTTCCCCTTTTGCACGATCGGCTTCTGCTTTGGCAAGCCCGTCAATCCGAACTTTCTCTGCTTCTGCTTTTGCCATTGCTTCAATGCTGTATTTCTTCGCATCTGCTTCTGCAAGACGCTTCGCTTTTTCCGCCGCAGCCGACTGCTCAACAGCATAACGGTCCGCATCTGCTTTCTTTTTCACTTCAGAATCGTATTGACGCTCACGACGCTGGATCTCTTTTTCTTCTAATTCAATTTGCTTCTGACGTTCAATGATTTTGACTTGCATTTCTTGTTCAGTTACGTGCTGACGATTACGAGCTGTTTCAAGATCGTACGCTTGGTCAGCGCTTGCTTTTGCTGTATCTTGTTCACGTCTGAATTCTGCTCTTTTCAACTCATTGATTTTTTCTGCTTCAGCGATTTCAGTGGCACGCTCAAGCTCAGATTTCTTCGCATCTTTATCTGCTTCTGCACGTTTGATACGTGTTTCTTTATCTGCTTCTGCTGTCGCAATATCTGCATCGCGTTTCACTTGAGCAATTCTAGGTTTACCTAGTGATTCTAAATAGCCATTTTTATCACGGACATCTTTGATTGTAAACGATACAATGACAAGACCCATTTTCGCTAGATCTTGAGAAGCGACACGCTGTACTTCTTGAGAAAATTTCTCTCTGTTTTTATAAATCTCTTCAACTGTCATTGACCCTAAAATGGAGCGAAGGTGTCCTTCTAGTACTTCTCTTGCTTCATTTTCACGATCTTCTTTTGTTTTCCCTAAAAATTGCTCTGCCGCAGTGGCGATTTCTTCAATTGATCCGCCGATTTTAATGATGGCCGTTCCATCCGCCATGACCGGTACACCTTGTTCAGTATAGACTTCAGGCGTTGAAACATCTAGCTTGCTAGATAGTAAGCTGAGCGGCTCTGCTTGTTGAAAAACAGGGAGTACAAAGGTACCTCCACCTCTTACAATCTTAATCTTGTTTCCACCTTCATCCACGTGGACATTTTTACTTCCGAGGTAACTTCCTGTGACGATTAATGCTTCATCTGGACCAGCTGTCCGGTATTTCGAAACAAATACACCAATAAGTGCAATGAGAATCACAAGCACAATTCCAATAATAATTAATATGGTTGTTCCTGGCATAGCATTCCCTCCTAGATTTCTTCATTTGGTATAACAGATAACACGCCTTTGTTCACTTCGACGACCAGCACCCGGGTTCCATATGGAATCTCCTCTTCGTCGAAACTGACGGCAGGCTTTGAGATTTTCCCGCTGTTACTAATTAACAGCACTTCTCCAAACCCATCTTTTGGTACAGATACAATGATCTCCCCAGTTCTTCCTTTTAGGTCGGCCTCCGTATATGAAAGGGATTCTTCAGCAGAGGAAAGCGGGACTAAGACAAATACATGTAAACAAGTAACTAGAACCACTGCGAGGATGGCAGATAATACGGCGCCAAGTCCACTTCCTACAATTGCTGTTTTTTCAGAGATAAATCCTCCAGCCGAGAAAAAGGTAAGAAATGCGAGGATCAATGTTGGTTGAAGGAACGGGACAGGAATCGCTTCAAACAATCCATCAAATACATCGCCAAAAAAGACGAAAACAAGCGTCAGGATTCCTGATACCATCAATATGTATAAGTACAGCGTCTGAAGAGGCAGCCCAAACACATCCATCTTCCTCACCCTTTCTTTATGAAATGAGCAGCCTTTCATTCATTTAGACCATGCTCACATCCAAGTGTATTCCTTCTAACAGGTAATACGAACCACTTTTGTAAAGGTTTCATTTTTCATCACAATTCATTAAAGGATTTCTCGGATAGCTAAAGAATGATTGTCTTGTACCAGTATGATAAAATTTGATCTTGAGGTGAGAGAAATGAGTTTATTACATGAAGCAAGACAAGAATTATGGCAAGAGCTGCAAGGATTAAGTGAAGAACAATTAAACAAAAAATTATCTGATGATACTTGGAGCATTCAAGAGGTTGCAGATCATTTAAAGAAAATGGACCTAATTTCAGCAAAACATCTAGCTGCCGAGGGTAAAAAAGCACCAATCAAAGAATATAAGCCAAAACCAGTTGAAATGGCAGAGGATCGTTCAAAAAAAGCCACCGCGCCTAGTATTGTTGAACCAGAGCGCAAGCATGTGACACCTACACATTTAAAAGATGAGCTTGATACAGCTCGTGAGAAATTAAATCAAATTTTATCAACGTTTACAGAGGAAGATTTCAAACGCGTGATTCCACATCCTGTGTTTGAAGAGCTTTCATTAAAGCAATACCTTGATTTTATCGGCGCACACGAAAAACGCCATATTTATCAAATTAAAGAAATTAAAGAACAGCTATAAGATGTAAAAAAGACTCCCTTCTGGGAGCCTTTTTTCATTGTTACACTGTTTTAGGTGTTAAATCAAAGCAGCGAGCGTAAATCCAGTTGTATGCTTTTTCGTTCAGGTCTCTTGGATTTCCAACTGTTTGCGGATCTTTCATTGCTTCTTTAGATAAGCGATCGATCATATCTTTTGGTACACCTTGTTCTTCTAATGAAGGAACTTCTAGGTCTTCCACTAAATCATACATCCAATTCACTGCTGCTTTTGCAGCTTCCTCTGTTGTCATTCTGCTTGTATCAATACCGAATGCTTGCGCAATTCGAGCGAATTTCTCTGGGTACCCTTTCCAGTTATATTCCATGACAGGTCCCATCATTGCCGCTACACATTGACCATGTGCGACTGGAATAATGCCCCCAAGCGTTTGGCTCATCGCATGGGCTGCGCCAGCTGATTCACTGCCATAGGAAAGTCCGGCAAGCATCGCAGCTTGTGCCATGCCATATCTTGCTTCCAAATCCTCTCCATCGGCAAAGGCACGGCGAATATAATGAGCAGCATATTCAATGGCCATGAGCGCTACCGCATCTGTAATTGGCTGAGCAAACTTCATCGTATAGCATTCGATCGCGTGCGCAAGCGCATCAATCCCCGTCATTGCCGTCACATGCGGCGGCATAGATACATGAAGCTCTGGGTCAATCACTGTTAGGTGAGCTGCAATAAGTGGTCCACCTGTGTTGAATTTGAATTCCCTTTCTTCGTCAGTGATCACTGCCCACTGCGTGACCTCTGAACCTGTACCAGCCGTTGTCGGAATTGTGGTTAACGGAGGGATTCTATTTTCAAGCGGTTTTTTCCCCTCAGCCGCTTCGTAATCAAGAACTGATCCTTCATGAGTCGCTTCCACACCGATAGCCTTCGCTGTATCCATTGAGCTTCCGCCGCCTACTGCGACTAAACCATTACAGCCTTCTTTTTCATATAACGCAGATCCTTCATTCACTAAACGGACTGGCGGATTTGGTTCTACTTTATTAAATAGAACCACATCAACTTGCGCTTCTTTTAATGAAGCAATCACTGGATCTACAACACCTGCTTGATAAATACCAGGATCTGTGACAAGCAATACCTTTGAAACGCCGTATGCTTTCACTTCTTCCCCAACATGTTTCACTGCCCCAATGCCATGCTTGATGACAGTCGGAATTTCAAACGTATGGAATTTTTGCATACTTTCAATTTTCATATTTAAAGTCATATAGAATCTCCTCCAGATAAGTGATATTTATTTAAACCAATGAACCGCTTCTGGTTTTGTATTTCGATATAAATGTTTTAGTTCCGTATATTCTTCAAGGCCCGTACGTCCTAATTCACGTCCAAGACCTGATTGTTTATATCCGCCCCACGGTGCTTGAGCAAAATAAGGGTGGAAGTCGTTGATCCATACCGTGCCTAATCTTAATTGACGAGCCACTCGTTCGGCTTTGCCGATATCAGAAGACCACACCGCTCCTGCTAAACCATAAATCGTGTCATTTGCCAGCTCGATGACTTCTTCCTCTGATCGGAAGGATTCGACAGTGAGAACTGGTCCAAACACTTCTTCCTGTACAATTCGCATCTCTGATGTACAGCCTGAGAAAATCGTCGGCAAGTAGAAGAAGCCTTTTTGAAGCTCCTCTGCATCAGGTCGTTTCCCACCTGTTTCTAAGGTTGCTCCTTCTTCTAGACCGATGCTGACGTATTTTTCTACTTTTTCTCGATGCTCAGCTGAGATGAGCGGTCCGCTCTGGGTTCCTTCATCAAAGCCGTTGCCTAGCTTGATTTTTTTCGTACGCTTCACCAGTTCTTCTAAAAATTCATCATGAATAGATTCTTCCACTAACAAGCGTGAACCTGCTGAACACACTTGCCCTGCATGGAAAAACACAGCATTCATTGCCTGGTCAACCGCTACGTCTAAATCAGCATCTTGAAAGACGATATTCGGGTTTTTCCCGCCGAGCTCAAGGGCGATTTTCTTCACATTCCCGCTGGCTCCCTGCATGATTTTCTTACCTGTTTCAATACCACCTGTGAATGAAATTAAATCGACTTGGTCATTGACAGCCAGCTCATCTCCAACAGTTGCTCCAGGTCCAAGCACTAAGTTGGCAACGCCTGCTGGAACACCCGCTTCTTCCATAAGTTTGAAAACTTTGATCGTGGTTAATGGTGTAATTTCACTTGGCTTTAGTACGATTGTATTTCCAGCTGCAAGGGCAGGAGCGATTTTCCAGCTCGCTTGAAGCAATGGATAGTTCCAAGGAGTGATTTGACCGCATACACCGACAGGTTCTCGGACTAATTCGCTTTTTGAGTTTGGAATAGGCGATGCAATGATTTCCCCGCCATCCTTATCAGCAAGCCCCGCATAATATTGGAATACGTTCGCAATATCGTCCATATCAGCTTTGCTTTCTTCTAATGTTTTGCCCGTATCAAGTGATTCTAATTTGGCTAATTCATCAAGGTCTCGTCTAATCAATTCCGCAATTTTAAACACAATATTTCCTCTTTCAAGTCCAGGCATGTTTGCCCAATCACCTTGATCAAAGGTTTTTCTTGCTGCCTTAATGGCTAACTGCGCGTCATTTCTTGATCCTTCACTGACTGTCGCGATCACTTCTTGATTAAATGGATTGATGATATCTCTTGTGTCGCCACTCTTAGCGCCAACCCATTGTCCATCGATAAATAGAGTTTGACTCATAGAAGGAACCTCCTCTGATTCTCTTTGGTAAGTTTGTTAAATAAAAATTTAACGTTTTGAACATAATTAACTTAACATGTTCAAATTTTTCTGTCAAAGGGGGATATGCTTATTTTATTTTGACATTTTGCATTCTTTCGTTAACATATAGTCCATAAAGATTTTTTTGAACGTATTGAATTCACTTAATAGAAAGCAGGGACAAGATGAAAAAGCAGGAACAGCCACAAGCAGAAGAACGCATTTTAGCTGCTAAAGATCTCGTCATTGATTCCATCGCTGAAACAATGGATCTCTATGGCATTACTAGAAGTGCGGGTATTTTATATGGAACGATGTATTTAAATGAGGAAATGACGCTGGATGAAATGCGTGAAGAGCTACAAATGAGTAAGCCTAGTATGAGTACGGGTGTGAAAAAACTGCAAGACATGAATATTGTCAAAAAGACCTTTCACCGTGGCCGAAGAAAACACAGCTTTGTTGCTGAGAAAGACTTTTTTAAGTTTTTCATGAACTTCTTCCCGCAAAAATGGGAACGAGAGGTTGAGGTCAATCTAGCAGCGATAGAAGAAGCGCAAGAACGCCTTCAAGATGTAGCTCGTGATGATCAGGCAGAGGAACATGAAAGAGAAGAAGCGAAACAGCTCATTGAACAGCTTGAAAGCTCAAAAGCCTATTATGACTGGCTTAGACGATTAGCCCACTCGGTTCATTCGGGAGACATCTTTGACTATATTCCGATTGATCAGAAAGAAAAATAGCCGGGGTGTTTGTGTTTTACAGCTTGAATTTTACAGGAGGATTGATTATAATAAGTTATGTCGTAATACTTCGGGGCATTAGCTCAGCTGGGAGAGCGCTACGCTGGCAGCGTAGAGGTCAGCGGTTCGATCCCGCTATGCTCCATTATCAAAAGCCTATCCAATGATGGATAGGCTTTTTCATTTGATTTTACTCATAAAAGATTATTTGTCTGGTTCTTGAATTTGATAACCAAAGACTCCTTTTATCTCAACATCCCCACAGCCTTCTTTTTTGGTCAGTTTAATACCATGGGGTCTATAAATGTAGCGCCCACTTGATAAAATTCGGTCTGTTGCACTTAGATCATATTGGTTACCTGTATACTCTTTGACTGATGACGGAAAATCCGTTCCTGATAAGGATGTTCTGTAGAGTGTCACCTCTAAAGTACAACCCTCTGCATTTAGTATTGAAAATTGGTAGCCGTGAGTAGATGGATATTGTTCAGGATTATTTTGACCTCCTGGTACCCACAGATATTTTTCCTGTTCCGTCATGATGAAATCAACTTCTACTTCTCGATAAATGGTCTTAGCTGCAACCTTTTCCATATTAAAATGGAACATGACAATGAAACAAAGAGACATCATTACACTTATCCGCTTCATACAACCCCTCCATTCATTTTTACCATTATACAACAAATAACACCAAAAATGGTTTTATTTTACTTTTTTTATAATAAATAAGGGTTGATCCATTCCATATGTGTTAACTTTCTATGACCTTTCTTAATGTTTCTTTGGTCTTTGGACCATATATGCCATCTGGGGTTAACCCATGCATCATTTGAAATCGAGACACTGCATTCGCAGTCTTGGGTCCGTAGTACCCATCGATTCCATTGTTGATCGCTCCCTTATCAGGATAAAAATAAATCGATGCTAGGGCTTGTTGTACGGCTTTTACAGCTGACCCTTTTGTAAGAGGCTTCGTCACTTTTAAAATACCTGCGGGCAAACTGTATGTTTTTTTGACCTTGTTGATTTTAGATGTTGATCTCGTTGATATGGTTTTGATAGATGTTTCTTTCACAGGTTTAGCTGTTGTCATTTGACTTGATGCTGATGCAATACCAGCCTTGAAGCCATCCCAACGATTTAACAGCTTACGCGGACACTCTTTCCCGCTCCAATGCTTATGTGGCACCACGTTTGATAAAGGAATTCCTAAATCCCCCATCAGTTTCCGAATAAGCCATTGGGCGTTTTTAACGGCTTGTTCAAAGTCACCGCCTGCATTTTCACAAATTTCAATTCCAATTGATTTCATATTGCCGGTTCCCCTGCCATCTCCTGCGTGCCAGCCATTTTCGTTTAAAGGTAAATGCTGATAAATGACCTGATCATCGACCGTGTAGTGCCAGCTAACCCCGGTACTTGCCCGAGCAACAAATGCTGCATGATTTGCCGCATCAGCCCCCCGTCCAGTGTTCGATGTATTATGCACCGTAATATAGAGCGGCTTCATCCTGTTTCCTGGTCTGTTGCGATTTTGTTTTGGGATGAGTGCTTGAATGATCTTCACCATATTGTTTCTCCTTCAAAAATTATTTTGTTAACCCTCTTTGTTTCAGGGCATCTTTTTGCAATTGACCTTTATAGGTCACATAATTATTTTTAAACCAAGTGATCACGGCAGTGACCATAGTGAAAATTGTGGAACCTGCCACATATAGTGCCTCTCCTACGGTTTGCACTTGCTCCTCGCTAATCGGCAGCACTGTTTGTCCAAACATGACAAGCGTTTGGTTGATAAGCGCAATAAAAAGAAGCACTGTGCGAATCACAGTGCCTTTGTCGAATGTTTTCATGATGTTTTCCTCCTATTTTAAATTCCGTTCAATTTTATCGAGCTTGTCGATCACGACGTCATACTTCTCACTAAACTTTGCTAACACATCATTTTGCGCCTCGATTTGCTCATTGAGTTTGTTTTCTCGTTCTTTTGTTGTATTGAGAACATAAAACAGAATCCAGCAAAAGAGAACAGCAAACGGACCTTGTGTCATTAAGTTTTGAACGACATCAACTTCCATTGGAATCACCTACTTTCCGGCAAAAAAATAAAGCCATTAGGCTTTGTATATTTCTCCAGTTATATTTTGATAGTCTTCTTCCGAGATCCAGCCAATGCTTACATAAAATGCAATGTCCTCTGGGCCGTAACACTGCCAGTCCCAGAATTGTTTGATATCCGCTACAGTTGGAAACATCAATCTGAAGCACCTACTTTTTGCATAGCTAATAGCTGCGTTAGTTGTTTTGATAACAAAGCATTTTGTTTCTTTAAAAGTTCTATATCACTTGGCGGGAGAGGGGCCGGTTTTAAGCTGTCTATATACTCTTGGGTCGCTGATTCATACCATTGTTGTTTTTTCACATCAAATGCAGCCTTATAAAAAGAAGGATTATTGGGTGGTGCAATTGTTGTGCATTGCTCTGGAATAATATAATTTCCTTCATCATCCCTTTCGAACACTTCGATAGGTCTGATCAATTCATTTTGCTGATTGTATTCATAGGCTTGTATCATTTGTATCACTTCCTTAATTTAATGGAACAGCCATGTCTAAATAGTAGCCAGTTACTGCACTGTTATTCACTGCATGTAAACCAGTTAGTTTTAGCTCTCCTGTATTATAGATATATAATTTACTATGACCCGTTGTACCTGATACCGGAACTGATACTACTATTCCTTTATCTGGTAAACGATCAGCTGGAATCCATCCAAAAATAACTTCTCTATTTGCTTTTAGGTGGCCTCTCATCAATAACAAATTTCCCCATTTCACATATTCAACTGGTCTATCCCCTATAGAAGAGCTTTTGTCTAAGGTTACATTTAGCCACTTAACATTTTCAAAATCAGCATCAGTCACTAGTTTTTTCCACCCTTTAAAAACACCATCAGTATGGACCGTTCCGAACCAATGAGTGTTGTCGTAACTTCTGCAGACATGAATGGTCTTTCTACCATTTACAGTTTCTAAGATATCGATATTAAACCAAGAAGAATCATTATCGACAGGCATATTTACAATATTAGATCCTACAGCAAAGTAAAAGCCGGATGGCAGCGTTAAAATATCAGTTCCTATTGACATTGAAAGTCTTAATCCCTTTGAATTTAATAGGTTATGGTCATTGAGACGTTTCCAACCGCTCCACTCTTGTTGTGTACCCGTTACATCAGTTGTTGAACGGTTAATATAGACATCTCCTGTATTGTTTGCACCAATGACCCATCCATAGGTATTTTCACTAAAAACAGACAAAGCCCTCATGGAACTTCTTGTCGGAAGATCTGGATGTGCTTCATGAATGTACCATGAATGAACTCCCGGCAATTTTATCAGCTTATCTAAAATACTAGGATCATCCGCATTAATTCTTTCAAAAGCTTTTCCATCGTCAGCAGTAATTTTAGATAATTGTCCTGCATCCCATTTCTTTTTTTCGTTTTGAGTAGGCATTTGCAGCCAATTGATCGCAATGTCATTCACATGATAGTAAAAACAAAATGCATTGCCTGAAGTGTCGATTGCGATTCCTACACCGATATTATTTTGACCTACTAGCTGAAAACCTCTTAATGCAGCATTGCCTATAGCTGGAGAATCGACTACTCCAGAACCACCTGGCGCATAAAATGAGCAAGCCCCTAGCGCTTTAATTCCCTCGTAGATACTGCCACCAGCAGGGATATTAATCAATTGGGACCCGTTATCATTTGTCAGTTTATATAGCTGTGATTCATTCCATTTTTTCTTTTCTGAACCAGATACGTGAGGAATTGGATCTCCCTTATGAAGGTCGAATTGTTCTAGTAGTTCCTGATCATTTTCAATCAAAATTTTCACTAAATCGTTAAAGAGATCTGCATGAGCTTTATCACTCGTCTTAAAAGGTTGAGGTGTTTTTATGATTGTTTCTCCTTTCAAAAAAACTATATTATTTAAGACAGATATTATGGTAAAAGCAGCTAGTTCACTTCGTTCTAAATCGGAAACCAAACGTGATAAATTCATTAGGATTCAGATCATTAGAACAATATTGGACACAAACTTTCCCATCTGTCCCGATTGATGTCCTATGAATTTGTGGTGTACTACTCTTACCTATGCTTGACGCTACTCCAATAAAGTGAGTCGATTGCATTGGTCTAAATCCTTCTTTTAAGGTAAAAGCAACAGAGTCAAAACCAACCTTACCACCGGTAATTGACCCAATAATTTCAACCACACCTAATGCATCTTTACTATATTGCACGGTGTGGGGAATACCATCGACAGAATTATATATTTTCCAACCATTATCGAGCTGCGGAAGTTCTACCTTGTTCCACTTCACCTCATCATCCGCATCAGACAGTAATCTACGCCAGCCCTGCCAGCCTAAATTTAAATCAAGATAATTCGTAAAGACGTTATTGCGATAATCTACAGCAATCACCCATCCAAACGTCCCCTTGTTATTACTGTCCGCAGATGTAAAGTGATAAAAACCGCGTGCAGATAAAGCTGAAGGATTGTCCTGTACACCAGCTGGAGAATAAAATGTGCCAAATGTTTTTCCCGCCTGTGTAATTTTATCGAGTAAACTCTCTGCAGTTCCTACAGATACACGTACGCCACCCGTGTCATTTGTAATTTTAATTAATTGGCTGCCATTCCATTTATCTTTATCAACTGTTCTCGGCAGCTGCGTCCAAGTGATAGATACATGGGTAGAATTATAGAAGAAGTAATATGCATAACCCGACGTGTCTACCGCAAATCCAGTACCAATGTTATTTTGTCCAACAGTCTGTATTCCTCTTAAATAAGCATTGCTGGGTGCTGGGGAATCTTCTACCCCTGGGGATGCAATGAAAGTACAGGTCCCCTTATCTTTTATCTCATCATAAATATTTTTGTCAGCTGAAACAGAGATCAAGTGTTTGCCGTCATCACCTGTGATCTTATATAACTGCGATTCATTCCATTTCTTCTTCTCTTCTTCAGATGCATGTGGCTTGGTGTCATCAATATGGCCAATGAGTTGTTCTAACAGTCCCTGATCATTCTCAAGTAAAACCTTTACCATGTCATTGAATAAATCAGCATGGGCTTTGTCGCTAACTTCAAATGACTTTGGTTTTTTTATTTCCATTTCGATCTACTCCTTCTTTCAGAAAGTTTGGGTCAATTTCTTTTAATTGCTCTAAAGTCAGTATGTGCTGGTGATATCCCTCTTTCATCTCTTCCATTGAACAATCCCCTAATTCAATGGCTTGTTTGACCAACCCAGGTGTGACCCATTGAAAATATGATGCCATGACCCAATAATTCATGTTTCACTCCCTCCTTTAATGAAGAGGATCTCATTTTTTAGCGCCTTTAGTTCGTTTGTTAGAAGATCACATTGGTGTTCAAGTTGTTTTCTCATCAGCTTTTCTTTGGCTACTTCTTGTGCTAGATAATCAAGTGGAAGAGGTGGTTGATACCTCGGGTTGGCTTTGGATTCCTCCCACCATTTTTTTAATTCTTCTGTCGTTGGCTTTTTCACATCTAAATGCCACTCGTTTATATACGAACCGTCACCATCATTTCTTAGTTCAAAATCCTTTTGCGGGTCCGCAGCGGGGTATTTATACTTAATGGCTTCATATAAAATCATCTGAATCCTCCTACACTCTTGGGAAATTTCGTCCCCCTATTTCCATAATATCGAAATAGTTGAACCAACCTGATTTATCTGATACATAACGACTAACGTCTCCCTCATAATTTGCATAAATATAGATTTCTAAATAATCCCCTTTATTAGCCGGTACATTCGCAGCACCATAAAGACCCGTATTTAAAATCCCTGTATCAGAGGGGCTTTCAGGTCGTTGTCTGTGATGTGCAATGTTTTTATACCTTATTCCATTCAAATAGATCGATAATTCAAAGTTCGCGTATCGTTGAAAGCTTTCAATATAAACACCTGCATTCACTGAATACATTCCGTTTTCAGGGCAGATGAACCGATTATTTTTGATATCAAAATTGTTATGACTGTCTTTAATTTTTCGATTAAAAAGGACTTTTTGATACTCTGCTTTGGTTAATAACTGCTTTCCAGTTGTACCAATATTGGTATGAAGGAACCCAGAGAGTTTATGCCAGTCGGTCCAACCCGAACCAGTCCACCAGTGACGGCACCATGTACCTGTACTATCAAAATAGCTGCCTGCTTCGTTTCCAGTGCCATAATAGTATTGTACAAATCGAAAATTACTGATCTTCTCATTCTTCACAAAGCCATATCTCGTCGGATATCCCGTATCATTGGCTTGGCCAATATCCATAAACGTAATGCCAATTGGATATTCCTCACCACTGACTGATGCATCTTGAATGGCTTGATCACCTTTTAAAATGAACAAGGTTTCATTCGTGATCCCTGCTATTTGTTGACTGAGCGCATTGTCATTCTCCACAAGTGTATCGACCATCCGGTTAAATAAATTGGCATGGGCTTTGTCAGAGGTTTCAAACGGTAAAGGTGATTTTATGTCCACTTCTTTTCCCCTCCATTAATAAATATCATCAATCTCAAAAACAAATTCGATGTCGCCGTCTTTTTGTTTGTCTGTCATGGTGCGGATGGCGGTGAATTTGCCGGCTTCGTCGACAAGGGCTAGTTCATTGATGACTTCGCCTGCGAGTTCTCCTTCAGCGATGGTGCAGGTGTAGCGGATTTTTGCCGGTTCCATGATGGTAAATGAATCAATATTTTTTTGAACCAGTTCTTTTTTGAGTGCTTGTTCGGTTCCGTCAAGAGAGATCGGTTTTCCATCCTTTGTTCCTCCATTTCCGAATGCCATTTTGACGACTTTTGTGAGTTTTGTTCCTTCTGCTCGTGCCTTTGCCATTTGTTGACGTGCATATAGTGTGGTTACGGTTAATTGATCAGCCATTGTGATCCTCCTTATAGGTCTATTTTTTTAGAAGTTGCTGCTAGCATTTTTGATCCATCAAGTGGAACGGATCCATCGAGAATCCAGTAATGTTCCTTGATCAGTAAACTGCCGCCTTGTTCATTTTGAACATGTACCGGTAAGCGGAACGTCATCCTCTTTTTTGTTTGATGTAAAAGCTGGTTCTTTGCGCGCAAAGTCAGCGTAGCTGCTTGCTTCGTTTCATGCGATGCTCCAGTCATGACATAATTCATACGATATGCTGTTTCTTTCTCTTGTTGAAGCGGCATTCTCATCTTTAATGAATGCCGAAAACGAGCAGGGACTTCTGTAGTACCTCGTATCCCGCTGAGATAGAACGTTCCATTTAATACGAATTCACCATTGAGTAAAATTGGAATATGATCGAAAAAGCCCACTCTGCTTCGCAGTGTGAGCCGCTGGTGATGATCATTTGTTTCATGAACATCAGTATGATGACTGGCGGTGAACGTATACGCCAAATGTGCTGGCTTTAACGTTTCGAGTATTTCGACGATATATCTTGTGTTTTGCAGGTCATCTAGGTTGACACGCAATGCAAAATGATAACGGTTGACTGTAAGACGGATGATCGCACTTGGATTTTTAAGAAATCGATTCACAGATTTCTCTAATGACAGATACGTAATTGGTGGAATGTTCGACATCATATTGATTAATCGTGCCCTGCGCAGCTCAATCGAATCATCTGACTCTCGCTGCACCTTGAGCATTCTTTCCCACCGATTCAATCCCCACGTCGCTGTTAAAGGGAAAAACTGTTCCGTTAGATCAAAAATGGATTCGTCCAATTGTTCAAACTCTGGTGCCTCTGTTTTTAGTAAATGATCCACATCATAAATCTCTGTGAAATAAGGCGGCAAGTAGTTTTTCATTTCATTAAGTTTGCTCAATAACCTTCACCTGCCTCAGACGTGGTATCTCAATGTCTTGTAATACTAAGTTTTTTGACTCCCCATTCAATAAGACGTTTGCATAATCGGACACACTCTCTGAATGGTACAAAATATCATTTAAGGCGGACATTCGAATCGTACTTTTTTCAAATGCGATTGATTTTAACAGTGCTTTGACCTTTTCTTCTATTTCTTTTTGCGCACCTTCAAGTGTCCAGTCCATCTGAAGTTCGACGGACACTTCTACGTCAATATCCAGCCACTTGGCGCTTTCCACGGTTGCTTTTGAACCAATAGGAGCTTGCCCTTCTCCTTCTCCCGGTACAGGATCGATATACTCCTGGACCCTTTTGACAAGAAGCTCAGAGGCTACATCTAGATTGCCATCGGTGATGACAATTTTGACCGTTCCCTCTCCATTCCATAGCGGGAATACTTTCGCTCTGCCGACACCAACCACTTCCTCGGCCCACTTTTTGTAATGTGCTCTGTTGGCACTGACAGCCTCTCGCCTTGCGCGTATTAAATACCGATCGTATAATGACGCATCATCTTCTTCCTCTTGCCCTGGTATCACCAATTCCTTCATGATCATCGACTCTAGACCCGGAATGGTATCAAGCGATAGCAGCGGCTGACCTGTTAATTGCCCATTGCCGGCTGTACCTGTTGTCTCGCATTCTAGTGTACCGTCCTTTGAAAATTGAAAATAAACGTCTTCAATAAAGAATCTTGATCCTGCTGGAATGTTTACGTTCTCTGGTTGAATGGTTACGGACCAGACCGCTTTGGTGGCTGGCTTTCGTTCAATCCCCACTTCTGCTGCTCGTCTATCTAAAAATTCCCCCTGTGCTGTATCAGCAAAGACAAGCTCAAATACTTGATCAAGCCAAATATACGACTGAGCCAGTTCAGCAGCAGCAGGTGCCAAGGCATTCCAAATGACGCTATTTTCTCTTTTGTCTATATCATCTGGCAGCCTGTCCAGCATTCTTTCCATCAACGCCTCATACGTTTGCTCCTCAAACATCTCCCTCCATCACCTCCTCTATTTCTAATGTGCCTTCATCTGTGACAATGGCTAGTTTGACTTGAAAGGCATCATTTTGTTTCGTGACTTCTATCTCTTCAATATGATCAATCCGCTCATCAACGACCAATGCTTCTTCTAGCAATCTTGGAATCTCCATTTCTTTGTATTCATCTGTTGCTTCTGTATCGGTCAATAGCTCCTGAATTTCAGTGCCAATGTCGTGACTGTAAATGGGATGTGCATAGCGCTCTGTTCGCAATGTCATATAAATAAATTGTCGGATCGCTTCAATGCCTGTAATGGCTTCATTTGTCAGCCTACCATTTTCAAAATCTATGCGATACGTCGTCGAGGTTTCTACCTCTTCGTCTTCTTCTGTTTCCTCGATTTCTTCCTCTGGTGAAAGTGCCACATTCATCACCTCCCTTACAATTTGTCGATGATGTAAAAGGACTGCCCTCCTGCCATTGCAAGTACCATAATGCTGTCTCCCCTTTTCAACTCATCATCCTCACCCTTATTTAAGCGTTTAGGCCAAATAAGCAGTTCTTCTGGAATGATCAGCTTACTGTTTTCATTTAATCGGATGTGAAGAGGAGAAACCATTGTGACCTCTCCAATCACCAGATCAATTGGAGAAGCTGCATCTACTGCATTGACAGCGAGTCGTTTAATTGCTTCACTTAATCTCATGCTTGATCACCCTTTGGCATGGAATTTTTCTCAACGACGTCAATTGTCATGGTGTGCTTCACTCCATTGAATTCATGCTTGTCTTGATCGATCCAGTAGGTTTTTTTGATGTTGATTTCAGGGATTTTCAAATAGATTGGCAGACCGCTTTGCAGTTCAGGGATTCCGAGTGCTTGTATGCTTTTCACTTCTTGTTTGACGCCTTTTTTTTCAGCTAGGCGTACTTTCGCTCTTTTTTGAAGCTGCGGCTGGTTGATTTGACCTGTGACCGTCTCTACATGCTGTAAAATGCCGTACTGACTCTGACCCGCTTTGTCCTGTTCGATCACCACAATATCTGATTTGCTACCTTTTTTCTTATTCTTCCCCTGTTCGTCTACAGACGTGCGCATCTTCACACGTGTTGCTGTCTCTTCAATGGAGGTGCTGTACTGATAACCGATGAGGTTGACGCCTGATTCAATGACCCACACGTCCTCTGGATCGGGCCAAGCTCTCAGCCCCATCTTGCCTTTAGCAGAATAAATTTGATAATTTCTACCGGTTTGCCGCTTCGTTTCCTTCAATGCTTTTAAAATGATGTCATATAAACTCGTGTCATTTTTAAAGACGAGAGACTTCATGACATGTCCTGTATTTGCGATGGATGTCATAGGAATTTGAAAGTCTGCCCCGATCCGCCTCAAAATTTGATCTGCCCGTTGATTTGAAAAAACATATACATCTTGGTTTTTCACTAAATATTGGAGCATATCGTATGCGGTAAAGGTCAGCTTTCCTTCAACAGGCGTCCTAGAAAACACGATGCCTCTGAACAGCTCTTTTCCTTTCCATTTAAAAAGAACCGTGTCTCCTTCTGAGACACGGTAATATGTTTGACTGCCTTGCTTTGTGATAATGTTCGCCTGAATAGAGCGAGGGGCCTGATACCTTTGCCCCTGAAGTGTCACACTCTCTGTGACAAGCTCATACATCGTGCCGCTTCTGATGGCAAAAAGCTCAATCAATGTCAGCCCCCCCTATTGTGGTATTTTCAATTTTTGCCCTGGAAAAATCCAATGTCCCGGCTGTTTAATATTCCGTTTACTTCGTTTGATCATCGCTGCTTTATTGGCATTCCAAATACGCCGCCATTTTGTACTATCGCCATAAAAACGGCCTGAAATGGCCCACAGAGTATCTCCTTTTTTGACAGTGTACAATTTTGGTGGTGTTTTTGAGGGTCTTTTCTTTTTCGTTTGTTTCGCTTTTTTCTTTCGTTTGATTTTCCTAGGCGATGCGGTTTTATATTCCTTTAGTGCGATCGTAAATTCACGATCGCCTATGTCATAAGACCCTTCCTTGTGTGTGAAGCTCTCAATGCTGCACGTCATATTGATTTTAGTCCCTGTCACAATCAGTCGCACAGACTTCTTTGAACGCATCATTCGTTCAATTTTCGCTATTGCATTCTCTGGTGATGGAATGCTTTTATATTCTGCAATTGGCGAATATTTCTTAGGAAATAATGAGGTGAATGATACTTGTTTAGCTGATGGTACATCAATAAAAGTCAGTTCTCCAAAGGAGGAGACCTTCACTGTTTCATTTTGTACATTATTTGTGATCTCAAGTTCGGATGGAAGCACAGGGAATCGCAGCTTCTCCTTGCCTTGGGAAATCCACAATTGATACACTGATTTACCCATCGATCACGACCCCTTTCGTTCCTGTCTGAAGCTCTACTTCCAGTTCGTCTATAAGCATTTGTCTAATTTTTTCGACAAGCGATTGCTGATCCTGTCCATTATGGAAATGCTGATCACCATTGAACTGGATGGTGATTTGTTTATTACCAGACGTTGTTGTATTCCCAACTGACTGTGCTGAGGTGACTTGCTGCATCTGTGATTCTGGTAAAGGAGCAGATGCATTTGATGGATCATAGACTTGCATCCCAAGTGCCTTGGCTGCCTGCGTCAATAAATACCTCCCGCGAATGCCTCTTTCTTCTGGAATAATCCATTCGCGTTTGTTTCCTTCACCGACTCTAGCTACCTGCTCCTGAGTGATCAGTCCGCCATTGGCGTAGCCTTTATAAGGACCGCCTCTTCTCATACTCCGTAATCCCGGTGTATTGAAGACTGTTCCATATCTGCCCTTAATGTAGTTAATGGCTGCTACGGCATTATGAATTGGGTTCCAAATATCATTCATGCCCTTGCCTTTATTGGAATGGAAGGTCGGACCAATGGTTTGCATTAACCCTTTAGAAGGCGTTCCCTTCTTGGCGTTGGAATCCCACAAGTTGATGGCTTTCGGGTTACCATTTGATTCGTGCTGAGCGATTGTCATAAGACCTGGAAGCCAGCTCATCGATGTGCCAGTCGCCATCAGAGCTGCCATAAGCCATTGCTGAACACTAAGACCTGAAGCACCCATACCGCTGAACGCTCCGATTAATGAACCCGCTTGATTTTCAGCAAACTTTTTCACATCAACTGAATCGAGCCCTTTGACGACACCAATCGATGCGAATTTCCCTAGACTCATCATGACACGTGAAGGAGAATGAATGTCTAGTTCTTCTCTAAACGCCTGTTCCACTTTCTTCGCCATTTCTTTGGCAGCTTGTGTGACTTCACTTGCTTTTGAACGCATGCCGCTATTGAAGGCGTCGATCATTCCTGAACCCCATCCTGGTGATTCTTGTTTGGCTTGCAGGAATGGTTGTTTGACGTGTTGGTCTACATATTGGCTTGTGCCAATTGATGTGGCATTTTGACCTGTTGCAAAGCCACTAACAGTTCCAGAACCCCAAGTTGGTGATGCTGTCATCACTTGTTGGTATGGTGCTTTTATACGACTTTGCAAAAAGCTATCAGTTCCTGTTGGTGTCATTTGCTGGCTAGTAGCAAATGCCGATACCGTTTGTTGTCCGTACTTTCCTGAATCTGATGTCATTTGATTAAATGGCTGCTGAATGTTTTTTTGCTTCCATTGATCAAGTGAAACCACCTTTTGATTCAGCCCTTGTTCAAAATCATGATTAAATTGCTCGCCTATGCTGGCAGCTTGGATGTTTCCATTCATTGAAACCGCTCCACCAATCGAACCGGCAGAAGCATTTGGAGCTGCTGGAGCATTTGGCGTTATTGGAGCTGGAGAGCTAGAAACTGGACTTGCTGCTCCGCTGCTGCTTGACACAACAGACATTCCAAGATGAGAAGCAGCCTGTGCAAGCAGCATCTTCCCACGTCCCCGGTTATTTTGAGTTGGAATGACAAATTCGTTACCTGCTTCACCAATCCATGATAAGGTAGGTTGGGTGATATAGCCGCCTGTTGCATTATTATCAGGTTTTTTCTTTCCAACGATCCAATTTATTACAACATCTACAATACCGCCTGCTTTTTCAAAAATCTTTTGAACCCAACCAAATGCTGCAGAAAAACCATCACTTATGGCACCAGCCACTTTTACGATCGGTGTCTGAATATTATCTTTAAACCATTTGGATAATCCATTCCATATATCTGTCACCACTTTATACGCTTCTTCAAACTTCTTACCAATGCTATCTTTGATGGTTCCAACCGTTTCTACAAGCGGATTCCATACATTGTTCATAAACCAAGAGGATACTGCTCCAAAAATTGATTGAATGGTTTTCCACGCATTTGATAATGCTGTCCAAATCCCAGTAGCGACTGTAACAACTGTGCTGCTTAGCGGTGTCCACACATTCTCAATAAACCAGCCTGCTACTGCACTGAATGTTTCTTGTATCCACGTCCAGGCATTGACTAGACTTGACCAGATCGTGGTTGCTACTGTAACGACTGTGTCGCTTAGCGGTGTCCAGACGTTTTCGATAAACCAGCCTGCTACTGCACTGAATGTTTCTTGTATCCATGTCCAGGCATTGACTAGACTTGTCCAAATCGTGGTTGCTACTGTAACGACTGTACCACTTAGTGGTGTCCAGACGTTTTCGATAAACCAGCCTGCTACTGCACTGAATGTTTCTTGTATCCATGTCCAGGCATTGACTAGACTTGTCCAGATCGTGGTTGCTACGGTTCCAACCGTGCTGCTTAATGGTGTCCACACATTTTGGATAAACCAGTCTGCGACTGTAGACCACACTTCAACAATTTGATCTTTGATTTCAATGGCTTTTTGGCCAATCTTCTCAAATCCGCCGCCATCAAACCATTTTCCAATTGTTTCACCGATAGATTCTCCGCCCATACTGCCAGCGATGCCGCCTACTAGGCCGCCGATGGCTGTGCCTACTCCTGGTACTACACTTCCAATAGCTGCACCTGCTGCTGCACCTGCCATCCCTCCGGCGATGCCGCCTCCAGTCGCACCGATCTTTTCACCAGCATTCTCTTTTTTCATACCAATTAGGTTTGTTGCACTAAGTACACTGCCTAGAATAGGTACTTTTTTTAATAATTTGCCGCTCCCTTTACCGATATTTTTCAACGCATCCCCTAATTTACTTGGAGGTCTTCTATTCATTTCGGTTCTTGTTGTGGCATTTGGATTTCTAGGTTGTCTTGGTGATTGACCATTTCTATTTTTGGTTTTAGTAGATCCTCCCCTGCTTAAACCTCTTGCACAACAGGAACAACAACTATTGCGAAACAAACCTTTACCACCTCGCGGCTTAGATTTCTTATTGGGAGCTGAATTTGATGGTGTGGATGTTGGTGCTGTTGTTGGTGCCGTTGTTGGCGCCGTTGTTGGCGCTGTTGTCGGCGCTGTTGTCGGCGCTGTTGTTGGCGCTGTTGTTGGTGTTGGAGTGCTACTTCCATTCGATTGATCACCTGCACCAAAGAGACGATCTAATACATTGGTCACCAATTCATCTAGTTTTTTTTCAGGATTAAATTTAATCTTCTCTTTTATTCTTCCAATTACATCTTGCTTGTACTCTTCCATTTTATTTTCAACCCAAGGAAGTGCCTTTTCGTCCCAAAACTTTCTAGGACTTAATTTTTCTTTCACCTTGTCTGCAACATCACCTGCATATTTTTCAATTTCACTTAATCCTTTATTAGCAAGACTCTGGAGCCAACCCTGCTTAGGTTCATCCGTTTTAACCGACGGACTAACAGCCTCAGGTTCTTTTTTTATGTTTTGTTCTTTCACAACTGACTCTGCCTGATCTCGTTTTTTCAACTTACTCTTTGCATTGTCTTGAACAGATACTCTGATTTCGTGTTTAGCCATTGTCAAGCTTTTGAGTGTCTTTTTGATTCGTTGAATGGCAGCGGTAGCTTGGTCAACCATGTTTAATCTCATATAGTATGTTCTGTTCATGAGTTGAAGGATTGATTTTTTGATTGAAGACATTTTTCCTGACAACTGATCATTCAGTTTGAACGTCAGCAGGATTGGACTTGATTGTGATTGTTTCAGCCGATCTATACTTGATTTAATGACATCTAGTCCTTTTGCTTGAATTGATATGATCATCTGTTTCGGTATCATGTTCAGCTGGTTTGTTAATGATTTGAGATCACGATAGATTCCTTGATCTAGCTTCATGGATAATACAGAAAACCTTCTCATCGATAAATTGAGGTTCCTTAGCTTCTTTTCATCCATTTCCAGGCTTATTTTCACCGGTTTTCTAAATGGTTTGAGCTGCTTCTCAAACGTTTGAAAACGTTTTTGAATGCGCAACAGCTTCTTTGATACTTTGTCTTCTAATTCAAATCGTGCAGTGAGCTTCGCCAGTTTATTTCCCTCCTTTCTTTGCTTCTTTTTCTAGCATGTCGAGTTTGTAACTGATGAGTCCGAATAAGAATGCCTTAAATTGTCTTGGTGCTTCGTATAAATCGAGAAGTTCTGATGGGGAATAGTGAAGCTCATGCATGGCGTAATATAAAAACACCGCTTCCTTATCCCCATCTTTTATTAGTTTTTTGCTGCGTCTTCTAAATCTTCAATTTCGTCTTCAAATCCGTTGATTTCAATGGCTTTGTTTAACCAGTTTGCGTATTCACCGCCGACAGATAAAACACGTTTTGCAACTTCAACTGGATCTTGTGTGCTGTAGGCTTCTCTTAATTCCTTTGAGCGGAAATCTGGATAAATCGTCGATTCAATGGCAATTCGTGCGTAGAAGCGCTGGCTGTCTAAGTCTTTCACACGGCCTCTGCCTTTGACATTTTTGAACGTGGTGTTTTCTTTTTCCAGTTCATCAATACGTTCCGTAGTAATCGCTTTGAAGACAAAAGGAATGACATTCCCTTTTTTATCAACAAAACGCTTAGAAATTGGTACTTTGACCTCTTCTGCTTCTACTGTTTGTCCTGGCATAAAAAATGAAAGATCAAATGTTTGTTTTTCGCTCATGTTTAAAAACTCCCTTTTGTTTGTTTTTTGAATGCAAAAAAGCACATCCATTTTTTGAATGTGCTTTCCAATCTTTTCATGTATAATATAACTCGTACAATTGAACGGCTTGCTCAAGGGTGTCTGGCTCATCCCCGATAGGAAGGGGGTGATGCTCATGTCAACGTTCCAAGCGATTTCCCTAATGCTTTTATTCGGGATGTTTATCCTTGCTTTGTTGACGTATATAAACAAAAAATAGACTCCCCTTGAGCTTTGGTAGGTGAAAGGGAAAGTCTATCCTTAAAACTATCTAATTGATAAGCCAGCCCCTTGAAGGGCCTCATTGTACATTGCCGGGATGTTAGCGCATCCTGGCTTCTTTTTATTGTATGCAAATCGCTTTGCATGTAAACATAATTTTGTGTGTTATTGAATGCAATGTGCATTACAAATGCATTCACTTTTCATTACATTTGCATTATAGCATATTTGGTTTTTATTTAGCTAATTTCCTCCACATTTCTTAGAAAGAATTCTTCAGCTTTTCAGGCAGATCAAAGTCTTCAAATGTAAATGGAACTTCTTCTTCAAGTGCCTCTGAATCGACATCTAGTCCAGCAATTTTAGCTGAATCAAAGTTGACATCGAATAATGTCACACGCTCTGTGCCTCGGCCTGATGATTTATCATCAATTACCGCTTGAAGAGTGAAATAAGGATCTTCCCCTTTTTTCACATAGTTGAGCATGAGTTGAACGAAACGTGACGTAACTTTATAGAATGTTGCCGTTCCTGTTCCATTTGCCCCAGTTGTTTTATGGCCAGTCATTCGGCGGCCCATTACGTTCACTTCTGATTTATTTTTCTCCACGTTTGCTTCAAACGTTTTGATAAAGGCAAGTTCCTCACCTTCTAAGAAAAGACGACCTTCTTTACCTGAGATTGTATTTTGCGCTTTAAAAGCCATCTTACTTCACCTCCACATTGAAATAGAATTTTTCTGCTGCGTCTACTGGCTGTACTGCTAAATCGATGATAAATCCATCACGATCTTCATTGAGGCCAATGACGATGTCTGTTTCTGAGTTAAAGCCTGTAATGCCGCTTCCATCTTGAAGTTGTGTGAGATACTGTGTAATCAGTGTTTTCACAAGCTGCACACCATCATCAGATGCTGGAATGTCATTGCCATTGGCTTTGCGTAATTTAATCAAATTTTTCAGTTCAAATGTTAAATCATTGTTGATTGCATCTAGCACACGGATGATTTTGTTTTTCGCCATTTGCTGGTTCTTTTCAACCGTGAAGCTTGTCAAAGAGTTAATATCTTTTTCAACGCTCACCGTGCGGTCTCTTGCATCGAAAGTGAAAAGAAACTCTCCTTGTGATAAACGGTATTCTACTTGATCATTATCAAGACGCTCTAATGTATCGACTGCGCCTTCGTATTCAACAAAGGTCAGTGACTGATTAAAATTCGCTCCTGCACTTGCTCCTGCGACCCAAGCTGTTGTTTGAGCAGGCGTGAGTTCTGTTCCGTCTTCTAACACAACACCGCTTGTGACATTGATGATACCTTCTTGATCAGCTGCATAGTTAGCCACAACACCTTGTACCTTACGTCCTTGCTTATCACGTAAACGCTCAATAAATGACGCGAATGTTGCTTTTAATTGCTCACTATTATCGACTGGCAGTGCAATGACATCAAAGTATTCCGTTTCAGCTGCTTCTAGGAAAGCTGTATAATCTGCGACACTTGCCACACCGTTTTTCCCGCCGCTTAAAGCCGCTCCAGCAGTAATGACCGCTTCGCCTTCACCAGAAAATTGAACGTATTTGTTTTTCACAAGATCTTTGACATCTTTGACCACCTGTTTATCGACAATATCTGTTCCAAGATAGGTGATGACGTCACGTTTTGTGCTGTCGAGTACATTTTCTGCCACTTGAATGGTGATCTCATTTCCTTTTTGACCACCATAATTGGCTGTGACCACAAAGTTTTCTGCGATTTCCGCTTTGGCTGGCTCTCCTTCATTTAAACGATAAAGCAAGACCGTTTGCGCTTTTTTCTTCGCTTCACGGAAAAGAAGAAGTGACTTATCATCAATGTTGAGCCCGACCTTTTTATTTAAGTCTTCCATATCGGAAACGGAAATAAAAGTTTTTGGTTCTCCCCAGCTCATGACAAGAGGAAGTGCAACTGTTCCTCGCTCGCCTAAAGTAATTCGCTGCTCTGCTGTTGTTTTAAAATTAAAGTAAATGCCAGGACGCTTTTTCTCTGTACCTGGTGTAAAAGTGCCTCCGTTCATCCTTTAAACCTCCTTAGACAAAAAAGCATCGATGTGCTTCTTTGCTTCTGTTTTTGTAATTGGTTGATGTTTGATATAAAAAAGAGCACCTTCAAGGATTTCTGGTTTTACCCCAAAAAGATCCTTGCTGTGCTCTTTTAAGGCTTCAAATGAAAAGCCAAATTCTTTTTCTTCGCCCGCTGTTTGATCGAGCTGTGTTTTTTTAGTCTTGCTCACGTTTGATCACCCCATCTGAAAAATTGATATCTTCTAGGCTTGGCTGTTTATCTCGGTTGTACCAATAGCTGCTATCCCACGTCAGGACAATCGCTGCTACACCTTGATCTATGATTCTTGTTTCCACTCTTTTTATGCGGACATAATCATCAAGCACCTCTCCATCTTCACTAATCATCTGAATGATTTGACGATCAGCAAGCAATGCATCGACGATTGTTTCCGCCGCATCATGCGCTTTTTCTGTATCCATATGAAACACTTTCACTTGCAGCGAATAAGATTTCATAAAAGTAGACACTGTATCTGGACCACTAATGACAGTCACTGGCGGCACATAAACAGATGGCACTTGGAAACGCTCTGGCAGAAGACGATCATACATTTTCACAGGAAAGTGTGTGTATATATAATGCATGATTGCCCCGACTTCTTGATTCATTCCATCACCTCCCAAAATGTCGATCGATCCAGCTTTGAAGCTTTCGATCCAGCGAGTGTTCAAACATTTGTTCATACAGCATGACGGCATGATCCCAGTACCCATTTCCTTCAATCCATTGAGATGAAAGCATCATGCCAGTACTGGCATTCGGATCATATTCAAAGTGGCTGCCGTTCCATCTGCCAGGCACCCATCTTCGTTCTCCATTTGAAGAAATGGCATGTCCATCATTCACGTAAGAGGCATAATCAAGCTGTGTCCCTACTTCTAGCGTGAGCCCGCCTCGGGAAGTGAGAAAGTGATTCTCCTTGTCACCTTTTTGAAAGGAATTGAGGAGACGGCCTGTATCAACAGCCTTTTCTTTGATGATTTCATCTTGAATGATGTCTAAAAACTGTAAGCCCATTTCCTGTAACCACTCTTGATATTGCGCCGTTAAGCCGCCACTATTTGCCTGTTGGAGCTGGGATAGCAGCCGGTCAAGTCCATCAATTTTCATAAGTTTTCCTTTCTGACGGCCATCACTTCCATGTGATGATTTTTCACTCTTTTTGGCTGCTGCAACTTGAGTGAGATGCCGTTCCACACCATTTTGTCATGCAAACGAATGTCGCTTGCTAAAGGGAAATGGACGAGATAGGACTGATAGATGACTGTATTCGGTTCTTCTTGCACGAGTGACTGGCTTTTTTCTACAACATAGCAAGCCACATCTCTCATACTTGGTGTATCAGGATAAGTGAGATCCGTCTGCAGATCTCCTGCTGGTATACCAAATTTGCCGCGGACTGCCTCCTCATTCTCCAAGTGAAAAAGATCACAGCGATCCGTTAATAGAGAATCATAGCTCATAATGATCTCACCTTTAAATTGGCGCTGCCGCCAGTTAATGAAGGTTCAATATAATCAACAAGAAGGGCATACACATAAGGTCTGCCTTTCACTTTGTCCGCTGCCTTTGCATATGAATAATCACCCATTTTTTCTGAAGTCAAGCCTTTCATCATGGATTCATCATCATTCAGCATGGCAAAATACTGGGCCATTTTTAATAAGGCGATCCTTGCTTTTTCAGGAATGGGCTGATATTTTTCATGTGTAAAATCGTGCCCGACCATTTGAAATACCGCTGCTTCTGCTTCAATAATATCTGCCGCTAGTCTCTCTACAGAACGATTTTTCACGCGATCAAATACAGAATAGGCTTGTAGTTCCTCAGCAGAAATGATCATAGCCTGCTGTCACCTACTCTTTCACTTTCATTACTTTGGCTACAGCATCCTCTTCCTCAAATTTGCTGTCGAGCTTCGCTGTCAGAACAATGATAAACTTACGGCTGCGAATATCTTTTTCTACTTCAATACGAATATTGCGAGAAAACCCTACGATAATGTTTTTCGGGTGTGTCAGTAAAATATCTGATACGTCTGTTCCTTCTTCATCATATGGCTGCATATTGGCAAGACCTTTGACCGGAACACCGAATGCAGAAGAAAGTCCGCCTTGAATCGCCGCATCTCCGAGACCTGTCTGACGGTTTGCTACTTGGTCTTTCCACTCGACCTCTAAACTTGGGGATGTATAAAAACGGAAATCCTGAGGTACACGTAAATATTTTGATGGCATCGCTTTATAGGCTTGTTTGAACATTTGACGGCTAATTTCCGCTCCATTCGCATCGACAATATGAGAAACTGCCTGTTTTCGTACGCCATCCATTTGAGCTAAAAATGGATCTTGTGATGTTGTATCACCGTTGACGATCAGTTCTTCAATATCGACTGCCGCTCGTTCCGCCAGCATTTGCATAATAGTTTGCTGAATCCCGTCTTTTTCAATGTTGTTTTCAATGCTGTCGTACGTCATATGGATCTCAGCAATGACTTCTTTTGCATTGAGCTGGACAGTGCTTGTCGCTGGGACAACACGGTCTTTTGCATCAAGCGCTTTGCCTTCTTCTGCTGGGCGTAAAATGCGCTGACCGAAGCCGATTTTTTCGATTTTTTGTGAATCACTTTCCATTGGAATGATACGTGCATCATTTAAAACGGTTGGTGTATTTTGCATCATTCTAATGAATGTGTTGGATTGGGCTGCGTTCATGAGACCGCCTGTTTTTAAGCTGGCAAGTGTCATTTCAGCCTTGCGAATCAACTCTTGATTTCTCACACTTTTTCCTCCTTATTTAGGCTTATAGTAAGCCATCCCATATGGGCTTTGTCATATCATTTTGTGTATCGTGATTTGTTTGTTTAGAAATGCCCCGCGCTTTTTCAAGCATGTGTATCCGCTCTGAAATAGGCAGTAGCTGTTGCTGAAGCACTTCCTGAATCGCTGCTTTTTCTCTACCTGCTGATTTCTCTAAGGAAGAGAGCTGATGACGAATTGGCGCAACCACTTGCTCCAGCACTTTTTGTACAGGTTCTTCTTCACCTGCTTGATCTGTCCCTTGTTTATCCGCTTGTTGTAAAACGTTGTCGATGGCCATTTTTGCTTTTTCTAGTTCGCGTACTTGATCAGTCGTTAATCCGGCATCTTGCTTTTGAACGGATGCTGGTCTTTCGCCAATCGTTTGGAGGACATCATTTGTTTTCAACACATCCTGCACAATTGGAATCAATTGTTCAAGTGCCGCTCTTACGCTAGACTCATCACCATCACTTGACTGCAACGTTTCCAGCAGATGATCTAAAACGCTCCAAAATTGTTGTGGCATATTTGCACCTTCCTCTTTCAAAAAGAAATTTTTCAGCAAAGAAAAAAGCCCTCTCTCGTTCGTTTCTTGAGACAGGAGCTGATCGTGTTCCTCTATTGCGATGATGTCTGCTGTTCCAGCCATTGAGTAGCCTGTAATATGGCCTTGCTGAATTTGGTCCCAAATATCTTGTGATGCCTTTGTCACAAGTACCCAAGATCCTTTTTGAATCAGCTCCCCGCCTACTTCAAAATCCGCTGGGGCAATGTATGATTCGACGACTTCGCCAACACCGTCTTGAAAATCATGCTGTTTATCAATGTGACGGGCATCTTTCATAAAACCGTGTGCTGCTCTTTCAATTTCTTTGGCCGACATAAAGTCTTGATGTGCATCAGGTGTATTGGGTTCATACACGACGCCATATACGAGGCGATGGGCATCCTCTGCCTTCGTCAGGACACTGACTTCTTTTTGAAAGTCAGGCTGCTTTTTCTTTGCTTTCATCAAGAAAAATTTCTTTTGGTTGGCGGCCTTGTCCACATAGGAAACATGTGTAATTTTTGCGTTTTTTAATTCCCTTGGCATATGTTCACCCCCTTTCAAAAAAGCTCACGTCCTTTTATTTCTCCAGCTGGTTTGACTCAGATGGAGACAGCCCATCAGCTATTTTTATGCGGCTTTCTAAAGGTCGGTGGTAGAATTCTTCCGGCCATTCCTCTAACGTCTTGCCAAGAATACGCCCCGCAAGATCTCGTAAATCATTTGGCGATACTGCCCCAGCCTGAATAAATGGTGTCAGAACCTTTGCTATCTCTAATGGATCTCTAAAGTCAGGACCATTTAATAGAAAGCGGACATGCCATATATCTAAATCCGGGAGAAAAAGAGTATTGAGCTTCCCTGTAATAAGATGCCGCTCTGGCTGAAACACTTGCTCCTCCGTTGTTTTTCGTGCGGTATCTGCTGTAGCCTTGTTATAATCTTGTGACTCTCCTGTGTAAATAGGCGGCAGACGAAAAGCGGAGCGAATTTTGTTTCTCGTCTTTTCATCGTATTCTAAAAAGAGCGCATCCTCTTGCAGGATTTCCGCCAAGGATTTAAAGTTCACTTTGACATTTGATACATCTTCTTCACCTGTTAATCCTTTTTCTGTCGGAAGCCCTTCTACTTCAAGCAATAAAAACTTATGCGCATGGTCAGACCCTTCAATATCATCCATATAATCTTGTAGCTGCTGATAAGAAGTCTCTGACAGCATGCCGTTTTCGACAATGATGGCACCAGGTACATGCCGTCCTTGCTTAAAATAAAGATAATTCAGCTCTTCTGCTTTTCGTGCGCCATACATATTGACGATGTTGCCAATCCAGCGGGGAATCCCATACGTCCCACTGCCAATTTTAAAATGAATGACTTCTGTTGCTTGAAGCGGTTCTGGTGTAGCATCATCGTACTTGCCTGTTTCACAATTTAATATGCGCGGGTCACCATACTCCTTGAAAAAGACTTTCTTCTCATTGATGACCTGCACATATTTTCGGAATCGTTTCTTGCGATTCATCGTCTTTAATTCGCCGTTTTCTGTGTAGCGGAATTCGACGTCGACTGGCTCACTCAGCTTGCAAATGCGAATATGGAGTGCATCCAAATACTCGATTCCTGCCGGCTTTCCTTGTCCATCCCGCAACACCTCTAAAAAGCCATTTCCTGTTTTCTCCCGGTCTTCTAGGACATAACCAAGAATTACGTCAGCAGACTCATCATAGTTCATGTATTTCGTAAACTCTTCGAGTCTTGTCCATTCCTTCTCGGCTGTCTTCTTTTTGACCGGTTTCACATCTTCCGCATTAAAATCAAAGGCGTATTCCACCCCAAAGCCAAAGCCTAAAATGTTTGTTCGATACGCATCTATACATTGCTGAAGAATCGTTGAGTATTCTGCCATGCTTTTTAATTCATTGATATGGTAGGGCGGGGGGACAATGTCGTCTTTTTCGTATGAAAATTCATCCTCATACATTTGTTTTGTATGATCAGACATGTTGGCCTTCATAATCGTTGCTTTTAATTGTTTCATTGTATGGACCTCCTCTCTCGGTTTGGACGGACCCGCTCTGAAGCAGTCTGTTTCAAATCGGTCACTTCATAATCATCTAGCGCATACCAAATGGCGGATAATGTGTGGGGATCGATTTGAAATTCATCTTCCTCTAAGCGGCCGTTCTTATCTGCCTTATAGGTTAGTGATTGAAGTTCATAGATGGTATAAGGGCAAGCATCAGAACAAATGATTTTCTTAAATCGTTTGATTTTCTTTGTATATTGCAAACGTGACCCTTGGAACTTATGCGCAGCGACCATTTGAAATCCGCGCTGCCGAAAATAGTGAATCGTTTTAGGCTCTGCTGCATCTGCCTTAATGAGTTCCTTTGATTCAACAAATTCTTTCAAATCAACAGCTGTTTCATCATCCGTTTTCCCGCGATCGTAATATTCCCAATAAATATATAAGTACTTTTTTTCATGATCGACAGCTAACCGAATGAGCGCATTGTAGGATTCGACAAATCCAAAATCCATCCCCGCTCGTTTCAGCGGTCTTTTAATTTGCCCGATCGCTTCTAATACGTCGGCATGCTGTCTGACCTCAAATTGTGGAAACACTTTTGTGCCATTGATACCGAAGTATCCTTTCCTTGCAATTCGATAAAGATCTGGATCGTATTCTTTTAGCTCATCCAGCTGCTTGACATAGCTTTTAGGAAGAAATAGATTGTCTTCTGCTGTTGAGTGGTGATAGTACGTATCTTTTATCACGATGGTTCGCTGTTTGTATAAGGTTTCGTCATCAAGGACAAAACGTTTCAGCTGTTCATCTCGAAAGAAATGTCTGTACGTCCAATTATCCTGACCAACGGGATTCGTCGATAACATCATATAAAGAGGTAAAACCGGATGTCTCAGCCTTCCAAGCAGTTCTTTAAACCCTTCATAAGAAACCTCGGAACACTCCTCAATCCAAATAATTGAGATGTTGTTGATCGACTTCAATTTCTCAGGCTTGTCCAGTCCTTTAAATAAAATGCTGCTCCCATTGCGAAAAGTGAGTGCAAGCGGTGAACTGCGGCACTTTACTAGATGATCGATGCCAAGATCGCTGACGATTTCTTGTAAAAGAGAGTAGGTCGACTCCCGGTGCGTATCATACACTTCTCGAATGACAAGTGCTGTCCGTTTTTCCTCAAGCAGTTTTAAAATCAGCTTTAAAGCAATGTGATAGCTTTTGGAGGAGCCATAACCGCCTACTAAAAACTGAAACTTTTGGTTCCAATCGAACAAAAAGTGTTCAAAGTGAGGATTGACTTCTTTTTCAATCAACGGCGTCATGAATCGTCCTCTTTTCTTTTGATCATGATATGAAGATCTTCTTCTTTTTCCTCACGAACTGCTTTTTTTGTTTTTTCGATTGTCAGCTCAATTTGCTTCAGCTTTAATCTTCGTTCATCTTTTGCGTGAGCGAGCTCTTCAAACTGTTTAATCAGCCGTCTTAGCTCTCCCATTGCACGAGATTGGGCATTTAAAAAAGTAGCATGCCGATCCCATGAAAATTGAAACGAAAATTCCTCTGCCGTGATCTCTGGCTCTGGATGAATGCCTTCGCCTGTTTCTTCCTCTAATGAAGAAGGCAAGTACGTCGCCTTTTTCAGTTCTTTGATCATGTCATCTTGATCTGCTACATGCATGATGCGCTGCGCTCGAATAATGGCTGCGTATTGAATTTGAATTTGATCCCAGATGATATCAAGAGATGTGCGCCCATCCATTTTTTCCATGATTTCAATCGTTTCATCTGAAAGAAATTGATGAAAGATCGAGTGCGCCTGCTTTGACGGTGTTTTTTGTCTTTGCCAGCCGTATCGTCTTTTCCATGATTTGACGGTATGGATGGAGACGTTGTATTGATCCGCTAGCTGCTGGTACGTCATCCCTTTCATATAATCCTGCTTAGCCTCTATCCGTTTATCTTTCATTTACATTCACCTGCCGCCTCCTTTTAGTTCGAATGATTCCCTGAAGAGAAATCATTTGTGCCGGGCTAGCAAACATTCGTTTGGTCTTTCTAACTATAGGTGGCAACTGTAAGACAAGCTTTTGAAGATTGATGTGATGAAAGAAAAAACGCCTATTCAGCTGCTTTGAATAGGCGTTCTTGTACTTTTTTGGACATTTTGGTCCGAGCTCTTTCCATATGTTTTTGGACTGTTCCTTTTTTTACATCTAGCATGATCGCAATCTCGCTAAATGACAGACCCTGCGTTGTGTGCATAAAAAATACGTCTTTCTCTCGATCTGTCAAAACGGATAAGGCTTCGTCAATTCGCCTTTTGTCCCGCTCACTTACCTCTCTTTCTTTCTCTTGAATGAGGGTGTATTCATGTGATAAAGCCTCTAACACCTCTTGATTAGCAAGAATGGTGCGCTGGTACACAGACCGTCTATCTAATCCTCTGCGTGCGCCTGGCTCTCTACCGATTTGAAGCCATTCCACCACATATTCTAAATCACTGACCATACTGGCGATCATTTTTTGATCATGTTTGTCCTGATCTGACATCTGTTTCTCTTCTTTGTCTTTCAATTGTTCATATCGTTTTCTGGCATCTTTTAAACTTCTTTTATATTCGATCAGTAAATCTTGCATCTGTGCTCTCTCCCTTTTTTAAGAAAATAAAAAACGGACACCAATCAGCCCCTTTTTATAGGGTCTTGATCAGTGTCCGCAGGCTTTCCGTCTTGGACTTATTCAGTTGTTCTTGTTCATCAGACTAGCTGATTTTAAAACCAATCTCATGATCGACTCTTGCAAAATGCCCTTTTGCTGTTTGAATAATCGTTTTTCCATGCTCAGGTACATCCATCATATAAGCCGTTCCTACGTTTCCATCTAACACAATGACTTGAATCTTTCCTTTTTCCATTTCACCGACAAATGTCTGGTTTTCTTGAATCATGAGTTGTTTTGGCTCGTTCATATGCTTGTCTCCTTATTTGATGGTGAGGATCTCATATCGTCACCCATCGTATTTAAAATGATTTCCATTCGAGGACGCATGCTATAAAACTGTGAAACTCTTAATTCTACAATCTGTAAAGAGGCGTCATCGGTAAAGGCATGAAGTGCTTCTTTTATATACTGCAAATTTGGTTGAAGAATGCTGATGTGTACCGGGCGTATCAAGCCTTTTTCAGCAGATGTACGCGTGTCTTGGCTGTTCGCTAGATCAATGGGCATATTGTAAAATGAGCGAATGTCGAGTGATAATGCGCCTTTTATTTTGCTTTTGCATTGCGCTTTAGCGGCTGTTTGAATTCTGTTTATCAATGTCTCTTTTGTGCATAAATGTTCTTTTTCAATGATAAAATGAAGGACCATGCTACGATCTCCCGTCATCCTTCGCCCACTGCCGAATGTCTTGTTCGTTTTGACCCGCATTGAGCAAACATTTCAGGAATGTCATGATTTGCTTCAATCGATTCATGTCGCATTCTTCCTTTCCTTCTTCTTGTCATCAACGGCTTTTTCTGCCATGAGGGTCATGTATGTGCGTTTTTCTTCTGCTGTGGGGAAAGCAAAAATCGGCTCTTTTTGATGAAAAGTGATCCAGCCGCCAGCTTGTACTAGGCAATGCTGTGCTTCTTTTCGGGCATCAAATGTCATCTGATGTCTCATCATTATCAAATCCTTTCTCACGGTCCTCGTCCTCTAATCGATAACCACTTCGGGACATTTCATATGGCCAGTAACGTTTTGGATAGCCGAAATCATTCATTTGCGTCACCATCGGATGTTCGATATTCATTCTGTTTGTCTCCCCTTTTTAAGAACGGTCTTCCTCAAGACTATTACTCTTTTTGTGTAACTTTTGACCAAAAAAAAGCTCTTGAACACCGATATTTAGCAAATCTGCAATATGCTTGGCTATTTCTAAGCTGGGCTTTGTTCGGCCCATTTCTATATTTGCATAGCCACTCGTGTACTTATATCCAAGTTTTTTCGCCATATACGTTTGTGTTTTTCCTTGTAATATTCGTTCTTCTCGTAAATTTTCAAGTTTCATGTTTCCACCTCTTACTCATTATGTGTAAGTTATATTCATTATGATAATATACACAAAACGAGTAAGTCAATCATATTTTTATTCTTTTTGTGTATTTATTTATCTTTTCCGTGTAATTCATGATAAAATTTACACATAATATGAAAAAAGGTGTTTCCGATGGATAATTTGACTGGAAAGATTCTAACTGAATTAAGAGAGAAGCATGGATGGAGTAAGTCTACCGTTGCCAAAAAACTCGGATTAAAGGCGATGTCAACCTATGCTAACTGGGAATATGGATTGAGAAAGCCAGATGGTGAAATGATTGTGAAAATCGCCGAGTTATACGGGGTCTCAACAGATTATCTTCTCACAGGTAAAGACAAAAACGCCTCTGATGACGATCTTGCAGATGATCCTGATTTGCAAATTGCGTTTAAAGCTGCCTCCGATTTTTCTGAAGAAGCACGAAGACAAACCATCGACTTTATTAACTACATTAGAGAGAAAGAGAAACAAAAAGGCCGTCAGCCAAAACAGACAGACGACAAATAAAAGATCTCTTTTCATAAAGCATCACATAGCTGGGTAGATACCCAGCTTTTTTTATGTCTCTTTTTCCCCCTAAAAAAGAATGACATATGAATAAAAAATCATGTTTTTTGGGATAAAATCGTCTTCCTCTACATAATATGTGACAATTTTCACCAAAAATACTCATTTTTCCACTTATTTTGATTGACATATAATTCTATTATTATTAATATATGTATATACCAAAAAAAGGAGTGTTACCGATGAAAAAATTAATGAAAGCTTGTACATTGTCTTTAGCTGCTTTAGGTGCTCTTACGTTCTTCCAAACAGAAGGTGCTCATGCAGCTGCACAGCCTAAAGAACCAGTTATAGCAAAAGCTCCTATTATGAATAAAGTGATTACAGTGAACCGCACACTTACTGTAGGTTCTTCAATCGCTGTTTCACTTCCAGCAAGTCAAATTTCTGTCTCAGGCGCAACGTATGCCATTCAATTAGACCAAACTGCTCCAAACTTCACTTGGATCCGTGCTGTACAACGCGGTTCTGTTACAGTGTCTTACTATAATTCACTAGGTGAGCTTGTTATTAACTATATTACTGTTCGTTAAGCGATTTTTTTCATATGAAAAGGCGATGACTACATGTTCATCGCCTTTTTGTGTTTTTACTTTTAAGCTGCTTACCAGTGCTTGCCAATCTCTATCTATTATGTTAACTTTTAATAAAAATAAGTTTACATATTGAGAGGGGCTTATGATGGGAAAAATAACGTCTTTGTCTTGGGAAACGATCGTGAAGAAAGCCATCAATGATGAACCAATTACGATGGAAGAAGGTCTAAAAATTCTTGGAGCAGACGACGCAGAGTTGCTGCCTATTATGCATGCAGCTTATCAGGTGAGATTTCATTTTTTTCAAAAAAAGGTGAAGTTAAATATGATCTTTAACGCCAAAAGCGGATATTGTCCTGAAAACTGCGGGTATTGTTCACAATCGGTGATTTCAACAGCTCTGCTTGAGAAATATACAATGCTTGACCAAAAAACCATTGTGGCCGGTGCGCGTGAGGCGTTAAAAAGAAAAGCAGGGACTTATTGTATTGTAGCAAGCGGGAGAGCACCTTCGCACCGTGAATTAGATGAAGTCACCGCAGCAGTAAAGGAAATTACCGAGACGATGCCTTTGAAGGTGTGTGCATGCCTTGGGTTATTAAATGAAGAAAAAGCAAAGCGGCTGAAGGAAGCGGGTGTTCATCGGTATAATCATAATCTCAATACACATCAAGATCATCATGCTCAAATTACAACGACCCATACGTATGATGACCGCGTATCGACCCTTGAGAAGGTCAAACAGTCAGGGATGTCACCATGTTCAGGAGTTATTATTGGGATGGGCGAAACCAATCAGCAAATTGTCGAAATGGCTTTTGCGCTTAGAGCCCTTGATGCGGATTCGATTCCCGTCAACTTTCTCCATGCAATTGAAGGAACGCCTCTTGAACATCAAGAACGCACACATCCGATCAAAGCGTTGAAGGTTTTGGCACTGATGCGATTTATCAACCCGGCTAAGGAAATTCGAGTATCTGGGGGAAGAGAGTTTAATTTACGAACGCTTCAGCCTCTAGCATTATATGCAGCGAACTCTATTTTTGTAGGCGATTATTTAACGACAAAAGGACAGCAAGTTCAAACCGATCATCACATCATTGAAGATTTAGGTTTTGAAATAGAAGAATGTGCGCTTTAAAAAAGTCTGCCGATGAATCGGCAGACTTTTGACGTTGAGATTAGAATCTTTTATGGAAATCGACAGTACCGCTTCCTTCTTCGCGGTCAAAGCTGCCAACAAAAGTCCAGTTAATATAGCCGCCGTCACCATTGTTGACAAACGTACCATCTTCAAATACCCAAATACCAAACGTAATGCCGTCATATTCAACACTATCATAATAGACAACATTGTTCAGTCCGCTAAAATCATGATCTTGGCTTAAGTTTTGAACAACTACGTTGTAATTTTGACCTGCTTCATAAAATGCACTGTATGCCGCATTTTTTACAAATCCATCACGATTTTGAGATGATTTTACTGCTTGTTCAATTTTATCGGCAATGGCTACTGGATCAATCGAGACACTTCCATCGACACCTGTTGTCGTAGCAGCTTCAGCCTTTTGACCAAAAGTCGTAAGAGATAAAGGGACAGCAACCATTGACGTAGCAATCATAGAGCTAACAAAAAATTTACTTGTTTTCCTCATTATTTCTAACTCCTCCTTTAATTGGTATGTTTATGTACTACCCTTTTCTTTGTCACTTAAACACTAATTTAAGAAAAAACTTCTTTTTCTACCAATTAAGAGGCTGTTTTTACTGTTTAAAAGGGCAAAAAAAACAAAAAAACTACTCTTTTAAAAGAGTAGTTTTCCATCATTACATAAACAGGATAAATAAAATCAGACCGAGGATGATTCGGTAGATCGCAAAAGGCACAAGTTTGATTTTATTAATCAGTTTTAGGAAGAATCGAACAACAAAGAGAGCCACAATAAACGCACTCACAAAGCCGACAATAAAGAATGGAAGCATGTCTGTTGTTAAATATTCGGCATTTTTAACAAGTGTTAAGAGGCTTGCTCCCGCCATAATCGGCATGGCCATAATAAACGTAAAGTCAGCCGCCGCTCGGTGATTCAGTCCAAGAATAACACCACCTGCTATTGTAGAACCTGAACGCGAGAAGCCTGGCCATAGTGCTAAACATTGAAATAGCCCGATATACAGCGCTTGTCTGTACGTCATATTATCCACAGAGCTTGTTTCTGTTTTACGTTTATTGATCCAATCAGCGACAAGCATCAGCACAGCCCCTAAAATCAAACCGACAGCGACCGTTCTCACATCAAACAAATATTTATCAATATAATCTTCAAATAAGAATCCTAAAATGACGGCTGGGACGAGTCCAACAGCAATTTGAGCAATGGTCAGCTTATGTCCGCTGCGTTTTTGTTCTTCTGTGATATTTTTCTTTAAGCCTAACAAGTTCAAAATACGATCTTTAAACACGATCATGACAGCTAAAATTGAACCTAACTGAATCACGACTTTAAATGTGTTTGCAGCCTCTGGCGTAATGATGTCTTTTGATTTTAGCCAAAGATCATCAACAATGATCATATGCCCTGTAGACGAGACAGGTGCATACTCTGTTAATCCCTCGACAATTCCTAAAACCAGTGCCACGAATAAATCCCATAGATTCATGATTTTCTTTCCTTTCAATTCTGATCTTTTGAAGGCAAACATCTATGTCCACATAAAGACAAGCTTTCTTTTTCGAAAGCTCGTCTTTATGATACTATATTTTTTTCTAAAAAAGATTATGACATCAAACCTTTTCTTCTTTATACAAATTGGATCGCATTTTGAACCAATCAAACAGGTGGGTCGTGATCACTTTCAGAACGGCATACGTCGGAATCGCAACAATGATGCCAACGACGCTGAACAATTTACCTGCTGTTAATAGAACAAAAATAATCGTAATCGGATGGATATGAAGGTTTTTCCCCATGACCTGAGGAGAAATGAATTTCCCTTCAATAAGTTGAACCACTGTCCAGACAATGATGAGTTTTAAAAGCATCACTGGTGATGTCACAAGCGCAATCACAATCGCTGGTGTAATCGCAATGGTTGGACCAAGGTATGGCACTACACTTGTACATGCCGCAATAATCGCCAGCAGCAGCGCATAGTCAAGTCCAATAATCATATAGCCAATTAAAAGAAGAATACCGATACAGAAGCTGACAATGATCTGCCCGCGTATATAAGAACTTAGACGATGGTTCATTTCGTGAAGCACGATATGAGTATGGTCTCTAAACTTATTCGGGATAAATTTCAAGAAATAGTCAGGCAGTTTTTTGCCGTCTTTTAATAGATAAAACAGAATGAACGGAACCGTCACGATCGAGATGATAATTTCAGTAAGCGCCCCTAAGAAAGTGCCGACTCCAGTAAAAGTACTTTCCAAAATCTTCGTCGCTTGACTTGACGCTTTACTCACCAATTCAGAGACGTTAAAGTTCATCGTTTTCTGCACTTGACTAATAAAGTTGCTTCCAGTTAATTGTCTAATCTGTTCTTCTACCGTATCAACGTATTTTGGCAGATTATGAAACAGACTCATCGTTTGTGCTTGTAAAAAAGGAATAATAGATACAATGGTCACTGTAATGATCCCAATAATGACGATATATAAAAGCAAAATCGAAAAGATCCGTTTGACCTTAAATCTCTCTAATAAATTCACAATTGGATTTAATAAATAATACACAACCCCCGTTAAAATAATCGGCAAGGCAATGGTTTTGATGAGTACAATGAGCGGTGTGAAAATAAAAGATGCTTTCATGAAAACAAGGATATTCAACCCTATTAATAGCAGGATGAGTAAAAAGAGAACAAACTTGTTATCAAGAAAAAATTTTCTAAATCGACTGCTCCACATTTGCATAGAATTCATATCTTTCCTCCAAACACGGGCTATTTTATTAGTAAATTGTACACTACTTGATCATCATTTTGTGATCATTGTTTTAGCTTTTTTTCACGTTTCGCAATGGACATGGCCCATCCAATCAAAATCGGTTGTCCGATTAACCTCATCCATAACAAGGCTTGTTCTGTGCTCTCTTGCCCTGGAAATGGAATCCCTTCTCTCGCAGCAAATAGGTTCGCAGGGAAAATGAGCACCAGATAGACAGCGATCATTTTTGCTGCCACAATCCTTACGTTTGGAAGAAGTAGTAATACGGCCAGCAGCCATTCCAAGCATGCGGTGGCATAAATGATGCCATAGGGAAATGGCCATCCAGACATCATGCGGGCAAAGCCGCTTGGCTCTATCACATGAAAAACACCGGCTGCTATAAATAAAAGCGCGAATGCGTATGTACTTCCTATATGTAGGATGCGCTTCATGTTCGTTTCCTCCTCCCTCCTTCTCAAGTATTACCCGAATGAAGGAGGAAACTATCCACTTTTCGTACATTTATATTCTTTATGTAAGACGCATCAGCTAAGGTAAAGGTTTCATCCGCTTTTCAATAAAAAAGAAGATTCTTTCATACAAACGCTTTCAAAGCATGTATAATCAGAGAAAAGCAGAAGGAGGGAATGTGATGATTCGATTTGCTGTCATCGGAACGAATTGGATTACAGATCGATTCTTACAGGCTGGTGAAGGAGTGGCGGATTTTACATGTACGGCCGTCTATTCTCGGTCTGCTGAAAAAGGACAGGCATTTGCAGACAAGTATGGCATTGATACCGTCTTTACTAATTTACAACAAATGGCGGCAAGTGATGCGTTTGATGCTGTGTATATCGCAAGTCCAAACGCCCTTCACAAAGAGCAAGCGATGCTGATGATGGCGCATCAAAAACATGTATTATGTGAAAAACCATTGGCCTCTCACCGGAAAGAGGCTGAAGAAATGATTGCTGCTGCGAAAAAATATCAGGTGTGCTTAATGGAAGCGATGAAGACCACCTTTCTGCCGAATTTTCTTCAAATCAAACAGCATCTTGATCAACTAGGCCCCATTCGGCAAGTGATCGCTCATTACTGTAAATATTCCTCAAGATACGATGCCTACCGAAACGGTGAGATTCCAAATGCTTTTAAGCCGGAATTATCCAATGGCTCCTTAATGGACATCGGCGTGTATCTTGTCTTTCCCATCATTTATTTATTCGGGCTGCCACATCAAATCACCGCGAGAGGCTATACACTTTCTTCTGGAGTAGATGGGAGCGGTTCATTACTTTTACAATATGAAGGACATCAAGCACTTCTTTTCCATTCAAAAATCTCAACATCTCATGTATCTGCTGAAATTCAAGGGGAGGATGCCACGATGGTGATTGATCAATTCCATCGCCCTTCTCGTATCATCATCCATGATCGGAATGGACAGCAAACCGATATTTCTATCAAAGATGATCAACCCGCTATGTATTATGAAATCGATCATTTCATTCAATGCATCAAGCAAAAAAAGGGACAGTCGCCAGTCAATACATTTGCCTTATCCGTTCAAACCATGTCCGTCATGGACGAGGCGAGAAGACAAATGGGCATTATCTATCCAGCCGACAGACAAATGTAATGAGGCATTAATGAACAAAGGGCGTTTTACAGCCCTTTGTTTGTTCGTGTGAAACTAGTTTGCCGCTAATACATCGGCAAATGCTTTCACATATGGCGGAAGGTCCGGCGGGCGTCTGCTTGATACAATATGACCATCTGTCACAACGGCTTCATCAAACCATTCCGCTCCAGCATTTGTCATATCATCTTTAATACCAGGTGTACTCGTTACTTTTTTACCTTTCAGGATACCAGCTGAAATGAGCACCCAGCCGGCATGACAGATTTGTCCGATCGGTTTGCCCTTTGCATCAAACGTACGAACGATGTCTAATACTTCTGGATATCGGCGAAGTTTATCGGGCGCCCATCCCCCAGGAACGAGAACCGCATCATAATCATCTGCTTGAATGGAATAGAAGTCTGCATCTGATACAGCTGGCACTCCGTACTTCCCGATATATTCATGATCTGCTTTTTCGCCTACGAGATGGACAGTTGCCCCCTCTTCTCTTAATCGCAAAACGGGATACCATAGCTCTAAATCTTCAAAATCATCACTGACTAACGCAATGACCTTCTTATTTGATAAACGCATAACATCTCTCCTTTTCTTCGGATTTCCTCTATTGTACGAGATCATCTCTTAAAAAGAAAAGCGGTTCCCCTTGAGGAGAACCACTTTCCATTATTCACTGATCTTGAATTTTTTAATTAAGTCACGCAATTCTTCCGCCATTTGGGAAAGCGTCGTCGAAGAAGAACTAATCTCTTCCATTGATGCCAGCTGTTCTTCTGCCGATGCTGCGATATCTTGAATACTTGCTGAACTCTCTCTCGATACATCTGCAATTTCATTCACTGCTTTAGAAATTTGCTCAGATCCTTTTGAAAGCTCACGAACTGTCGTATTCATTTCATTGATTATTGTCGCAATTTCTGCCGTTTGCTGATTGATTTGTGAGAAGCTTTCTTTTGTTTGGTCTGTAATTGATAGACCATTTTTTACTTCTTCATTCACAGATTTGAACATATTTTGAGACGTTTCAATTTCAGAGACAATTTCTTTGACGAGTTTTTCAATCTCTTTTGCAGAATCTGATGATTGAACTGCCAGTTTACGGACTTCTTCTGCTACAACCGAGAAGCCTCTGCCTGACTCACCCGCACGTGCTGCTTCAATGGCTGCATTCAGAGCCAGTAAATTCGTTTGATCTGCTATACCGTTAATGACACCTAAAATGTTGGTGATATCTTTTGATTTATGCTCTAATCCGTTGATCACACTTTCAGCTTCTTTCACTGAATGATCAATCGTTTTCATTTGGCCAACTGTCTGTTCAACAAGCTGTCCGCCTGTTTCTGCGACTGTTTTTGATTGAACCGATGATTCTGTAATGACATCAGATGTTTGTGCAACTTCATTTAGCCCTTCGTTCATTTGTTTCAAGTGGGCTGCACTTTGTTCCACCATTTCGCTTTGATTTTCGTTTCCATTCGAGAATGTTTCAATGGATGATGTAATATGTTCGGTTGCTTTTGTCGTTTGACCTGCACTTGCCGTCAGTTCTTCAGACGATGACGCCACGTTTTCAACAGATGTCTGTACAGCTTGGATGACGCCTCTGAGTGACTCACTCATTTCATTAAAACTTGTACCGAGCTGACCAATTTCATCCTTTGATTTAACATCAATTTTTTCTGTTAAATCTCCTTCGCTAATCTTCTTAGAAGAGGAGACAAGCATGGAAAGCGGTTTTGTAATAGAACGGATGATAAAGAAGATGAGAATCCCGCCAATGATGAGCGCACCAGCTAATATAATGGCCGCCATGTTGAAGACTGGCTGCGCCGCTTCTTCTACTTCATTGACAAACATTGTACCGGCAATTTTCCAACCAGTCGCTTTGTTTGTTGTGAACTCCATTTGCTTTTCTTTTCCTTCAAACATATAACTCATTGAACCTTTGTCTTGTGTATAAAGCTTGTCTACCCAATCACCTGTTAATTTTGTTCCTGCTTTTTTCGTTGGATGTGCCACGTATGTCCGATCTGGGCTTCCGATAAAAGCATGACCTTCTTTACCAATATTGATACTATTAGACTCTTTTACTAGATTCGCAATGTCCAGGTTCATCGCAATAACACCAGAACCATCCTCTAGTTTTTTAGAAATCGTCACAACAAGTGTACCAGTTGATGCGGTTGGATATGGAGCGGAAACAGACAGCTCACCGTTTTTCGCCCAGCCATCTTTGTACCAATCCCGCTCAGTTGCGACATAATCAGCAGGCATTTTTTGATTTGGATATCTTGAGAATACTTTTCCATCACTTGAAGCAACAAAGATGCCTTCTGTGTCATCATTCATGCTCATGAATTGCTCAAAGCGCCCTTGAATATCAGTCGTTCCTTTTTGCCCCAACTTTTTCTTCGTAATCCATTTGCTAAAGAAATCGGCTGCGTCTGTTTTTACTTTCACAACCTTCGTAATGTTTTTGTCCAGCTGTTCTACATTTTCCTTTGCACTTTGCATGATTTGATCATTTAAAGAGGTGCTCGCCGTATGATATGAAGAGAATGCCAATACGATAATTGGGCATAAAAGAATAAATAAGAAAGAGAAAACGAGCTTTTTTGATATCGATGGTTTTTTGAAATACTGTATGAAATTCATAAAAAAGAAAACTCCTTTTAGTAAGATAGTATATATATCGGAAGTACTACTAGGTTCTTTACTTTTTTAATTTATTAAAGTCTAGATAAGTCCAAAATACCCAAATTATGTGCAAAGAACGGAAAAACACCTGGCGTCAAAACGTCAGGTGTTCCAAATTATTGACAAAGGGCTAAAATGAATTTTATTTTAGCCTTTTGTCTTCTTTTCAGCGTGATAGAAAACCTTTGCAGTCTAGGAAGGACGAGCATCGGCGCGGAGCGAATTTGACATTCGTGAGCACCGAAGCGCAGGACTGACACCGAATGCGAGGGTTTGTCTACACGCTGAAACACCTGACGTCAAAACGTCAGGTGTTACACTATGACTCTTATATTTTAAATTGTTTGATGAGCTCTCTCAGTTCTTCTGCCATTTGAGATAAAGTGGCGGAAGATGAGCTGATCTCTTCCATTGATGCCAGCTGTTCTTCTGCTGAAGCCGCAATATCTTGGAACCCTGCGGAACTTTCACGTGAAAGCTCTTTGATTTGATTGACTGCTTGTGAAATATCGTTTGAGCCATGAGAAAGTTCTTGGGCTGATCCGTTCATTTGTTTCATTTGTTCTGTCATTTCTGATGTCTTATGGGTGATTTTCTCAAAACTCACTTTCGTTTCATCTGTAATGTTTAATCCAGATTGAACCTCACCTGCTACTTGTCTAAACATCTTCTGCGACTTTTCAATTTCATCTACGATTTCGTTCGTTAGGCTTTCAATTTCTTTTGAAGAGCTGCCTGATTGCTCTGCCAATTTGCGGACTTCTTCAGCGACCACAGAGAAGCCTCTTCCTGCCTCACCTGCACGTGCTGCTTCTATCGCTGCATTTAAAGCAAGGAGGTTCGTCTGATCTGCAATGCCGTTGATAACTCCAAGAATGCTTGTAATGTCCTTAGATTTCTGTTCTAGCCCTGCAATCACAAGCTCTGCTTCTTTCACTGCTTGTTCAATCGTTTGCATTTGACCTGCTGTTTTTTGAACGAGCTCTCCACCAGCCTGAGCGGTTTTGCTAGACTCAATAGATGATTCCATCATATGAGAAGTCGTGTTGACCATATGTGATAAGCTTCGATCCATGTCGTTTAACTGGACAGAGCTTTTTTCGATCATCTCATTTTGATGTTCATTGCTGTTTGAGAACTGTTCAATAGATGAGGTAATATGCTCAGTCGCTTGGGCTGTCTGTCCTGCACTAGCCGTTAATTCTTCAGATGAAGCAGCAACATTTTCAATTGAATTCTGGACGGCTTGAATGACTTGTTTCAGCTTTGCCGACATATCGTTAAAGCTCTGTGCAAGCTTTCCGATTTCATCGTGTGTGCGCACCTCGATATGCTGGGTGAGATCCCCCTGACTGATTTTCTCAGCCGATTCAGAGAGCTCTATGAGTGGTTTTCGGATCGATTTAATAATAAAATAAATCGCGATTCCACCGATGACAATCGCAGCAGCTAGGATAATCATGGTTAAGTCAAGCACTGGCTGTGCGGCTTCCTTCACTTCGTTGACATACATTGTTCCCGCAAGCTTCCAGCCTGTCGCTTCATTTGTGTCATAAAACATTTGCTTCGGCTGTCCGTTGAATTCATATTCGAAACTGCCTTTTTTATTGCTATACAACTTCTGAATAAAATCTCCTGTCAATTTTGTCCCGGCCTTTTCCGTTTTATGAGCAATGTAACGTTGGTCTGAGGTAGCGACAAACGCATAACCTTCTTGACCAATTTTGATGCTGTTTGTATCTTTCACAATCGTGTTCAATCGTACATTTATACCAATGACACCTGAACCATCTGCTAATTGTTCTGATATTGTGATGAGCAGGTCATCTGATGACTTGTCTGTAAAAGGATCTGAAATGATGAGTTTGTCATCTCCCATTGATTGTTGAAACCATGGTTCATTTTTTGCGCTTTTGGCACTACCTTTATGAATCTCGGAATATTCAGTTAGTTTACCATTCTGATCTGCAACAAATACTTCTACAACATCGTCGTCTGTTTCCGATAGTTGCTCTAATTTCACCTTAAGTAAATCCTTATTTTTAGAGGCCAGTTCCTTTTTTTTCACCGATTTAGATAAATATGAAACAATATCAATTTTAGGCTGTACATCTTTATTGATCAATTCATTTAATTGATTCACACCATTTGCAGCGCTAGACATAATCTCATCATTGAGAGACTTAGACGCCACTTCATAGGAAAATGCGGCCAACACAAGAATGGGCACTAGGAGAATCGCTAAGAATGCAGTAATTAATTTCTTTGACATCGTAAAGTGCTTAAAAAAGTTGATTTTTTTCATGACTCTACTCCTTTTGGTTTATGATTTGGGATCATCCCCCTCTATTCTTGGGTAATACGGATTATTTTTCAAGGTGTAATGTTCAAAAAACCACCAAAATAAGCATATTTACCTATTTCTTTCGGTTTATTCACTTCAAAAAAGAACCCCCTAGCTGGAGGTTCTTTTCATTTGGTTTATTCGACTTTAAATTTGCTAATCAAATCACGTAATTCTTCTGCCATTGAAGAAAGGGTGGCAGAGGATGAGCTGATCTCTTCCATTGATGCCAGCTGTTCTTCTGCTGAAGCGGCAATGTCTTGGATATTGGCGGAGCTTTCACGTGATACGTCTGCAATCTCACGGACAGCCTCAGAAACATGTGCAGATCCTTTTGACAACTGGACAACTGTTCGATTCATTGTTTGGAGCTGATCTGAGATTTCTTTGGTCATGTCGAAAATATTGTGGAAGCTGACTTTCGTTTGTTCAGTAAAGCTTAAGCCTGATTGAACTTCTTGATTTACTGCTGTGAATACTTCTTGTGATACATCAATATCTTGAACGATTTCTTTGATTAAGTTTTCAATTTCTTTCGCTGAGTTGGCAGATTGAACAGCAAGTTTTCTTACTTCTTCTGCTACAACGGAGAAACCTCGACCAGATTCTCCAGCTCTTGCTGCCTCAATCGCTGCATTCAGCGCAAGTAAATTCGTTTGATCTGCGATGCCATTAATGACACCAAGAATCTGGGTAATATCTTTTGATTTGCTTTCCAGCGCACTGATGACATTCTCTGCTTTTTTCACTGATTGATCAATCACGTTCATTTGAGAAGCGGTTTTTTCTACTAGCTGTCCGCCTTCTCCTGCAATCTCTGTTGATTTGATGGATGAAGCGGTAATCGATTCAGCCGACTCGTTCATGTGCTGAAGGCCTCTGTTCATTTCTTCTAATTCTTCTGAGCTTGATTCCACTTTATCATTCTGGCTTTCGTTACCAGTAGAGAATTGTTCAATGGCTAATGTAATATGCTCTGTTGCTTTACTTGTTTGTCCTGCGCTTGCGGTCAGTTCTTCTGATGAAGAAGCGACATTTTCAACGGAGGTTTGGACGGCACCAATGAGGGATCTTAATGAGTCAATCATCGTATTAAAGCCTTTACCAACTTGTCCTATTTCATCATCTGATTGAATCTGAAGTTTATCACGTAAATCACCTTCGCTGACCTTTTTCGAGAAACGGGCAAGATTGGATAATCTACTTGAAATAGAGCGGACAATAAAGAAGATGAGGGTTCCTGCTACGATCAGTGTCACACTGAACACAATAATGGCTGTATTGAAAACGGGTTTAGCTGCATCCTCTACTTCTGATACAAGCATCGTGCCGCCGATTTTCCAGCCGGTTAGTTCATTTGTGACATACGCCACTTTTTTATCTGTTCCATTGAGTGTATAGCTGCCGTTTCCTTGTTTGTTTTTAAAAATAATGTTCGCCAAATTCTCATTGACTTTGCTTCCTGGCTTTTGGGTTGGATCTGCTAACACAGTTTTATCCTTCTCCATGATGAAAGCATATCCTTTTTGACCTATTTTGATTTCTTTTAGCTTTTGAATGAGGCTGTCAATTTCCATATCAAGACCAATCACCCCTGAGCCATCTTTCGTTTTTTGGGCAATGGTGATGACCATTTTACCTGTAGATGCTGCGACATATGGCTTCGTGATGACTTGTTTACCATCAGCACTCATGGCCTCTTGATACCACGGACGCTCTCGCGGGTCATAGCCATCAGGCATTTTTTGAACTGGGTATTGCATGAACAAGCCCTTTTCTGAACCTGCATAAATGGCTGAGACATCTTTTTCATTAATTTTTCCGTATTGCTGCAATTCTTTAATGGTAGCTTTTCTATTTTTTTCTTGAAGATTAGACGCCTTGAGATCATCTGTAAACAGGGTTACAGCCTCTGCCTTGTTCCCAATATTCTCATCGATTAAGGTATCAAATGCATTGACCTGACTCATCGCACTGCCCATAATCTGTTTGTCTAACTCTGTTTTTGATGTAAAAAATGCACTGATTGTGAGTGCGACGGTTGGCAGTATGAGGACTACCAAAAAGGCAATAACTAATTTTTTAGAAATGGATGGTTTTTTGAACGATTGGATCATTTTTCCCATTTTCTCTTTCCCCCTTTACTTCTCTAAAGTTATTATCGGATGAAAGGTTTATTTTTAGAGGGATGGAAATGATGTTTAAAAATAAAAAAAATACCCAGACAATTCTGGATATTTTTTCATCGTTTTTTAATCAATTTTAAATTGACTTGTCAGTTCTTTTAGTTCCTCAGCCATATTGGCAAGTGTTACAGAAGAGGACGAAATTTCTTCCATAGATGCCAATTGTTCTTCAGCAGATGCCGCAATATCTTGAATGTTCGCCGCACTTTCTCTTGAAACTTGACGCATCTCCTGCATGGCTTGTGACACAATTTTTGAACCGCTTGATAGGTCAACCGCTGTATCATTTAATTGAGTCAGCTTTTTAGACATACCTTCTGCCGCTTCATAAATGTTCTGGAAGCTTTCTTTTGCTTCTTCTGTCATCCCAAGTCCTGCATTTACTTCTCGGTTAACAGCTTTGAACATCTCTTGAGATTTGGAAATTTCTAACACAATTTCTTGGATCAGCTTTTCAATTTCTTTCGCTGAATCTGCGGATTGGACCGCTAGTTTTCTGACTTCCTCTGCTACGACAGAGAAGCCGCGCCCTGATTCACCTGCTCTTGCTGCTTCAATGGCTGCATTGAGTGCAAGTAAATTCGTTTGATCTGCAATGCCATTAATGACATTTAAAATGCTCGTAATATCTTTAGATTTGTATTCTAATTCTTTCATGACTTGTTCTGCTTCTTGTACAGATGTGTCGATATGTTTCATTTGATTGGCTGTGCTTTCAACGATACGTCCGCCTTGTCCGGCCGCTTCTGTCGATTGAATGGAGACAGCAGTCACTTCTGATGAAGTTTGTGACATACCTTGTAATCCTTCATTCATCGCAACAAGCTGATTCGTGCTAGATTCGACTTTCTCATTTTGTGCTTCATTCCCATTTGAGAATTGTTCAATCGACATTGTGATATGCTCTGTCGCCTGACTCGTTTGGCTGGCACTAGCGGTCAGCTCTTCTGAAGCTGAAGCCACATTATCAACAGAATGCTGGACCGCTCGAATGACTTCACGTAAAGATTCACTCATCTTGCTAAAGCTTCTTGTGAGGTCTCCTATTTCATCCTTCGATTTGGTTTCAAGGGTTTCCGTTAGATCCCCTTCACTCACCTTTTCGGAGAAATCAACAAGCCTTCTAAGTCCAATTGTGATGGAGCGAACGATAAAGAAGATCGCAATACCGCCAAGGATAAAAGAAGAAATTAAAAGAATAATGGCAGAATTCCAAACTGGCTGTGCTGCTTCTTCTGTTTCTGATACAAACATCGTTCCAGCAATTTTCCAACCTGTTAAATCATTTGTCACAAAAACGAGACGTTTATGCTCTCCTTTATTCTCATAAGTTGATGTTCCTTCTTTGCCGCTGTAAAGGATTGATGAAATATTTTCAGTCACTGCAGATCCTGATTTTTCTTCTGGATGAGCGACAATCTGTTTGTTTTTATTTGCAATAATTGGATATCCTTCTCGTCCAATTTTAATGTCTTTGATTTTATCGACAATGTCTTGAACTTCAATGTCGATTCCTATTGCTCCAGACCCGTCCTTCAAGCGTTGGGCAATTGTGACAACCATGCTGTCTGTTGTGGCTGAGACGTATGGATTGGTGACAACAGGTTCACCTGTCTCGTCCTGCATCGCCGCTTTGTACCAGTCACGAGTTGTTGGGTCATAGTCCTTTGGCATATCCACTTTAGGATACTGAATAAAGTCACGATTTTTACTTGCTGCATAAAACCCAACCACATCATCTTCATTGATTTTACTGTATATCTCAAAATGCTCATACAGTTCGTCCTGGTTTTTCTTTTTAAAGTCTGCAGCACTGGATGTTTCGGTAAACAGTTTGACTGCGTTCTCCTTATTCAAAAGCTTTTGCTCGATCATGTCATTCAGTTCATTGACTCTTGCGTTGGCTCCGTACATGATTTCATGATCTAATTCTTCTTTGGCAATCTGATATGAAATCGTACTGAGTGTAATGATAGGCAAGACGAGAACAAGTGTGAATGAAATAATCAGCCTTTTAGAAATCGATGGTTTTTTCAACCATTTTATGATACTTTTCATGTTTTTCCTCCTTTTAAACGTTATGTTTTATATCGGACAGCTTCATATTATTTTCATGTTTTTCAAATAAAAAGGATGTCTTTTTGTTTATTTTCACAAATTGATTCCTTGCCCAAGCATCCCGCATACGCTAATACAAAAGGGGGCGCTTTTCATATGATTATCCTTTCAGGACAGCCAGTGACAAATGAGCAGCTGGCATCGTTTCAGCTAGAAGGACAAAAGCGGATCATTTTGATGCAGTTACAAGCCTCAAATGATACGTTCCGTTATAGGCAGGCATCTGATTTGTTATTTGAGGTGACTTTACGATCGAATATCATGAATGCGGCAAGAGATTTGAACAAGAGCGGTGCCTCATTTGCTATCTTTCAAAGGTCCCGTGCGAATGACGCCTATTGGCGTGTATCAGAGGCCGGAGCGTTAGAACTGCGCTATCAAGTCGAGCCATCTACGGGGATTAAAGACATCTTTGAAAATGGCTCAAAATATGCTTTTGAATGTGCCACAGCAATTGTCATTGTGTTTTATATGGGAGTCTTGCAAACGGTAGGAGACGAGAAGTTCAATCGAAGACTTAGAAGTTTAACACTGTATGACTGGCACTATGATACATTGTCTATTTATACAGAGCGCGGAAATGATTTTATTTATGGGGATTGCCTATATTTCGAGAATCCAGAGTTTAGCTATCAACAGTCTCAATGGCGCGGAGAAAATGTGATTTACTTAGGGGAAGATCAATATTATGGGCATGGGCTTGGGATCTTAACAGCTGCAGAGATTATCGATAAATTAAATGCCAGAAGACGGCCAGGGGCGGTTCAGTCCGCTTATTTACTGCCGCAGACTACTAGGATGGATGTTATTTATCTGAGGCAAATGTTTGGCAGCTAAAAAAGGCCTCTTGTCTATAGGTTATGACAAGGGGCCTTTGTATGCCTTGCGTTTGCGGTAATCGTGGAGCGTGCCAAGCATTGTGTTTGCTAGGATTTCCATTTCTTCTAGGTCGTTTCTTGTGACTGGAGGGTCGTGCTGATTCCATTTCACATAACGGACGAAATAGTAATGACGAATGGGGGTAAGGACGGCAGGGGAGTGCGGAAAATCATCAAATAGAAATTCAATTTGTCCTTTTTTCCGATATGAATGTTTTAAGATTTCCATCCTGTCACACCACCCATCATCAAATTATATCTGCGTGAGTTCATGCATGATCTCTTCAACGGTTAAAATCGAGAGAATGCGGCCAACCCCCTGACCTGCCCAAAGAGCCATTTGTTCTCGGTTTCCTGCAGCAGCTGCCACTTTTCGCATCGGTGTTGTCCATACATGCTGTATAGGATAGGGAAGAACCCGGTCTTCATTTCGTCTTTCTTCCTCCATCCACTGATTGACAATACCTCTGGCTTTTTTTCCAGAGAAAAGCCGTGTCATCGCTGTTTCACTGCCTTCTGCCTGTAACAGCGCCTTTTTGTACACATCTGCCGCAGCACTTTCTTGACTCGCTAAAAATCGTGTCCCTATTTGAACCGCATCTGCTCCAAGTGCTAGTGCTGCTTTCATAGTGGTCCTGTCTGTGATACCTCCAGCGGCAATCAATGGGATATGACAGACAGACCTGACATCACTGATCAGGCAGAAAAGTCCCTGCAGAGCATCTCCCTTTGAATGTAAAAAGGTGCCTCGGTGCCCTCCTGCTTCGCTTCCTTGCAGAACAATGGCATCCATTCCTTTTTCTTCTAAAAGCAGTGCTTCTTCTTTTGTTGTAGCTGTTCCAATGAGAAAGATCCCCTTTTGTTTCAGGTGATGAATTGTTTGTTCGTTTGGACAGGCAAATGTAAACGACACAGCTGGGACTTCTTCTTCTTGAAGAATGTTGATTTTTTGTTCATAGTCCTTCCATAATTCTTCCTCGCTAGGAATCATCTGTGCTTCTGGTATGACAGGCAGCCGATCTGTCCAAAATGATACATCTTCTGTTTTCGTTTCTGAAATGGGTTCAGGGACAAACACATTCACTTGAAATGGACGAGATGTCAGCTGTTTGACCTGTCTGATTTGCTGCCTCATCTTTTCAGGCTGTACATAACCACTTGCTAAACTGCCGAGACCGCCATATTGTGAAACAGCGGCGACAAGCTGCGGCGTCACCGCTCCTCCTGCCATTGGTGCTTGAATGATGCCATGTTCAATTTGAAGTAACGCTGTGAATTCTCCCATCTTCTCCCCCGCCCTTACTCGTTAGATGACACCTGTACATAAAAGTGACGATGTCTCGGTCCGTCAAACTCACAAAAATAGATTCCCTGCCACGTTCCAAGCACAAGATCACCATGATGGACAAGAACGTGCTGAGATGCTCCCATATAACTGGCTTTCATATGCGCTGCTGTATTGCCTTCCATATGACGATCTTTTGAATGTTCCCACGGAAAGACTTCATCAAGCCGGCGCAGCATATCTCGTTTGACGTCTGGGTCGGCATTTTCATTAATGGTGATTCCAGCCGTCGTATGTGGACAATAGACCATAACCGTTCCGTTTTGAATCCCAGTTTCCCGGACATATTGCTGAACTTCATGGGTAATGTCTATCATGTCATCGTGTTTGTCTGTTTGTACGTTGATTTTTTTCATTTCACTGGCTCCTTTTGATCATGTCTATAAAACCATACCCTTTTTATGTGAAATCAATCACTGCCGGTTGGCAGAAACAAATCTTCTTACATAAAGTTTACCAAGCAAAAAAACCTCGTCAATAGCTCGGAGGTTTTTAGGAAAAGTGAACCTTTTTTACTTCTATGGTTCGAATATGATGATCTTCTGCATCGACAATTTTAAATTCACAGCCTTCTGCTTCAATGATATCTCCAATGTCAAAATCAATTTTATGCGTCATCATCCACCCTGCAATTGTATCAACATCATCATTTTCAATCGCTAAATCCAATAAATCATTTACTTCATCGATCAAGGCTTTCCCATCCATCACATAATGAAAGTCACCTTTTTTCACAATATGAGGGGTCTCATCTTGATCATATTCATCTCGAATCTCGCCCACAATTTCTTCTAATATGTCTTCAACTGTGACGAGACCTGCTGTTCCGCCGTATTCATCTACAAGCACCGACATATGAATCCGTTCCTTTTGCATCAAAATCAGCAGTTCTTGAACCGGTGTACTTTCAATGACTCGAATAACAGGGCGCATTAAGTCTTCAATGGACACCTCTTGATTGAGAAAACTTGCTTTAAATACGTCTTTGCTATTGATCACACCAATGACATGATCTTTGTCTTCTTTAATGACAGGATAACGTGTATACCTTTCGTTCAGCATATAATGCGTCACGTCTTCCAGGCTCTGTTCAATTTCAATGGCTGAGATTTCTGTGCGCGGGATCATGATCTCTCTCGCCACTCGGTTATCAAATTCAAATATTTTATTGACATATTTGTATTCAGATTGGTTGATCTCGCCCTTCTCGTAGCTTTCAGACAGAATGAGACGCAATTCTTCCTCACTAATCGCCACTTCATGTTCTTTGACAGAATGAAAACCAAATAATTTCACAATGCCTCGTGCAGCCCCATTTAATGCTTTAATAAACGGATACATGACTTTATAGAAAAAAATAAGAGGTTTTGCCGTCACAAGACTGACGGCTTCTGCCTTTTGAATGGCAATCGTTTTGGGAGCAAGTTCCCCAACGACAACATGCAAAAACGTAATGATCACAAAGGCAATGATAAACGATATGATGTCTGTCAAAGCGGAATGAAGCCCTGCCTTTTCAAAAAGCGGATGCAGGAAATGTTCCACTGTCGGCTCCCCTAACCACCCTAAGCCTAATGCCGTGATGGTAATGCCAAGCTGACAGGCAGATAAATATTCATCAAGGTTGGTTGTCAGTTTCTGAACATGAATGGCTCTCTTATCACCGCTTTCAATCAGCTGATTGATTTTTGAGCCTCTAATTTTCACAATCGCAAATTCAGTGACAACAAAAAATGCTGTCGCAGCAATGAGTAATAGGACTAAAAATACGTTTAAAATATACAAAAAAACCCTTACCTAACACGGGTAAGGGCTCACCTCCTCTGGCGTCAATTAATCATTACGGCCATTTAGGAAGATCATTACAAAACGGAGCAATTCAAACAGGGAGACAAGGGCCGCTGCTACGTACGTAAGAGCTGCGGCATTTAACACCTTGTTCACGCCTCTTTCTTCACTGCTTCTAATGATTCCTTCTGAAACAATGATATTCTTTGCACGAGAACTTGCGTTAAACTCAACAGGCAATGTCACTAGCTGAAAGAACACAGCAGCTGAGAACAGAACGATCCCAAGCCCGATTAAGTTAAGGCTGCCGAGCAATAATCCACCTAGGAAAAGAAGCGGGGCAACACCAGATGCAAAGTTCACGACAGGGAAGATCTTATGTCTCAAGACAAGCGCACCATAGGATTCCTGATGCTGCAAGGCATGTCCAACCTCGTGTGATGCGACTGAAATGGCCGAAATGGAATGGCCATAATACACTGGTTCAGATAAACGAACCACACGCTGCGTCGGGTCGTAATGATCAGTCAAAGTTCCTCTTACCGGTTCAACGGGTACATCATATAACCCGTTGCGATCTAAAATATATCGAGCGGTTTCAGCACCTGTTTTCATACTGGCAGCTTCAACCTTTGAATACTTTTCAAAATTATTCTTTACTTTAAATTGTGCCCAAAAAGACAATCCCAATGCGGCAAATGTTAAAAAATAAAAAAACAGCATGCTCATCAGCTTCCTTTTTATTTTATATATTTATTTACAATTTTAATGACTTTTATGTAACGTGTACAGAAAAAAGCACTAGGTCTTTTTAAGGGGAATCACTACACCAATGAAAAAGAAGAACATTCCGATGCATGCTGTATAAAATGTCACCGTTCCATATAGGTCTTGAAAAAAACGAAGCCACGAGAAATCATTCATAAAATGGTTCACCGCATTTAAATCAAACACGAGTAAAATCACCGCAGATGATAAAAAGTGTGCGCCGATAAAAAGAAGTACGGTCTTTTGAACAAACGACATTCGCATTCCCTCCTTCTTCTCTCTTATTTTAAGATATGGGTTCTATTTCAATACATGACGATGATGAAAAATTGTTTCCTAATCGGGCATACTGACATTAGCAGTCTCCCTGAAAGGACGAGTTCGATGAAATCAAACCGTATCTTCATTGCCTGGCTAAGATGGCCTCTTTATGTTCGCATTGCGATCATCATCTGTTTCTTGCTTCTCTTTTTTGGACAATTAATCGTCATACTTGAACCAAAGCAGTATCATACGATCTTTGATGGGATCTGGTGGGCTCTCATTACAGTCGCGACGGTAGGCTATGGTGATTTTGTGCCGCAAACCATGCCCGGACAAATCGCAGGTATGGCGCTGATTCTGATCGGGGCAAGCTTTGTAACGGCTTATTTTGCCACGCTTGCTGCCGCTGTATTTAGCAAACAGCACCATTATGTAGAGGGGAAGGTGGCTTTCAAGGGGAAGGGACATCTCATCATTGTCGGCTGGAATGAGAAAACGAACAAACTGCTTCAATCGTTTCAAACCATTGATCCCGCCATGCCGATTGTACTCATTGATGATTCCTTAAAGGAAGGACCTCTTTTAGAGAATGTCCATTTTATTAAAGGCCATGGTACAGAGGATGCCACACTTCGCAGAGCAAATATTATGAGTGCTCATACATTAATGATTACCGCCGACCAGCATGAAAATGAAGTGACAGCTGATATGCAGAGTGTCTTAACCTTGCTTGCGGCAAAAGGATTAAATCCTTCGTTATATTGTTTAATTGAAATTTTAACCGATCGCTATGTGAAAAATGCTGAGCGGGCTGGAGCCAATCAAGTCATCCATACTTCTGATGCCGTGAATCATTTAATGGTGGAGCATTTTCTTTTAAAAGAACAGCTCATGGCGTTAAAAATAAAAAGAAACATGACCCTCCATAAACAGATCACTATCATTCCAGTACCAGCTTCATTAGCTGGAGAGACATTCTTAACGGCACTTCATCACTTTTTAGAGCATCATGTGATCATTGTAGGCGTACAAAAAAAAGAAGGACCCATGATGAATCCTCCTTTTGGATATGAGCTTCATCCAGAGGATGAGCTGATCAGCTTTTAAAGCAGTACATCTTCTAATTCTTTGACGAGTGAAAAGCCAATTTCGGCATAAGCCTTTGACACATCTCCGTCTTTCTCTTTCGGTTCTTGGAATTGGTTAAAAGATGCCCCTACATTTCCAACCATCGCATGGTCATCTAATTTATCTTGATAGACATGCTTTAAGAGAAATGGATGTCCCATTTTCACCACAACGCCTGGCTGATCCAGCTGTCCTTTCTCGGCTGTAAACGGAACTCTGAGAAAGGTATAGCCGTCACGGTTGTCAATTTTATAATCAAAATATCCATGATCATAATCCCAATTCCCATTAATGACATATCCGAGCGGCTTCATGTTTTCTTCTAAATGGTACAGTGAAAAGCTTTCACCAGTTAGCCTAGATGGTACATGAATCATACAGAACCCTCCTTTTTGTATAGGGTTCGTTAAAGAGAGGAATTCATACATTTGCCTTTCGTGATTTGCACATTGTTTGTAAAAGCAGCATCAAATAAGCTTTGGCTGGATGATGCATTTGTCTCGTTCGCACTGCCCGCTCCTGATGTTTCTTTCGTAGCACTCATTGGACAAATCCGCCCAACATTCCCAAAATTAACGATGGCCTGCCCGGAAATGTCATGGATATAAATATGATTTGTTCTCATCGCTTCATCAACCTCCTCCATTGATTATTCTATGTACAGAGCTTGGGGAGGCTTGCACTGACACCATGAGAACATAAAAAAAGGCACATCTTATGAAAAGATGTGCCTTTTATTCTTATGATTGTTTGAGACGGCTCTCAAGTTCTGCCTTTTTCTCTTCGAAGCCCGGTTTTCCTAATAAAGCAAACATGTTCACTTTATACGCTTCTACTCCAGGCTGATCGAATGGATTGACGCCTAGTAAATACCCAGACATCGCACATGCTTTTTCGAAGAAGTACACGAGATATCCGAATGTATAAGCATCCATTTCAGGAATCGTCACAATCAGGTTCGGTACTTTTCCATCCGTATGAGCAAGCATTGTGCCTTCAAATGCTTTTTTATTGACGAAATCAACCGTTTTTCCTGCAAGATAGTTTAACCCATCAAGGTCTTGTTCTTCTGCTTCGATGACAAGTTCATGTCGTGGCTTGTCTACATTCACGATGGTTTCAAACAAGTCTCTTCTTCCTTCTTGTACATATTGACCAAGTGAATGAAGATCCGTTGAGAAGTTGGCAGATGAAGGATAGATTCCTTTTTCATCTTTCCCTTCACTTTCGCCGAATAACTGCTTCCACCACTCCGCAAAGTACTGTAAGCCTGGCTCATAGTTAATCAGCATTTCAATTGTCCGTCCTTTATTGTAAAGAACATTACGGACAACCGCATATTGATAAGCCGCATTTTCTGAGAGCTCAGATGAAGCGAAGTCTTCACTTGCTTTGGCAGCACCTTCCATCATTTGATCAATGTCTGCACCGCTTACAGCGATTGGCAATAGACCAACTGCTGTTAAGACGGAATAGCGTCCGCCGACGTCATCAGGGATGATAAATGATTCATAGCCTTCTTCAGTTGCTAATGTTTTGAGTGCCCCGCGTGCCTTGTCAGTTGTCGCATAGATGCGTTTTTTCGCTTCTTCAGCACCATATTTTTCGATAAGGAGCTTTTTAAAGATACGGAACGCAATGGCTGGCTCTGTAGTTGTACCAGATTTTGAAATCACATTAATGGAGAAATCGGCATCTTCTAGCAGATCCATTACATCTGTTAAATAAGAAGAACTGATGTTGTTTCCAATAAAGATGATTTGCGGTGTTTTGCGTTTGCCTTTTGGCAAACTATTATAGAAAGAATGGTTTAAAAACTCAATGGCCGCACGTGCGCCAAGATAAGAACCACCAATTCCAACAACGAGTAATACATCAGAATCAGATTTAATCTTTTCTGCACTTTTTTTAATGCGCGCAAATTCTTCGCGATCATATTGCTTCGGTAAGTCAACCCAACCTAAATAATCACTGCCAGTACCCGTTTGTTCATGAATATTATGATGGGCCACCTTCACAAAATCTTTTAAATATGTAAGCTCATGTTCTTGAAAGAAAGGTAACGCTTTCGAGTAGTCAAATTGAATATGTGTCATCGCTTGTAAGCCCTCCATTACGTTAGTTCTGTCCCTTTCACTTTAGCGGAACTAGCTATTGAAATCAAGTGATCGTCATTGGTACAGCAAAAAGCCGCTCCTCATGAAGAGAAGCGGCCATCCAAATTATAGAGAAGCTTTCAAAATCGCTAAAATGTCATCACGGCCAAGTTTCATAAAGTTACCAAAACCGCCATATTCCATTTCTTTTGCTGCGATGTCAGCAATTTTGTCCAGTTGATCTTCACCAATATCATAATCCGCTAAACGGCTCGGTGCACCTAGGCTTGTCCAGAAGGCTGACAGCTTGTCGATTCCTTCTAATGCGATGTCACGATCCGATTTTCCTTCTGTCTCAATGTCAAACATGTTCAACATGAGGTTTTTAAAACGTTCGACATTATGATCAAGTGTATGACGCATCCAGTTTGGGAAGAGGATCGCAAGTCCACCTGCATGCGGAATGTCATAGACTGCTGATACTGCATGCTCAATCGTATGTGATGCCCAGTCGCCAAAATAGCCCATTTGCAGCGTGCCATTTAAAGCAATCGTTCCTGCATAAAGGATGGTTTCACGGTGCTCATAGTTTTGTAAGTCTTCAAGTAGCTTTGGCGCTGTCTCGATGACTGTTTGAAGAACAGCAAAACACATCCGATCTTGTAGAGGCGTGTTTTTGACATTATGGAAATATTGTTCAAATACATGGCTCATCATATCAACCATGCCATACACCGTTTGATTCTCTGGCACAGAATATGTGTGCTCAGGATCTAAAATTGAAAAAGCAGGGTGCGTGACTGAACTGCCCCACACATACTTTTCATTTGTTTCCCAGTTCGTGATCACAGAATCCGGGTTCATTTCTGAGCCTGTCGCTGCAAGTGTCAATACTGTGCCAAATGGCAGTGCTTTTTGAGCGGTCGTTTTCTTTGAGATAATGTCCCATACATCCCCGTCATATTCTGCTCCAGCTGCAATGGCTTTTGTACAGTCGATGACACTTCCCCCACCAACTGCTAATAAGAAATCAATGTTCTCATTTTGGCAAATGTCGATCCCTTTTTGCACTGTAGTGAGACGAGGGTTCGGTTCAACTCCTGATAGTTCAAATATGTTAGCCTCTGCTTCATTTAAAGCGCTGATGACCTTATCATAAAGACCATTTTTCTTAATACTGCCTCCACCATATACAAGAAGCACTCGCTTTCCATAACGAGCGAGTTCGCTTTTTAGTCCGTCTAGTTGTCCTTTTCCAAACATCAATTTCGTTGGATTATAGTAAATAAAGTTCTCCATCTGTTCTACATCTCCTTAAAACATTTATATCCAAAAACATGAAAGACTACTGTAACATATGTACATGCAGAACTCAAAAAAGATAACTGCATAAAAGCAGCTATCTTTTCCATGTTCGATTATAAAGAAGCGTTTAAAATAGCTAGAACATCTTCTTTGTTCAGCTTTTTAAATTGGCCAAATTCACCACGTGCCATTGCACGGTCTGCAATCAGATCAATTTTCTCATCGTTGATGTCATAGTCAGCTAAACGGTTTGGTGCGCCTAGACTTGTCCAGAAAGCAGAAAGTTTTTCGATTCCTTCTAAGCCAACTTCTTCGTCTGTTTTGCCCGCAGGGTCTACATCGAATACACGCACTGCTAATTGCTTGAAGCGACCTGGGTTTTCTTGAATGACATGTTTCATCCAGTTCGGGAACAAGATCGCAAGTCCGCCTGCATGAGGGATGTCATACACCGCGGATACCGCATGCTCAATATTGTGAGATGCCCAGTCTCCGCGTGCGCCCATTGAAAGCATTCCATTCAGTGCAATGGTGCCTGTGAATAAAATCGTTTCACGAAGCTCATAGTTTTCCAAATCATTGATCAGCTTTGGTGCTGTTTCAATGACCGTACGAAGAAGTCCTTCACACATACGATCTTGGTAAGGTGTATTCTCCGTGTGATGGAAATATTGTTCAAACACGTGAGACATCATGTCGACCATGCCATAAATCGTATGGTTTTTTGGCACAGTAAATGTATTGACTGGATCAAGAATAGAGAATTTAGGGAAGACAGCTGGACTGCCCCATCCGTATTTCTCATTTGTTTCCCAGTTTGTGATGACGGAGCCAGAGTTCATTTCAGAACCTGTCGCGGCAAGTGTTAATACTGTACCAAATGGGATGGCTTCCATTGGGACATGCTTACGAGTGACGATATCCCAAGCATCTCCATCGTATTTCGCACCAGCTGCGATCGCTTTGGTTGCGTCAATGACGCTACCACCGCCGACTGCCAAAATAAAATCAATTTGGTTCTCTTTGCAAAGCTCAACCCCTTTTCTAACCGTTGTTAAGCGCGGGTTTGGCTCAACACCAGCAAGCTCAGTAATTGTAGCTCCTGATTCTTTTAAGATGCTGACAACTTGGTCATAAAGGCCATTTCGTTTAATGCTGCCTCCACCATATACAAGCAATACGTTTTTTCCGTAGTGTTTTAGTTCATCTGAAAGGGCTGATACTTCTCCCTTTCCAAAGATTAATTTCGTTGGATTCCAATAAGTAAATCGATCCATGTGATCTCCTCCTCGCGCTACATTATGCGCTTCTTTCATTCCAAAAGTAAAGTAATTTGCTTTCATCCATTTTCTTACGCATAGTTTGGCTAAAAATCTGCAAAATATAAATGTATTGATACTGTAGCGAAAGGAGGAATCACGATGAGTGCTATTCAACGTATTGCCCTCGTGCTCACGATTATCGGTGCTATTAACTGGGGACTAATCGGCTTTTTTCAATTTGACTTAGTAGCAGCGATCTTTGGCGGTCAAGGTGCTGCATTATCACGTATTATTTATGGTCTTGTTGGAATTGCAGGTCTTGTTAACCTTGGTCTATTATTCAAGCCAAGCGAAGAAGCTGTCCGCCGTGACGAGCCGAATCCAGAGGTTCGCTAACAAAAAGACATAAAAAAGGCTGCCTATATGAGGCAGCCTAAGGCACCGTTTGAAGCGGTGCTTTTTTTATTTCTTGATAAGGTCTTTACGGTTTGATTGCTCAATCCACTCTTCAAGTTTATCTTTCAGTGTATTGAAACCTTGTGGTGCAGCAGCTTCTTCTTTCACTTGCTGTGGTCTTTGTTTCTTTGCTTTGCTTTCTTTTCTTTCAGGTGCTTCTTGCGTTGCACGGATAGAAAGGCTGATTTTACCAGCATTTTCATCAACAGAAAGAACTTTTACTTGTACTTCGTCACCAATTGAAAGGTGCTCGTTGATGTCTTTTACAAAACCATGAGTTACTTCAGAAATGTGCACAAGTCCTTGAGTTTCTTCATCTAATGCAACAAACGCACCATACGCTTGTAATCCTGTTACTTTACCAGTGTAAACACTGCCTACTTCAAACTTTGTCGCCATGATAACAACTCCTAAATAAATGTTTTAATATTCGTTTATACGCAATTAAAAACTATATCACAGAACGGTCTTTTACGCAAAATATTTTTTAATTGGGTTTAGATCCGTTCAAAAGGGGGAATACCTGAAAACAAGAATGCTTTCTAGTATTCCCCCCTAATTTGAGAGGCATGAGTCCAGATGGATTGATGCCTTTTTTTATTTTAAGATAGCAGGTGCCTCTTCTTGCACTTGTCTATTCTGCAAAAAACGCTGGATTCTTGAAAGTGATTCCTGCAAGTGATCGAGTGATGACGCATATGAACAACGAATATGTCCTTCACCACTTGGGCCGAATACATTTCCAGGGACAACCGCTACTTTCTCGCTAAGCAGCAGCTCCTCGGCAAATTGTTCTGAAGTCATGCCTGTGCTTTTAATGGATGGGAAAGCGTAAAACGCTCCGTTTGGCTGGTGGCAAGTGAGTCCAAGTTCATTGAGAGAGCCGACAAACAAATTACGTCGTCTTCTGTAGCTTTTCTTCATTTTCTCCACATCTTCAAGTCCATTTTTTAATGCTTCTTCTGCAGCATATTGTGCCATAGCTGGTGCACACATCATAGAATATTGATGTATTTTCAGCATGGCATCACGGAGGACTGGCGGTGCTGCCACATAGCCTAAGCGCCAGCCTGTCATAGCAAACCCTTTGGAAAAACCTGAAATCAAAATCGTTCTTTCCTTCATATCTTGAATCGCCGCTACGCTCGTAAAAGCTTCATCGTACGTCAGCTCTGCATAAATCTCATCTGTGATGATTAAAAGATCATGCTCCTTTGCAAACTGAGCAATATCTTCAAGCTCTTCTTTCGAGTAAACAGACCCTGTTGGGTTTGATGGAGAGCATAGCAAGATGGCTTTTGTTTTCGGCGTCAGCTTCGTACGAAGATCAGCAGAATCGGCTTTAAAATCTTTTTCTGCCGATGTACTTAAATAAACCGGTACACCGCCCGCAAGTGTCGTCAGAGCCCCATATGCGACGAAACAAGGCTCTGGGATGATTACTTCGTCCCCGTTGTTTAAAATGGCGCGAAAGGCCAAATCAAGCGCCTGGCTGCCGCCAACAGTAATAATGAGTTCTTCTTCAGGGCTGTATTCAATTTGAAACCGCTTATATAAATAATGGCTCAATTCTTTTCGCAAAGAGAGCAGCCCAGCATTTGCTGTATAAGAGGTCAGTCCTTGCTCTAAAGACATAATACTAGCTTCTCTCACATTCCAAGCTGTCACGAAATCCGGTTCGCCGACCCCAAGGGAGATAACCCCTTCCATTGTGGCTGCCAAATCAAAGAATTTCCGAATACCTGACGGCTGAATGCTTTGTACCGTTTCAGATAAATAAGACTTTTTCATTTAAGGAGACACCACGATTCTTTTGTCATCGTCCCCTGTTTCAAAGACTTTCCCATCATGCTTATATCTTTTCAAAATAAAGTGGGTAGTGGTTGAAACAACAGAATCAAGTGTCGATAATTTTTCAGATACGAAGCGGGCGATATCAGACATGGATCTTCCTCTGATCACAACAGATAAATCATACACGCCTGACATTAAATACACGGACTCCACTTCTTGGAACCTGTAAATGCGTTCAGCAATTTCATCAAAACCGACGCCTCTTTTTGGGGTCACTTTCACATCAATCATCGCTGTAACGCCTTCGTGTCCGTCTACTTTTCGCCAGTCAATCATGGTCGAATAATCAATAATGACTTTTTGATCTTCGAGCTTTTGAATAATGGCTTCTGCTTCTTCTGATGTCACACCTGCCATTTTTGCAATTGTATTTAAATCGGCGCGGCTGTTTTCATCTAAAATCTCTAATATTTCAGTTTCTTTTTCGGTTAGTTTCATTGATTTCACACCTCTGATTGTAAAAAGCTAGTTTTAAAAAATCTTCTGAACATTATAGCACGTTTTTCCCATTATGCTAAGCAGGGAAAAGATTCTAATCGTAGCTTAAAATCCACTTTTTAGGGTACAATACAGTCACCTAACAGAGAGTGAGTATCAAATATCGGAGTTGATGAGTGTGGACATTGTACAGCCATCCTATATGAAAAGTAAATTCGGTTTAGATATCTATTACGAACACTATCCAAATGAAGGTAAGAAGACATTGATTTTGATTCACGGCCTTTTCTCATCTACCTTCAGCTATCGAAAGCTCATCCCGCTTCTGAAACAAGACTTCAATTTAATTGCGATTGATCTGCCTCCATTCGGGCAGTCCGAAAAATCGAATACGTTCATTTACAGCTATCGCAACATGGCAAAAATTATCATTGAACTAGCTGGTTATTTGCAGATTCAGCATGCGATCCTCGTGGGTCATTCCATGGGGGGACAAATTGCTTTATATGCTGCCTTTGAGCGTCCCGACCTATTTGAAAAAGCTGTTCTTTTATGCAGTTCAGGGTATATGAATAAGTCCAAAAAGTCGCTTGTTTACAGCACATATATTCCTTATTTTTATCTCTATTTAAAAAGAAAGTTGTTCAAGCAAGGTATTATGAAAAATTTAACCGCTGTTGTGCATGATCATTCGATTATTGATCAAGAGATGGTGGACGGATATTTAAAGCCTTTTTCAGATGACCAAATTTTCAGAGGTATTTTTCGTTTGATTCGGCATAGGGAAGGCGATTTAGCGTCAGATGTCTTAAAGAAAATGGAGACACCTGTCCTGCTGATTTGGGGGGAGGAAGACCGGATCGTTCCTATTCAAATTGGCGAAAGACTGCACAAGGATCTGCCGCATTCAACCTTTCACGCATTAAAAAAAACCGGTCACCTCATCCCTGAGGAAAATCCGGTCTTTGTGTCTGATCAAATTGGTCATTTCAGCCTGTCTTAAAACGAGCAGGAGCTACTTTCTCTTATGATAAAAAGCTGATTTGCGATATGCTGGCAGCTTTCCATCGGAAGAAGCTGATCAAATGAGTGATGGTAAATGGCTTGAATGTCTTTCGCAAAAGATAACGGGTCTTCTGCGTCGTATAAGGCACTGATGACGTCAGCAGGCTCCGTTTCGTAAAAGTCCTCTCCATACTGAAAAGGGTCCCATGCCTTAATGATTTGAATCATCTCTTCTACAGCTTGACTATCTTTCATGGGGATCACCGCTTATAATAAATTTTGTGATGTTTATTTTAGCACAACCAAGAATGGTTGAAAAACGGCTAGAGGTGGGTTTCATGAATTTCGACGAACAGATCATACGTAAAGGTTCAAAATCAGTCAAATGGGATCAAGCAGAGTCTTTGTTCCTGACAACAGATGCGCTGCCAATGTGGGTAGCAGATATGGATTTTAAAGCGCCCCAAGTCGTGCTTGATGCTTTAAAAGAACGATTAGATCACGGCGTATTCGGCTATGCATTTCAGGATCAGGATACGCAGCAAGCAGTAGCTGACTGGGTCAAAAGAAGACACGGTTGGACGATACAAACAGATGCCGTCACCTTCACACCAGGTATCGTGACAGCACTTAGTTTTGCGGTACAAGCCTTTACAGCTCCGAATGATGAAGTGGTCATTCAGTCACCGGTGTATACGCCCTTCTATCAAATGATTGAAAGAAACGGACGTATCGTCTCAACCAACCCTTTAAAAATAGAAAACAACCGTTACATGATGGATTTTGATGATTTAGAGAAGAAATTAAGAAGGCCAGAAGCAAAGCTGATGTTTCTTTGTCATCCGCATAATCCTTCAGGGAGAGCTTGGTCAAAAGAGGAATTAAAGCGTGTAGGAGATTTATGTGTACAGTACGGTGTCACCGTCGTGTCAGATGAAATTCATTCCGATCTGATGCTTTTCGGACAGCCGCATGTGCCTTTTGCCAGCCTTTCTGATGACATAGCTAACATCACGGTAACGTGTATTGCACCGAGTAAAACATTTAATTTAGCTGGTCTTCAGGCATCTGCCATTATCATTTCTGATGAAGAAAAAAGAACCCTTTTCACCAATGAAGTGCAAAGAAATGGATTGTCTAAACTGAATGCCTTTGCGATTCCTGCCATGGAGGCGGCCTATCGCCACGGTGATGAGTGGCTTGATTCACTTGTTCTTTATCTCGAAAATAATATGAAGATCGCAATGGATTATATTGATGAATATCTGCCGAGCATGCGTTATATGAAACCAGATGCTTCTTATCTATTGTGGCTGGATATTCGTGATTATGAGCTCACTCAAGCAGAATTGAAACGTAATCTGCTGAAAAAGGGCAAGGTCATACTAGAGCTCGGAAACGTATATGGGCACGAAGGAGACGGCTTTATTCGAATGAATCTAGGCTGTCCTGCCGGAACAGTAAAAGAAGGTCTGAAGCGCCTTCACCAAGCATTCACTCAATCATCCGAATAAAACCATTTCTATCAAAAGAACATCCTAACGGGTGTTCTTTTTAAAGAAAAAAACCCTCCTATTATCATATCTACTTTGTACATGAAATGATATAATGAGAGGAATTACAATTATTTACGAGGAGAGCATTTAAATGGAAATGTTCAAGGATTTTCTGCTCCATGTATCTTTTATTCTATTTCCAATCTTTTTATATCATGCACTATGGCTAAGCCGGACCCCTGCTCATTTCCCTAAAACGAATAAACTGCTCATCACCATATTTGCATCCATTTCATCAGCACTATGTATTATGTATCCAGTTGGTTCGATTTTAGATTTGCAGACTGGGCTTCAATCGATTCCCCTTGTACTGGCTATTTTATACGGGGGATATACCGCCGGAATCGTTGCTATCTTAGTTAGTTCAACCGTAAAGTTCGTGATGTATGGCTCTTTTTTATGGGTTGGATTGATTGTTGTACCGATTTACTTTTTCATTCCTTTCCTGCTTTACCGGAAATGGCGCCAATATTCTAAGCAGAGAAAGCTGTTATACGGAGTCCTAATTGCGTTATCAAAAGGGATGTTTATTTACATTGGACTGCTTGTTGTCAGCTTAATAGAGTACAGCCCTGCATTCATTATGCAACAAAAGCTGCTCGAATTATTTTTCTCAACTCTTTACTACATATTCTTTCTTGTGCTGAGTATTTATTCCATTGAGTTTGTGAAAGAGAATGCGCAAATGAGAACACAGCTTGTCCAATCAGAGAAACTGACGATTGTGAGTGAACTGGCAGCAAGTGTCGCCCATGAAGTCCGCAATCCGCTGACGGTGGTGAGAGGATTTATCCAACTGCTCTTTTCAAGTGACAATACGAAAGAGCCGTCAACCAATAAAGATTATAAAAATCTCGTTTTATCTGAACTTGACCGTGCGCAGGATATTATTACGAGCTATCTTGATATTGCGAAACAAAATTATTATCAAATTGAATCTCTCAATTTATCTAAATTACTTGAAGAGTGTGCATCGCTGATGACATCCTATGCGAATTTTAAGTCGGTCACGATTCATCAATCGATAGAACCAGACTTATACATCCAAGGGGATGAAACGAAAATCAAACAAGTCATGATTAATTTAATCAAAAATGCAATCGAAGCAGCGCCCGAACACGAAGGTAAAATCGAACTGTTTGCTTCAAAAGAAAATCATCGAATCTGCCTTTATTTCGTTGATAACGGTGTAGGCATGTCAGAAAGCCAAATGAAAAAGCTTGGTGAACCCTATTACACATTGAAAAATAAAGGAACAGGGCTTGGGTTGACAGTGACATTTTCCATCATTGAAAATCATCATGGAACGATTCGTTTCAAAAGCTCATTGCAGTCTGGTACAACAGTCACCGTGAAGTTTCCTGAAGATACAAGAAGAAAATGATCAATCCATTTTTTTTGTCCTTTTTTCATCGATCTGCTCCTGCTTTTTAGAAGCACGAACGATCAGACGAAAGCAAATAAATGCAGCAGCAAAGAAAAGCACCGTCGTGATTGCCGCAGGGATATACTCCCTTTTATCTTCAGGAAAATACAGTAGAAAGAATATGATGAACGACATGTTCCGCTCTTCCCCCTTTTGCTCGTTTACTTCACTATATTGGCTAAAAGAAAGGAAATACCTTCTTATGCGAAGGAAATGGAGGAATTTCATATGACAGACATTCAGATTGGACAAATCGTGAAAGGTTTTTACAAAACAGGTGTTTACATTGGGGAAGTGACAGCCGTTAAACCATCTACTTATCTCGTTCAAGTAAAAGCGGTTTTAACACACCCCACTCAAGGAGACCTGCATCATCCAAAAGAAGCGGACGTACCTTTTTTTCAGGAAAGACGAGCTTTGGCCTTTAGGGAACAGACGAACATCCCTCATCATATGGTCAAGCCTTATGATGGCGACATACCTGATTATCAAGTATCACTGAAAGACGCCGTAGACAAATTGAAAAAAGGGCTCAGTGCGGATGATTCCAATTGGGCTGAAAAATCAAGAGCGTGCCTCTCTTCTCTTGAAAAAGATTATTTCCCAGAAGACGCCCGCTAATCTGCCGAATCAAAAAAGTGAGAGAAGTCAATGAGTTCACCAATTTTGGTTGTTTGCGGATTTTCCACATAGGATCGATCTTTTTCAAAAAGGGTGAACAGCTGATAAGTGGTCATGGCATCATCGAGTGCTTTATGATGCTTACCAGCTCCTTCACTACCGTACTCCTTAGCTGCTTTCCGAAGTCCTGTGAGTGTTCTATCCCCAAAAAAGGTTTTATATTCAAAAGCCAGATCCCTTTGATTCCCCTTAAAAGGAAAACCAATATGATTGAGCATACAGTTTTGCTTCAGTACCTTCATGTCCATATTTCCCCATGTGATAATCTCACAGTCTTCTCCCCCATCGAGTGACACGAGCTTCTCGATAAACGTCTCAAAAGAAATCCCGCTTTCTACATCCTGCTGCGTAATGCCAAGAAACGATTTACAGCGCTTTGTCAGCTTCGGGAACTTTTTCGGTTTGACATAGCTTGAGAATGTGTCTATGATCGTTTCATTTGATGCTTTGACGACACCGGCCTCAATGATTTCCGGGAAAAAATTTTGCGGATGATATTTCCCATCAGGCATCGTAAATTCAAAATCGACCACAAGCAGCGTCTTCTGTTCCATCAGTCTCACCCCACTTTCTCGTCTGTTTTCCATCCTGCTACTATTATATTAAGACGGACTTTGAAATCACTTCATTTTCGTGAAAATAATGCAGATTCACTATGCCCAACCTATTCATCAGATGAAAGATCGTTTATTTTCCTTTATAATTATTAAGGAACACGAAATAAATAAAGAAGGTGGTCTTTATCACAAACAGGAAGAAAAACTTGTACATCATGTGGTTTGTGAACTTTTTTGTATCTGCCAGCATTACAATGATCGTCCCTTTTTTATCACTTTACATAGAGTCTCTTGATAGCAGTTATTCGAATGAATTTGTTCAAAGATGGAGCGGCTATGTCTTTGGGGTTACGTTTTTAACAGCCTTTCTCATTTCTCCAATTTGGGGACGGATTGGTGACCGGCATGGCTATAAAAAGATTTTGCTCATTAACGGCATTGGGATTGCAACAAGCATTTTATTAATGGGGCTTGTTCAAACCGTTTATCAACTATTTGCGTTAAGGCTTTTCATGGGGCTTGTGACAGGCTTTATTTCGACTTCGATGGCACTGATTTCTGCACAGACCGAAAAGGCAACAGCCGGTAAGACCCTTGGTACGATGCAGATGAGTAATGTTGCCGGAGGCTTATTCGGTCCATTAATGGGTGGATTTATGGCAGACAGTGTCGGATTCATTTATACATTTTTCTTAACAGCTGCTGTCATATATGTGTCAGCGATTGTCATTATCTTCGGTGTGAAAGAACAGCCGATCCGTTCAAAAGAAGCAAAACGGGTTTCTTACTCACGGAAGGACGTCCTTGTCCATATTTTCAAACAGCCTTTACTTGTCGTCACCATGCTTCTCACATTTATTACGCAAGTCGGGAACTTTAGTATTCAGCCGCTTTTAGCCTTGTACATTCATGATTTACACGGCCCCGTCAACCTTGCCTTTTATGCAGGACTGGCGTTTTCTGCAACGGGGCTTGGCAATTTGCTGTTTACACGGAAATGGGGAGACCTTGGAGATCGAATTGGTCACGATAAGGTGCTGCTTGCCCTTCTCATCCTCTCCTCCATTTTATTCATCCCGCAAGCGATGGCAGATTCCTACGGGATGTTAGTGATCTTCCGTTTCTTATACGGGATGGCACTAGGCGGCATCATTCCTTGTACGACGGCCTATATTCGCATCAAAGCGCCTGCCTCTATGCAAGGGGAAGTGCTTGGTTACAATGTCAGCTTCCGCTTTCTTGGAAATGTCGTCGGACCCGTCATAGGCGGTATTGTGGCGAGTCATTACGGAATTCCAGCTGTCTTTTATGTCACCGCCGGCATTTTCCTTTTCGGGGCATTATTTTTATGGGCGGTCCGCTCACAATCAAAGACAAAAGAGAGGAGTGTCTGATCCATTATCAGATACTCTTTTCTTCTGTCTAAATGCCTTGTTTACTAGACTTCACGTCTATTCTTTTCTAAAAATAACCTTCTCGTAATCGCAAAAGAATGGTACGATATGGCTAGAAATCCGAAGAAAGTGAGTGACCTCATGTTTCGTGCAATCATTGGTTGGTTATTACTTGCTGCCCTCATCCCATTATTTGTTCTGACTTTTTATCTATCAAAGGAAGAAGCCGCAAGTGTAAAACCTGTTAACGAAGTGCTTGATCAAAAAATCAAGCTGGAAAAGGTAGACTTTTCCCAAAACAGTTATATGTATGATCGAGATGGTTCTCTTATCTCTGAGATCGTATCAAACGATGAGAACCGTGTTTTCGTGAAGTACGATAAAATTCCTGATTCCGTCAAGGAGCTGTTCCTCCGATCAGAGGACCGCAACTTTTATGACCATAAAGGCATTGACTTTATGGGCGTGATTCGTGCCCTTGCTGCAAATGTGAAAAACCATGGCATTAGCCAAGGCGCCAGCACCATCACACAACAGTTATCCCGTAATTTATATTTAAGTCATGAACGTTCATTCAGCCGAAAGTTTACAGAACTGCTCTATTCCTATGAGCTCGAGCGAAAATTTACAAAAGAGGAAATTCTCGAAAGCTATTTAAATACGATTTATTTCAGTAACGGGGTTTACGGTGTCGGTTCTGCGGCTAATTACTATTTTGATAAGCCGCTTAGTTCTTTGACACTTGCACAGATGGCATTTATTTCTGCGATTCCTAACAACCCTACGCTGTATGACCCATTGAAACAATTCAAACATACAAAGAAACGCCAGGAACGGCTGCTTGGTATTTTACAAAAAGATGGTGTCATTACTAAGAAGCAATACAAAAAAGCAGTGAAAGAAAAAATCAGCTTGTCCTTAAGTGAAAAGAAAAATCTTTATCCTGACTATGTGACATATGCCAATGAAGAATTTACCGATCTGGTGTCTGATCAGGAAGGCTTTACAAAACGATTGAAAAAAGCCAAAACAGCTGGCGCAAAAAAAGCAATTCAAAAAGAATTATCAGAAAAGGTTAGTGCATTGCTTCAAGATGGTGTGAAGATTTATACAGCACTAGACCCTTCCTTACAGCAAAGAGCGGTTTATCAGCTCAATGCACAATTGCCTTATCAAGGTGTGGAAGGCGGTTCAGCAGTCATTAACCACCAAACCCACCAAATCGTCGCACTTGCTGGCGGGAAGAATTATAAAAAGTTTGATTTCAACTACGCCTATCAAGCGCAAAGACAACCAGGTTCCGCAATTAAGCCGCTGTTAGATTATGGCCCTTATATTGATCAAACCGGTGCCACGGCATCAAGCAAAATCAGTGCCGGCAAGTTTTGCAGTAGCGGATATTGCCCGCAAAACTATAGTCATAAAACATATGGAACTGTGACACTTGAAACAGCCTTTAAGAACTCTTACAATACACCAGCGATTCGTATGCTTGATACAGTCGGTGTCAAAAAAGGCTTCAGCTATTTAGAAAAGTTTTCATTCGAACATATTGTCGCAGATGATTACCGTCTCCCTTCTGCACTTGGAGGATTTACAAAAGGCTTCTCGCCGCTAGAAATAACCGATGCCTATACCGTGTTTGGCAATCAAGGTGCCTATACGCGAAATCACTCCATTACAAAGGTCACAGACTTAAACGGCAAAACCCTTTACAAGTGGAAAGAGTCGCCGAAGCAAATCTACTCTCAGCGTACAAATGAAACAATGCGCAAGCTGCTTGCCTCTGTTGTGAAAAGTGGAACAGGGAAAAAGGCGAATTTCAATTCTCCTTACATTGGGGGGAAAACAGGGACATCCAATGACTACAAAGACATTTGGTTTGTTGGCCTGACAGATCAATACACAATGGGTGTATGGGTCGGAAGAGATAGAGGAACCGTTGAATCGATTTATAGTTCAAGCCCGCACTTACGTATTTGGAAACAAACTATGCAATACGCTAGATAAACAGGAGGTTTGATTGCAATGCATTCAACACAACCCTCTCACTTCATTTTATTTGACGGTGTCTGCAACGTGTGCAGTGGTGCTGTTCAGTTTATCATCAAGCGCGACCCGAATGAGCGGATGATGTTTGCTTCTTTACAATCAGATACAGGGCAGCGTGTTTTAAAAGAAAACGGCTTGCCTTTAGATGAGTTCAATTCATTCATTTATATTGAAAATGGGACCCTTTATATGAAGTCAACAGGCATCTTAAAAGCCGCACGGCATTTAAAAGGGATATACAGATGGAGCTATTTACTCCTCGCGATCCCTCGTCCAATCCGTGACTGGTTTTATCAGCTCATTGCAAAGAATCGCTACAAATGGTTTGGTCAAAAAACATCCTGTATGATGCCTACACCTGAAATTCAGAAGCGGTTTCTTCCATAAAAAAAGCATCCTCCATCATCGGAGGATGCTTTCTTTCGTCTGATTAAGCTGGCAGACTCGCCATCACACTGTTATAAAGCTTAATAAATAAGTACAAAATGCCGATCAAAAACGTGGCCCAAAACAGCAGAATAAACATCATAAACCCAATTAAATTCAGCATGGAAAGTGATTGATAAATGCGTACCACAACCCAGATAAAATAGACGAGACTTGCTAAAACAAAAAGTCCAACAAGCAGAATGAGCTGCTGCGTCAATAGAAATGCAAGTAAGCTGGCAAACAAATAGACAACCGATGCAATCCGAATTTTCTTTAAGTTCTCCCCTTCAGGGTCCTTTGCAAAAAAGAGCAGCGCCAACTCTAACACCGTATCTGCAATGAGTTTTAAAGCAGATAAAATCATAAAATAAACAAGTGCAAATGCGGCAAACAAAGCAAGACGAATGCCCTGTTCAGAGAAAAATTCCAGCATTCCTTTTAAAATCCCTGCTTGGGTCAAGAAGTCAGTCGTGATACCTACTGTAAAAATAGAAAAGGCAGAGCTGAATAGCAAAATCGAAATCAGCGGAAAATATCCAGTCAAATATGTATTTTTCATAAATAGATCCTTTCTCATAAGCTCATTTTTATTATGGCTCACTTAAAACGGATTGACAAGATGCTTTCCAAGTAAACTGGAATCTAAATCAAATTTGTGATTTTGCACGTACATTCCTTCACAAACTTACATTTTCCCGTTAAAGTATTACTATTACGAAAAAATTGCACGTTAGGGGTATACTCGTGAAAAAAACTTTAAGACTGCAAACACGGCTGACGATCTTTGTCTGTATTGTTGTCCTGATCTCCCTCTGTATCACATTCTTTACGATCTGGTCAGAAACAGCCAAAAATATTCATCAGCAGGAACGTGACATTGCCCTCTCTACTGCCAAAATGGTCGCAGAGGCTCCGATCACAGCGAAATCATTAGAAAAAGATCAATCATATACAGCACTACGGAAATATACAACCAATGTGCAGCGTATCACCAAAACCGAATTCGTTGTCGTCATGGATATGAACGGTATCCGCAAAACACATCCGAATCCGCAAAAGATTGGGAAGCGGTTTGCTGGCGGTGATGAAAAACCGGCTTTACAGGGTAAAGAACATATTAGTACCGCATCTGGAACACTTGGCAAGTCCATGCGTGCCTTTGTTCCTGTTTATAACCAAGATGGCAAGCAGCTCGGGGCTGTGGCAGTTGGGATTACATTAAAGGAAATTGATTTAATTATTCATCAAAGCCTGCTCCCGCTCTACTTTGTCACATCGCTTAGCCTTTTATCTGGCATTATCGGCGCACTCATTGTGGCACGTAAAGTAAAGAAGATTATGTTTGGACTAGAACCAGATGAAATTGCCACTTTATTAAAAGAACGAAGCGCTATGCTAGAGTCAACAAAAGAAGGCATTCTTGCCGTCGATCAGCACGGTAAAATCAAGCTGGCAAATGCAGAAGCTAAACGTCTTTTTCATAATATGGGCATTATGGTTGACCCTAGAGAACAAGATGTACAGGCCCTTCTTCCTTCAAGCGGCTTAAAGCAAGTAATCGAAACACGGAAACCGCTGCTTGATCGCGATGTCAGAATGAACGGTTTGGAGCTGGTCTTTAATGAGGTACCGATTACGGTAAAAGGAGAAATTGTCGGAGCGATCGCAACCTTCCGTGACAAAACAGAAGTCAAACATCTGGCTGAGCAGCTGAGCGGGGTGAAGATGTATGCCAATGCACTTCGTGCCCAGTCACACGAATTTATGAACAAGCTCCATGTCATTTTAGGATTGGTCCAGCTGAAGAACTATGATGACCTTGGCACCTATATTAAAGATATTGCGATTTATCAGCAGACAGAAACAAATGAAATCATCAACCATGTGAAAAACTCTGTCTTAGCCGGGTTTTTACTAGGAAAACAAAGCTACATCAGAGAACAAGGCGCAGCTTTAGAAGTCAATTGCAGTACACAGGTACCAAACTCGGAGGATCCAGCAGTCACACATGACCTTATTACGGTCATCGGTAATCTGTTAAATAACGCACTCGATGCCGTTTCCCATACAGAGAACAAAAATATCTCCATCTCATTCAGATATGTCCAAGAGCAGCTTCATATTGAAATTACAGACACAGGTGTCGGTCTGACAAAAGAAGAACAGGACATTATGTTTGATCAAGGCTTTTCAACAAAAGGAGAAGACAGAGGATTTGGCCTTTACTTTGTTGACCAAAGCATCAAAAAACTGAACGGACATATGATCGTCATAAGCGAAAAAGGAGAAGGAACGACCTTTAGTCTCCGTATTCCATATAAACAAAAGGAGGATTCACATGATTAATGTGTTGATCGTAGAAGATGATCCAATGGTCGGGGAGCTGAATAAACGCTACTTGACCCAAATAGAAGGATTTGAATTAAAAGGGATTGCCACCTCATTTCAAAAGGCACTAGACATCTTAAAATCAGAAATCATTCACCTTGTATTGCTTGATATTTATATGCCTGGACAAAATGGGCTCGCCCTATTATCAGAAATTCGTCAGCAAAATCATTCCGTTGACGTCATCGTCATTTCAGCTGCAAATGAAGTGGATGTCGTACAGCAAACGATGCGAAACGGAGCTGTCGACTATTTAATCAAACCTTTTGAGTTTGAACGCTTCCAATCAGCACTGGCAGAATATAAAAGAAAACATGCCCTATACCAAACGATGAACAGCATCTCGCAAAATGATTTAGACGCGAAGCTTTTTCATAAAAAAGCAGAGGCGGAAAAAGTCCTGCTGCCAAAAGGCCTGACGAAGAGCACACTCAAACTCATCTGGACAAGCATTCAATCATTCGGTCAGCAGGCTTTCACGACCGAAGACCTAGCGAATCATACAGAAATCTCCCAAGTTTCGATTAGAAAATACTTGAAATTTCTTGAGGATATCGAAGTGGTTGATGTGGAGATGGCATACGGGACAATCGGCCGCCCTGTTTTCCAATATAAACTGAATACAAGCAACATGAATTTGATACAGCAATATCTTTAATTTGACACATCTGACCTTTCTCAAAGGCCAGATGTTTTTTTATGGCATACGATGTCACAAACCCCTTGATATCAGTGGTTCCACTGTAGTAGAGCACATCATAAAAGCGGCATTATATCATATTTCAGCGCATAAAAAGACATCGAATTTAGCCTTTTAACATTTTTTTAAAAATAAAACAAATTTCTATTTATTTATTCGATGGGAAATGATAAATTATGATTGATTAGTTCAACGAGATATAAGTCTGATGTCTTACATCTTCTCTCCTGTTTCCATCAATTTTAAAAGAATGCAGGATAAAATACCCTTTTCACAAGGATAAGAGAAGTCAAGAGTCGGTCTTTTTTCGCGAGACTTTTCTGAAACTTTTAAATTTTATAGGGGGTTATGTTTTGAAGAAGCGCAAAATTGGACTTGCATTGTCCTTAGTCGTAGCAGCAGGAACCATCCTTGGAGCATGCGGCAACTCTGGCTCAAACAGCGGTGAAAACAAAAAAGATAAAGATCAATTCACTGTTGCAATGGTAACTGATGTCGGTGGTGTCGATGACAAATCGTTTAACCAATCAGCTTGGGAAGGTTTACAAGCATTTGGGAAAGACAACAATTTAACAAAAGGTAAAAATGGCTTTGATTACTTACAATCCAAAACGGATGCAGATTATCCAACAAATTTAAATACACTTGTTAGACAAAAATTTAACCTGATTTATGGTATCGGCTATAAAATGGAGAGTGCCATTTCTAAAATAGCTGATCAGCGAAAAGATTCCAAATTTGCAATTGTGGATGCAGTTGTTGATAAGAAGAACGTAGCTAGTATTACATTTAACGAAAACGAAGGGTCCTTCCTTGTAGGTGTTGCAGCGGCTCTTTCTACAAAATCAAACAAAATTGGTTTTGTTGGCGGCGTTGATTCTGAATTAATCAGAAAATTCGAAGTTGGTTTCCGTGCAGGCGTTGAAGCAGCTAATCCAAAAGCAAAAGTTGAAGTGAAATATGCTGGTGCATTTGATAAAGCAGACATCGGTAAAGCAACAGCTGAAAGTATGTACAAATCTGGCGTTGACATTATTTATCATGCAGCTGGAGGTACTGGAACTGGTGTATTTACAGAAGCAACCAATTTAAAAAAGGCAGATCCAAATCGAAATGTTTGGGTTATCGGTGTTGATAAAGACCAGTATGACGAAGGTAAAGTACCTGGAACAAAACAAAGTGTCACTCTTACTTCTATGATTAAGAAAGTAGACACAGCGGTACAAGACTTAACAACAAAAGCAAAAGAAGGTAAATTCCCTGGTGGCGAAGTCATCACGTACGGTCTGAAAGAAGGCGGCGTTGACATCTCTCCATCTCAAGAGAATCTTAATAAAGATGTATTGAAGAAAGTCGAAGAATGGAAACAAAAAATCATCAAGGGTGAAGTGAAAATCCCTGCAACACGTGATGAACTAAAAGATTTTAAAGCTTAATTTGTGCATCGGGATAAGCGCGTCTTATCCCCTTGCCTCTCCTTTACCTCCTCTTTATTCGTAAAAGGTGGTAAAAGAAAAGCTGCAGCCTTGTTTTGCAGCTTTTCTTTTGCTAGTTTTTATCTTCATCAGCACCCTAAAAAAGGAGCGGTTAAACCTGTGGATTATGTCATTGAAATGTTGAATATACGCAAAGAATTCCCTGGCATTGTAGCAAATGATAACATTACGCTGCAGCTAAAAAAGGGCGAAATTCATGCGCTGCTTGGTGAAAACGGCGCTGGAAAATCAACGCTCATGAACGTGCTTTTCGGACTGTATCAGCCTGAAAAAGGTGAAATTAAGGTACACGGAAAACCGGTTACAATCTCAAGCCCAAATGATGCAAGTGATTTAGGCATTGGAATGGTCCATCAGCATTTTATGCTAGTTGATACATTTACTGTGGCTGAAAACATCATTTTAGGAAAAGAGCCAAAGAAATTTGGAAAGATTGACAAAGAACAAGCCATTCAGCAAGTGCAGGAACTTTCTGACCGTTATGGACTGAAAATAGACCCTGCCGCTAAAGTATCTGACATCTCAGTCGGTATGCAGCAGCGAGCAGAAATCTTAAAAACACTATACCGCGGCGCTGACATCTTGATCTTCGACGAACCAACAGCCGTCTTAACACCTCAAGAAATAAAAGAACTCATACAAATTATGAAAAACTTAATCAATGAAGGCAAATCGATTATTTTAATTACCCACAAGTTAAAAGAAATTATGGATGCCTGTCATCGCGTGACCATTATCCGAAAAGGGCAAGGTATTCGTACACTTGATGTGGAACACACAAACAAAGACGAGCTTGCCAGTTTAATGGTCGGCCGCGAAGTCTCATTTAAAACAGACAAAAAAGCAGCCTCCCCTGCTGAAGAAGTCTTGCAAATTCAAGATCTCACTGTCAAAGATACGCGAGGAATTGAAGCTGTGAAACAACTCAATTTATCAGTGAAAGCCGGTGAGATTGTCGGAATTGCGGGTGTAGACGGAAATGGTCAATCTGAATTAATTGAAGCCATTACAGGTCTGAAAAAATCCGAATCTGGCACGATCATGCTAAACGGGAAAGCCATTCAAAATCTCCCGCCTCGTAAAGTCACAGAATCTGGTATCGGACATATTCCTCAAGACCGTCATAAGCACGGACTTGTCCTTGATTTTTCAATTGGAGAAAATATTTCCTTACAAACGTATTATCAGCGTCCATATTCGAAGTTTGGCTTGATGAATATGAAAAATATTTATCAAAAAGCAAAACAAATCATTGCTGAATACGACGTACGGACACCTAGTGAATATACAGAAGCACGTGCGCTATCAGGTGGTAACCAGCAAAAAGCCATTATTGGCCGTGAAGTGGACCGAAATCCTGATTTATTAATTGCCGCACAGCCGACACGCGGACTTGACGTCGGAGCCATTGAGTTTGTTCATAAGCGTCTGATTGAACAAAGGGATGCAGGCAAAGCCGTTCTGCTCATCTCCTTTGAGCTTGATGAAATTATCAATGTCAGTGATAAGATTGCCGTTATTTTCGAAGGCAGCATTATTGCCATTGTTGATCCAAAAGAAACAACAGAGCAAGAACTTGGTCTGTTAATGGCTGGAAGTACGCAACAGGAAGTGGGGAAAGAAGCAAATGTCTAATCGCTTAACAAATCTGCTGATTCCGCTTATCGCCATTGTACTTGGTCTTTTCGTTGGGGCCATCATTATGGTGGCAAGCGGTTATAGTGTCATCGAAGGTTATAGCGCCCTTTGGAATGGCGTATTCGGTGAAACGTATTATATGGGAGAAACCATCCGACAAGTCACGCCTTATATTTTATCAGGACTTGCTGTTGCCTTTGCATTTCGGACAGGCCTCTTTAATATCGGAGTAGAAGGTCAACTTCTCATTGGCTGGATTGCATCTGTATGGATAGGAACAACCGTCCATGCACCTGCGTATATCCACCTGCCTCTTGCACTGATCACTGCAGCAGCTGCTGGTGCATTATGGGGCTTTATTCCTGGGTTTTTAAAAGCGCGTTTTTATGTTCATGAAGTGATTGTCACTATTATGATGAATTACATTGCACTTCATGTGACTAATTTTATTATTACAAATGTTCTTACAGATCATAAAGATAAAACAGATAATATCAATTCCACTGCCTCATTACACTCTGATTTTTTTGAAAAAATCACTGATTTTTCAAGCATGCATAACGGAATCATTGTAGCTGTCCTATCTGCCGTTATTATGTGGATTATTATCCAAAAAACCTCTAAAGGGTTTGAATTGCGTGCTGTTGGTATGAATCAGCACGCATCCCAATATGCTGGAATGAATGTGAGAAAAAACATTATATATTCCATGCTCATTTCTGGTGCCTTTGCAGGTCTTGCAGGTGCGATGGAAGGGCTCGGAACCTTTGAATATGCATCAATAAAAGATGCCTTCACTGGCGTTGGTTTTGACGGAATCGCTGTTGCCTTATTAGGCGGAAACACAGCTATTGGTGTCGTCTTAGCTGCATTATTGCTTGGTGGATTGAAAGTCGGGGCTTTAAACATGCCGCTTGAATCTGGCGTACCGACTGAGGTCGTTGATATTGTGATTGCGATCATTATTCTTTTCGTTGCCTCAAGCTATATCATCCGTCTTGTCATTCAACAATTGAAGAAAAAGGGGGGAAAATAAGTGGGATTTCTGCAAATTCTTGAAATCATCGTCCCTGCTACACTCGTTTATGCTGCACCACTTATTTTAACCGCTCTTGGAGGCGTCTTTTCAGAAAGATCAGGTGTCGTCAATATCGGTCTTGAAGGTTTGATGGTCGTCGGAGCATTTTCTAGTATTATTTTTAACTTAATGTTTGCTGATACGTTTGGGGCCTTGACCCCGTGGCTCGGTCTACTTGTTGGTATGGCCATTGGCGGCGTGTTCTCACTCATTCACGCTGTTGCCACGATTACGTTCAGAGCAGATCAAACGGTCAGTGGTGTTGCGATTAACATGCTTGCCCTTGGTGCTACGCTTTTTGTTGTCAAACTGATTTATGGCAAAGCACAAACGGATAAAATTACAGAACCTTTCTATAAAGGAGATATTCCCCTTTTAAGTGATATTCCGATCATTGGTGATATTTTCTTTAAAGATGTGTATTATACGTCCATTCTCGCATTAGTTCTTGCCGTTGTCGCTTGGTTTGTTTTATTTAAAATGCCGTTTGGCTTGCGACTTCGTGCAGTCGGAGAGCATCCAATGGCAGCTGATACAATGGGAATCAAGGTATACCGGATGCGCTATATCGGCGTCTTCATTAGTGGTCTTTTTGGCGGTCTTGGCGGAGCTGTGTATGCATCGACCATCGCTCTTGACTTTTCACACGCCACCATTACAGGACAAGGCTTCATTGCGTTAGCCGCCCTTGTTTTCGGGAAATGGCACCCATTTGGCGCTATGGGCGCTGCTTTATTCTTTGGATTTGCACAAAGCTTAAGCATCATTGGCTCTCTGCTTCCGCTATTTCAAGATATCCCGAACGTGTACATGCTCATTGCACCATATGTGCTGACGATCCTAGCTCTTACTGGCTTCATTGGACGAGCAGACGCACCAAAAGCACTTGGTACTCCTTATTTAAAAGGAAAACGATAAATAAATACCATGTATGATCAATCCCCTGAAGGACAAACTATCTTCAGGGGATTTTTGTATGATAAAAACGACAAAACCCCCGTTTATTTTACTTTTATTACACTTAATTTAGTTTAATAAATAGATGAGTGTCACAGAATCTTCTACAATTGAGACAAATAGCATTTGGGGGTGTTTATGTGGCTAATACACAACAATTGAAATCGATTACAAACGATTCTGACAATAATAAAAGCGTTTTCCGGAAAATTCTTTCTTGGAAAATTGGTGTTATTGATCTACCTGTGTATATAGTACTTGCAGCGATTATTTTAACTGCCGCTTATTTTAATAAAATTCCAGCAAATATGCTTGGTGGTTTCGCTGTTATTATGATTTTAGGGATTTTCCTAGGAGATGTAGGACAACGTATTCCAATCTTAAAAGATATTGGTGGACCGGCGATTCTTTCTTTATTCGTACCATCGTTCCTGGTCTTTTTTCATGTTCTGAATCCAAACTCGTTGGAAGCGGTTACGTCTCTGATGAAAACGTCGAACTTCCTATACTTCTATATATCTGCTCTTGTAGTAGGTAGTATTCTTGGGATGCAACGAACTGTTTTAGTACAAGGCCTTATTCGTATGTTTGTTCCTCTTGTTGCAGGTACAATTACAGCTGTAGCTGCTGGAATTCTAGTGGGTCTTCTAGTTGGTTACACACCGCATCATTCGTTCTTCTTTATCATTGTACCGATTATTGCCGGTGGTGTCGGTGAAGGGATATTGCCATTATCGATTGCTTATTCACAAATTCTTGGTGTATCAGCAGAGTCATTAATTTCTCAATTGATTCCGGCTGCTGTCATTGGGAACGTCATTGCCATCATTTGTGCTGGCGCAATGAAAAAGCTTGGTGAAAAACGCCCTGAACTAAACGGGAACGGAAGACTTGTTAAATCAAAAGAAGCAAATGAAATCTTCGAACAGCCTGACATGGATACTAAAGTTGACTTCAGCTTAATGGGTGCAGGTGTACTTGTTGCTTGTACAACCTTTATCTTTGGCGGCTTATTAGAAAGTTTTGTTCATATTCCAGGTCCAATCTTAATGATTGTTCTTGCTGCATTAATCAAATACTTAAACGTGATGCCTCAGCATTTGCAAAACGGCTCACAGCAGTTCTACAAGTTTGTATCGAAAAGCTTTACATGGCCTCTAATGGTTGGTTTAGGAATTCTATACATTCCACTTGATGATGTGGCCACTGTTATTTCGATTCCTTTCGTATGTGTATGTATTGCTGTTGTTCTAGGCATGGTTGGTTCTGGTTACTTTGTTGGTAAATTCATGAACATGTATCCAGTTGAATCTGCAATTGTGACTGGCTGTCACAGTGGATTAGGCGGTACTGGTGACGTTGCGATTCTTTCAGCTTCTGGAAGAATGGGCCTTATGCCTTTCGCTCAAGTCTCTACACGTCTTGGCGGAGCAGCAACCGTTATTTGCGCAACAATCTTACTTAGAATGTTTACTTAAAAAAAGAAACAAAAAGCATGTCCCTTACGAAAAAAAAGGACATGCTTTTTTTATATTTCTTTTCTCCCATACATCCTCATTCATCAGCTAATACAATTCGTATATACTCCCGTGGCTGAAAAGGATACTGTTTCGCCTGCGGATAGGTCATATGGAGGAGTTGTTCAGAAAATAGCGGCCATTCACTCCCGGCCTGCCACCTTTTTTGATCATTTCGTTCAATCAAGAATGCTCCTCCTAAAATCGTGCAGAATATGCTTAAGCTGATGGCGATCTTTCGTTTCATTTGATCAGCTCCTTTAAGAAAAGCATGTACGAAAAACAAAACAATATACAACGAGTTTCATTTTTGATAAAATATTTTTTGTGGTCAAAAGAACTCAAAACAATTTCGATTTGCCGTAAATCAGTTCAAACCAATGCACTATGTCTGTATTTACGCTATAATTTTAGTTACCAGTTCTTTAGAACGTGAATTTATATTGATCAAAGGAGGTTCATTTTCTTGCAGCTTATTCACTTCGCCATCCTATCACCTTTTTTACTTGCCTTTGTCGTCCCTTTTCTCTTTAAATACGTAAGGCGTATACATACAGGATGGTTTGTTCTCATCTTGCCTATTCTTTTATTTACCTATTTCATCCAAATGCTCCAGATCACCTCGAATGGACGAACGTTGTTCTCACAAGCTGAATGGATTCCCTCTCTAGGGATGAATTTCACTGTGTATGTAGATGGTCTCAGCCTGTTATTTGCTTTACTCATCACAGGTATTGGTGCACTTGTGGTACTGTACAGTATTTTCTACTTATCAAAGGAAAAAGAACAGCTTGGCTCTTTCTATACGTATTTATTAATGTTTATGACCGCTATGCTCGGTGTTGTCCTCTCTGACAACATGGTCGTACTTTATTTGTTCTGGGAGCTAACAAGTATCTCTTCCTTCCTCTTAATTGGGTATTGGTATAAGCGTGAGCGTTCTCGTTACGGAGCAACCAAATCACTGCTTATTACGGTGTTTGGCGGATTAGCTATGCTTGGCGGCTTCATCCTCATTTACCTGATCACTGATTCATTCAGTATTCGCGAAGCAGTCAATCAGCTTCAGCTCATTATGGCATCACCTTATTTCATCCCTGCGATGGTGCTCATTTTACTAGGGGCCTTCACGAAATCAGCGCAGTTCCCATTTTATATTTGGCTGCCTGATGCTATGGAAGCACCAACCCCTGTAAGCAGTTATCTGCATTCTGCTACTATGGTCAAAGCCGGTATTTATCTGGTTGCCCGCTTTAGTCCGATTTTTGCTATATCAGAGGTGTGGTTTTGGACCATTTCGATTGTCGGACTTATCACACTATTCTGGGGATCTTTCCACGCCGTTCGGCAAAATGATTTGAAAGCCATTCTGGCCTTCTCGACAGTGAGTCAACTCGGGATGATTATGCTCATGCTAGGAGTAGGCGCAGCTGCCATTCATGAAAACAACCCTGCCTTTTTTGGCGCAGCCGTTCTTGCTGCTATTTTTCATCTCATTAACCACGCGACCTTTAAAGGTAGTCTCTTTATGGCAGCAGGGATTATCGATCACGAAACAGGTACACGTGATATTCGCAAATTAGGTGGATTAATGACCATCATGCCAATTACCTTTACAATTACGTTAATTGGTACATTCTCGATGGCTGGACTCCCGCCTTTTAATGGATTTTTAAGTAAAGAGCTATTTTTTACAAGTATGATCCGGATTTCTGAGATCAGCTTTACGGATGTGTCAACATGGGGGGCTATCTTCCCTGCTATCGCATGGCTCGCTAGTGTGTTTACGTTCATCTATAGTATGATGATCGTCTTCAAAACATTTAGAGGTCGTCTGAATGTCGATCAATTGGAGAAAAAACCGCATGAAGCACCAATTGGTATGCTGATCCCGCCAATTATTTTAGCTGCACTTGTGGTCACGTTCTTCTTTTTCCCTAATATTCTGGCCTATTCAGTCATTGAACCTGCCATGCAAGCTATCATTCCTGAGGCCATTCAAACAGGAAGCCGCTTTGCCGTAAAAATTGAAGCGTGGCATGGATTCAAGCCAGAGCTTTACATGACAATTGGTGTAGTTGCGCTCGGTACCATTGGCTATTTAACGCTGTCAAAATGGCGCCCAATGTACAACATATTTAAAGAAAAATGGTCATTTAACGCTTTATATGATCGTTCGCTTATAGGTGTAGAAAAAGGGGCTTACCGCCTAACAAACAGTTATATGACAGGATTCCTTCGTGACTATCTTGTCTATGTATTTGGGTTTATGATTATCGTGCTTGGCAGCGTGATGTTCTACAAGCAAGCCTTCTCTTTTCAAACTGAGCATGCTGCATCAATCGGCACGTACGAAGTCATCCTTTCACTTGTGATGGTCGCAGCGACAGTCACGACTGTATTTGCTCGTTCACGCTTAACAGCTATTATTGCGCTAGGTGTTATGGGCTACACGCTGTCACTATTCTTCGTGATTTTCAGAGCACCTGACCTTGCGCTGACACAGCTCATTATTGAAACCATTTCAGTCGCACTGTTTTTACTTTGCTTCTATCATTTGCCAAAGCTGAGCCTGAAGCAAAAAACACGAAGATTTAAATTAACAAATTTGATCATCTCATTAGGTGTTGGAGTCGTTGTCACCTGTCTTGCTTTCGCTTCAACAAGCCAGCAGTCTCTTGACACGATTTCAACGTACTTCATTGAAAACAGCTACAAACTAGCTGGCGGAGACAATATTGTCAATGTCATTCTTGTCGATTTCAGGGGCTTTGATACACTCTTTGAGATTACAGTGCTGGCTATTGCGGCACTTGGTATTTATGGATTATTAAAAGTAAAAACACAAGGAAAACGGAAGAGAGGCGTACGGCGATGAGAAAGATTGATACGAATGATATGCTCTTACAAGTCACAACAAAAATTACAGCATTCATCATCTTTCTTTTCTCACTTCACCTATTCCTTGCAGGACATAACAATCCTGGCGGAGGATTCATTGGCGGTTTGATGAGTGCTGGCGCTGTCGTCCTTCTGCTTTTAGCCTATGACCTTAAAACAGTGAGACGCATTTTACCATTTGACTTTATTTATGTGGCTGGTGTCGGTTTGCTCATTGCCATCCTAACAGGTATGGGGTCTTTTCTGTTCGGAGCACCTTTCCTATCCCATGCATTTGGTTATTTCCAACTGCCGTTTCTAGGGAAAACAGAATTGGCGACAGCGGTCCTGTTTGATATCGGTGTGTATTTAGTTGTTGTTGGTGTCACCATGACCATTATTCAAACGATTGGAGAGAAGGAATAATGGAATTTCTAATGTCTATTATCGTCGGAATTATTTTTATGGCAGCGACCTATTTAATGCTTTCAAAAAGCCTTCTACGGGTCATCGTCGGTACTGCCGTTTTAAGTCACGGCGTCCATTTGCTTCTATTAACAATGGGCGGCTTAAAAAAGGGAGCACCTCCTATTTTGAAAGAGGGGCTCACATCCTATGTAGATCCATTGCCACAAGCATTAATTTTAACAGCCATTGTCATTGCTTTTGGTGTAACATCCTTTTTGCTCGTGATGGCCTTCCGTGCCTTCCAAGAGCTGAGAACAGATGACATGGATCAAATGAGAGGAAATGATCAGCATGAATAATCTCGTGATCCTGCCTATATTAATTCCATTACTAGCTGCTACATTATTAATTTTTATGAATAAAAACACCATGCTGTCGAGAGGCTTTAGTGTGTTTGCATCTCTTTTAGCCATTATCTGTAATGTCTATTTGGTCCAAACGATTTTCACAAACGGCATACAAACTCTTTATTTGGGCGGCTGGAAAGCACCGTTTGGCATTGCCCTTGTGGCTGATCAGTTTGCTGCGCTTCTTGTGCTGACCGCTTCCATTGTTGGACTTGTCACAGTTCTTTTTTCCTTTCAAACGATTGGGAAAGAAAGAGAGAGGCTGTTCTATTATTCTGGTGTCCAATTCTTGTTAGCTGGCGTCAGTGGTGCCTTTTTAACGGGAGATATTTTCAACCTGTTTGTCTTCTTTGAATTGTTGCTGATGGCATCTTATATGCTCATTGTTCTGGGTGGTTCAAAGCCTCAGCTTCGTGAATCACTGAAATACATTGTGTTTAATATTATCTCATCGGCATTATTTATTGTTGGCGTAGCGTGTTTATATGCAGTCACAGGCACACTGAACATGGCTGATTTAAGTGTGAAAATAGCTGAATCTGGGCAAACAGGGTTAATCACCGTGATTGCCATTCTGTTCCTGATTGTATTTGGCTTAAAAGCTGGGGTCTTCCCGCTTTATTTCTGGTTGCCAGGGTCTTATCATGCACCGCCGGCAGCGATTTCAGCTTTGTTTGGTGCACTGCTGACAAAGGTCGGGCTATATGCGATTGCCAGAGTCTTTACGCTCATCTTTATACATGATACAGGTTTTACACATACAATTATGGCCTGGCTTGCCGCTCTAACGGTTATATTCGGTGTCATTGGCTCTATCGCCTATTCTGATGTGCAAAAAATTGTGATTTATAACATTGTCACAGCTGTTGGTGTCATTTTGTTTGGGATTGCGGCCAATACACCGGCATCACTTCAAGGCGCCATTTATTACCTCATTCACGATATGGTGATCAAAGGAGCTCTATTTATGCTCGCAGGGGCACTGTTTGTGTATGCTGGAACCAATCATCTGAAAAAAATGGGTGGGCTGATTCAATCCCAGCCTCTACTCGGCTGGATGTTCTTCATATCGGCTTTATCACTTGCGGGTATTCCTCCGCTAAGTGGATTTGTTGGCAAGCTGAAAATTGTTGAAGGTGGGTTTTCTGCTGGGTACATGACGTTCTCTATCCTTGTTTTACTGTCCAGTCTTCTTGTCCTTTATTCTGTTATGAGAATTTTCATGCTCGCGTTTTGGGGAGAGGAACAGGATATGCGAAGAAGAAAGCCATCCATTAGAGGAATGGTGTATCCTGGGGTACTGCTTGTTATCTTATCGCTTGCGATTGGATTAGGCACAGAATTCATTGCACCTTATATCAATCAAGCTGCGGAAATGCTTTCAACACCAGAAAAATATATTCAAGCTGTGCTGAAGGAGTAGATGAACATGGCCTTTCAAATATTATTAAACGCTCTCCTCGCCTTTACATGGATGTTTATGAATGATACATACAGAGCTGCAGACTTTGTATCAGGCTTTGCACTAGGGATGATCGCCATTTTTATGCTACGGCGATTCTTCCCGCAACGTTTTTACGGCTATGCCCTTTATGCAATTTTCAAGCTCGTCATCATTTTTATCAGAGAGCTGCTTCTTGCCAATTTGAGTGTACTCAAGACGGTGTTATCTCCAAAGCTTAAGATCAAGCCTGGTATTTTCGCCTTTCGTACAGATTTAAAAACAGATTGGGAAATCACCATACTGGCTAATATGATTACATTAACACCTGGTACACTGGTCATTGATATTTCGGATGATCGTTCGATTTTATATATTCATGCGATGGATATTGAAGATGCTGAAAAAGCCATCCACGATATTCGGGTATCATTTGAAAAAGCGATTCAGGAGGTGAGCGGTAAGTAATGGAACTGATCTTGCAAATGTCACTTGGGATTCTTGCGCTGTCTACTTTGCTTTTTGTGATACGGGTTATCAAAGGACCTTCTATTCCTGATCGCGTTAGTGCGCTTGATGCGATAGGAATCAACTTAATTGGGATGACAGCCATCGTGTCTATCTTACTGAAAACCACTACGTTCTTTGAAATTATTTTACTGCTCGGTATTCTTGCCTTTATCGGCACTGTCGCTTTTTCCAAATTCCTTGAGAAAGGGGAAGTGATTGAAAATGATCGTCATCGCTAAAGCGATCGTGATTTTCTTTATTCTGCTTGGCGCCATTCTTTGTCTGGTCTCAGCCATTGGTGTCCTTCGCCTACCGGATGTTTACACACGTATGCATGCTGCATCAAAAGCATCGACACTTGGTGTTGTTCTCATTTTAGTTGGTGTATTCTTTCATGAATGGTTTCTTGCAGGGATCATCTCTGCGAAAATCCTGCTTGGGATTGTCTTTATCTTTCTGACCGCACCAGTCGGCGCTCATTTGATCGGAAGAGCCGCTTACAACACTGGTGTGAAAATGGACAAACGAAGTGTCCAAGATGATTATGGCGGTTTCCGTAACTTTGTCATTAAACGAAAAGAAGACTCTTATTTATAAATGAAGAACCTGACATTCAGGTCTTGTTCACTTTACTAAAAGGGTATTAAAAAAAGCTTCCGCTGCACCGGGAGCTTTTTTATATGCGATCAATGACAGCGAGTGTACATCTTGACGTACAGATATGACGGTCTCGATCATCTTTTATATCGATTTGGAATACCATTGTACGCCGTCCTACATGTACAGGAACAGCTGTAGCTGTCACCACTCCATCACGTACAGATTTTAAATGATTGGCATTGATTTCAATACCTGAACAAACCTGCTGAGTTAAGTCCAAATGAGCAGCAGCACCCATGCTTGCCACTGTTTCTGCTAGAGCAGCTGATGCTCCTCCGTGCAGTAATCCAAATGGCTGTTTTGTTCGGTGATCGACTGGCATTGTCGCCACGCATCGTGACGTATTGCATTCCACAATCTCAATCCCCAGTGCCTCAAGCAGTGTATTTGAACCACTCACATCCATCAAGGCCCTCTCCCTTCACACGTTTACAGCACACTTTCCGATTTTGCAATTAACACCGCTTCTGTTCGAGATCCAACATTCAGCTTATTAAAGATGGAGGTCAAACTGTATTCAATCGAGCGTTTGCTCAAATGAAGCACATCGGCGATCTCTTGGTTTGTGTACCCTTTTTCCACTTCTCTTAAGATTAAACATTCACGCTCTGTTAACAGCTCATGATCCGTCTGCTGCGCCTGTTCTGGCTTCTCTTGCTGCTGTGAAATTAATTTCTTTAAATAGGATAGCTGAATGACAACTTCTCCTTGCAATGTGCGGTGTATGTATTCAATAATTTTGTCTTTTGTCTCTGTTTTACTTATTGCACCATGCAATCCAGCTCGAATGGCCTCTTCGAAATAATCATCTACTTCATATCCTGTATAAATGATAATTTTCACTTGTTGATTCGTTTCTAGAATTTGTTTGGCAATGTCCATTCCATTGATATCCCCGAGATTTAAATCCATCAAGATCACATCATAGATGGAAAAGTCATGCGTCTTTAAAAAGGCGCCTTCTGCATCAGGACTTAAACAATCGACTGATAGCTGCTGATCTGATTCTAATATGCTTTTTGTCCCTTCCATGACAGCCGGATGATCATCAATGACCAATATCTTCTTCATGTCTTCCTCCCTTTAAATCACTCACTTCCATTTTATATAAAAGACTTGGCAGATGCCAAGTCTTATTCCTTAAGAAATCGTTACAATTCCATTTCAATTTTCACCTTGAGCCCTTTTTCAGGTGCTGTGTGAATTTGAAGCTTTCCATTTAGAGCTTTGACTCGTTCCCTTATGCCAGAAAGACCCATGCTCATCGTGTGCTGATCAAGCTGGCTTGCATCAAATCCGACTCCATCGTCCTCATAATGGAGAACAACTTGATCTTTAATACAAATGAGCATCACTAAGACTTGGCTGGCCTTAGAATGCTTCAACGCATTGGATAACAGCTCCTGCACAATCCGGTAAATATTCAGCTGTGAGTCAATATCAATGTCCAATTCTTTATCAAAGCGGGTTGTATTCAGCCTAATATGAAATGGCGCTTCCTCTTGAATTTGCGAAGTCAGCTTCGAAATTGCCTTCACTAACCCCAAATCATAGAGGAGCTGCGGCCGAAGTTCATGACATGTTTCTCTCGTGGTTTGAATCACCTTAGACATTTGTTCATTCCAAGAGATCAGCGAATTTTCAATAGATGTTGGGCATTGGTTGTTTTGGAAATTGGTTAAGAACATCTCGGACTGTCTCTTCAGTGAAATCAAATCCTGCAGCACAGAATCATGAAGATCCCTCGCTAAATCTGAGCGCTGCTTTTCTTCCATGGCGAACATGACTTTCTTCAGCCAGGCGGGATTGGCTTCCCGCTGTTTCAAATCCTCAAGATGCTCCATCAATTCTTCAATCTTGACGACATTTTCTAAACTGACACTTGTGTAAAATGCCAATGTTTTCAGCCATGAAATTTCATCGCGGGTCAGCTTAGGTGTCCGTAAATTAGATAAACAGCAAATCACAAACGAGTGACCGCCCCGCTCACCAATTTTCATCATAAACCCTTTATCAAGCCCGATGATTTTACCAACTTCACCTAAAATATCTTGAAATTGATCCACATACTCTTTCCATAGCTGGCTTTCTTCTATTGATTCATCAATTTCAACAATTTGTCCATCTGCCTTCACTTCAAGCACAAAGGCTTTGTTCACAACAAGTACTTCTAAGATGGTGTATTTTAAATGATACAATACTTGATGAAGTGATGACGCCTCACGAATAAGCTGTGTAAATTTAAATACACTATCCTGATAATTATGCTTCTCTGAAAACCGCTTCAATCGAAAACGGAAATCGATAATTTCTTTAAAGTAGAAGACGGTAAGCATAAGAATGTACGTGATAATTGTAAATTTCACTGTATAGAAATTTGCATTTGGCTTTTGAATAAAATCAAAAAGAACAACCACAAGTATTGTTGGTGTAATTGCTAAAAAACCGTAGTATTTAATCCTTCCCATAAAGAAATCAACATTATATAGCTTATTTGACATAAATTGATAGACTAAGAAAAAAGGAATTAAAAGAACAAACGATGCAACAACATACGGTGAAATAAAATATATACCAAAAAAATAAGGAATGATAAAAAATAGCATGAATGGACTGAATGCTGAGATTAAAATGAGTGCAAATGCTCGAAGTACATTGCTGACTTCATTGTCTTTCAATTTTTTAGCAGCCCTTATAGTGATAATAATCGAAAGGAAAGCCAGAACAAAAAATGAAAGTAAATTGACATATGCTAATAGATCTACTGGTCCTGCTTTATTTTTATAGAATAAAACTAATAAAACGTTAGTCACTGGAACTAGATACAAATAAAAAAGAACTCGACGACGAATAATTTCTGTTCCTAATTCTTTTAAATATTGATACATAAAGTGCATATATAGTGGAGGTACAATATTCATTGTAACGATTACAAGAATACGACTGATAGCCTCACCTTTTCCAGAACCACCAGAACTTACATAACCTATAGACACCGCCAAAAGAAATAAAGCTAAAATATAAGCTGACTCTTTTTGGTTTGCTTTATTCATTTTTAAAATCATAAATATACAAAATAGACAGATGGAATAAAGAATGACTGGTATTAGATAAATAAACAGATTCGCTTGACTCAATAACCTTACATTCTCTAAATCAATTTTATCACCATGTCTATCAACGACTAAACTTTTAACATTAGCTAAAAAACCTCTTTTAACTTCTTCAACTGGTTTTTTATTCCCATTCACTTCAAGTATGATATCGCCTTTCCTAACTCCAGCTAGATAGCTATCTGTAAAATTATCGACATCCACTACCTCAAGTTGACCCTGACTATTTTCCTTAACAGCTGCTCCAACAAAAATATTAAATACGTTGATATAAGAGATGTAAATCACATAGATGAAGCTAAGGATAACTAATATAACTGTTAACTTAGAGTAAAACTTTCTCATAATATTTATCTACTCAAGCAGTTGCCCATATGATTGCTTTAATAACGTCTTCTTTCTGGAATCCGTCAACAATAATACTTGCAGTTTCTTGATCAACGTGAAGCAATGATGCGTTCCCATTAGCAATTTGATTTAATGTTGAAGGATTCTCCACTAAATAACTAACCAATTCCTGAATTTTCATCTTCTCCATCTCCATTTAAAAAAAGTATCAGTTTTTTCTTTTTTGAAGCCTCTAAATGTAGTTTCTTGAATGCTTCTTTAAACTTATTTCTGAGAAGGTTTCTCATAATAAATACATATTGTTGAGCACCAGATTTTTTTAATTTATCCTTTAATTCTTCAGAGCCGGCACTCTTATCCTTTGATTGAAAATAACTGAGCAAGTCTGAACTAGATGGATTAAATTCATTTTTCAAGTAAACTAGCGGTAATGTTTGCATTCTTTTAAAGTCAATATTATCTTTATTAAAAAGACCTAGATAGTCATTTTCAAGCTGTTCCGCCATTCCTAGGTAATAAGCATATTCTTCTACCTTCTTTTCAAAAGAACCTGTTGCCAAAACAACACCTAACACACAAGGTAATACAAACAGTGACCCTGCTTTTAACTTCATGATATTTAAACAATCCTGCTCATTCTCTGGCTCCAGTGTCATATCTATATGCTGCCCTTGCATTGACTGAATGGAATAAGAATATACATTGTTTAAAAGCTTCGCTCCATGATCAAGCTTTGAAAACACATCAAAACTCAATGCAAAGAGAACATTCGCCGCATTAATCGCAATTCCGCTCTGACATTTCATCCAAGGATACGAATCATTATCCTGATCTTCAATATCATCTAATATATCGGCAGATAAGATGAGAAGTTCAATCCCTGCTGCCAGTTTTGTAATCGCTTGCTTGTCTTGTCCGCCAAATGCCTCATAATGTTGGTAAGCCAATTGCCCAAAAGGAAATTCATTCTTTATATCTGTAAATTCGAGAAGCAGCTTTTGTAAATCATTTTGCCTGACTGCATGTTGAATAAAATCAGACATTTTCTGCTTGATTTTTGTATTCTCTAGATAGTTTAGCATACTCGATCTTGATCCTCACCCTCTCGCCTCTTATTTTACTAAAAAGAAATAAGCAAATGTCCACTGACATCACTATTTAACAATTATATAATAATATATCCTTTTTTTGTATGTATTTGGATAAAAAAAAGACTTGATGGTTATCAAGTCTTTACGAAATTTTCACATATTCATATTTGTCGTATTGATCAATGCTTTTGTTAATGTTATGAAGAGAAGCCGTTGTTTCTCTAATTTCGTTTTCAAGTTTCCATAATAGTTGTTTAAGTTCTTCGATTTCATACTTTTCCATCGATTCCACTCTCCTTTTTTGGAAGATCAATGTATTTGTGTATGTTGATTGGGTCATAAGTATTTGATCTGTTACTAACAGTGTAAATGCTATTGAGTATTTTTTCACCGAAAAGTATGCACAAAACGTGTGCGTGATACCGCAAAATTCAATAGGTCTTTTTTCATCATTTTCAGACTTTTCAAATGATACTTTTATCTCAATTTCAAAGGAAATACGTCATTTTTGCGACATGAACAGGCATCATTCGTCACAATTCTCACGATACAGAACATACGATCCCCCCTGTTTCCTCGGTTTTTCATGTTATAGGTCAGACGACAGGCTCTACTGTAGACACCGCAATTTTTTGGCGACATTCACCGAAATTGACCGCAAAAGTACCTATTTTTATGATGAATATGCAAAGGTAGAAAGATCATTTTGATTCTTTATTCGGATTTTCTTCATACATTTAGAACAGATATCCGTCCAAATTCACTTCAATGAGAGAAGAGGTGACCATGTGTTTTACTATGTTCCTTATCCGCCTTTGCAGGTTCCCGCAATGGGGAACGCATACCCGCGAACACCTATGACTTTTCCTCCAGTAGATGCTCATGCGTTTCAAAAGGCTGCAAAGGAATCAACCCGTCTCGTGGCTGATGCATCCCTCATTACACAGCAGATTTCCGGTTCGCTTTCGTTTGGACAGCGAATCATGGAAGCTGCTGAACGTGCTGACACCGCAAGTGTGATTCGAATGCTGAAGCAGATTGGGGTGAAAAGCAATATCGATATCCGCTTTAGTCCAGAAGGCATCCGCATCTACTTATCCCTCTCTTCCAGTAGGCTTTTTCTACTTTTACAGTGGGGATAACAAAGAAAAAGGCCGCTCTAGTGGGAGCGGCTTTTCTTAAGATTCAAACATTTTATGACACCATTCAATGGCTTCTATATAACAGCCGTAGGCTTCCTGCTTAGGGAGACTTCCACCTAACATCTCATCATCCCATTCATTTCGTTCAATACGTTTGGCAACGTCTAACACAAGGAAATAGTCATTTTCATAGCCAAGCAGTGCCTCACCTACTTCATCCGAAAGAGGCAGTTCTTTCACAAGTTCAGTAATGTCCGCCCTGACAAGCGTATCAATGAGTGAAAACATACCTGTTAGCATATAAGAAGCGGGATGCTCTCGTTCAGTCCGACTAGCAATGAGTTCACACGTTTTGGCACGAATGAACGACATTTTGATGATTTCCTTTTGGCTTGAGTTGGCTTGGACATTCAGTTCTTTAAATGAAAGGATAAAGATCCATCGCCGTATTTCATTAAATCCAAGCAGGATAATCGCCTGACGAATACTCTTGATTTGATAAAGACGTCTCATGCCGCCAGAATTCAGCATTTTTAATAATTGATATGAAAGGGAAAGATCACTTTCTATAAAGTGCGTCACGGTCTGAATATTCGGCTGCTCCTTGCTCAGCTCATTCAATAGCTGATGGTATGCGTGGAAGCTAGTCGATAAGGCTCGTCCCGAAATGACGTGCGGCTCACTAAAGAAATATCCTTGAAACAAATGGAAGCCAGCTTCTAACGCTTCTTCATATTCTTTTCGCGTTTCTACCTTTTCAGCAAGGAATCGAAGTCGATACTTTTTATATGTATGTAAAATGTCTCTTCGTTCTTCACATGTTGTTTTCAGAAAATCAATTTTTAAAATATCAATGCAATAGAGGAGTTCATCGAGTAACTTGTCATGAAAATGTGTTCCGCTGAGAAAGAAATCATCGAGCGCAATCGTGTATCCCCACTTTTTTAATTGCTTACATCTCATAATAAGTGCCGGGGTAATCGGTACATTTTCTAATATTTCGATCACAAGCTGATGTGGATCAAAATAAGTGAGCAGATCAGACGAAAGCAAGCTTTCGGTGAAATTGATGTAGCATCGTTTTCCTTCTGTCAGTGTTTCGATGCCAATGTTTAAAAAACTATTGATAATGAGGTCCGTTGTCGCTTGATCACCATCTTCAGCGCTATATGTATTGGTTTCACTATCTCTATAAAGCAGCTCGTATGATACGACTTGTTCTTTTCTGTTAAAAATAGGCTGCCTTGCAACAAACACCCTCAACTGCTCCATTCCTCCTTTATGCAATGACAAACAAGATGTGCCTTCAGTATACCAAATGATTGCCCATAAGGTTCATTTTGAATCGTCCAACATGAAAAAAAAGAGACCATCTGGCTTGATGATCTCCTTTCCCGGGGTAATCAGCTTTCATAAAGCTCTTTTTTGATTTTATTTTTCACATCATGGATAAACTGCATCTTATTATCCCAGCATTTTTGACTCAAATCGACTGGGTACTCTTCTGGTTTGCTGATTCGTTTGTATTCCTCCCAGAAGAGTCCGAGACTGTCCTGCACATATGCTTGAATCGTTTGGATATCTGGATTATCATACACCAGCTTCCCTTGTTCAAAAATTGGGACATGAAGGTCCTTTGCCACAAAATTTGTCACAAATTTGCTGATAAATGTATGAACTGGATGGAACATTTTCAGCTTATCTTCACTTTGAACATCTTCTTCTTCAAGGGCAATGTAGTCTCCCTCAGAGTGATGATTCAATTGATTGATAATGCGATACACTCGTTTACGGCCTGGTGTTGTCACTTTCTCTGGGTTAGAAGAAATTTTGATCGTGTCATTCATCTGACCGTTTTCTTCAATCGATACAAGCTTATATACAGCACCAAGAGCTGGCTGATCGAACGCGGTAATCAGTTTCGTTCCAACACCCCATACATCAATTTTTGCACCTTGTGCTTTTAAGTTCATAATGGTGTGTTCATCAAGATCGCTTGATGCAATGACTTTGGCGTCATGGAATCCAGCTTCATCCAGCATCGTTCTCGCCTTTTTAGACAAGTAGGCAAGGTCTCCGCTATCAAGTCTGACTCCAATAAAGTTGATTTTGTCTCCGAATTCTTTCGCTACCTTAATCGCATTTGGAATGCCTGATCTGACCGTATCATATGTATCCACTAAAAAGACACAGTCTGTATGTGTTTCGGCATATTTTCTAAATGCAGTATATTCGTCGCGATATGCTTGTACAAGTGCATGGGCATGTGTGCCTGATACGGGAATATTGAAGCGTTTCCCTGCACGGACATTACTTGTTGCCTGAAATCCGCCGATCAGTGCTGCTCTTGCTCCCCACATGGCTGCATCCATTTCATGCGCACGTCTTGTTCCGAATTCTAATGCTGTCTCATCTTCAATGATTCCTTTAATACGAGCCGCCTTTGTTGCAATTAGCGTCTGGAAGTTCACGATGTTGAGCAGTGCCGTTTCAATTAGCTGCGCTTCAACAAGTGTTGCCTCGATGCGCATAATAGGTTCATTCGCAAAGACAATTTCTCCTTCTCTCATTGAATGAAGTGTCCCTGTAAATGACAATCCGCTTAAGTATTCAATGAAATCGCTTTTATAACCGAGTTCATCTTTTAAATATGCAAGGTCGCTCTCGGTGAAGGAGAAGTCCGATAAATATTCAATCGCTTTCTCTAAACCAGCAAATACAGCGAAGCCGTTGTCAAATGGAAGCTTTCTAAAGAAGAGTTCAAAGACTGCCTTCTTCTCATGAATGCCGTCTCTCCAATACGTTTCTGCCATGTTAATTTGATAAAGATCTGTATGTAGTGATAAACTGTCGTCAATAAACCGATGCTCCAACTTCCATTCTCCTTCCCTTACTTAACCACTTTCGCACCAAGCGTATGCTCAAAGTGAGAAAGTGCCCACTCGTGCCCCGCTTCATTAAAACTCGCTACGGCATTCTCATGAATCACAAGTTCAAAGCCTTTATTGTACGCATCAACAGCTGTATGAAGTACACAAATATCGGTACACACTCCGGCTAGGTGAAGTTCAGTGATGCCACGCTCGCGCAGTTTCATTTCTAATTGAGTGCCTGCAAAAGCAGAGTATCTTGTTTTTTCCATATAATAGACATGATTTAAATGTGTTGACGTGTGAAATAGTGAACTTAGTTTTCCGTAAAGTTCAATTCCTTCTGTCCCGCGAATATTATGGGGCGGAAATAACTTTGTCTCTGGATGATATGGATCTTGCTCTTCATGATGATCGACGGCAAAAACAACAAAGTGTCCTTCATCAATAAATGAAGAAGTGATCTCTGTGATCTTCGACTCAATCGCCTGTCCAGGCTTTCCGCACGTCAGTTTTCCATCGTCTGCAACAAAATCAACTGTATAATCAATACAAATCAATGCTTTGCCCATCCGCATCTCTCCCATATGCTCTTTTGAATCATTATAGCTTATTCATTTCACTAGGGAAACCTATTCAACAGATTCACGAGAAAAAGCTTTTTGAAAAAGCTCATCTTCTATATAGATGTGCTCTTGATTGATCGCATGCGGCACCTCTATCACAAGCCCAAAAGGTGAATGTGACTCGTGATGGTTGACCACTTTAAAAGAACAACCAGCGGCATTTGCCATTTTGACATATGGAGAATAAGAAGCATATGATAATTCACCATTTAAAAGAACAGTGGCCTCTCGGTTTGCCTTCAATACTTGCTCTACCTCTTGATACGATTTATGTCTCGATACTTGCCCTTTTGTCAGAGCGAGAAGAGCACGTTCTCTTAATGAGCCGAGAAACATTCTTCGTTCATCTGGTTTTGTTTCAGCATGTCCAAATATCCCTTGCTGCAAATAAAAGTCTACGGATTCTTCTTTCATTGCTGTGTTCACTCCTGGTTTCTGAATTTACATTTCTGTGACCCAGTGCACAATTTTTTGTGCAAGTTCACGGGCTTCGTCTATTTCTACTCTTTTGTTTAAAGATTGTTCTAGTGCTTGCTCAAGATGCGTTTTTTCGTCTTCATACGCGATAGAAATACTCCATTCCATATCAGGTACAGCGACAAGCGTTTTATATTCTTTTTTATTTTCATGTAAATATACATTGTAGGTTGTTGGTTGCCCGCTTGTCAGATGCGCTTTTCTTATTTTCATTTGATGTGTTTTCCCCCCTTTTTCTTCTTCCTTCTTCTATCCATTGTACCATAAAAAAAGACAGCTTCTGAAAAGGAGACCCTTTCAAAGCTGGCTATGCGTTAAAGCTCTTTTGCTGGCTGATCAGGTTTGAATCCCAAACAAATGTGACGTTCGGATTGTTGAAGAATTGAACAAAGTCTCCTGCATTATAGGTGCCTGAACCACCAGCGGAATGATCCACACTTTTTGGCGAAATAGCAAACACATCGCCGAAATGTGCAGAACCGTTTCCTATGACACGGTCAATATGAATGGGTCCAACAATTGCTGGCATCTTTCCACCACCTTTACTACCCTCATCATATGCCTAGCGGAACAATACGTGTCTATCCAACATAAAAAAGACAGCTGATATGTCATATGATCAGCTGTCTTTTATGCATTAAATGATTGAGGCTGGCCAAACAGTGTAAAGTCCCAAAGCATAGTGGCATTCGGATCGCTTGTCAGGGACATATAATCACCTGAATTAAAAGCTCCCGCTCCACCGGTCGAGTGATCTACAGCCAAAGGGGCAATGGCGAGAACGTCACCAAAAGTAGCCGAGCCGTTTCCGCCTAAAGACTCAATATGGATGGGTCCAACAATCGCAGGCATCTTCCTTCTCCTCCCTATTCGCTTATGTGAGTTATGTTATGCAAAAAGGGAAAAGTTGTGCATCTGCCCTAAACGTTTAAATGCTGTTCTTTTCGAGAGCGCTGACGCAGCTGAACCAATCTGACAATATTGAGTGTGATGGCTTTCAGCAACGCATAGACAGGAACGGCAAAAATCATGCCAAGGATTCCGCCAAAACTTCCTGCCCCAATTAATAGCAAGATAATTGTTAACGGATGTGTGTTGAGACGTTTTCCAATGATCAATGGAGAAATGACGTTTCCATCGATCTGCTGAACAACAAGAATGACAATAACAGTCACAACCGCTTTTCCAGGCGAATCAAGAAAAGCAATGAGCACAGCTGGCGCCGCACCAAGATATGGCCCAAGATATGGAATGACATTTGTCACCGCAATAATGATGCCGAGAATGAGCGCATATTTCACACCAATTAATAAGTATCCGATAAAACAAGCAACTCCGACAAATAAACAAACAACGATTTGCCCTTGTATGTAAGCAGCAAGCGTATCGTTTAATTCTTTAAAAATCTTCAATCCTTCCTTACGGTAAGGCATTGGCAAAAATTGAACGAGCTTGTCCGGAAACTTATGCCCGTCTTTTAGCATGTAAAATAAAATGAATGGAACGGTAATGACAGCGAGGGCAATATTCGCAATCACGCCAAACACCGCCGACATACTGGAAGCAATATTTTCCGGTAAATCTTTTAATGTCGAAACGATCGACTGTTCAAACTTCGAAACAGACACATAATCTTGGTTCATCATCCATGTAAATGTTTTAGAATGCGAGAAGTCGTTGATAAATTTCTGCATGTCCGTGACATACCCCGGGAAGCTTTTGACAAGTCCACCCACCTGCGTGACAATGACAGGTCCAGCAGCATTGACAACAAACGTGATAAGCCCGATGAATAGGAGATAAATAATCAGAATGGCGAGCGTCCTAGGTATCTTCTTCGACAAAAATCGAACAATCGGATTAAAGATGAAAAAGAGAATACCTGCCAGTAAAATAGGAACAAACAACGTTGAAGCAAATAAAATGATCGGCTGAAATAAAAATGAAACTTTTGTTGATACATACACAATCAGTAAAACCAGTAATATTTGGAATGTCCAAAAATGAACTTTAGATTTTAACAAAGATGCTCCTCCTGTTACGTATTGACCTTATTAAAAAACTACTATTCAACCCACCTTCTGTCAACTGCTTCTTGTTTTAGAACCATATTTATTGAAAAAAAAAGAACAATTGGTATATCATGCACTTTTTCCAGATATACATTCTGTAAGCATTGAAAAAAGCAGACACCTGTGCGTCTGCTTGCTACACTCTTTCACTGTGATCAGGCATCACCGACACGATTTGCTGGATCCGCACATAAAACACTGATTTTGCCCCCGCCTCAATCACAATATGATCCGGCATCACTTCCTTCAACTTTCCACGTACTGTATCTTTCACTGTTTGAACAATCAATCTCATACCGACTACTTTCTGCAATGTTTGATAAACATATGGATCAACTAATGAAACAAGCTGTGGACTTCCTTGTTGTGCCATGCTACCTGCCCCTTTACTTGTGTATTTACCCACAGCGTATGCAATGACCCATGTGAGTGTCACTCAGCAAACCTACAACATTATTACCGTATTTTTACATTTCATATTTTTTTACAATTTTTAGAAGTATAATAGATTGGTGCTGCCAACATCTTAAATTATTTGAAGAGGTGAATGATCTTGAAAAAATTAATCTGTATCGTTGCTGTCATGCTCTTACTATCCTCTGCAAGTTATGCGCACGCAGGCACAATTGGAGATGCACCTGGTACACCAGGGAAGTGGTTTAAAGGAGAAGAACCGGTACAAAAAGACCTGTCAAAACCGCCACTTGTTTTTGTTCATGGCATAAACAGTTCTTCCTCCACATGGTCTGATCGAAACGATATGGCAAAACAAGCTGTTCTGAACGGATACGAAAGCGCGTTCATAGATTTATATCCAGATCAGGACATGAAAAAGAATGGAAAACTATTAGCAGAAAAGTTAAAAGAAATCTATGAATTTTTCGGCAGAAAACTGATCATAATCGGTCATAGTAAAGGTGGAGTGGATACGCAGGCTGCACTCGTGTATTACAACGCTCATCCATATGTAGAGAAAGTCATCACACTTGGCTCTCCACATTATGGGACGCCGCTTGCGGATTTAGCCTATAGCAAAGGCGGAAGCTGGCTTGCGCAAATCCTTGGACAAAAGAGCGACGCGCTCTATTCTCTGCAAACCGGGATGATGGCAGCTTTTCGAAGTGAAACCGACCAGCTGGAGACGTTCCCTCATAAATATGTAACCTATTCTGGTTCAGATTGGGGAACCTTTGGCGGAGTGCTTTATTTAGGCGGCATGTATTTAAAAAGCTTTGGTGCAAACGATGGCGCTGTGACGGTCAGCAGCACAAAGCTAGCATATGCAAACAATATTTTAACAGGAAAGTGGGATCACTTTTCGATCAAAAACGGCACAAGCATGTTCCCCGTATTTCAGGCACAGCTGCGTGCAAGTACCGCAAGCGCTGAAAGTGAAGACGAACAAGAGCAAGAACCAGTCTCTTCGGAGCTAAATACAAATGTTTATGTGAAAGGTGGAGAAAGTGAAAAGGATAAAACAGAAGCGTTCTATGTAGAGGAAGGAACGAATGGCCTATCGATTCAGTGGTTAAATGAAAGACAGGAAGCCAATCCGGAAATCGTTGCGCCAAATGGAGATGTCTTAACCAATTTGACGACATCCGAAGCATCATTCCCATATGAAGGCGCCTATTCACACCATGTGCAAATCAATAAACCCGTTCCAGGAAAATGGACGATTCGATCAAATTCAGGAAAAAAGGATCCTTATTTGCTACTTGTATCCTTTGATTCACCATTGAATGAAGAAATCAAAATCGCTGCAGCGAAATCAGGAGATGCATCGACACATTCGAGCAAGCTGATTAAACGATTAAGCAAAACTGTAGAGACCACTTATTTTAAAGATGCCGAGAAGGATCATCCACTGAAAACGAGCTCTTCATCTGCCGTTCAATTGAAAAAAGAAGGTGCTTATTCCGTCACGGTTCATTACACAGGTCTCACTGCGTCAGGAACGTCGGCATTTAACCGTACTGTGATCCGCACATTGTATGTGGATCAGCACGGAACGATTCATGGAGATATTCCATATTAAACAGAGCGTTTCATGGGCTGAAGCGCCTGCTGCACCTTCTCATCCAAATCAGCAATTTTTTTGAGCGCAAGTGATTCATCTATTTGTCTGTAATGATGGTGTCCACCAGGCTCTTCGTCCATTTCATCTGCTTTCTTCACAATTTGCTGGAGTGTGTCCTTATGCAGGTCGCCCTCTGGCAAATATGAATCTGTGTGAAGCAAAATCGCAAGGGCAATCTCTTTGGCTGCTTTTGGTTCCTCGCCGAGCCGTATGAGCAGTTTATGTGCCCGCTCTGCCCCTTTAATGGCATGAATATCATTTCGTCTATATGTCTCGTAATCCCATTCTCCGCCTGCTGTATACCATTCATAGTGGCCGATGTCATGCAAGAGTGCTGCTTTCACAGCAAGATCCGGGCTAATCCCCGCCTGCATCGCCAGTTTGAATGCGTGATAAGCACAAGCAATGGCGTGGGCTTTTCCTGAACGATTTAAATATTTTTGAGCGACTGGATGGGTGTAAACATCCATTAATGTAACCTTTCTCATGGAAACCCCTCCTTATCTATATTTTTAGCATCCTAACATATTCTGAAAAGAAACTCAAATGTTCTGTCATATTTCCGATGAGTCTCAAAATTAGCTTATGCTCAATAAGCTGTCTTTGCTTGTACAATACGAAAAAAGCAGTCGTTATGACTGCTTTTTTCCATACTCACGGGCATCGTATACACAACCGCCAGCTGGGTCATCTGCCAGAAGGTCGAGTAATATACCGGCCACTTCATCTGGGCTCTTTAGCATGCCTGTTTCATGTAATTGCTGAAACCGTTCAATTTGTTCAAAGTCCTGTTTGGAGGATTTCCGAATCTCTCCCTGCATATCCGTATCAATCGTACCGGGTGAAAAGGAAAACGTGGTGACAGGATATGCTTCGTCCTGCTGTTCCTCATGTAAAGTCCTCATAAACATATCAAGCCCTGCTTTTGAGCTGCAATAGGCACTCCATCCTTTGTACGGATTTTTAGCTGCTCCAGAAGAAAGATGCACGATGGTTTTCTTCCCCTCAAAGGATTGTGTCTCTCTCACAAACACATGACTGAGCAAAACAGGGATGACAAGGTTCAGCGTATAATGCTGATGAAGCGTATCCTCTCCGCCTTGCCCTGCACGCTTGATAGGAGTCACCATTCCTGCATTATTGACAAGCAAGACGTCATCAACGTCTGCGAGAGTTTGCGAGGACAAGATGCCCTGAAGCCACTTTGCAGCCGATTCCTCATCAGTGAGATCGACCTGTGAATGCGTGAGGTGTGGATGGGATATTGGCGACTTACTTCTTGCAGCGGTGTACACGTTATCCCCGCGTGAAAGCAGCTGTTTGACAAGTGCTAAACCAAATCCTTTTGATCCGCCTGTGACGATTGAAATTCGAATGACAATCTCCTCCCTTGATAACACTATTTTAAATAGTGAATCGGTATCACATCAAGCAATCTGCATAAAGAAAAGCCTGCCCTTTTCAAAAGGCAGGTTATTTCTTTTCCGTCTTCACATTCACCTTTGGAATCAGAATGATCATGACAATGATGCCAAAGGCGATCAAGATGCCAAAAATGATTGGCAGAAGCGCCGATCTCTGCTTTTCATGATCATCGCCAGAAGGAGTTGATACAGCCGAATCGCTGAAAGAGATATTCATCTCTTTCATCATACGAGCTGGCGTTTTAGGCGGATTGTCTTTCAGATCACTAAAAATTTGTGGCGAAAGTTGACCACCAGAGGTCTTAGGCGGGTCAGTAAAGTGAATGTCCGTTTTGACTTTAGATGTTGTTTTGCTTTGTTCGTATTTCGTTTGATCCCTCAATATACTCGAATTAATATTGAGGTTCTTTTCTTGATATTCATTCGGCTTGACATTCGTATCCGTATCTTCACCTGTAGCAGCAAAAGCAGCAGGACTGAGGAGAAAAAGGGATATGACACCAAGTGCCATCCCTTTGACGAATAGATTAAGCCTCATGAGTGACATCACGTTCCTCTGTTTTGTCTTTCCATAGCTTCTTCACTAGTGGAATGACCATGAACAATATCGTTAAAATCAGTAGCCCTGTGATGCCCATACCGAAGTTGTCTCCATTTCCATATTGGATGGACAGATACACGTCTGTCACTGGATTTGTAAAATGGAAGTTTGGCATGACCAAATCAATTAACGGTGCAACAAAGAAGAAAATAAGCGCCGTTGCTGCCATCCATCCGGCAATTGAACCGAAAAGGAAAGCTGTGCGAATAAAGGCAGAGCATGCCACTAGCAGCAAAATCGTAAAGATCGACCATTGAATGGCTTGGTCATCAGCTAGTTTGTAAATGTTGAGTCCAAACAGGCTGATCATGAGCCCGACTAGCAGATTTAAAATACCAAACAGTGCACCTTTGACCAGCATTGGCGCTGACGCATAGTACGAGCTAAAAAAGCCAATCAACAAACTGCTGATCATGACAATAACCAAAATGACTACTGGCGGTACAGTCTGCGTTTTTTCTTCTGGCACATCGCCGCTAATTTTCAGCGGATTGGCTAAATGGTTATACACATAGTTGCTGTTGCCTTGATCGTCTAAAGTGTTGCCTAAAATACCCTTTAAATCTTGTTGAACAAGCTTTGTAGAATTGACATTCTTACTCCAGTTTTCGTTCAACGTATCTGCTTTTTCTTGAACGGTTGTGACACTTTCTTCAATATTATTCGTATAATCCGCCACCCCTTTTTGGCGGTCAGTTAACGAACTCATATTTTCAGAAAGACGAAGCACTTCCTGACCAATTGAATCCTGTGCACTCACAACAATCGAACTGCCCGCAAGGTCTGCCGTATACACCGCATCTCCTTGATCAGCCATTTGTTCAGCTACTGTGTCCGCACTTTCAGAAATGGCATTTAACTCCTGTTCCATGCTTGCCTGCTGAGTCGAGATGTATTCTGCGTAGCCATCTGAGAACTTTTGCATCTCATCAATAAAGGTAGACACATCATCATTTGACGTCAGCATTTGATTTTTGAGTGTATCCCAGTTTTCCGTTTCTTCTTTTTTGATGGAAAGGATGGACTGGATTTCATCTCCTTTTGTGTCTAGTAGGGATGAGTTGTTTGTTGGTTGATATAGATTCCCAAGCATCATCTCTAGCTGAGACAGTTGATTGGAGTATTCCATTAACTTTTTGGTGCTTGTTGAATTTGTTTTAAACTCTTGATCAAATATTTTCGTATTCACAGTGTTGCCAATCGGCGAGTTTACTCGTTTCAGCTCTTGCACTTTGTTTAAAATAGAGGATTCCTGATTTTTGATTTCATTCGGAATGACGTTATATCGATCTTGTAACCTTAGAATCATCTTTTCGAGCTTCTCTACTTTTTTCGTGAGGCTTTCAAGCTCCTTACTCATTTGACTTACTTTGTCTTTCAATTGGTCGTTATGAGCGGCCGCTTTTTCTTGAATCTTCTTTTTCACTTCTTCTAAACGATTAGACAGTGCTTTTAGGTCATCTTTTGATTGATTCGTGCCGCTGTTATCTGGCTGAACAGCATCCTGACCATTTTCACTCTCTTTATCATCTTCATTAGTAGGAGGTGCAGTCTGATCTTCTAATTGATCAGCTAGATTGTTCATTTCCGATGAAATTTGCGAGAGTTCATTTGTTTCATCATCTAAGTTAATGCCAATCTCTTCTGGGTTCTCATTATCTTGATCTGATTGCCCGTCATCATCAGGATCAGCTGGCTGCTCGGGCGCGTTGATTAGCTCTTGCCTTTTTGTCTCTAGCTTATTCTGCAAGGCGATGATCTTACTTTTATAGGCCTCTAAGTATTGACCTTCATAATTCTTCAATAGTTCTTCTTGAGACGCCTTCACAAGGTCCGTTAATCCCGACGATTGCTTAGGAATTACGTCTTCTCTTGCCCTTTGAACAGATTGAATTGCGCTGTCCGTTGTTTTAAGCTGACTTTGGACCCCATTGATATCGGTTTTGAGTCCGCCCATTTGATCGCTAAAGCTGCGGGCATTTTGGTTTTGAATCTCCGCAAGCTGTTTGAGTCCTTGCTGGATTTGTTTTTTGCTTGTCGATTGCGCTTTGATCAAGAGATCCTTTTGTTTGTCTTGATACTGCTGATATTGATCGACTACTTTTACGAAATCCTTTAGCTGGCTTTTCGCTTCTTCTGTTGTACTTAAACCGTCTTTATACTGTTTTTGTGAATCGGCCATCGCATTTTTTAGTTCTTCTATTTGTTTCTTCTGCTGCTGGACGGCATCAGATAGTTTGTTTGAATTTGGCTTATAGAAGTTGTACATCGTGTTTTGGAATTCGACCTCTTTGCCAACAATATGCTCAAACTCTTCTCTGACATTGCCGATTTCCTGTGATACAAAACTCCAATATAAAGTCGACATTTGTTCATTCATTTTCTTTTGAGCATTTTCTAGCTCTCTTTGTACTTTTTCTTTATTCACTGCATTGAGCTGATCTTGGATTGAGAATTGGATAGATGCCTTCTCTGGATGATCCTTATCATAGCTCAGCACATTTTTAGAGAAGTCAGATGGAATATAGAGAACTGCATCGTACTTTCTATTTTTCAGGCCATTTTCTGCCGCACTTCGATTGACGACTGTCCATGTGTAATCTGGACGCTCTGATAATGCCGCCACCACATCCTGTCCGAAACGAGCGGTATTTTCACTTTCGCTCGCCCCCATATCCTCATTGACCACGGCTATGTTACGTGTGGCATTCTTTTTCTGTTTTGCCGGATCATCCCCAATGAGATGGAAAAATAGAACCGGCAAGACGAGAATCAGTATCATGGTAGACACGATTTTGATGGAGCTTTTTTGCTGCTCTGTCATTGAACACTCTTCCTTTCTACCGCACATAAAGGAACCTGGATTTTCTTCTCTTTCCCGTTTTCAACCAAATATCCGAAGCCTGGCTGAATCTCTGGTTCTTGTCTTGCATACGGAAGCGGTATGATGTTTTGCTCTGATTTTTTCATCAGTAACATGGCATGACGAACTTGTTTGATTTCGTTTGTGAGTGCATCATAGCCTTTACTGAATTCGGTATGATTTCCTGATGCGATCAAGCTGAAGCCTAAGTGTGCATATGATTTCATGAAATCAGCCAATTGATCTTGAAGACGCGGGTCGATTGTCTGCTGAAAACGCGTAATGCCATCAATCACAAGCACAATTTGAGAGAACGACAACTGATCAGTCTCTCCCCGGCGCACAGCTTCGACGTACATCTCTTCACGCACCTTGAATAAACGATCTATTTCCTCTGCCCATTCTGTGATATCATCCTTTGTTTCAAGGTAATCAATGTTCTCTTCTTTTGCATAATGAGAGAGCCCCCGATCAATCGAATCAAAGACGGCCAGCTTCTCAGGTTTTGCTACTAATAGCTGATCAAGCATCAGTTTGGTCACATTTGTTTTCCCGCGCTGCGTTTGTCCGATAATGAGGCAGTGTTTATTCTTTTTCAAATCAAAGTAAACAGGTGCCACAGATTCCTCATCCAGTCCTACTGGAATGTCATATGGCTGCTTTTGATCGTCTAAACGACTCTCAAGCTCCCAGACCGTCAGCTTATCAGGAAGCATCGGCACAGGTTTTGGTTTTTCAGCTGATTCAAAGCGAGCATCTAGGAGCTGAATCTCTTGTTTTAAATGCTCAAACAATTCGAGATCATTTTCTCCTTCGACTGGTAGGAACATTTGTGCAAAGTAAAGCTCTTCTTTGTTGATAATGACTCGTCCTGGAATCGGCTCTAAGCTGAATTTCGGTCTGCCAATAATGGAGTATGCCTCTCCTTGATCCATTAAGTAATGAACAACCTTTGTTTTCAAGTTGTTCATAAGCGATTGACGGACTGCGTTGACACGAGTCGCTGTGATTAAGAAATAAATGCCTAACGATTGTCCATCACGGCTTAACTGAATAAATTCAGATTCGAGTTCATGCATTTCGTCTTTCACAATGTCAAAGTTGTCAATCACGATAAATATGAATGGAAGCTTTTTCTCATTCAGCGCATTGTACATTTTGATATGACTCATTTCCTGCTGTCTAAATAAACGCTTGCGATATTCAACCTCTTCACGAAGACGCTTCATCGACTTTTGAATCTTTCTCATTTGATCCATTAAGAAATAATCAGCCGTATGCGGAAGTTTGGCAAGCGGTAGCAAGGTGCCGTTACCGAAGTCATAAATATATGCATGCCATTCTTCAGGTGAATATCTTTCTGCGAAGCTCATAAGCAGTGTTGTTGCAGCAAGTGATTTGCCGTAGCCGGATGAACCGAAGATACCAATATTTCCATCCTCCATCATTTGATAAGAAAGTGGATGCTGGCTTTGCTGATCTGGCTCATCGACAAGAGCGAAATGGAAGACGTGCTCCTCACTTGATGCATAACGTGTTTTTGGAATACGCTCTTCAAGCGGTGGAAGCCATGGACTCGGAAGCTTTTCAATTCCAAGCTCCTGTTGCATACGTTCAATTTCATCCACAACAGCGGAAATTTCCGTCACTGTCTCTTTTTTCACAGCCGGCTCTGTACTCACCCCTGATAATGGGATCAGTCCAGTGTCCGTTACAATGGCAATGTCATCTTCTGATCCGTAGCCATCTTCCATATACGGTGCACCGCTCCACGCCGATTGGAATAATTCATAGATTTCATTGTTCCCCACTTGCAAATATCCACGACCTGTCACGGTTATCGACGCGGCATCACTATTTTTCAAAATTTCCTTACTGTCTGATGCATCTTGTACCTTTAATGCGACTTTAAAGCGGGAGTTACTCCAAATTTGATCATCAATGACCCCGCCAGGCTTTTGTGTCGCCAAAATGAGATGGACACCGAGACTTCGTCCAATCCGCGCGGCACTAACAAGCTCTCTAATAAATTCTGGCTCTTCACTTTTTAATTCAGCAAACTCATCAGAGATTAAGAACAAATGAGGCATCGGCTGTTCCGCCTTTTTCTCTTTATAGAGTTTCGTATAGTCATTGATATGATTCACATGATACTGATCAAACAAGCGCTGTCTTTTCTTCAGTTCACTTTTAATAGAGGCAAGCGCTCTTTCACTAAAGTTTTTGCTGCCTTCAATGTTTGTGATCGTACCAAGTAAGTGCGGAATATTTCGGAACGGCTGCGCCATTCCGCCCCCTTTGTAATCAATGAGCAGGAACGCCACTTCATGCGGGTGAAAGTGTACAGCCAAGGATAAAATATACGTCTGTAAAAACTCACTTTTTCCTGATCCCGTTGTTCCTGCTAATAGACCATGTGGGCCATGTGCTTTTTCATGCAGATTCAGATCGACAATATCGTTTTTTCCTTTATAACCGATAGGCACAGATAATGACTTTGCTGTTTCAGATGTCAGCCATTTTTCACGAATGCCAATGTCATCTACCTGTTTGGCATGAAACAAGTCAAGGAAGGAGACTGTTTCTGGAATCGAGTTGGTCATCCCGACTTGATGATCTAATGTTCTTAAGGTTCTGGCAAACAGCTCATTGTCCGCTCGCTCATGTGCATCCAGCTGAAATGGAATTCGTACGGCCTTCTTATGCTGAATGAGAATATCTCCTTCTTCTTCGTTAATGTAACGAACAAGCGTTGAAATATTTTCTGCCAAGCTTTCCTTTGTTTCTGCCGCAAAGATAATTGAGATGCCTAAATCCGTCCGGCTGCCTTCTAGGTATTCTAAAATCACATGTTCCGCAATGAGTTCATGGTTTGTCACGATAAACACAAAGTGAGGCGTAAAGATTTTTTTCTCTTTTTCCTCTTCCAGATCACGCTCTCGCAAAATTTCATAAATAGAAGACAATAGCTGATCACGTGTTTGTTCGTTGTATATAAACCCTTTCCCGTATGTATGAGGAAGTTGGAAGTGCGGCAGCCATTTCATCCATTCCCAGTTCTCATACTCCTGTTCATTAAAGATAAAAACAAATCTCAAATCATGATAGCTGTGCGAGAAAGCAAGCTGGCCGACAAGCTGGTGAAGCTCATTTTTGACAATTGCCGGTTTTCCTATTAATCCGGTTGGACCGTCCGCAAGACCGAACGTAATCGGTACATCTTTTACCTCGCGATAGACGTTTTGCATATGCTGTGTTTGTTCCATTAAGTCATCGATGTCACGATTGGCCATATCGCCGCCGCTCGTCGATAATTCATAACTTGAAGGAACTGCACCTGTCCCTAGACGCAGCTGTAAAAAATCATCACTGACAAGCGTCTTTTCCCAAATACGCCCGCTGATTTCTGACGTCAAATATTTCATTTGTTCAAAAGACGGATAATGATACGTTAAAATAAATTGTTGACGGTCATACAGCTCTTGCAGCTCTTTCCGCTTATTTTCTAAGTAAAGAGAGTAAACGCGTTGCCGCTTCTCCTCTCGTCTTTTGCGCTGTGATTTCTCTTTAAAATATTGAACGGACGAAGTAATTAACGTCATAATAAACATCGCCATCGACACGACAATAAAGATACCTCGCGGCTGTACAAGGGCCACGATCCCCATGACAATAAGCATGACAAGCGGCGGAAGAACCACGAGCCAAAGTCCTCTGCCGTTATTTTCACTCTCCTGTGAAGGAAAGCTGAAAGACACCCGGTCATCTGGCAGATCGTAAATCAAACGTGGTGTTCGTCTATATAAAGGATATTTTTGTTTCGTTTCGGTACTCGGCGGCCTTGTTTTTTCTAAACGTGTTTGAAATGGTTCAAATGCTGTTACTTGCAATAAATCACCATCTTTCAATGACAGCGTCAAAAAGTTCCAAAACAACTCATCTCCAGCAAGAAGCTGCTGTGGACCGTGCAGCTGTTTCCCGTTCACATAGATCGTTTCATCTTGGGGAATGACATACCAAGTGCCTTCTATTTTTTCCAACGTGAAGGATTTGGCATCTTGAAACATTGAATGGGCTTCTTCTTTCCACACATCCGCTTCATCTATTTCTTCACTTGAAATAGTCACTTCGACTCTATTTCCTAGGTAATAAATGGTTTGATCATGATGTGAATCCATCAACATGAGTGTGAGTGAACCAACCTGATATGGTTCATGTGGAAGTAAGTGACCTTTCTTTTTTTCGCCCTGATAAAGAGAAAAGCCGTCATTCGTTTCATCTGGAGATAAACGAATCAATCCTTCATCAAACGAAAGGGAAGGAATCGTTACTGTATGCTCTATTTCAGGTCCAATCACAGCTTCCCGGTTGAACTGCTCATCTAAACGGACGGTTTGATAATCTTCCTCATAAAAAACCCATAGAAGACTCAAACGCTCCACCTCCTCATCGGACAGCACCAACTGTCAGTTGTATCGAAAGAATTATTTTTTCTCATCTTTTTTCGTCTGAGAGGTTTTCTTTTTTGCATCAGATTCTTTCTCTTTTTTCTCCTGATCGGCTTTTGACTGCTCTTTTTGTTCAGCTGTTTCATCTGTTTGGCTTGCATCTGAGGAGTCATTGGTGCTCGTCTCCGTTGTTTCTTTTTCTTCATACTTCGCCATTTCCTTAATGATTGGATCTAGCTGTTTTTGTTTTTCTTCAGCAGATAGGCTGTCGTCATTTTGAATTTCATTGCGGTAGGCGACGAGTGCTGTGAATATGTATCGGTCGTCCCCGAGCACCCTTGCAATATCCAGAGCTTCCTTGCTATTGCCTTGTCCAATATGAATCCAGAACAGGAAGTATTGCGGGTCTGTCTGC
>NZ_JBLUWC010000001.1:2823490-3683384 GCF_048270685.1 Bacillus sp. AK25
TTTGTTGAGATAATATTTGTTCGCTTCCACATACGCTTCTTGTTTCGGCATGGCGAAAAAGAACGTGTAAATGGTATACACCAATGCAGGAATCAAAAGAACAAGGAGACCAAGTCCAATGTATCGTTCAATCTTCCATTTCTTTTTTGGAATGGTTAAGAGCGTCTTTTCTTTTGCTTCAATGGCTTCTATTTTTTGTTGAATCAAAGCAGACAATTCTTCCAGCGACTGTGTATCACTTATTTCCTTTGCCTGCTCAGATAATTTCAACGTATCATGATAAGCCAAATATTCTTGAAACTGATATTCATGGTCCACCACTCGAAGAATGACGGCTTTGACCTCTTTTAACAAACGTTGTTGGTCGGTTTCATATGGCGGGATGCTTTCTTTGACCCCGTAATGCAAAAATGCAGGCGCTAAGCCTTGATGAAAAACAATGTTTTCAGGAGAAACAATAGGATGCAGCCGCTTCACGTCGTGTTTGCACACTGCATCGACAAGCTGGTATGAAAAAATCCATTTGCTTTTTTCATCCTTTGCATGGATGAAACGAAATTCCTGATAGGCAGGAGGCGGTTGAATCGAAATGATGACCTCACCTTCGGTTAATTGGATCTCTTTTTTAAATGAAGGATTGATGTCTTTAATCGGTGCCGCTTCTAAACCGTCTAAGAGTTTAATTGTCTCTCTTTGAAAAATGAAGGTGTAAGTGCCTTCCTCTTTTTTCATGACTGCTTCTAATTGTTCTTCTAAATAGGAACTCTTTTTATCTGCCATTTACAAAAGTCCTTTCATAGTATTTCCAGCCTGTCTCCTGTGGTGATTCCACAGTCTGACAGCTTATATTCGCCTGAAAACACAGCTTTCTTATTGACTACACGCACCCATCCGCCATCTCGTTTAGGTAGTGAGATTTGTTTTGCCTGCCAGGCGATATGGATGACTTGTTTAATATGTAAATAATTTGATAGTCTCAAATCAAACACACTGCCATCATAGTTTTTTAAGTCGATGGTAATATCGATATACACAAATTTCCACCTCACAAAATAGAAAGAGCGCCGGCATCAACTGACAGACTCGGCGCTTTTTCTGCTTTTCACACTTAGAAAGGAAATCCCTTTGATTAGCCGCGGATTTGGCTAGCGATGTCTTGGTCAGTGCTTTCAAGTGTATTTGCAGTTTGATCAAGCTGATTGCTGACATCTGTTAATAGATCAGACATTTTGATGAATGAAGGTTTAAGCTGCTCGTATTGATCAGCGAATGCTTCACTAGAAGCACCTTCCCACATTCCTTTTAGGTCAGAGATCATTCTATTTAGACGATCAACTTGGTTTAACACTTCTTGACTTTCAACACCATATTGCTTAGCGGTCGCTCTTAGTTCTTCTGGGGTTACGCGAATAATTCCTGACATATTCCTCATTACCTCCCGTGCATAGCCGCCATATAATGGGCTAATCCACTTATTTTTTGACGTTATTATTATAAAAACAGAAATGATACACAGTCAAACAAATCTGTTTTTATTTTACAAAATGAGTCTATGGAATTACTGTTTTTTCGCTCTTTATCTAGTATTTAACAATTTTTTGGTCATATATTCTTAATAAAAGGGCGTGCACTTCGATGAATCTTTCCGCCTATTGATTTTTTACTACATTATTATTGTACTATTTCTTTTTGTGATCAACGCATGACCAATGTGCTCATTTCTCAAGCTTTTTGTTTTTTTAATGATTATGGCATTTTCTTGTTGATTTACGTACCTGATTCTCTTCATAATGTAAGTACGTGAAATATTCGAAAAAGCAGGGGTTTTTTATGACAAAAAAGACAGATCCATTTAAGTATAGCCTTGATCGTTTAGAGGATGTGGCAGACCAAATAAGTGATGTGCTCAATTGCCCTATTACTATAGAAGATACTCATCATCGATTATTAGCCTATAGCACACATAATGATTTCACTGATCCCGCCAGAACTTCAACCATTATCTCCCGCCGTGTACCGGAAAAAGTCATTAATCGGCTTTGGAAAGACGGTATCATTCCTACACTCCTTAAAACAGATGAACCGCTTCGCGTACCTCAAATTGCAGAAGTCGGTCTATCCAGCAGGGTTGCCATTTCCATATGGAAAGACAAAGAGGTGCTTGGCTTTATCTGGGCAATTGAATCCACGCAGCCTTTTTCAGATGAAGAAATGGACCTTCTCAAGATGGCAGCACATGCCGTGAAAAACAAATTACTCAATTTACAAATTCGAAAAACGAAAACAGAAGAACGCAATCAGGAGCTATTTTGGAAGATGCTCACAGGACATATTCATGAAAAGGATGAGATGCTTGATCTCTTCTTGAGACTTGGGATGAGGTGTCCAGACACGTATGCGATTATTATTTTTCGCCTTCGTGATGAACTCACAGAAGATACGGAAAAGAAGCTCTCCTATCTGCTTGAAACAACGCAGCAAGTGCAGGTGCTTTTAACGACTGTTGATTTTAACGAATTCATTATTCTTGTCTCTCCAAAAACAGAACATCCGCTTCAAGATATTAAACAATTCACAAGCGGCATGCTAAAGCAGTTGTCTGATCGGTATCAGCTCCATGACGTTCAAGCGGCCATTGGTGGAATTTACGATCACATTACTCATATTCAACCATCCTATAAAGAAGCATTGGCCGTCTTAAAAACAAAAGAACGCTTTCCTGTGGAAACAGAACGATTAAACAGCTTTTCTGAACTGGGTATTTATCAATACTTAGATGTGCTGGCTGAAAAACGAAAGGGATCGTCTTATTCTAGTTACTCTTTATCAAAGCTTGAGGATTACGATCTCAGGCATCATTCCAACCTTGTCGAGACCCTTGAACGATTTATTGATTGTGACAGCAACGCCAATATCGCCGCAAAGCAGTTAAATATTCATATCAACACACTGAATTATAGACTGAAGCGGATTACAGACATTGCAGAAATTGATTTAAAAAACATGAATGAGAAAATGACCATTTATCTTGATATGAAGCTAAAAAACGTCCCTTTGTGAAATTTCACAAAGAGGCGTTTTTTAATTTTTTCATTCAACCGAAGAATTTTCTAAACTTTCAGGATACACTAGACATACAATATCAATAGATAAGCATAGGAGGAATTGATATGATCATCGGCATTCCGAAAGAGATTAAGAACAATGAAAACCGGGTCGCATTAACACCAGGAGCAGCATCTCAATTGCTTTCAGCTGGACACCAGATTTTAATCGAAACGAACGCTGGTTTTGGAAGCGGATTCACTGATGACGATTATGTATCTGTTGGTGCAGAGATTCTTGATCAAGCGAAAGATGTGTGGGCATCTTCTAATATGATTATGAAGGTAAAAGAACCATTACCAGAAGAATATTCATATTTCAGAGAAGGTCTGATCTTATTTACGTACTTGCACCTTGCAGCAGAGCCCTCCTTGGCTGAAGCATTAAAACAAAAAGGTGTAACAGCCATTGCTTATGAAACGGTAACGGACGGAAAATCACTCCCTCTATTAACGCCAATGTCTGAAGTAGCAGGTAGAATGGCTGCTCAGATTGGTGCTCAATTTTTAGAAAAGCCAAAAGGCGGAAAAGGCATTTTGCTCGCCGGCGTGCCAGGAGTATCGAGGGGGAAAGTCACCATTATTGGCGGCGGTGTCGTTGGAACAAATGCAGCGAAAATGGCGATCGGACTTGGCGCAGATGTCACCCTTATTGATGTAAATGCAGAACGATTACGTCAGCTGGACGATCAGTTTGGTCATCAAATGAAAACGTTAATGTCTAATCCTGTTAACATTGCAGATTCAGTGAGCGAGGCAGACCTGCTCATTTGTGCGGTTCTCATCCCAGGTGCTAAAGCACCAACCCTTGTCACAGAAGAAATGGTGAAACAAATGAAGCCTGGTTCTGTCATTGTCGATGTAGCCATTGACCAAGGCGGGATTGTGGAAACAATCGATCATATTACAACACATGATCAGCCTACTTATGAAAAGCACGGCATTTTACATTATGCTGTTGCCAATATGCCAGGAGCGGTTCCGAGAACATCGACAGTTGCTTTAACAAACGTCACGGTCCCATACGCACTGCAGATTGCAAATAAAGGCGCTGCAAAAGCGATCAAAGAAAACAAGACGATTGCTGAAGGCGTCAATGTGATGAACGGACATATCACCTATGAAGCTGTCGCTCGTGATCTCGGCTATGATTATGTGCCTGTTAGTAAAGCCCTTGAAACCTCTTCCATGACCGAAGCTTAATATCTAGCCCGCCCTTTTCAGGGGCGGGTTTTATTGTTAACCTAAAATAAAAATGAGTTGACAAAAGAACCTCTTCCCCTTAATCTATTTGTACAGATAAGACAGGGGGAAATATCATGCAAAAGAAGACAAGAACAGCTGACTTTGTGCTCGTCGGGATGTTTGCTGCGCTCATGGCTATCGGAGCCAATATCACATCCATTGTGCCATTTTTACAGGTCGGCGGAATCCCACTTACGATGCAGCCGTTTTTTTGTGTGCTTGCTGGTCTTTTGCTGGGCAAACGACTTGGCGCATTGGCCATGATTGTCTATGCTCTTGTTGGGATCGCTGGTGCACCTGTATTCGCACAGTTCTCGGCGGGTCTCGGCGTTATTTTAGGAAAAAGCGGTGGCTTTGTGTTATCATACATTCCTGCTGCATGGCTTGCCGGATTCATTCTTGAAAAAAGACAAAACCCTGGTTTTGGCCGCTTTTTATTTGCAGCCATTGCAGGAACGACCGTGATGTATGTGATCGGGACAACTTATACGTACATCGCATTAAATGTATGGCTGAACGCACCAATCTCTTATCAAACCACATGGTTCTTCATGATATGGTTTATGGTAAAAGACTACGCGCTGACCATCCTCCTTGCGATGCTGGCACCTAAAATTTATCGATCTGTTTCAAAAGCTACATCCTTTCGTAAAGAACAAACAGCTTCCTAATATCAGAAAAGGTTCCTCTACTCTACGAGTAAGGAACCCTTTTTTCATTTTATAAAATAATTGCCGCAAGCCAGCCGAACAAGACGAGCGGGATATTATAAAAAGCGAATGTTGGGACACATGTACCCCAAATGTGGTGATGCTGTCCATCCATATTCAGTCCAGATGTTGGTCCGAGTGTACTGTCGCTTGCAGGTGAACCTGCATCTCCTACCGCCGCAGCTGAACCAATAATCGCAATAGTCGCCATTGGGCTGAACCCTAAGTGTAAACAAAGCGGGACAAAGATCGTCGTAATAATCGGAATCGTTGCAAATGATGAGCCAATGCCCATTGTCACTAGCAGACCCACCAGTAGCATTAAAATAGCCGCTAAGCTTTGGCTGTTTCCGATTAATTGGGATGATGCCTTGACGAGAGATTCAATATCTCCCGTTTTCGTTAAAACATTGGCAAATCCAGCAGCGACAAGCATAACAAATCCGATAAATGCCATCATGTTCATTCCAGATGTAATGAGCGCATCTGCTTCATCTCGTTTCATCATTCCCGTTACAAACAAGACAAGCAAGCCTGCAAGCGCACCGAAGATCATCCCTTCGACTCCAAGGCTTTGAGAAAGATATAACTGAACGATAAGTGATACAAGGATCGCAAGTCCAGCAAAGAACAAGCTTTTTTTCGTATAAGCCGATTTTTCTACATCCGTAATGTCACGATTTTCATATGTTTTTGGCTTACGATATACAAAAAGTGAAACGATCAAACCAAGAAACATGCCCCCTACAGGAATCAGCATCGCATACGGAATGTCTGCTAAATTCACTGTCAAACCTGCATCTTTCATGTTGTCACGAAGCATTCCGTGAAAAATCTGTCCAAAACCGACCGGAAGCAAAATATATGGTGCAGTAAGTCCGAAAGTCATCACACATGCTAGCAGTCTGCGGTCAATTTGAAGCTCGTTAAACACCTTTAATAATGGCGGGATTAAGACCGGAATAAAGGCAATATGAACAGGAACAACGTTTTGAGAAAAACAAGATACGATCAAAATGACCAGAATAATGAGCACTTTTGATAATGTTTTTCTTCTTGAATCGCCTTCTTTTCCAAGAAGCTTCACAGCTCCTTCGACCATGGCATCAGGAAGACCCGTTTTCGTCAGTGCGGCTGCGAATGCACCTAATAGTGCGTAACTAATCGCCACTGTCGCATTTCCGCCAAGACCGTCAGTGAACGCTTGAACTGTTCCCCCTAGACCTAATCCACCTGCAAGTCCGCCCGCTAAAGCGCCAAGTGCCAGCGCAATCACGACATTGACCCGCAGCAAGCTTAATATCAACATTAAAACAACCGCTAAAACAACTGCATTCATGGTGAAACCTCCGAAATCCTTTAGTTTACTAATGTAGTAGATAATTAAAGTACCAACGTATGTTACCATAGAAAATTTACTTCGTCAAATGGCGTATGTCCTACATAAAAAGCTCTGCCAGTTGGCAGAGCTCAGATTGTTGACAAAGGGCTAAAATGAACTTGATTTTAGCCCTTTGTCTTCTTTTCAGCGTGATAGAAAACCTTTGCAGTCTAGGAAGGACGAGCATCGGCGCGGAGCGAATTTGACATTCGTGAGCACCGAAGCGCAGGACTGACACCGAATGCGAGGGTTTGTCTACACGCTGAGCTCTGCCAGTTGGCAGAGCTTCTGTCTTTATTTCTTCGGTTCAAATCGTTCCACAAATGTTGCTAATGATCTGACCATCACACCTGTTGCTCCTGTTGGACCAAAGCATGAAGGCTTTTCTGTCGTGGCTGTTCCTGCAATATCTAAGTGAACCCAAGGGGTGTCTTCAGCGAATTCCCCAATGAATGCACCTGCCATGATCGCATGACCATCACGACCTGGTGAGTTATTCAGATCAGCCATTTTGCTGTTTCTTACTCGTTTTTTATCTTTTTCGGTGATTGGCAGCTGCCAAATCATTTCCCCGCATTCTTCTGATGCCTCTTTAAACTGGGCATACAGTTCATCGTTATTGGTCATCACGCCTGTTGTTTCATTCCCAAGTGCCACAATGACACCGCCTGTTAATGTCGCAACATCCACAAGCACAGAGGCGCCATGCTGCTTCGCATAGGTCACACCATCTGCTAAAACAAGACGACCTTCTGCATCCGTGTTAAGCACTTCGATTGTTTTGCCGCTTAGTGAGACAATGACGTCATCTGGCTTCATCGCATCTGCTGAGACCATATTATCTGTTGAGGCGATGACCGCAATGACATTCTGCTCTGGACGAAGTTCACCGATGATTTCCATTGCGCCTAAAACAGAGGCTGAACCGCCCATATCTGTTTTCATCCCCACCATACTTGCTCTTGGCTTTAAGGAATACCCACCTGTATCATACGTAATGCCTTTACCGACAAGGCCGATGACGTCTGTCCATTCTTCCTTGCCTTGATATTTCAATACAATCAGCTTCGGTGGTTCTGTTGAGCCTCTATTAACGGCTAGAATACCGCCCATTCCGAGCTCTTCCATTTGTTCTTTATCTAAAATTTCAATCTCGAATTCATATTTATAAGCAAGCTCAGCCGCATAGGAAGCAAGATCAGAGGACGTGAGCATGTTCGGGGGCATATTCACAAGTGTACGAGCCGAATTGACCGATTGTCCGTAGACTTCGCCCACTTTCAGACTTGCCTGAATTTCGGCAGCATCATGATCCGTTGTTGCATAAACAAATTCGATAAAGCGATCCGGTTCATTCGTTTTATGTTTAAAATCTTGTAATTCATATGTAGCTAAAAGGCAGCTTTCAGAAAGGGCATGGGCTGCATCTTGAACAGGCAGATCCTTTCCTGTGAAAGTATCAAGCATAACCGAAACTGCTTGCTTTTTATCTTGATGAAGCTTTTTAAATAAATGCGCAAACACTTCCTTTGCCTCTTCAAACGTGTAATCTGACTCCTTCCCAAGCCCGACAAAATAAATGCGTTTAATGCCGGTTTCAGGGGATGGGAAAAATTTCGAAAGCTGATTTCGTTTAGATGAAATATCGCCTTCTTTTAGTAATTCAGTGATTCTTCCTCCATGTAACTCATCCATTTCTTTTGCTTTTCCTGATAATTGGCTCTTTTGAAAAAGTCCGATGGCCAGTGTATCTTTATGTTGCAACTCATTTGTCGAGAAAAACATATTTATCACACGCTCCTTCAATGAACTCCATATTTCACATTGGAACTTCTATTATATCAAAATTTATGTGCTGATACGATCATTGCCAGCCTGTCTTCCCTTGAAGAACATTTATATTTTGGCACGCGGAAGGGTATCATGAAAAAGCGGCAGCGATCCATAGCAGCTTGTCCATGGTCTCCTCGTTCCACATCTACTTTCTTTAATGTTATAATGAACATGGACTTGGCAACAGTTCTTACTGCCATCATTTTTTTATCTTACTAGGGTAAATACTTTATCATTTCGCACGTTATTTTTTCTTAAAGAGAGGATGTTTCTTGTTCATGAGCGTACTGACGAATTTTCCGCTGCTTGCCAGCCTTGCAGCCATCTTTTTTGCACAATTTGTAAAAGTACCGATTCAATTTATCATTTCTAGACGACTAGATTGGTCGCTCATTACAAGCACAGGCGGAATGCCAAGTTCACACTCCGCAGCAGTAACAGCACTCTCAACAGCAGTTGCTTTAGAGCACGGGCTAGGAACATCTATTTTTGCCATTTCCGCCATCTTTGCCATTATTACGATGTTTGATGCGACAGGTGTTCGCAGACAGGCAGGAGAACAGGCAACTGTCCTGAACAAACTGGTCACAGATTTTAACCGGTTTGTTGCCGAGGCAAAGAACTTCCCAAATGCGGAAGAAAAAGAGAAGCAAAAGAAATTGAAAGAGCTTCTTGGGCATAAGCCGATTGAAGTCTTCTTCGGCGGCTTAACAGGAATCTTGCTCACACTCATCTTAGATTATTACTTCATGTAGAAACGAAAAAGCTTTGGACCTTTTGAGATCCAAAGCTTTTTTATTCTTTATTGGCTTGAAACTGCTGCCGGAACACTTGCATCGATTCTGCTTCATTCAACTGATTTAAGTCTTTTTCTGTCAGCGTCCCTTCACCCTTTTTAATCACATAAACGTCCAGCACTTTTTTACCCCATTCTCTATACACATCATCAACCGTTTCATAATATAAATCAAGCTTATGACCTTTAATCGCTTTCCCAGTATCTGCGACTACACCATAGCCATAATTGGGGATAAACAGGACAGTTCCTATCGGAAAGACAGATGGGTCCGCTGCCACGGTTGAATATAAATCACGTTTTACTTTGACGCCTGAATATGTAATGCCATATGCATGATGTTCTTTCGTCTTACCTGTTGATTCTACTCCTGCTGTATAACCTGTGGCGACAACCTTTTGCTTCGGATAATCGTTCCAATTAAATGCTTCTTCGAGAGAAACAGCACGCAAATCATCACTTTTCACCGCCATCGTCTGCCTTTTTGGATGCTTTAAAAAAGAAGATACGTGCTTACCGGCATCGGTCTCTTTCACCCATGCAGCGAGATCACTTGGTTCTACGCCAGATATGCCCGTAAAGCTTGTCATCAAGGCAAGCATAAACAGACCTGTCATGAACAATCGTTTCATCCATGTTTTCATTTCTATTTGTCACTCCTCTACCCATCTATTTGTTTCCAAACAAAATGGAAACTATGCAAAGGAGAAACAAAAAAACCCACTTGCGTGTAGACAAGTGAGTTAAAACATTTGATAGCCTCTTTTACGAAGGGCATTGATGACAAAACCTGAGGCAATGGCACCAATTAGACCACTTAATAAAATGATGATATCTGCCGCAGCAAGAGAAACGATGCGGTCTCCTATCCCGGAAAAAGCAATGCCTGGTTCTCTTACATAAGCGATCATCTTTTGATTATTGATAATGAAAAGGCATACAATTGGATATAAAATTGCCATAATCCATGACATTCTCAGCAGCATATTCAGCAAAAAGCCAATGCCGAAGAATAACACGAAAAATAAAATAACTGAAATGATAACGACTGGTAAACTGATCACTTCATCTCCACCCCCAAATATCCCATCATTAGTTTAACTTGGAAATAGAGATGAAGTCAATCAATGGAAAAAGCCGTAAGATTAATGCTTCTTTCCTGTCCCTTTACATTCCTCACATGTTTCTGATCCGCCGAGCAATAACTGAAAATATCCTTTTCCTGAACAATACTGACAAGTTGACTTTTTTTCTTTCGTTTGTGCATTCATATTGCTCACTCCTTAATCTAAATTTTCTGATAATTCATCATAACATATTTTTCTGTCCAGTACCAAGTGAGAAAATATTCCGTCAAACATGAAAAAACGTGTACCACAGGGATACACGTTTTTGTCTATATCGGTTTAGAAGAACTTGAATTTTCCTTTTTTCAGAACAAGTCCTGGTCCGCCAACCATGAATAATGAACGGTTGTCGATGATTTTTTTCATTGCAGAAGCTTTTGTTCCTTGAAGTTTTTTACCAAACGCAACACCTACAGCGTCGTGTTCACCAAGAGAAGCAACTGTTCCTTTGATGTCTGGCTTAAAGCTTTCAAGCGTGCCACCTTTTACTAGTGCTGCAAGGTTTTTCGCTACTGTTTCACCTTGCTGCATCGCAATTTGTGCAGTAGGTGGGTATGGACGATTAATTTCTTCATTGATGATTAATGAGCAGTCACCGATGATGAATACATCTTCATTTTCTGGTACACGAAGATCTGGAGACACTTTTACGCGGCCGCGCATGTTTTCAAATCCAGCTTCTTCAACGATTGGGTTACCACGTACACCAGCAGCCCATACAACAGTTTCAGCTTTGATTTCTTCTGTATCATCGTCTTTTCCAACAATGATGCCCTCAGGCGTACATTCTTTGATCGCTGTACCGATTTTGAACTCAACACCTTTACCTTGAAGGTAGTTCATCGCATAGTCGATCAATTCAGGATCAAATCCTGGAAGAGCTGTTGGTGCAGCTTCTACACAGATAATACGCACGTCTTTTTGATCAATATCATACTCTTTGCAAAGCTCAGGTACACGGTTTCCAAGCTCACCAAGGAACTCAATACCTGTGAAGCCTGCACCGCCGACAACGATAGTTAGACGCTCTGGGCGCTTTTCAGCATCTGTATTATAAGTCGCAAATTGAAGCTCAATATGCTCACGAAGCTGACGAGCAGAGTTGATGTTAGAGATTGAGAATGCATATTCTTTCAGTCCTGCAATACCAAATGTTTCAGGAACAGCACCAAGCGCAACAACAAGGTAGTCATAAGAAAGTTCGCCATCTGATGTCACAACTTTCTTCTCTTCCTTATTAATGCTTTCAACTGTTGCTTGTACAAAGTTGACACGGGAACTGTTAATCACATCTTTGATTTGATAACGACAACGGTCATGATGAAGAGTACCTGCACTTGCTTCATGTAACCATGTTGTTTCGTAATGATAATTATGCTTGTTCACAAGAGTAATGTCCGCATCATTTGTGCCAAGCTGTTTTGTTAATCTTGTTACAGTCATTAATCCGCCATAACCTGCACCTAATACAACGATTTTCGGTTTATTCACTGGAATCACATCCACCTTTTTTAAATTTGCTGTAAAACGGATAAAGAATTACATATCGTTATTCTCAACCGCTTTGCGGCATTTTATGAAATTTAAACAAAAAATAAGTATGTGAAAATCTGAACTTTCACCTACAAAAAACGAAAGCATTTGACCGTTTCCGACAAAAATTCATAAAAAATTAATATTTAGTTCCCTTAACAATAATAGCGAGTTCTGCTCCTTTTTTCAAGGCTTTAAACTGAAAATCCTTAGGATAAACGGTCTTTCTCTCTTTTTTCCCCTTTTCACAGCATCGGCATCAAAAAACGACAAGTTTTTCAAAACAAGTCAAACGACGATATGTGTTATGATATGATATAGTGATAACAATTTTCATTTGGGAGGATTAAGGAATGCAAGAAGATTCTAAGGTATATGACATTACCGTTATCGGGGGCGGCCCAGTCGGATTGTTTACTGCGTTTTACGGAGGCATGAGACAGGCAAGTGTGAAAATCATTGAGAGCCTTCCTCAGCTCGGCGGTCAACTATCCGCTCTTTACCCTGAAAAATACATTTATGATGTGGCTGGTTTCCCAAAAATCCGCGCACAAGAATTAGTTGATAATTTAAAGGAACAAATGGATAAATTTGACCAAACCATTTGCTTAGAGCAAGCTGTGGAAACGGTTGAAAAACAAGCAGACGGTATTTTCAAACTCGTTACGAATCAAGAGGTTCATTATTCAAAAACAATCATCATTACAGCTGGTAACGGTGCATTCCAACCGAGAAAGCTTGAGCTAGATGCAGCAGAATCATTTGAAGGAAGCAACCTGCATTACTTCATCAATGACCTGAACCAATTCGCTGGTAGACGTGTTGCTGTTCTTGGCGGCGGAGACTCTGCGGTCGACTGGGCACTGATGCTTGAGCCAATCGCAAAAGAAGTATCGATTATTCACCGTCGTGATAAATTCCGTGCACATGAGCACAGTGTAGAAAACTTGCACAACTCGAAAGTCAATGTGCTGACACCATTTGTGCCAACTGAGCTCATTGGTGAAGAACGCATTGAACAAATTGTGCTTGAAGAAGTGAAAGGCGATAAAAAACAAGTACTAGATGTGGACGATGTGATCGTCAACTTCGGTTTTGTTTCCTCCCTTGGACCAATCAAACAATGGGGCCTTGAAATCGAAAAGAACTCTATCGTGGTCAAATCCACGATGGAAACAAACATCGAAGGCTTCTATGCGGCAGGAGACATCTGTACGTATGAAGGAAAAGTCAAATTAATCGCAAGCGGATTTGGTGAAGCACCAACTGCTGTGAACAACGCCAAAGCTTACATGGACCCGAAAGCCCGTGTACAGCCGCTTCATTCCACAAGCTTATTTGAAAATAAATAAGAACGGATCAAAAAAAGGAGTCCCATCTGCGGAACTCCTTTTTTGTTTATTTAAAAATCCCAATATAGGCATTCGCCATTCCAAGTACCATTGCAGCAAGTAGCACCACAACAATTCCTGCCACAACCAAAATCACCCGATCCTTCACACGTTCCTTTTTCGGAAGCGGCTTGTCTATCCCGCAAGATGGACATGTTTTGGACCGATACGGAATCAGTTCATGACAGTTCCTGCAATTGATTTGTTCACTCAAACCTCAGCAACCTCTTTTCTGATGACAGTTTATGTTTGGTTCTCATGATACTCTTTTCGAGTGGAAATAGCCAGTTGTGAGGACAAGCTGTAACAAAATTGAGCGATTTACAAATTGTTTAATAAGGAATTGAATCAATGAAGGTTTGATTGGTTCAACCGATATAAGAAGGAGAAGATCGTCATGAAGGATAGGTGGAAAGATGATAAAGCGTTTCATGATTAGTTTAAGCTTGTTACTGATAATTGGTGGTTCAGTTGAAGTGTTTGCAAAAGACTATAACAAACATTATGCTCAATTCGCTGCCGGATCGAATATGGATGTTGATCAGCTAGAACCTTTTTTAACACATGTGTCCACTTCCATTTTAGATGCTGGTTTGAGTGATCGAGAAATCAAACAGATACTCACCAACGTTCAAAAAATGAATAAAAACAATGAAACAAAAAGAATGGGCATCTTTGAAGTGGTTTATCTTGGAGAACGAGCCAAGATGAAAATTGAGGTTGAAGTCCATGTGGAAGATGGCAATAAAGAAGTGGTGATCTATATGTTTAGCACCCAAGAGTTGGTGGATGTCTTGGATAAAGAACTATTGAATATAGAAGAAGCCATTTGAGAAAGAGACGCTGAATGAGTGTCTTTTTTTCATTTTTTACACCTTCATTGATCCCTTTCTATTGACCCTCACGTAACGTCATACTTTATAGTGAATATCATAAGGAGATGTGTTGAATATGAAAGTAAAAGAAGTCGCTGAATTGTTTGATATTAGTATTCGTACACTTCATCATTATGATCAAATTGGTTTGTTGACCCCAAAAGAAGTCACGGATGCTGGTTACCGGCTTTATTCAGAAGAAAACCTTGAAACACTACAGCAAATATTATTTTTCAGAGAACTGGGATTTAACTTAAAGGAAATAAAAGAAATCATAAACAATCCGTCATTTGATAAACATGAAGCATTTATATTACAACGAAAAATGTTGATGGAAAAACGAAATACACTCGATAGAATGATTGAAAATATTGACAAGACGCTAAAACATATAACAGGAGAAATTCACCTAACAAATAAAGAGAGGTTCAAGGGAATGAACATGAAATTCAACCAATATGAAGAAGAAGCTCGCTGTCGCTGGGGGAATCAGTCCATTGATAACGTGAACTTCAAATTAAGTCGATTGTCGAAAGATGAACAACATGATTTATCTTTGAGATGGGATAGAGTTTTTCAAAACTTAGCATCCCTCCGCAACCTCACTCCTCAATCCAAAGAAGTACAAGCCGCCATCAGAGAATGGTATGAATTTTTAAATCATCACTTTACTCAATACTCCCTCGAGGCATTTTATGGATTAGGTCAACTTTATATTCAAGATGAACGATTTACAAAAAAGATAGATCAATCTGGTGAGGGCTTGGCTTCATTCATGAGTGAAGCCATGAAAGTATTTGCTGATCAACAGAAAAGAGGTCCCAGCGATGAACATCATCATTGAAGATACAATCGCTCAATACGAAAAATTGTTTTCGCTAAAAGAAAATAAAGAACACTTTTTTCGATACAACATGATGAGGCCTTTTGAAAAGATGTGGAATATGATAAACGTTCCGTTAAGAGCTACTCAAAAAAATGGCTATGATGTCATCATGGCAACCAATATGCTTGGCTATCTTGATGTTTCACAAACACAAACTGGTAAACAAGCGTTAAAAATACTACAAGAAATTCAAGCTCTTCAAATGGCAAATACCACCTTGAACTATTGTATGAATTTTATCAAAAAACACAACCTTCATATAAATTCTGATGAATTGAGATTTGGTCTATATATAGCTGATCCGAAAAAGCTAGAACAACAAAAAGGGTATTGTGGCTTTGGAGGAATTCCGGGATTTATCCAATGCTCAATATATCCGAACTCTTATAACATCCCACGGATCCCCGCTCTAATTGCGCATGAATTCCATCATAATATTCGTTTTTCCTATTTTGAATGGGATTACGGAAATGTAACGGTTGGAGATTACTTAATTATAGAAGGTTTAGCTGAATCATTTGCAAAAGAACTTTATGGTGAAAAGATGCTAGGGCCTTGGATCACTTCTTTTGATCAACAGGACTTAGAATATTCAAAAGAAGTGATTAAAGACGCTTTATATACGAAAGGGTTTGCTGAGGTCAGTAGTTATATGTTTGGTGATAACATTGCAAAAGAACAAGGATATCAACCTGTCGGATTATCACCCTTTGCAGGCTATGCAGTAGGTTATCAAGCTGTACAATCTTTTATGAAAATGAATAATATAGGAATTGAAGAAGCAACCGTACTTGATACAAATGAAATTTTAAAAAATTGCGGATTATTTTTTACCTAAACATTTTAATGAATTTCAAAGCAAATCGGTGTAATAATGAATTCTAATTATCGTACGAAACATACTGTATGTTCATGCTATATCTAATCATTTCAAATAGACTTGTTGAAAACCTTGCTAGAATTTCAAGCACTTTTAAAAAAGAACATAAAAAAACCTCCTCAAATTTATGATCTAATTGAGGAGGTTTTTATTCAAAATGGATTTACAGAATTCATTGATACTGAAATTCTAACATTCTTCCGGCGTACCGGTATTGGTAGCTGTTCTGAACGAAGAACCGCATCCGCATGACGCAATCGCGTTCGGATTGTCAATCGTGAAACCGCCGCCCATTAGTGATTGTTTGAAATCAATGATGGTGCCGTTCATGATGTCAAGGCTTTCGGAGTCGACAAGAACCTTGATGCCGTGCTGTTCGAACTGCGTGTCTTTCTCTGAGACTTCATGGTCAAAGCCCATCCCGTATGAAAGACCGCTGCAGCCGCCGCCTTTTACGCCCACTCGCAGGAACGCACTTTCTTCTTCATGTTCTTTCATCATATCTTTAATCTGCAATGCAGCAGCTTCTGTAATCGTTACTGGTGTACTCACGATCATCCCTCCTTTTGACTGGATGTTTCTTTTCAATTATAAACGTGATGTTGCCTTTTCTCAAATAAATGGTTTAGAGATAGAATGTGCCGTCACAAATTGTTTCAGCAGGTCCTGTCATCAGCACATGGTCATTGTCTTTCCAGCGAATGATGAGGTCTCCGCCAGCTAGATGAACGGTCATATCCGTTTCTTTTTTCGCATGTCCATTGACAATCGTTGATACAGCCGCAGCACATGCTCCTGTTCCGCACGCTTGCGTAATCCCTGATCCTCTTTCCCACACGCGAAAATGCAGTTCCGTTTCACTAACACGTTCCACAAATTCTACATTGACGCCTTCTGGAAACATGTCATGCTTTTCAATGATTGGCCCAAGTGAATCAAGCGGCGCCTGTTCAATGTCTTCTAAATAGAAAACGATATGGGGATTCCCCATTGAAACAGCTGTTCCATTTAAGGTCGTCGTGCCAAAATCAAGCGGTTCATTAATCGTTGTACTGGCCGGTTCACCAAGCATCGGCATCGCTTCTTTTTCAAAACGAGGTTTACCCATATCAACTGTCACTAACTGAACGTGACCATCCTGCACATGAACGGTCGCTTCAACGAGTCCTGACAATGTCTCAATCTGGAACGTTGTGGCTGTTACGATTTGATGCTCATACACATATTTTGCCACGCAACGCAGACCGTTACCGCAGTTTTTCCCCTCTGATCCATCATTGTTGAAAATGCGCATCTTCACAGGCGCAACATCTGATGGGCAAATGAGGATCATTCCGTCTGAACCGATACCTGTATAAACAGAAGAAACGCGGATCGCTATCTCTGACAGCTGCTCTTCTGGAAGCTGTTCCTTCATCTGATTGACGTATATATAATTGTTTCCTAGTCCGTGCATTTTCGTGAATTGAAATGATGTCATGAGCGTCCTCCAAAAATGTTGTTTCTTTATAGTATAAAAGGAGTCGATTCAGGAGACAATCTTATCATCCCCCGTTTTTCATACATAGAAGCTCTTTGCTGCCATGGCAAAGGGCTTTTATTATGCATATGCCTTTTTTTCTTTCGTGTGATGCTTCATTTTGATGATATTTTATTAGCATAACATATTGGATGCGCTTTCTACATTTTCTCCTGAAAATGGAAACTGAATATATGAAAAAAATGCACCTCATGACCCATGTGGTGCACTTAAAACATGTCGTTTTCCTCTATAAAAGCATAAATACGCTCGACTAGCTGCTCTGCATTTTCTCCAGAAACAAATTCTCCATTCACAAGCGCAAATGGGGAGTCCATACATTTGCCGCAGTAGCTTAAACAGCCGTATTCCATTACATCTAAGTTTGGGTCTTTTTCTAGCTTCTCTTTTGCTTCTTGAGACCCTTGTGCAAGATTACTTACACAAAATTCGATCAGTGGAAACACTGTGCTTCACCTCACATTTGCCTTACTATCCTACCGAAATTCCTTCTATTAGTCAAAACATGAGCTTCAATAAATCATTACGCCTATTCCCCGTAAAATGTTTTACTATTTAGGACTAAGTAATGAATATGTAGGTTATTTTGAAACAATTATTGTGGTTTCACAGTAAATTCGATATAATTTTATTTGGTATTTTAACTTAAAGTTTTTTAGTATAAGTGTTTTTCAATGTCTAGGGGGAAAAGGAGAATCGTCATGAAAAATTTAGTCTTGATCGGCGGAGGTTACGGGAATATGCGGGTTCTCCACCGCTTATTGCCAAATCAATTACCTGATGATGTTACTATCACATTAATTGATCGAAATCCTTACCACTGTTTAAAAACAGAATATTATGCACTTGCTGCTGGAACGATCTCTGATCATCACATTCGAGTATCTTTTCCAGAGCATCCGAAGCTGGATATTCAATACGGGGAAGTAGAAAAAATTGATATTGAAAACAAACAGATCTTATTTAGCGACCGTGAACCGATTCCATATGATGATACGGTAATCGGACTCGGCTGTGAGGACAAGTATCACAATGTCCCTGGGGCGAAAGAACATACATACAGCATTCAAACCATTGATCAGTCAAGGCTTGCGTATAACAAATTAAACAATTTGAGCGCAGGTGCAACAGTTGGCATTGTCGGTGCTGGACTTAGCGGGGTAGAGCTAGCCAGTGAACTGCGTGAAAGCCGCTCTGATTTAAACATCATTCTTTTTGACCGCGGAGAACTGATTCTTTCCAGTTTCCCAAAAAGATTAAGTTTATATGTACAAAAATGGTTTGAAGAAAACGATGTAAAGATCATTAACTGCGCCAATATTACAAAGGTTGAAGAAGGAGTTGTGTACAACCATGACGATGCCATTGAAGCAGATGTCATCGTGTGGACAGCAGGAATTCAACCAAGTAAAGTCGTGCGAGATATGGATGTTGAAAAAGACGCCCAAGGCCGTGTCGTCTTAACTCCTCATCACAATCTCCCTGGAGATGAGCATGTCTATGTCGTAGGTGACTGCGCAAGCTTACCGCATGCACCAAGTGCACAGCTTGCCGAGGCACAGGCAGAGCAAATTGTGCAATCTCTACAGAAACGCTGGAAAAACGAGCCACTTCCTGATGCTTACCCGCAGTTTAAGTTAAAAGGCGTACTCGGCTCTTTAGGGAAAAAAGCCGGCTTTGGCTTAGTGGCGGATCGTCCACTTGTCGGTCGTGTTCCAAGACTCTTAAAATCTGGACTTCTTTGGATGTACAAGCATCACAATGGATAAAATGATGTGAATTTTTTCTCAAAGCTCCTTCTAATGAAGGAGCTTTTATTATGAAACGGCATGTACCGATGGATGGTTCACTTTGATAGGAGCAAGCGCAAGGATGCAGTCTTTACGAAACGTTCTGATCGTCTTCTTCGATAAACAATACGCTTGTATGAACTGTTCAGTTTGACGATGTACAATGATTTTTCGTTTCGAGCACTCTCCAGTTTTCTTCATATAAATCATATCAATCGGTATTTGTTGATGAAGAGATTGTTTTAGTAAATAATTCATGATGCTCACGCTCCTTTCCTCTCATTATAACCGAACAAACGTTCTAATTCAACCTAAAAAGGAACGTTTGTTCTATTTATTTTTCTAAAAAAAGAACAGCTCATTCACTGCTCTCTTCGTACCCGTATTTCTCCATTTCTTGATAAATATCTTTTAATTTCGGATTGCCCTCTCCTACAATTTGATCCTCAACAAGGACAAGCGGATAAAAGAATTCATCATCAAGAATTCGTTCAGATAATTCTTTTTGGCGTTCGTTTTCAGGCGGGTGCTCAATATCGATATATGTGATGCAAAACGGCTGATTTGGATATTTTCGTTTTAATGCTGCATCTAACCACTCAAATGTATCTTTTGAAGAAGGCAGATTCACGCAGCTAGCGCACAGGACATCTCTTCCATATACATAAAGGTCAACGGTTTTGTTCATTTGACAAGCCCCCCATTCTTTCTTTATTTTAGCTGAATTTTCTGTATGAAAAAAGTCAAAATCACTTTTTGTTTCAAGATGAGATTGTGCTATAATGAGAAGGAAACTTTGAAACCAATCAATAGATTTTTATCGTCCAGATGAATATAATGGTGATATGTTGTGAAAGGAGCGATTATATCTAATGACTGAAGTCGAAATGAAAGACCAAGTACAGGAAGTACTGGACAAACTTCGTCCATTTCTATTACGTGATGGTGGAGACTGTGAGCTTGTAGACATTGAAGATGGCATTGTGAAATTACGCCTTCTTGGTGCATGCGGCAGCTGCCCAAGTTCAACCATTACATTGAAAGCCGGTATTGAGCGCGCATTATTAGAAGAAGTACCTGGCGTTGTAGAAGTTGAACAGGTTTTCTAATTCATATATGACATGAAAACGACCCTTACTGGGTCGTTTTTTGATTAGAATAATTTCTCTCTAAACCATTCTTGAATAAAAGTCAGTCTTTGAATACGCTGCCCAGGGTGGCCGCTTCTCGATAAATCATGAGAAGCCTTCGGGAATTTGACTAATCTCGTGTCTTTTCCAAGTTCCTTCAATGCCACAAAAAGCTGTTCTCCTTGATCGACTGGACAGCGGTAGTCTTCATCACTGTGCAGGATGAGAAGCGGTGTATTCACCTGTTTTACATACTTTAGCGGCGAACGATCCCATAGCTTATCAACAGAGTCATAAATATCCCCATCAATCTGCCATTTTGTAAAGAAATAGCCGATATCACTGATGCCATAAAAGCTAATCCAGTTCGAAATGGAACGCTGTGTAACAGCTGCACGGAAACGGTCTGTCTGTCCGACAATCCAGTTGGTCATAAAACCGCCATAGCTGCCGCCTGTTACGCCAAGCCTTTTTTCATCAAGGAAGTCATAGGCTTCGAGCACATGATCAACAGCCAGCATGACATCCTCATAATCAACGTCTCCATAGTTGCCTCTTACCCGGTCTGTAAACATCTGTCCGTATCCATGACTGCCATGAGGATTGATGTACACAATCGCATACCCTTCAGCGGCGAGCATTTGAAATTCATGAAAATACGTATGACCGTACATCGCATGCGGCCCACCATGAATTTCTAAGATTAGTGGATATGTCTTCCCCTCTTCCATCTGAGCAGGCTTCATCAACCAGCCATGTACAATGTCTCCTTCTTTTGACTGGAAAGAAATTGGTTCAGGTTCGGATATGACATGTTCCTTTAGAAAGTCATCATGCTCAAACGTGATTTGCTTGAGTGAGGATTCCCCTAAAGTCAGCTCATACAGCTCACTAGGCGAGACAGGTGAAAGACGGCTGATCAGCATTTTTGATTCGTCTGGATGAAGACTGAAATTCGTCACATGTTCTGCCTCTAAACGAACGGGATAGGCTAAGCCTTCAATAGAGAAATAATAAATTCCGGTACTCCCTTGATCAGAAACAAGCGCATAAAACCCCTGACTATCCTTTGTCCATTGTGGAAGCTGATTGGCCTCACCCATAACACTATCCCCTGCCATACAGTTTCCTACATACATATCGAGCATTTCTGACAATTGAGCGGTCTTTTTCTCCTTCAGATCATGCAGCCACAATGACAGGAAGGTCGCATTTTCAAATTCACGTTCGTGTCCAATGTACAAAAGGCTTTCTCCATTTGGAGAAAATGATACAGTCGTGTAAGCGCCTGTTGATTGGGTGATTTTCTTGGATGTACCGTCCTCTAATGACAGGAGACAGATATCACTTATGTAAAACGTCTGAGGATTTGATTGAATATACGCAAGCCACTTCCCGCAAGGAGAGATGACATGATTCACATGATGATGCGGCTCACTCGTAAGCATCTCTACCTCGCCGGAACGGACATCGATTTTTACAATTTGCGTCAGACGCCCGTCTAAAAAGCCTCTGCCATCTGCTTTATAAGTCAAATCATCATATACGGCCGGAGCAAAGTCATCGCACTCTTCCTTTTTTTCATCATGAACAGATTCATCTTGTTTTAATGAGACCGCTGCATAAATGAACGCTCCATCCGGTGAAAATACAGGTTGAGAGACGCCGTACGGAATATTCGTTAAGGTACGAATTCCGCCGCCATCGCTCTGAATGAGTGCGAGCTGAGGAACTTCCTTTGGCTTCTGCAAAATAAACGCAAGCTGCTTTCCGTCTTTTGACCATGCTGGTTGATGATGCTTTCCATCATCAAATGTCCATTGAGACAGCTCCCCTGTCTCTTCATCTCGAACCCATAAATGAATATTGTAATCATCCTTTTTTTCATTCACCGATACTTTTGTAAAAACAGCCTTTTTTCCATCTGGTGAATAAACTGGATGAGAAACAGACACGATTTGCGTTAAATCCTCTGCTGTTATCAATTTCTTCATCAATAGATCGCCTCCTTTTATGTATCAAAAAATAGTTCGCTTCTCTAAATAATAATCCCTGCTTTTGTTATGAAAAACAAGGATAAAAAAAGAACGTGCGTCTTCACAGCACGTTCTTCATTTGATTCACAGAATGATGCTCGACGACGACACCTTCTACTGGCACCGTCAGCACATCCACTTCACAATGCGGGAAATTTTGGGCAAGCTGCTTTTTCAGCGCTTCTCCCTTCCCTTTTTCCACTAAGGTCAAAATAGTCGGCCCAGCACCGCTTAATGCCGTTCCATACGCGCCTTTTAATGAAGCAACGTGCTCCACCTTGGACAGCTCTGGGACAAGCATCGTGCGGTATGGCTGATGAAATAAATCTTTATTCATCATTTCCCCTACAAGCGGCCAGTTCTGCGTCATTAAGGCGGCGACAAGGACGTTACTCACTGCACTCGCACTCACGGCCTGTTTATAGGAAAAATCCTCTGGCAGGACATCACGGGCATCCTTTGTGAGCACTTCATAAAAAGGAATCACGACGACGACATCTACATCCACATGCTGCACTTTAACGGCATGTGTCTTGTCTTCTTCATGAAGACCGATGAGTAAACCACCGAATAAAGAGGCACCCGCATTATCGGGATGACCTTCTACCTCACTTGCAAAAAAGAGCTTCTGATCATCGGTCATCTTTAATTCAAGCAACTGATTGGCGAGCTCAATTGCGGCGACAATGGCAGCAGCGCTGCTGCCCAGCCCCCTTGCTAATGGAATATCACTCCACACTTTGACATGAACAGGCGGGAGTGTTTTTCCAAAGTCATCTGCGACCTTTTTAGCTGTTTGGTAGATCAGGTTATCGGTGCCTGATGGAATACCAGACACGACATCAGTTTCTGCTTCAAACAGCCAGCTATCGTGGTCATAGACCGATAGCTTTAAATAGCGGCTAAGCGCCATTCCGACTGAGTCAAAGCCTGGTCCTAAGTTGGCAGTGCTTCCCGGTACTGTGATTGAAAAAAGCATGGAGGCGTTACTCATACGCGTGCGGCCTTTTCTAAATGTTCCAGAATTTGATCTTCATCTGCATCCAGTGTGACCGGTTTGATGTGCGAAATATCAATCGCAGTATTTGGATCTTTTAATCCGTTTCCTGTCAGTACAGCGACGACTTTACTGCCTGGCTTAATTTCTCCAGATTTCACTTGTTTGAGTACACCTGCAATTGATGCACAAGACCCTGGCTCTGCAAACACACCTTCTTCACGTGCGATCAATTGATAGGCATGAAGAATTTCTTCATCTGTCACTTCATCAATTTTCCCGTTCGATTCATCTGCCGCTGCTACAGCTTGTTTCCAGCTTGCAGGGTTTCCGATGCGAATGGCTGTTGCAACTGTTTCTGGCTGCTCAATGACTTCATTTCGAACGATGGCTGCAGCACCTTCTGCTTCAAAACCACGCATGACTGGCAGTCCAGTGCCTTTTTTCTCATGATATTCTTTGAAGCCTTTCCAGTACGCTGTAATATTCCCCGCATTTCCAACAGGAATCGCCAGTACGTCCGGTGCGGAGCCTAGCTGCTCACAGATTTCAAATGCCGCTGTTTTTTGTCCTTCAATTCGGTATGGATTGACGGAGTTAACAAGTGCGATCGGTGCTTTTTCACAGATGCTGCGGACAATTTTCAACGCATCATCAAAGTTGCCGTCAATGGCAATGATTTCTGCTCCGTACATGACAGCCTGCGCCAGCTTACCGAAGGCAATTTTTCCATCTGGAATGATGACAATACATTTCATATCAGCGCGCGCCGCATAAGCTGCTGCTGCTGCAGACGTATTCCCTGTCGATGCACACATGATCGTATCATTGCCTTCTTCTTTTGCCTTTGCGACGGCCATGACCATCCCGCGATCCTTAAAAGAACCTGTAGGGTTGACGCCTTCTGTTTTCACGTGAAGCTCAATCCCTAGCTTTTCTGAAAGCTTTGCGAGATGAATCAGCGGTGTATTTCCTTCATTTAATGTTAGTTTAGGTGTTTGCTCGTTTACTGGTAAGAATTCTTGAAATTCTTCAATAAGTCCATTCCACTTCATCAGCTTAAACCGTTCCCTTCTACTCGATACGTGCTCTTCACTTGAACCACCACGTCGAGATCGTTTAATGTTTGCAGGATATTTGAGAAATCTTCTTCTGATGTTTGATGTGTAATAATCACAATTTCAGCCAGCTCATCATGCCCTTTGACAGGAAGCTGAAGGATCTTTTCAAAGCTGATGCCTCTTTCAGAAAAAATCGATGTAATGCGGGAGAAAGCTCCGACTTGATCTCTCACATGTATTCTTAAAAATTGCTGAGCAAATACTTCGGATGATGATTTGATTTTCTTCTCAAATTGCGGTGCAATAAATCCACTGCCGTTCACACCAAGACGCATGTTCTTCATAACAGCGACTAAATCTGAGACTACAGCTGTTGCCGTTGGCAGGCTGCCTGCTCCAGGTCCGTAAAACATCGTTTCTCCGACAGCACTTCCGTAAACATAGACAGCATTAAATTCATTGTTGACGGAAGATAACGGATGATGATCAGGAAGTAAAGTTGGCTGTACGCTGACCTCCACTTTCTCTCCGTCCCTTTGGGCAATTCCAATCAGCTTCATTGTATAGCCAAAACGTTTACTGAAATTAATGTCCTCATCCGAGATGTCCGAGATGCCTTTCACTTTCACATCCTCTAAGTCTACATTCATGGAAAAGCCAAGTCTTGCCAGGATGGCCATCTTTCTTGCCGCATCTAGCCCTTCTACGTCCGCCGTCGGATCGGCTTCTGCAAAGCCAAGATCCTGCGCTTCTTTTAATACATCTTCATACGCACTTTTATCGACATTCATTTTTGTTAAAATAAAGTTCGTTGTCCCGTTCACGATTCCCATCATTTTTGTGATGCGGTCAGAGGCTAAACCTTCCTCTAGTGTACGCAAAATTGGAATCCCACCTGCGACACTTGCTTCATAGTATAGGTCACAGCCGTTTTCTTTTGCTACATGTAAAAGCTCTGTGCCATATAGCGCCATTAAATCCTTATTAGCTGTAATGACGTGTTTCTTCTCATTTAATGCATCTATTAAATATTGTTTTGTCTCTTCAATGCCGCCCATTACTTCAATTATGACGTCGACCTCTGGATCTCGAATCACATCGTATACTTCAGTTGTGAAGACCTCTCTTGCCACATCCACATCTCTTTTTTTATCGGGATTGCTCACAAGCACTTTTTGTATTAATACCGGACAGCCGATCTGGTGCATTAATTTATCCTGATGATCTTGAATAATCTTAACGACACCGCTCCCCACTGTTCCTAATCCTAGTAGTCCAACTCGAATTGCCTTCACCTGAAATTCCACCTTTCTCCGTAAATGTCCTCTCTAAAAAGACATTTGTTAACCTAACACAGACATTCAATGTACACACATTATAAAGGGGTATCCTCATTTTGACAAGGTAATAAAATAAGAGAATATGAGAATGAAACCGCTTAACAGCTATTTATATCAAGATTCTATATTTTCAAAATATTTTTGTGAGAAAAGCTCCCGAAGCCGGGAAGCTTGAGATTACGCCTGAACTGGCGTTTTGGCTTGCTGACCTTGCAGGACAAGCGCAATATTTTCAGCACATAAATGCATCATGTTTTTTCTCGTTTCAACACTTGCACTTCCGATATGAGGAAGCACTGTCACATTTGGTAATGTCGTTAACGGGTGATCTGGGCTGACTGGCTCCTTGCTAAATACATCCAGACCTGCTCCTGCAATTTTTCCTGTCGTGACAGCATCATATAAAGCATCTTCGTCTACCGTCTTCCCTCTTGAAACGTTGATGAAGTAAGCCGTGTTCTTCATCTGCTCAAATGCTTTCTTATTAAACATTTCTTTCGTTTCAGGCGTTAAAGGCGTCAAACAAACGATGAAATCAGACTGCGTAAGCAGCTCATCAAATGCGGCATAGGTCACACCTAGCTGCGCTTCTGCTTCTGGCTTTCTTGAACGATTATGATACAGAACATTCATATCAAAACCTTTTGCCCGCTTGGCCAGTGCGGTTCCAATACTGCCCATTCCGACAATCCCTAACGTTTTATGATGAACATCAGCACCGGCTAGAAGAAGCGGTCCCCAGCCTGTCCAGTTCCCATCCTTAATCCAATCACTCGCTTCGACAATTCGTCTTGCTGACGCCATCAAAAGCGCAAAAGCTAAATCAGCCGTCGATTCTGTTAAGACGTCCGGTGTATGACATACCGTGATCCCGTGCTTTTTAGCTGCCTTTAGATCAATATTGTCATAGCCGACCGCGAGATTCGCGACCACTTTTAGATTTGGAGCATTTGATAAAAGTGCCTCATCTACTTGATCTGACAGCATCGTGAGCAGCCCATCTGCTTGAGCCGCTTGTTTTTCTAACTCTTCTCTTGGACACGGCTCATCCTCGCTCGTCCACATGTCAATATGAGCGACTTCTTTTAATGGTGTAAGTGTTGTTTCATCAAGCTTTCTTGTGATATAGACATAAGGTTTCGTCAAGAAGAACACTCCTTTGGTTGATTTCTTTAAGCATAACGAAAAACGCCTCAAGAGAAAAGAGACGTTTCGTCTGTTCACTGAAACTTCAAATCAGCGGATTGATGAATCCATCCAACAGGAGGAATGAGATGCCCACCGCTGCGCATGGCACTCAATTCTTGAAACACCTTGAGAAAATATTCGTAGCGGTTCGCATCATTTAAAACGTAATCTAATCGTTCTTCATAATAAGATTTTTCATTTTCTCCTGACATATAATAACCTTCGACAATTTCAAAATAATGAAGCGGAAACAGAAGACGGCTGTACAGCAGACGCTTTGAAAATGATGAAAGAGGCGTAACCTGCTCATATTGCTGCAAAAAGGAGAATCCCTCTTCAATTAAATCCTCCTTATGCTGGACAAAGGTTTCTCTTAAATATTCTGCGATGTCTCTTGTTGGATGGTCAAATACCCAGTCAACAGGTAAACGAAGCGGCTGCTCATGTGGCCAGGTCATACGTGAAAAGCGCTGATGACAAACAGTACCTGAATCACATTCTTTTGGTTCATCATCAAGCTCTGTATCCACTAAATATTGAATTGCATTTTCCGTTAATCCGAGATAATACGGAAAGGATTCAATAAATTTCTTTTCAAATCGTTCAAGTGGTTTTTGATGCATTTGCTGCATCCAAAAGCCTTCCAGCTGGTCTAAGCGTTTTGCCCATAATTCCTTCCAAGCTCCGACACGTTTTGTTTCAGACACCTCATAAGGAAACCCTCTCCCCCTGACATGAAAGGCCGCCAGCTCTGATGCGTGCTGAAATGAGCGGCTTGTAACCCGCGGTGCTGCCTTTAATAGAGCGTACAGTTCTTTTCCATGGGTAAAAGTCGGTTTCTCTTCGTTTGTTAATTCAAACACGGCAACGTATGGGTCACCGTCATTCAGTAAATACTGACTGATATGATAAAGCTCTGTGAGTTCTTCTTCTCGCAAATGAGACACGGGAACAATGATGAAGAGGGCTTTCGCCGTTTGAAAGCTCTGATAACTGCCATATGGCATAAATTGACGCACATCAATACCAAATGTGTGATAAATGGTTTCTTTCATGATTTCACCTGCGTTCATAAAATCAGTCTCTTATCATATCGTAGTCGCAGGTTGAGGGATTTATGAATACTATTTACTATCCGAAGCTTTTTCACACGTTGTGGACAAATTACGAGGATTGGGTGAGGAACATGCCGCATCATCATGAGATGAACGAAGTAGAAAAAACAGCAAGACGCCGTTTACAAGAACGAGGCGTAACCATTCAAGATATAGCAGACCTTGTCTTCTTTTTACAGGAAAAATATCATCCTGGCTTAGACATGACAGAGTGCATCCACAATGTGGAACGTGTCATCGCAAAACGTGAAGTCCAAAATGCCATCTTAACAGGCGTTGAACTAGATGTTCTCGCTGAGCAAAAAAAGCTGACAGAACCGCTGCAATCCATTCTTGAAACAGATGAAAGTCTATATGGTGTGGATGAAATTTTATCCTTTGCCATCGTTAATATTTATGGCTCCATCGGCTTTACGAATTACGGATATATCGATAAAGAAAAACCAGGGATTCTTGGGAAACTCAACGATAAATCCTCAGGCGAATGCCACACCTTTTTAGATGACATTGTCGGTGCTATTGCTGCGGCAGCATCAAGCAGACTGGCACATAGTGCGAGAAATGCAGAATAAAACAAAAAAGAGGACGTGCGTCTGACGCTTGTCCTCTTTTCATTAAAATAATCGTTCAATCCACTCAGATAATGAATCAATGACATAGGTTGGCTGTTTGTCATATTTCTGAAGCAGCTCTTTTGTCGTGACGCCTGTATGGACAAGCAGTGTATCCATCCCTGCATTCATCCCTGCCATAATATCGGTATCATAATTATCGCCCACCATGAGCGTCTCTGACACATCTGTCCCGAGCACCCGCATGGCCTGTTCCATAATGATAGACTCTGGCTTTCCGATAAATGTTGGCTGCACTGTTGTTGTAACCGTCAGCACAGATGTTAACGATCCATTTCCAGGTAACAGCCCTCTTTCTGTCGGAATGGCAATATCTCCATTTGTTGAAACAAATTGTGCACCTTGACGGATCGCAATGGCTCCTACCGCTAGTTTTTCATATGTAATACCGCGGTCTATTCCAACGACAACGAAATCAGCGTCTTCTTGACCAAACGACAAGCCTTTTTCTTTGATGGCCTGCTGAATGCCTTCTTCTCCGATCACATACACCGAGGCATCTTTCTTTTGTTCTGCGATATAGTTTGCCGTCGCCATACTTGTTGTAAAGACTTGTTCTTCCGTTGCTGGAATATCGAATGAAACCAGTTTCTCTGCTACTTGCTTCGGCGTGCGTGAAGAGTTATTCGTGACAAACAAATAAGGGATGTTCAACTCATTTAACTTGTGAACAAATTGCCCCGCCTCTTCAATCTTTTCTGTTCCTTTATACATCGTCCCGTCTAAATCAATTAAATAGCCTTTGTATTTCATGCTGCTTACAACTCCAATGGTTTATTTAAACGCTGATACTGGTCCAAGCTCCTGCTCCAAGTAAGTGCGAATTCGATTCGGGAAGACTTGCAGCGCCTGTTCTACCTCACTGATGACCTGCAACAAATCGTGATGAACCACTTCTTGGTATTGCTGAACAAGTGTTTTACGGCACGAGACCAGTTTTTTCAGGTGAGTGCCTTCTTCTGTTGGTACAACTTTTTCGTCCACAAGAATATCCATGATGTCGTCATAGCTTCCTGGGTCCCGCATGATAAAGCCGTCAATCATATCATTTCCTGTATCAAGAATACATTCGACGAGCAAATGAACAATTCGTTCCAGCGCTTTTTTTTCTAAAGGGCTTGACCATGTTTGATGACTGCGCATCAAATTATATTGCTCCTCAAAAAAACGTAATGTCTCTTCAATCTTCTTTCTGTCTACGAAATACATCATGACGCTCCCCTTTGCGTTATTTTCTAATCCGCTTTAAGACAAAATAGGCACAGCCAAAATTACAGTATTCATAAATGTATTCATCGAGTGTACTGATTTTTGTATCGAATGTGGCCTTTTGGTTTTGGTCATCAAAGAACCCCTTCAGCCTAAGCTGGTTATAGCCCCAATCCCCCACAATATAATCATACTTATTTAAAATATCTGAGTACCTTGCTTTAAACGCTTCCTCATCAAAGCCGTCTTTGATTTCTCTGACAAGATCAAAGGTAGCATTCTGAATGACGATCATCTTCTCACCTCTTTTTAAACGATCCATCTTTAATGATAATTCATTGGAACAACTCCATCAATTGCTAAAGCATGTTTTTTCCGATTTAGCCGAAGCTAAAGAAAAAAGGAGGTCACATTTATGATGAAACAACTGACAGCCACTATTCTCCTATGCATGCTTTTAGGCGGGTGCGGCTTTCAATCAGGCATGAACCGGCAAGTGGATGAAGATTCTTCCAGCAAGACAATCCGCCTGTCTGATCGTCATGAAGGAAATAATTCCAACATGCCAGAAGCAGATACGAATCGAGCAGGCTATGTTCGTTATCAGCGCCAGCAAGTAACCGATCAGAAGGAAAGAACCCCTGCTTTAAATCGTGAGCATCTTGCCCACGTGATTACAAGTTTAGCCATCCAGCTGCCAAATATAAAGGATGCAGCAACACTTGTCACAGACGAGGATGCCCTCATTGTGTATCGAACAGGCAACAAAAACCGAGATGAATCAGCCGATCAAGTGAAAAAAACAGCGGTTTCTGTTCTCCCTCGTTATTATCATGTGTACGTCTCTGATAACCCAGAGCATTTTCAATCCATTGCCAATTTTTCACGTCTTCAAACCAATTCACGTGATTTTGATCAAATTTTAACGAAAACGATTCAACAAATGAAATACTCTCCTCAAGGCGGAGATATTTCAACGAAAGAAGATGCCAATGGTATGACGAATTCCGATCGGACCATGAGACGAAACGCACCTTACGGCCAAAATTAATACGAGAAAAAACGCCAGAGAGCTCTGGCGTTTTCTTTGTTATGCTTGCGCTTGACGCTTCTTAGACGCTTCGTTTACTTGTTCGTCTGCATGATAAGAAGAACGGACAAGCGGTCCAGCTTCACAGTGGCTAAAGCCTTTTGACATGGCAATTTCCTTCAGCTCTGCAAACTCATCTGGATGGTAGTATTTTTGCACTTTCAAATGCTTTTTCGACGGTTGTAAATACTGACCAATTGCCATGATGTCAACGTTATTAGCAAGAAGATCATCCATAACTTCAATGATTTCTTCCTTCGTTTCACCAAGTCCAATCATAATGCTTGATTTCGTTGGAATGTCAGGCTGCATTTCTTTTGCACGACGCAAGAATTCCAATGAACGATCGTATGTAGCCCGTGCACGAACTCTTGGTGTTAACCTGCGTACTGTTTCAATATTGTGATTTAAAATATCAGGGCGTGTATCCATTAACGTTTTCAAATTATCATAATTGCCACCCATGTCTGAAGGGAGAACTTCAATTGTTGTGAAAGGACTTTTTCTTCTAATGGCACGAACAGTTTCAGCAAATACGCCTGCTCCGCCATCTTTTTGGTCATCCCTTGCAACCGCTGTTATAACAGCGTGCTTTAAATTCATCAAAGCCACTGAATCTGCCACGCGTTCTGGCTCTTGCAAGTCTAACTCAGTAGGAAGTCCGGTTTTCACCGCACAGAAACGGCATGCGCGCGTACAAACAGATCCGAGGATCATAAATGTAGCAGTTCTTCTCACTGCCCAGCATTCGTGAATATTCGGACATTTCGCTTCCTCACAAACGGTATGCAGGTTGTTTTCCCGCATCATTTTTTTCAAACCGGTATAGTTTTCATTCGTATTCAGCTTAATTTTAAGCCAGTCCGGTTTTCTTACGTGCTCTTCCTTCTTTGCCAATTCCATCATCTCCATATGAATTCGTTAAAGGTGCATATACAATCATCTTCCTGCTATATACGATGGATGCAGCTGTTGCCGCAAAAAATTGAATCTTCGGCCTAAGGCCTTTTCTTTAGACACTTTAACATAGTACAGATTGAACAACAAGGGAATGAGCTGCAAAAATACCCAAAAGACTCCTAAAATAACAGAAGAAAATTACTAACATTTTCTTCTTATGAAATAACGTGATCAAACCACACTAAACGGTAGAAGAGATGTTCGAAGAAAGGAGATGGACGTTTGTGAAAGTGGTTTTAGCGATCATCATCGCTCTTTCAATGATTCCCGCATCAGTCCATGCACAAGGGACAAACAAACAGCCCGATGAATTAAAACAGCGAATGGCACTGTATGAAAAGATCGCCTTCACCACACAGGTCCCGTGGTATGTACTTGCTGCGGTTGATCAGTATGAACACAATATCCGCAAAAGCAGAAGAGATTTACCAAAACAAACAGGTGTGATTGGCATCTACATTCCCCGGGAAATGTGGATAGGACCAGAAAATCCAAATAAGCAGGATACCTCTCCATTAAGCATTAAAGTGTTCGACGGTATTGGGCTTGATGGTAATGGGGATGGAAAAGCAGAAATCGATAACGATGAAGATGTCCTGTTCACGTTTGCTCAATACTTGCTCCATTACGGCAGCAGCATCGATCAATTAAAAATCGCGCTGTGGGATTATTACGGACGTGATCAAACCGTTGGAATCATTTCATCTTTTATGAAGCTCTATCAGCATTACGGCCATCTTGATCTCGGAAAGCATGCATTTCCTCTTCCGGTTGGCGCTGACTACAGCTACAGGAGTACATGGGGTGATGCGAGAGGCTTTGGAGGCAGAAGAATTCATGAGGGCACTGATCTTTTTGCTCATTACGGTCTTCCTGTTCGTGCGACATCGTACGGCGTGATTGAAATGAAAGGCTGGAATCGCTTTGGTGGCTGGCGGATCGGCATTCGAGATATTCATAATCATTATCATTATTTTGCCCACTTAAATGGCTTTGCAAAAGGACTCAAAGCTGGGCAGATTGTTGAACCTGGTCAAGTCATCGGATCAGTCGGAAGCTCCGGTTACGGTCCACCTGGCACAGCAGGAAAATTCCCGCCACACCTCCATTACGGCATGTATAAAGACAATGGACGAACTGAATGGTCGTTTGATCCTTACCCTCATTTAAGGGCATGGGAAAGAGCCGAGCGGAAACGTCGATAAATAAAAGGAGAAGTTTAGCGATACCGCTTGCTTCTCCTTTTGATATGTATCAACATTTCCCCAGTCATCACTTGTCTACTGTTACTGCTTATGCTTTTCTTTCAATCCTAAAACTAAAAAAAGAATACCCATGATGAAAAAAAGGAGATACACAACTGTTACTTCAAGTGGAATCATGTCAAACATCCCTCTAAATAAGTCGACACTCAAACTGTCACTCCCAGCTAATAATATCGATGCTGACATATATTTAGCACTAAATACAATGGCAAATACTAAAAAACAAAACCCGCTTACATGAATTTTCTTCATATCAATCAAATCCTCCTCTCACTTTAAAATAACTGACGATCATGAAAAATCAGCCTTCAGAATAGCTACACTATTCAAAAAGTAAAACATTGAACATTTATCATGGCACGTGATCCGTATGGAATCAAGTGGTTAATTAGGATAAGATGAACAGATCACATAAAAAGTCTAAGCATCGCAGCCAATGAAAGATTACTTCACAAAGAGTTAGGGGGTTGTTTTTTGAAAAGAGGAATGACCTTTACCATTCCAAATGAATACGGAGTCTTCCTTGGAGAAGTGCTAAAACCGATCGACATCACCAAATTCAGCTGGCGAATCGATACCGAAGACTCGAATATACTAGTTGATAGCGAAAAAGATGAAGAACTTTTTCCTGAAGGTAAAACAGAAATGGACGGTATAGAACTCAAACACCTCATTGAAAACAAGACGTATTATATGATTTTCGCCGATTTACAAGCATATCCAAAAGGGACATTGTCTCATATTAAAACCTATGAAGAATTTATTGAAAGCCAATGCGAGCTTGTTCTTTTAGTGGCCGATTGCTCCTATGTCACGATCTATTGCAAAAATAAGGGAACACTCGAATGGCTATACAAGAATGCAGTCGAATGTGGCTTTGAAGACGTGACCTATATCACCGATGAAAATGATGCAAGGACAAGACTGTCTGTTTCGTAACAACAAAACGTTCATCACAAAAACACTATATGCAATCACAGCGTATGAAAAAAACAGCCCAATTCGTCCATTGGGCTGTTATTCTTTCTTCTCCTTTTTCTCTGGCAGAACAATCGATGGAGCGCCTGAATTTGTTCCGCTGCCATTATAATAATCTGGGACGTCTCCTTGAACGGCTTGGATGGAGACAGGCACGGAATTTTTGACGACGATGGTTTCTGAGGCGAATGGGATGATGACTCTCACCTTCACCTCAATGAGCACACTAATATCAATCAAGGCATTGTTAATGCCGTATGGCTTGATGTTTTTTTCAACGTCTGTATGCGGGTCACCAATGACACTAAATCGTACAGGCACTTTTGGTCCTAGGTTGGCGATAAGTGCATTTCCGGACGCTTGCCCAAGCGGAATGTTATATATAATGCCGTCATGTCCATCTGTTTGATCCTTTAATGCTTCTTTTGCCTCTTTTTGAAAATTCCCCTTTTCAATGTCCTCTAGATTTTTTTGAAGGTGACGTGACAGGTCAGCCATTGCTTTCGATGTTGCTTGCGCATTGAAGTCGATAGTTGTCACTTTTCCGTTCTCACTTGTATTCATCACAACCATATCTTTCATATTCTCCTGATCATCTGCAAAATCCTGAACAGAATATTGGATGAGATGATTGGCGATTCGTTCTGTTTCTAGTTCAGCAATGTGAATCAACGTTGGTTTAATGGAACGATTGATGAAAAATAGGCTAATGACAGTTGAGAGCACAAAAAATAATACGGCAAGCAGCATGACGTAACGAAATGGCAGAGGGCCCTTTTTATAGGGGCGATAACGGCGGTTCAATCTCAATAAAAAATCCCCCCTTCTCCATTACAAGTGTATGCAGACAGGCGGGGGGATAGGAATCATCTGTACATTTTATTTCACCATTTTTAATAATGCATCTCTTCCAATTGTGCCAGCATGAATGCCGAGTGACTCAGCGGCATATGTCACAGATTCTAAAGGTGCATCCAGCAATTGCTCGATGGTTCTTACACCGACTGCTCTTCCTGCGATGATTCCTCTATCTGCAAGCTTTTCATTTAGGAGCCCGACATCAAGTGCACCGCACATAATATAACCATGCTCATTTGTCACTGCCATGAAATTGGTCTTTGGCAGTTTGACGGTGACGGCTGTAAAGGAATGGCCATCAATTGTAATAGGTGTTAAATTCACCATATCCCTTCACTCCCTTCAACACAATCTATGTGAAGGGAGGGCAAGTGTTGTTAGGCTGGAGCGGATTTCACTTTGCGTCCTTCAATCGCCAGCTCAGGACATCACGTAAAAATTCCGGCATGAAATATTCGATGTGTCCATGGTCACGTATATGAGGAAAAAGAGAACCAAGTGTATACATATCCACTGTGCCAACCGTATAGGAATCATCTTCTTTGACGAGTTGATCGTTTACATAGACCTCTTTTACTCGTTTGGTTTCGCCCTCTTCTAATGAATAAGTCAAACCGCTGTATAGCATTTTCCCCATCAGTTCGCCTCTAAAGCCAAAGCCTTTGATGCGTAGCTGTTCCATTTTTTCTTCACAGCCACGAGACACTGTTTCGACCAATTGCTTCCCAGTAAGCGTCACCCGGATTGGATTAATTGGGTGCGGGCATATCCGGTGAATGTCTTCTCTAGTGACGATGCCAGCCTCTAATGAATCAAGCACCATCCCTGCATTCATCATGCCGATATCTGCCTCGCACCATTCTTTAATGGCATCTGTTAAAAGTTGCGGAAGCTGGGAGTCATCAAACCACTTTGTTTCGAGCTTTGATTTAATGGATGTCACTTTTTCCTGCATGAGTGACTTCGCTCTTCTTTCAGCTTTCTGTAAAGTCGTGATCGCTTCATCGGATTCACTGATCAGCTGGTCGACTGATTGCACCGTCGCTTTTTTCTCGATGAGCTCGCTACTCGCTGTATCAATGGTCAGCTCGACACAGCCAATATAATGCCCATACTTTTCAGCACATGCAAGAAGAACGCCATTATCCATCTCGCCCTGTTCTAAAAGATGATGCGTATGTGAGCCTAAGATGATGTCGATTTCCGGAAAGTCATGGGCTACCTCTCGATCATGGATGATGCCAAGATGGGAAAGAAGAACAATGACATCGGCTTGTCCTTTCACTTCTTGCAGCATCTCCCGTATGCTCTCAAATGGGTCTGTAATGTCCCAGCCCAGCTTTTCATAGACAGGTGTATACGCAATGGTCACCCCTAAGACGGCGATCTTCAGTCCATTTTTCAACGTGATCACTTCATAAGGCTTTGCCCACGATGGTCTTTTGCCTTTTTCAAATAAATTAGATAAAATCACCGGGAATTGCGCTTCTTTGTACAATTGGTCGAGCTGCTCATGAGGCAACGTAATGCCTTCATTATTACCAATTGTGACGCCATCATAGCCAAGCTGATTGAGAAGTTTGACATTCACTTTTCCATAATCAGCTTCTGATACAAGGTTTACTCGATCCATATGATCGCCAATATCAAATAAGAGCATCTGATCGTGAACTTGACGCTTTTCTTCAATATAAGCTGCGATTTTTGGCCAGTTTTCAAAGTGGCTGTGCAAGTCGTTTGTATGATATAACCATAGCTTTTGCAGCATGTTGATCTCTCCCTCAAGTTGTCACTGAACCGTCTCGTTCAAGTTGAAAGCCGCAGCTCTCGTTTAACTAAATAAATCTAACTGCTTTGGCGATAAGCTTGAATACGTCAAATCCAGCAAATCAATCATTTGCTGGCCATTCGTCGCCGCATCTCCGCCTGAGTTATTATTAAATACGACATATACATCTTTCGACTGCTGATGCAGGATGTCGAGGTTCTTTTTCCATTCCTTTAGTTCAGCTTCATTATATAAATATAAGTAACGAACTTCACGCCAGTTCTCATGATCTGCCGGGTAAAGCCAGCCTTGTTTATTTCTTCCGTGGAAACGGACCAATGTTTTGTCACGGTGTGTGGCTTTTATGACTGGCGGTATAGACCCTTCTCCGACTTGCGGTTCATCACAGACGGAATGAATCCACCCTTCTTTCTCCATAAAGGATAAGGTTTGTTCATAAAACTCGTCTGAAAACCAAGTTCGGTTTCGGAATTCGAGTGCACAAGGAATGTCCCCCATCTTCTCCTTACACCATCTTAAATAGTGGACATGCTCCTTTTTGCAATCAAACCATGGTGGAAATTGAAACAGAACCATCGCCAGTTTCCCTGCTCGAATGAGAGGAGTCAGTGAAAGAATAAAGGCATCAAACATTTCTTCCTTTGAAGCAAACGGGATCTCGCCTCTTTGATGCCCAGTCATTCCTTGATATGCTTTCACAACAAATTGAAAGGCGTCTGGCGTATCTTTTATCCATTTTTCATGGTTGCGCTCAGGCTGAACAGCATAAAAGCTTGCATCCAGTTCCACAATGGGAAACGTTGATGCGTAGTGAAACAGCTTTTGAGAGCTGCCGATTCTCGGCGGGTACAGACTGTCATGATCTCCCCAGCCAGTTAATCCGATATAAATCATCTATCTCACCTCTTGCCGCTTGCTTGTCTAAACGGATTTTCCCATTGAAAGTCTTTGTTTCTTGGGATACCCATCTTTCTGAAAGAAATTCTTCTGTCTACAACATATCATATTTACCCATTTTTCTGAATGAAGATGACTGATGTGATGTTGCCCTGCCATCTTTTTTGTGATATTACATCACAACTTTCTATCTAAATTGAATGAAGCTGATAACATAAAATTGATATCAGAGACTTTGACAGCGATTGTCCATTTTTTTATTCATCTTCACCAAAGGCTTCAGCTCTAAAAAAGGAGAATGAGTGGATATGAACATTGTCGATCATCATGTTGAAGCATTGCAAAAAGTGGCCCAAAGAATTCATCAGCCTGTCTATTTGATCAATCAGTATGGACGTATTCTTTTCACCTCACCCCAAGGTATGACAAATCCAGATTGGATACAAATGCTCCGCTTGTTTCACAGTACGCAGCAGCATTATTTTTCTATGATTCATTCAAAAGAAAGCGTTTCTGTTTTTCCTATCTATATACACGAACAAGCTTGTGATTATTTAGTCGTTCCCGCCTTCATTCATCCTCAAGACGATATGGAGCTACATTTGACCATTGTACAAGCTGTAAATGCCATGTCCATTTTGCGAATCAAACAACATGCCATCAAGCAATCGACAGAGCGAGCCAAAAATGAATGGTTTCGCAAATGGATGGAGGGCACGATTTCCTCAGAGCAAGATGTCACCCGCCTAGCACGCATGTTTGGATTAAACACAACGATTCCCTATCTATGTATTGTCTGTCAACTTGATCAGAGCAGTCATTTCTCTTGTTTCCTTAAGCAGCAAACCCTTGTAGATGATGTGTTTGCTTTACTTGAAAGCACCCTTTCGCACTGTCCATTTTCCGCCTTTCTTTTTGTCAAAGGAGATATCGGCATCTTCCTTATAGAAGAGACTGGCGGGTGGCAGGCAATGAACAAATCGATCTGCTCTTTTTTAAAACAAATGCAGATCCTTATTAAACAGCATGTGAATGCCACCATTTCCTTTGGGGTGAGCTTAAGCGATTATCTCATCACCGATCTGCCAAAAGGATTCAGTGAAGCTGTCCATGCTCTGCAATCAGGCCAGCTCTCATTACGAGCTGAATATATTCAGTTCTATCAAGCAAAAGATGTGTCAGATTTACTGAAGCTCATCCCACCAAAAGATTTAACAACATTCTATGAGCGGTATCTCCACCCATTATATGAACAACCACAAGTCGATCCAAACCTTCTCCACACCTTATCTGTTTATGTCGAAACACATTGCCATATTTCAGAAACAGCCAAACGTTTATCTGTTCATCGCAACACCGTGATATATCGACTGGAGAAATGTGAAGAACTGCTCCAGATCAGCCTAAAAGATCCTGACGCAACATTGCGCTTGCGCTTAGCTTTGCGGATTCAAAAGCACCTTTCATCCGATTCCAATTGAATCTTTTTTTCTTACGCCTCATATATTTTGGAGGAGAAATGTGAATGACAAGGAGTGGTGTCAAATGGATGAGGAGATTCGTCACATCCCGCAACCGATTCGAGACGATGGGGCCGGCGCAACCGATTTAGGCCCGCGAGACGTTCTGCGCGATTTGGAGAACCCAGATATGTTCGTTCCCCCTAAAACGGATGCGGGGACGATTCCCAATTTAAAATTTTCATATTCTGATACACATATGCACTTGAAGCATGGCGGCTGGTCGAGGGAAATTACCGAGCGAGAGCTGCCTGTTTCAACAACGATTGCTGGTGTGAACATGCGGCTTACGCGCGGAGGTGTTCGTGAGCTTCATTGGCATAAGCAGGCGGAATGGGCATATATGATTTTAGGCAAAGCCCGGATCACATCTGTTGATGCAGAAGGACGGAATATGATCGCTGATGTAGAAGAAGGAGACTTGTGGTATTTCCCGCCCGGTATTCCGCACTCCATTCAAGGTCTTGAGGATGGCTGTGAGTTTCTCCTTGTGTTTGATGATGGTGCTTTTTCTGAATTTGATACGTTCACCATCACAGACTGGTTTGCTCATACACCAAAAGACATTCTTTCTGCTAATTTCGGCGTGCCAATCAAGCTGTTTGACCGCATTCCACATAAACAACGCTATATGTTTCAAGGCTCTTCACCGGCATCCATTGAAAGCCAAACAGTCTCTGATCCATACGGCGGCATCAAACCGCCATTTACCCACCAGCTCCTTCGTCAAAAACCAATCGTGACCTCTGGTGGAACCGTACGAATCGTCGACTCACGCAATTTTCCAGTATCTAAAACCATTGCTGCTGCACTTGTGGAGGTAAAACCTGGCGGGATGAGAGAAATGCATTGGCACCCAAATAATGATGAGTGGCAATACTATTTAACTGGTACAGCTAAAATGACGGTTTTTGGAGCAAGCGGGACAGCTCGTACCTTTAATTACAGAGCAGGTGATGTTGGTTATGTTCCTTTCGGGATGGGGCATTACATACAAAACATCGAGCAAACGAGCCTTTGGTTTCTAGAAATGTTTAAAAGCGATCGATTTGCTGATATTTCATTGAACCAATGGATGGCCTTAACCCCTCCTCAATTAGTGAAGGAGCATTTGCATGTAGACGATGCATTGATTCATGCGTTGCATAAAGAAAAATCACCAGTTGTGAAGTATGAGCGATGACGAAAAAAACCGATCCATTTGTGCTGATCGGTTTTTTCTATGCTGTCTTTACGATACGGCATGGGAAGGTTGCTGCGCTTTTTTCGCCCATAAAATAGAAGCAATGAAACTCATACAAAGCACCAGCGTTCCAAACATAAATGGCAGCTCAATATTCACATCAAATAAAATACCCGCAAGACTTGGCCCGACGATATTCGCAAGGCTCATAAAGGAGGTATTGAGGCCGCCTGCTACCCCCTGCTGATTCCCTGCCATTTTAGAAAGTAATGTATTGAGAGCTGGACGAACAAACGAGGTGGCTGATAAAAATAAAATGGAGCCCGTAAAAATGAGCCAAAAGGAAGGAGCAAAGCGGCAGGCGATTAGCATAAATGCCGCGGCTAAAAGGGCATAACGGACGACACGCATTTCGCCAAATCGTTTCACAAAGGTATTTACTAAAGCACCTTGAACGATGACACCCGCAAGTCCAGCTACCGTAATGACAAATGCAATATCCTTCGGTGTAAAGCCATGTTTTTGGTCCACATATAAGCCAAAGATCGATTCAAAATGAATGATTCCGAAATTCAAAACAAAGGCCAAGATAAACAAAAAACCGTATGGTGTTTTTAAAGCCTGAATCATCTGCGTAAAAGGATTGAAATGAAGCTCTTTATTCAATCGTGCTTCTTCCTGCTTTTCCTTTGTTAAAGTTTCAGGTAAGAACAAGAAAGACAACAGCGTCGACAGGGCTGCAAAAGAACCAGCGATGAGGAAAGGAAAAGCAATCCCAAACTCAACCAAATAACCGCCCACACCCGGCCCAATGACAAAACCAAGTGTCATCGCCGCACTAAAAAGCCCCATCCCTTTCCCTCGGTCCTTTTCACTTGTGATATCAGCAATGTAGGCAAACATGGCGGGCATCAGCAGCGCACCAGCAGCTCCGCCTAAAAACCGAGACACAAACAGCATCCAAAGCTGATCGGCAAATGCAAAAATAAATTGAGCTACCGTAAAGCCGGCAATCCCGGCAATAATCAGTTTTCTGCGTCCAAACCGATCAGTCAGCGCTCCAGCGACGGGTGATAAAGCAAATTGTGTGAGGCCAGTTGCAGCAACGAGGAAACCAAGTGTTTTCCCAGTTGCGCCAAAGGCTTCAATATAACTTGGCATGACAGGAACGATCAGACCAAATCCAAGCATGGCAATAAAAATATTGAGCATCAAAATGTACAATCTGCCCATTTTTTTCATATTAAAACCTCTTTCTTCAAAATAAATGAAAATGATGACAAAAATGATAAGAACTTCTTCAGTATAGCGATATCGCTCTCTATAAGTCTAGTTTTTCAAAAAACAGCGTTTTTTCCCAAATAAAAAATACCCGCTGGTGGCGAGTATTTTGAGAATCCCTTTTTTATTCAGCTTGTTCATAGATGGAAAGAGCCGCCTGTAACCCAGCGCCACAATTGATGGCTGCACCGTATTTCATCAAGATGGCTTCAAGGCCTGCTAAAACAAATAGAATATTTTCCTTTCGGCAGCTATAGCCCATTGACCCAATTCTCCATATCCGTCCTGCAAGCGGCCCAAATGAACTCGCAATTTCAATTCCAAAATGATGAAGAAGATCAGCCCGGACCGCTTCTCCGTCGATATCACTTGGAATGACGATACACGTCACGACCGGCATTTTGCAGTCTGGATCACCAAATAATTCAAGCCCCATCGCTTCAAGGCCTGCCATTAAAGCCTTCTCATGAAACAAGTGGCGCTGAAAACGTTCCTCCAGACCTTCCTCTAGCACAAGTCGAACCCCTTCTCTCAGTGCATAAAGCATCGTTGTCGCTTCTGTATGATGATTTAACCGTCTCGGGCTCCAATAATCTTGCAGCTGGCTTAGATCAAAGTAATTGCTTTTGATTGGAGAAATGTCTACCTGTTTTTGCAGTTCGTCCTGTGTTGCAATCCCTTTTTCTACTTTCTTTCTCGATTGTACGACGTCTGCCATTCGTTCATTATATGTGATCGGTGACATCCCTGATGGAACAGACAAACATTTCTGCGATCCCCCAATTGCCGCATCGATTTTCCATTCGTCTACCTTGACCTCGACACCACCAATTGTCGCCACAGCGTCTACAATAAAAAGCGCATCAAGCGCTCGGCATGCTTCACCAATTTTCTCAAGCGGCTGTAATCTTCCGGTAGATGTTTCACCATGAACCATCGCAACAATTTTCGGCTTGACTTGATGCATCTCTGCGATGATGTCGTCTTGATTAAAAACCGTTCCCCATTCACATTCCATTGTATGTACCTCAGCACCATAGCGCTGTCCAATTTCAATCAGCAAATGACCGAAGCGTCCAAAAACCGGAACGAGCATGACATCTCCGGGCTCGATCACACTGGCAAGCACAGCTTCAATTCCTGAGCGGGACGTCCCATCAATTGGATAAGCCCATTCATTTTCTGTTTGAAAAAGCGATCGTAATAAGGTCATCGTTTCATTCATGATCTCTGTAAATGCAGGATCAAATTGACCAAGAATTGGTGTACTCATCACCCGAAGGACTCTTGGATCTACTTCGACAGGTCCTGGTGTCATAATGGTTCTAATAGGTGTGTGTAGTTCTTTCACGTTATCCATCCTCTCCCTTGCTGTGTCCATCCTTATATGCCCACTTATACAGCAATGCTGATAAAATAGCAATCTCTTTTCTTACGAATTGGTTACATAAAATTTACGATAAATCCATTTATTTCTTTATGGCAATATGATAGAACTAAAGAGTATACATTCCCTATGAAGGAGGAAATAGAATGAAAAGATCTTTATTTGGAACTGTGGCCGCCGGAATCATGATTTTCGGTACATTTGCCGCTCCGCTGCTTCCCGCTGCAAGTGCTCAAGGCTTTACTCTGAATGAACCGAGTCAAACCATCACCTTTTCCCCGTTACAGCTACAAACCGAAACATCTGCTCAACATGCGAAAACAACCGCTTCAAGTCAAATTGATTCCTATTACCAATCTGCTGCTGGCAAATCTGGGCCTGCTCTTAAGAAAGCATTACACGATATTATTGATGATCATACGCAGCTATCCTACAGCCAGGTTTGGGATGCATTAAAGAAAACGGATGAAGATCCAAAAAATCCAAGCAATGTGCTCTTGCTCTATAGCGGTATCTCCAGGTCAAAGCAAGCAAATGGAGGAAACGTGGGACAGTGGAACCGGGAGCATGTGTGGGCTAAATCTCACGGCAATTTTGGGACGAGCCAGGGACCTGGTACAGATCTTCATCACCTTCGGGCAACAGACGTACAAACGAATAGCACACGAGGAAATTTAGATTTTGATATAGGCGGAAATGAATACAAGGGAGCGCCGGGCAACTTCTACGACAGCGACTCATTTGAACCTCATAGCCGGGTGAAAGGAGATGTAGCAAGAATGCTCTTTTATATGGCCGTCCGATATGAAGGCGATGACCGCTTCCCAGATTTAGAATTGAACAACAAAGTGAATAATGGAAGCGCCCCTCTTCACGGCAAAATGTCTGTCCTCTTGAAATGGCACAAGCAAGATCCAGTCGATCAAATCGAACGGAATCGTAACGAAATCATCTATCAAACGTACCAGCACAATCGCAATCCTTTTATTGATCACCCTGAATGGGTAAGCGATATTTGGGAATAAAAAAGAGAGGCACTGCTATGAGCAAGCAGTGCCTTTCTTTTTTTCAAGCGGACAGACGAGACAATAATTAAGGCTCTCTGATTTTTTCTCAAGCTTATAATACATACAGCAAGTCTTTCGATTTGATGTGTCTAGCAAACTTTCATCTAAATTTAAGCTGTGCTGAAAAGGATTTTGCTTCGCTCCGAAAAGATCACCCGATGCCTTCTTCAGAAACAAATAATCCTCCCGTACGCGCTCTTTCATTTTAGGCTCTTCCGTTTCTCGCATCATGCTACGGTAAAGAGAATTGATACGTACCGCTATATTTTCCCATAAAATCGAATACGGAAGTCTTGAAGTACGTTTCAATACATCTAAAAGTGGTGTGACACACTGCGTAAATAGCATGCGGACGACCTGTTCTCTCCACTCATGACGATCTCCTTCTAACTGAACAAATGAACAGAGCGTTTCATCTAGCTCAATTTTACGATCTTCTCTAAAGACACACGCCTCTGGTGAAAACCGGTAGACAGCATCATACATCGTCATCAAGTACAAAGTAGAACTAACAGCTAAATAGGCATAGCGTTTTGAAAACATGGACGCCGCCACTGCTATATTCGGTGCATGCATCGCTTCCTTTTCAGCTTCTAATAAACGTCTGATAGATGCTTCTGAAAAAAGCGCAGCAAGTGTGCGATCAGATGTCATTGGTCCATTTGTGATGTGTACCCCGAAATCAAGTAATTCTCTCTCAACCCACTCTGGCTTCATATCAAAACCCCCATCTTTCGTTTAACGATTTCGCTGTTGATATAACAAATAAATAAAGAACGGTGCGCCAATCGCCGCCGTAAACACACCTGCCGGGACATCTAACGGAAGAAAGGCCGTTCTCGCAACTAAGTCTGCCAGCATCACGAGAATACTTCCAACAAGCGCAGATGCTGGAACAAGCGCAATAAAGGAACGACCGATGATCATCCTTGCAACATGCGGCGCCATCAGTCCGACAAATTCAATACCACCTGCGAATGCAACGGCAATACCGGCTAATGTCACACTCATCAGTAGAAAGAATAACCGCTTCGCCTGAACCTTGACCCCGAGACCTGTTGCAAGATCATCTCCAAGCTCCTTCACATTCATCGTTCTTGCAAGCACCATGACAATCGGTAAAATCATCAATACCCAAGGAAGCATTGCGATGACGTCCTTCATTGTAGAACCATATAAACTGCCCGTCAGCCAGATGTATGACTTGGTCGTGGTCATCGTATCGCTGAGCACAAGAGTAAACGTCACACACGCCTTCATAATGGCGGAAATCCCAATCCCCATCAAGACGAGCGTGATCGGCTTGACGCCTTTTTTCCATGAAAGCAAATAAATCAGGCATGATACCGCAAAAGCGCCTGCAATGGCCCACAACGACTGATAAGCAATAGGCACAGTGCCCATCCAAAAGACGATGAACATAATGGCGCCAAACGACGCACCGCTCGTAATTCCTATGATGTCAGGCGATGCAAGCGGATTTCGAATGAGACCTTGTAAAATAAGCCCCGATACCGCAAGTGCCGCTCCCACTAAAACCGCAAGCAGGGTCCTTGGAATCCTCAACGTATTTAATACAAACGTATTTCCCTCGCCTTGTCCGAAGATATGCAGCAGCACATCAGTAGGCGGAATAAAGCGGCTGCCCATACAAAGGCTCAGAATAAATAAACCAAAGGCAATGCCTGTCAATAATAGTAAAATCAAAAACGTCCGCTTTGAAAATTGAAATGAAATGCGTCCGCCCTTTGAACGCACTGTATATGTTTTAGCCACCTGTCTTCAACCCCTTGCGCACGAGATAAACAAATAGAGGCGCTCCTGCTACCGCCGTCATGACACCAATCGGTACTTCCTGCGGCATGATCAGAAAACGAGCGGCAAGGTCTGCGACAAGTAAAAGCGACGCCCCTACAACGGCACAATACGGCAGTACCCAGCGGTGGTCAGGTCCAACGAGCTTTTTCACAATATGCGGCACAAGAAAACCAACAAATCCAATGGATCCTGCAACAGCGACGGAACCTCCTGCTAAAAAGACGACGAGTACCCCCATCGTCATCTTCAAAAGAAGCGTACGCTGGCCAAGCCCTTTCGCAATATCATCACCCGATAAAAGGACATTGATCGAGCGGCCAAGAAGCAGCGCCACCACAGTCGCCCCAAGAATATAAGGCAACACAGGCAGCAGCATATCTATACTTCTTCCTGACACTGAACCAGCCATCCAGAACAGGATGCTTTGAATGGACTGTTCATTCACGATTAAAAGTCCTTGAGTAAAGGACGCAAACAGAGCAGATATCGCAGCACCTGCGAGTACAATTTTGACTGGTGTCAGTCCGTCTCTTCCAATGGAGCCTAGAAGAAAGACGAGCATACCTGCAATGGCAGCGCCTAAAAAGGCCGTCCACATATAACCTGTTAACGACTCGGTAGAAAAGAAAACAATCGAAATCACAATAAAAAAGAGTCCACCTGCATTAATACCTAAAAGATCTGGTGCAGCCAGCGGATTTCTCGTCAATGCCTGCATGAGTGCACCTGAAATCGCTAGACTTGATCCAACAACCGTCGCAATTAAAGCTCTTGATAATCTGGATGTCATGACAATCACACTGTTTGGATCTGACTCATCAAACTGAAGAAACGCATGGATGGTGGCTTTGAGGGAAATTGAGGTTTGCCCAAGAGAAATACTGAGCATAAAAAAGACCAACATCAACACGATGAATCCAGCAAATAGCAGTGCCTTGCTCGAATCCTTTTTTAATAAACTTCTCATCTGATTCCCGCTTTCAATCTGTTATGGAAAAAGGAGAAAATGGTTTTTCACATTTTCTCCTCTGCTACACTTATTTATCAAGCCCTAGACGATCATAAATATCATCAAGCATCATGTTTGCAGCGGTGATACCGCCAGCCATGTTCCAAGTGATTTCATCCACTTTATGCACTTGTTTCGCTTTCACTGCATCAAGCTGCTTCCATAAAGGATGACTTGTCCACTCTTTATATGCTTTTTCAACTGCTTTATCCTGATCATCCATGAAGTAATAGATCACATCTGCATCCATTTGTGGAATGCTCTCTTTGTCTGTAAGTGTAATGATATCTTGCTTTTTATCTTTGACATTTTTTGGACCTTCAAAGCCTAGCTCTGTTAAAATTGAACCTGCAAACCCAGTTTGATAGATTCTTGCATGATCTGCACGGAAGTTCACCACAGACACACTCATTGGCCAGTTTTTAATGTCTTTCTTTGCTTTTTCTTTGAAGTCAGCGACGCGGTCATCCCACTTCGTCAGCAATTCTTTTGATTTGTCTTGCTTGTTTAACGCTTCACCCATTAAATTCACTGTGTCTTTAAACGTGAACACTGTTTCTGTTGCAACAGTTGGAGCGATTTCTTTCAGCTGATCAAAAATTTGCTCGTGACGGATTTTTGATGCAATGATCAAATCTGGCTTCAGCTTTTCAATTTCTTCTAAGTTTGGTTGTGTTTCCTGCCCAACAATTTTGACACCCTTTAAATCATCTCTTAAATATTTATACGTAGGTGCTTCAAGCCAAGATTCTACAACACCCACTGGTTTAATGCCCATAGCGACGGCTGCATCCGTTGCTCCTTGATACAACGTCACCACACGTTTAGGCGATCCTTTAATTTCAGTTGAACCGATAGCGCTTTCAACGGTTCTTGTTTTCTCATTACTATCTGACTTGCCTTCGCTGCTATTACTGCCACAAGCCGCAAGTAATATGATGGAGAGCACAACTAATAGCGACCAAAAAGATTTTTTGAACATGTACCTCACCTATCCATTCTATATGTAGTCATATCGTTTGATAACGATTCTCATTATCACACTATGATTTTATCATAGAAAAGGATGGTGTCAATGTAAATTTTTAAGAAAAAGGTAGAGTGTTGACTAGTTGTTCAGGTTAATTGGAACTTTTCCACATTTGGATTGTATGCCCAATCTTTTTTCCCGATTCTAGTAAAATGGACAAATGAGTATGGTTTTCTATCACTTGGTAAACAGATTGATTTTTCACCTGCTGATTTGGAAGCGCCAGATATGGATGAAATTTGTCTACGTCGTATAACTCATCCTCGCTTCCAACAAACATGCCATAAGGCTGATCCAGCCTTGCAAATTGTTTTTGAGGTGCAGATGGCGTTAAGGCAAGAGACATATTGATGGTAATGCCTGTTAAAAGAAGTGGATCTTGTGCAATCACCCATGCTGGGTAGTGAAATCGTACAGCTTCTGAATGCCCCATCAGCCTTCCTTTTGTCATCGCAGAAAGCACGAATTTCCAAACTTGAACTGTGGCAAAAGGGACTTGATTAGACTTCGCTGTTTCAGATTTGTAGCCAAATTCAGGAGCAATAAAAAAGTAACCGTCTACTTTTCTTTTTTCATCCCAAGATAGATATTGAAGCAGCAATCCAGCTCCAGAGGAATGACCACAAAGATAAAGTGCTCCTTCGTGCTGCTGTTTGATGACATCCACAACTTGCGAAATATCTTGCCATACGTCAGTGACTTTGGGTGTATCCCCCTTCTTTCCTTCAGAATATCCGTGGCCTCTCAAATCCAGCAAAAACACATTCACGTGAAAATCATGTTGCAATGTATAGGCAATATGCTCATAACCAGCCAAGCTGTGAGCGCCTCCGCCATGAATGATGATCACATTGGTCTGCGTGTTTGTTTCTGATAAAAACGGATAATAAGCAAGACGTATGCCGTCATGTGATTGAATGAACTGTCTTTCTGGAATAGCTACAGGAGCTACTTCCTGCATACTTGTAAATGAGAACGGTTCTGTTTCGTTCATAATTAACTTTTGATCCTCCAATTAGAAACGAGAATGGCTAGAGCATTGCTGGCCATCCTCATGTTCGCATCCTATTTTGTCATATCCCTCAAAGGGAACGTCTTGCTCTCAATAATAGCGACAATTTGTTTTAACGCTTGGTTCGCTTCGGGAATAGGGAAGACAGGAAAGACGTGATTCATTTTTGGGTATTCGATATAGTTGATGGGAACACCCTGCTTGTCTGCCATCTCTTTGAATTTCCGGGCATCTGGGAGAAAGAATTCATGAGTGCCAATAAAAACAGAAATTCGTCCTAACGATTTGATTTCTCCATAGATTGGACTGATCAAATGATGTGTTTCATCTGTATCACCTGCATAGGCTTTGCCCGATTCGATTAGTAAATCTAGGTTGAGCATTGGCTCTTTTGGAACCATTTTAGCGATATCAGGATGACTTAATGTCACATCAAGCCATGGTGATAATAGAATCATGTTTCCAGGTTGCGGGAGACCTTTTTTTGCTAAGTATTGAGCAAAGGCGAGCGATAAACCGCCGCCAGCAGAATCACCCATGATGACGATTTTTTCTGGTGTTCCTTTTTCTAAAAGAGCTTGGTAAACTGGGAGAACACTCTCGATTGCATCCATATACTGATGATTCGGTGCTTTAGGATAAACTGGCACATACACCGTACTATTTAATTGCTTCGTCAATCGATCCAAGAAACGCCAATGCCATACGAGCGGCTGCTCAATATAGCCTCCTCCATGTAAAAATAGCACCTGATGATCATCTGGCTGCACATCTGATTTCAACATGTACGTATCGACTGAAAACGTGCTGCTTTTGGTGATGTGATATTTCTTTTTCAACTTCTCAGGCAGCACATAAGGTAATTGATTCGCCATTCTTCGTTCTTCTAAATACCCCTCAACATTTAGTTTCTTCTTTGTAAGTACAAGTAACCATTCAACAAACAAACTTTGAATACTTCGCATACGATCGACCCCTATAGATAGAATGATGACAATCAATGTCTAGGAAAAGAATGGTTTCTCTTTTTCTAAAGCATAACATAAGAACTTGTGAATCCGTTAACTGCTTTGGACAGATTACTTTTTCGATACATCTATTCATTTATGAACACCTGTCTATTTATATTATATTTTCTAGATACATCATCATCAATTGTCAATCTTTCAATCATTGTTCATTAATCAACACATATTCAAAAACTGTTCATTTAAACACAAAAAAGACGAGTGTTGACCACTCGTCCCAGATTGTTGACAAAGGGCTAAAATGAACTTGATTTTAGCCCTTTGTCTTCTTTTCAGCGTGATAGAAAACCTTTGCAGTCTAGGAAGGACGAGCACCGGAGCAGAGCGAATTTGACATTCGTGAGCACCGGAGCGCAGGACTGACACCGAATGCAGGGGTTTGTCTACACGCTGAGACGAGTGTTGACCACTCCTCCTTCTTCTTCCTCACTTCACTTCCTCATGCTCATGAGCAGTATCTCTTTTGCTCGCGATAAAGAGTGCACAGGTCATTGCAAGTATGGCCAGTGCCCACCAGAATGTCGATACCGCCTCTTCATGATCAATGATAATCAAACGGATGACAGCTGTGATGCCAATATAAATGAAATAGCGAAGCGGAAAATGAAAGTTGGATTTAAAGTATTTAATAATTAAGGCGATAAATTCAAAATACATAAAGAAGATCAGCAGCTCGCCAAGCATTCCATAATAGCTTTCTCCTTTGTTAAACAATGTTTTATAGACGAATTGCACGATGTACCATGTTTCACTAATTAAGAGTACGCTTAGCGCAATCGCTAGAAAGAACAGGCAGATATTCAGAAGGGCTTGCAGAAGATCAGGTACCTTTTGGAAATTGTTGAATCGTTTCATCAGATTGTTTCCCCATTCCATGATGTTGTTTTTGCTCTCTACATTTTGGTATTCCAAAATCGCAGTACGATGTAGTAGGTATCGTGTTTTTCTACACTTTCAAACTGTCCATGCATTCGGGACATCATCCGCTTGATGCTTCGTTCCCCGAGTCCATTGCTTTCCGGTATGATGTCTGTCTTTTTTATCGCATTGCTCACATGGATTTCAAAGACATCTTGGTCGGATAAAAAAGTGATCTGAATGTCCTTTTCAGGATCTGCGTATTTACGTAAGTTAGACATCACATTATCAAATACTCTGCCAAGCTCCTCGACATTCACATTAATATAGCTATCCGGCATTTCGCCTACAATATGGACCGTGAAATTCTCCTGATGCAGCAGGGCGACCTGATCTGATAGAAGATCATAAATCACTTCTTTCACTGCAACGGTTTCAAGCTCTGACTCGTGATCTTTATCTAGCAGGAAATAGGCAAATAGATTGTCAGACAGATTCTTTAATTGCAGGGCTTTTCCATACGCACTCGCTATATATTGCTCCTTGCGGGTATCCGCTAGAGCCTCCTCTTTTTTCGCAAATTCAAGATTCATGATGAGTGATGTCAGCGGGGTCCTCATATCATGCGACATTTCGGTCACCAAGCTGCGGCTCTCTTCCTGCAGATCATCAATAGCCTGAAGCTTGTCCAAAAAGGCTGTTCTTAAATCCTCAATACTCTTTGCAATCATGGCCAATTCATCATGCCCCTTCACTGTCATCTCATAATCGAGCTCACCGCCTTCAAGAATATGAATCTCTTCACGGATCGTTTGCAAGTACCGCAGACTTCGGCGAATGCCAACAAGCACAATCATGAGAAAAATGAGTGTTGCACCAAGCAGTTCTAGTGTAAAGGCGAGATCGTGATATCGAGAGGAGTAAAATCCGTCTACCATAACCCTACCTTCTCCGTCGCTAAATTGAACCGGGTAAGAATGACGCTTTGCGTAGTCGGTCACCTTTTCTTTCCCATAGGCCGATTCGTCAGCGACAGAGTAAATCGAGTCATATTGAAGCACTTCATCCTTGTAAACAGTGAGATTAATATAATCTTCTTTTTTCACCCACTCACCGAATGCTTTTCGATCCGTTGAAGTCAGCTCATGTTCTGAAACGTAGCGGCTGAATGTTCGAATGTATCTAGCAGATTCTTCCTTATAGTACTCATCCGAACTTAAATATCCTTCAATCAGGTGATCAGTGATCTTTTGCAGTGTCAAAAAGACAACACCACTTACGATAGCAGCGACCAAAATGAGCAGTGACAGCTTTTTGGTCAGCGTATATTTACGATGTGCCAAACCGGTATCCTCTCCCCCATTCTGTTTTGATATACACGGGACGAGCCGGGTCATCTTCAATTTTGGCACGCAGCTTTCGGATATGCACCATAACCGTATTGTTTGAACAATAAAAATAAGGCTGGCCCCACACGCTTTCATAAATATTTTGAGCAGAAAATATTTTGTTTCGTTTGTTCATGAGCAGTTTTAATATCCGATATTCTAAATCAGATAACTTGATTTGCTGCCCACTTTTCCACACTTCATTAAATTCCTCACTCACCCTCAGGCTACCACCAACTAAATAGGTTTCTTCCTGTTCCTTTTTTTCCTGATAGATGGTATATCTGCGCAATTGCGCCATGACCCTAGCGTGAAGCTCCTCTTCTGAAAAAGGTTTTGTCATATAATCATCTCCGCCAGCGAGTAATCCTTCTGTTTTATCCAATGTACTTGATCTGGCTGTCAGAAATAAAATGGGAACGTTTGAGGAGGCTCTTATTTGCTGGCACGTTTCTATACCGGAGATACCTGGCATCATGACATCCAAAATCACCAAATCCAGCGAATCATCTATAACATGCAATGCCTGCTTGCCATTCATGGCTCTCAACACCTCATACCCTGTACGTGTCAGAGTTTCTTGCAACAGGTCACCAATATCCTGATCATCCTCTACAACTAATATTCGATGGGTCATATCTCTCTCACCTCATCCTCCATGACTTCATTCTTATATGTTATTACTATATATCATCTAGCTATGTGAAAAGATACACCATAAATCTTAAGTGTTTATGAATATGATCAATTGCCATCAAGTTGTCACATTTATTTTCAAAAAATTGGATCTTCATAAATGATTAAGAATTGGCCTGTATATTGATTTATTGAAGGATCTATCTTTAGATCCAATACATGAAAAGGAGCATTAATATGAATGTAAGCAAAGTAGAACACGGACAACCAATGAGTCTTAAAGAACGGGTGCATTTCTTGGACATCGTACGAGGATTCGCCTTAATGGGAATTATTTTGGTCAACTATTTTTTGATTGTGGATTCGGTCAAGGGATTTGAGATGGAGTCTAATGATGTATTTCACAACTTGGTGAATTGGTTCGCCTCAGGGAAATTCATTACGTTATTTTCTTTTCTATTCGGGGTTGGGTTTATGATTTTTATGGATCGAGCTGCTCAGAAGGTGGACAGCCCGAACAAGTTGTTTGCTCGCAGATTAACCATTCTCTTAGGGATTGGTCTTCTGCATGTCACGTTTGTATGGATTGGAGATATTTTAACCTATTATGCTGTCGCGGGCTTCTTATTGCTTTTCTTTTACAAACGCACAGCCAAAACCATCCTGTACTGGCTGATCACACTCTTTGTGATTCAATTGCTCACGCCTCTTTTCTCAATGCTGCTCAACACCATCAGTACAGAATCATCAGGCAAGCCGGATTTTGCTGATTTCGAGCTGACTAGCCACAACAGTCTGACTTATTTAGCATCTATTGGTGACCGGTGGGCCGATATGGTCACGATGGCTTCCAGCTCATTTTCCACTGTCTATTCGATGTTCTTCATGTTTTTACTTGGTGTGTATTTTGTGAAAATGTCGTTTTTCAAAAACATGGAGACGAAAAAAGCGATTTGGAATCGTATTTGGATGATTTGTACAATCGCTTTTCTTATCACACAAGGCAGTACGATTATGACAGCGGTCACCCCTTTTGAACATACGCCATGGATGAACATTGTCTCTGCACTTGAGCAAAATGGGGGATTGACTGGCAGTATGTTCTATATGAGTTCACTTGCGATGCTGTTTTTGCACGTTCCTCAGCTGCGAGGTGCTTTGATGGTTTTTACCAAGGTCGGACGGATGTCACTGACCTGCTATTTGCTTCACTCGATCATTGGAACAGTGCTTTTTCTGAAATATGGAGCCGGACTTGCAGATCATCTTCAACCCGCTGGTACGTTCTTCATGGCTATTTGCGTGTATGCCTTCCTTGTCCTTTTCAGTACGTTATGGTTAAAGCGATTTAAGTCTGGACCGATGGAATTTATCTGGCGTCAGCTGACGTATGGAAAGATCAATGACAAATCGAAAACAAATACATTTCAGGCGGCGAAGTAATAGAAAAAAGGCGAATTACGACAGTTCGCCTTTTTTTAATGTGTTAAGTTTTTTGTGATTCAGATACAATCCGTTCATTTTTAATATTGATCCATCATTTCTTGCAATTGAGTCAAATAACTCTCTTTTAATTCATCGGGGTATTCAATTTTGATATGTTTCCCAAATGAGATCAAATAGTGAGTCATATACGATAATTCTTCTTGGTTGTATCCCCCTACAATATAAGGCGTATCATCAATGGTCTCCAATCTCATATTCGGATAATGATTCTTTAAAAACTTCTCTTTCCCTTGTTCCGTTAATCGACATTTAAAAGAGATATCATGATAGGTTTTTTCGTACTCGAGCTGCAGTGCTTTTAATTCTCCCTTCGTAAAAGTGTCTTTCGTTTTTTCTTCGATCATCAAGTCCGTCATACAATCACATCTGTAGATGCCCCACTTTTTATTCTGAACATCATATGCTTCGGTGAACCAAATCCCATTTCGATAAAACAACTCAAGAAATTGTAGCCTGATCCTTTTATGTTCATATTGAGTGTATGTCATCTTCACGATTTGATCTTCCATCATTGCCTGCAATATCAAATCCAAATGATGTTGTTCACTCACTGGTGCGACATGATAGTAATGAATCACATCCAAAATCTCCGTGATCCGATGTTTTCTCTCATCAGACATTGTAGCAAACAGTTTTTGGCGAATCTGTGAGTAAGACTTTTTAAATGGTGTTGCTGACAACAGATCTAAGGCTTTAAGAGCAAAAAAAATGGCTTGAACTTCATCTATTTGAAAATAGATCGGAACCAATGGAGATTGATTCACGATCCGATATCCTCCATGTCTGCCATTTTCAACATAAAAAGCTAAGCCCATGGACTCTAGCTCTTCCATATCTCTTAAAGCCGTACGTTTAGAAATGCCAAATTCAGTTTCTAAATCTTTTAATTGAAATGAATATTTATCACTTAAAAAAATAAGCTCTTGGTTTAAGCGTTCTGATTTTTTCATTTGATTTTCCTTCTGAAAAAGGTGACATGTTTTGTCACCTTTATATTTTATACTCAGTTTATCAAAAGAAAAGGAGCATGCATATGAAAACATTCATTATTAACGCGCACCCTGATTTCACTCATCAAGAAAGTTATTCAAACAAACTGCAAACACTATTTTTAGAACAGTTCAAAAAAAGATTCCCTCATGAGGAGCCAACAATTTTACATTTATATGGAACTGAAATTCCTCGTATCGAAAAAGACCAGCTGCTACGTATTTGGGATAAGCAGGCATCTGAACAATCATTAACAGCTGCGGAGGAAAAAATCGCCGCTGCTTCATCTGCTTTATTGGCCCAATTCAAAGCACATCATCGAATTGTGATCGTGTCACCTGTTCATAATTTCAATGTGACGTCACGTATGAAAGATTATATAGATAATATCTTCATTGCTAGAGAAACGTTTAAATATACAGAAAATGGTTCAGTTGGTCTGATGACTGATGATTATCGTGTACTTTTGCTTCAAGCAAGCGGCTCAATTTTCACAAATAACGATCGCTACACACCTCTGGAATTCTCACATTACTACCTAAAGGAAATATTCCAAAACTTGATGGGTTTTCATCAATTTCATATTGTCCGGGCACAAGGAACAGCGATTTTAGATCAAAGGACTATCTTACAATCTGCATCTGATGATATGACGAAAACCTTAGATGCGTTTTATGCACCTCGTTAACCTCTATTTTTTCAAGACCCAGAACGAAAAATTTTGCTCACTTGTCATCAATCTTATTTTTTCGTTTTGGGGTGACTCCTATCTGCTAGTACAAATATTATTGATGACTAATGCTGCCGTTTCACTCGGATGGCTAAGAGGGAAATGGTGGCCATACGGAACAAAATCAACCTTCCCAAGATGCGATGGCGCAGAATAGCCTCTGTCATACTCCCCCCAAATCATGTGAAGATGATCCTTTGTGACTTCTTTAAAGTCACCTTGATCGGTTTTCAGTAATAAATGGTTAAGCTGAACCGTCGTATTTAAAATTCTAGGAGAAGTAAAGCTGTTTCTGATTTTTTCAATATAATGTTCAGGGATGCTCTCCGTGCTTTCAAACAAACCATTTCTTAACACATAACGCTCTATCAAATGAGTCGTTGCCAATCTTAATGTCCATTTGTTCAGAAATTGAGGAACATGTAGTGATTTTGCCTTTTGTTTAGCAACAGGCGGCTGAAGTAAAGTGATTGAATACTTCTTATCTATGTACTTTTGTGTCAAAGCTTCTAGAAGAATAAACGCACCGAATGAATGGACGATTAGATGTGCACCATTCGTCGCTTTCTCTACTACTTTTTTCACTACATTTAAATAGATATCTAGAAGATGTTTCTCTCGTTTAAATGGAGAACGCCCCAAACCAGGAAGGTCCAAAATCCATACAGGTTGACCTGTTTTCTCATGAAGCTCTTGTGCTAAAGGAAATAAATCTTCTCCATCACTCAATAAACCATGTAATAAAATAAACGGCTTCCCCTCTCCTTGTAATTGGTAAAGGGTGTTATTATCGCATAATGTTCGTTTAAATAAATGTTGGTGCTCACCATTTTGAGCCATCATTCGATAATCTAGATCCGCTACTACAGCAGGGAAAAATGTCATGACACTCGTCTTCTTAAACCAATCTTCTCCCATTATTTTTTTCACTGAAACATTTGAGAACGTTCGTTTTGTCATAAAATTCAATCCGTCAGAAGGAATGTTTGTGAGTTTACTGACGCCACTCTTCATGATAGCTTTCATCAGTGGCATAGGAACAGAAATGCTAGGTGCCTTCATATTCATACTTTCTGACATCATACTTAATAGTCCAGCAACGTTCTGATCGTGCTCTTTGTCTTCAACAAGTGTATATGTTTGAATAGCCGGCTGCTCCAACTTGAAAACCTGTACAATACACTTCGAAAACTCATCGTTTGAAATAAGTGGTAACCGATAGTCCTTACCTCCAGGAATCACCGGCATGAGCCCTCTTCGCATACTCTTTACAAGCAAACCTAATCCTGCAATTTGCTCTGTACTCCCTGTTTGACTACTTCCAACGACAGTTGGCGGATTAATGATAGAAAGCGGATAACCTACTGCTGATGCCTGTTGACGAATATAAAGATCTGCTAAAAACTTTGTTCTCTCATAAGGATTTTTTATTTTCAAGTAATCGTTCCCTTCTTCGAACACGTCGATGGCAATCTTGCTATTTTGATCATCAAAGGGGCTCATATAACCGACAACATGAATAAATTGCTGTAAACCCTTCGATTGATGAATACTTTTAGCTAACTCACTAATGTGTTTGGCGCCATTCAAAAAGACAGAAGCTGCCTCTTTACTGGTTGCTTGAATATCCATCGGGCCTCCTGCGTGAATGATCACATCCGTTTTCAATACCCTCTCCTGATCTTCAGCACTTAGACCCAAATCGACTTTCGTCAAATCACCTTCAACAAAGTGCATCACTGACTCTTTTAAAATACCTCTTTCTTGAAAAATGCGTGTCGCTTTACTTTTCGACCTCACTAAAAGAAGAATCTTCACATCCTCTTTCGCTAATTCTTCGACTAATTGCTTTCCGATAAACCCTGTTCCACCCGTTAAAAATACTGTTTTCATGTGAAATCTCCTTTTTAGTACTATTCAGTACTAATTTGATGTAAAAAAAATGCTTCTTTATCGAAGCAAGTTAAATAAATGATCTGCTGTTTTTGTGATGACAGTTGCATCCTTCAATGTTTCTGAAATAAATAACGCTCCTTCAAGATTTGTCATAAAAAGTGATGCCACCTCATCAATCTGAATCGAATCTCTGAATTCCCCGTTCTCTACACCTTGTTTCAGTAACAGAGAAACTTTCTTTTGTAATCCTGTGAAAAAAAGGCCTATTTTTTCTTTTATTTGTGTGGCCTTTGCAGGACTTTGAATATAAAGAGTAATAAATGGACAGCTCCCCTTATACTCTCTCGACTGAACGCCTTGTGATAATTGCTTTAAAAACAGTTGAATACGATCTTCAACTGAAAATTGGGTCTGAGACAGTACGTCATCCATTGCAGCTTGATACATATCAATCCAATAATCAACGACCCCTTCTAATAATTCTTCCTTATTAGAAAAGTGATAATACACATTAGACTTTGACACTTTGCTTACACGAACTAATTCATCCATACTTGTATAAGCAAACCCTTTTTCTAAAAATAAAGTTGCAGCTACTTCAAGCACACGTTTTTGATTCATTAATTTTATCTTTGTCATGATTAGAACTATACAGTACTAAATTATATGTTGCAAGTATTTATGATCATTTAGAAAAGAGTTTGATGAAAAAGTTTTCTCAATGCGGTCAAACGCAAATGAGGAAACTAACAATAAGAGAGTTTCTTTTAATTATAATCTTCTCCTACCAGTAAAGTACTATACTTTGTTTTAAATTTTTCATGCTTTCTCTCATCTTTAAATAATAAGAATGCCCCTCTGTCATCATAAATATGATAAATAAAATCTTTATTTATAAAGAATATTTCAGGATAACTACTATATTTGTCATTGAACCTCGGAGCCATACTTTTAAAATCTTGATTACATATTGCCTTGATTATTTTCTTGTACTCTATATGCTGTTTTTTTGTTTCTAAAGAATATTGAATGACTTTTCCATTCTCATCTTTAGAATTTTTTACATTGAGTCTATATTTATTAATTTTTTTTGAATACTTACTATATACTCCTATCGGCCTCTGTAATGAATGCTCGCTTCGAACAATTGTGACGACGAACAATAAATCGTTCTCCCCAAAAAGTTCATCAAATATACTTATTGCAACATTATAAACCTTATTAAAATATTGAGGATTTAAATTGCCTTGATCATTAAACTGATACATTTCTTTTTCGAGTTGAATATGAAGGCTTAGAGGTAACTCGTCAAAGGAATCATTAATTAAATCAATATTGAATTCACTTTGTAAATAATCTAGGTGAACCATTTCTCATTCTCCTTTCATTCTTTTATGTACAATTTTTATTTTCTGAATACTCGACCACTTTTATTTAGTGTAGCTATACGCTCTCCGGATTTATTCATTAATTTGTAGTAACTTCCTCCATGAGCATTCCCTTTCCCAAGATCTCTTGAAATGGATCAACCAGATGTAGGATCTTTCCACTCTTGTTTACCTTTAACCTTCTTAATGAAAAGAGAAATCTTAACTCCAGTATCATTCAATAAAGATTTTTTTACATTTTTTTATTCATAGTCAACTTAGATGTAACCAATGAAATAGAAAAAGACGAACTTAAAAAGTTCGTCTCCTACACTAAAAGGTCTCTTGACCGGCACAAATTCGGCACGCTTCATCAACCTCTTATATCAATCATTTTCAATCCTCTGTATTAACCAATAGAACCTTCCATCTCAAACTTAATCAAACGGTTCATTTCAACGGCGTATTCCATTGGCAGTTCTTTTGTGAATGGTTCGATGAAGCCCATGACGATCATTTCTGTTGCTTCTTCTTCAGAAATTCCGCGGCTCATCAAGTAGAATAGCTGCTCTTCTGATACTTTTGATACCTTCGCTTCGTGCTCTAATGAAATGTTGTCGTTTAAGATTTCATTGTAAGGAATCGTATCAGATGTTGATTTATTATCCATGATGAGTGTGTCACACTCGATGTTTGAGCGTGCACCCTCTGCTTTGCGTCCGAAGTGTACGATTCCACGGTATGTGACTTTACCGCCTTGTTTGGAAATCGATTTCGATACGATCGTTGAAGATGTGTTTGGTGCAAGGTGAATCATTTTTGCACCTGCATCTTGGTGCTGACCTTTACCTGCTAGGGCAATACTTAATGTCATACCACGAGCGCCTTCACCTTTTAGGATGACCGCTGGGTATTTCATTGTCAGCTTAGAACCGATGTTTCCATCAATCCATTCCATTGTTGCATTTTCTTCACATACTGTACGTTTCGTCACAAGGTTGAAAACGTTGTTTGCCCAGTTTTGAATCGTTGTATAACGGCAGTAGCCGCCTTTTTTCACGATAATTTCAACAACCGCACTATGAAGTGAGTTTGTTGTGTAAACTGGAGCTGTACAACCTTCTACGTAATGCACATGTGCGCCTTCATCAACGATGATCAGTGTACGTTCGAACTGACCCATGTTCTCAGAGTTGATTCGGAAGTATGCTTGAAGTGGTGTATCTACTTTTACGCCTTTTGGTACGTAGATGAATGAACCACCAGACCATACAGCCGAGTTAAGCGCAGCAAATTTGTTGTCAGTCGGAGGAATGACTTTTGCCCAGTGCTCACGGAAGATGTCTTCGTTCTCTTTTAATGCACTGTCTGTATCTTTAAACACAATGCCTAAATCTTCAAGGTCTTGCTTCATGTTGTGATACACAACTTCAGATTCGTACTGAGCAGATACACCTGCTAAGTACTTTTGCTCTGCTTCAGGGATTCCAAGCTTATCAAAGGTTTGTTTGATTTCTTCTGGTACTTCATCCCAAGAACGCTCAGAGCGTTCTGATGGTTTTACGTAGTACGTAATTTCATCAAAGTTTAATGCATTTAAATCTCCGCCCCATTGTGGCATCGGCATGTTGTAAAAGTGCTCAAGAGATTTCAAACGGAAGTCGAGCATCCACTGAGGCTCTTCTTTCATACGAGAAATTTCTTCAACGATCTCTTTTGTCAGTCCGCGCTCTGAACGGAAAATGGAAACGTCTTTATCAGAAAAGCCGTATTTATATTCACCAACATCTGGCATTTTTTTAGCCATCCATTTTCACTCCAATCTTATGATTTGCCGTTATTTTCGGCAGATGCGCCTTTTTCAAGCGCCTTCCAGGATAATGTTGCACATTTGATGCGCGCTGGGAATTTTGCGACTCCCTGCAGCGCCTCAATGTCACCAAGATCAATGGAATCGTCGTATTCTTTTCCTAGCATCATATCGGAGAAAATCTGAGACATTTTCAAAGCTGTTTCAATATCTTTCCCTTTAATCGCCTGCGTCATCATAGAGGCAGATGCCATCGAAATCGAGCATCCTTCTCCTTCAAATTTCGCATCGATGACTTTTTCGTCTTCGATTTTCATCGTGAGACGAATGCGGTCACCACACGTTGGGTTGTTCATATCGACGACAATGCTGTCGTTTAACACACCTTTGTTCCTCGGATTTTTATAATGATCCATAATCACTTGTCTGTACAGTGTGTCTAAGTTTACATTAAAAGACATTCGTAAAATACTCCTTTGTCTTACGGAGCGCTGCCATGAGCTCGTCAATCTCCTCTTCTGTGTTGTACAGATAGAAGCTTGCTCTTGCAGTCGCTGATACACCAAGCCATTTCATGAGCGGCTGTGCACAGTGATGTCCAGCACGAATGGCGACACCTTCCGTATCTAGAACAGTTGAGGCATCATGAGGATGGACGTCGTCTAAGTTAAACGTCACAAGTCCAGCTCGGTGCTGCGGTCCGTAAACCGTGGCACCTTCAAGCTCCTTAAAGCGCTCAAGTGCGTAAGTCGCAAGCTGATGCTCGTAACGGCTGACTTCCTCCATACCGATGTCATTTAAGAAATCAATCGCTTTTCCGAGTCCAACTGCTCCTGCAATAATCGGTGTTCCCGCTTCAAATTTCCACGGCAGCTCTTTCCATGTAGAATCATATAGATCCACAAAGTCGATCATTTCACCGCCAAACTCAGCAGGCTCCATATTATTCAAAAGGTCCTTCTTCCCGTAAAGAACACCAATGCCAGTCGGTCCACACATTTTATGCCCAGAGAAGGCGAAAAAGTCGCAATCCAAGTCCTGAACATCAATTTGCATGTGCGGGGTGCTCTGGGCACCATCGACGACGATAATTGCACCGTGATCGTGAGCAATCTTTGCGATGTCTTTAATTGGGTTGATGGTTCCTAATACGTTTGAGACATGTGTGACAGCAACGATTTTCGTTTGATGTGTGATGGTTTGCTTCACATCTTCAAGCGACAGCGTGCCGTCTTCCTGTAACGGAATATATTTCAATGTGGCGCCAGTTGCTTTTGCTGCCTGCTGCCAAGGGATGATATTCGCATGATGTTCCATATGCGTAATGACGATCTCATCGCCTTCTTTAAGGTTTGCTCTAGCATAGCTGATTGCCACTGTGTTCAGTGCTGTTGTTGTACCTCTAGTAAAAATAATCTCCTGGACAGAAGAAGCGCCAATGAATGCTCGAACTTTTTCTCTTGCACCCTCGTATGCGTCCGTTGCTTTTGTGCCAAGGGTATGAACACCCCGGTGGACGTTCGAGTTGTAAGACCGGTAATACTCATTCATTGCATCAATGACAACTCGTGGTTTTTGAGATGTCGCTGCACTGTCCAAATACACCAAATCATGTCCGTTCACTTGCTGATGAAGGATTGGAAACTGCTCACGAACGTCTTTGATATTCATTATTTTACTTTCCTTTCAATCACAGAAACGAGCTGCTTTTTAACTCCTTCAATCGGCAGTTCTTTGACGACTGGATTTAAGAAGCCATAAATGACAAGTCTTTCTGCATCTTCTTTGGAAATCCCACGGCTCATGAGGTAATAGAGTTGAATTGGATCCACACGCCCAACAGACGCAGCGTGTCCTGCTGTTACATCATCTTCATCGATTAAAAGAATTGGGTTAGCGTCACCGCGTGCTTTCTCACTCAGCATGAGAACACGAGATTCTTGCTCTGCATTTGACTTCGTTGCGCCATGCTCGATTTTACCAATTCCGTTAAAGATAGAGGATGCTTGATCCTTCATGACACCATGCTTCAAGATATACCCTTCAGAGTTTTTACCGAAGTGGATGATGCTTGTTGTGAAGTTTTCCGTTTGATTCCCGCGGCCAACAACAACTGATTTTGTATCACCGAATGTACCGTCGCCCATAAGCTTTGTGATGTTTTCAGACACGACGTCTCCATCATTCATCAGGCCAAGCGCCCATTCGATTTTACTGTCACGACCATTTGCCATACCACGTCTATTCACATAGACTGTCACACCTTCTGCAAGGTTATCCACTGCACCGTAAGTGACGCGGGCATTTGCACCTGTGAAGACTTCAGACACGATATTGAAGATCGCTTCTTCTGGTGTTGCCGTACTGATGTAGTTTTCTACATATGTCACAGCACTATGATCGTCTGCTACAACGATGACATGGTTAAACAACGTTGTTTCGTCATTTTCATGAAGATAAACGGCTTGGATTGGTGCTTCTAGCTCTACGTTTTTCGGTACATAGAGGAAAGCTCCGCCATTCACTAAAGCAGCATGTAAAGCTGTTAGTTTGTGCTCATCCACTTTCACTGCATCAGTCATGAAATATTTCTTCACTAGCTCTCCATGTTCGCGAATCGCTGTATGGATATCAGTGAAGATCACGCCTTTGTCTTTTGCTTCAGTAGAAAGAGACAAGTATGCTGGCGTTTGATCACGCTGAATATAGACTGTCTTATCTGTGTCCTCTAAATCAATAAGAGACTTCACTTCTTCAGGAAGCTCTTCTAAAGATCCAAATGGCGCACTTTCGACTGTATGCTGTTTGAAATTGGTTAAATTCCATTTAGAAATATTCGTTTTGTCAGGCTTTGGCATTGGAAGGTCTTCTGCTTTTTCAAGAGCCTGTAAGCGAAGGGAACTCATCCATGCCGGTTCCTGATGCTTCTCGGAGAAGCTTTTGACATAATCTTGATCTACTGATAATTTCGTTTCTAATGTCATCAATAATCCTCCTAACGCTTACGCTTCTTGACCAACAGTTTCGTCTTCAATTCCTAACTCTTTTTTAATCCAGTCATAACCTTCTGCTTCTAGACGCTGTGCGAGTTCTGGTCCGCCAGATTTCACAATACGTCCTTGCATCATGACATGAACGTGATCTGGTGTGATGTAGTTCAATAGACGCTGATAGTGAGTGATCATTAAGCAGCCGAAGCTTTCGCCGCGCATTTTATTAATTCCTTTAGAAACAACTTTCAGCGCATCGATATCAAGACCAGAATCGATTTCGTCAAGGATGGCGATTTTTGGTTCAATCATCATTAATTGAAGAATTTCGTTACGTTTTTTCTCCCCGCCTGAGAAACCTTCGTTTAGGTAGCGCTGTGCCATATCTGGGTCCATTTCAAGGAATTCCATGTTTTCGTCCATTTTGCGGATGAATTTCATGAGAGAGATTTCATCGCCTTCTTCTCTGCGTGCGTTAATAGCCGAACGAAGGAAGTCTGCATTTGTTACACCACTAATTTCAGATGGATATTGCATTGCAAGGAAAAGACCCGCTTGAGCGCGCTCATCTACTTCCATTTCAAGAACATCTTCGCCATCAAGCAAGATACTGCCTTTTGTCACTTCATACTTAGGGTGGCCCATGATAGCAGCAGATAAAGTAGATTTACCTGTACCGTTTGGTCCCATTACTGCGTGGAATTCTCCACCTTTTATTTCTAGGTTTACACCTTTTAAGATTTCTTTCCCTTCAATCTCAACGTGCAAGTCCTTAATTGTTAATGTCGAAGCAGTCATATATCGATACCTCCAAAATAATCATTATTCTCAATTTATTCTCATTCTAATTTTATAACAAATTAAAAGTGAATACAACACATTCACGACAAGCGTGAGAGGATGCTCTCAAAATTCTAACAAAAAATACAGGTAGATAAAAGGATTTATGTCGAAAAGACTGTTTTCATAAAGAAAGGACGGGAAACTATTCTCCCCGTCCCTTAGCTATTTAATAGCCTTGTATATTCATTTTTGCGAGCTGTCTTTTCTCATCTCGATAGGACTGCTCTCGTTTATATTCCACTTTCATCCTTAAGTCATGGTCTCTTTCGTACTCTGCATAGCTCATGCCATGAGCCTTATGCATGGCCTTTTCCATCTCGGCGGTATAATCCAATCCCAGTGTACTATGGTCCGAACAAATAATAAACCATTCCCTTCTCTGAGTGTAGCTCCATTGTATCAAAGGCATGCTGCTTCACTCAAAAGGGATATAACACGCTATGCTGGCATATTTTCTCACACAACCGGCTGAGAACGACTCAACTCCCTGATATGGAAAAATACCATCTTATCCTTCCCTTAATGCGTCTGTCCTCCAAATTCATCGATACATTGCTGAACAACTGTGATGCCTTGACTTAGCGCAGCACCGCCGCCAAACGCTGTCGCCACACTGACGACCTCTAGCAAATTCTCTTCGGTTGCGCCTTGATCGAGCGCTCCCTTTGTATGATAGATCATGCAATATTCATCCTGTGCATGAATGCTGATGCCGAGGGCAATCATTTGTTTTTCTTTTTGTGTTAATGAATCACTCTGAAAGCACTGCTCCGTAAATTCATTAAATTTCTTGCCAAACACCGGCATTTTCTTCTGAAATTCACCCATTGCCGTTTTATAATCCGTCAGTGATTGTTGCATCGATCCGCTCATATGTTGTTCATTCATCTTCATTCCATCCCTTCAAGTCATTTGTTCGTTTTTATTATGAGCGAGATTTGAAAAAATACACAAAAAAACCTCGCTTTCATGAAGCGAGGTTTACAAGTTGTTATTCAGATACAGGCAATACTGCACCATCATACTTTTTGTCGATGAATTCTTTGATTTTATCAGAGTGAAGAACTTCCATTAATACCTTGATCTTCTCTGATTTTTCGTCACCTTTGCGAACAGCGACGATGTTTGCATACGGGTTATTTTTCGTTTGCTCAAGTTCGATTGAATCTTTTTTCGGATTCAATTTATTTTGGATCGCATAGTTAACGTTGATAAATACTGCATCGCCTTCACTGTTTTCATAAGCTTTCGCTGTTAGTTCAGGAGCGATTTTTTTGAATTTTAGGTTCTTCGGGTTTTCTTTGATGTTTTTGACTGTTGCGTTGATTGTATCTACTTTTGGATCAAGCTTGATCACACCAGCATTTTGTAATAGGGCAAGCATACGTCCTTGCTCAGCTACGTTGTTTGTCATGATGATCGTGCCGCCGTTTGGAATATCTTTTACTGATTTGTATTTCTTAGAGTAGATACCGAAAGGCTCAAGGTGAACGGCACCAGCACTCACTAAGTTGTAATCTTTGTTTGATTTATTTTCTTCGTTCAAGTAAGGGATATGTTGGAAAAAGTTCGCATCCACTTCTTTTTCAGCTAATGCTTTGTTGTACATTTTATAATCGCTCAGTACTTTCACTTTTAGATCGTAGCCTTTTTCTTTTAGAAGTGGTTTTGCTTCTTCAAGAATCTCGGCATGTGGTGTTTTTGAAGCGGCAACCGTGATGGTTTTGTTATCGCTTGCGTTATTTGATGAACCGCAAGCAGCTAAAATGCCTGCAAATGCTAGAAATAGTGCACTTAAAATCAATTTCTTCATGAATAATTCCTCCCTTAACGTTTATCAATTTTATTTGTAATCAAATCACCGATTATTTGAATGATAAAGACGATGATCAGAATAAACACAGTGGCTACAAGTGTGACATCTGTATTACCAGATTGGTATCCTTCTACATAAGCAAGGTCACCAAGTCCGCCTGCTCCAATTGCTCCTGCAATCGCAGTAGAGCCAATCAGAGCAATCGCTGTTACAGTAATTCCTGAAATAAGGGCTGGCAGTGATTCTGGAAGCAATACTTTGAAAATAATGGTCGACGTTTTTGCTCCCATAGATCGTGCTGCTTCAATGACTCCTTTGTCTACTTCACGCAGTGCAATTTCGACAAGACGTGCGTAGAAAGGGGCTGAGCCAATGACAAGGGCTGGTAATGCTGCATTTGGACCTAATATCGTGCCCATAATTAGTTTAGTAAATCCTAATAATAGAATGATTAATATGATAAAGGGAATCGATCTGAAAATGTTGACTACTGCGCCGATGACAGCATTAATTGGTTTGTTTTCCCACAAACCGCCTTTACTTGTCAAAAAGAGCAACAGCCCAAGGATGATGCCGATAGCAAAAGCAAACGCTAATGCAATGAGTGTCATATAGACCGTTTCACCCGTCGCGTTCCAAATAACCTCTAGATCAACGTTCGGAAACCATTTCTCAAACATGTGTCATCACCTCGATTTCAACCTGTTTGCTTTGGATATAGGCGATGGCTTTTTCAACTTCGTTCTCGTCTCCATTAATATGGATAAAGAGTGTTCCAAACGCGCCTTCCTGCGTTTGAGAAATCTTTCCTTGCAGGATGTTCACATCGACCTTGAAGGATCGAATAATTTCCGTGATCAGCGGCTGTTCGGCAGAATCTCCAATAAAGGACAACCTGACGACCTGACCTTCTTTTACTCTCTCTAGGACGTGCTCGATCGTTTCTTTTGCTTCTTCTGGTTCAGCAAGCTGTTTCACGAATCGCTTCGTCATTTCTTCTTTCGGCTGTCTGAAGACACGTAATACTTCGCCTTCTTCGACAATACGGCCATTCTCCATCACTGCCACACGGTGACAAATTTTGCGAATGACGTGCATTTCGTGTGTGATCAATACAATGGTGAGTCCTAGTCGTTTATTAATATCGGCTAAAAGCTCAAGGATGGAATCCGTTGTTTGTGGATCAAGCGCAGAAGTGGCTTCGTCACATAGCAGAACTTTTGGGTCATTTGCTAATGCTCTCGCAATCCCTACACGCTGCTTTTGCCCGCCGCTGAGCTGAGAAGGATATGCATTTTCTTTTCCTTCTAAACCGACCAATTTAATCAGTTCGTTTGCACGAGCTCTCCGTTTTGACGTTGGTACACCTGCGATCTCGAGCGGGAACATAATATTTTGTCTCACTGTTCTTGACCAGAGCAAGTTAAAGTGCTGGAAAATCATGCTGATTTCTTGTCTTGCTTTCCGAAGTTTCGCATTCGATACTTCATTGATCCGGTTGCCTGCCACTTCAACGATTCCTTCTGTTGGCAACTCCAGACCGTTTAATAGGCGAATCAGGGAGCTTTTCCCAGCGCCGCTATACCCGATAATTCCGAATATTTCACCTTTATCGATATCCAAGTTGACGTCTTTCACGGCATCAACATTTCCGCTTTTTGAAAGATACGTTTTTGATACATTCTGTAAATGGATCACAGTCTGTTCACCTGCTTTCTTGCTGAATCTATAGGTTGCCATCACATACGTTCAATTATTCTTCCGACTGTTATGACGCTAGCCTGACGCAAGGTCAGTAAAAAAGACCTAACTGCAACGCAAGCAGAAAGGCCTTTTATATCAAATACGCCTTTCTCTCATCTTTCAAAGCGTTGCGGCTTTGAGTGAATTGGCACCAATTTCAGCTATGCTGACGGTTGCCGGGTTTCATAGGGCACGTCCCTCCACCTCTCTTAATAAGAGAAAATATGTTGTTTTATGTGATGTTCATGTTTTTACTAACGTAGAATATCATGCTATCTGAGATATGTCAACGCTGTAAATCGCTAATTTCCAAGTAAACGACTACGTTATCATTTTTCGAAAAAAACCGTTCGTCAGCCAAAGTACCGCTTCTAGTCTTAGAAGAGCTCGAAATGAGCCTTTCACTTTCACTTGTCCTCTGCTGATCAGCTGCTGTAAGGACATGTCTCCATCTAATAATTGCAAAATCTCTTTTCGCTCACCATAAAAGATGAGATCCGATAACTCAATTGCAGGTAGTTTCTTCACTTCACCACGTTCATCCACAATCAATGTACAAGAGTCCGTTTCCGCCTCAAATGTAATCTTCAAGGATGATGATGAGAGCAACGGCTTTAACAATAATCGCTGCCCTGCACTTCCATGGGCTTTCACATTTTCCACATGTATAACCTCCCTGTCATTTGGTTATACATAACATTTCTCTACAAACATCGGCTTGTCCTTTATAAATAGCTCGACAAATTTTCAAATGAATTGCTTGAAATATGACAAAAAACCGCTTTATTTAGCGGTTTCAATCATTTCGTGAAGATATGGAACGGAGTGAAAGGCATAGCCTTTTTGCACGATTTCACCCTTTTTAAACAGGAGAAAGCAAGGGACACTTTCGATCTCAAATGCTTTTGCAAAACTTGGCGAGTAATTTAAGTTATTTTCATAAAAAGGAACTTCCGGCTGCATGGCATCAACCACTGCCAGCATCTTCTTTGCCAGCTGGCATGTTCCGCAAAATGGTGTATATAAGTACAAAAGAAATAAATCGTCCTCTATCTCCTTGAATTCATGCTCTTCAATCTCTTTCATATACGTCACCCTTATAAATATTTCGAATGAACATCAATGTTTGCAGCTAATAGAATAGATGCAATGTGGGCTGACGGTGAAGCGGCCACTTCGCGGTACGTTCTGTCGACAAAAAGATGCAGTGCTTCAGGGAATTCTTTTCGGAATTGCTTCCGCAGTTTGTCGCCAGCATCGTCACTGTCTGCTAATATGTAAACGTCTTTCCCGAATAAATCGTCCACAAGCTGATCCAGCTTCGATGTACTGATCGTGCCATTGGTGCAAATGATGGTAACAGGTTCACTTATGACTTCTTTTAGCTTCTGTTTATCTGATTTACCTTCTACAATGATGACCTTTTCTATCTCGACATTCATCACGATCACCTGGCCCTTTTGACGTTGATTCACTTCTTCCTTAGATTACAATCTTTCATTCGGGTTGTAAAGATTGGGCACTTGATCAACAAAAAGGCTGTAGCATTCACTCACTACAGCCTTATCTGTGATTAGCACCAGCCATTTTCATCGTCACAGTCTACATATTTTTCAGTCCCATGGGTCAACGTATCTGACAGACGATAAAAACGGTTTTGATCATAGGAATAACCTGATTTTAATTCATATTGATTTTCACTAATCATCGTGCCAATCTCTTCGTTTTGATGGTAAAGCACCATGCCGCTCTCTTTGAATCGTCCAGTGACATGCTCTGTTATATCCACCTGTTCTTTTTGAAAAGACAAATTGGACACCCCCCATAAAGGTAGAGTGTCCAATTTCACATGAATTAGTCTTCTTTTGTCATTTCTTCATATTGCTCAGCTGTCATTAAGTTCTCGATTTCAGACGCATCCGCTGGCTCTACTACGATCATCCAAGCTTTTTCGTATGGAGAGTCGTTGACGAACTCTGGACTGTCATCAAGCTCATCGTTCACTTCAACGATTGTGCCGTTAATCGGTGCGTATAGTTCAGAAACTGTTTTGACTGATTCTACACTTCCGAAAGGCTCGTCCGCTGTGATTTTGTCTCCTACTTCAGGAAGCTCAACGAACACGATATCCCCTAGCTCAGATTGAGCAAAATGCGTAATACCGATACGCACCTTATCTCCTTCTACTTTGACCCATTCATGTTCTTCTGAATAACGTAAATCTTTTGGTGTGCTCATTTCATACCCCTCCAGTCTTTTCTTACAATCTATATTGAAGATACCACAATCTGAATGAAAGTTACATCATTTCCAGACGCTTTTAAATGTATCTTCATTAAATCCAACTGTCACTCGTTTGCCGTCTGTTGTAATTGGACGCTTGATTAGCATTCCGTTAGACGCAAGTAATTCAAGCTGCTCGTCCTCTGACATTGCAGGAAGTTTATCTTTCAGCTGCAGCTCTCTGTATTTCTGACCGCTCGTATTAAAAAATTTCTTCAGCTCTAAACCGCTTTTTTCGTAAAGGGCTTTTAATGTTTCTTTATCAGGCGTCTCTTCGACGATATGTATGCTGTTGATGTCTTTATTGTGTTCTTCCAGCCATTTCTTTGCTTTTCGGCATGTACCGCAAGATGGGTATTCGTAAAAATCTAAAGCCACCATTTTCACCTCCTGCAAATAGTGACAACATTTTATCACAAAACATATGAAAAACCTAAATGTATGCTTACAAAAAGGTGCGGCATGATATCCGCACCTTTTCAGCCGTCTTATACGATATATTTCTCTGCTTCAAAGATTCGTTTCGCCACCTCACGCTTTTTCGCAATGACATTCATTGGCGTGAATCTTGTCAGCTTGCGAAGGGCTGACAGACTCATACGGAGTGAATCTCCTTCTTCCATGGCAATCAATGATTCTTTCGCATGAGCTTCAATTTTTAAAAAGGCTTCCTGCGTGAAAATTTGTGTATACGCAAGCTTTTGTGCATTTTTTTCTGTGCCTGATGCTGCGATTGCTTTTTCCGTACGCAAGACCGCCGACTCAGCAGCAAAGAGTTCATTGACGATATCTGCTATATTCACAAGGATTTCTTGCTCTTTGTCTAATGCTTTCCCATATTTCATGGCGGCCATACCTGCCACCATCAAGGCGATCTTTTTCGCATGGGCAAGTAAGTATTTCTCTTGATCAAGCGGCTGATCACCCGGCTCTTCCGGCATCATCATCATTAGCTCTTCCTGTAGGGTTTGCGCTTTTTGAAGAAGCGGAAGCTCTCCTTTCATCGCTTTCTTCAAGAAGGTGCCTGGCACAAGCAATCGGTTAATTTCGTTCGTTCCTTCAAAAATACGGTTAATTCGTGAGTCGCGATAGGCTCTTTCGACTTCGTATTCTTGCATGAAACCATATCCGCCGTGAATCTGCACACCTTCATCCACAATATAATCGAGCGTTTCAGAGCCAAGCACTTTACAAAGAGAGCATTCAATCGCATATTCTGCAATGGATTGCGCAATTTGTTTCCCATCCTTTTGCTCCTCGTCACTTAACAGACCCATTCTTTGTTCAAATAACCCGACTGTGCGGTATACAGCACTTTCCATGGCATAAAGCTTTGCCGACATGTTGGCTGCTTTTTCGCCAATTAAGCTAAATTGAGAAATTGGTGTTTTAAACTGCTTGCGCTGATTGGCATACTCTGCCGATAATTGAATGACTCGTTTTGATGCTCCGATTGTCCCTACAGCCAGCTTATAGCGTCCAATGTTCAAAATGTTAAAGGCAATGACATGACCTCTGCCTGCTTCACCAAGCAAATTCTCCTTTGGCACTTCGGCATCTTCAAGGATTAACGTTCTCGTCGATGACCCTTTAATGCCCATCTTTTTCTCTTCAGGTCCTGTTTTGACTCCAGGAAAATCCTTTTCTACGATGAAAGCAGAGAAGTGTTCACCATCAATCTTCGCATACACGACAAACACATCGGCAAATGCGGAGTTTGTGATCCATTGTTTTTCCCCATTGAGGACATAATGTGTTCCAGCTTCATTCAGGACTGCCGTTGTTTTCGCACCTAGCGCATCAGAACCTGACCCTGGCTCTGTTAGGGCATAGGCCGCAATTGTTTCTCCAGAGGCGAGTCCTGGCAGGTACTTTTCCTTTTGCGCTTGATTGCCGAACAGCACGATCGGCAAAGAACCGATCCCAACATGGGCGCCGTAAGAAAGAGAGAAGCTGCCTGCTCTTGCAAATTTTTCAGTAATGATGGCTGAGCTGATTTTATCTAGCCCAAGCCCGCCAAATTCCTCAGGAACATCAGCACCAAGCAGGCCAAGCTCTCCAGCCTTTTTCAAGAGACGAACAGAATGCTCGAATTCATGATTTTCAATTTGATCGATGTGCGGAACGACATCTTGTAAAATGTAATCTTCTGTTGTTTTCCCGATCATTTGATGTTCATCAGAGAAATCCTCTGGTGTAAAGATATGCTCATAATTCGTCTCATCAATTAAGAAACTGCCACCCTTTTTTACTTCTTCCATTGCTTTCATCCTGTTTTCCCCCTTTAGATCAATTCAAAAATGCCTGCTGCTCCCATGCCCCCGCCGATACACATCGTCACAATACCAAATTGTTCATTTCGCCGTTTCATTTCATGAATGAGGGACAGCGTGAGTTTCGTTCCTGTACAGCCTAGCGGATGTCCTAATGCAATGGCGCCGCCGTTGACATTTACCTTCTCTTCATCGATCCCTAAATGACGAATGACTTGAATCGCCTGAGAAGCAAATGCTTCATTTAATTCAAACAGCCCGATGTCCTTCAGCTCTAGACCAGCGATTTTCAGCGCACGCGGAATGGCTTCAACCGGCCCAATTCCCATGACTTCAGGTGGTACACCACCAACAGCAAACGCTCTGAACTTGGCGAGCGGCTGAAGAGAAAGAGAAGATGCTTTTTCGCGATCCATCATCATGACACATGCCGCTCCATCACTCGTCTGCGAAGAGTTTCCTGCAGTCACTGTGCCTTTTGTTGAGAAGGCAGGTCGTAACGTTGAGAGAACCTCCTCTGTTGTGCCCGCTCTGACACCTTCATCTTGTGAGAACGTAAATTGGCGTTCTTCTAGTTGATTCTGCTCTCCTACCCGTCTTTCTGTCACATCAACGGGAACAATTTCATCTGAAAATTTCCCTTCTTGAAGTGCCTTTGCTGCCTTTTGATGGCTCCTCACCGCAAAAGCATCTTGATCTTGCCTTGTGACCTGATACTTTTGCGCCACTTGCTCCGCTGTGTGGCCCATGCTCATATAGTATTCAGGCGCTTGCTCTGTCAAAAGAGCGTTTGGACGAATGGAGTGACCCATCATTGGGACTTGCGACATCGATTCGACGCCTCCGGCCAAAATGGTTTCTGCCTGCCCAAGCATAATTCGTTCACCTGCATAAGCAATTGACTGCAGACCAGAAGAGCAATAGCGGTTAATGGTAATAGCAGGTACTGTATATGGCAAACCTGCTAATGCCCCAATATTCCGGGCCACATTCAGCCCTTGCTCTGCTTCTGGTGTCGCACATCCGATGATTAAATCATCGATTGTTCCATCATAATCACCGGCACGCTTTAGCGTTTCTTTTACACACAATGCGCCCATATCATCAGGTCTGACATGTTTTAATGATCCCTTTTTGGCTTTCCCTACTGGTGTTCTTGCGCCAGCTACAATCACTGCTTCTCTCATTTTGACTCCCCCCTAGTTACGTAAAGGTTTTCCTTTAACGAGCATGTGCTGCATGCGTGCCTGAGATTTGACTTCCCCTACAAGACTTAAAAAGGCTTCTCTTTCAAGCTCTAATAAGTATTGTTCATCCACCTCTGTACCAAATGGCAATTTGCCGCCAGAAATGACATGTGCTAGTTTTTTCGCAATGGTCATGTCATGGTCTGAAATGTATCCAGACAATCTCATGTTTTCAGCAGCCAGCACCATTGCTGCGTAGCCTGTTTCCCCCATCACGGGCACCTTTCGCTTCAGAGGTGCACGATAACCCGCTTCATCAAGAGAAAGAACGAGTTGTTTCGCATCATGGATTAAATGATCACCATTCATGCTGATCCGGTCATTCACTCGGAGCATCTTCATATCACGCGCTTCCTCTGCTGATGTAGATACCTTTGCCATCGCAATGGCTTCAAAGGTTTGTAGCGTAGCATCTTGGATCGCAGTTGCTGATGGCTTTTCCGCTCCTTGCAGATGGCGAATATAGAGTTCTTTGTTTCCGCCTCCGCCCGGTATGAGTCCGACCCCCGCTTCGACAAGCCCCATATACGTTTCACTGGACGCTTGGATAGCGGCTGCTGGTAGACAAAGCTCCGTCCCTCCGCCAAGTGTCATACCAAATGGTGCAGCCACAACTGGACGGTCACTATACTTCACCTTCATCATCGCCTGCTGGAACCTGCGAATGACAAAATCAATTTCAAAGAAGTTGTCGTCCTGTGCTTCCATTAAAATTAAGGCGAGATTCGCACCAACACAGAAGTTCTTTCCTTGGTTACCGATGACCAGCCCTTTATAATTCTTTTCCGTTTCATCTACAGCACGATTGATCATATCAATGACATCAAGCCCAATGGCATTACTTTTCGAATGAAATTCAAGCAAGACAACATCATCCCCGATATCGATCAAGCTTGCACCTGTATTTTTAAAAATGACATCGTGTTTCTTTTTCAATCTAGCTAACGAAATATTCTTGTCGTTTCCCTTTTCCTGTTCATAAGCACCATTCTGATAAAATGCACGGTCTCCTTCGGCATTTTCTTGATAGAATGTGTCATGTCCTTGTGAAAGCATATCTCGCACCCAGGTCGGGATGCTGTGCCCTTCCGCTTCCATTCGACTGACGGCTTTTTTCACGCCAATCGCATCCCACAGCTCGAACGGGCCATGCTGCCAGCCAAATCCCCATTTCATGGCGTTATCGATGGACTGAATATCATCCGCAATGTCGCCTTTTAGTTGAGCTGAATAAAGAAGAACAGGTGCGGTCATATTCCAAAGCAATTGCCCAGCACGGCCGTCTTGATAAATAAGCGCTTTCAATTTCGCTTTTGTCCCCTTTTGCTGCTTGGCAATGTCAATGCCCGGATCCTTCAGCTTTGTCCGTTCTCCGTATGTGAGTGTGACAGGATCAAGCTCTAAAATGCTCTTTCCGTTTTTTTGATAAAATCCTTGCCCTGCTTTGCTGCCGATCCACCCTTTTTCGAGCATTCTTTCCATAAACTCAGGCAGCTGAAAAATATCTTTTTCCTTTCCTTCTACCTGTTCATACACATTGCGGGCTACATGAGAAAATGTGTCGAGTCCCACCACATCAAGTGTGCGGAAGGTCGCACTTTTCGGTCTGCCAATGAGTGGACCTGTAACAGAATCGACCTCTCCGATCGTGTATTTGTTCTCAAGCATTTCACGCACTGTGACAAGAAGCCCATAAGTGCCAATTCGGTTGGCAATAAAGTTCGGTGTATCTTTTGCTTCGACCACACCCTTGCCAAGTACATCTTCACCAAATGTTTTCATATATGAGAGTACTTCTGGATCTGTTTCTTGAATAGGAATTACTTCTAACAGCTTTAAATAACGAGCTGGGTTAAAAAAGTGAGTGCCTAAAAAGTGGCGTTTAAAATCAGCTGATCGGCCTTCTGCCATTTTTTCAACAGAAATACCGGATGTATTGCTGGATACGATGCTGCCTTCTTTGCGGTGTTCGTCGATGAGAGAGAATACGTGTTGTTTAATGCTGAGCTTTTCAGTGACGACTTCAATGATCCAGTCAGCATCGTGTAATAAGGAAAGGTGATCTGTGAGATTTCCGGGTGTGATGTATGATAGGTTTTTGGCTGAAGTAAGAGGTGCTGGCTTTTGCTTTAACAATTTTTTCATTGCGTCTTGGCTTAATCTATTCCGAACACTAGGGTGATCAAGCGTTAGCTTTTTTGCCGTTTCTTCCTTTGTCAGTTCATGTGGCACAATATCTAGCAATGTTACTGGTATCCCGATATTGGCTAGATGTGCAGCAATGCCTGAGCCCATGACACCTGAACCAATGACAGCCGCCTTGCGAATATGTTTGCCCATAAATATCCCCCTAAACATTTTGAATGAACAGTCATTCATTTTTTGTCCAAAAAAAAGCAATGCCTCTTTCTTTATCTTAAAAGATTTTCCGAAACAGTTCAATAGCAGATTTCAAAAATTTACACATTCTCATGCGACTTTCTTTACAGCGTATGAATTAAAGACGAGGGGGAATTGTAAGAATGGAGGTGATGTCCACATGTCTCGTTTGCAAAAGAACCCATCAAAAGCAGGCGTAAGTGCTGCAAGTGTGAAAGGAAACGCAGGTCCATCACAAGAAGCAGACCTAGGTGGTAAAAAGACCAGTCAAAATCAGCAATATAAAAAGAAATCGTAAGGAGGAACACATCTTGAACAACCAGCAAATGAATATGCCCCCACAGGTGATTTCAGTAAAAGATTCCTTGTACCTAGAGGATATGCTGAACTGGAATTTGATCGCCATGAAAAAGGCTCATTTTATGGCCGAGCATTGTCAGGATCAAACATTGAAACAAGAACTCAATCAAGTTGGCCAAATGCATCATCAGCATTACACACAAATTCTTCAGCATTTAGGCAGCTCAGGGCAAGGCCAGTCTTCTGGCTTTATGCAATAGGAGGTAACAGACATGGAACAGCAAAACCAACAAAAAATCGGGAATCCACAAACGCCGGTTCCAACAACGACAAACATGAACGATCGCGACTTTGTCACAGACCTTTTGTCGACTGAAAAATATATGACAAGCGGATATAACACAGCGCTCAATGAATTCAGCCATGAATCTCTTTACCAAGATATTCAGCGAATTGCGCTAGAAACACAAAAAACGCAAAGACATTTATATGATGTCATGTTCAAATATGGCTGGTACTCTGTCCAAGCCGCTGACCAGCAGAAGCTCCAGCAGGCACATCAAAAGTTCCAGCAAACACTGACAGATCAATCACCGTACGGATCATCACCCATGTCATAAAGAAAAACTGCCAGTTTGAGCTGGCAGTTTTTTAACGGTCTTTATTCGCACGATGAGCTTCATTTAATTGCTTGATCCGCTGAATCATTTCTTTGATGTCTTCTTTTGCCTCTGGATACATGTCATTAAAATGCTTGGCTAAAGGCGGCATGCTTTTGGCAATATGAGAATAGATGATCCACTGCGTGACCTCTCTTTTCAGTTCCTCATTCGTTTCACCAAGCAGCAGCTCTGTATATTTATCAAGCAGGCCTTCGAGCTTTTCATCTAATTCATTTCCCATTGGTATTCCGCTCCTTTTTTCAGAAAAAAGCCTGACTCTGCATGTAACAGATGTCAGGCTTTTCACATACGATTATCTTGCAGCAAGAAATGTCTCAGCTTGTGCCTGTTGGACAATACAGCGTCCTCTGCCGTGCGGAATACATAACGGCGTTCCGAATAAAGGATCTGTTGTGACTTGGCAGTTCATATCAAAAACATTTTTCACAAGATCACAGTTAATGACAGTTTCCGGTCTTCCTTCTGCATAAATCGCCTTGTCTTTAATGGCCACAAGGTGATGCGCATATCTGCAAGCGAGATTGAGGTCATGCAGAACCATGACAATCGTGCGCTGCTCTTTTTCATTTAAATCAAAAAGAAGATCCAGGATTTCAATTTGGTGCGTCATGTCTAAATACGTTGTTGGCTCATCTAATAGAATAATATCCGTCTCCTGAGCCAGTGTCATCGCAATCCATGCACGCTGCCTTTGTCCACCTGATAATGAATCAACCGTTCGATCAGCAAGGTCTTCCATCTTCGTTGACTTTAGTGCGCGATTAACCGCTTCTTCATCTTGCTTTGACCATTGCTTCAGCCAATTTTGATAAGGATATCGCCCTTGCTTGACGAGCTGATGCACCGTTAATCCTTCTGGCGCTTCTGGTCCTTGCGGAAGAATGGCGAGCTGTTTCGCCACTTCCTTTGTTGGTAATTTTGCAATGGAATGACCTTCAAGAAGGACAGAACCACCCATTGGCTTCATGAGACGGGCCAAAGAGCGAAGTAGCGTGGATTTACCGCATCCATTGCTGCCAATAAATACTGTGATTTCACCCTTAGGGATTGACACATTTAGTTCGTCTATGATCATTGTTTCTCCGTAACCTAAGCTTAAACCTTCAGTAGAAATGGCACTCATTCCGCTCAAACGCTCCTTTTCTCATCCAAATTTTTTATATTGAATATCGTCTATGTAGACGTCAAAGATCACTTATCTCAATTTAGTGTATCAGATTTAAGTGATCTTGAAAATCATTTTCAATTAAAAAATGAGAAAGTCTCGTTTACTTTTTCTTTTCGAATGCACGTTTTGTCCCATCTTCGAGCTTGATATCGACTCGTATCCGCTGATAATCATCATCTAAATTAAAAGCAGATAATAACTCATTGACATATGTTTCATTCAGCTTTGCACTAGGAATCGACATATCATTGAGCTTCATTTTCATTTCACGTAAAGCTTCTTCCCCTTCATAGCGGACACCATTCATATGATCTCGAATCAGTGCTTCTTCTCTTCCACCAGCTTGACGATAGGTAGCTTCATATAATTCGCTTTTTTGTCCATATTGTACGTGCAATTGCAAATGCTGAAATGGCAATTCCTTCATTTGAACAGCTGACAGACTTTCAGCTTCTGCTTCATGTGGATGTTGTATTGGTTCGATTGAACGACAGCCAGACAGCATAAAGAACAGCACTCCTAGCAGTCCCGCCTTCTTCCAGCACATCATGTGTTTCCTCCTATTTCATAGCATCGTTTTTTATTCTTCTCCAAGCCCCTTTTGGTTATTCAATAAAACAGCAGACTATGGTAGATTAAAACAAAAAGGAGAACCGGAAGATGAATAAAACAGCCATTGTGACTGGTGCCAACAGCGGTTTCGGAAAGCTCATCACACTGCGTCTCGCTCAGCAAGGGTACACTGTGATTGCTGGCGTAAGACAGGAAACCAATGCGAAAAAGCTTGCCGAAGAAGTAAAGAACGCCGCTTTATCCGAATCAATACATATTGAAGCATTAGATGTGACAGATACACAGTCCATTCAAGCATTTCAAAAAAGGCTTAATGCCTATGCTCCCATTCACCTGCTTGTGAACAATGCGGGAACGGCCTATGCTGGTTTTGCTGAAGAGGTGCCTGTTGATCAGTACCGAGAGCAATTCGAAGTGAATGTCTTTGGTGTGATAGAAATGACACAAGCAGTCCTTCCGTTGATGACGAGCGGTGCAAAAATATTGAATATGAGCAGTATCAGCGGACTCATGGGAATGCCCGCACTCTCTCCATATGTATCGTCAAAGTTTGCGCTAGAGGGCTATACAGAGAGTTTGCGAATTGAGCTGGCTGCGTTTGGCATTCAGGCCGCTTTGATTGAGCCGGGTTCTTTCCAAACGAACATTTGGAACACCTCCATGAATGAGCAAATGACGCCGCCTGCAGAAGGTTCTAAATACACAGCTATTTATCAAAAGATGATGTCCTATATAGAGGCTCAAAAAAACAACTATGGAGATCCCGGCGAAGTTGCAGAGCTTGTGGTTTCGCTTGCAGAGAAGAAGCGGCTAAAGAAGCTAAGGTATCTTGTCGGGAAAGGTGTTCGTCTTTCATTCATAGCAAAGCAGCTCCTGCCTTGGAATGTATGGGAAAACATTATTTTACGGACACTATCCTCAAAAAAATAGGCACAAAAAAACAGGTGGATCGCTTATCCACCTGTCAGCGTGTAGACAAACCTTCGCATTCTTTGTCATCCTGCGTGCTGGTGCTCACGAATGTCAAATTCGCTCCGCGCCAGTACTCGTCCTTCCTAGACTTCAAAGGTTTTCTATCACGCTGAAAAAAAGAAGACAAAGGGCTAAAATCAAGTTCATTTTAGCCCTTTGTCAACAATCTAACAGGTGGATCTTTTATCCACCTGTTTTCTTTTATTCGTTATCAGACTGCCCAAGGGTAATATCAAGATTTTTATTCTTTCCATCACGAATGACAGTCATTGTCGTTTTATCGCCAATTTTTGTTTCTTTATAAAGGATTTCTTTCAGCTGTGAGCTGTTCGCTACATCTTTTCCTTTGAACTTGATGATGACATCTCCAGACTTCAAGCCTGCTTTTTGTGCAGGAGATCCTTTTGAAACATCTTTTACATAGATGCCTTTACCGATTTGTTTATCAAATAGGCCAAGTGTATTTTCCTGATACGTTTCAGGCACTTGCTCAAGGTCAATCATTTGTACGCCAAGGTAAGGACGTTCGACTTTTCCATTTTTCAACAGCTGATCTACGATCGGTTTTACATCGTTACTTGGGATCGCAAATCCGAGTGATTCTACTCCGCTTTCGCTAATTTTCAAGCTGTTGATGCCGATGACTTGACCGTCTGTATTGATCAGCGGACCGCCACTGTTTCCAGGGTTAATGGCTGCATCTGTTTGAAGTACATTCATCTCAACAGTTCCAGATGATGTATTGGCTTCAACGGTACGATCGAGACCACTAATAATCCCTTCTGTTACTGTACCAGAGAACTGCGCACCGAGCGGGTTCCCGATTGCAATGACTTTGTCTCCAGCACGTAGCTTAGAAGAATCTCCAAAACTTGCAACTTTATCAATGCCGTCAGCATTTATTTCCACGACAGCTAAATCTGTCATTACGTCACTGCCGACAAGCTTCGCATCTTTTGTTTTCCCATCGTATAGTGTGACCTTTAATTTATTGGCACCCTCGACTACATGGTTATTTGTGATAATGTATGCTTTTTTTCCATCTTTTTTGAAGATGACACCAGAACCCGTTCCAGCTTCTGCTTCAGTTGAATCACCGCTAAGACCGAACGAGTTTTGTGTAGATTGATAGTTTGAGACCCCTACAATCGTCGGCTCTAAATCTTCTACCATATCAGCAACATTCGTCGCATTGGTGATTTGTTTTGTTGAGAAATTTTCAGATGAAGCCGGTTCGCTTGATGCTGTTTGGGTTTGAGTGTTTGCCGCTGTATCTTGTGACTGCGGTAAAAGCGGTGTAATGCCAAGCACAAGACCGCCACCAATAATCCCTCCAAGAATCGGACTTAGCCATGCAGCCTTTCGTTTTTTCTCCTTTTTAGACGAACGGTCATCAATCACTTGAGGAGACCCATTTGTCACCCTCTCCTGAGAGGCAGATGCTTCGTTTTCATGATGGTGAAAAACGAGTTCTTTCTCTTTTTCTGGTTCTTCTATTTGTTTCTCATTCTCTTGATGTGTGTGTTCTTGATCATTCATTTTTTTCTCTTCATCTTCTCTTCGAAAATCCATCGCTTGCACTCCTTTGCATCATTTTCATGAAATGCTTCATTCATATGTCTAGACAGGACTCATGTCCTCTTAATGGCAATATCATTGAAAAATTCTTTATGACAATATGTCAAATTATATAATACTTATTCATAGAAAAAAAGCAAGGTGTGCACATTGGTGAAAAGCACCTATTCATTAGCCTTTTGTCTATGCCCTTTTTTCCCTTGAGCTTATCATAAACAAACATTATGGGATAATAATGAGAAGAATATGTGAAATTGTGAAAAAAGCGTGTGATTGTTGACATGCCGCCTTTGTATCCCGTTATAATGACGTTGAGAGGATGTGGAAGACTTTGTCGTACACCATTTATTTAGTTGAAGATGAGCAGAATTTAAATGAACTGTTAACCAAATATTTAGAGAGTGAAAATTGGAATGTGTCCTCTTTTTTAACCGGAGAAGCGGCACGCGCGGCCATGAACAAGCCACCGCATCTATGGATTTTAGATATTATGCTGCCTGATACGGACGGCTACACACTCATTAAAGAAATCAAAGCAGCCTCGCCTGACGTACCGGTCATTTTTATTTCGGCACGTGATGCAGATATTGATCGTGTGCTTGGCTTAGAACTCGGGAGCAGTGATTATATTGCGAAACCCTTTCTTCCGCGCGAGCTGATCATCCGCGTGCAAAAGCTGCTGGAGCTTGTATATAAAAACAGTGACACACCTCAGCAAAGCGTCACACCCGTTTCTTCCTATATCATTCACGAGGACGTAAGAGAGGTGTATGAAGGAGATCAGCTGATTAACTTAACGTCTAAGGAATTTGATTTGCTGCTCTTATTTACCCATCATCAAGGACATGCCTTTTCCCGGGAAGATATCCTCGTCAAGATCTGGGGGCACGATTACTTCGGGACAGATCGTGTGGTCGATGATCTTGTCAGACGGCTGCGAAAAAAAATGCCTGACTTAAAAGTCGAGACCATTTATGGATTTGGCTATAGGATGCTAAAAGGATGAAGAACAAACCACTCGCTTTTCAAATTTGGGTTGTCATCTCTGGCATTTTACTCACCATCTCGATTGTCCTGATCATTTTATTTTCAAATACATTACGCAGCTTCTTTACGAATGAAATTTATAAAAACATCGAAAACGAGCAGCAAGTGTTAACAGAATACCCTCTGAATCGAGACGGCTCACCAAAGTCGACACCAGAAAACCGCTCGGTTCAGCACATTCTGATTCCGTCAGATGAATTAAATCAAATGGCTCAGTTTTTCCCGCATGCCTTTATTGAAAAAGTGCAGTCCTTTGTTAAAAAACAAAAAAGCGCAACAAAACGCTATTCTGAAGAAGTGAATGGCCAGCATATCTTTTTTGTGATCAAAAAAGTCTCAACTGGCAATACACAATATATTCTCTTGTCATATGCACCCGATTCTTATCGAGATGACTTGTCCTTTACACTGTTTAAACAGCTGATTTTCATCTTAGGAACTGTTATTTTACTAAGCTGGATTCCATCGATTTGGCTCGCCCGCTACTTATCACGTCCAATCGTCGCGTTTGAAAAGCACGTCAAGCGCATTGCACAAGAAGACTGGGACGATCCTGTGATGGTTGACCGGCAAGATGAAATTGGCAAGCTGGGGCATACGATTGAAGAAATGAGACAAAAGCTCATTCAAAAGGATGAAACAGAACGAACGCTTTTGCAAAATATATCACACGACTTAAAAACACCTGTGATGGTCATCCGCGGTTATACGCAGTCTATTAAAGATGGAATTTTCCCTAAAGGAGATCTTGAACAAACGGTGGAAGTGATTGAAGGCGAAGCGGAAAAGCTTGAGAAGAAAATCAAAGATTTGCTGTATTTAACAAAGCTTGATTATTTATCAAAACAACATCCGGCGCATTCTCCCTTCCTTGTGAGTAATACAATGCTGGAAGTGGTTGACCGTTTACGCTGGTCGAAAAATGAATTGCAGTGGAACGTGGACTTAGATGATGAGGCTGCACTTGAAGGCGATCCAGAACAATGGAGCAAATTATTTGAAAATGTATTAGAAAATCAACTTCGCTACGCAAAAAATAAAATTGATATTCATATGAAGCAGGAAGAGGATCAAATTCGCATCGTCATTCGTAATGATGGCCCTCCAATTGAAGAACACATGCTATCCAGCCTATACGAACCTTTTAGTAAGGGAAAAAAGGGCGAATTCGGCATTGGATTAAGCATTGTCAAACGAATTCTTTCGATGCATCAAGCGTCCATATCAATTGAAAATGATGAACTAGGTGTACGCTATACGATCACTGTTCCAAAGAAGAGGCTGTAGGTTTTACACCGCAGTCTTTTTTTAGATGAATGAATACCCATTGAAATCACGGTATGTGGCTTTGATCTTCTTGCCAGCTTGATACATCCATTTCTTTTCAATGGTTGTCTCTTTCGGCATTTTGACTTTTTCTACTTGAATTCCTTTTGCTTTCAAGCGTCTAATCATATCATCAATTTCTCTCATGGAACATCATCCTTTCACATTTTTGACCGGTTGGTCACCTTACTTTATAATATAAAGAATTACACTGTAAAAAACAAGTTACAATCTGATTAATTTTTGAAAAGTTTTGTCGTTTATGACCGATAAGTCACATCTCTTTGCGCACGTTTCCTAAGACATTTGTCGCTCGGTAAGAAAGGATGACATTCATATTGAAAAAGAAAGAAAAAATGATTATTGAGGCTGGTATGAAGTTATTTGCCAGCAAAGGCTATAATACAACGTCTGTTCAGGAAATTGCGGATGAATGCCACATGTCAAAGGGTGCGTTTTACCTTTATTTCAAATCGAAGGAAGCACTACTTATTTCGATCTTGCATTACTATTACGATAAGGTATTTACCCGGATTCATGAGGTTCAAACAGAGGGCGGCACACCAAAAGAGGCCTACCGGAAACAGCTCACTGTCTATTACGATAATATTTTGCAGCAAAAAGATTTTATTAAAATGCAGCTAAGCGACAGGGCGCTCCCATTGAACGAAGAAACGCAACAGCTCGCAAAGCAAATTCGACTTGCGACGATTCAGTTGCACATTGATAACATTAAGCAAGTGTATGGAGATGCGGCCATTCCTTATATGGCTGATCTATGTTTAACGATTGAGGGCATGAGTCACGTTTACTTTGAGCTTGCCATTTTATATGATTTTCAGCTCGAAGCAGAGGAGCTTGCCGCAACAATGATTCACCGTATCGATGATCTAATGGGCGGTATGATGAAGCGCAATGACCATCCACTCATTTCTGTGGACCAAGCAAGCGACTGGTTCGGCCCGATTTATGAACGATCATTTGACCCGCTCACAGAATCTCTATTAAAAGAATTAAGAGAGCTGGCAGAAGCACATTATGAAGTGAAAGACGAGCCAGATTTATTTGAAGCGCTTGGCATTTTAGAAAACGAGTTAAACAAACAAAAACCAAGACAAGTCATCGTCAAAGGCATGCTTTATCAATTGAAATTATACACACCGCTTCAGCCGGTCTCCGGCTCCTTATTACGCATTCTAAAAGAAGATCATTTATAAAACCCAGGGCTTGCTTGCCCTGGGTTTATGATTGTGACAAACAATCAAACTTCTTTTCTGTGATTTCAGGAAGTTTCCATAAAAAAACCAGAGGCACAGAGGCCTCTGGTGTCTTATTTTGCTTTCGGTGTCACCATTTCTTCTGGTTTCACAAACTCTTCAAACTGCTCTTCTGTTAATAATTCTAATTGAAGGGCAGCTTCTTTTAGCGTTAATCCTTCTTTGTGCGCAAGCTTCGCAATTTTCGCTGCATTTTCATATCCGATGTGCGGGTTGAGTGCCGTCACAAGCATCAATGAATTGTTTAGGTTTTTCTCGATCGTTTCTAGGTTTGGTTCAATTCCAACGGCACACTTGTCATGGAATGAGTTCATACCATCAGCAAGCAATTCAACTGACTGCAAGAAGTTATAGATGATGACCGGCTTAAATACGTTCAGCTCGAAGTTTCCTTGGCTTGCGGCAAAACCGATTGTTGCATCATTCCCCATGATTTGTGCGGCAATCATTGTTAAAGCTTCACTTTGAGTTGGGTTGACTTTTCCTGGCATAATGGAGCTGCCTGGCTCATTTTCAGGAATGATCAATTCACCAATTCCGCAACGAGGACCACTTGCAAGCCATCTCACATCATTGGCAATTTTCATTAAGTCAGCTGCAAGTGCTTTAAGCGCACCGTGTGCATATGTGATTTCATCATGGCTTGTCAGCGCATGGAATTTGTTTGGTGAAGAATTGAACGTTTGACCTGTTAACTGGCTGATTTCTTCTGCCACGTATTTACCAAACTCAGGATGTGCGTTAATTCCCGTACCAACAGCTGTTCCGCCAATGGCAAGTTCTCTCATTTTTTCAGTAGATTCTAAAATCATTTCTTTTGAACGATCAAGCATGTACACCCAGCCGCTAATCTCTTGGCCCACTGTAAGAGGTGTTGCATCTTGCAAATGCGTACGGCCAATTTTCACGATCTCTTGGTATGCTTTTGCTTTCTCATCAAGCGTCGCTCTTAACTGGTCAATCGCAGGCAATAGCTTTTTGTACACAGCTAAAACAGCTGCCACGTGCATAGCCGTTGGGAATGTATCATTTGAGCTTTGGCTACGGTTGACATCGTCATTCGGGTGAATGCTGAATTCACTATTTTTATCTTTCAAGTAAGCAGTTGCTCTATTTGCGACGACTTCGTTCATGTTCATGTTACTTTGTGTTCCACTTCCTGTTTGCCATACAACAAGCGGGAAATGCTCGTCATACTTACCACTGATGATGTCATCACATACAGCAGCAATCGCTTCAGCTTTTTCACTTTCTAAGTTGCCAAGACGTTCGTTCGCAATCGCTGTGCTACGTTTCAAAATTGCAAACGCATTCACAACTTCCTTTGGCATTTTCTCAGAACCGATTTTGAAATTTTCTTTACTTCGTTGTGTTTGTGCACCCCAGAACTTGTCCTGTGGCACCTTGATTTCGCCCATTGTATCTTTTTCGATTCTAAATTCTGTCATTATGTATCCCTCCATAGCTTCATCACTCAACTCTATTCTATACAAAAAACGAAAATCCTTTAAGCGTTTTCAATTAAAATTTTATCTTTATTTTAATTTTAGTTCAATATAAACACGAACATCTTTGGAATATTTGTATTTCGGATTTGTTTTTCCGTAATCTTTTGACGTATAAGTCACCTCATAATGCTTGTCAAACGACTGTAGAATACGGTCGATCTCCTCTTTTGTTCCTGCTAAACGAATTTGCGCCATCTTCTCTTTCCTCCAACACCGTGATTCTTTCATATACCACAAAATAATGTAACACAGAATATTGTTTTTTCAAGCAGGTAATGCTAAGAAAAAGAAATTGAGGCGGGTGATCCTTTTGAATCAAACTCCATTGAAAGAGCACTTATACGATAATCTCTCTGTCATTCTCCCTCAGTTAAAGGACATGGATGATTTGATCCATGAGAAAAAAACATTGCCTCATGGACAGGTTGTTTATTATTTATACATTAAAGAAATGAACGAAGCGATGCAGATTCAAACCTTCTTAAAGCTGCTATTGCAAGATCATGCCTCTCTGACAAAAGAGAAGCTAGAATCCAATTTATCAATGATGACAACTCGTACGGTGAAAACCTCTGAAGAGCTGGTAGATGCCATTTTTCAAGGACATTGTGTCGTACTGATTAATGGATTTCAGCATGCTTATATTTTAGAAACACACGGAACGAAGAAACGTAATTTAGGAGATGCTACATCTGAAACCGTCGTAAGAGGACCAAAAATTGGTTTCATTGAAGATATCAACACGAACTTAGCTCTCGTCAGACAGCGTTTGAAAAACCCTGATCTCAAAACAGTAGATATGAAAATCGGCGAAAAGAAATACACCCAAGTATCGATCATGTACATTGATGGTATCGTTGAGCCCTCTGTTTTAAAAGAGGTAAAAAAGCGTCTCAAACAAGTCACCATAGATGATATTCAAGACTCAGGCGTTCTTGAGGAGCTGATTGAAGACAATGTGTATTCTCCTTTTCCGCAAATTCAAAACACAGAACGGCCTGATAAAGTGGCATCTGCTTTAAACAATGGACGCGTCGCCATCTTTGTTGATCATTCACCTTTTATCTTAATTGTCCCTGCTTCCCTCGCGACGATTATGCAATCACCTGATGATTATTATGAAAGATGGGTCGCCGCCTCTCTGATTCGTTTGCTGCGTTTTACGTCCATCTTTCTCACATTGTTTTTATCAGCCATTTATATTGCCCTTGTGTCCTTCCATCAAGGTCTTTTGCCCACAACTTTAGCTATTTCCATCTCAAGCACACGTGAGAATGTCCCCTTTCCTCCTATTGTGGAAGCACTCATCATGGAAATGACCATTGAACTGCTGCGAGAGGCTGGGTTAAGGCTTCCTAATCCACTTGGACAAACAATCGGACTTGTGGGCGGTGTTGTCATTGGGCAGGCAGCCGTACAAGCCCATATCGTCAGCTCCATTATGGTCATTATTGTCAGCGTCATTGCACTTGCATCCTTTACCTTTCCTCAATATGGGATGGGGATATCATTTCGTGTCCTTCGCTTTGTGTCCATGTTTGCTGCAGCTGCATTCGGTTTATATGGACTTGTCCTGTTTATGCTCGTCTTACTCACTCATTTGACAAGACAAAAAAGCTTTGGCACCCCATATTTTTCACCAGATTTTGTGTTCAGCTATAAAAATGAGGACAATTCCATCATCAGATTGCCTTTGAAAAATCAAAAGAAAGGGGAACGACATGGTCAATCATAAAGAGTCGATCTCAAGCTATCAGGCAAGTGCCATTATCGCCAATACCACGCTAGGCGCAAGTATGATGATTCTGCCAAGATCAATGGCTCAAGCTGCGCCTACACCTGACGGCTGGATTGCACTCTTACTTATGAGTGTAATATACATTGTGTTCATTTTTGTCAATGTGCTCATGATGAAAAAGGTCTCCTTTTCTTCCTACTATGACTATACAAAAGAAGGACTTGGGAAATGGATTGGCTCACTTGCCAACCTGTTGATTATTATTTACTTTCTCGGCGTTGCCAGCTATGAAGTACGAGCCATGTCTGAGATGGTGAAATTCTTTCTACTTCAAAACACCCCTGTAGCCGTGACGATGATCAGTTTTATTTTGGTTGGTTTTTATCTCGTAGTTGGCGGAATTGGTGATTTTGCCAGACTGTGCCCATTTTTCCTCATTGTCACCCTAATTATCTTATTTCTTGCATACGGACTCAGTGTGCAAGAATTTAAATTAGATAACTTAAGGCCTGTATTAGGAGAGGGATTCTCCCCTGTCTTCAAATCCTTGAACGCATCAGCCATTTCATTTGTAGGTATTGAAATGATGCTGTTTATGCCTGCCTACATGAAAACGCAAAAACACACTTTTGCTTATGGCGCAATCGGCTTTTTGGTTCCTGCGATCATCTATATTTTCACCTATATTCTTGTGGTTGGTGCGTTCACGGTGAAAGAAACAGCGACTTTGACTTGGCCGACGATTGCCTTATTTCAATCGTTTGATATACAAGGGATTTTTATTGAACGGATTGAATCCTTTTTGCTCATCGTTTGGCTTGTCCAGCTTTATACGAGCTTTGTAGGATATACGTTTTTTGCTGCAATGGGCGTATCCAAACTGACTAAATTCCCTAAAAAGGTCGTGCTCGCGTTGATGGGAATTGTCATCTACATTGCCGCAAGTTTCCCAAAGGATGTTGATACAGTACGTGATTATTTAACCTATGTGAACCATTTATTTTTCCTTTTATTCGGTATTCTCCCGTTTCTCTTATTTATCATCGTGTTTTTGAAAAGGAGGCGGAAAGCTGCATGAAAAAGCACGCAGCCTTTGCAATTATGACCCTTGTTCTATTAAGTGGATGCTGGGATAGTACTAATATTGAGGAGCTCAACATGGCGATTGGTTACGGCTTAGATAAAGGCGATGACGGTCATAAACTTAAAATATCTATGCAGGTCCTTGTCCCACAAAAAATTGAACAAGAATCCAGCGTGAAAGACCCAACAAAGATTATTGAAACTAGTGGAGATTCCGTGCATCAAATTTTCCGAACAACGACACTGAAAAGTCACCGTATTTTCGCCCAGCAGTTGAGGGTGTATTTATTTTCTGAGGAGCTCATCAATGAGAATAATTTCGACTTGGTCATTAATCAATTCATTCGAGACAATGAAACACGGAGAGGAAGCCTCGTCTTTATGACCTCTGAGAAGCCAGGGGACTTGCTGAAAATCAATGACGATGGACAGCCAGCTTCTTCTACATTATATGATATTTCTGGGAATACAAAATCAACCATACGTATGTTAAAGCCCGTTTCATTAGGAGACATTTCTTCTGCTATGCAAAACAATGTATCTTTTGCTGTTCCGAAAGTCAGTGTAGATCAAGGGAAATTAATGCTCGACGGTGCCTCTATTATTAAAAACAAACGATTTCTCACCAACATCTCTCCGTTAGCCGTGCAGTCATACAACCTGTTGACTGGGGACGGAAAAGGCGGAGTCGTTGAATTTAAATATGATCACAGTATCTATTCTTTTGAGATATTTAAACTGAAACACAACATTGAAACAAATAAAACAGCCAGCGGAAGATATCAATTTAATGTGTCAGTGGAGCTTGATGGAAGATTGTCTGAGGATTGGAATGAGCGGGAGAACTCATTTAATGAAAAGTATCTTCAAGAAATTGAGCGTGCAGTGGAGCGTCGATTAGAGAAAGATGCAAAAGATTTCATTGAGGAATTACAGCACGAGATCAAAGCAGATATTTGTGGGTTTTATCAAAAAGCAAGCATTGCATATCCGAAGGACTATCGAAAAGAAGCAAAACATTGGGATGACATTTTTAGTGAATCGGATATTCGTTACAAAGTAAATGTGAAAATCCGTGACTTCGGGACTAAGGGCGCAACACAATCCTAATAGAGTATGTTAAAATGGTAAGAAAAAAAGGGTGTCAATCATGAAACGAGCTTTACTTTCGGCCGGCATTCTATTTTTGATTCTAGGAATACTTCTGTTAGTCGTGGTATTCATGCAATCAAAAGAAGATTTCTTCATTGAAGCCGACAGCTTTTCAAGCACATTTTTGATCGTGATTTATTATGGACAAACCCCTGCGCTCCTTCTGATTGGAGGCGGTTTATTTGTTGGACTTTCACAGATCATTGATTTGCAAGAGAAAAAAGCGGCAGTGGCAAAGGAAAGCGTCAAGCTGCTTTCCGAGATGAAGAAAACCCTGGAAGACAAATCGGCCGAGGAGCAGGAGGCTTTTCCAGTTCCTGAGCTCCATCAACTATCCGAACGTCCAATCACAGGACAGAAGGACTAAATTTGCGCATGTTCCAGCAGCTTTCATTTGAAAGCTGTTTTTTTATTGAATCAGCTTATGGCGATGTGCATACACGGCCGCTTGTGTGCGGTCTTCTACATCAAGCTTGGAAAGAATGTTAGTAATATGCGTCTTGACGGTTTTGATGGTAATAAACAATTCCTCAGCAATGACCTTATTCGATTTTCCATCGGCAATCAGCTTTAATATTTCCATTTCTCTTGCGGTTAACGAATCGTGCAGAATGGACCCATTTGATGAATGGCGGAGTTTGTTCATGACCTTTCCAGCTACTTTTGATTCAAGTCTTGGTTCGCCGATACTCGCAGACCTGATGGCATCAGCAATTTCTCCTGCTTTCGATGTTTTTAAAAGATAGCTTAAAGCACCAGCCTCAATCACTGGATACACTTTATCATCATCAATAAAGCTCGTCAGTACAATAATTCGGGCATCCTCTATTTCCTGACAAATTCTTTTCGTTGCTTCAATGCCATCCATGCCTTCCATAACAAGGTCCATTAAAATCACGTCTGGCTTTAATTCAACCGCTAGTTCTACACCTTTTTGTCCATCTGACGCTTCACCGATGACTTCAATATCCGCCTGTGCCTCTAAAAAAGCAGCAAGACCCATTCTCACCATTTCGTGATCGTCAATTAAAAGCACTCGAATCATCGAACGTTCTCTCCTTTTCCTTCATCAAAAATGGGAACCTTCACATCAATTTGTGTGCCTTTTCCCTCAAATGACATAATCTCTGCGACACCGCCTACTTCACTTGTTCTTTCTCGTATCGATTCAAGTCCGTAGGAAGCAGTCTTCACATGATCTGTTTGAAAACCAATCCCGTTGTCGATAATTTTCAACTGAACTTGACGGTTCCGAATAAGCAGACGTACTGTCACCTTTGTCGCCTTTGCATGCCTAAACACATTGGAAAGGGCTTCTTGCACAATTCGGAACAGATGGTCCTCCACCCCTTTAGACAGCGGAACATCATCTTCTATTTCCCAATCAATATCAATTGGCTGCTTTGCCTGAAATTCATTGAGTAGCTCAATCAAGCCTTTTTTCAAGTCTTTTCCTTCAAGGGTGATCGGTCTTAAATGCAGAAGGAGTGCACGCATCTCATTTTGTGCATCGCCAGCCATTCGTTCCACAAGACGCATTTGCTTTAAAATCTTTTCATCCTTTTCCTTCATCCCTTCAAGAATCGCAGACGTCATCATCGAAATGGCGAATAGCTGCTGGCTGACTGCATCATGCAGCTCACGCGCTAGACGCTGACGCTCTTCTGAGACAACCGATTTTTTCATTTGAACCTGCCATTCAGCTCGCTCATTTGAGAGCTTTTGTAAGGAGGCTACTTGCCCTTCCACTCGTTTCGCCATTTCATTTAATTGATCTGCCGCCAAACCAATTTCATCATCACCTAGAGAAGGCAGTCTATAGGCAAAATTCCCATTTTCAAACTTCAAAATCGACTCTACAAGCTGATCTAGCCGCTTCTTATGCTGATAGCCAAACACATGCCCCGCTGATACACCAATGGCGAGACTAATAATGAGTAAAATACAAAAAAACGGGATGCCGAACCACCGCGTAGACAGCAAAATCATGGGATCAAGCTGGTAATAAAAAAACATCGGGAGTGTCGTCATGATGACAACACCAAGCGAGATACCGACTGCAAGACGAACAGATTGCCACTGGATGCCTAAATGCAGTTTCCTCATAAGTACCTCACATCCACATCCCCAATCAGGAGAGAAATGGAGATTTTCACTTTTCGCTTGCTTTCGTCATAATCATTTGTCATGACATACACTTTACTGCCGAACCCGCTTCTTTTTTCATCAATGATTTTCATATCACCAATCGCGGCCGAAGCACTCACACATACTTCAATATCCTGAGGTACATAAATATCGACATCTCCGATGAGTCCACTAATGACGATCGTACTCTCTTCCTCTGCAATGATGGCCTTTGATAAGTCGATTTTGACATCGCCAATAAAACCTGAAATGGTCAAATCGCTTAATTGAAATGGTTTTTTCATCAGCCTGACTTCACCGATAAAGAAATCATGTTCTTTGCGCGGCTTTGTCTGGCTTTTTGTTTTCTTCTGATCGCCCTCTTTTTCAAGATTGACTTTCAGTGAAGGCTTTCCATCGTCTGATGATTCCTTTTTATCGACATCAAAAACAGGTTTGTTTTTCAATAAACGATAGCCCGCATAGATCAAAAAGGCAGCAAATAAATACCCAGTCAAACTAAACGTGATATTTAGTAGAAACTTCAAGAAGAGAAAGCCTGCAAAAATATAGGAAACCGAACCGAGCCAACGTTTAGATCGAGAGTGCAGCCAATAACCAAATAGAGCAAAAAACACTGGCCAAAATAGGTCTGCCCCAATCCCAATAATTTTGAGAAAAAGATTAATACCAAAAATCACCACAATGATGCCTAAAATTTGATTTCTAGAAAAACGCAGTTGACTCGCCTCCTTCCTTTTTACGTTTGTTTACCGCAATTTTAAGTTTCCGCTTGTCATCTCAATATCGACTAAGTGTGTCCCTTTCCCATGCGTGCCTGTAAAACCTCGGCCTTCACTATCCGCTTGGTCAAAATCATACGAATGATCAATACTTCCACTCGTTTTTTTCACTTGGACTTTGAAATCTCCCTCATCTGGCAAGTTCAATTTCGCACTGCCTGATGTCATGTGAAAGTCGACTGGTGAATCAATTGTATCAAAGCTTGCTGTCAGCCTGCCGCTTGTCATGCCTAATTGCAGCTTTCCTTTTACATCTTGAATATCAGCACGACCAGAAGTGGCACCAATATCACTTTCCTTCGCATCAATATGAGACACTGAGAGTCTGCCAGAAGTCGCCTTGATTTCCACTCGATTTGCTGAGAAGTTCTCAGCTGTGAGGTTTCCGCTCGTTGATTTGAGCGTCACATCTTGAAGAGACAGCTTTCCTTCGCCATTTACTTCGCTCACGCCGATTCCACCTGTTATTTTCACATCTTTATGATAATCTGTTGGAATTTTGACTAAGAGTTCTCCTTTTTCAAATGCAGAGAAAAACAAAAATCCTTTATTTTCAGCACGGACTTTGAATGTTCCGCCTGTTTGTTCCGCATACATTTTCCCTTTTCCATTCACAACCATCACAGAAATATCCGAACGATCTTCCGGCTCCACCTTGATGCGAAATCCAGAAAGAGAGATATCTAATTGTTCAACCTCATCCTTTTTCGCTGAAGCTGTTGTGACCGCTTTATCACGAGAAAAGCTCAAATGAAAGAGATCTCCATTTTTGAAAAGCATCCCAATCATCAAAAAAACACCAACAAGTATACAAATTAGACCAATGAACCGTTTCATTTATATCATCCCTTTATCCTTTGACCTTTTTATTATAAGGAAAAGCGAAACAGAAAGAAATCAAATAACGGAAGAAAAATCCTGTTTTTCTTCCGATTTGACACATTTCCATTAGTTTGCCGGCTGTTTCTCAGGCTTCTTTGATAGTTGAAGCTTTTGCCATTCCTTTTCAACCTCATCAGCGTAATCAAGATGAGCATAAGCACCCTGATCGGCAAATTGTGCATAACTACCCGCTTTTGTCTCCATTTCCTCTATACGATTCTCCATGCGTAGAAATTCTTTATAAGCACTTTCACTATCAACCTTATTCATAGATTCATTCATATGCTGCTTTGCCTGTGCGGCATTGGCTCTTGCAATCAGCGCTTGCTTCTTGTCTTTAACATCACGCAGCTTTGTTTCTAGATGCTGCAACTGTTCTTTCAGCTCTTTCAACTGTTTAACAGATTGCTGGTAGGCTTCTTGATATTCGTTGTGCTTTTCTTCAAAATACTTCATTTCAGTCAGTGCTTTCCGTGCAAGTTCTTCTTCTCCTGCATGAAACGCCAGCTCCGCCTGTTTCTTTCGCTTATCAGCAAATTCTTCTGTTTCTTCTGCTTTTCTCAAGAAACCTTGCTGAATGGTTTGCTGTTTGATAATCGCATGCTTCGCTTTGGCAATATCGTCCTCCATATCACGAACATATTGATTCAGCATGACACGCGGATTCTCCAATTTATCTAAACCTTCATTGACTGTTGCAACAAACATATCACGTACTCTTCTTAATACCATTTCATATTCCTCCCTTTATTTTTTCTTTAAAAAGTCTTCCCATTCTTGATCAAATGACGTGTGCATCGGTTCTTCCATGTTCGGTGCCGTGTTTGGCTCCATATAGGATGATCTGCCGGATGATTCCTTTGCAGATTCACCATTGATCATCTTCCAGCCAAAGTAGAGAAGTACTCCAGCAAATGCGATTCCGAGTAAAAATGGCAGCGACTGCACGACGAGCAATACACCGATAATAGAGAGAATGACCCCTGTTGTCTTACTGCCTTTATCATATTTTTTGACACCTACATAAATGAGCCACGCCCCAATCAAAGTCGGGATCAGCCCGCCCAATGAACCACCAAAGAAGATGGATAAACCGATAAACATCAGGATTGAACCGATGATGGTTTTACTTGTTATTTTCATCTTCATGCCTCCTTTCTTGCTCCTTGCTTTAACTATAGTCAAAAAAGGAAGCCGGCAAAACGTGTCGTAGATTGATCTTTGGTTGCGACCAGAGTCGTAACATGGCTCAGACTGAACGGTTGAATCAAACAAAAAACACTCTTCGAAAAGAAGAACATCAACATGAAGACAAAGCCGCTCACTTATTTACCATTTCTAGCTCTTGTGGGTGCTAAACGTATGGTAAAATCACAAAATAAGTAGTATATAGATTAAATAAATAGGCAGGTGTCGTACATTGATCAATAGAGATCAACTAGCTGATCTATTTGCTAGTCATTCTTTTCACATACAAGAAATCTATCGTTTAGTCATCCAGCCCCATAGTACATTAAGTGAATTTAAGACAGAAAGTGCTGGCTTTCTTTTCAGCATTCGTGGAGAAGCTAGACTGAATATCAATGGAAAAATTTACAATTTGCAGCCAGGATCTGTCATGCATGTAACACCGGGATGCCAGCTTGCCTTGCAGGTAATCAGTCAATCAGAATACGAATACCATTCACTTTTTTATCATTTGAATTGTGATAAAGAATCTGACTTTGACAATACTTTCAAGCTGGAAACGGGAGCAAATCCGAGAATCATAGAAATACTCACCATGCTCCATCAAAATATCCATACACCTGGTGGGATGGGAAAACTTCGAGTCAAAGAATTATTTTTGCGTCTCCTATATCAAATTCTAATGGGCTGTAAGCAGAAAGATAGCTCTCCTAATGAAAGGGTCATCGAGGAAGCTGTCGCTTATATTAGAGGACAATATATGAATCCATTAACACTTCAGGATCTCGCTGAATTGTGCGATATGAATCCCAAAAGCTTCTCATATTTTTTTCACAAATATACCGGACTTCACCCAATTGACTATGTGATCCAGTATCGTATGGAAAGAGCGCGTGAAATACTTAAGACAGGCAATATTCCGATAAGTGATGTTGCTATGACTGTCGGTTACCCTAATCCGCTCTATTTTAGCAGAGTATTTAAAAAGAAATTCGGAGTGCCACCTAGCGCATATACCGTTAGATAAATCTGTCGTATTTCTTCTCAAAACGATGGATGTCAGCCTCATTCCTTAGAGGGTTTCTACAGCTCTCTATGAAACAACCAGCCTAACTGCCTCAGAAATAGATCATCTCTCTTCTGTCAGCCCTGATTAGATAATAATGCATGTGATATTCGTTATTTGTGTATTCGCATTTCACGAGGTCCTTGCTATACTATTCGATGATAATGATTATCAATATCAATTATTGCTGAGTGATATTCAGCAACGACAGGGAGGCAGATGATGTGAACAAAAAAAGGCAGCTTTGTATCGGATTGTCCTTGTCAGCGACCTGGCTGAAGGGAAAAGGCTGGCAGCATCCAAACAGCATGGTAGAACACTTATTCTCAACCAACTTCTACGTCGAGCTTGCAAAGAGAGCAGAGATGGCCAAGCTTGACTTTCTTTTTAAGCCGGATGCGCTGGTCCTCCACATAGAGTCTTTGGATCATTCCCCTGGCTTTGGAGGTCTTGATCCAACGGTTCTACTTGCTTCGATTGCACATGAGACGAATCAAATTGGACTTGTTTCAACCGCTTCGACTACGTTCAATCCTCCATATGTAGTGGCAAGACAGATTCAATCCTTGCACTCGATCAGCAATGGACGTGCCGGCTGGAATATTGTCACTTCGATCGACGGAGCCGATCATTTTAGCCATTCACCCATGCCATCATCAGAGGAACGATATAAGAAAGCGATGGAATTTACGGATGTTGTACGCAAGCTTTGGGAGAGCTATCCAAACGAGGCGCTACTCATCAATCGGACGACAGGACAATTTGCTGACAAGAAGAGAATTTCTTCTATTCAACATGAGGGGCATTTCTTTCATGTTAAGGGTCCGCTCAATGTGCCGGCCCATCCGTCAGGAACCATTCCTTTGTTTCAGGCAGGTGCTTCGGAAAAGGGGCGTGATTTTGCCGCTTCAACTGCAGATGCGATGTTTGCATCCACCCCTGATATGGCCTCAGCTATTCAATTACGGAAAGACATGAGGAGAAGAGCATGCAAGCATGGCCGCCAGCCGGATGACATCCGTGTGCTGCCTGGCTTGTACTTTTTTTTAGGAAAAACACGTGACGAGGCGCATGAAATGTATAGAGAGGCACATTCCCATCTAAGCACTGCACAAGGTTATGCAGCAATTCAATCGATTCTAGGTCTCGATATTCGCCATCTCCCTTTAGATCAACCCGTTCCTGCCGATATGCTACAAGGATTGGATGAGCAGGTACGCAGTCAGACCCATGCTGATTTGCTGCGCAGGTTGATTGTACAAACGCAGCCTACCGTAAGAGAACTACTCTCTAGGCCTGAGGTCATTGGATCGGCACACTGGGTAATCGTGGGAACAGCTGAGGATGCACAGAAAGAAATAACCAGATGGTTTGAAACAGGTGCTTTAGACGGATTCATTGCACTTCCGGGCTCAGTACAATCACTAGAACTATTTTTTAACGAATTGGTCCCTTTACTTGTCCAGCATGGCTTGTTTAGGAGTGAATATACAGGATCCACCTTGCGTGAACATTTGGGGATGAAATAAAGCACGACCACAATAGACAGTTTGAGAGGAGTTTTGAAAAGATGAATAAAAAATTAATGATCATCGGCTTCATTTCCTTACTGATGCTGATCATGGCGGCTTGCGGTGGCGGAGACAAACCTAAGCAATCAACTATGGCCTCCGAAAGCAAAAATATCGGAATTGAAGATTCAGGAGATGCTGCTACGAAAACAATAGAGTATCTTGGGAAAACGTATACTATCCCGAAAAAAACCGAAAAAATCGTCATTACTGGGGCGATGGAAGCGATGGAAGATGCACTTGTACTTGATGTTCATCCAACAGGGGCAATATCAGTAGGAGGAAAGTTTCCGAAAATATTTGCTTCGATCACAGGCGATTCCGAATCAATTGGGGAAAAACAGCAGCCGAATTTTGAGAAAATATTGAAATTGAAACCTGACGTTATTTTAGGTTCCTCTAAATTTCAACAAGTCGTACTAAACAAGTTAGAGAAAATTGCTCCGACCATTCCAATATCCCATATCGCGACAAATTGGGAGGCTAATTTAGAGCTAATGGCCGATTTAACAGGGAAACAGACGAAAGCAGACAAAATCCTCACTCAATACAAAACAGATGTCAAAGACGCAAAAGCCTCGTTAAAGGAGAAGCTCAAGAATAAAAAAGTAGCCATCATTCGAATTCGGGGAGCACAAGCCTACGTATATCCAGAAGATGTGTATTTCAATCCTGTCTTGTATAACGAATTGGGTCTTGCCGTTCCTGAACCGATTAAGTTGGCAAAGACGCAAGAAGCAATCTCTGTCGAGCAACTAGGGGAAATGAATCCTGATTATCTATTTGTACAATTTTCTACGGATGAAAATCAAGAGGCACAACATGCATTTGATGACATGAAAAAGAATCCTGTTATTCAAAATATGACTGCCTTTAAAAAGGATCAGGTCTATATCAATGTAGTGAATCCACTTCTTGAAGGAGGACCTGCTTATAGTCGCATCCATTTTTTAGAAGTCTTGCAGCAGCAATTAGAAAATAGATGAGACTGGATCATAGGAATTCAAAGCATTTGACTAGGCATGGATCAGGTATGAAATCATTTTTAAAGCAAAAGAAGTGAGGCGACGTGTGCGATGAAAGACATGGAAGTATATGATGTAACAATTATTGGCGGTGGACCTGCTGGATTGTTTTCCGCCTTTTATAGTGGATTGCGTGAAATGAAAACGAAGTTGATTGAATTCCAGCCAGTCCTCGGGGGAAAGGTTCATGTTTATCCAGAAAAAATGATCTGGGATATAGGAGGATTAACGCCTGTTCCAGGCTCACAGCTAATTGAACAGATTGTTACTCAAGGACTGACCTTTGAACCAAAGGTCGTACTCGGAGAAAAGGTTACCTCTATTTCTCAAGATGAAACAGGTCACTTTGTTCTTCACACCGCCTCCAATCAAAAACATTACTCTAAAACCGTCATTTTAGCTGTTGGAGGAGGGATTCTCAAGCCGATTAAATTAGATATTGAGGGTGCAGAACGATTCGAGGTTCAAAATTTGCATTATACGGTCAAATCCCTTGAACGCTTTAAAGATAAAACCGTGTTGATCTCAGGAGGTGGGAATTCAGCCATTGATTGGGCAAATGAGCTGGAGCCAATTGCCAAACAAGTGTATTTGACCTATCGGAAAGATGCCTTGAAAGGACATGAAGCTGAAATATCGCGCCTGAAAAACAGCTCTGTCCAATGTTTGCTTCATACCTCGATTGAAAAGCTCATTGCAGCAGACGATCATGAGCGGATTGAAACGGTTGTCCTCAAAGAGCATCAGGACGAGACTTTATTTGAGCTAGCAACAGATGAAGTTATTATCAATCATGGATACGAGCGAGACAAAGAATTACTTACGAATAGTACCATTAAGCTAGAACAGAAAGATTATTGGATTGCAGGAACTCCACTGAGTGAGACGTCAGTTCAGGGCATTTATGCAGCAGGCGATATTTTGCATCATGAAGGAAAATTGCATTTGATTGCTGGGGCTTTTCAGGATGCCGCAAATGCGGTAAACCAAGCCAAACAATACGTAATGCCCGATGCAGGTGCTCATGGGATGGTATCTTCGCACAATGACATATTTATTCAAAAAAATAAAGAGCTGATGAAGCATTTGTATACGAAATAAAGTGTTCATTGAAAAAAAGTGACTTAGAATTCCTTCTCTACTTACAGAAGGAGGACGTTTAGCACTCTTCCATTTGAAGAGTGCTTTTCCTCATTTAGACCGAAACACAAGCGCACTTCGTTCATATTCAACATCCGCTTCACCAAGCCGATGATTCACAATACGGGCGGCAGCAAATAAATAATCGGATAGACGGTTCACATATGTGAGCGTAACTGCTGGAATCTCCTCCTGCTTTGCGAGTGTCACAATATGCCGCTCGGCTCTCCTGACGACTGTTCGCGCTACATGTAAGAGGGCAGCACCTTCCTGGCCGCCAGGTAAAATAAATTTAGTCAGCGGCGTGGCTTCTTCTACATACACGTCCATTCGCTTTTCAAGGACTGTGACAGATTCTTCTTTTAACTTGCCTTCTTTCGGTGGTTTCACCGCTGCTAAATCACCGCCGCAGTCAAACAGTTCATGCTGAATGACCATCAGCTCAGATAGAATATCTTGAAACAATTCGCCATGCTGCCTTAAGTTTGCATGGGCTAGTCCAATCAAACTATTCGCCTCATCTAATGTACCGTACGCTTCTACTCTTGCGTCATCTTTATCAGCTCGCCCGCCAATCAAGCCTGTTTGACCTTGATCTCCGGTTTTTGTATAAAGTTTCAATGAGGTTCCCCCTTATCCATTGCTTGTTCCTTTTAGTATACCCTGAAGTGGAAAAGATGTATTTGTTTTATTATGAAACACTTTTATTCAAAACCTATTCATCCCCACTTTATATGTTGAATGATGAAACATCACATTTTATAATAAATGAAAGCGCTTTTTAATTATGACAGATGGGTGGGATGATAGATGACTTTACAAAACAAAGTAGCAATCATTACAGGTGCAAGCAGAGGGATTGGCTGCGCCATTGCGGAGGCATTTGTCTTTGAAGGAGCTAAAGTGGTGCTGAACGGAACGAATGAAGTGCTATTGCAAGACGTTTGCTCCTCTCTGAATAAAGAAGAGACACGCGCTGTTTCTGTCGCTGGTGATGCTAGTTTACCAGCGACAGCTGCCTCCCTCGTTGAGAAGGCAAAAAACCATTTCGGACAGATTGATATATTGGTCAACAATGCTGGGATCAATTTGCGGAAATCAACAGTCGATACATCTGTTGATGAATGGAAAAGACTAATTGATATTAATTTGACGGGTACGTTTCTCATGTGTCAAGCAGTCATTCCTGACATGATCAAACAGCAAGGCGGGAAGATTGTCAACATGAGTTCAACTACTGGCAAAACCCCTCATCACAATGCATCACCTGCTTACGGCGTTTCAAAGGCAGGTATCAATTACTTAACGATGCATCTTGCCAAAGAATTAGCAGCACATCACATTCATGTAAATGCTGTCTGTCCTGGGCCAATTGAGACAGACATGAGCAAACAGTGGAGTGATGAATACCGTAGATCTGTTTTAGAAAGAATTCCTCTGAAAACAATTGGAACACCGCAGCAAGTCGCAAACGCCGTTACCTTTTTAGCCTCTGATCAGTCAGATTTCATCACAGGGGAAACCATCAATATGAATGGCGGAACGTATATGAACTAAAGAAAGAGCCTCCATTGGAAGGCTCTTTCTCTTTTACTATCGGTTCTCTCTCGTACCAGAAAGCATGATTGCCTGCCGAATGGCTTCTTCCATACTCGCAGAATCAGCCTTTCCTGTTCCTGCAATATCAAATGCCGTCCCATGATCGACACTTGTACGGATTATAGGCAATCCAACTGTAATGTTCACGCCTGATTCTAAGCCAAGCACCTTGATTGGTCCATGCCCTTGATCATGATACATCGCCACAACGATATCAAAGTCGCCTCTTGTCGCCCTAAAGAACAGTGTATCAGCTGGTAGCGGGCCAAATACTTGAACCCCTTCATCCTGTGCTCGTTCTACCGCTGGAATGATCTTCTCCTCTTCTTCTCCGTTTCCAAACAGACCATTCTCCCCGGCATGTGGATTAATCCCGCACACAGCAATTCTAGGTGCAGGGATACCAGACCGAACGAGGGTATCATGAGCCAGTTTAATCGTTGTGTATACACGCTCAGGATTGATTTTTAAGATGGCATCCATTAATCCGATATGTGTCGTCACATGCACCACTTTTAAATTAGGAGCTGCCAGCATCATGGCATAATCGTCCGTACCTGTCAGGTCAGCTAAAATTTCTGTATGCCCTGGATACATATGACCAGCCTTATGAAGTGCTTCCTTGTTTAACGGTGCTGTACAAATGCCGTCAATTCTACGGTCATTCGCAAGTGTAATGGCTTTTTCAAGATATCGAAAAGCGGCATTCCCTGCTTCTTTTGAAATCTCTCCTACTGGAATATCACTTGTTAATAGATGAAGATCAAGACAAGGAACGGTACCAGCTTTTACTTGTTCCGCTTCCTCCGGTTCTTTAATACTGACAATCTCCACATCTGTATTCACAAAATCTTTCGCCCTATTTAATATATAGGTGTCTCCAATGACAAATAGAACGGCTTCTTCATGTAAACGGCTTTGCTGGAAGGCTTTTAAAATAATTTCAGGACCAATCCCAGAAGCATCTCCCATCGTTACAGCAATGATTGGTTTTGCCATTCGTCTACCTCCTCTATGTTTTTCAACACTTCAACCGCATGGAGCACAGAATCTTTTTGACCATATGCCCCTGCTTTTGTGACCGCATATACACTCGTATCAACGAGCCGCCCAAGCGGGATGCCGGGTTCAATTTCTTTCAACAGCTGAATCCCGCCTGCTCCAAGCTCATGGCATATCGCACGCGCCGTATCTCCACCAGTTAAAAAAAGGCGTTTCACCCCTGTTAATTCAACAATGTCTTTTGTGATCTTACCAAGACAGACAGATAAGGTACTTCCTACTTCTTGTCTTGTCATGCCATTCGCTTCACCGTATGCCAACATCTGTTCAACCATTTCTGGCCTTGCGTCTGTATAAAGGAGAATATCTTCATCCTGACGCATGAGCAGCTGATCCATGACTGATTTCCTTTCCCATGCTTCACGGCCGTTTAATACATTCAACGGGTTCACTTTCACCTCGAGACAATCGTGCTTTTCTCTTAAAAAAGCAAACTGCTCAATTGTTTTTTGAGAAGCACTTCCTGAAACGATGAGAACAGATTCATGCTTTTTTGCATGAGAAAGATTGCGGTGTTTCGCAACATAGGATGATAATGCGCCAGCAAGTCCAGCTGACCCGACCCAAAGCACTCTTTGATTGATCTTCATAAACAAATCAACGATCTGTGTTAAATCATTGTTCGTTTCTGCATCACACACAAACCATTGATGACCATGTTTTAATAAAGATGAAACGTCATGACTCGTTTCGTTTAGCTCTGAATAGACCGCTTGCTTCGAAAGATGTTTTGGCTTGATGTTTGTCTGCTCGTCAATTAAGTCTGAAATACTGGATGTCAGGACAGGCGTTTTTGGGTCCTTCGCTGCTTCTGATAGATGAACAGGCACACCCTCCACATAATGAATCCCATAGGCCGTAGATCTATTCGCATCGGGGTAAGCGGGGGCAATGACTGCCGCATCAAACCGGCCAAGATCCATTAGTGCCTGAAGCTCTATTCCTATATTTCCTCTTAACGTTGAATCTATTTTTTTAAAGAAAAGGTGTGAATCTCCTTGTAGAAACGGCTGAACCATTTGACTGACCTCATTATACGCTCTTTCAGAAGACATACTTCGCGAGTCTGTATCGACAATCAGTACATCTTCCTCCTTGTACCGGCTCATATCCTCAAATGACGGCTGGAACAGCACAGAGGCTTTTAAACCGGCCTTCACAAATTGAACACCTGTATCACTTGCGCCTGTTAAATCATCAGCCACAATGATCACCTTTTGCTCTAAGTTCGCTCCTTTTTTTAATAGATCGTTTGTCATTTAGACACCTCGGTCTCATTGCATATTATTCCTTTAACTTTCTCCACAGCGTCGTGCGGTTAATATTCAGCCGCTTTGCTGCTTTTGATTGATTCATATTTTCTTCTTCCAGTACCGTCCGAATGATTCGTCTTTCAATCTCGTCAAGCGTGCCATGTAAATAGCTGGACAGCTGTTTTTCTTCATTCTCAGAAGCAAGTTGCTCAATTGCCGGCTTTGCTTTACTCAACGTGATATATCCACTTTTTGTTGTCAGCACCAGTTCCTCCATAATCCGCTTGAACTGCCGGACATTTTCTCTAAATCGCTCGTTTTGAAAGGCTGCAATCACATCTGCTGACAGCCCAACAACCTGAGTCCCATAAAGAGAATTTAATTCAGCTATAAATAACCGGCTCATATCCTCAATATCTTCTGCCCGTTCAGATAACGGCGGGACATGAATGACGAGCTCCTGCAAACACGTATATAGGTCTTCATGAAACGCCCCAGATTGCATCAATTTGAACAAATCAACCGTAGATGCAGCCATCCAGCGAATGTTCTGCTGATGATGAATAAGCTGCTCGGCCATAATGGGCTGCATAGCCATTGGGACACGATCAATATCCTTCAGAAAGATCGTCCCTTTTTGATGCACCGGAATTATGTTTACATCATCTAATTCAGTCAAACGGCTGCAATGCACCGTCATAAAGCTCTCATTTTTCCTCTCGCTCATTTGGTGAATAGCAAAAGCAAGGCTTGATTTACCAGTTCCTTGTTCACCATAGAGACAAATCGATCGATCTGTTTGGCTGAACGCCTTTGCCCTTTTAATCACATCTTTCATATTTGAACTCTGCTCAGTAAAAAGAGCAAATGGATGTGCTGAATGAACAGGTGCAGCCAGCGTCCATATACGCTGCCCCTCCCTATTAATCACAGCAGAAGGCTTCTCAATCGTCAAAAGTAGCTCACCTTTAGATAATAAGCTTCCTTTGACATGCCACACTTGCTGCTGAAAGGAGATTTGAGAATATCCATTTTGTTTTCCTTCTCGAACTGCTTTTACTGCTGGTTCAAGCGCCGGGCACCAATCCATCACATCAACATGAGACGTAAACGGTGCAAATAACCCTTTTTCTGTCCATTCTTTCATTTGCTGATTGATAAAATAAAGCTGATTGTGCTGATCAATGATCAGCATCCCTTTTGACTCTTGGTCAATCATTTCACGAAAGAGGCGCTGCTCAGCTGTCGCCTCTTTATATAAACGGTACATTTGTTTTGCTTGATGAAACGCTTCTTTGACAGATTCACGTCCTGAGGTAATGAGCATGCTTTGCATCCCCAACTCCTTGGCCGCTTTATCTGTAATCACATCACCCAGTACAACCTGTGTCCCTTGCTCCTGTAACTGCTGTAATAGATCCCACACTTCTTCCTCTTGCTGTATCGTATAAATATCAATTTTGATCCCGTATAACTCTCCAATAGTGCGTACACCTTGTGTAATATTTTCAAATCCAACTACTGCTTTTTTCCCTTGGTAATCTTTAATCAGCGTGAGGGCACGAAGCAAGTCGTAGCCTGACACAGGGATATCCACCACTGGAATGTTGACATGTTTTTGAATAAGCGCAGCTGTCCCCCCGCGGCTCATAATAATATCCATTCCTTGAGCCTCGGCCTGTTCTGCCAGTGCAACACCAGACCTAAGATCTCCGACTTCAAGCTGGAATGTGATGCTTTTTTCGTCTTTGGCAAGGTCGATTAATACATCGCCTAATCCTTTATACGGCGCAATACCTAATACTTTTATATTCATGAAAAGGACCCCCATTTTTTATCTCTTCATCGTGAGACATACGTTGAGGGAGTCCAAATGTTAGCAAATTGAGACAACCCTCCAAACATCAATTATAAATGAAGAAAATGAGGGTTACAATTCACGGAAACACTGATCCCTTGCGGTTAAGACGTGTGATGAGTCCATTCTTCACACACACACACATACTTGATGGCCTGCCGGTAAAAAGTAAACGCAATGTGCAGACTACCATCTTTTCCTTCTGTGATGGATGGATAGGAATACTCTCGATTCAATTTGTCCTTTGAGTTGTTTGTCATGGCATATCCATCGCCAATTTCAAGGTTACGTCTGACGGGCCATGTCGCACCGTCATCCGTCGAGATGGCAAGTGTCATTGGCGCACGCGGTGTTCCCCAAAAGGCTGGACGCGCCTCTGTATCAACAGCCGTTCGTGTATCGCCTTCATCCTCAATTTCATCATACAAGGACGCTCTTCTTTCTGTTTGATCATCCGCGTTGATATGGTTATAAACGAGGGCAAGATGACCATTATGGAGCACCGTAAATTGAATGGATGAGTTATTGTTTGGCAGCTCTGTTGCTCTTGGCTCAGACCATGTCCGTCCATGATCCACTGAACGGCTCATATAAATCGAATCAGCAAACCGGCTTCTAAAGAGGGCAAGCAGGGAACCATCCGCACATTTTCCGATATTCATATGAACACAGCCAGTACTGTTGGGCACAGTGACCTCTTCCCAGGTCTTCCCTTGATCTGAGGAAATCTTCACAGCACTGACATCACGGTTTCCTGTCCATTTTACACCAGGAATCGTTTTACAATAGAACACCGGAAGGAGCCAATCATCATTATCCAATACAACAATAGGCTGTCGTATAAACGTCCCCGGCTGATCAAATAAAGTACCAATCTCTCCCCAAGTCTCTCCTCTATCCTCCGATAAACGATATCTCACAAGAGCTGTATCTTGATTGCCAGAAAGTTGTGCGGTATAAAGCAGCCACAGCCTGCCATCTTTCTCTTGAAAAAGAACTGGATTTTGTTCAGATCTTGTAGAATCATCAGACAGCTTCACAGCCTTCGTCCATTGATTACTTCCTTGCTTGAGCCTTGACATATAGATAGAGATATCAGGAATTCCTTCTTGCGTACCGCCAAACCATACACACAGCAAATCTCCATTATCCAGCTCGATGAGATTAGCCGCATGGTTTTGCACGCAATCTGTTGGTAGAAAGGCTTCTTTTCTTGCTGCGTCTTGTTCATTTTGTCGCAATTTTCCATCTATTTTGATCATGATGTCTTCATTTGTCATCATAATTCTCCTTTCAATGATTGATCCTTTTTAGCTGGCGGGCTGATCCATCGATCCATCACCAGAACTAGGAAAGGAATGATAATGGCCACATACATATTATCGATTCCAAATGGATTATCGAGTAAATACCACACCGTCGTGGCGATGCCTGAAGCGGCAAGACCAATGGTTGCTCCTCTATTTGAATTAAAGTATGGCAAGTAAAAGCCCATTGCTGCTACAACTGCAATCGATGTTCGAAGTGCTCGTGTAAAAAAGGAAAGTGACAGCAACTCTGGTGCAAGTGCGACCCCCACAAGCGGCACAATCCCAACCATGACAGCTACATACCGAGTCACCTTCATACGCTGCTCTGGTGATGGTTTCTTTTTCGGTACATAAAAGTCATCAATAATCAACGTGGTTGTAGCAAGTGCAACCGTCGAGACACCAACAAAAATGGATGCGACAAGCGATGTTGCCACAATAGCGCTCAAAATCGGATTCATATGCTGTAAAAAGACAGGGAAAGCATAAATAGGGTCAATGTCTGGATACAAATAACGGGCTGAGACACCGATGATCCCGATCGCAATGGCAAGCGGCAAACAAAGGAGTGCTGCATACAGGGTCGATTTTTTCGCTTCTCGCTCACTTTTCGACGAGGTGATCGCTTGAATGATAAACTGCGTCGCAAAAATGGCCCCCATGTTTCCTATAAACCAAGCTCCAATCGTTCCCCAACCGATGGTCCCATCCCATGTAAAGAAATGGTCGGGTAATGTTTGTTTCATTGGCTCAAAGCCTTTTGTTAAATAAAGGGCTACCCCTAGTGTAATTAAAATCCCCGCATACTTCACAATTGAATGAAGGATCGTGACCCATGCAACCCCCTTCATTCCTCCGAAAGTAAAATAAAATGTACTCACAACCGCCGTGATGATGGCACAGGTCATTAAAGGAAGGCCAAGAATGGATGCAATGGCAGCTGAACCACTTAAATAGTTTCCTAGATTCACTAAGAGCAGGGCTGCAATCATAATGACAGAGACAACAAGCTTTGTTGATTTCCCAAATTTTTGATCAATAATACCTGAAATCGTGTATTGTCCTGTTCGATAAAACTTTCCCACTAAGAAAAAGGAAAAAATAAAAAAGGCAATAGCAACTGTGATAATAGACCATGAAGCGGAAAGCCCATGTGTAAAAGCAGATTCAGCTGTTCCGACAGTTGACTTCGTCCCAATGAATTCACTCATTAACAAAATACCGACCACAATAGCTGGAAGTGACTTAGCGGCATTGTTAAATTCTGAGTTAGACTTACTGCGGAAACGCATCGTCAGCCAGGTCGTAAACAGAATATAGAGAATAATGACGATTAAAATAAATGTGATGACAGAACTGCTTAAGACATTCACTTAAAATCCCCCTTTGTGTGCAAGCCGTATGAAGCAACTTCTCATGTCCCATCCCAGTGACGTATGAAGTGTTAAACGTGGAGCAGTTTCATGTAGATCTGTTCAATATCAGAGACAGACATCGGCTTCGGGTTGTTATCCATTAATCTTTTCACCTCCGAAGCAGCTTCAGCAAGTGCCGGCACATCTTCTTTTGACACACCGAAGGCTTTGAGTTGTTGAGGAATGTGTAAATCCGCTGTCCACACTTCAATTTGACGAATCACTTGCTCTGCAAGCGTATGCTTTGAGCCTTTCTCTTCGATCCCTATCACTCTAGCAATATCTTCAAGACAATCTTTGATATGGTCTGCATTAAACGCCGTAACATGAGGAAGCAGCATGGAATTAGCGACACCGTGTGAAATCTTGTATTTCCCCCCTAACGGATAAGCCATTGCATGAACAGCAGCGGTTCCAGCACTTGTGAGCGCCATCCCGCCATACATGGCACCAACCAGCATATCTTCCCTTGCTGTCATGTTATCCCCGTGATGATAGGCCTCCTGAATACTTCCTGAAATGAGCCTCATCGATTCGAGTGCAAACATATCACTAAATGGATTGGCTTTATTTGAAATATACGATTCAAGCGCATGCGTAAAAGCATCCATCCCTGTAGCTGCGGTAATGGCTTTTGGCAATTTGAGTGTCAGTGCGGGATCTAAGATCACAAGATCAGGCAAAAGGTATGGGCTGACCATGCCAATTTTTAATTCTTTTTCCGGAAAGGTAACAATCGCGTTTGGTGTCACTTCTGATCCCGTACCTGAGGTTGTTGGAATGAGAATCGTTGGAACTCCTCTTTTTTTAACAAGGTTCGTGCCAACGAGATCAGAAATTGGCTGATCATTCGTCTTTAGAACAGCTAATATTTTAGCCGCATCCAGCACACTCCCGCCACCAATCCCAATAATGGCTTCATGCTCCCCTTTTAAAAATATCTGGAATACGTCCTCGATATTTTCTTCCGTTGGTTCAGGCTTAATCTCTGTGCTGATCTCACTCGCAATCCCTTTTTTTGCAAGTTCTGTTTTGATTTGATCTGCGTAACCAAGAGATACGATGGATGGCTGCGTTAAAATAAAGATCGATCTCAACTTACTTAGTCCTAATAGCTCTAGTTTCTCCCCAAGGAGCTCTAGAGAGTGGGCGCCAGAAACAATGTGTGATGCCGTTTGAAAGTGATAATGTGATATTGTCATCTCTTCACGACTCCTTTGCTGCTTTTGCTTGTATCCGATAATTCTCCATCATGTTCGCCACAGCTTCTAAAGCCTCGCCGGATAATGCTTTGACCGGGCTTTTTGGCGGACCTACAGGAATCCCTGAAAGTTCAGCTGCTTTTTTCAAAGGTGCTGGTAACGTTCCTAATGTGAATGTCGCTCTTAACGGCTGCAGCTGCTGCTGACATTGCTCACTTTGGTCAAGATTTCCTTGCTGAAACGATTCATAAATGCCAACGACGGTTTTGGGAAGCACATTTGCCGTTGCCGCCACTGCACCTGTTCCGCCTAACTTCAATGTCTCTAAAATGAGGGAATCCGTTCCTGCAAGCACGACAAACTCTTCATCCTTTGTGACATCGAGATACGCTTTGATATTGGCAATATCTCCACTACTGTCTTTAATACCTAACACATTCGGTAGGACGCTGAGCCTTGCAACCGTCTCTGGCGCAAGTGACACACCTGTTCTTGATGGAATGTTATAAAGTAAGATGGGGATGGTCACATTTTCTGAAATATCACGAAAATGCTCATACAGCTCCTCTTGTGATGGCGCAACAAAATAAGGGGTGATAACCGACAAGACATCTACGCCTAAATCTGCGAACTTGTTTGACAGCTTAATGGTTGCATCAGTGCTATTCTCACCTGCTCCCATGTATACAGGCACCCTGCCGCCCGCAGCCTTTACAACAGTTTCAGCAATTTGAAGCTTTTCTTCCTCTGAAAACAAATGAAATTCGCCGTTTGTCCCTAAAGCAAAGATGCCGTGCACACCTGAGTCGATTAAATGATCAATAAGTTGCTTTGTCACTTCTGGATGAAAATGCTCTTCTTCTGTAAGCGGTGTCAAAATAGCTGGAATGATTCCTTGAATGTTCAAATGATCCTCCCCTTCCGATTGTTGCATTTTTAAACAATTAATTATTAAAACGCTTTCATTATTCTTATTATAAAAGCAATATGATTTATTTAGCAACATATTTTTCGTTTTTTTCAAATATTCAGTGGATGACATAAGTAGATGTTGATGTTTTCAACAAAAAAGTGAACCAGCCGGTTCACTTTTTCATTGCATTTAATGTATGAAGAAGATGCTTCACTTTCAGTCTGACTCTTTCATGTAAATGAGCAGTATGCTCCTTTTCTTCTGCATTGGCAGCAGCGATACAAAGATGATGTACCTGGATACTTATCTCTTGTTTGATGAAGTGCATCAGCTCGCCCATTAGCTGGACAGACGCACCATCTGATATCGTTCCTTTCAGCACAAGCCAAACGGACAGCTCTCCTTCTTGATGCATCCCATAAAGAAGGACATCTTCCTCGTCATCTTCAGCGGCGTATTGCTTCGGCCCATCAGATTGACCAAGAAAGAAGTACCCTTCCTCATCATCCAGCATGTCATGGAGTGCTTCAGTTCCCGTTCCAAGGGACCGTGTCCAAAAGAAACCCCCACTTTTCTCATGTGATGAAAGGATACGCAATGGCTGATGAGTAGAAAATGTCATTCCGTTTGCGCCATATGTTTTCCACCCATCTGCTAAGTTCAACCTTGAATGTTCAGAGATGGACGCAGGTTCAATTACCAGCTGAGGGTTTGCCCGCAGTGGATGTTGGAGAGGTGTTACATTTGTTTCATACACCCGGTTCACCCGTTCGGTGGTCAACACATGATGCGGTTCTCCCAGCATGTCCGTCTTTCCTTCATTCAGCAAAAGCAAACGGTCACAATACAAGCTGGCAATGTTCACATCATGAAACACACCGATCACCGTTAAGTTAGAGGAAGTGGTCTCTTGTTTAATCAAATCGAGTAACTCTTTTTGATAAGCTAAATCAAGAAAACTGGTTGGTTCATCCAGCAATAAATAGTCAGGGCACTGAGCCAGCGCTTGAGCTAAGTAAACCCGCTGCTGTTCTCCACCGCTTAACTCATGGATGGATTGATTCTTAAATTGAGCAATATCTGTTTGGTCCATCACCTTGCTGACAATCTCGATATCTCCTTTTGTAACAGATTGTAGCCACCCTTTCTGATAGGGATAACGCCCAAACTGGACCGTTTCTTCCACTGTAAATGAAAAGGCTTGATCGGTCTTCTGGGGGAGAACCGCCAATTTTTGCGCAAGTGCCTTTGCCCGGTAGGATTGAACTGGATGACCACTTAGTGTTACTTGGCCGCTCTCAGGTGCTAAAATACCTGCGATCATTTTAAGCAGTGTCGTCTTACCGCTCCCATTTGGACCAAGAATGCCGAGGAATTCCCCTCGCTCCACTTCAAAACTCACGCCGTGAATGACCTCTTTTTCACCATATCCTCCTCTAACTTCCTTCACTTGAATCATAGATGCGTCCCTCCTCTATATCTGCGGATGAGGATGATGCCAAAGACAGGAGCACCAATTAACGCCGTAATGATGCCAATAGGCAATTCAGTCGGTTCAATGATCGTACGGGAGAGCACATCTGCTAAAACGAGAAAGGAAGCACCATTCAGCATCGACAAAGGCAGCAAATGACGATGATCCGTAATGGATAAAAGACGGATAAAATGTGGAATCACCAGTCCTACAAATCCGATCGTTCCTGACACAGCCACCGCACTGCCAGTCAGAATCGAACCAGCAAGCAACACCACATATTTGCTCCGTTTCACATGCACCCCTAACAGTTTTGCCTTTTCTTCGCCATATGTCATCACATTTAAATCTCTTCCCATCAAGATCAGTGCAAATGTACCAATGAGGAAAAAAGGAAGGAAAAGAGCAATATATCGCCAACCTCTCATAGACACACTGCCTAGAAGCCAATGAATAATCTCTTTTAAATCATCACCTGTTAACGCAATCATTAATGAAATGAGGGCTCCTAAAAAAGAGCTAAAGATGACCCCCGTCAAAATTAAAGAAGAAATGCTCATTCCTCGGTGAACCATACGGGCAAAAAAGAGGACGAGACATAGTGTGACAAGCGCTGTTGTCATACTCAAAAAAGGCAGTGTAAAACTGCCAAGCAAGGGAAACTGCAAACTGAAAAACAATGTGGCTACAGCCCCCACAGATGCCCCTTGAGATACCCCAAGTGTATAAGGGTCAGCGAGAGGATTTTTTAATAAACCTTGAAAGGCTGCACCAGATAACGCCAGAGCTGCTCCGACTAACGCCGCTAATATCACTCTCGGCAGCCGGATATTCATCATAATATTGCGGTCAATTGGATCAATCGTTCCGGCCTGAATTCCAAATACTTCATGAACAAAGATCCGAAGTATAGAAGGAATGGGAACCCCTAAGCTGCCAAATGAGATTCCCATTCCAATGCTCACGACAAGAAGTAAAGCGCTTGCTGTGTATGCGATGATGATTTTATTTGAACGTGTCAGGATAGATGCTTTTCGCAAGAGCCTCCACTCCTTCAACCAATCGCGGTCCCGGTCGTGATGCCAGATCCGTATTCAATTGAAAGACTTGTTTTTCTTTGACTGCTTTGACCGCCTTCCAGCCGTCTCTTTTTTTCAGATCAGCTAAACTTGCGCCATCAATCGTAACGATGGCATCAGGATTTCGTTTAATAATTGATTCTTCCGTCATTTGCACCCAGCCTGTTTGGTCGCCAGCAGCATTTTTTGCATGAATGACAGACAACATTTCGTCCATAAACGTTTGTTTACCTGTTGTATAAATTTCAGGCGCACCTGATACTTCGACAAAAACTGTTTTTTGTTTGTCTTTGGAGATGGATTCTGCTTGTTTTTTGATGTCATTCAGTTTTGATTTCATCTCATCTACAAGCTTCGTTGATGCCTCTTTTACGCCAGCTGCTTCACCAATCATATGGATAGACTTATACACATCTTTGAAAGAGGCTGCATCATTAACAGTCAGCACTTGAATACCTGCATCTTCAAGCTGTTTAAATCCGTCTTTTGAGCTCATTTGTGATGCATGTGCTAAGACAAGATCAGGTTTTAAGGAAATAACCTTCTCTACATTGAAATCAAGACCGCCAATCTTCTCGACCTTTTCTACTTCCTTTGGATAGTTGTCAAAGTCTGATCTACCAACGATTTTATCTCCAAGACCAAGGGCATAGGCAACCTCTGTATTACTTGGAATTAACGAAACAATTCGTTTAGGCTGTTCTTTGATTTCAACTGTTTTACCAGCTGCATCTTTGATGGATACAGGAAATGCCGCAGCCGCTGTCTCTTTAGGCTTTGAACTGTTTGTTTTTTGGTCCGTTTCCGCACCTGCACACCCTGCTAAAACACCGATCACAAGTAACAATGATAGCCAAATACCAGTTAACTTCTTCATCAATAAACCCCCTGCTTTATGTACTGCTTGACGTCATCTCTTTCGTCAATTCTTTTCTAATTTCGGGAATATTATACTACAGTGCAGATAGGTTGTATATGTGATTCCGAATACGTCTTGTCTGTCCTTATAAAAGAAAAACAGCCTTTGACGTGGCTGTTTTCACTTCCGCTATTGGTTGATATGTTCACCATTAATGACAACTTTCTGAAATGAAGGAGATACTGCATGTTCTAATGAAAGAGGGTACGTGACATCGTCAATGACACAGTCTTTCATTTTAAAGTGTGTGACCGGGGAATGTGAGTATGCGGCGATCTTGACACCATATCGCCCTCCGCTGCTTTTTAACCCTTCTACTTCAATATGACGAACTACAGGCCTATGCGGACCGGCATCCCCTTCCTCATACATCATGTCGATACAGACCACCTCATGCTTTAAGCTTTTCACTAGATTGTTTTTAAAATAGATGTGTTCAATGGTACCGCCCCTGACAGAGTTGGTCTTAATGCGCAATGCCCTGTCGAGGTTCGGACTGTCCATGACATTATCCTCTGCATATACATACTTGACGCCTCCAGAGATTTCACTCCCGATCGTTACTCCGCCATGACCATCACGCATCGTATTTCTACGAATGACGATGTTTTCAGATGGAACACCGATTCTCCGGCCGTCCTCATTTCTGCCCGATTTAATCGCAATACAATCATCGCCATTATCAAAATAACAATCTTCAATGAGCACATGTCGGCACGACTCTGGATTCACACCATCTGTATTTGGGCCATGACCGATGATATTCACCCCGCGGACGATGACGTTTTCACTTAACACCGGATGGACTTGCCACATCGGTGAATCCTTTACGGTTACTCCTTCAATGAGAATGTTTTGGCAATTGTATGGCTGGATAAAGCTTGATCTTAAATAATGTCCTTCGCCAAACACTCTTTCTTCCACTGGTATTCTTTTTTCAGCCATTTCAAAAAGAAGCTGACGATCCCGATCTTGAGAGGGTTGACCATTTGTTCCATACTTCCAAGGCCACCAGTGGTGTTCATCCCCTCTCCCGTCCAGCGTGCCTGCTCCTGTAATCGCGATGTTTTCTGCATGATGGGCATAAATAAGTGGTGAATAATTATAGAGCTCAATGCCTTCATATCTTGTTAGAACAAGCGGGAGATAATCACGTGTATCTTGGCTAAAGGCCACATAGGCGTTTTCATGAAGATGAAGCTCTACATTGCTTTTCAATTCTAAAGCGCCTGTCAAAAATGTCCCTTCAGGAATCAGCACACGCCCTCCTTTCAAACGATGTGCATCATCGATGGCAGACTGAATAGCATTTGTCGAAAGCTCTATCCCTTTGTTATCTGCACCATAATGAATGACATTGAATTCACGATCTGGGAACTTTGGTGCTTTTATCTGCTTTAACACCTGATCTATGCCATTTGTTTCTTTGTCTTTTTTCCCTTGCTTTGCTAAACGTGCGAGTCCAATTCCTGTTAGTACTGTTCCTGCTGTCACATACATCAAATTCCGTTTTTTAGACATTTCCTTATCCCCCAGACGCCTTAAAGTGTCACACCTGTTTTAAAAATAGCCAACTCTCTAAAATTGTTTTTTTCATGATTTAACAGCTTTCCACTCGCCACATCAATCACCGTGGCAATGAATTTCTCTAGCACCACATCTTCTGGTACATCTTCAAGCAATTCCCCCGCATTAAAGTCGATCCAATGTTTTTTTGTTTCATATAAAGCGGTATTGGTCGATACCTTCATCGTTGGAACAAATGTGCCAAACGGTGTGCCTCTGCCTGTTGTAAAGAGGACGAGCTGACAGCCAGACGCTGCGAGAGCAGATGAAGCAACCAAATCATTCCCAGGCGCACTTAATAAATTCAATCCTTTTCGTTTTAGCAGCTCCCCGTATGTTAAAACATCCTTTATAACGGAAGTACCCGCTTTTTGTGTGCAGCCGAGTGATTTATCTTCTAATGTCGAAATTCCTCCTGCTTTATTTCCCGGGGAAGGATTTTCATATACTGGCTGTCGATGATCCATAAAGTATTGTTTAAAATCATTGATCATCTGCACAATATTGTCGAATGTCGCTTTTGATTCCGCTCTCTCCATTAAGATCGTTTCAGCCCCGAACATTTCCGGCACTTCTGTTAAGACGGTGGTCCCTCCTTGAGCCACAATAAAATCGGACAGTCTGCCTAAAAGTGGATTTGCGGTAATGCCTGAAAACCCATCTGATCCTCCGCATTTCAAGCCAATTTTCAGCTCAGATAACGGAATGTCTTCACGCTGATCTTCTTTCGCTGCGTCATAAATTTCCTTGAGCAAAGCAACACCTGTCTCAATCTCATCCCCTACTTCTTGGCTTCTTAAAAATTTCACCCTCGTCTGGTCATACTCCCCTAATGTAGCTTTAAAATCCTCAATGTCATTGTTTTCACAGCCGAGACCTAGAACGAGAACCCCTCCAGCATTTGGGTGCTTTACGGCATTTTGAAGAATGGTTTTTGTGTTTTCATGATCATCCCCAAGCTGTGAGCACCCATAATTGTGCTTTAATACGAGAGCCGTTTCAAAAGGATGGATGTCTCCACCCATTTCAGCGGTAAATATTTGAATGATTTGATCGGCAATGCCATTGACACACCCAACTGTTGGGACAATCCAAAGCTCATTTCGTATACCACTTGCGCCATTTTTTCTTTTATACCCTTTGAATGTCAGATTCGTTTTTTCATAGGGGTTTTCTGTTAAAGAAGGTCGGTATTCGTAATCGAGCTTACCTGATAAATTCGTTTTGATATTGTGCGTATGCACCCATTCTCCAGCAGAAATCTTAGTGGCTGCATGACCAATGGGGTAGCCATATTTGATGATATTCTCTTTTTCTTTGATCTCAACCAATGCAAATTTATGACCTTTAGCAACGGTTTCTTTTAAAATGATTGTATGACCTTGGTGCTGAAGCTCTTCGCCTTGCTCAAGCACTTTTAAAGCGATACCAACATTATCTGAAGGATGAATCACAACAAAGTCCCTCATGCCTTCTCCCCCTGACTTTCATATTGAAGTATTTGGTGAACAGCAGCTCTCATGCCATTTTCATGTATGCAGGTGAGTTGCTCGGCTACTGCATCCTTCAGCCCTACGATCTTCGTCAAATCCATCCCCCATAAAACTTCGTTTGAAAGAAGTTGATCGACCCTTAATTCATAGGAATGGTCCACTTCCTCCCATGCTTCCTTCATGAATGTCATCACAGACTCATCATCCTTTATTTGATCTGCATGGACTTGATAAAAATAAATCAAACTGCTCAGTGAGAACATAAGCTTCGTAGGCAACTGTTTTTTTAGCTCTATATAATCTAGAAGAGACGGGAGAATACGCGCCCGAAATTTAGATACACCATTTAAGGCAATATCGAGTAATTGATGTTTGACAAAAGGGTTGCAGAATCGATCCCAAACGGATTGTGTATAAAGAAGAAGCTCTTCTTCAGGAAGTGGCAAACTTGGTAGCACTTCCTCCTCAAGCATGCGGCGAATGAACACACCAACATGCTCATCATCCACCGCTTTTTTGACAGTATCCAAGCCACATGCATATGCAATCGGCACCATCGCTGTATGCGCACCGTTTAAAATGCGAACCTTGCTCATACGATAGGGAGCGATATCATCCACAAAAAGTACGTTTAACCCTGCTTCTTGAAAAGGAAGCTCTTTTTGAACAAACGCAGGTGCTTCAATGACAAACAGGTGATAATATTCTGCCGTGACAAGCAATTCATCGATATACCCCTCTTCTTTTTGAACAGTCTCCGCTGCTTTCTGAGAAAATCCTGGGACAATCCGATCAACTAACGTATTACAGAACGTGTTGGCTTCCTTGACCCAAGCCACAAAATCAGGCGGAAGATTCCACTCAGCTGCCATTGTGATCACATATTCTCTTAATCGATCACCGTTTTGTTCAATCAATTCACAAGGTAAAATGATCAAGCCCTTTTTCTCATCTCCAGAAAAAGCTTTGAAGCGGTGATACAAGAAGGCTGTCAGCTTTCCTGGAAAACTTACTTGCGGCCGATCTTCTAATCGGTCCTCTTTTCTTAACACAAGTCCTGCCTCTGTTGTATTAGAAAAGACAAAGCGCACATCAGGACTTTCCGCTACATGTAAAAAGGCTTCATAATCTGTATATGTGCTGATTCCCCTGCTGATGGATTGAATGACGATCCGTTCGTTCATTTCTTTTTGGTCATGAAATCCTTGAATACATAAAGTGTACAAACCATCTTGTTCATTTAGAGCAGTCACTGATCCTTTTCGAGGAGGAACAACCACTGCTCTTCCTTTAAAATCTGTACAGTCGTTTAGCTTCTGGATCTGCCAATTTATAAATCCCCGCATAAAGTTCCCTTCGCCAATTTGTAGAATGGTTTCAGGATATTCAGCCACTGGGTACACATCTTTGGATAATCGTCTCAAACGCTTTTCCTCCTCGCATTTTTGCACACGTGAACATTTTTATTTAAAAGATGCTGATTACTGCACCTTTTTTACTGAATCTCTAATCATCAGCTCTGTGTGGACATACACTTTTTCCAGATGATCGTCTTCTTGCTTTTCACCGTTGATGACTGAAAGAATGGCTTCTGCTCCAAGCGCACACATTTTTTCAATTGGCTTTTTGACTGTTGTAAGGGCAGGCGTTGTATAAGATGAAAATGAAATATCATCAAAACCAATAATAGAGAGATCATCAGGACACCTTTTACCTTTTGCAAACAATGCATTCATCGCACCAATCGCCATATCATCGTTTGAGCAAAAAAGGGCAGTTGGCGGAACATCAAGAGTGAGTAAGGCTTCCATTGATTCATAGCCGCTCTTCATATGATAGTCGCCTGTGATCATGTATTCTTTCTTCATGGGTACATGATGGTCAATGAGTGCTTGCAGAAAACCAGCTTTTCTTTCTTGTGTGGATTTAAATCCTTCTTTCCCTTCAATAATGGCAATTTGTTTATGCCCCTGCTGAATGAAATAGTGTGCAGCTTGGTATGCCCCTTCACCATCATCCGCTAATATATTCATCACTTGATTACTTTCTACACGGCGATTCAGTACAATAATGGGAATGCCCTGTTTTTTCACATGATGGATAAACGCTTCATCATGCTCGCTTTGGCTCATGAGCAAAATACCATCATACCGCTGTTTATGAATGGTTGTGTAATCATGAAAATCGTCAATTCCTCTTACAACCAAATGATAGTTTTCTGTTATCACACTGTTGACGCCTTTTAATGCATCAACAAAGAAACTTGAGGATGTGCCTTCTGTTAAACTCGTAAAAAACAGACCAATTGTAAATGATTTTTGCGAGACAAGGCCTCTGGCATGGACATTCGGTGAGTAATTCAGCTGTTTTGCAATCGACAAGATGTTTTGTTTTGTTTTCTCTTTAATAAAAGGACTGTTATTCAAAGCCCTTGATACTGTGGTATGAGAAACGTTTGCCAATTTTGCTATATCTTTGATTGTGACTGTCATGCTATTCCGCCTTTTATGATTTTTTATCATCTTATCATAAAAACGCTTTCATATTCTTGCTTTTTGTTCATATCATCTTGCTTTTATGCGATAGCTCATTTGCCCGTTCAAATTGAAAATACTGCTTTGCATTTTCATAGCTGATTCCTTTTACCATTCCCCCTAGCAAATTGAGATCATTAGGCGCTTCACCTTTTTCCACCCAATCTCCAATGATGTCACATAACAGTCTACGGAAATATTCATGTCTTGTGTAAGACAGGAAGCTTCGTGAATCTGTCAGCATCCCAATAAATCGGCTGATCAGTCCGATACTGGAAAGTGCCATCATCTGCTCTGTCATTCCCTGCTTTGTATCATTAAACCACCAAGCGGTTCCATGCTGCATTTTCCCAGGAGTCTTTCCATCTTGAAAACTTCCAGCTATCGTTGAAATCACCACATTGTCCCTTGGATTCAAGGAATAGAGGATGGTTTTTGGCAATGCATGTGCTTGTTCTAACCGATCTAATACGCGGCAAAGAGGTTTTGCAATGTCTTCATCATTCATTGCATCATATCCGGTATCTGGTCCAAGTCGCTTAAACATTTTCGAGTTGTTGTTTCTGAGCGCATTGATATGAAGCTGCATCGCCCATCCCCGCTGAGCATATGCCTGACCTAGTTCAATGAATGTGTGCGTTTTAAATTGAACCTTCTCCTTTTCCGTCAATGGATGTCCAGACATTCTTTTATGAAAAATGATCGTAGCTTCTTCTTCCGTCGTGTCTTCGTACGTCATTTCGTTGATGGCATGATCTGAAATCAAACAGCCCTGTTCATGAAAGAAATCGATTCGCATATGAAGTGCTTTTATGAAGTCTTGATAGGATTCAATCGGGATAGATGAAACCTCCGCCAGCTGATGAACATACTCGATAAACAAGTCATTTGTGACATCTAATGCCTTATCTGGCCGAAACCCAGGCAGCACTTGCACAGAAAAGCCTTCTTCCCGCAGTTGTTGGTGATAAATCAACGAATCAACCGGATCGTCTGTCGTCACAACCGTTTCAACATTTGATTTCACAATGAAATCTCTCGCACCAAATCCGTCTCCTTGCAACTTTTCATTTACTTTTTTCCAGATGATGTCTGCGCTTTCTTCATTCAAAAGTTCTTCGACATCAAAATATCGTCTTAGCTCTAGATGGGTCCAGTGATAGAGAGGATTTCCAATCGTCATCGGAACGGTTTTCGCCCATGCTAAAAATTTCTCATAATCTGAGGCATCTCCTGTGATATGTGTTTCAGGTATCCCATTTGCTCTCATGGCGCGCCATTTGTAATGATCTCCGTAAAGCCATGCTTCGGTTATATTTTGGAACGTTTTATTTTCATAGATTTCTTTTGGACTTAAATGACAATGGTAATCAATAATCGGAAGGTTCTTTGCAAACTCATGGTATAGCTTTTCCGCCGTTTGACTGTTTAATAAAAACTGCTCATCTAAAAAGGCTTTCATCAAACTCCCCCATCTCTTATAATGATGAAAATCAATTTGTTCACGTTAACAATTTTATTGTAATCGTTTACAAAATTGATTTCAATCCTAAAACAAGAAAAAACGATCTCCTTTAGAAAAGAAAATCGTTTTTTGGTTATTTTACAGATGGTGTTTTCTTTAGGATAATCGCAATAGTTGTTCCTTGACCTAATTCACTTTCTACTTGAATATCGCCATCGTGCAGCAAGACAAGCTCTTTTGCAATCGCCAGTCCTAATCCTGTTCCATTTGTTGGATCATTCGTATTTGTCCCTCTATAGTAACGATTAAATAAATGATCCACCGTTTCTTGCGCCATTCCGCGTCCGTTATCTTTCATTTCGATTCGAACTTCATCATTTGTTTCAGATAGAACAGCTTGAATAAGAGTACCTTTCTGGTTATGCTTCACTGCGTTCGCCAGCAGGTTCTCAATGACTCGTCTAAACCAGGCTTTATCGATCTCAAACATGACACCCTCTGTTTGATTTTCAAAGGATGATAAATAATCTTCTGAAAGCGTGCTTCTTGAAAACTCGTCCATAATGGAGGCTAAAAATTCACCAAGTTCAACAGGTTTTCGATTAATAGGCAATGCACCATTTTTCAATCGATACGTGAGGTTTAAATCCTCAATCAATGTCGACATGTATTCTGATTTCTCACGAATGACTTGTCCCATTTCCATGACTTCTTCCTTGGACCATTGGTATTGATCTGATTCTAGCATTAATCCATAGCCGTAAATCGTGCTAAGAGGCGTTTTTAGATCATGAGACAGCCCTGCGATCCATTCTTCCCTTGTGGTTTGAATTTTTCTTCGGTTTGCTTCATTCTCTTTTAACGTATTGGTGAGCTGATCCATTGTTTTGAGGATATCCTCAAACAGCCTGTACTCCCGCTTAATACGGCCCTTTTTATTTTTACTTACTGGAATACCTTTTCTATTTGTTGGCTCCTGCAATTTATTTCTTGATAAGAAAATCAGCCAGCGGATAATGTGATAGATTGGTAGCCCATAGCGATACGAGTACCATAAAGTCATAACGATAATAATCGTGAGCGCAAGACCTGCAATCAAGAGCGTTGTATATTGGTTTAAAGCCTCTGTCTCCTTATCATAAAGCTCGTCTGGGCTGTATACTTTGTTTGGCACCGAAACAATCATATACAGATCCTTATTCACTTTGATATAAGACAGGTCGCTTCTAAACTCCCAAGGCTTCGATTGATACTTGAGCAGTTCAACATCCGTTACGTTATTTTTCAAATTACTTTTGGCTCGGATACCTTTTAAGTATTTTCCTTCTTCATTAAACAGATGCACCGATCCATTCATTCTTTTCAAAAATTCTTTTGTTTCAACCGAATATTGAGACAATGCAGCTAGATTTTTCTCATGCTGCTTGAGATAATTGGCTACCTTTGTGCTGTTCGTTTTAAATCCATATAAGACGATAAAGCTTTCTTGATCAATCTCAATTGGCCAGAAGTACATCTTGTAATCTTTAAATTGTCTTTTTTCAAAGATTTTGATCATTTCATCCTTTTGATAAGATGTTGGAATGTTTTTAGGGAGTTGATAGCTATAGACGTTGTGTTTTTTGGAATCAATCACTTGTAGCCAGCCATCACGTTTTTCCACTGCTTGTTTGAGCTGATCATCGGCTTCCATTTTTCCATCCTCGTTAAAATAAAGCCAGCTCATGAGTGTATCTCCATCTGCCTTCGTTAAACCAGTTTCAGTCATATTCTCATAGCGCTTTTGAAAATAAAGATTTTCAGAGAATGTTTGCCCGATCGTCAGAATGACGATGACAATAAACATTTGTCCGACAAAGTGAAAGAAAAGTTTTGTTCGTAAATTCATAAACTATTGAAGAACCTTCACAGGTTGGGGAATGAACTTATAGCCCATACCACGGATCGTCACAATATATTCAGGCTGACTTGGATCTAACTCTATTTTTTCTCTCAGCTTTCGGATATGAACCATGACGGTGTTGTTGTCACCATATGACGGTACACCCCATACTTTCTCATAGATTTGATCTTTTGAAAGTACCACATTCGGATGATCACAAAAATACTTCAGCAAGGACAAAAGTTGAGCTGAGCAAGCCGTCACCTTTCCCCTTACTTTCAACTCTGCTGCATGAGGATGGTACGAGAAATGAGCATATTCATATTGACTGTGCGCTTCTTCCTGCTCCTCCTGTAAGGAGATATATGTTCGGTTTAAGTGCGCCTTAATTCTAGCTACTAGCTCTAACGGATTAAATGGCTTTGTGATGTAATCGTCTGCACCTTGTGCAAATCCAGTCAATTTGTCTACATCAGACGTTCTTGCTGTTAAATAGAAAATTGGTGCCTTCGTCATTTTCCTGATGTCAGGCAGAACATCAAAGCCAGACTTACCGGGCATCATCACATCTAGAAGTAAGAGGTGGATGTCCTCGTTTTTGACAATATCTAATGCTTCATCTGCATGATAGGCCTTATAAATATGTTGAAACCCTTCTTTTTTTAATACGCGTTCAACCATTTTTACAATTGCTTCTTCGTCATCTGCAATCAATATTTTTGCTGTTTCCACGCATCTCTTTCCTTTCTAGCTATGATCTCTAACCGTATATTACCATTGTCCAAAGTAAAAAAGTACCTCTTTTCTGCATAAAAGCGAAAAAAGATCAACTGGAGAAAATGGCATAACAAGGTAATATCAAAAAATGCAAAAAAACCCGGTCATACATACCGAGTTTTTTGTCCATCTATTATCCGTTCACAGCTTCAAGTTTTCTTTCATGATTCATTAAGTCATATGTTAAACAGATCGGCTTATTCGTTCTCGGATCAAGAACAATTTCTGCATCGATGTGGAACACCTGACTGAGTACCTCTTTTGTCATGACCTCATGAGGTGTACCCTCTTTAATGACTTTCCCTTGATTGAGGGCAATCATGTAATGCGAAAAGCGTGCAGCATGATTCAGGTCATGAATCACCATCAGCACCGTTCTGCCCTGCTCTCTGTTTAAGCGTTCTAATAGCTGAAGGATCTCCAGCTGATGAGCAAGATCTAAATACGTCGTTGGTTCGTCTAATAAAAGCAGCTCTGTTTCCTGAGCGAGTGCCATCGCAATCCATACCCGCTGACGCTGTCCACCGGAGAGTGCTTCAATTGGCCGGTCATGAAATGCAATCATTCCCGTCTCCTCAAGTGCCCATCTGATGATTCGTTTGTCCTCATTTGATAAACGGCCAAATCCATTTTGATGCGGGAAACGTCCATATGACACAAGCTCATAAACGGTCAGACCACTTGGTGCCTCAGGCGTCTGCGGTAAAATGGCCATTTGTTTTGAAATTTCTTTTGTTGGTGTTTGATGGATCGCCTGGCCATTTAAATAAACAGCACCTTGATGGGACTTCATAATACGAGACATTGTTTTTAAAATCGTTGACTTCCCGCACCCATTCGGTCCAATTAATGTCGTCACCTTGCCTTTTGGGATGCTGATATTTAAATCGTCTACAATCAAACGGTCATGATAGCCAATACAAAGCTTTTCTGTTTCTAGTGAATTCATCTGTTATACTCTCCTTCCTCATTAGTTCGTTTTCATCAATAAGTAAATGAAGTAAGGTGCGCCTAAAGCAGAAACGACAAGTCCAACGGGCACCTCTGATGGAGCAAGTATGACACGCCCAAGTGTATCTGCAAGTAATAACAGCAGTGCACCAATCATAGCGGACGCCGGGATCATTCCTTGATGTTTCGGACCAACTAGCTTTCTTGCGAGGTGTGGTGCCGCTAATCCTAGGAACGATATACTCCCTGCAACAGCGACACTTGCACCGGCTAATGCAACTGCAATCAGCATGAGAAAACTTCTTTCTTTATGAACTGAAATCCCTAAGCCATAAGATATCTGATCACCCAAATTCATGATATTTAAGTAGCGTGCCCTCACCATCGCTAATACAAGAAAAATCAGCATCCACGGCACGACTGATAAGACATATGTCCAACTTGAGCCCCAAATACTTCCTGACAGCCATACAATGGCTTGGTTAAAATCATTTGGGCTCATCTTTAATTGAATAACCACAATCGCTGCTGAAAATGCAGCATTGATCCCAATACCAGTTAAAATCAATCGAACAGGTGTAATGCCCTTTTTCCACGCTAGCACATAAATGAGAAATGCAGCAAAGGCGGCACCTACGAAAGCGAAAAGCGGCAGTACAAATATCGAAAAATCACCTAAGTTCGACATCGAGCCCTGAAAGGCAAAGATAAACAAAACCACCGCAAAGCCTGCACCCGCATTTACACCTAAAATGCCGGGATCAGCTAAACCATTTTGAGAAACACCTTGCCAAATGGCACCTGATACAGCGATAGAAGCGCCAACAAGTAAAGCGATGACCATCCTTGGTAGTCTGAACTCGAATAATACAAGCTCATCCATTTCACTTCCGAGTCCAAAAAATGTTTTGAATGTATCCATTGGAGAAATCCGAATCTCTCCGGTATTTAAACTAATCATGAACACAGCCACGATCGCTAAAAAGATCATGAGCATCGTTCGTTTGTATTTCTTTTTCTTTGCCTGCTGCACCATTTCCATTTAAATTCCGCTCCTTTCACGTCTCGCTAAATATAAGAAGAAAGGAACGCCTATAATGGCTGTAATGGCACCAACTGGCGTTTCAAACGGCGCATTGACAAGCCTTGCCGCAATGTCTGCATAAATGAGCAAAATAGCCCCTAAAATAGCTGAGCAAGGAATAATCCAGCGATAGTCAACGCCGACCAAGAAACGCGTAACATGAGGAATCACAAGCCCGATAAAGCCAATAGAACCTGCAACTGACACGGCTGCACCTGTTAAAAGGATCACGACCAATATGCCAAGTACCTTGACTGTTCGTGTATATTGTCCAAGCCCTTTTGCTAATTCATCACCTAAGCTTAAAACCGTGATGGAGCGGGCAAGAATCATTGCGATGATCAGTCCTACAGCCGCAACTGGAATGATGATCTTAATATTGCTCCAATTCACACCAGCCACACCACCTGCGTACCAAAAACTCATATCTTGCGCGACGTCAAATCGAATGGCAATCGCTGAGGAGATTGAGCTTAAAAGTGCGCCAACAGCCGTACCGGCTAATGCGAGCTTCACAGGAGTAAGTCCTCCTTTTGAAAGGGTTCCAACCCCAAATACAATAGAGGCGCCAAGTGCTGCACCCAAAAATGACCAAAGAATTAATGTAAAAGAAGATTGGCCTGGGAAAAAAGCAAATGCAATGGCAATCGCAAATGCAGAGCCATTTGTCACACCCATGATTTCAGGAGACGCAAGCGCATTTCTTGTCATGCCTTGCATGATGGCACCCGATACTGCTAAAAAGGCACCAACAAGTGCGGCACCAACTGTACGCGGTAACCTCAGTTCCCTAATGATTTGATGTGAGGTTTGTTGTGAATCAAAATGAAAGACGGCTTCCCATACCGTGTGTAAATGAATGTTTGCCGCTCCTAGCGATACTGATAAAAAAAGACCAAATGCTAAAGCAATGATTCCTATGATGACAACAGCTGCTGTACCAAAAGGCTTTGTCACAATATCTATCGCATCATCTTTAGCTGACAGCTGTTTATTCGATTGTGAGCCCAAAACCAGTCTCTTCCTTTCCGTTCATATCTATTCGTTATTAGTGATAATGATTATCAATCTCGGAGTCTAGTATATCACTTTCTTCACGTTTTGAAATCCTTGTTCTGATAAATTTCTTTATTTTCATCAAAAAACCGGGAGAATTTCACCATTTTCATTTTGGTCATAAAATAGCCGATGCATTTTTTCTTCTATCATGTTAAGATATAATCGCGAATGAGAATCATTATCATAAGCAATTGAATAGGAGCGAACTTTTGTGAAAAAACGAACTGGACTTCTTTTGATTTTCTTCATGACCCTTATGATTTTTACTGCTGCTTGCGGCAGCACTTCCAATAAAGAATCGGGAGCCAAAAAAAATGCCACGATCACCTATCAAGATGTAAAGGGTGAAGTGAAACTGCCTCAAAACCCACAACGAATTGTGCTTCTGGCGGAAAGCTATTACGGGGATCTCGTCACACTCGGCAAAACCCCAATTGCTGCCACTGCGCCCATCTTTAAAAACCCTTTCTATAAAGGAAAAACAGACGGAGTGAAAAATATTGGAAAATCCCCCTCTGTTGAGAAAGTAGCCTCTTTGAAGCCGGATATGATCATTGCTTGGGGAGAAGATGAGAAATTTGATCAATACAAAAAAATTGCCCCTACAGTTGCCATTCAATACAATCAATATTCGTTTAAAGACCAGCTAAAAGAATTCGGTAAAATGACAGGCACATCAAAAAAAGCAACGGATTGGATCACAAAATGGGATGCCAAAATTGCTGAAGTGAAACCAAAAGTAACAAAAGCTGTAGGAAACAAAACCGTTTCGATCGTATCACCATTCGATAAGGGCATTTACATTTTCGGTAACACTTTTGCACGCGGTGGTGAAATCATTTATGACGAGCTGAAATTAAAAGCTCCGAAGGCTGTCCAAAAAGAAGCCATCGACAGTGGTGTCGGTTATGCAAACATTTCTCTTGAAAAGCTTCCAGAATTTGCAGGCGATTATATTTTCACAAGCCCATGGAGCGGTTCAAAAAGTAATGGCGATCAAGTGTATAAAAGCAGCATCTGGGCATCACTTCCTGCTGTGCAAAACAAACGCGTATTTGAAACAGATACAGTCGGTTACTTCTTTAATGACCCTGTGTCACTAGAAGGTCAGCTCGAATTTATTGTGGATCGATTAACATCTGCCTCATAAAAAAATACGTTTCTCCAATGCTGGAGAAACGTATTTTTTAAACTGTACCTTTGGCAAATTTTTTGGACATGAATGGGTAGAGTAAAATGCCAACTAAGAACAATCCAATACCAAGACCAAATGTTTTTAAATCAGCTGTACCTGAAATAATGACCCAAGCAGAATACCCCATAGCCACAAGCGCAATGATCCCGTCTCTTGTCCGGTTTCCTTTTTGGAGCTCATATGTGTCACCTTGCATGATGACCTTAAAGCTGTAGATCGACGACACGATATACGGAATGAGATACGCAAGTGTCGCTGATGTTGTTAAGAAAGTAAAGGCTTCATTAATCGTACGTGACATGACTGAGAAAATAAACAGCTGTGACATGATATTTGTGACAGTCAAAGCAAAAACAGGACTGCCTTTTTTGTTTGTTTTCGCAAACACTGCTGGGAAATCGCCAGCTTTTGCTGCTTGATAAGGGACTTCAGAACCAAGCAAAATCCAGCCAAGCATCGAACCAAATAAACAAATGATCGCAAGAAGTGCCATGACAATGCCGCCAGCCGGTCCGATAATGAGCTGAAGCACGTCTACGAATGGTTTATCAGAACCTTGCAATTGATCATGCGGCAGAACGCCCATTGTAATCAAGGTAATAATCATATAAATAGACAGTGCTATTAAAAGTCCTGTAATCGTCGCACGTTTGACATCACGCTGCGAGGAAGCTCTTCCTGATAAAATGACAGCAGATTCGATGCCGATAAATGCCCATAGTGTGGAAATGGCTGCATGATGAATTTGGCCTCCAAGTCCGAGCACTCCTTCACCACTTGCTGCTTCAACAGGGAAGTAATAATGTTCAAATAATGCTGTTTGGAATGCAAATAAGCCTGCGACAATAAAAAGGACGAATCCAAGCACCTTTGAAAAGGTCGTAATAAAGTTCAGCTTACTTGCTGCGCTTAAGCTTGTAATTAAAATCGTATGAGTCCCCCATAGAAGGATTGTACATACGATAAACGTTGTGAGCTGACCAAGTGTGATCGCTTCTTTTCCAAAAGTAAAGACCTCCGTTTTCACGGTTAAAATTGGGAAAAAGGTTGTTAAATAACCAGCTAGGCTTGTGATAATGGCGACATTACTAATCCAGCTTGCCACCCAATATCCCCAAACCATTGTAAAACCGGCTGCTTTTCCTTTTTTCGGATCTTTAAAAAGCGCTCTTGCATAGCTTTGTGGTCCAGCTGTTAGCTGCGGTTTATGAATGGACAAATGTCCAAACACAAAGGCAATCATCAGTACGCCGCCACCTGTGACAAGCCATGCCATCGTCACACCTAAAGGACTTGCATGCTGGGCAAGTGTACTAGGCAGCATAAAGATGCCTGAACCTACCATATTTCCGACGACAAAAGCCGTCAATAACCAAAAACCCCATTTTTTTGTCTGTTCCATTTTCGTACCTCCGTTATATTCACTTTGGACCAGACCCGGCAGTATCTTCATTGATATATTTGTGAAGCAATGACTTGCATTCTTTATGTTCATGTTGGGTCACTTTCTTACCAGCATACCCTTTTCTTAGGCAATCAGAACATAAAAAAAAGCCTGAACAAAAGTCCATGCTTTTCAAAACATACACCTTGATCTCCGGATAGCCCTCCACGCTTCAAAGACGTGGCAGTCCTGCATTTGTTCAATGCAGACCCAGCATAAAGAAAGTTGGAGCTCTCTCTACACTTCGGCGCTGATGCCTTTTTTCTCATGATCAACGATTCCATCTCTCCCATGAGTGACTCATCATCCGCGCAACCTCTACCTCACTGAGACATAGCGTGAGGATTTCTATTCATTTTTACTACACGAAGGTTATCAAACATTCTCATATCTGTCAAAGGGAAAAACATAGAAAAAAGGCAGAGAAATGATTCTCCGCCTTTTTGTCAGCTTATTGATGGTTGTTTTTCTTCTTTTGGACAGCTTCTTGAAGCGGATCGCCTGCTAGTTCTTTACTTGCTTCTTCTAACAGCTGATCTACCTGCTGATGGTCTTTCTCGCTTTTCGCCTTTTTATCCTTTTGGAAAAATGACATCGCTATTTCCCCCCTTTTCATAAAATGCCTTTGCCTGTTTAATTTGTGCTACAGCGCTCAGCATTATACAAAGAGGAGCGGTTCATTCATCGTGAAAGGTCTGTCTCATTTTTTGCAAATACGTTAGAAAGGTCTTTAAGTCTTCCTCTGTGAAGTCTGACATCATATGCTGAATCACCTTTCCAAAAAGACGTGTATGCTTTTCGTAAATAGCCACCCCTTTTTCCGTGGCTTCTAGCCGGACAAGGGAATGATCGTCCTTGTCCCTCTCTCTCTGAATGTAGCCTTGCTCACATAATTTATTGAGGGCAATGGAAGCGGCACCTGGGTTGAGAGAGAGTCTTTGTTTGAGATCTTCAGCATGTGATACTTTTCCTTGTATCAATATAGAAAGAGCATATATCTGTGGAGGCGTGATGTCTTTTTCTAACTCAAGTAACTTGCGGTTTAATTTACGGCTGACTTCATAATGTACAAGAACAATTTCTTTTAAAATGTCTGCATTACTCATCCGAATCGCATCCTTATCGTTAGTGTCAACATGACTTCCTTCTTATTATAGAATGTTTTTCTAAACAGCCAACTATTTTATCCCATTTTTCTTTAGAAATAAGCCTTGCTGAATGAATTCACCCTTGATATAGTGAGTACTTGAACAAAAAACAGAACAGGAGTACGCATCATGACAGGAAAAACACATATTATGGGCGGAATTGCCGCCTCCACAGCCGTCGCCTATTATTACGGATTCGAACCAGTGACGATGGCTGCTGCTGGATCAGTAGGTGCCCTCATCCCAGATCTATGTCATACGAAAAGCAAAATCGGCAGGAAATTCCCGCTCCTTTCCACACTGATCAGTAGTCTATTCGGGCACCGCACCTTTACACATAGTTTATTATTTCTGCTGATCATTTATTTTATTGCGACAACATACATTCCAAATGACAGCCTCAGTACCGGGTTACTAGTTGGGATGGCAAGCCACCTCATCCTTGATGCAGGCACAGTGAACGGTATTAAATTTTTGTTCCCTGCAACCATGAAAGTACGTCTCCCCTTTTATGTCAAAACAGGCAGCACAGGAGAACAAGTCGTACTAGCTGCTCTCACCATTGTCACCTGCTATTACATGGCTGTCATTTGCGGAATATCCATCCCATTGCCGTTTTAGAAAAAGAAAAAAGAGTTTTGCAAAAAAGCAGGATATGAATTGATCATTCCTCATTTTTTTAGTAGTTTTAAGATAAGTGTTTTTGCCTTGCAGCTGAATACAGAATGGTGAGGAGTTACATAAATGAAAGCGTTTTTCAAAAATCACTGGTTTTTAGTGTACTCCATCCTCTTTATGTGGATGAAAACATACATCATTTATCAATTCGGATTTCATATACGAACGGCCAATCTGTTTCACGAATGGCTGCTTTTGATCAATCCACTTAGCTTTTTGCTCCCTTTGTTTGGGATTGCTCTTTTCTTAAATGAAACGAAACAAAAGGTCTTTTTATTGACCACAAATTTTATTTTGACAGCCATTTTGATATCGAATACGATCTTTTACGGTTTTTATATTGATTTCATTACCATTCCTGTCTTATTTCAAGCAAAGAACATGGGAGATATGGGCAGCAGTATGACTGAATTGTTTCATCCGCTATTTATACTCATGCTGATTGATTTTGTGGTGCTGGCATGGCTCTTAAAACGGAAACCGCTATCACCAAAAGCGTCTTTTAAGACGATCAAAACATACTATGTGGTTTGCTGCAGCTTGCTATTGTTCCATGTCAGCTCAGCTTTGATGGACCACCCTCGATTTTTGACAAGCTCATATGATCGAGAAGTCATTGTACGAAACCTTGGGCTGTTTCAATTCCATTTGTATGACGGTGCCGCTCAAACAGCACGAATTGGACAAAAAGCCTTTGCTGACGAAGATACACTTTCAACAGTGGCAAACTACACAAAAGCTGATTACAGTGCACCGAATGAAGACTACTTTGGACTTGCTAAAGGCAAAAATGTCGTGTTCATTTCACTTGAATCAACGCAGCAATTTGTCATGAATCAAAAGGTGAATGGACAATACATCACACCATTTTTAAATCAACTTGCCAAAAAAAGCTTCTATTTTGATGAATTTTATCAGCAGACAGAGCAAGGCAAAACGTCGGACTCAGAGTTTATCGTCGCAAACTCCCTCTATCCATCTAGCAGTGGCGCTGTCTTTTTCACAGCGAGTGACAACGAATATGACACACTGTACAAGCAATTGAAAAAAGAGAATTATCAATCCGTCCAATTTCATGCGAATAATAAAACGTTCTGGAATCGTGATGTGATGTATGAATCTCTTGGGATTGACCGCTTTTATGATGTCGATTCATTTGATGTCAATGAACAGAATTCGACTGGCTGGGGCTTAAAGGATATCGACTTTTTTGACCAATCCATTGATTATTTAAAAAAGCTGAAGACGCCTTATTACAGCACGTTTATTACCTTAACCAATCACTTCCCATTTGAAATTGATCCAAAGGATCAGTTCATTGATGAATACGATTCGACTAGCACCATTTTAAACCGATATGTGACCACCGTCCGCTATCAAGATGAAGCCATCAAAAGGTTCTTTGAACGAATGAAAGAAGAAGGACTATATGAAAATACAATGTTTGTCCTCATGGGAGACCACTATGGCATTTCAGAAGCACATCATGAGGCAATGGCAGAACTGCTGAAGCAGGATGAAATCACACCGTTTGATGCAGTTAAACTGCAGCGGGTCCCTTTTTTGATTTATATTCCTGGGGTGACAGACGCGGCCCCTCAAACCATTTCTGAAACAGCCGGTCAAATGGATGTCAAACCAACACTTCTTCATTTACTCGGCATTGAATCAAAAGATGCCATTCAATTTGGGAATGATCTTTTCTCCAATGAACGGACGCCGTTCGCTGTGCTGAGAAACGGAAACTTTATTACGGATGATTATCTTTATACGAAAAACACGTGCTATGATCAAAAAACAAAACAGCCTGTTGAACAAGACGAAGTATGTCAGCCTTATATAGAAAAAGCCAATAAAGAGCTGTCTCTATCAGATAAAGTAATCAACGGGAACTTACTACGTTTTTATCAGCACTAAAAGCTGCCCTCTGGCGGCTTTTTCTTTTCTCTTTTCCTGAAAGCCTATGAATGGTCAAATAAGTTTGATTATAATAAAGGATACACATGATGTTGAATGATAAAGAGGTGTGATCATGAAATATTTATTCTTAACCTTCGTCGCCATCTGTTTGCTCCTGACTGGGTGTCAAACGGAGTCGACGTCACCAGATCAAAGCAAAAAGACAGAACTTGTGATTTCAGCGGCGGCAAGCCTGCAGGATGCTTTGAAAGAGATTGAATCGGCCTATGAAGATGATCATCCAAACGTGACACTCACGAATAATTTCGGATCATCCGGCGCATTGAAGCAGCAAATCGCTCAAGGAGCAAAAGCGGATCTCTTCTTCTCAGCAGCTGAAGAGCCTTTTGATGACCTTGTTCAATCCGGCGACATCGATCAGGATCATACAAAGGATGTCATACAAAATGAGCTTGTCCTCATCGTGCCAAAAGAAGGTTCTTCTGCTATCAAAACCTTTCGCGATGTTCAGCACATAAAAGGAAAGTTAGCGCTTGGCACACCTGAATCTGTTCCTGCTGGTACATATGCAAAAGAGATTTTCACAAAACTGAATATATGGGACCAAGTGAAACAAAACGCTGTCTATGGCAAGGATGTTCGTCAAGTATTAAACTATGTCGAAACAGGAAATGTGGAAGCTGGTGTCGTGTATAAGACGGACGCGCTCGTTTCTCGCAAAGTAAAGATAGTAGATGAGGCAAATCAAGACATGCATTCCCCCATCATTTATCCTGTTGGCATCGTCAAACAGACCGAACATATGAAGGAAGCGAAAGCATTTTTTCAATATCTCCAATCAGATCCAGCCGCAGCGATTTTTAAAAAGTACGGCTTTCAAGTGAAATAAAGCCGATGCTGACCGAAGATTTTCTTTCACCTATCTGGCTGTCCGTACAAGTGGCTGCTTTCAGCGGATTATTGGCTGTCGTTTTAGGAACGTCCATTGGTTTTTGGATGGCCCGTACATCTTTCAAAGGGAAAATGATCGTGGAAACGCTCCTCATGATGCCGCTTGTCCTTCCGCCAACGGTCGTAGGATTTCTGCTGCTCGTTGCGTTCGGGAAGAACAGCGTGATTGGACAAGCCATTGAATGGATCTTCCATCAGCCTGTCATCTTCACTTATTGGGCAGCGGTCATTGCATCGACGGTTGTCGCATTCCCACTCATGTATCAATCAGCGAAAGCTGGTTTTTCTACGATTGAGTCAGACATTGAAGGTGCTGCAAAAGTTGATGGTGCGCATTCTTTCCAGGTCTTTGCCTATATTACCGTCCCACTCGCACTGCCATCTCTTCTCTCTGGTGCAGTTTTAAGTTTCGCAAGGGCCTTAGGAGAATTTGGAGCGACTTTAATGTTCGCTGGCAACATTCCTGGGAAAACGCAAACCCTCCCAACAGCCATCTATGTGGCGATTGATTCTGGACGAATGGAACTTGCGTGGGCTTGGACGATTTGTATTGTGATCCTGTCTTTCCTCATGCTGTTGGCTGTGCGCCGAAACAGGAATTAAAAATCCCCTTCTCAAAAAGAGAAAGGGGATTCAGATTGTTGACAAAGGGCTAAAATGAACTTGATTTTAACCCTTTGTCTTCTTTTCAGCGTGATAGAAAACCTTTGCTAGTCTAGGAAGCACCAGTACTCACTGACAAAATATGCGAGGGTTTGTCTACACGCTGAGGGAATTTTATATTTATTCAAACCCAACCGTCATCGTTTCTGGATTAGACCCGACACGTTCGTTATTATTAAGTGCATTGATTTTTTCCATGTCTTCTTGTGAAAGCTCGAAGTCAAAAATGTCGGCATTTTGTTTAATGCGTTCTTCATTGATTGATTTTGGAATAGTGACAACGCCGCTTTGCAGATCCCAACGCAAGATCACTTGAGCCACAGATTTGTTGTATTGTGCTGCAATTTCCTTTAATACGTCATGATCCAAAAGCTTCCCTTGCATCAGCGGAGACCATGCTTCAATTTGAATGCCTTTTTCTTTCGCATATTGTCGTAATTCGACAAGTGTCAGTTTTGGATGAAACTCTACTTGGTTCACCGCTGGAACAACCTCTGCATCTTTTAACAGCTCTTCTAAATGCTGCACGTAGAAGTTGCTGACACCAATCGCTCTTACTTTTCCATCTTTATAAAGCTTCTCAAGCGCACGCCATGTCTCTTTAAACGTGTCTGCATTTGGTCCAGGCCAATGAATCAAATAGAGGTCTAAGTAATCAAGACCGAGCCTGTTTAAGCTTGCATCGAATGCAGCGAGTGCTTTGTCATATCCTTGATCTGTGTTCCATACTTTTGACGTAATGAACAATTCTTCTCTTTTGACGCCAGATTCTTTAATGGCTTTCCCTACGCCTGTCTCGTTTTTATAAACGGCAGCCGTATCAATGCTGCGATAACCGTTTCGTATGGCTGCTTTGACGGCATCAACCACTTGGTTGCCGTCCTCCACTTTGAATACACCTAAACCAAACCATGGCATTTCTACTCCGTTATTTAGTGTTACGGTATCATTCAAGCTTTTGACCATGTTAACAACCACCTTTTCATAGATTCCATCTTTTTCATTATCTCATGTTGCGTTTGAAAACTCTATTATCAGGCGTTTCTCTTCGCTTCAATCGCTAGTAGCAAAGCACCTGTCATACCTGCCTTGTCCTCAAGTCCAGGAGAGACAATGTATGTATCAAGCGGCGGCATGTCGACATAATCATTGACATACGCAGCCAGCTTCTCTCGAATGAGCGGAAATAGCTGTTTTTGCTTCATGACGCCTCCACCCATTATGATGCGTTCTGGGCTTAATATCAGCGTGTATTGCATTAATGCCTGTGCTAAATAATCTGCTTCAAGAGACCAAACTGCTTCTTCTTCGGTAAGCTCTTTAGCCGGCTTTCCCCACCTTGCCTCAATAGCTGGTCCTGCCGCCAGTCCTTCTAAGCAAGTACCATGCGCTGGGCAGACACCTGCAAACTGATCTGATTCATGCTGCCTGACCAGGATGTGTCCCATTTCTGGATGTGAGTGACCGTGGAGAAGCTCATGTTTCACAACAGCCCCGGCACCAATCCCCGTACCGACCGTGATATACAGACAGCTGCTTAGCCCTTTGGCGGCCCCTTTTGTCAGTTCACCTAATGCTGCGGCATTGACATCTGTCGTAAAGGACACCGGTACGCCTAATTGTTTCTCCAGCTCAGGTATCAACGGGTAATGCTTCCATTCAACTTTCGGCGTATTCATGATGTAACCGTAAGAAGGATCGTCTTTCTGGACACAAATCGGTCCAAAGGAACCGACCCCTAATGCTGCAATTTCATGTTGCTGAAAAAATGGAATAAGTGATTGGATGGTTTTTTCCGGGTGCTCTGTTGGAATGGTTAATTCCTCTATGATATCCCCATGCTCATTGCCAATGGCACAGCAGAACTTTGTCCCACCAGCTTCAATCGCTCCGTAATATGTCATCCTGCATCTCCCCCTGCTCGTCTCTTTTTTTCATCATAAAACATAGGGGAGAAGATGACAACATCATGTATTGGTCAGTAAGACTGCTTCCATGTCATTGATATACTCCCTTAAATGATGGGCAATATCACGATTGATTTCGCCATTTTCATATAAGGTTTGGATTTCATTACGAATCGTCTGTACGGCTTGGAAGTTAAGCTCTTTCTTCTTCCGGTCAAACGTACGATCCTTTTGCTGGAAGAAAGAAGGACCATGTTCACAGCGGAAAATTACTTGATTGTAAAACCCAATGACTTGATGACACGTTTGTTGATTGTCTTCGGTCATATGGTGCTTAATAGAATCCACCGCAGCTTCAGCCGTTTTCTTACGGATTTGTTTATACGATTCCTCGTTTTCTAATATGCCGCTTGAAATACGCTGATGCGGACGCCACAATTGAAGCCATTGTAGTAAGCGCAGAAACTTCACTTTTGAGAAACGAATTTTAAAGGAGTTGGAATAGAGCATTTCCAGCTCATGAAATCTCTCTTGCAGCTCATATGCTTCTTCTTTGTCAATTTTCTCTTCCTCGATCAACTGCTGAAGTTTCATCTGTTCTGCTTTAATGCCGTGCAGTCTGATTTTTCTCTCTTGTTTTCTCATACCAAACTGGTACGGTTCCCGCTGAATATTTCTCAGCTTCATTCGGTAATCATTGATGAGTGCAAGGGAGACTTCTCGATTGTCTTCATTCATTCCTTCTTTTAGGGTTTTAATGGCACTTCTCAGCAGCTTCCGTTTCGCGTGCTGAATCTTTGTATCTAAGTCCACATCCACTTGCTTATCTTTTTTCTCCGATAAAATAGGCAGTAGCACACTCGCTAAAATGAGTGTACATAAAATGACGCCTGCTGCGAGGAAAATAATTAAATGGCGCTCAGGAAATGGTGACCCGTCGGCAAGCGTAAACGGGATGGAGAAAGCACCCGCTAATGTAACAGCACCACGAACACCAGAGAATGTCATCAGCATAGAAGCACGCAGCTTCGGTTTTTTCGCATTCTTCTTTTTCGATACACTCCAGTTTCCTGCCCAGAACAGCCAAACCCATAGGAATCTGAGAATCATTAGACAGAATGTAATGATTAAAATGTAACTGATGACCTGCATATTATTAAAGGCTTCATCTTGGAAAATGACAGTCGATACATCAGGAATTTGTAACCCAAGTAAAACGAAAACAAGGCCATTTAAAATAAATAAAATAATATTCCACGTGTTTGAAGAAGCAATTTGCAGTTTTGCTAAATTCGCTTCCATTCGGTCTTGCTCGATGGCATGTGTCACACCACCGGCAACAACGGCTAAAATGCCGGATACGCCAATTTCTTCCGCTGCTAAATAAATCACAAACGGCGTGAGGATTTGCAGGATGATGTGCATTGTGACATCGTCCATGCCTAAACGGCGGAGAAAATAGCGGAAACGAATGATAAAAAACGACAGAATAAATCCAGTCAATAATCCGCCAGCAGCAATCAGAACAAAGCTAAAGGATGCCTCAGCAATGGAAAATGCCCCTGTAACCGTTGCAGCAATAGCAAATTTAAAGGCAACAAGTCCTGACGCATCGTTCATCAGCCCTTCGCCTTCCAGCAGTCTCATGATCCCCTTCGGCATATTCACACGGCTGGAAAGGGCACTTACAGCAACGACATCTGTCGGTGATAAAATCGCTGCAAGCGCAAATGCAGCTGGAAGTGGTATGCTTGGAATCATCCAATGGATGGTATATCCTGCGACAATGACTGTCGCAAATACGAGCCCTAAAGCTAATAGAAGAATGGGCGCTCTTAATTTCCACAGCTCGTCCCTAGGGGTACGCTTCCCATCATTAAATAACAGCGGTGCAATGAATAAAACGAAGAATAGCTCAGGATTTAAAGAAATATGTAAACCTGAAGGAAAAGCTGCGACCAATATCCCTAAACCCACTTGGATTAATGGAACTGGAATAAAGGGCAGAAAACGATTGATAATATTAGATGATGCAATGAGTGCTAGTAGTACGAGCACTGCCAAAAAAATCTCCAAGTACATGTCCCTCCCATTTCATTTTTTCCGTCATGTTTTGCTTACATGCAAAGATGTGTTCATTTCTTTCTGATCCATCCGTTCGGTCATGAGCATTTCTTTAGTATCCCGCAAAAAGCGAAACCAACACATAACAATCCATCTAGGCAAAAAAAGACTGAATCTACATATTCAGTAAAATGACAACATTTTCATCTCATGTATTGTTCCAATGATGAATAAAGAACCTACTTTTATTTTACACGAAAACAGCTTGACCTGCTGACATCAAGCTCGAATAACACATAAAAAAAAGAGCGACACATCGCCCTCTTTTCGTTTTACCCTTTATTTAAAAAATAAGACCTAGCGGGAAGCCGCCATTTGAATAAGTAGGAACAAACCCTGCATATAACGAGGATGACAAACAGCAGATATAAAGCAAGCTCTCCTTGCGCTAAGCCGACTCCGACGAGTAAGCCGCCAAGGGCTGCCCATACTGCGTAAATCTCTGCTTTTAGCACAAGTGGCTTTCGTCCTGCTAATAAATCACGCACAATGCCGCCGCCGCTTCCAGTCAAAATGGCTGCCACAATGACCGCACTGAGCGGGAGCTCTCTTTGTACAGCAAATAATGCACCTTGAATCGCAAAGGCTGCTAAACCGATCGCATCCGAGAAATTCCCCCACGTGCTCCAGTGCTTGAGCAAAAGCTTTGGAAATAGAAACACGATCGTAATGGATACAAGGGCAATGGTAAACATTTTGCCCTGCGACCATAAAGCAGACACCGGAAGACCAATTAATAGATTCCGAATCGCTCCCCCGCCAAATGCTGTGACAATCCCTAAAATGTACACACCAAGAATATCGTACTCTTCTTCCATTGCGACAATCGCACCACTAATGGCGAATGCCACAATGCCAATAATACTTAACACTTCCCATGCCATTTTCCGCTTATCTCCTTACCATTGTCTGATCATCTAACACTCTCCCCTTAATGTATATCTGACACAAATGAAAAGCAATACAAATTTTCTTTAAATTTTATCTTTTTGCAAAAATAAAAAACAGCCTGCTTAAAAGCAGGCTCAGATTGTTGACAAAGGGCTAAAATGAACTTGATTTTATCCCTTTGTCTTCATTTCAGCGTGATAGAAAACCTTTGCAGTCTAGGAAGGACGAGTACTGGCGCGGAGCGAATTTGACATTCGTGAGCACCAGCACGCAGGACTGACAAAGAATGCGAGGGTTTGTCTACACGCTGATAGCCTGCTTAAAAGCAGGCTATCTCCTCAATCTTCTTTTGCATTTAAAAGCAGCATACTAATGATGATCAGAATAAATGCAATGAGAGCTAAGAGTGGAATGGTGATAAAACCAAACCAGTTCAGATAATCAACGGAACAAGGAATACCGCTTAGACAAGGACGAATCGATGCAAAGCCTGGAATCTTTTGTTCCATATAATGATAGATGGAAAAGCAAGCACCAATCCCGGCCAAAGGGAGAACGTAGTACTTCACTTTGACATCGCCACGGAATGTAGCAATTCCAAGTAAAAGCACAAGCGGATACATGAAAATGCGCTGAAACCAGCACATATCACATGGAATAAACTTCTTTACTTCGCTTAAATACAGGCTGCTCATCGTCGCCACAATCGAGACGATCCAAGCGCTGTATAAGTAAATCAGTTTATTCTTCATGATTTTTTCCCTTTCAGCTCTTGATCAATTAATTCTTTGATTTCATCATAGTCATAAAAGTTTTGGACTTGTTTATTGTTAATGAAAATAGTTGGTGTTGCATTTACTTTGTATTGATTCACCAGCTGATCATCTGTGTTCAACTGTGGCTGATATGTTTTCTTTGATAGGTTATCTTTCAGCTTGTCCGTATCAATTTTCGTTGTCTTCTTCGCCAATTCGGTGAGCTTTGCTGGCGTTACCCATTCTGCTTCACTATCTGGTTGTGCGTTGTAGACCGCTTCATGAAATGCCCAGAAGTTTTTCGGATCTTCTTTCCACACTTCTTCAGAAGCCAGTGCTGCTAATACCGCACCGTCCCCATGAACAGGCAGTGGTAAGTTAATAAATGAGAAGGATACATCGCCTTTATCTATGTAGTCTGCTTTCAATTTTGGGAAAATGTCTGTCTCAAATGATTTACATGATGGACATTTGTAGTCCCCAAACTCGACAACTTGCACTTTTGCCTTTTGATCTCCCATGAAAGGCTGTCCTTTAATAGACGGCTTACTGTCGACTGTTTGTGCTTCTTGGCTGTTGTTGTTACCGATCACAACGAAAATACCGATGAGAAGAGCTGCAATGATGGTTAATATAACTGCAAACTTGATGGATGAAGATTGATTATTTTTTTTACTCACAAAAGCACCTACCTTATCTTTTTCATTCCTTCACAAAGAAAAAGGATAACAGCTCAGGAAAATGCCATTATCCAACTTCTTCTATTTTAACAACTGGGGGTCTATTATGAAAGACGCTATTCATGAATTTTTCCTTACAATTTTATTTCATGACCCTCATCGCATTTAAAACAGCCAGTACAGTGACACCAACATCCGAGAAGACGGCTTCCCACATCGTGGCAATACCGAATGCACCAAGTATGAGAAAGACGGCTTTCACCCCAAGAGCAAACGCAATATTCTGCCATACGATGGCTCTCGTTCTTTTAGCGACAGCAATAGCTTCCGCTACCTTCGATGGCTGATCTGTCATAATCACAATATCAGCTGCTTCAACTGCTGCATCTGAACCAAGCCCACCCATGGCAATACCTATATCCGCTCTTGCCAAAACCGGTGTATCGTTTATGCCATCACCAACAAACAATAATTTGTCTTGAGATGCTTTTTTCTCATACATGTCTTCGATTTTGGCGACTTTATCCTGTGGCAATAATTCAGTGTGAACTTCGTCAATGCCGATCTGCTGTGCGACTGCATTTCCTACTTGCGAAGCATCTCCTGTAAGCATCACGGTTTGAATGCCCGCAGCTTTTAGAGAAGATATCGCTTCAACTGCATCGTCTTTTACTTCATCTGCAATCAAGATCGATCCCGCAAACTCACCGTCTATTGCTAAATACACAACCGTTCCGCTTCGTTTTTCTTTTTCAAAAGCAATGCCCTCTCGTTCCATCAGGCGATGGTTACCTGCCAATACATGAGCTCCGCGAATTGTCGCTTTGATCCCATGACCCGCAATATCCTCGTAAGATTCGATCTGGCTCTCATCAAGAGACGCTCCGTAAGCCGCCTTAATCGATTCTGCAATCGGATGCGAAGAATGCGCTTCTGCCAGCGCTGCAAAAGAAAGCAATTCCTCTTCTGACCATTTCTCATTTGCTGCTTCGATATGAGTAACTGTAAAGTTCCCTTTTGTCAAAGTACCTGTTTTATCAAACACCGCATAGCGAACAGAGTTCAAGGCTTCTAAGTAATTACTGCCTTTCACTAAAATGCCTCGTTTTGATGCGGCACCAATTCCGCCAAAGAAACCTAATGGAATGGACACAACGAGAGCACATGGACACGAAATGACAAGAAAGACAAGTGCCCGGTACACCCAATCAGACAATTGAGCTGATGGGATGAGAAGCGGTGGTACAAAGGCAAGCAATAAAGCTAGCACGACCACAGCAGGTGTATAATATTTAGCGAACTTTGTGATAAAGTTTTCTGTCTGCGCTTTACGGCTGCTTGCATTTTCCACTAAATCCAAAATCTTCGTAACCGCTGACTCACTGAGCTCTTTTTGCACTTCAATTTCAAGAATGCCGTTTTGGTTCACAAATCCAGCAAGCACATCTTTTCCTGCTTCCACATCTCTTGGAACAGACTCCCCAGTTAGTGCAGAGGTATCCACAAGAGAATAACCGTCTATCACGCGTCCATCTAAAGGAATTTTTTCACCTGGTTTGACGACAATACGGTCACCAGCTTTGACTTCTTCCGGCTTTACCTTTTTTGTTTCTTGCCCCACTTTGAGGTTTGCGTATTCTGGACGGATATTCATTAATTCGCTAATTGATTTTCTAGAGCGATTCACAGCTGCCCCTTGGAACAGTTCTCCAATTTGGTAAAACAGCATGACTGCCAGTGCCTCAGGATACTGCTGAATCACAAAAGCACCAACTGTAGCTATGGTCATTAAGAAGTTCTCATCAAATACTTGACCGCGCACAATATTTTTCAGTGCTTTCAAGACAACATCTCCGCCAACTAGTAAATACGCGGCGAAAAACATGATGAACTTCAGTAAGCCATTGTCAGGTATAAAATAAGCCGCCGTTCCAATGACTGCACCACCAATTAATTTCAGTACAATCGTTTTTAAATTCTTTGTTCCATGATCGTGATCGTGGTGATGTCCTTCTTCTTTTGGTGATACACTCACATGAGGTTCAATGGACTGAACGGTTTTTTCAATACGCTTTGACATCGTTTCTTGTGCATCAGCATGTGTCACAGTTAATGTACCCGTCGCAAAATTAATTGAGCAAGCTTCCACTCCTTCGAGTTTGCTGACACCTGTTTCAATTTTACGTGCACAGTTTCCACAATCGAGACCGCTTAATACGTATTCATCCTTCATCTTTTTCATGTTCTCACCTTTTTCTATATAAGTAGCCTTCCCTGATTCAATCAAACCTATCAGCTGCTGTAGATATTATATATGAGCACATATTCATATATTGAATTACCCTTATTATATGAGGAGTTCTTACAAACTGTCAATCATTTATAAGCAAATGTTTGAGATTTTTCGTATTCAAGGATGTCACGTGAATTTTCAATAATCCATGCTCATGTCCCCTCTTCGTTGCATAACATAAAAACGATCGCTTGATGGGAATATTTCAGCATTTCTCTTTACAAAAGAAGGACATACGATTAGAATAAGATAAAAGTTTCCTTAAGGAAACAAATTAGCGTTAGAGAATCATTTAATCCTTTAGTCAAAATTATTAAATGTATGCATATATTTTTAGGAAACGCAATTGATGATCGAAAGGGGCCTTAAGAGATGTCATATGCTTTAACAATCGACCGCCTGTATGTCTCATACCACGGACAGGATGCACTAGAAAACGTCTCTCTTTCCATACAGGAAGGAACAATGACTGGAATCATTGGTCCAAATGGTGCTGGTAAATCGACTTTATTGAAAGCATGTTTGGATTTAATTGAAAAGGATCAAGGCGACATTCGTTTTTTTGAACAACCCTTTAAACAAGTGAGAAAACAGATCGCCTATGTACCGCAAAGAAATGATCTAGACTGGACGTTTCCTATCCATGTACTGGATACCGTACTGCTTGGCACATACCCAAAGCTCGGATTGATCAAACGACCGAAAAAAGAGGACCGTGCCTATGCGTACCATTGCTTAGAAAAGGTCGGGATGCAGGACTTTGCCAAAAGACAGATTGGGGAATTATCCGGCGGTCAGCAGCAGCGTGTCTTCCTTGCGCGAGCACTCGCTCAAAACGCACAGCTCTTTTGTTTAGATGAACCATTTGTCGGAATTGATATGGCAAGTGAAGAAACGATGATCGGCATTTTGAAGGAATTACGAGATGAAGGAAAAACCATTCTGGTCGTCCACCATGACTTAAGTAAAGCCGATGATTACTTCAGCCATCTCGTTCTTCTAAATAAGAAGCTGGTCAAAGCAGGGCCTGTCCATGATATTCTTCGTCCTGAGGTCATGCTCCAAGCATATGAAACACAGCTGCCATTTTTAAAATCAGCAGGAGGAGACGCGTAATGGAATTCTTAACCGGACTTTTTGAATATGCGTTTTTACAAAAAGCGTTATTTACATCCGTGATGGTAGGGATCATCTGTGGCGTCATCGGCTGCTTCATCATTTTACGGGGAATGGCTTTGATGGGAGATGCGATTTCACACGCTGTACTTCCAGGTGTCGCCATCTCTTATATGCTCGGCATTAACTTTTTCTTTGGTGCGGTTCTAACTGGTGTACTAACAGCCATCGGCATCGGATATGTCAGTCAAAACAGCCGCATTAAAAATGATTCTGCCATCGGGATCGTATTCACTGCTTTTTTTTCCATTGGGATCATTTTGATTACATTTTTGAAAAGTTCCAGCGATTTATATCATATCTTGTTTGGAAACGTACTAGCCGTTCGTTCATCTGATATGTGGATCACGCTTGGCATCGGCATTTTCATTTTGCTGGCTGTCATCGTTTTCTACAAAGAACTGCTCATTAGTTCATTTGATCCAGTGATTTCTTCGGTTTACGGTTTACCGAACCGCATGATCCATTATTTCCTCATGACCTTATTGACCTTAGTGACCGTGGCATCCCTGCAAACTGTAGGTATTATTCTTGTTGTTGCAATGCTTATTACACCAGCTGCCACCGCTTATTTACTGACAGACCGGCTATGGATCATGATTTATTTATCTGCTTTTTTTGGAGCAGTTTCAGCCGTCGTAGGACTTGGGCTCAGCTTTACGTATAACTTGTCGTCTGGTGCTTCCATTGTACTGGTCGCGACCATATTATTCGGCAGTGCCTTTATCTTTTCACCGAAACAAGGGATATTGTGGAGATCCTTAAAATCGAAGCGAAAACGAACACAGCTAAAAAAGGAAGCGTCTATGTAAAAGGAGGACATATATGAAGAAGGTATTAGCAATCCGTTTGACCGCAGTATGTATTGCCCTTTTGGTCATCGCAGGCTGTTCTACTCAGCAAAAAAGTTCCGGAAAAGATGACGGTACATTAAAAGTTGTCACGACCTACTCCATTCTTTATGACATTGTGAAGGAAGTAGGAGGACAGCATGTCTCTATTCACAGCATTGTTCCCATTGGTACAGACCCACATGAATTCGACCCACTGCCAAAGGATGTTCAGTATACGACGGATGCAGACCTTGTTCTATCTAATGGCTTGAACCTTGAAACAGGGAATGGCTGGTTTCAAAAACTGCTTGAATCGAGCGGCAAGGACGGAGATGATGCACCTGTAGCCGAGCTGAGTAAAGGCGTCAAAGTGAAGCATTTGTCTTCAAAAGGGCTTGAAAGCCAGCAGGACCCACACGCATGGCTGAATGTCGAGAATGGGATTCTTTATGCGCAAAATGCCAGAGATGCGCTCATTCAAGCAGATCCTGAGCATAAAGAGGATTACGAGAAAAATGCTGAAACCTATATCAAAAAACTTCAAACGCTTCACGATGAAGCAAAAGACAAGTTTGATCAACTCCCAAAAGACAAAAAACTCCTTGTCACAAGCGAAGGGGCATTCAAATATTTTGCGGATGCGTATGGACTGAAAGCCGGCTACATTTGGGAGATCAACACAGAAAGTGAAGGAACTCCTGGACAAATGAAGCGCATCATTCATTTTGTTAAAGACCATCAAGTTCCTGCCCTTTTTCTTGAAACAAGTGTAGATAAGCGCAGCCTTGAAAGCCTATCTGAGGAAACCGGAGTTCCGATTAAGGGGAAAGTATTTACGGACTCTATTGGCAAAGAAGGTGAAGATGGGGACAGCTACTATAAGATGATGAAATGGAATATTGACACCATTTACAAAGGATTGTCCTCATAGCAAAAAGACAGGTGGAATGAGTCCGCCTGTCTTTTTTGTCAACCTGCTATATTTTCCGGGTGTTTTTTCGGCCAAATGACGTAGCTGATGCTAATGATGAAATCAATGGTTAAGACCATCCCCCACACACTGACAAGCTGCATCAGAGATTCCGTTCGTTCTGGTGCTTGGATGAGATAGGTCAATCCATATAACAGCCCCGCTCCGATGACATAAGAGATGAAATGACGCGTCCAGCCCACCATCTCATACAAAGACCGCTCCTTCCCGTACTTTGGTTTTCCCTTCGGCTTAGGGCCTCCTGCAAAACGATAAGCAAACTTAGCATCCGCCCATTTCACCATTTGATGTCCAAAGGCAAGGCTCACACCAATATAAACAGCCGCAAGCCCGTGAATGACGTTCGCCACAGCCCCTTGCTTTAAATCTATATAAGTAGCCGCAAGAAGGATGAGATCTAAAACCGGCGTACAGACAAGAAAGAAAGCACCCCATTTTTTCTGTTTAAACACATAACGCAGTGTTAAGCCCATAAGAATAAACAGCCAAAAACCAATTTCACATGCCACAATCAATAAACCGACCAATTTCCCCACATCCTTTTTAACACGATTGTATTAAATAAAAAATAACACAACTGTGTTAAAAAAACAATAGCTGTGCTAAAATCAAGGTATGCCAAAAATCGTCGATCACCATAAACAAAAACAAAAGGTCGCTCAAGCTGCTATGAGAGTGATTAAACAAGAGGGATTGGAAAGCGCTTCTGTACGAAAAATAGCCGTTGAAGCTGGCATTTCAGCCGGCTCTATGCGTCATTATTTTTCCACACAGCAAGAATTATTTCTATTCTCCATGAATTTAATTCAGGAAAGAGTGAAGGAGCGAATTGCTAAGCTTCCATTAAACGGTTCAACAGAGGAAAATGTATTCACTTTATTGGAGCAGGTTCTTCCACTAGACGAAGAACGAATATTTGAAATGGAGGTGTGGCAGGCTTTTACAGTCAAGGCACTGACTGAACCAGATTTACAGCCGCTCAATGCAAAGATGTATGACGAGCTTTTTCAAACCGTTCAATTTTGCTTAATGAAATTGAAAGAGGATGAGCTACTGCTAGATCATCTCGATCTTTTATTAGAAACTGAGCGGCTTTATGCGGTCATCAATGGGCTTGCGTTGAATGGAATCGTACAGCCCCATCGTTTACCGCCTCAGCTCATGCGCTCCGTGCTGCAGATGCATCTTCAATCCATCACAAAAAAAGACATGCCCTCCTTATAGAGAGCATGTCTTCAGATTGTTGACAAAGGGCTAAAATGAACTTTATTTTGGCTCTTTGTCTTCTTTTCAGCGTGATAGAAAACCTTTGCAGTCTAGGAAGGACGAGCATCGGCGCGGAGCGAATTTGACATTCGTGAGCACCGAAGCGCAGGACTGACACCGAATGCGAGGGTTTGTCTACACGCTGAGACATGCCCTCCTTATAGAGAGCATGTCTTTTTTAATCTTCCATGAAAATACGTTTCGCCTCGTAATAGAGCACCTGCACAAATTTCTTCACATTGATACGTGTGTGCTCTTCTCTTCCACTTGTCTCTTTTGTGAGTTCACTCATTTTCTTACGCACAATGGTAAAATCGAAAAATTTTGATGCATAGTTTTCAAAGGTTGGGTGAGAAAAATCGGTTAACCCGAGCGAGGCGATGTGTTTCAATGATTGGTTGATCGCACGTCTTACCCGCTGTTCCGCTGCTTTTGCTTCTCTTGCGATGTCTGCTGATGTAAAAGGTTCGTTTAATTTATCCTCTGTGATGCCAGTGAAAATCACTTTTAATGAAGGAAAAGAGTCGTGCTGATCGGCATGTAACGCTAAATACTGATCTGTGAAAAGAATCATATCTAGTAAATCCTTAGACCCTTTTTCGCCGACAATCCCTAGCTCCGCCAGCAAAAACTGACCTGCCTCTGCAAGACTTTTCCCACGCTGCTTCGTTTTCGTGGTCTGTCCGCGCTGCTGGAACTGCATGACCGATTTGAGCGAATGCTGAATATTTTCAATTGAGTGCTCTAAATGCAGACGTTCAATCATGAGATGGAGCACACTTAAGACCTCTACCCGATTGATCGGCTTTGTCACATAATACTCGACACCGAGCGTATATGCCTGGCCGATGAGTTCCTTTGTTTCTACCTGTGACAGCATTAAATATTTCCCGTGAAATTCATCCTTGATCGCTCGAATCGTCTCAAGCCCGTCCCTTTCCGGCATCAGAAGATCAATACACAAGATATCAATATGCAAATCATTTAAATAGCTCGCTGTTACTTCAGCACCATCCTCTGCTTCCCCTGCCACAATGCCAAGCTCTTCATCTTCAATGAGCTGTGCCAGTGAAGAACGAACAGCTTCATCATCATCAACAATAAAAAATCTCATCTCCCATTCCCCTCTTTTCTGCTGACTTGATCAATTGGTATCGTTAAAGTGAATATCGTTTGTTGATTTGGGATACTCTTCATTTCAACACTTCCGCCAAGCTTTTCGGCTGTGTCTTTCACATAGGAAAGACCGATGCCGCTTGATGGGTTCCCGGCTTGGTCGTATTTTAAAGTGAAGCCCGGTTTAAAGATCACATGATGGTTGCGCTCTTTAATGCCTGGCCCGTTGTCACTGACTTGAAAGATCACATCATTCTCTTTCCGTGAAATGGATAGTGATACCTCTCCATTCACCGGAATGGCTTCAACGGCATTGGATACAATGTTATTTAATAAAGATAGAATGGTATACACATGATAAGTAGGGTGCTGTCCTTCTTCATCATAATGAAAAACGATGTGTTTTTTAAGAGATTCCGCGTAATTTTCATGGATACGAATCACAAGTCCAGCGATATGAGCAGGACTTGCATACTCCTGAAAGTTTTCCTCATGAATCAGTTTTGATAAGGCAGAAAAAATCCGCTGATTATCCTTTTTGATTTCGTGTACCTCACCTGCAATTTGCAGGGCTGTTTTTCCGAGTTTTTTCAAATCTAATGATTCCGTATCCTTTGCATGATGCAGAGATTGATACAATTGATATGAAGTAGCTGTAATGTGCTCAGCATGTGCAAGGGTTTTATAAAAATATGTAGATTCCGTATAAAGATTCGACAGCAGCATCAACAGGTGTTCCTTTTCCTTTTTCATTTGGCGTTCTCTCGCCTGTTCTTCGTATAATCGAATCATCGTGTAACAAGCCAATACGAAAAAGCTTCTGAAAATCGCCAATACAAATAGTTGAAACAGCGTTCTCACTGTTAAAATTTCATCAATGTCTCCCCTGAGTGCAATCATTTCGACTACACTTGCACATAGTTCCATGATAATCCCTGTCGCTCCAATGAGCCAAGGCTTATCACGGAAACGTCTGACCTGTAATACATAAAAAAGCGTACCATAGACGACGTAATACAGCAGGGAAGGAAATCTTAAAGAAACGGCCTCTTCCAGCGCTAAGTGACCTGACACAGCGGTATCAAGAAGCACCCGGAATGCAAACACTGATCCCCCCGCAATGATGCCGCTGGCCCATGCCGGGAATTTTTTCATTTGAAGCAGGATAAAGAAAAAGACAACGGTTCCAAAGCTGACCCGAAAGCTATCCTCAAATGGATAAAATTTCAGCTCTCCCCCAATCGGAGTCAGAACAATGAGCATGATAATTAAATAAGGCTCTGTATTCAACCATTTTTTCAGTAGATTCAAACGCAGTCACATCCCTAATAATTGACGATAGTATACTATGTGAGCTTCAGAAAAACAAACAGTCCATGAAAAAACGCACACCGGACATTTGTCGGTGTGCGCTTCTCATGATGCCGCTTAATCTTCTAAACGATCCTTTTCTAAAAGTGATGCACCAGCAATACCTGGTTTCGTCATTTCAAAAGGATTTAAGATGATATCAAGCTCTTCCTCTGATAACACATCATTTTGCAGACAAAGCTCACGTACAGATACGCCTGTAAGGATCGCTTCTCTCGCAATTCGTGCAGCAGCTTCATAACCAATATGCGGATTGACCGCCGTCATGACACCAGCACTCTTTTCTACATATTCTTTTAATCTAGATTCATCTGCTTTTAGGTCACGCAAGCAGTTATCGACAAAGGATTCAAATACATTTTTCATCATGCTGAGTGACTGTAGTAAGTTGAATATTAAAACGGGCTCCATAACGTTCAGTTCAAGCTGACCAGCCTCTGATGCAAGACAGATCGTGTGGTCATTTCCAATGACTTGGAATGCCACTTGGTTCATGACCTCAGGCATCACTGGGTTGACTTTCCCTGGCATGATAGATGAACCTGGCTGTCTCGGTGGCAAGTGCAGCTCACCAAATCCTGCTCTTGGACCTGAAGCCATCAAACGAATATCGTTTGCCATTTTGGACATATTCATCATACATACTTTCAGTGCAGCTGATACTTCTGTATAAGCATCTGTATTTTGCGTAGCATCGACTAAATCTTCTGCTCCAACTAACGGCAATCCGCTAATGTCAGCTAGATAACCAACTACCTGGCGAATATATTTTGGATCAGCATTCAGTCCTGTTCCAACTGCGGTTGCGCCCATATTGACTTCATATAAATGCTGTCTAGACTGCTTGATTCGTTTAATATCACGAGCAAGAACCTTTGCATATGCACTAAACTCTTGACCAAGTCTGATTGGAACAGCGTCCTGAAGATGCGTACGTCCCATTTTGATGACATGATCGAATTCTTGCGCTTTTTCTGTCATGACTTGATGCATGTTTTCCATCGTATAAAGTAGTTTTTCAATCATATTCAATGTTGAAATATGAATCGCTGTTGGGAAAACGTCGTTTGTTGACTGCGACATGTTCACATGCGTGTTTGGACTTAGCTCAGTATAAGCGCCTTTTTCCTTTCCTAGTAGTTCAAGCGCTCTGTTTGCAATGACTTCATTGGCATTCATATTCATTGAAGTGCCAGCCCCGCCTTGAATTGGATCGACAATAAATTGATTGTTCCATTTTCCTTCAATCACTTCATCTGCGGCTTGAACAATTTTTTCTCCAAGACCAGCATATAGTCGCTTTGTATCCATATTTGCAAGTGCGGCTGCCTTTTTGACAATCCCTAGTGCTTTGATGAGTTCCTCATGAACATGGTAGCCAGTAATTGGAAAGTTCTCTACTGCACGTAATGTTTGAATTCCATAATACGCTTGAGTGTCTACTTCCTTTTCACCTAGAAAGTCTCGTTCGATTCGAACTTGCTTGTCCTGTAGCTTCGTCATTTGAAAAGATCTCCTTTTACGCTGCTTTTGTTTGTTGTTTTAATTCCTCAATATACTTCTTCGATTTCTCTTGATCAAACACTTTTTCCCACTTAGACATGACAATGGCTGCAAGTGAGTTACCAAATACGTTAACAGTTGTACGAACCATGTCAAGGATACGGTCGATCCCAACGATGAAGGCAAGTCCTTCAAGCGGAAGTCCCATTGCTCCAAGTGTTGTGATGACAACAACGATCGATGCACCTGGTACACCAGCCATTCCTTTTGATGTGAGCATTAAGATTAATAGTAACGTAATTTGCTCATAGATGGAAAGAGGCATGCCGTACATTTGTGCAACAAATATGGCGGCAATGGATTGATAAATGGCACTTCCATCTAAGTTAAAGGTATAGCCTGTTGGGATAACGAACGACGTGATCGCTTTCGGGCATCCGAACTTCTCCATTTTGTCCATTAATCTAGGCAATACAGCTTCTGAACTTGCTGTTGAGAATGCAAGAATGATTTCTTCTTTTAACACTCTAAATAGTGTAAAGACGCTTGTTCCAGCTAATTTTGCGATAATGCCAAGTACGACAATCACGAAGAATGCCATTGTGCCGTAAACGACAAGTACCAGTTTACCTAGCGGGAGAAGCGCTCCGACCCCGAATTTGATCACCGTCACACTGATGAGCGCGAATACACCAAATGGTGCAAACTTCATCACTTTATTGGTCACCCAGAACATTGCTTCGAGTATCCCCTCAAAGAATCCTAACACTGGTTTTCCTTTGTCTCCAACTGCTGCAATTCCTAATCCGAATAACACTGTAAAGAAGATTGTTGGTAATAGATCACCTTCTGCAATGGATTGGAACACGTTTGTTGGCACAAGATGCACAATCGTTTCAGAGAAACTAGCTTTTTCGGCAGAAGACTTAGATGTCTCTTCATATTTAGAGATATCTCCTTTCTCCATGTTACTCATATCAATTCCTGTACCTGGATGGAAAACGTTTGCTGCAAGCAGTCCAACTGCTAATGCAATCGTTGTCACAATTTCGAAGTAAAGAATCGTTTTCCCACCGAGTCTTCCGATGGTTTTCATATCGCCTACACCTGCAACGGCTACAATCAATGCAGCAATAACAATTGGAAGAACGATCATTTTAATTAAGTGGATGAATATATCGCCAATCGGCGTTAACACATTAATAACGGTTTCATTTTGATAAAATAGTGCTCCTACGACAACACCCAAAACAAGTGCGATGAGTATTTGAGAAGCTAACCCTAACTTTTTCATACGTGGACCCCCTTTTTTTGATAACGCTTTCTTTGTTGCCTAATCGCATCTTAACGATGAACCTACAAAAAACGACAAAAAGGAACAAAAAGAAGTGAATTTTTTATGAAAAATCTTTTAAAAGGTGGGTTTTTCCACAAAATTGTTAAAAAAAGACTTCGCTTATGGCGAAGTCTCAGATTATTGACAAAGGGCTAAAATGAACTTTATTTTAGCCCTTTGTCTTCTTTTCAGTGTGATAGAAAACCTTTGCAGTCTAGGAAGGACGAGCACCGAAGTGCAGGACTGACACCGAATGCGAGGACTTCGCTTCTGATGAAGTCTCATGTTGCATATGATCAGCTGGCGGCTCTTGAAGAGGAGAAAGTTCGACATAAACCGCATAGCCTATCAGTACAATGGCTACATAAATCACAGCACTCAACGTCCACACCCATTTGACATTCAGCTTCATTTTGCTACACCCTCTCTGACAGGTTTCAATCGCTGTAATCTTAGTGCGTTCAGCACAACCGATACAGAACTAAAGGCCATTGCCGCTCCTGCAAGCCATGGTGCCAGGAACCCAAATGCGGCGACTGGTATACCAATACAATTGTAAGCAAGTGCCCAAAATAGATTCTGTTTAATGTTTCTCATCGTTTTTCTGCTAAATTCAAGTGCATCTGCAATGGCATGGAGATCTCCTGTCATGAGCGTAATATCTGCCGCTTCCATGGCAACATCTGTACCTGTTCCGACGGCCATCCCGATATTTGCTGTTGCAAGGGCAGGGGCATCATTGATGCCGTCTCCAACCATCGCCACTTTGTTTCCTTGTTTCTGAAGCGCTGCAATATGAGCCGCTTTTTCCTCTGGAAGAACTTCAGCGATGACATGATCTATGCCTGCCTCACTCGCAATCGCTTCTGCTGTGCGTTTGTTATCTCCTGTCATCATCACAACGTGAATCCCTTGCTCTTTGAGACGAGCGACCGCTTGAGAAGAAGACGATTTGATTGTATCAGCAACGGCGACAATACCTGCTGGCTCGCCGTCAATGGCAATGAGCATCGCCGTTTTCCCTTGTTCTTCAAGCTCAGTCACAACTGTTTCTAGTTCTTCGCAGCTGATATGATGTTTCTTTAGGAGTTTCCGTGTGCCAATCAAAAGCTCATGTCCGGCAGCCCTTGCTTCAATTCCATGACCAGGATCTGCTTGAAAAGCTTCTACCTCGACCGCTTGGAGACCCCGAGTCTTCATGCCATCTGTAATCGCTCTGGCAAGTGGATGCTCTGACTGCTGTTCTGCCGATCCTGCTAACTGAAGCAGCTTATCTTCTGTCCAATTGGCAGATCCAATCACATCTGTAAGACTCGGCTCCCCTTTTGTCACAGTCCCTGTTTTATCTAGCACTACTGTATCTAGTGATTGGGTTATCTCTAAATGCTCTCCGCCTTTAAACAGAATCCCTGATTCAGCTGCACGGCCGCTGCCTGCCATAATAGAGGTCGGTGTAGCAAGGCCAAGAGCACAAGGACATGCGATGACGATGACCGCTATAAAGGTTTCAAGGGCTGCTGTCACATTTCCTGGATCAACAAAGATATACCAAATCAGAAAAGTGAGCACAGCCAATCCTACAACAATGGGGACAAATATCCCTGAAATTTGATCTGCCATTCTTTGAATTGGTGCTTTTGAGCCTTGCGCTTGTTCGACGACTCGAATGATTTGTGAAAGAGCCGTTTCTTTTCCTACTTTTGTTGCTTTCACTTTCACAAATCCATTTTTATTGATGGTTGCCCCGATGACTGTATCTCCTGTGGTTTTATCAACTGGCAGACTTTCACCTGTAATCATGGATTCGTCGATCGCTGTTGTTCCTTCGATGATTTCTCCGTCTACCGGGACTTTTTCACCCGGCTTGACGAACACAAGATCATTCACTTTCACTTCAGAAATAGGAACGGTCATTTCTTTCCCATCTCGCTCTATCACAGCTTCTTTCGCTTGTAAGCCCATCAGTTTTTGAATCGCTTCTGATGATCTCCCTTTCGCTCTTGCTTCCATTAACTTTCCGAGCACAATTAGCGTAATGAGCACAGCACTCGTTTCATAATAGAGGGCCGCTTCATGTGTGCCTTGAACCGCTGATTGAATACTTTCATATAAACTATAGAAAAAAGCAGCCGATGTCCCTAGTGCCACAAGGACATCCATATTGGCACTTTTATTTTTCAACGCTTTATAAGCACCTACATAAAAAGGCCAGCCGACAATGAACTGGACGGGCGCTGCTAATGCGAGCTGAACCCATGGATTCATAAACGCTTCTGGCAACCAAATAAACGATGTGAAAGAAAAATGACTGACCATTGCCCAAAGAAGAGGCAATGACAAAATCATCGAGAACAAAAAGCGTGCCGTTTGTTTCTCAATCGCTACTTGGCGATGGTCTTTTTTCCCTTCATCCGCATGCTCTTCGGCTGGTTCGGTTAATGAATATCCAATGGATTTCACAGCCTCTTTTATGTCACTTGGAGATATTTTCCCTGGATGATACGTCACCTGAAGTGACTCAAGCGCAAAGTTCACTGATCCTTGATCAATACCATCCATCCGGTTGACTTTTTTCTCAATTCGGTTTGCACAAGCCGCACATGTCATTCCCTCTATATTAAATTCAGCTTGCTCCACCACCACATCATAGCCAAGAGATTGAATTTTTTGTTTTAGATCCTCTGCTGTGAGTTGTTCTGTTTCATAGACAATGTGGGATGTTTCAAGCGCAAAGTTCACACTGGCGTCGTCCACACCTTCCAACCTGTTCAAGCCCTTTTCAATGCGGCCTGCACAGGCGGCGCAAGTCATTCCCGTAATTTGAAAATCAATTTCTTTTTTCATTTATCTCACCTCTCTACATACTCCATGGGGGTATTGTTATTTTTAAAAAAATACGTGCTGTCTTATGCAGCACGTATGCTCATTTTATACGACATCATATCCCTGTTCTTCAATGACATCAGAGATCTGGTGTAACGTGATTTGATCTGGGTGAAAGGAAACCTCCACCTGACCCTTATCTAAATGGACTTTCACAGATTCAACACCTGCTAATTCTCCTACATTTCCTTCGACTGCTTTCACACAATGTCCGCAAGACATGCCTTGCACTTGTAGTGTTGCTTGTTCCACTTCTCATCGCCTCCATCAATCATTTATATTTTTACTATACCCTAGTAGGGTATCATTGTAAACATAAATGATCCGCTTTTTGCTACGATTTTGTCAGCTTCGTGAAGACATTCATTAACTCCTCAATCGCTTCATCCCCATTACCGCTCTTAATGGCATCCGCTACGCAGTGGTGTGTATGCTTTTCCATTAATTGAAGACTCACTTTTTTTAAAGCTGCATTGACTGCAGAAATTTGATTCACGACATCTATGCAGTAGCGATCGTTTTCAATCATTTGCTGAATCCCTCGCACTTGACCTTCCACTCGTTTTAAGCGATTGATTAATTGATCTTTTTCCTTCTCAGCTCTAGGCGAAGCGATATGTCTTTCTTCATGTTCTGTCATCTGATCACCTTTTTTCTATCATACTTGTGTTACATTCAATTAAAGCATATCTTCACCTGAAAAGGCAAAGATATGCTGTGATCACCGTTTGCTTATCCTAGTTTGTTAGTTGTTCAATATCTTGCAAAAGGCTGACCGATTGCTGAAGCTGCTTCATGAGCCCTTGTTGATCCTCTAAAATAGCTGCAGCATCTAAGTTGTCCATTTTCAATTGCTGTAAATAGGTTTGAATCTCCTCTGACAGCACTTTATTTTTCTCTATGATTTGTGCATGCAGGTCTTCTGCTATTGATGGGGCTGTGAGTTCATTAAATTCTTGAATGTCTGCTTTCAATAATTCCAGTTGCTGCGTCAAATCTGCTCTTTTGGCAGCATCTTGTACAGCTTCTTCCGCAAGCTGTGGAAAATCCTCTGTGAACTGCTGAATATCCGTCACATACTCATTTGCCTCTGTGACATATGTCGTTGTATCGTTTACTTGGTCTAACAGTCCTGAACATCCACTTAACAAAAACGTACCGGTAAATAGAAACGCCATCACATATTGTTTCAAGATCCATCATCCTTTCATCTATATGTTGAAACCCCTCATTTGTCCAGCTCCCAACCACACAGATGCAAAAAGACCTTAAAAAAAGCCAGACCTTTGCCTCATGTGTGATAGGCAAAGGTCTGGCTAACATGTTCATGCCGGAATGGCCGAGAAACAACGGATGTTTCTGTAATGACGACCAAACCGTAAAAGCTACTCCCCTTTAGGAAACCGTTCAAATGTTATGTTTATCATATCTAAATGAAGGACATCAGTCAATGAGAAGCAGGCGGAAGATCCTGCTTTTGGTACAGCATATAGTCCGAACCAGTTGATGCATAAATCCGATTACGTCCTTGGCGTTTTGACATATACAAGGCTTGATCTGCCTCAAATAGAAGCGTTTCTAATATAGAGGGATCATTCGCTGTATGGGCGACGCCAAAGCTTGCTGTCACTCTTACTTTTTTCTCATCTGTCTGAAAGAAACTCACTTCAAATGAATGTCTCATCTGTTCCGCAATATGACATGCCTCTTCAAATGAATGATGCGGGAGACAAATGGCGAACTCTTCTCCACCATATCGGCCAAATAAATCATCCATATTCAAATGCTGCTGACAAATGGACACAACATGACGCAACGCCGCGTCTCCAATATGATGTCCGTGCGTATCATTGATTTGTTTAAAGAAATCAATATCAAATAGCAATATCGCAGTATCCTGCGCATCCTCTTCCAATAACATCTGCGTTCGTTCAATAAAGGAAGACCGATTGAAGATATTCGTCAAACCATCAATATATGCTCGGCGCTCCAGCTCTTCCTGCAATAGTCGCTGCTCCGTAACATCGCTGATCACAATTTGCCTGCCCTCGACTTCGCCTCTTCTATTAAAAAGAGAAGAAGCAGTGAGATGATAATAGAAGGGCTGCTCTTTTTCCCACATTAAATCATACTGTGAATGATCCTGCGGGGAACGCAGCCACTGTATAAACGCTGGTTCTTTGATGATCCCTGAGAATATATCATCGATTTTATAGCCGATTCCCTTTTTAGCGAGCACAGGAATGATCAATGCAGCCGCAGGGTTATAATCAATCAATGTTCGGTATCGATCCAATAGAAGAACACCTTCTGACATATGTTCAAACACACGCTCCATGGCAATGGGAGAGAGCTTAAAGAGATGAAAAGACATAATCGCCCATAAGTAGAGTGCGTTGGTTAAAAACATCACCACTGGTACTGGGTCAATGTGAAAAGGCGTGACACCTAACAAATAGATAAAAGAGGTCGTGATCGGCAATAGTATTCCAACGAGCAAGATCAGAACCTGTTTCAAATATTCTTTCTTCACACGTAAAAACCAAAGCAGCATAAAAATAGCGAGCATAGAACAGCCAAATGTATAGACCCCATGAATGATATACCAATAACCAATGGTGAAATCAGCTAATAAAAACCCGTCTACTGTATTCATCGTGATGCTTCGGTAAAAGAGTGAATGAAAAGAGTTGGTGAATACCAGAATGGTGGTTAAAATTGGAATCAGCAAGAAGAGAAGCACGCGGCGCTTTGTTACATATTGATGGAAACCAGTAAACTGCAGCACAATCATCAGGCTGAACGGTGCAATAAACGGAAGACCTATGTATTGAAAACTAACCCAAAATGTAATTTCTTGAGGGGTGCGCGCCAATAATTCAAATGTATGTCCAAAAATATAAATCGCAGTTGCTCCAGACATATACATAAACAATTGACAGCCAATATACCGATGGCGATTTGCATGAGCAATGATTGATAATATTACGGACAGAATGCCAGAAACACTCATGATCACAATAAAATGTAAAACAATCGAATCCATGTAAACGCCCCAATTTCAGTTATTTAGAACTAGTCTAATCTTACTATATATGAGGAAGTCTCAAATGGGAAGATGTGATTTTGATTTGGTTGGCGGTTTTTTGGAAAGCGTTCGTCATTTTACTAGTCGTGGTGCCCCATCTATTCATTACTTCTTACTTAATTTAAGGATAAAGCATATTGTAGCCAGTGAAATATCTGTACAATGTGGAGATGAATGAAAAGGAGGCTTGATGGGAGATGACTTTTTTGATCATCATGGCAGGTTTGTTTATGCTGATTCTTTTAGAAAAGCCATTTCAGAAGAAACGATCTGGGCTGTTATTTTTAATGAGTTATTTGCTGCTGATTGCGGTTTATGTGATTCAGACAACATTTGTGGAGATCATGCCGGATGGGCTTTTGATGATGATGGCGGTGATTGTGGTTTGTCCTTTGTTTGTTCGAATGATCCAGTCTTTTCAGAGGAACGTTTGACTTAGTAATAGAAAAAACCTCTACTTGTACCCTCGCAAGTAGAGGTTTAACTTTAATGATTACGAGTAAATACTTCCTTCACCACTCGTTCACTTGCTTTTCCATCTTCAAGCGAACAGAATCTGTCATGGAATACATCGTATTTTTCCTTGTAAGCATCTTTTACGCTTTCAATGTTCTGAATGCTATGAAGCACTTCTTCAGACGTATACAATAACGGACCTGGCAGATCTTTTTCGACATCAATATAAAAACCTCTCAGCACATCTTTGTATTTATCAATATCATACGTAAAGAAAAGAATCGGCTGCCTTAGGTTTGCAAAATCAAAGAATACAGACGAGTAATCCGTGATAAGGATATCACTTGAAATATATAAATCATTGATATCATTATATTTAGAATAGTCAAAGGCAAACCCTTCAAACCCTGTTAAATCAATATTATCCGAAATGAAATAATGCATTCGTAAAATGATGACATATTCTTCGCCTAACTTTTCTTTTAACAAATTTAAATCTAAAGTGAGATTAAATTTGTATTGCCCTGCTTTATGAAATTCGTCATCTCTCCATGTTGGAGCATATAAAATGACTTTTTTATCAGCAGGTATACCAAGCTTCGATTTAATCTTTACTTTATCTGCTTCTGTGAAGTTTTTCAGAATATCATTTCTTGGATAGCCATATGTTAATATTTTTTCTTTCGGATACATAAATGCACTTTCGAAGATTTTTTCAGAATATGAGTTTGCTGCAATTAGGTAATCCCATTTTCGAGATTGTAAATAAAATTCTTTTTTATAATCGGGATTTGCAGATACTACATTATCCATATCAAATACTAATTTCTTAAGTGGTGTACCATGCCATGTAGATAAGATAATTTGTTCATCTTTTTTATAAAGCGACTTGGGCTGTCTCATGTTTAAAACAAAATATTTTGCCACTGTGACATAGTAAAAATAGCTCCAGCTAAATCGCTTAATTACTTTAACGTTCTTGTGCTGAAATTCTTCTTCATTTGCCACCATTTCTTTATCATTCAGAATCCAAACATGCTTCCATTGATTTGGCTCATGCTCAAGAAGATATTTAAATATAGCCTTTGGGCTATCCGAATAGTTTCTACCTAAAAAGCTTTCATAGACAATGGTGTTAGGTTTAATAGGTAATCTTGAGAAGAACAACTGTTGAACGATTCTTTGTCTTGCTCTCTTCTTTTTCGGCTTTATGCCCTGATACAGATTATAATAGAGAACTCTCTTTTTACTCAGACGATATGCCTTATGATAATTCCCAACCTTAATTGCATCAATTTCTTTTAAATGTCTTCTCTTTAGTTTGATTGGATTTGACTCTGTATTCAAAATGGTTTGACAGGACTGATAAATAGGCGTTAAACGTTGAATGCCCTCTTTAAACACTGGGCTTTTTACAACCTTATATAAATATTGGCTGATCGCTTCAAGCTTCACTTGTTTCACTAAAGCCAAATCGTCACATTGTTCGATTGATTTGCTTAATGTTCGGAACATTTCTTCAAATCGATGATCCTGTTCTTCCTGGGAAAGTGAAGGGAAATTGATAGGATCGTTATGGATCAGCTTATAGTATAGACAAATTGATGTTTCCAAAATAGAGAATGCATCTTGATAAATTTTCATTAAGAACGGAATATCACTATACAATGGTGCGCCTTCATCAAACTGTATTTGATTGTTCAACAAATATTTCTTTTGAACAACGAACCCATGTGATTTTAATTGATAAGAAATCTTCTTAAAGAATTTTTCTTTTGCAATTTCATGATAATGAGCTGATACAACATTCTCCTCAAAAAGCATCTGCATGACTTCGTTTTCATTTGCATCAACATTTAATTTTTTCAAAACATGACTTAAGTTATCCAACGTATCATGCTGATACAAAGCCTGCTTCTTTTCCTTTAATGTTGTGTTTCTGTCTACAATTGTCTTTTTCACTTTCAGCTTAAACACATTCAATTGTTCTTGATCAATGATCTGCTTCGCATATATCAGCGCATTTGGATGTAAGAAATCATCAGCATCTAAAAATAAGATGTACTCTCCTTGAGCTTCTTCTATGCCTTTATTTCTACTAATGCCTGCATTTGTATGAGGTCCCATATTGATTGTTCTATAATTAAAAGTATAAGGCGCTAAAATTTCTTCTAGGTGTTGACTATCTTGATGGACCAAAAGTACTTCGAAATCTTTAAAAATTTGATCATCTAAACTTTTCATGCAGTTATCAGTATACTTTTTATTGGTATCCTTATAAGGAATAACAATAGTAAATAACATAAGATCCCTCTTCCAAATTTTATATAAACAACAATGTTTGATCTTTTCATCACTTAATATGATTTAAAAAACAATAAATATTATAACAAAAACGTGTTTTTATTCAAAAAAAAGATTCGTCTAAAAAGACGACTCACTAGAAATTCGTTTATCCAAAATGTTTTCATCTATACTTCTATGATACAACAATTTATCATACTTAACATAAAAAAACCACTGTTCTAGCAGACTTGAAATAAAAATAATAAGAACGTATTTTGTCTGTATGATAACATCCAGTTTTGTTTAAGTTTCAGCTTGTTTAAGTTTCTAATAGCAAAGAAAAATGACGCTGTGATAGCGTCATTTCATATAACCATTCATTTTTTAAAGATGCCAGACCCGCACCAAGGGCTTTCAAACCCTTGATACGACTGCATTCTAAAAGTTTTGATGGAGACGGTGGGAGTCGAACCCACGTCCAGAGACATCGATTACTTAAGCGTCTACGAGCGTAGTCAACATATTTACGTGTTCACTCATCCTCATGCCTGCTGACGGGCGCTTGGAGAGCTAGTCTGATGGATCTCTTCTTACGTCCTCAGACGAAAACGTAAGCGTAGCCTACTTCATTGGGCTCCTCACAGACACATAGGCGATGTCAGGAAGAGCTCGCTGCGCTTATTAGGCAGCTAGTGCTAAGTTTTGGTTAAAACTTTTAGTTTTGCCAGTTACATTTAGGTGCGTGTTAACGAGATCGCCTCTCGGCTCGCAGCCTAAGCTCGAACCATCCCTGTCGAATCCGTAACGTCCCCTTGTAAAAGGGATATACGGGATGGAAACGTTCTTTCGCTTAACTGCTTCCGTATATGACTATTATAACAATCTCATCGCTCGAAACAACTGGTGGTTTCTGTAAAAAGACGACGATGATTGTTTACTGCATAACATATTGTAGCATAATGCTTCCGCTCTCAGCAAGCCATCTGCATGCGTCTAGAATTGCTTTTGCCGGTCACGGAAAGCACGCTCGATTTCACGTTTCGCATCTTTTTTCTTCAGATCTTCACGTTTATCATATTTCTTCTTCCCTTTACCGACTCCAATTAGCACTTTGGCAAAGCCATTTTTCAAATAGAGTTTAATGGGAACAAGTGAGTAGCCCTCTTCCTTTGTCGCACCAATCAATTTACTGATTTGTTTGCGGTGGAGCAGCAGCTTTCTCGTTCTGAGCGGATCATGGTTATAACGGTTCCCCTGCTCGTATGGGCTCACGTGCATATTGTGAAGAAACACTTCTCCTCGTTCGATTTTGGCAAAGGAATCTTTTAAATTCACTTTTCCTGCTCGAATGGATTTGATTTCAGTTCCTTGTAATACAAGGCCGGCTTCGTATGTTTCTTCTATAAAATAATCATGGTTGGCTTTTTTGTTTTGGGAAACAACCTTTCCCTCTCCCTTTGGCATTGGCGTACACCCTCCTTTTGGCACAGACACGGTCCAAATCGTACGGATTATTTTATCAAACAATCCAGCTTTCGACAATGATGCTGCCACGTTGTCAAAAAGCAAATAGAGCATGATGCCCTATTTGCTTTTTGTCACGTTACTTTTTCTTTTTGCGCTTTTGTTTCGGTGCGTTATCAAATACGCGTTTTTTCTTTTTCTTCTTTTTACGACCTGTAAACCAGTCGCCGCCTTTATCCTCTTTGCCTTTTTCCCCAGAGGCCTTTTGACCTCCGCGTCCTTTTTTGGCTGGCGGATCTGTCCGTTTTTTGAACTTGAAGTCTTTTGGTGATTTACGGCGAGTGCCTTTCATCCCAACGATTTCAAAATCAATGGAATGCTCATCTTTATTCACACTCACCACTTTGACAGTAATTTCGTCACCGATACGGTAGACATTCCCTGTACGTTCACCGATCATGGCAAAGTGCTGTTCATCAAAACGATAGTAATCGTCTGTCATGTAGCTCACATGGACAAGACCTTCTATCGTATTCGGCAGTTCAACGAATAGTCCGAAATTCGTGACGGAACTAATCATACCATCAAACTCTTCACCGATTTTATCAAGCATAAACTCTGCCTTTTTCAGGTCATCTGTTTCGCGCTCAGCATCAACAGAGCGGCGCTCCATTGTAGATGCATGATCTGCGATTTCTGGCAGCAGTTGGCCCCACTTTTCAAGGGTCGCTTCGTCTGTCTTTTTCTCTATTAAATAGGTTCTGATCAGCCTATGCACGATTAAATCCGGGTAACGGCGGATCGGCGATGTGAAGTGTGTATAGAATTCCGTTGATAATCCAAAATGGCCAATGCTTTCTGGATCATACTTCGCCTGTTTCATCGAGCGAAGCATCACAGTTTGAATGACGACTTCTTCTGGTTGATCTCTGACAGCATCGAGGACACTTTGAAGTGCGCGCGGGTGAATGTTCGTTGACGTCCCTTTCACAATGTAACCAAACGTCGTCACGAACTCTAAAAAGCGCTGAAGCTTCTCAGGATTTGGTTCTTCGTGAATTCGGTAAATGAACGGAACATTCATCCAGTGGAAATGCTCGGCAACTGTTTCGTTTGCCACCAGCATGAATTCTTCAATTAGTTTTTCGGCAACAGAACGCTCACGAATGACTACGTCTTTTGCTGCGCCTTCATCATCTACAAGCACCTTTGCTTCCTTGAAGTCAAAGTCGACTGCTCCACGCTCCATTCGCTTGTCACGCAGAATTTCTGCAAGCTTCTCCATCTCTTGGAACATTGGTACTAACGGCTCGTATTTGTCTAAAAGCTCTTCATCTTGATCAACTAAAATCTTATTCACATCGGAATAGGTCATTCTTTCCGTCGTTTTGATCACACTTTGGAAAATTTCGTGTTTGACGACTTTCCCACTTCGATCAATGATCATTTCACAAGATAGTGTGAGACGATCAACCTTCGGATTCAATGAGCAAATGCCATTTGACAGGCGATGAGGAATCATCGGAATGACACGGTCGACAAGATACACACTCGTTCCGCGCTCATAGGCTTCCTGATCAATCGGCGAATTCTCTGTAACATAATGAGAAACGTCTGCAATGTGCACGCCGAGCTTATATTTGCCATCATCGAGCTTTTGCACGGTTACGGCATCATCCAAGTCCTTTGCATCTGCACCATCAATCGTCACGATCGTTTCATTGCGCAGATCACGTCTACCTTCAAGGTCCTTTTCATCGATCGTTTCAGGTGTGTCTACTGCCTGCTGAAGCGCTTCTTCCGGAAACTCACCTGGTAGACCGTGTTTATGAATAATCGACAAAATATCGATGCCAGGGTCATTTTTGTGACCGAGAATTTCCGTCACTTCACCCTCTGCGCTCATTCTTCCTTCTGGATAGCTTGTCAGCGTGACAACGACTTTATGACCTTCAACCGCTCCGTTTTTAGCGGATTTTGGAATGAAGATATCGTTTGTGATTTTTTTATCATCAGGAATGACAAAACCAAAACTTTTCGTTTCTGTATAGGTACCGACAACCGTCTGAGTATTACGCTCCAGAATGCGGATGACCGTTCCTTCTTTTTTGGTGCCATTTGATTTGTGGCTGACACGAACCATGACGGTGTCGCCATTCATTGCTGTGCCTAGCTCATTTGGCGGAATGAAAATATCATCCTGTCCAAACTCTTCTGGTGTCACAAATGCAAATCCTTTTGCATGCGCAGACAGCTTCCCTTTTACCAAGTTCATTTTTTCCGGTACACCATAGCGGTCGCTGCGGGTACGGACGATAAGTCCCTGATCCTCTAATATCACAAGTGCTTTGACGAGCTCTTTATAATCATCTGGATTGGTAATTTCCATCATGACTTCTAATTCTTGTACCGTTAATGGTTTGTAAGCCTCTTCTTGCATAAACGCAAGTAATTCATCCATAAATTCTTCTTTTTGCACACTCTAACCCCCTATATATTTAAATTGACCAATCGAGTGATTCTAAGAATGCATATACATCCTGATGAACCTTCTCCCGCTCTTTATCAAGCGTGATAACATGGCCCGATTCTTCATACCACTTTAAATGTTTTTCATCTGTCTCTACTTCGTTATAAATAATGTTTGCACTGTCTGTATTAATCATATGATCATGACGTGCCTGAACAACAAAAGTAGGTGAATAAATCATGTCAACATTGTTTCTGACATCTGCAATGAGTTCTTGAAGAGCCTTGAGTGTACCCATTGGTGTTTTCTTGAACTCTTCCATCTCTTGCTCAATTTGATCCTCTGACTTACCCTCGAATTTTTTATAGTTACGGGCATAATCTAGTACACCCTGGTACATGACTTCTTCACTTTTTATGTACATAGGTGCACACATAGGTACAATTCCCTTTACAGGTACAGTGTAACCTAATTTTAATGAAAAAACTCCTCCGAGGGATAGTCCGCAGACCGCAATTTCCTCATAGCCTTCGTCTTTTAAAAATTGATAGCCTTCTTCTACATCTTTCCACCAATCTGTAGGACCTGTATGAACAAGCTCCTCTGGCGGTACACCGTGTCCTTTGTATTGAGGTGCATGGCACGTATAGCCTCTTTCATTCAAATAACGCCCAAGCATACGAACATCGGCTGTATTCCCAGTAAAACCGTGAAGAAGAAGCACCGCCTTTTCTCCACCTTTAAACGTAAATGGTTTTGGTGTAACAACTTTCATGATGTGACTTCCTTTCCTTCTGATATGGTTTATATTTTCCACTTGTATGTATGAAACAAACACAAAAGAGTGCTGATAATAAAAAAAGGTCTGAAAAAAGATCAGACCTTCTGTTACTCGCGCCTACACGCCTAAATATGCCAATGCAAGTGTTAAGATGAAGAAAAGCACTGACAAAATGACAGTTAATCGGTGAAGAATCAAGTCAAGACCTCTCGCTTTTTGCTTACCGAAAAGCTGCTCGGCTCCACCTGAAATAGCGCCTGACAGTCCTGCACTTTTACTTGATTGTAATAATACAACGATGATAAGTGCGATACTGACAATTACGAGTAATGTGATAACAAATGCGTGCATGAAAACACCTCCAGACAAACTGGTACACATAACTTTATTTTACATGAAAACAAGGTGCATGTCACGAAACATCAAAATAAAGATTTCCTATATATTGTCGACTTTATTTGTCATTTTGATTCAATTTCGCTCCAATGGATTGTATGCAGCATTTTTTATATGCAATTTTTGAGGTTAAAAAACGTTTTTAGCGAGTTGCTTCTTCTTTTAAGAGCTGTTTTAATTCTACTAACAGCCGTTCAGCTCCTTCAGGACTCAGTATGACATTGCCGTTTCCATAGCTTTTGTTGTATTTCGTTATTTGGCCAGTTAATAAGCAGCTCTTATCTGCATCATATTTTTTCAGCATAATGGTTTGATCTTCGATGAAAATTTCTAACAGCTGCTCTTCTTTTATATTGAGTACCTTCCGCATTTCTGAAGGCAGAACAATTCTGCCGAGCGAATCGATGTGTCTTACCATTCCAGTTCTTTTCAATGAAGCCGCCTCCTTAATGATCATACAATGATTTCATTCATTGACTTTTGTCAACATCTTCATAGTAAAATAAATCTTCAAATTTTTTATCAAAGTAATGAATCATTTTGCCAATGACAAGCTGTCCTGGCTTCCGGTGACCATTCAATACCCTGCTGAGTGTGGCAGGAGAGATGCCAATTTCATCTGCGAGCTGATTTAAAGACATATCGTTTTCAATCATATACTGCATCACAAAAGCCCGCCTGATCTGAATCTTTTCGACCATCATTACAACCTCCCTATAGGATCAATATGTACAACATGTAGGACTCTCATATCTCCTGGATTCATTAACTTATGTCAACACTTTTACACCCTTTCTATTTCCTTTGGTCAATGATCGTACTAAAATAAGTCATATACTGAAATGTGAGGTTCGATGACATGAATCACTTTGGTGAACAATTACGCATTTTAAGAGAGAATAGAAAGATGTCTGTCAATCAACTCGCCATGTATTCAGGCGTAAGCGCTGCCGGTATTTCTCGGATTGAGAATGGAAAGCGTGGTGTGCCAAAGCCTTTAACCATAAAAAAATTAGCACGCGCTTTGAAGGTGCCTTATGAGGATTTAATGCTGCTTGCCGGTTATATTGAACAGGAAAAAGTGCATGAAATGAAACCGAAATATGAATCCATATTAAAAATCTATCAAACGGCGCTTCAAAAGGATGTAGAACATCTCCCTATTTTCGATGGAGACCAATGGGAAACACTCACCGCACAAGACATCAGCCAGCTGAATCAATACTTTCTCACGCTCATTAACCAAAAAAAGGCGAACAAATAGCGGGGCATAAACTTAAGATACATCCACCATTAACTAATGTCAATATTTTCATGGTACACTTATTGCCAATAGTCAACAAGTCGAGTACACTAGAGATAACTAATCTTTAACCATGTGAGGTTTTGAGTTGATGAACTTCGGGGCATATTTAAGAGCATTACGTGAGAAAAGGAAACTATCGGTGAACCAATTAGCGATGTATTCAGAGGTCAGCGCTGCTGGTATTTCTCGGATTGAAAACGGGAAACGCGGCATTCCGAAACCTCCTACAATTAAAAAACTAGCAGGTGCATTAAAAGTACCTTATGAGGACATGATGCAGGCTGCAGGGTATATTGAAGAAGCTTCTTCTGCCTATGTCATAAAGGAAGAAGAAACGGCTTTTACCCAAATAAAAGAAGCGGCAGAGCAATATGAACTTGATGATCTTGAAATATTTAATGGGGACATATGGTCCACCCTTTCAAAACATGAAATAGAGGATTTAAACCGCTATTTGTTATTTCTACTAAACAGCCGTTCGTCATCGTAAAATGTTTTGATCATTGACAAGCTTTTTGCGCCGATTTTTGACAGAATTACGGTATAATGGGTTCAGATTGGAGTGAAGAAAGATGAATCAATCTGATATGTGCCCGCGGTTTGAAAAAGCAGTTGAGTTATTAAGTAAACGCTGGGTGGCACTGATTGTTTTTCAGCTTCTCTCAGGTTCACAGCGCTTTAGTGAAATCGAAGCAGCTCTGACCAATTTAAGCGGAAGGGTTTTATCTGAGAGATTAAAAGAGCTGGAAGCAGCAGGCATTGTAAAACGGGAGGTTTTTGCTGAAACACCCGTGCGTATTGAGTATTCATTAACTGATATGGGGCGTTCACTTGCACCCGTTTTTGAGGAAATTGCGAAGTGGTCCTCTGAATGGATCACACTTGAATCATAAATGTATCCTGATGTGAGCCGCCTAATCATGATAAAAAAACCTCCCCTACAGATGTAGAGGAGGTTTTGTCTTTTCAAGCATTTATGCGGACGTCATGTTTTTTTCAGCTAATGCCTTGCTTTCTTTTTTCTTGTTGGTTGGGCTTAAATAGCGTTCAAGCCAGCCCATGACAAGGTCGGCAATAATGGCCATGAGCGCAGTTGGAATAGCACCTGCTAAAATAATGGCTGTTCCGTTTGTCGCGTTTGATCCTCTGATGATAATATCCCCAAGTCCTCCAGCACCAACAAATGTCCCAATCGCTGTAATACCGATTGCGATCACAAGTGCGGTTCTTAAACCAGCCATAATGACAGATAAAGCAAGCGGTAATTCAACCATTCTCAGCACTTGCCATTTCGTCATGCCCATCGCTTTCCCCGATTCTAAATAGGCATGCTCAATGCTGACAATACCTGTGTACGTGTTACGGATAATCGGCAGAAGCGAATATAAAAAGAGTGATAAGATGACTGTATTTGCCCCAAGTCCTAATACAAGCATCAACACAGAAAGCATCGCTAACGCTGGAATGGTTTGAATGACATTGGTTATCGCGAACACCCAATTGCTCAGTTTGCGGTAATGCGCCACAAAGATGCCGACTGGTATTCCGACAATTGCCGCAAACAATACCCCATACGCTGACATGAGGAAATGCCGGTAAAATTCTTCTAACACATATGAACCGTTCTGTTGATAATACGCCCATAATTGCTGCAGTGTGTCCATCAGCTCTGACACCTCCCAATCTTACTCAAAGTAATTGTGTTTCTTTAGAAAATCTCTCGCAACAGTCGCTGGTTCTTTTAGTTCTCCATCGACTTGATAATTGAGCTCTTGCATTTGTTCGGTATCGATTTTTCCAATCAACCTGTTGATTACCTTGTCCAGTCCTGGATTTTCTTTTAATACCTTCTCAGGGACAACTGGTGATGCATCGTATGGTGGGAAGAATCGTTTATCATCTTTTAAGATTTTGAGATTATACGCTTTGATCCGGCCATCTGTTGAATAGGCAAGCACAATATCCATTTTTTCATTTTTCAATGCGTCATAGACTAGACCGATCTGCATCGGAAAAGTGCTTCCAAATTCAATTCCGTATGTTTTCACAAACCCTTCGTAACCGTCACCTTTCTTTTTCAGCCAAATATTATCCACACCGAAGCGATAATTTTTGGCATTCTTTTTTAAATCAGAGACTGTTTCTAGGTTGTTTTCCTTCGCCATCTTCTGCGTCACAGCAAAGGCATACGTATTATCAAACCCATAGGAATCAAACCATTTGTAATCATAGCGTTTTTTGAATTCTTTCTGGACGATTTCCATTGCACGCTTTGGATCTTTTTCTGCATCCATTCCTAGCGTACTTGTTAAATCCGTGCCTGTATATCGTGTTGCCGAAATGTCGACATCCCCGTTTTCCATTGCTTTTTGCTGTACGGTATTTGAGCCTAAATTCTTCACAATGGTTGTCTTTTTATCTGTGTAATGCTCAATGATGTCTCCCACCATATAGGCCATAATTTCTGATTCTGTAAAGTTTTGTGCACCAATTCGCAGCGTGCTCCCTGAAGAGCCGGCTAGTCCAGGAAGTGAACAGCCACTTATGAATAGCAAGCATCCGGCAAGCAGTGCACTGATCCATTTTGTTTTTCGATTCTTCACATGAGCCAACTCCTTATGAAACTTCCTTCAATCCTTTTAAGCCTTCTGGTGTTACTTTTTTCTCAAGCTTCATCAATATAAGGTCAATGATGACCGCTAAAATAGTGACAGGGATTGCACCCGCAATAATGTATTCCGGCTGGTAAAGCTGAAGCCCAATTAAAATGTAGTCACCAAGACCGCCTCCACCGATAAAAGCAGCAAGTGTTGTCCACCCAATTAAATAAATCGTTGAGGTTCTGACCCCTGCCATAATGACCGGAACAGCAAGCGGCAGTTCAACAAGACGAATTTGTTCCCATGTCGTCATGCCAATCCCTTTACCAGATTCAAGCAAGTTTTTGTTCACACCTTGAACACCGGCATACGTATTTCTTAAAATAGGCAAAACGGAATAGAAAAATAGCGCAACGATCGCAGGTATTTTTCCAACTCCCAAAATAGGAATAAAAAATGCAAGAATCGCTAAACTAGGGAGTGTTTGAAAGATATTCACGACGCCGATGACAAAACCGGCGCCTCTTTTCATTCGTGTAAGAATGACGCCTAAAGGAACGGCCACGACAATGCCTAACACAACGGCAATTAAAGAAATGTATAAATGCTCCCACATTTTTGTGAGGAGTTCCCCACCATTTTTCTCAAGAAAATCGATGATTTGATCCATGTGTACACCTCCCTTAGTTCATTTCAGTGACAGCCTCCGGGGTATCTTCTCCCCAAATGGAGTCATATACGACATCTACAAGACTTGCACGTGTGACGATGCCTTTTAAGTGCCCTTTTGCATCGACAACCGGTACATATTTAATGCCACGTATTAAGATCTTTCGGACAGTATCTCTAAGAAGTGCACCTTCTTGTACTGTATAAAATTCTGTATTTAAAATATCGCCAACGAAGGCTGCTTTTCTACGGTTTGCATCGATGGTTTCAATGTCGATATAGCCTTTCAGCACATGATTTTCATCAACGACAAGCAGGGAATCAACCCGCTTTTCTCTCATAATAAAGATGGCATCTGTCAATGTTTTTTCGACGGTAATTGTGACTGGGGACGTGTTCATCATTTGTTCCACACGTTCCATATTCGGGTTTGACTGAAGTAGACGTTCTTTCCCGATGAATTCTTCTACGAATTCGTTCGCAGGGTTACGTAAAATGTCATCTGGTGTGCCCACTTGGACAATCTCTCCATCTTTTAAAATGACAATGCGGTCTGCAAGTTTAATCGCTTCATCCATGTCATGTGTGACGAATACGATTGTTTTATTTAACGTTTTTTGCAGTTTCTTAAATTCTTCTTGCAATGAATCTCTTGTAATTGGGTCAAGTGCTCCAAATGGTTCATCCATCAGGATTAAAGGGGGTTCTGCTGCGAGTGCGCGAAGAACGCCGATACGCTGCTGCTGTCCTCCACTGAGTTCATGAGGGTAACGCTCTAAGTATTCCGGCCCCATGTCGACGAGTTTGAGCAATTCACGCGCTCGTTCTTTTCGTTTTTCTTCCGGCCACTTCAGCAGCTTCGGCACAAGGGAAATGTTTTGTGCGATGGTCATATGAGGGAAAAGTCCAATTTGCTGAATCACATAACCAATTTCTCTTCTTAATTGGACTGGATCTTTTTTCATAATGTTTTCTCCCTCGATCAATATGTTTCCTGAGGAAGGTTCAATCAGTCGGTTAATCATCTTCATGGTTGTCGTTTTTCCACAGCCACTCGGTCCAATAAAACAAATAAATTCTCCTTTTGCTATTTCTAAATCAATATTTTTGACAGCTTTTTTTCCGCCTTTATACGTCTTAGATACATTCTCTAGTTTCAGCAAATGAGACACCTCCAATTAGTCGGATATATATTTTCAGAAAATTTACACCTTATTTATTATAGTGCAAACTTTATAAAATAAAAAGTTTACAATGTGTTTGTATTGCATAAGATTTATTTAAAATTTTCAGTTAACGGCCTGATATGTACCGATCCCTCCTTTTTCCTCCAACTTACGAGCAAATACTCAATATTTATTGTTTTCATGAACAAACAGGTATATGATATATTGTGTTACAAATTGTCAGTCGTGAAGGGATGAAGCGGGGAATGGACAAGCAAGCGTTAGGCGCCATTCAAAAAGCACAGGATCATTATATTGAAAAAGCTGCCGAGAACATGAATGCCTTTGGTCTTTCTGCCACAGTGGGTAGAGTGCTTGGTATCATTCATATGAACCGTAAACCAATGACGCTCGGTGAGCTCTCAGAGGCGACCGGCATGAGCAAAACAAGAATGAGTCAAGTCGTTCGAGAAATGCTTGATCTGAATATTGCTGAAAAGGTTTATGAAAAAGGAATACGCAAAGATTTATATGACGTTGAGCAAGATCAATATCAAACCTTTATTTCATTGTTTGCAGCCAATTGGTCACGTGTTGTCAGCAAAAATCGCAAGGCACATAAGAAGACATGCAAGGAATTGCTGGAGCTGCTTGAACAAGATGACCTGCCAGAAGAAACAGTAGATAAAATCAATCTTCTTCTTTCAGAAATCAAGGAAAGTCTCGATTATTATGACTGGATTAGCCGTTTAATTGAGTTCTTTGAAAGTGAAGAAGTATTTCAACATGTGCCAAAACCTTAAAAAAGCTGTTTTATTTTACAATTTTGTAGAAAAAAACAGCTTTTTTATATACACTTATGACATCAGCATTGGGAACATCCCTTTGATCCCTGCGCCAATCATCTCTACTGCCACAACAGCTAGAATCAATCCCATTAATCGTGTCACGACATTCATCTCTGTTTTCCCCATTTTTCGCATAATGAAACTTGAATAATGAAATGCATAATAGGTCATGGCAAGTACGACTACAATGCCAATAAGAATCGCAAGCAGATGAAGCGTTACTTGGTGGCTTCCTGGCGTTAAGCTCATGACGGTCGCAATTGTACCAGGTCCGGCAATGATCGGAATGGCGAGCGGGGTCACTGAAACATCGGCCTTCTCTTTGCTTTCTGCCTTTTCATCCGAATGAGGGTTTTGAACATGTGACTCTTTTGCATTCAGTAAATTGTAAGCGATACCAAAAATAAAAATACCTCCGGCGATACGGAGTGCATGGATATCAATGCCAAACAATTTGAAAATGAGCCTGCCTGCCAAAAGAAAGGCAATTAAAATCATAAAAGACACAATAATCGCTTTTTTGGCCGTCTGGGCGCGTTCTTTTTCTGAGTAGCCTTCTGTTAAAGTGATGAAAAGAGGCACGTTTCCAATGGGGTTTGAGACAGCAAATAGTGACACAATGACATGAATCATAAAGGAAATCAACAGACACCCTCCTTTTTTCATAGTGTCTGCTAATCTGATGCGAATATTCCCTTGTTCTGTTAAAACCTGGTTTGTTTTAACCGATGATAATAGAGGTTTAACGAAAGGGGAATAGAACATGAAAAAAAACATCACGATCATTGTCTTGTCTGTGATCATCCTAGGTACAACTGGATGGATTGTGTGGCAGCAGCAGTCGCTCACCGCAGCAGAGAATAAACACCAGCAAGAAATGAGAAAGAATGATGAGCAGCTGACACAATTAAAGTCAGAAGGAACGGATATGAAAGATGAAATGGATGGTCAAAAAAAGGAATTGTCCACCGTCACAAACAAGCTGAAGAAAGAAAAGAAGGCGCATCAAAAAGAAACCAAACAGCGTAAAGCGCTTGAATTGAAAATAGACCAGCTTCAAAAAGAACTGGCATCAGCGAAAGCAACGGCTCAAGCGAATAAGCAGGCAGCACAAACGACTAGGAAAGCAACTGTCAAAAAAGACCCAAATGTCACCCATCATCCCCCTTCTCAATGGGTACAGGATCAATATGATTGGGGTGTTAAACAAGGGTATATCAAAGAATAGAGAGGATGAAATGATTTGATACAGATTCGGCCATTGTCTCATGATCAATCTGTCCCTATGGATCTTTTACTATTAGCTGACCCTTCAACTGAAAAAGTCCTTGCCTATGTACAATCTGGTTCTTGTTATGTTGCTTTTCATAAACAGGACATGATTGGTGTGTATGTTCTGACGCCTCTGTCTCAGCAGACAGTGGAAATCATGAATGTCGCCGTGAAAGAGTCATGGCAAGGTAGAGGAATTGGGAAGCAGCTGATCCGCCATGCTATTTCAGAAGCCAAGGCAGCTGGCTTTCATACAATTGAAATTGGCACAGGCAACTCTAGTATTCAGCAGCTCGCCCTTTATCAAAAATGCGGTTTTCGCATGGCGTCTATCGATCACGATTTCTTTCTGAAGCACTATGATGAACCGATTTATGAGAACGGTATTCAGTGTATGGATATGGTGCGGTTGTCACTCGTTCTTCAAGCAGACTGACTTCATTCAGCCTGCTTTTTTTATGTTCTGCTCTTTTTCACTGCATAAATCACATATTGAATCAAGAAGTAGAGAGCGGCGCCCGCTAAAAAACAGACCACGCATCCAAAGAGCGTTGCCTCTGAGCTGAATTGATACTGTTCAATTTTCATGATATAAAATGGCATACCAAATAGAGTTGGACTTGATTCAACATGATGAACCTCTAGCAGCATTAAAAATACTGGTGTCATAAACACAGCAAACACATAAAGCATCGCAAGCGTTAAGCCGCTAGAAAACGAATGAAATACTTTAACCATTTAGTTCTCTCCTTTCATCTCTTTTAAACTGGCGATGATATTTTTCCCGTCTGGGCAAGCTGGATGCAGCATTACTGTATTTAATAAAGAAAATAGCAGCAATGGATGCGTCAATGGATGCCTCCACATGAAGAAAAGCACACCCGAGCAGATCACTGGAAACACAGGACCTGCAAGTGCGACCATCATATTAAAACCCGGCCGTGAAAATTTCTCATGGACAATCGACACGTGCTTCCAATCGATCATCACCACATAATCAAAGATGGGTCTTTTTTCGATTTTGTTGCACACCATCACCATCAGGATATGACCGAGTTCATGAATGAGCACAACGGCTATTAAGCAAAATAAAAGCGTCATCATCGCACAATCGGCCTCTTTAGCATGGCAGCATATATGAAGATGAAGAATGCGGCTGAACAAGCCATATAGGCAGTTGAGAGCAGCTGGGTATTTGCTGAAAGCCACTGGACTAAAAGCATATCCAACATACTAAACACAGCAATCATCATCACGATCACAAACAGTTTATTAAAATCACTAATCTTCACGACAAACCCGACACATGCCGCCATGACAGTGATCAATAAAATGGACAAACTCGCCAAACCGTGCCCTTCACTTTCAACCCCAATCATGAAATAAGCAAGCCCGATATAGACAAAATAAATCAATATATTCATTGTGTAATAAAATAAAATTCTTGATAATAAATAGGCACCCTTTGATGTATTTAACATAAAAATGGCTCGCTGATGGAGATGATATTCCCTGCCAATCATCAGGGGAAGCATAATAAGTATTTCCTTTAAGGCAAACTGCACAATAAAAGCATACAGCCAGCCAGTCTCTGCCGGAGTAAAGATGAATGGGAGACCTATCGTGAAACAGACAAGAAACAGGAACAAAATACCTTGTTCTTTAAACACAGCTGATCGGCTAAAATAAACAAGCTCCTGCCGCAGATGTGTGAAAAATGAAGAATCCGATCTGATTTTTTGGTAAGAAAACGACTTCACCTCTACCTTTAGCTGCAAAAACATCCGATTGACATAACAAGCCGCCAAGCCTTTCAGCCAAAACCACCCTGCACATAGAAAGATCATCAGAAATACAAGATAGATAGACGGCCATACGTGAATCATCTCAACCGCTTTTTGAAAAAGGAGAAACACGAAAGCACCGAGCGTCACAAATCCAATCGTTTGCAGCAGTAAATGCTCTTTTGTTTTTGATATAAAATGGCTCACACCAATGCGTATCAGCATCCAAGAAGCAAGCGTATACAGCGCCAATCCACAGCAAGTGATCCCTACCACAATGATCCAATACAAAGATAGTGTAACGCCGCTAATGATCAGTCCTAATAGGATGGGTAAAAAAAGCAGACCAAGCATGATGAAACAAAACAGCACTGGAAAGAAATACACACAAAGGACAAATGAGACACTTTGCATCGCACTATTCAAAAAGAAGAACTGATACTCTTGACGCTTCATTTTATGACGGGAAAAGACAATACCTGCTCCCAAAAGCAGCAGGGTCATTTTCACAAATTGAAGGTATAAAGCAACTGGTTCGCTCTCCCCTACTTGCATAAAAAAACGCAGGCTCATGACAACGTATATGGCGTAGATCAGCAATAAAAAAACGGCTGCGGCGAGAAGCTGCAAAGGATATTTTTTGCCGAGCTGCTTGATTTTCGTTGTGAGCATGCCCCATTCTATTTTATGAAGAACGTGTCGTGTCCAAGTCATTGAGCAACCTCTCCACCTGCATATAGTAATCTTGATTCACTTCTTTATAAATATCCTCAAGTGCTTGATGAGGGAATGTTTTGTTTGTTTCTTGACGTGACATATCCAGCTTGATATCACCGTTTCTTAAGATCATAAGGTGGTCATACAATGTCTCACCAAAGCCCAAATGATGGGTAGAAATGAGAATGCCTGCACCTTGATTTCTCAGCTTCATGAGCACCTTTTTTAAGATGATCATCATATCTGGATCAAGTCCATTTGTAGGCTCGTCGAATACATAATAATCACAAGACCTAAGGAGCTGTGAAATGATTTGGGTTTTCTTTTGATTGCCATGAGACAGCTGGGCAATTGGCTGATCCATATAAGGTCTCAGCTCAAACAGATCGACGAAGGCCTCTTCTCGAGGTCCATTTCGTTTGTCTGGAAGCTGGAGTAAATGAAAATATTCTCTCGGCGTTAAATAATCAAACAAAGCATGATCATCAGGAATATAGGAAACATGTTCTTTCAAAAAGGAGATATGTGCTGAGGATTGAAAATTCAGCTGTTTACCATCTAAAGAGACAACACCCGTAAATGGTGTCAGGCCAAACATAGACTGAATCATCGTGGTTTTTCCTGCCCCATTATGCCCCAAAAGCAGAAGCATACGTCCTTTCTCTACATTTAACTGAATATCGCGGAGAGAAAAGGTGCGGCTATACGTTTTTTCTGTTAAGTGTAATGTCAGCATCATGTCCCTCCATTTATTTCAGATAGAACAGATGACCTCGCATCTGTTCTCACCATTTGTTAGAAGCCGCATTTGATTTTAATATACAGGCCTAAAAACTTGAACTCTCCTAAAAATTTCGAGCCTTTTCCAAATGTTTTGCATGCCCAAATCAAAGCTGCAGCTGTCACAATGCCTAAGATAGCGGCAAGGACATAAATCCAAAATGCATTTTTCTGTACGTTCTTAGAAGTTAGAATTCGTTGCTTCCTTTCATCATATGCCGCCAGTAGGTGAAGGACATACATGTACACGCCTACTGGAAAACGAAGGCTAAAAGGATTCAGCATCTCATCACCCCCTAATATATGTAAAATGATACCACCCCCATGCAAATAGCATAAGTTCAATTCAGATCATATTTTTAGAAGAGTTTTCATGATTTATTGCTTATAAATCGTCAAGCTCATCGTTTCACCTCTGACTGAAGGATGATTTTTTACAAAAATAGGATATGACAAAGGAAGCAGAGCCTATTCGCTTGAGCCAGCTTTGCGTCTTTATTTCAACATAAAAAAAGCGCTGCGATACGCTCTTTTCAAAAGAGCGCACGCAGCGCGTTGCTTTACATTACTTATTCAAGTTGTAGAATGTAGCAATGCCGTGGTATTGAGCTGTTTCAGCCAATTGATCTTCGATGCGAAGTAATTGGTTGTATTTCGCCACACGGTCCGTACGAGATGGAGCACCTGTTTTGATTTGTCCAGCGTTAGTTGCAACTGCAATGTCTGCAATTGTGCTGTCTTCTGTTTCACCAGAACGGTGAGAGATAACAGCTGTATAGCCTGCACGTTTCGCCATTTCGATTGCATCAAATGTTTCAGTTAATGTACCGATTTGGTTTACTTTGATGAGGATTGAGTTACCAACGCCGTTTTTGATTCCTTCAGAAAGCTTCTTCGTATTTGTTACGAACAAGTCGTCTCCTACTAGCTGAACCTTGCTGCCAAGACGCTCAGTTAATAGTTTGTGACCTTCCCAGTCGTTTTCATCAAGGCCGTCTTCGATTGAGATGATTGGGTATTTCGATACCATATCTTCATACCAGTCAACCATTTCAGCAGATGTTTTCACAACACCTTCGCCTGATAAATGATATTTACCGTCTTCTTTGTTATAGAACTCAGAAGATGCAGCATCCATCGCAAGTTTCACTTCTTCACCTGGTTTGAAACCAGCTTTTTCAATCGCTTCTACGATTGTTTGAAGTGCTTCTTCGTTAGAACCAAGGTTTGGAGCGAATCCACCTTCGTCACCTACAGCTGTGTTTAAGCCTTTTGCGCTTAATACAGATTTCAGGCTATGGAAGATTTGAGCGCCCATGCGAAGTGCTTCACGGAAGTTTGGAGCACCTACAGGCATAATCATGAATTCTTGAATGTCTACGTTGTTATCCGCATGCTCTCCACCGTTGACGATGTTCATCATCGGCACTGGAAGCGTTTTGGAGTTGAATCCACCAAGGTATTGATAAAGTGGAATTTGTAAGAAATCAGCAGCCGCACGTGCTACAGCGATAGATACGCCAAGGATTGCGTTTGCACCTAATTTCCCTTTGTTTTCTGTTCCGTCAAGTTCGATTAACATTTTGTCAATTGCTACTTGTTCAGTGACATCAAAGCCTAAAAGCTCTGGTGCAATGATTTCGTTTACGTTGTTTACAGCTGTCAAAACACCTTTTCCAAGGTAACGGTCTTTGTCTCCGTCACGTAGTTCTACTGCTTCATATTCACCAGTAGAAGCACCACTTGGTACTAGTGCACGGCCAAAGCCGCCAGATTCTGTGTAAACTTCTACTTCAACTGTTGGGTTACCGCGAGAGTCTAATACTTCGCGTGCATATACGTCAACAATGTATGGCATCGTTATTTCTCTCCTTTTGAATCAATTTGTTATTTCTGAATCAATGATGTTCCTGTCATCTCTTTTGGTTTTTCAAGTCCAAGTAAGTCTAAAAGCGTTGGAGATAGATCAGCTAAAATGCCGCCTTCTCTAAGCGTCGCACCTTTTTTCGTTACGATGACTGGCACAGGATTCGTTGTATGTGCAGTATGCGGCTTTCCTTCTTCGGTAATGAGCACGTCTGCGTTACCGTGGTCTGCCGTGATGATGGCGTGTCCGCCTTTTGCAAGGATTGCGTCGACTACAGCTCCTAAGCACTCATCTACTGCTTCAATGGCTTTGATTGTTGGCTCAAGCATACCTGAATGCCCCACCATATCTGGGTTAGCAAAGTTCAGAATGATCGCATCATGCTTATCAGCATTGATGTCTGCAACAAGTGCATCCTTTACCTCATAAGCGCTCATTTCTGGCTTGAGGTCATAGGTTGCGACATCTGGTGAATTGATTAAGATGCGGTCTTCTCCAGGAAATTCTTCTTCACGTCCACCGCTCATAAAGAACGTCACGTGAGGATATTTCTCTGTTTCAGCAATCCGCAGCTGCTTCAATCCATTTTGAGAAAGTACTTCTCCTACTGTGTTATCCAAATTCACTGGTTTGAAAGCCACATAGCCATCTACCGTTTCACTGAAGTGTGTGAAGCAGACGAAGTGTAAATCCTTCGGATGTGCTTCCCCGCGGTCAAACGAGCGGAAATCTTCATTTGTGAATGTGTTTGAAATTTGAATCGCACGGTCTGGACGGAAGTTATAGAAAATCACAGAGTCGCCGTCGTTTACTTTTGCAACCGGCTCACCATTTTCTCTCGTAATGACAGATGGAATAACGAACTCATCGTAGATTCCATTTTCATAGGAGTCATCAACGACATCATAGATGTTTTGATAACTTGGGCCTTCACCATACGCCATCGCGCGATATGCTTTCTCCACACGATCCCAGCGCTTGTCACGGTCCATTGAGTAATAGCGTCCAGAAAGTGTTGCGACTTCTCCGACACCGATTTCTTTGATTTGTTCTTCAAGCTGTTTTAAGTACACTTTCGCTGTCTTCTGACCAACATCGCGTCCGTCTAAGAAGCCGTGAATGTATACTTTTGTTAAGCCTTCTTTTTTCGCTAGTTTCAGCAAGGCAAAAAGATGCTGGATGTGGCTATGCACACCGCCGTCTGACAAGAGACCGAATAGATGAAGGGCCTTGTCATTTTCTTTTGCATAAGTCATTGCATCTAGGAACGTTTCGTTTTTCTCAAATTCCCCATCACGAATGGCAACATTCACTCTTGTTAAGCTTTGGTACACGATGCGTCCTGCACCGATGTTCAAATGCCCAACTTCAGAGTTCCCCATTTGACCTTCTGGGAGGCCCACTGCCTCACCTGAAGCCGTTAAGGTTTGATGCGGGAATTCGTTCCAGTAGCGGTCGAAGTTCGGTTTCTTTGCTTGGGCAACAGCGTTACCGACTGTTTCGCCTCTTAAACCGAATCCATCTAAGATGATTAATGCAGCTGGTTTCTTACTCATATTGACCTTCCTCCAATAATTGAACGAAAGACTGAGGTTCTAAGCTTGCGCCGCCTACCAAAGCACCGTCAATATCGGATTCTGCCATATATTCTTTAATATTCGCAGGTTTCACGCTTCCGCCATATTGAATGCGAAGGCTGTCTGCCGCTTCTTGACCAAATTCGCTTGCAACCGTTTGGCGAATGTGCGCACAAACATCGTTTGCATCTTTCGCTGTAGAAGATTTACCTGTACCGATCGCCCAGATTGGCTCATAGGCAATGACAGATTCAGCGACTTGTTGCTTCGTTAAACCAGCTAGTGCTTTCTTCACTTGATCAGCGACAAGTTCGTTTGTTTTGCCTGCTTCACGCTCTTCAAGCGTTTCACCTACACAGATGATTGGAACGATGCCATACTTGAATGCAGCATGTGCTTTTTTGTTCACTGTTTCATCTGTTTCAGCGAAGAATTCGCGGCGCTCTGAATGACCGATCACTGAGTAGCCGATGCCAAGATCTTTAAGCGCAGCAGGGCTGATTTCACCAGTGAATGCACCATTTTCTTCAAAGTGCATGTTTTGCGCACCAATTTTAAGGTCTGTTCCGTTAGAAAGCCTGTTCAGCTTTTCAAGGAAAAGGGCTGGTGCACAGACAATAGATTCCACTTTGTCAGGAGATGGAATAGATGACTTGACTTCTTCAACGAAGCTTACAGCTTCACCAAGTGTTTTGTTCATCTTCCAGTTCCCAGCTATAATTGGTTTTCTCATGATTGACACTTCCTTATAGCAGTTTTGGTCTTATTTATCGTTTAATGCAGTCACACCTGGAAGTTCTTTGCCTTCCATAAATTCAAGTGAAGCGCCGCCGCCTGTAGAAATATGGCTCATCTGATCGGCAAGACCAAATTTCTCAACAGCTGCTGCTGAATCTCCACCACCAATGACAGAATATGTATCTTTTGCTTCTGCCAGTGCTTCTGCGATTGCTTTTGTTCCTTTAGCGAATGCATCGATTTCAAATACACCCATTGGTCCGTTCCAGACAACAAGTTTGCTGTTTTTAATGACATCAGCATACTTCTCTCTTGTCTCTGTTCCAATATCAAGTGCTTCTAGATCACTTGGAATTTCAGAGATTGGCACAATGCTTGTATTCGCATCATTTGAAAAGTCGTCGGCTACCAGAACATCTGTTGGAATCAGGAAGTTCACGCCTTTTTCTTTTGCACGGTCCATAAAGGATTTCGCTAAATCTACTTTGTCTTCTTCTAATAGAGATTTCCCTACTTCGTGGCCAAGTGCTTTGACAAATGTATAAGCAAGTCCGCCGCCGATGATCAGGTTGTCCACTTTATCAAGAAGACTTTCAATTACACCGATTTTATCCTTTACTTTTGCGCCACCGATAATCGCTGTAAATGGGCGATCAGGGTTTGAAATGGCTTTTCCTAGAACCTCAAGCTCTTTTTGCATGAGGAAGCCTGAAACAGCCGGAAGATACGCTGCAATACCAGCTGTGGATGCATGTGCACGGTGTGCAGCACCGAACGCATCATTGACATACACATCGGCTAAATCAGCAAACGCTTTTGATAATTCAGGATCGTTCTTTTCTTCACCAGGATAGAAACGAACGTTTTCAAGCACTAGCACATCTCCTTCTTTTAAGTCAGAGATTTGCTTTTTCACGTTGTCGCCGTAAGCTTCATCTGCTTTTTTCACTTCTTGTCCAAGAAGCTCTTGCAGACGTTTTGCTACAGGTGTCAGACGCAGTTCTTCAGTAACTTGACCTTTCGGACGACCCAAATGACTAGCTAGTAGTACCTTTGCGCCTTGTCCTGTTAAATACTCAATCGTTGGTAATGCTGCGCGAATACGAGTATCATCCGTCACTTTTCCGTCCTTCATTGGAACGTTAAAATCTACGCGGCAGAACACAACTTTACCTTTTACGTCAATGTCTTTTACTGATTTCTTATTCATGCTCGTCAGGAGATCCTCCTTTATTCTGGTTTCCTTACGCATTGGACAAGTCTCTCTTTATCCTTTTCCCATTTTGCCCTCATCAAAACGAGAAATCGTGCAGAACGGATAAATACAGAGAAAAAGGGAAAGGGATGCTTCCCCTTCCCTTGTCCGTCTTCATTATATCGTGTCTCTAGGAAAGAACCAAGTGAGTTCCTTCAGTGTGAGAAATTAAAGACCCTGTTTTGCAATGTAAGCTGCAAGGTCAACAACGCGGTGAGAATATCCACTCTCGTTATCGTACCAAGAAATGACTTTCACCATGCTGCCTTCCATTACCATTGTAGAAAGAGCATCGATTGTTGAAGAGTTTGCATTACCATTGTAGTCACCAGATACTAATGGCTCTTCGCTGTAGCCAAGGATTCCATTAAGTTCTCCTTCAGCTGCTTCTTTAAGTGCTGCATTTACATCTTCAGCCGTTACATCTTGATTTAATTCAGCAACAAGATCAACTAAAGAAACGTTAGGTGTTGGAACACGCATAGCGCCACCGTTTAATTTACCTTTAAGTTCAGGCAATACAAGTGAAACAGCTTTCGCAGCACCTGTAGAAGTTGGGATGATGTTTTCCGCAGCTGCACGAGCACGACGGTAGTCTTTGTGCGGAAGATCAAGAATTTGTTGGTCATTTGTGTATGAGTGAACAGTTGTCATCATACCGCGTTTGATACCAAATTTATCGTTAAGTACTTTTGCAAATGGAGCTAAGCAGTTTGTTGTACAAGATGCATTAGAGATGACATCGTGGCTAGCTGCATCGTATTTGTCTTCGTTTACACCCATAACGATTGTGATATCTTCTTCGTTAGCAGGAGCAGAGATGATGACTTTTTTAGCGCCAGCTTCTAAGTGTTTAGCAGCGTCTGCACGTTTTGTGAAGAATCCAGTAGATTCAACAACGATTTCTACGCCTTGTTTACCCCAGCTTAATTTCGCAGGGTCACGCTCAGCTGATACTTCGATTGTTTTACCGTTCACTACTAAGTTCGTACCGTCTACAGAAACCTCTGCATCTAGTTTTCCGTGAACAGAGTCATATTGTAAAAGGTGTGCAAGCATGTTAGCGTCTGTTAGATCGTTAACCGCTACTACCTCAACTTCAGGATTGTTTAATGCTGCACGAAATACGTTACGTCCAATACGTCCAAATCCGTTAATACCGACTTTTACTGCCATGATGTTTCCTCCTTTTATAGGTCACAATGTTTTATATTGAGGGATCAATTGACTCCCTTAATAACTCTTTTGCGGCTCCTTCGTCTGTGACGAGAACCGTTCGGCGGGGTTTTTTGAAATAAGCTTCAATGGCCCCTGCCTTTGATGATCCACCTGCAACAGCAATAATGTGTGGAATGCTTTCTAAATCATCTAGCTGCATGCCGACGGAGTGCACTTTGTGGACGACCTCGCCATCACGATTAAAGTAATAGCCAAAAGCCTCTGTCACTGCGTCATGCTCATCAATCTTTTTTAAATCTTCAGCGGGTGTGTTTCGTCTCATCGCCATTGTTTTTGCTTCACCGATTCCATGAATAAGCATCGTGGATGATTTAATCGTTTGAAGCACTTCTTTGACGGACGGCTCTTCAATAATGGAAGAGTAAGCACCTTCTGACAGCTGTCCTGGAACAAACAGCAGTTTGTAAGTACCGGAAGCTTTTTCAGCCATGTGGGCACAAATGGTGTTTGCCTGATTTTTTACATTCTCCCCAAGACCGCCTCTCGCAGGGACAAACATCATGTCGCGATTTTTGGCATCAGGGGTCATCATTTCGGCAACAGCTTCCATCGTCGTTCCGCCAGTAACGGCGACGATATTATTTCCAGTAAACCTTTTTTTCATACATTGGACAGCAGCTCTTCCCATTTCTTGCTTCACCCACGGGGATTCATCGCTGTCACCAGAAACAATGATGACTTCTTCCAGGCCTAATTTCCTCTTTAATGTATTTTCCAAAAAGGTTAAACCTAAAACGTCCTTCATCATTCCTTCAAGCATTTCAAGCAAAGCATGACCTTCAGTCGTCAGCATCATACCGCTCGTTTTGACATCCAGCAGATTTTGTTCCTTTAAGAACTGAACCTCAGCTCTTAAGATACGTTCACTCAGACCAAGACTTGTCGCAAGACTTCTGCGACCAATTGGTTCAGCTAATCTGATGTACTGCAAAATGTCGTAGCGTTTTTGCATAACTGTGAGAAGATCTGGTAATAATTTTTTTTGAGCTTCCAATAAACGATTCATGGCTAACGACCCTTTCTTTTCACGTTGGACTAAAAATGTCCCACTGTGACAAAAAACGTCCCGCCACAGCCAAAAAAAATCAACCCCTGCTTTCTTTAATTATTTTAACAGGATAATCTTGCATTTTCAACTCTTACAAACACATTTAGACAAAAAATAGACACATTTTGACCGATAACCTGCTTGTCATCTAGCTTTCCGCTATTTTATTTTTTTCAAACTATTTATTTTCTTCTATATTGAATGCATTTGTCTTTGAAAAGGTGCAGGCGGTCAAAAGCCGCCTGCTTATGTTTTCGGTATCGTTTCTTTCTCTTCATTAAACCGTTTCGCATCTTCCTTCGGTTTAATCTTGAGGTAGTAAATGATGTAGCAGGCGGCCATAAATGGAACTCCGCAATAAAGACCAATCCGCTGATCCTCAATAAAGAATAAACTGATAAGAACAATGCCAAATGCGATAAAGCCTGCTAATGGCACAAATGGATAGAAAGGCGTTCGGAAGACCAGATCCTTTACATCTCCGCCCTCTTTTATGAATTGTCTCCTAAAGAAGTATTGGGATAAACAAATAGACATCCAAACAACGACAAGCACCATACCCGAAATGGATATGAGCCAGACATATACCGTTTTTGGTGCTACAACACTCGTGAGCAGTGATAGAGCGGATACACCCATTGTCACCAATAAGGCATTGATCGGGATTTTACGTTTGGATAATTTTTTCGTGAAAACAGGTCCTTTCCCGTCTTTTGAAAGCGCCCATAGCATACGTGATGATGCATATAATCCAGAGTTCGCTACAGATAAGACGGCTGTAATGATGATAAAATTCATGATATCTGCAGCGTATGGTATGCCGACCTTGTCCAACACCACAACAAACGGACTATCCACTGCGCCGGCAGTCTGCCATGGAAGAAGCGCTGCAAGAACCGCAATCGATAAAACAAAAAAGACCATCGTCCGCCAAATAATATTCCGAATAGAACGCGGGAGTGTTTTTTCTGGACTTTCACTCTCCCCTGCTGCAATCCCTACAAGCTCTGTTCCTTGGAAGGAGAAATTGACTGTGACCATGGTTAATAAAATCGCAAAAAGACCATTAGGAAAAAGTCCGCCATGATCGGTCAAATGGCGAAATAGGGGGGCAGGTTCCCCACCTTTCAAATGAATCATTCCGAAAATTGCGCCAATTCCAATGATAATAAACAATAAGATCGCAGCAACCTTGATGGCTGAAAACCAAAACTCGGTTTCAGCAAAGCTACGAGCTGAGATGGCATTCACGGCAAATAAAATCACGCTAAATGCAAGACACCAAAGCCAAACAGGGATATCTGGGAACCACCTTTGGAGCAAAATGCCTGCTGACGTAAACTCCAGTCCAATTGTACATGCCCAGCTAAACCAATAAAGCCAGCCGATCATAAAGCCTGTGGATGGACCAATATACTTCGTAGCATACTCCTGAAAGGAACCAGCTGACGGCATCGCCACTGCTAATTCACCAAGACAGAGCATCACCAAATACATGAGCAACCCGCCAATGATAAACGAAAGAATGGCTCCCCCTGGGCCTGCCTGATGAATAATGATTCCTGATCCAAGGAAAAGGCCTGTTCCGATGACCCCACCTAAGGCAATCATAAAGAGATGTCTGCTTTTCATGGAACGCTCTAGTTCATTATGCTGTTCTGGCTTCAAATCCGTTTCCCCACTTTCACTCTTCTATTCATCAACCTTTGACAAAATTCGCCCTTCATTGAAAGAGAAAGGGAGAATTTGAAGGCTTCTCCCTTGATCATTTATGCTTGAAATAACGCTTGGATATGAGCAATTGCCCAATCCAAGTCTTCTTTTGAAATGGTAAGCGGCGGTGCAAATCGAATTACTGTCTCATGGGTTTCTTTGCATAACAGCCCCGCTTGCTTGAGCTTCTCACAATAAGGTCTAGCTGCCTCAGTCAGTTCCACCCCAATAAATAGTCCACGCCCGCGTACTTCCTTAATGACAGGACTTTGAATGCGTGACAGTTTATCTTTGAAATATTGCCCAAGCTCTAATGAGCGCTCGGCAAGCTTCTCGTCGATTAAAACATCTAGTGCAGCAAGTGATACTGCGCACGCAAGAGGATTCCCGCCGAAGGTAGACCCGTGAGACCCTGGATTAAATACACCTAAAATATCACGGTTTGCGACAACACATGAGATCGGGAATACCCCACCGCCAAGTGCTTTACCAAGAATCAGCATATCCGGCTCAATGTCTTCCCAGTCGCATGCAAACATCTTGCCGGTCCGTGCTAATCCCACTTGAATTTCATCTGCGATCAATAACACATGTTCCTTCTCACAGATCGCTTTTGCCTCTTTTATAAAGCCCTCAGGCGGCATGACAATGCCCGCTTCTCCTTGAATCGGTTCAAAGAGAAAAGCTGCTGTTTGCGGAGTGATTGCTTCGCATAACGCTTCAATATCTCCATAAGGGATGAGCTTTATACCTGGGAGCATCGGACCGAAACCTCTTTGATATTCTGCTTCCGAAGAAAGTGACACAGCCGTCATTGTACGACCATGAAAATTCCCGGTACATGCAATGATTTCTGCTCGATTCTCTTCGATTCCCTTGACATCATAGCCCCATCGTCTCGCTGCCTTTATCGCCGTTTCCACAGCCTCGGCACCTGTATTCATCGGCAATGCCATCTCTTTATTCGTTAATTTGCAGATCTTCTCATACCATGGGCCAAGCTGATCATTATGGAAGGCCCTTGATGTGAGTGTCACGCGGTCAGCTTGTGTTTTAAGCGCTTCAATAATGCGGGGATGGCGATGTCCTTGGTTGACTGCAGAATATGCACTGAGCATATCCATGTAGCGGTTGCCCTCAGGATCAGTCACCCACACTCCCTCAGCCTCTGAAATCACAATTGGCAACGGATGATAGTTCGCCGCACCGTATTGTTCTGTTTGATGAATCAATGCTTTTGTCTGTGTCATCTTGTATTCCTCCTTCTATAAGCTTGCCTCTTTTGATTGGGTTCATCTTCACTCTTATGTTATGCAAGGATCATGCCAACTTAGTGATCGCTCTGTGCCTAGGATTGTTCTCACCTTTAACGCAAAATAATTTTGCATATGCAAAATTTTTTAGAAGAAATCGCAAAATTTTTCATGTAAAATAGAGATAATGTCTGGAGGTGGCGCAAGTGAAAAAAGATCAGCATACCGCAAAGTTCGAAAATGAGATTGATCTATATAAACAAATGCTCGATTTAATTGATGTTGGGGTTCACGCCATTGACGAAAATGGCAATACCATTGTTTATAATAAAAAAATGATGGAGATCGAATCTTTAAAACGTTCTGATGTCCTTTATAAAAATGTCTTAGACCTCTTTGTGTTTCAGGACGAGATGCACAGTACACTTGTCCAAGCGCTGCGAACCGGGAAACAGACGGTTCATGCAAAGCAGACGTATCACAACTACAATGGAAAAGAAATCACAACGATTAACCATACATACCCGCTCGTACGAGACGGTTTGATTCAAGGGGCGGTTGAAATTTCGAATGATGTCACGAAACTGGAACGGCTCATTCATCACAATATGAAGAAAAAAGGAAACACACGCTTTACATTTGATTCAATCATTGGGGAGAGTCCTGCCTTTTTAGAAGTGATTGAACATGCGAAACGAGCCACACGTACCTCTTCTTATGTGCTGATTGTTGGTGAGACAGGGACGGGGAAAGAGCTATTTGCACAAAGCATTCATAATGGCAGCAGCCGTTCATCTGGACCATTTATTACGCAGAATTGTGCAGCACTGCCTGATAACCTGATTGAAAGTCTGCTATTTGGAACACAAAAAGGGGCTTTTACAGGGGCAACAGATCAGCCCGGTCTATTCGAACAAGCACAAGGGGGTACACTGCTTTTAGATGAGATCAACTCATTACATCCAGCTCTTCAAGCAAAACTATTGCGCGTCTTGCAAGAGAAACGTGTAAGAAGGTTAGGCAGTACAAAGGAAATCGCCATTGATGTGAGAGTGATTGCTAATATGAATGAGGACCCTGTAGATGCGATCGCAGGTGGACGGATGCGAAAGGATTTATTTTACCGGCTTGGCATTGTCACCTTGTTTATCCCGCCACTCTCTGAGCGAAAAGAAGACATCCCCACATTTGTCATGCATTTTATTCAAAAATATAATGAACTGTTTCAAATGAATGTGAAGGCGGCTGATGAAGAGGTACTTGCCCTGTTCCAAACGTATCATTGGCCGGGCAATGTAAGAGAACTGGAGCATGTGATTGAAGCTGGGATGAATATGATGATGGACGAAACATACTTAAGCATGCATCACCTTCCTTACCATTTCCGTTTCAAGCAAGGAGAAGGACGTCCTAGTGAACACATGCAGATGAGTCCGCTTAATCTATCAGCTGCAGCTGATACGTTTGTCTACACAAGCTCAGATCATACAACTGACTTCCAAACCCAAATGGAACGATTTGAAAAACAATACATCGTCCATTACTTAAATAAAATGGACGACAATATTTCACAGACTGCAAAGATATTGGGCATGAGCAGGCAAAGTTTGCAATATCGAATGAAAAAGCTGCATATTTCTCTTCAATAATAGAGCTGTGCCCTTATGCGGCACAGCTTATTGTATATCTGGCTTTCCTTCTTGTTCTTGCAGCACATCACCAAGAAGTTGTTCTACTTTTTCCAAATGTGTAAGCATCGCCCTCTCCGCTTCTTCTGGCTGCTTGTCCATGACAGCTTGATAAATACGTTCATGGTCTTTGTAAAGCTGACGTATGGACGCTTTTCTTGAAAATAACACGATTTTTCTCGTTTCCCGCATCGTTTCCATTAATAAGGATGAGACCTGATTCATTAACGCCGCCAGTAAATGATTCTTTGAGGCTTTAGCGATGGCAAGATGAAATGTGAGGTCTGCCTCCTCACCAATTTCTTTATGCGCTTCTGCACGCTTCATTTGTTCTAGTGCCTCATGTAGTCGATGGAGGTCCTCGTCTGTCCGCAGCAATGCTGCCTTTTTGACAGCACCTGATTCAATGATTGATCTCACTTCAAGAAGCTGCACGATATCCTGCTGCTTCATCAAAAAAGCAGGAGATAAACAAAATGTGAGCTGCTCAGGATCGAACTGCTTCACATATGTGCCTTCTCCTTGCTTCATCTCTATTAATCCGATCGCTTTCAGAGCGGACAGCGCCTCTCTCACAGCGGAACGGCTGACTTGAAAGTTTTCAGAAAGTGCTTGAACCGAGTCTAATTTTTCGCCCGGAAGAAGCTCCCCCGTTCGAATGGATTCGACTAATGCGTCCGCAATCTCTTCATATATTTTTTTCGTTTTGATTTGTTTATATTTCAATTGGTCTCACCTCATCACTGTTGTCTACCCTATCGGCTCATGCCCTATCTTATACTTTACCCCAAAATTCAGATCACACGTCTTCCCTTTTTTCAATTCTCAAGAAATCTTCTATCACTCTTCCACTCATCAAAAAAGAAGCACGTGCCATTGTTTCTGGCATGTGCTTCTTTTTAATCATATCGCTTCCGCAGCGTAGAAGACGGAAGGTTCATTTGTTCACGATATTTAGCAATGGTTCTGCGAGAGACACGGATACCAAAGGTTTGCTGAAGATGCGTCATGATTTGCTGATCCGAATACGGTTTTTTCTTATTTTCTGATTGAATCAGCTCCGCAATGTGGGTCTTCACTGTGTAGCTGGATGCTTCTTCTAGCGAATGCCCTTCTAGTTTCGCTTGGAAAAACTGTTTCATTTCCATTAATCCGTAAGGGGTCTGCACCATTTTCCCTTTGACTGTTCGACTCACTGTCGACTCATGCACTTGTAATATATCTGCAATCTGCTTCATCGTAAGCGGTTTCATTTTATGCTTCCCTGTCAGGAAGAAATCAGTCTGTTGTAAGATAATCTCACGAACGACATTTGTCATCGTTTGTTTTCTCTGCTTCAGCGCTTGAACAAGCCAATTGTACTGCTGCTGCTTTTCCTTTAAATACGTGTATGCTTCATGCCGCTTTTGATCTTGAATCATAGCGAAATACCCTTCATTCATTTCAATGTCCGGAAAAGCACGCTGGTTCAGCTCGAATGTGATGTGACCTCCCGCAGCTGTAATCAACACATCTGGTTCTATATACACATCCTGGTCTTCATAAGAGAAATGAAGGCCTGGTCTTGGTTCGAGAAGCGACACCTCATCTTGGATGGCCTGCAGGGTTTTCAACGGCATACCTGTTTTAGCTGCGATTTCCTTCCAAGCCTTCCTTGCGAAAAGAAAGAAATGCCCTTCGATGATCAGCTCTGCTTCATACCAGCGATCCTTTTTTCGTCTAAGCTGGAGCAGGATGCATTCTTGCAATGATCTAGCGCCAATACCGGCAGGCTCTAATGATTGAAGCTGATGAAGAACGGCCTCTACTTCTTCTGCTGAAGCCTGTAACACAGCGGCCATTTGGTCAACCGGTTCATTTAAATAGCCATTGGAATCAATGGACTCAATCATGAATTGAAAAATCCTTTGATTCTTTTCACTTAAATTCAAATCAATGGCCTGTCTCTTTAAATACATTTGCAGGCTTTCTTTTTGATGCGTACGATACGGCTCTGTCATTCGATCTTGCATTCTTTTATGATAAACTGGTTGATAGCTGTCCGTGTCTTTCCGCTCAATCAGAGGGTTCTCAAGCGCTAACTGATCAAGATACTCACCCAGCTCTGCACAATTCAGTTGCAGCAGCGTAATCGCCTGCCTGAGTTCTTGTGTGAGTACCTGCTTTAATACTAGTTCTTGTTGCAGTTTAAGGCTCATTGTCTCCCCTCCCTCTCATCATTTTACATGAAGATTGACGGACCGTATATACGAAATAGGAGTGATTTCCATGTCTGAACTTTTTTCCGTTCCATACTTTATTGATAACTTAAAACAGCACATTGCCATGAATCAACATGAAGACAAGATTCATGCCATGAACGCTTATTATCGTTCAGTGGTTTCTACACTTGTGCAGGACCAATTGACGAAAAATGCTGTTGTCTTGAAGCGAATTCAGCATCTCGATGAAGCGTACCAAAAGGTGAAAAAAGAAAGCGAATAAATGGACGAAAAACAACACCCTTTCTCATGATTGCAAAGGGTGTTTTTCATGCAGGAAAAGCTTTTGATCCAGCTTCGATTTGTACATCATCAAAAAGCCGGACCGCCCTACAGTATAAATGATAAAGGCAAACCATAGTCCGTGATTGTGCCATATCGGAATGACTGCCGCCTGAACAGCCACAAACAAAATCATCGCAAACAGCATTGAATTCCTAACAGGAGCAATTTCTGTAGCACCTGTGAATACACCATAAATCACCAAACCAAAGCAAGCAGCAAACGGATAAAGAACGAGCCAATCGGCATATTGCAGTGTCACATCAAGAAGCTGAGGCAAATTTGTAAACAGGCTCAAAATCGGTACTTTAAAGAAAAAGTAACCTGTCGCAATGACACATGCCATTACAACTGCCCATTGTCTCGAAAGGGTTAAAGTTTTATCATAAAGCGCTCGGTCGTTCGCACCTACTGATCTACCGACAAGGATGCTGGACGCATTGGCAAATCCATCGAACAAATAGGCCATGATGTAGTGAATTTGAAATAAAATGGCATTCGCCGCCAATTGCTCCGTTCCGAAAGAAGCTCCCTTTGCTGTAAACATGTTGATCACAACAAGCAGACAGATCGTTCGGATAAATAAGTCTTTATTCACATGAAACATTTTCTTTACTGCACGTGTGTCCATCACCTGCTGGATAGACGGCATCCGAAAACCGTTTGACGTATGCTTCAAGATGATCCAGGCCCCTAACACAAAAGCAGTGAGTTCAGAGATCAATGTCGCCGCTGCCACACCTTTGACGGCAAAAGAAAACGCATGAACTAAGATCAATGCCAAGATCATATTCATGACATTGATCAAAATTTGTAAAGAAAGGGCTTCTTTCATTTTTGCCATCCCCATCAGCCAGCCGAGTATGACGTAATTCATCAAGGTAAATGGCGCTCCCCAGATCCGAATATGAAAATAGTCCGCTGCATATTCGCGCACATCAGCAGCAGGAGAGATGATCCATAATGCGGATTGAATAATGGGCCATTGAAGAGCAATAAAACAAAGCCCCACGATAATAGCCAGCAAAAAAGGCCTTAGAAAAGCAAGAACACCCTGCTCCTCGTTCTGCGCTCCGTTTGCTTGGGCGGCAAAAGCAGATGTACTTACCCGTAAAAAGCCAAACAGCCAGTACAATGTACTAAAAATGAGACTGCCGACTGCGACGCCCCCTATATAAGCGGGGTTGGCAAGCTGGCCAACAACTGCTGTATCGACAGCTCCAAGTAATGGCGTGGTCATCGTTGAAATGGTTAAAGGGATCGCCAAAGCTAAATATGCACGATGGTTCACGATGCCACCTGCCTTTCATGAAAAATAGCCTCTCTTAAAAGAGGCATTGAGGGAATGAAAAAGTTAACGAACCGGCCTACCAATCGTTCGAGACAAAGGGTGGCTGGCGAGCGTTGCCTCCTTCATTTTCAGCACAGCTTCGTGCTCTGATATAAAGAAATCATCCTTCGATTGAAACTGAGCCACAAGCTCACCCTGATCAAGAATCGCTAATTGATCACTTAAATGATAGGCCGCTGTTAAATCATGTGTAATAAATAAGTATGCAAGCTTCAGCTCTTTCTTTAAATCGACTAACAAATCTAAAATGACTGCCTGCGTAACCATATCTAAGCTACTGACTGATTCATCCAGCACAATGAGCTTTGGCTGAAGCACCAGTGCTCTGGCGATGTTGATCCGCTGTAGCTGGCCACCGCTAAATTGGTATGGGTACTTGGACAAATCCTGCTCACTGAGCCCTACTCTTTCTAACCAGTGAATCAGTATATGCTGACGTTTTTTACAGTTCATTGGTTCATAGTTTTCAAGCGGCTCAGATAGAATTTGTTCCACTGTCCATCTTGGATTCACCGCTGAATATGAATCTTGAAATACCGCTTGTACATGTCGGCGGAAATGCTGATGTGTCCGCTGATCTGCACGAATGATATCCTGACCTTCAAACAGAACTTGTCCGCTACTCGGCTTCTCTAGTCCAAGGATGATGCGGCCGAGTGTACTTTTCCCTGCACCACTTTGACCTAATAACCCAAGACAAGTGCCTTCTTCAATGGTCAAATGAACGTTTTTCAGGACAGGGGTTCTCCCTTTTGTCCTCATCAGAAACGATCGGTTGCCATATGAATGACTCACTGCTTTCACTTCTATTAAATGCAACGGTCTTCTCACCTCAAATCGGGCAAACAGCTGGAATGGATGGACGAGCTGCTAAAAGTTTCTTTGTATAATCATGCTTTGGGTGTTCAAAAAGCTCAAGAACTTCAGCCTTTTCAACGATTTTTCCTTGTTTCATCACCACGACCTCGTCTGCCATTTCCGCAATCACACTAAGATCGTGGGTAATGAGCAAAGTCGCCGTTCCGTATTCATGACGAATTTGATTCAAGTGCTCAAGCACCAGCTTCTGATTGTGTACATCTAATGCGGTTGTCGGTTCATCTGCGATGATCAGAGGCGGATGCATACAGGCAGCCATAGCAATCATGACACGCTGGAGCATCCCCCCGCTTAATTCAAAAGGGTACTTACTCAGTAATTGATCTGGATGCGGCAGGTTCATTTTCTCTAAGGCTTTAATTGCCTGGACCCGTGCCTGCCTTTTACTGACAGCTGTATGCCGGCGGATTGTTTCAATCAATTGATGTCCAATTGTCCATACAGGCGTAAAGCTATTCATTGGATTTTGCATAATATATGAGAGATCTTTGCCACGAATAGACCGCATATGCTGTTCACTTAAACCGATCAATTCTCGACCTTGTAGAGTGATACTGCCAGTCACTTCCGTTGTTTTTCGATCAAGCATGTTTAAGATCGACATACTTGTCACCGTTTTTCCGCATCCGCTCTCACCAATTAATCCAACAATTTGACCGCGCTTTACCTCAAATGCTATTTCTTGAACAAGAGAAATGGTTCCTTGCGGCGTTTTCGTATGCACATGCAGGTTCTCTATGTTTAAAATAGACTCTTCCAACTGACTCATTCCTTTACACACGACGTTTGATGCCATATTTCTCTGAAAGGGCTTCTCCCAGTAAGTTGAATAGAATGACCACAGCCATAATCACAAGACCCGGATAAAGCATCAGCTGAGGATTTGTTTGAATATAAGATTTTCCTTCATGGATCATCGCTCCCCATTCAGGCGTAGGCGGCTGAACCCCTAAGCCTAGAAAAGACATGGCGGAAATGTCCATAATCGCCCAGCCCATTTCAAGTGTGCCCACAACCGCGAGTGGCGGCAGTACATTCGGAATCATATGCTTTCTCATGATATTCCAATGGGAAGTACCACTAATCTTCGCAGCTGCAATAAAGTTTTGTTCTTTTAAACTAAGGACCATCCCTCGAAAGACGCGAGCGTAATACACCCACTGCACAAGCATCAAAGCCAGCACCACTTGAGAAAGCCCTGGTCCAAAAATACCGACTAATCCGAGGATCAGTACCAAATTCGGAAATGCCATGAACCCGTCGCACAATCTCATCAATACGTGATCGATCCAGCCGCCTTTATATCCAGATATCAGCCCTACGATTAAACCGATAGATAGAGAGGAAACAAATATTAACAACGCACAGCCTAGTGAAATACGAGCACCATATAGAATACGAGATAAATTGCATCTTCCCAATTGATCGGTGCCTAGAGGATACTCCCATGAAGATCCCTTTAGTTTCATTGCAAGATTAACAGCCGCCGGGTCATGCGGAGCGATCCATGGTGCACATATCGTCACAATGAGCAGGAGACCGAGCAGCACCACACAGATCGAGATCATCTTTTGATGATAGAAGAGGTGTTTTACTTTTGTCATCATGGCTGGCGGCCTTCCTTTCTAGAAATACGGGGGTCAATGAGCAGCTGAAGAAGATCCACTATCAAACTGCTTAAGATAAAGATACACGCCGCCATCAACACATAAAATTGAATGACCGGCAGATCCCGGTTAAAGATCGCTTCAATAAAAAATCGTCCAAATCCAGGCCATGAAAAAACAGCCTCTACAATAATAGTCCCTGTGAGCAGCTTGCCAAGATTCACGCCAAGTCCTGTCAGCATCGGTGATATCGCCATTCTGAAGACATGTTTGAACATAATCGATTGTTCCTTTAACCCTCTCATTCTCGCATATTGAACAAAAGGCTCGTGAAGCGTCTCACTCACACTCGCTCGCAATAATCTCGTATACATCGCAATTAACGGCACAGCCAGTGTAATGGATGGCAGTACAAGATGTTCCCATGTACCAACACCTTCAACAGGTAAAAGATCGAGTTTCACTGAAAAAAAGAAGATGAGCAAATACCCCAAAACAAAGGTCGGGATAGATGCTCCTAGGAAAGAAATCATCCGGCTCACATGATCTACAACGCCATTTTTTCTCACCCCGCTGAAAAAGCCCAGTGGAATACTGACACAAATTGCGATCAGCAGACTAGTGAACGCCAATTGAATCGTCGCAGGTATTCGATAGATCACCTCATCAAGCACAGGCTGATTGGTCATATACGACCGCCCAAAATCAAGACGGACGACTTTTTCAATCGTATGAAGGTACTGCACGTAAAAAGGTTCATCTAAACCAAATTCACTTCGTTTTTGGGCTAATACCTCATCAGTAGGCTGAATATGAGCCGCTGCTAAATATGCCTCCGCTGGATCAACTGGTGACAGATGAATCATGCCAGTTGTGAACAGTGTGGCTAGTAGAAATACAGGAATGATAGATAACATTCGTTTGATGATATAGCGGCTCATTTGCTTACCTTCCTTCTGTTACTTCAGCTTGATGCCTGTGAAAGGATGTTCATCTCGATTCGCAGGGAAATCAAAGTCCTTCACATCTTTTTGATAAACAGCTGTCTTTTTAAAATAAGAGATTGGCACAATCGCCCCTTGATCTTGCAAGGAAGATAAGACGGACGAATAAAGTGCTTTGCGTTTGTTTTCATTTGTTGTCGATGGAATCTCCGTCATTTCTTTGATCAGCTTATCTTTATTCGGATACGCTGAGATCGCCTCTTTGAATCCAAAACCATCTGATGAGACAACGTTCATAAATGTATGCGGATCATACGGCGCTCCGTAATTGCTAAAGAAGTTCATATCAAATTTGTTCGCTTTAAACCGCTGAACCTGCGTCGCCAGCTCGACACCTTCAAGTTTGACGCCGACCCCAATGGCTGCCCATTCTGCCTGCAGTGTTTCAGCCATTGTTTTTTGAATCGATTCTGCTGAGTCATACATCATACTAAACTCAAGCGTTTTTCCGTCTTTTTCGCGTATGGTTTTTCCTTTCGGAAGCGTCCAGCCCGCTTCATCCAGTAAAGCCTTCGCTTTGTCCACATCATACTGGAAAGATTTCACCCGGATGCCTGACGTATATGGCATGTTTGTCGGCAAGATGTGATCTGCTACATCCTCTAAGCCAGAGGTCACACCTTCCACCAATGATGTTTTATTGATCGCATACTGAAGGGCGTGACGCACTTTCTCATCTGACAGCTGATCGACTTTTGTGTTCATGACAAGCTGTCTTGTGGCTACAGGCTCTGACATCTTCGTTTCATACTTGCCGCTCGCCTCTAGTTGTTTAAAAGCATCAAGGCTAATCGTTCCTTCTCCATAAAGTAAATCTACATCGCCTTTTTCAAATGCCATCACTCTTGTTTCGGCATCTGGAATGACCTTCACTTTGATTTCTTTGACCTTTGGTTTCTCTCCCCAGTAGTGGTCATTTCGTTCAAAAATTGCGTAATCATCTTTTTTGTACGTCTTTAATACCCAAGGACCTGTCCCCACTGGTTTTTCAATTCCTTTTGACGTATCTCCGTTTTTCGGAAAACCTGCTTCGCCTAGGAAACGAACGGGGCGCACAACAGCTAACTCTTGAACAGTTGGATAATAAGGCTCAGTTAATGTGAGTTTAAACGTTTGCTTGTCCACTGCTTCTGTCTTTTTAATTTTCTTTATGACACCTAACCAGCTATGTACTTCTTTGTTTTTTAAAATCTTATCAAAATTCTTTTTCACAATGTTCGCATTAAATTTAGATCCATCTGAGAATGTGACATTGTCTCTAAGATGGAACGTATACACCTTGCCATCCTTTGAAACATCCCATGATTTTGCCAATTCAGGTTTAAGTTTTCCATTTTTTTGATAGCTCACCAATGGTTCGTAAATCATGGATTGGGCAAACAATTGTGATGGATTGTATATGTGCGGATTCATTTCGCCAATATCTCTTGGCCATGCCATGGTGATCGTATCGGGATGATCCTTGTCTCCACCCGCTCCATTATTTGCTTGAGAACAGCCTACTAGTAAGAAGATCAGTAGGATAGGTAATATTTTATTTATTTTAATTTTCGGAAAATTACTCCAAATAGACATAAGTTGCTCCTCCTAATTGATGCTGATAATCATTTTCATTTTAAGGAGGAAGGACTCTGTTGTCAATATCATATTTGAAATGAAATGACAATATATATTCCTTATTATTCCACAAATTAAGGGATTTGTTAAAAAGAGAGGCAGGCTGCTGATGAACGAGCAGCCTATGAGGAGGGTAATGCTTTCTTTTGCAGGGCGTTGTACAGTGTATCAATGACAAGCTCCTGTTCCGCGTCTGTCATGCTTGTACCAGATGGCAGGCAAAGACCTGTCTCAAATAACAACTCAGATGCAGGGACTTCATCGGCTGTTGTATAAAAAGGATAACCATGAAAGAGCGGCTGCTGGTGCAGCGGCTTCCATACACGTCTTGCTTCGATCTGCTTTTGTTCTAAAGAATCTATCATCTCTACTGGAGACATCTGCACATGATGATCAATGGTGAATGTGGTCAGCCAGCGGTTTGATGTGGTTTCTTGATATTCTGGCATAAATTGAAGGCCTTCAATATCGGCTAAAGCATCTTGATAACGCTCGAAAATGCGGCGTTTTTGCTGAACACGCTCCTCTAACACTTCCATTTGTGCAATTCCTACACCTGCGAGCAGGTTGCTCATCCGATAGTTATATCCCTCCTCTTGATGCTCATAGTGTAGGGCATGTTCTCTTGCCTGTGACGCAAGAAATCGGCAGCGGTCGATGGCTGATTCATCATCACTGACAAGCATTCCGCCTCCTGATGTTGTAATGATTTTATTTCCGTTAAAAGAGTACACACCGAACCTGCCCATTGAACCGCTTTTTCTTCCTTTATATATACTGCCTAACGATTCAGCCGCATCTTCAATGATTGGCACATCATATGCCTCACACACCGCTATGATTTCATCCATTTTTGCACTTTGTCCGTATAAATGAACGACAATGACCGCTCGGGGTCTTTTCCCAAGTCGTTTTGTTTCAACAAAGGCTTTCTCTAACGCCAGCGGACACATATTCCATGTCTCTTTTTCTGAATCAATAAAAACAGGCGTCGCTTGTTCATATAAAATAGGATTTGCACTGGCAACAAATGTGAGCGTGGAACAAAAGACCATATCTCCCTTTTGAACGCCAAGGAGTTTTAAGGCAAGGTGAATGGCTGCTGTTCCTGAAGATAATGCTGCTCCTCTCTTCACCCCTGCATAATCCGCGACCACTTGCTCAAATTCATTTACAAGCGGTCCTAATGGTGCAATCCAATTGCTTTTAAATGCCTCCTCTATTTTCTTCTGTTCTTTTCCACTCATATGAGGAGGAGATAAGTAGATTCGTTTCCTGTCTCTCATGATTTCCCACCTTCTCTTCGATCTTTGATCTCAATTGCAGGAACGCCTACGGCGACTTTCTGATCATGTATATCTCGGGTCACTGCCGCTCCTGCGCCGATCACTGCCCAGTTTCCAATGGTTCTGCCAGGTATGACAGCAGCCCCAGCTCCAATATGAGCACCCTCTCGCACAGAGACACAACCGGTGAGCACGGCTCCCGGGGATAGGTGCGTAAAGGATTCAAGAAAGCAATCATGCTCCACGATAGAACCGGTGTTGATAATGGCATGCTCACCAATCACTGCATCTGCTTGCACAACAGCCATTGCCATCACAACCGTTCCCCGGCCAACCTTCGTTGACGAGCTCACAACTGCCTCTGGATGAATCAGTGTGGCAAATGCCCTCTCTTCAAATGCGAGACGTTCTTTGACCCTCTGTCTGATTTCGTTTTGCCCAATGGCAATCAGCCATTGCATATCAGGTATTTCATCTCTTACCTTTTGACTCATAGAAATCGGACCATACAGAATGCCGGTTTGAGTGTCAGCTTCCTCAAATCGATCGTCTAATACCGCACACAATGAGTAATCAGGATGCAAAAAAATCAACTCCTGAATGACCTTACTGTGTCCGCCAGCCCCTATTAAGCCAATGGGCTGCTCTTTACGTATCGGTTCCTTTGAATTTTTCAGCTGTTGCATGATTTGGCTGCTGCACCCCTTCTGTTTTGATGACTTTCAGTAAGGTCATCCATAAGATTTTCATATCGAGCCAAAACGATTGGTGCTCTACATACCAGAGGTCATAGGTGAATTTCTCCTCCCAAGAGAGAGTATTTCTCCCATTCACCTGGGCCCATCCAGTGATACCAGGCTTCACAAGATGACGCTTCGCTTGCTCCTCTGTGTACATTTGTAAATACTCCATTAAAAGCGGTCTTGGTCCAACGAGACTGATTTCCCCTTTGAGTACATTGACAAGCTGCGGCAATTCATCAAGACTGAGCTTGCGAATAAAGGCGCCGGTTTTTGTTAATCGAAGATGGTCTGGAAGCAGTACGCCATGTTCATCGCATTCCTCGGTCATCGTCCGAAATTTATAAAGCATAAACGGCTGTCCGTACAGACCAGGCCGCTCTTGTCGAAACACCACAGGAGCTCCGATTTTCCACCGAATGAGTCCATAGATGAGAAGGAAAAGAGGACTCCCTGCGATGAGCAGTGTCAGTGCCACGACCACATCTATTATTCTTTTCATCATTGCTTCTCCTTTCCACACTAGCGGGAGACAGTTCGTTCAATAGCAGCTTGTTTCACCTTACGCATGAGCTGTATCCGCTCTTGTTTTGTTCCTGCAAATTGATACAAATAACCTAAGTAGAGAACGAAACATATTCCGCCAATACAAAATAGCTCCCACCATCTCGTCACATCATACACAGCCTGAATGCCGGCACAGACCCCCCATATGAACAAAGCCCCAAACAGCGGAACGACTGTATGTTTATAAAAGATGGTACTTTTCTGTTTCGTGATCTTGGCTGTATACAATGGGAGAAAGACGATATTTTTCATCAATAAAACAACGGCCCCTGCTGATGCAATGCCATATAACCCGAGCTGAAGTAGGTGAGTCAGTCCATAGGCGAACAGGACATTGGAACCGCCTAATATGAGTGTCACAACCGCCGGCACTTTAAATCGGTTAAAGGCAGTCGGTACATAGGTCAGCGGTAAAAACATCAACGTGAAACACAAATAAGCCGCATGAATCATCAGCAGCCATTTCAGCTCCTCAAAGGCTGGTCCAAGCCATAACAGCATGAGCGGACCGGCAAGACCTCCTAACAGAGCCGCGGGGAATGCCACAAATAAACCACTCCATTTCATGGCATTGGCGGCGTATTGAATGAGCCCCTGCTCGTCTTGATTTGAATATAATTTTGTGATCGTTGGCGCAAACACAATCGCAAGTGTCCCTGCAAGGGTGCGCAATAATAATGGAAATTGTAAAATGGCGGCATACTGTCCAGTCGCTTCTGCCCCAATCAGTAAGTTGGTCATCAATAAATCGATTTGTAAAAACAACAAAATGCCCATTTGCTCAAATGAATGCCACACCCCTGATCGAACCAGCGTGAGACTTGAAGATAAAGAAACGTACCGCCACTTAAACGAAAACCAAGGAATGAGTTTCTTAAAATAATAGAGACCCATTCCCAAAGCGGCGAAACTCCCCATAACAGCTGCAAGCGGAATATGCCAAATGGCTGGTGTTGTCACGGTAAATAACAGCACAATCACAAGCGCCCTGCCAAACATCTGAATGGCCTGTCCAACACTCGATACATATAATTTGTTCGCATAAAACGGTGCCGCCCCAATACCAGACATGACGAAATTGAGCATAAATAAAAGACCCCCTAACACAAAGGCGATCTGTGTATCTTTTGCAAGATGAGCAGGCACATGGAGCCAGTCAACCAGCTGTTGAGACATGAATAGACAAAGTAAAAAAAGACAGATGGATAAAAAGAGAGAACTGACAAAATAGGAAGCGAGATAGCGCTGCGCTTGTTCCATCTCTCCTTTATGAGCCGCAACAGAAAAAAAACGCACTACCACAGCACTTAATGAAGCCGTAATGACCGATAAATAATTGATCATATTTTGCGTCAGATGAATCAGACCAAACGCTTCCACTCCAAGTGTATGAACAATGTAAGGCGTTAAACAAACAGACATCAGCATCATCAAGATAAACGTCATCACATTTGCACTGACATTGTAAAGAAACGCACGGTTCATGGTGATTTCACGCAGTGTTTAAGGGCCTTCATCCAACTTCCTCTCCCTTTTGTCCGCTTGTTTTCATATGCTGATGAATGGCCTTTTTCACCGCTTCCTCCGTTGGTTCCTTCAAAAGGGTCATAAACGGCAAGTGCGCTACCCATTCATATCCTTCCATGACTTTATGATCAAACGACCTGATGACAACACACGGTGTATGTGTGATCGCACAAAAGATCATGCCATGCAGTCGATCTGTCACGACGACTTGTGCCTGTCTCAACTGCGTCCATAACGTGGATAATTCCTCTAAACGAGTCGTTCGATTCACTCGCTTCCCAATGGTTGTTGTGATAAAACCAACTTGATCATACGTTTCTTTGATATGCTCCTGCAGTTGTTCTCGTTTCTCTTTCGTGAGATATGCCTCCTTATCCTCACGCAGACAAAGCAGCACACCTTTACGGGTTTGACTCTTTGATGTTTCGTCTAATGTCAGGACCATATCAGGCTGTTTCCACACCTCTTTATTAGGAAAATGCTGCTTCATCCATTGATAGGTGGTTTGATCTCTTGCCATCATGAGAAGCCTCGGGTGTTGCTGATATGCTTGAATAGCGCGGCGTTCTTCTCTTTTCCCTCTCTTTGTTTCTGTAAAATGAGCAGTAGCGGGCAGCTGAATGACGGGATAGGACTTAAAGGCGTTCATGATAAATTGTCTTGTCCATTCTTCATATCGATATAAATCGCCCATGTTGCCCCCACCGATGATACAGACAATGTCCTCTGGGTGCCGTGCGTGCTTCAGTGGACGTGCTAGACGATACATCTCCTGCATGTCTACTTCTATGATTTGATAGTCTGGAAAGTGCTTTTGTAAAAAGCAGTAGCTGGCATAGGCAATCGCGTGATCACCTAAGTTGTCATGTGCCGGCAGCAGCGTGAGAATGATTTTCTTCTGATGACGCAGCTCTGGCAGTCTTTGGCGGCTCAACCTATATTGAAGTGGATACTTGACCTTTAAGAGCAGCCACTCTGCGGCATGTGCTTTTAATTGCTGCAATGTCACACTCATCACCCCGATTTTCTCGTTTGATATTCAATCCATTTTTGATAGCTTGAAGCTGCGGCAGAGAGCGGATACACCCACTGCAGCCTAGCAAGGAATAAGATCATTCGCTTTCGAACAGTCAGCTTCGATGGTTCCACTTGTTTCACAGCCTTCCGAAAAGCTTCATGTGTCACCATTTCACGCATATGACCAAGCTTTTTTTGAAAGGACAGGGAATTTTGGCTCTTCCATTCATTGAGCATACAATGCAGCGTATGATTCACGATAAAAAAACAAAAAGCCTTCTCATATGGTGTCAGCTCATCATGCTCTTTTAAAAACAAACGCTGCGCGTCATAAAACGCCAGTCCATGCTGAAAATACTGCTTTTGATATCGCTGGACAATGGATGACAAATGAACCCGGTAATAATAAAGCGGCTCATGAACAAAGGCAATGACACGTGATAAAGAAAAACAGCGCAGCGTGACATATTGATCTTCAATATTCTCAAGCTCACCTCTCAACGGAAAACGGATATGATGCTTTTCGATAAATGCCCGCCGATACAGCTTATTCCATGAGAACCCCGTGATCTCACCATGTAATAACGATTCTATTAAACTTGTCTTATCGGCTTCCTGCTGAGCTAACAGCGTCGTCGGTATGATCCGTTTTGACTGTTCAAACTGAATCCAATATTCACTGACAACAAGATCGGCACCGGTATTTTCGGCTTCTTGATATAAAGCCTCACAGTATTGAGGAGCGAGAACATCGTCTGAATCAACAAAGGCAAGATACGTTCCTGTTGCTTCTTCTATGCCCCTGTTCCTCACCGCTCCCAGCCCTTGATTGATTTGGTGAATCACCCGAAATCGCTCATCACGCGCAGCAAACGCTTCAAGGATGTCTCCACTGTGATCGGTAGATCCATCGTTAATGAGGATGACCTCTATATCTGAAAAGCTTTGGTCTGCAATCGATTGAAGACACTGCTCCACATATTGACTAGTATTATAGACTGCGACCAATAGACTGATAGCTGGCATGACAGCAAGCCCCACCTTTCTTCAAATCTACTTTGTAAAAATTGTTCGGTACGGTAAAACAGAAGAATCAAACGGCATCAGCATGATGCTGTACAAAATATAGCAAACCGCAATTCCGATATACATAAAGAAATTGGTTCGCTGATCAAAAATCCGTGTGAAATAAGGCAGTAAAATGAGCTGATACAGACCAAAGTAAATATGAAATCTTGCATAAATGACATCCTTCGTTGCAAGGATGCCAAACAAAAATCCAAGCAAGCAAAAATTCACAATATAATCACTCTCTGGCGTCAGCTCACGAAGTCGTTTTCGACAAAAGAACGCAAGCAATAATGGCAAAATCAAGACACCAATTTTCGTCACATTCATTCCATTCGTATTCGTTGTCAGCCACTCCTCGTAATGACCATAAGAACTCCCTTGCAGCATCACGACAAACACGGAGACAAAGCGGTCATACAGAGCGGTTAAGCCTAGAAAAATCATACATAACACAAGCATCATCCAAGACCATGCCTTTGTTCTGACGATGAAATAGACTGGAATCATAATGAGTGCCGAGGAATGAAATAGCGCGCATACAAGTACGAGCGGAAAATACCATTTCCACTGACCTTTGATGACAAACTGGATGGCATAAAAAAGAATCGCTGCCACCATATACTGTCGCATGCCATTAAAGGAAGCGTAATAATGAAATGTGCCGAGAAATAGCAGCATACTAAGCTCAAATGGCCGTCCATATCGCACAAGTGTTTTGATAATAAAAAAATAGGTGATGATCCCAACTGTGATATACATGATTTGCGGCTCATGTGATAGTTGATTGAGCATCCATAAGATCAATGTAAAGCCCGGATCAGTGGCGGCCTTGTCTACACCGAATCCGAAAATATGCCAAGGCTTGTCATAGTTGACGGAGAACTCATACATTTGTCCATAGGTGACGAAATCAGTTCCTACTTTGTAGCGTATGCCCGCCACAATACAAAGAAATAAAAACGGAAAAAACACCAGAAGCTTGTTCGGCCGCCAGCCGCTTTGTATGGTATCATCACGTCTGCCATAAAATGCAGCAAAGCTCGACCATAAATAGACCATGATCATGTTCACCAAATAAACCGCCATCTGCCAAACCTTCCTTACAATCCATACACATTCATCACACGGGTGATGTTCTGTTTCACATCAAATCCTCTAAGGCCAAGCTGAGAAATAATCGTCTCCTGAAGAGGAGGGTCTGCATGGTAGGCTTCTAGTATGGCTTTCATCCACTCATGTGCTGAATCTTGCAAGGATTTCCGTTTCACAAGCCCACAACCTAAATCGACTTCCTTTGTGATATGATCTGAAATCACACATGGGAGTCCAGATGCCTGCGCTTCCACTAATACGAGCGGAAGACCTTCAAACAAAGACGGCATCACAAACACATCAAATGCTTTCATATACTGCGGAACCTCTGAGACAACGCCCGTAAACACAATGTCTTCCATTAGTCCTGCTTTCACTGCATACGATTCAACCACTGGCCGGAGCGGCCCATCTCCTATGAGAACTAGCTGAAAGGAGACCCCTTGTTTTTTCAGTGTCTGCGCTAATTCGATGAAAAAAACATGGTTTTTCTGCTCATGAAATCGGCCAATATGTCCAATGATCAGTTTTCTCTCGTGAAGATGGAGGTCTTTTTTCATCTTCACCTTCGCTTCTGGCTCCAACTGAAAAAAAAGGTCCAAATCAATCCCATTTGGCAAAATGTCCACTCGTCCATCGTGCATTCTTTTTTGTCCAAATAAAAAGACACCGGCATCTTCACCGCATGCAACGAGCTGCGTAGAAAAGGCAAAGATCAGCTGACGAAATCCTTTGAGCATCAAATGATCAACCCGGCTAGGAGACTGTTTCCAAGCCGTATTATGTGAATGGCAAATGCGTATCTTCACACCTGCCAGTTTCGCAGCAAGGGCAGAAAAGCCCGTTTGAAAATCTGTATGTGCATGCACCGCCTGATAAGGTCCCGTTTGCTTGATCGTCTTCGTCAACGTTTGGACAAACGTCCATGGAGAGGACGATCCAATACTTGGGACATAAAAAATCCGCCCGCCAAGCTGACGAATTTCCTCATCGTAATCACAAACATCCTCCCGGTGGGTAATGAAATCAAATTGAAGAACATTCCGGTCGATTGCACGATAGATATTCATGATCATCGTTTCTGCTCCGCCTCTGTTCATTCCGCCCACAACATGAAGTACACGCTTTGGCTCACTCATCCCGAATCGTCCTCCTTTTCACCATAGATCCTCCAAGTTTCCGCTGATGATAAAACCTCATGATCTTTGGTGACATACAGGCACGGATGACCGGCTTAAGCGCAAAGAGATAATCAAACGGCGACAATTTTAATTGCTTGCATGCTTTTAACACAAGCCAGGCATTGTCCATTGAGTATCGGAATTTCCGGCGCTGAAAGGCCGCTTCATCCTCCCTTACAAGGTATAAGGGCTCTTGCAGATTAAAGCCTTTTCTCCCCGCAGCAAAAAAACGAATCCAAAGATCGATATCTTCCATCCGTCTAGTTGTTTTGACAGAACGATAGCCATTTAAAGCCTTGTAGGCAGACGCTCTCATCATAATCGTTCCATGACAAAAAGGCGTTCCTCTTGCTAGCACCCTTCGATCAGGCTCTGAGACAAGTGCTCGAACACCCTTCGTCCCTGACTCATCAAACACCGTCATCGCCGTACCAACTACATCATATTCCGGATGTGCATCAAGGAAACGAACCTGTTTTTCTAATCGTGTAGACACCGATATATCGTCGCCATCCTGTCTTGCAATCAGTTCTCCATTCGTTTCAGTGAGACAACGATTTAAACTGGCGGCAAGTCTTTGATTGTGTTCATTTCGGATGAGGCGAATTCTATCGGGTTCACGCATGGTATAGTGCAGCACTTTTTCATAGGTGCCATCTGTTGATGCATCATCACATATGATGAGCTCCCAGTTTTCATAGGTTTGACGGAGAATCGATTCAATGCTTTCTTCTACTGTCTCTTGGCAATTGTAAACACCCATGATAATCGATACTTTCGGCTGACGCATGCTCACATCACCTTCTCTTTTTGATCCATATAAGCTGTGTAAATTTCCTCCATTGCACTTACCGTCTGCTCCTGTGCAAATGCGTGAGCCATAGAACGTCCCGCTTTCCCCATTAGGTGAAGCTGGTCCTTTTTATGATAGAGCTGCTGTAAATAAACGGCTAAACCATTCACATCATGCGGTTTGACTAAAAAGCCGTTCACTCCATGTTTGACAAGCTCACAATGCCCTCTATTTTCTGTTGCAATCACCGGCTTTTCAGCAGACATCGCTTCAAGCAGATTCATCCCAAGTCCTTCTCTCAAGCTGGTTGATACACATACATCGCTCATATGCATCCAATCTTCGATATGTTTGCAAAATCCCGCAAACTGTACATGTTCCTCAAGATTCAGCTGACAGACCAGCTTTTCATAGGACGACCGACTTGTCCCTTCTCCAGCAAATACAATTTTCACTTGTGGTATATTCCGATACACCTGCGCGCAAGCTTTGATGAGCATTCCTTGATTTTTATTGTCATTTAATTCACCCGCACACAGCACGATAAAATCTTGCGTGGTAAAACCATATGCTTTGCGAAGGCGGTCTTTTTCTTTGCCATCAACTGGTGCAAATCGCTTCATATCGACACCCATACCGGGAACATAATGCACAGCCGCCTTCTCTTTTGACAGACGATCGGCTCTTTCATAGTCTTCTCCATTAATGGTGATGAGTGCATCTGTATATTGAACGAGCCATCTCTCAACTGGATAATAAAGCAGCCAATTTTGAAGCGGTGCCCCCTTCCAAAAGTGAAAGCCATGCGCTGTGTAAAGAACTTTCGTCCCTTTTTTGCGCGTCTCTTTGGCTGCTAGCCTGCCAATGACACTCCCCATCGGTGTGTGACAATGGATGAACTGATAATGCTCTTTTTCTAACAGCTTTTTCAGCTCCACATAAGCAAGCCGGTTGTGCAGATGAAAAGGGGAACGCTGAATCGGAATGGAATGCGCTTGATCCACATACGGCAGCTCCAGCTGGCCATTTGCCGCTGTATGCACTTCCCATCCTTGTTCCTGAAACCACCTGAAATACGGGAGATGGAACGCCTTAAAATGATAATCAACCGTTGCGCAAAACAAGACTTTTTTCTTCATTAGCAAGTGGCTCCTCCTCTCGTTGCATCGGTTCAGGCAATACATCATGCGACTCAATGGCGGCAAATAAGGCCTGTCTTAATTGATCGTCACTCATCATGTTAAATTCGTGAATAAAGCGGTTCAGCACATACGGATCTCCATCCAAGGCATGGCCGATATGGATTTTTGGGAAAATTTGCTCCTGTGCTTTTTCATGCTGGTTGAGTAACTCCTCGTACATTTTCTCTCCGGGACGAATACCCGTAAATGTGATTGGAATCTGGTCTGTGGTGTAGCCTGAGAGGTGAATGAGGTTTTCTGCGAGGTCGACAATTTTGACTGGCTCCCCCATATCTAAAACAAAAATCTGCCTTCCTTCTGCTAGTGCACCAGCTTGAATAACAAGCCTTGATGCTTCTGGTATCGTCATAAAATATCTTGTCATGGCTGGGTGCGTGACAGTCACTGGCCCACCTTTTTCAATTTGTTTTTTAAAGATCGGAATGACACTGCCCCGGCTTCCGAGTACATTCCCAAACCGGACGGCGACAAATTTCGTTTCACTGCTTGCCCCCATTTGCATAATCACCATTTCAGCAAACCGCTTTGTCGCTCCCATCACATTGGCAGGGTTGACCGCTTTGTCAGATGAGATGAGGACAAATGTTTCAACTCCGTGCTCATGTGCAGCTTCTGCCACATTTTTTGTCCCGATAATATTGTTTTTCACCGCTTCTTTCGGGCTGATTTCCATGAGCGGGACATGTTTATGCGCGGCGGCATGATAAATCATATCCGGCTGAAAATGCCCAACGATTTCACTCATTTTTTGTTTATCTTGAATATCCGCAATTTGTGGATATAGGCTAATGCTGTCTCCATACAATTCTTTCAGCTCTAGTAAAATAGAATGAATGCTAAATTCTCCATGTCCCACAAGCACAATCGCCCGAGGGGAAAATACACAAATTTGACGACAGATTTCTGACCCGATGGACCCGCCAGCTCCTGTCACCATAATCGTTTTTCCTTTTAGGTGAACGGATAGACGGCTTGTATCTAATTGAATCGGCTCTCTTCCAAGCAAATCCTCTGGCTGAACATCCCGCAATTGATTGAGCGCATGGGTTCCTTTTAAAATCTGTTCCATTTCCGGCATAATCTGTGTTTTGATTCCAGTCGCTACACATTCCTTATATAGTCCTTTTAATGTGTGACTGCTTTTGGATGGAATGGCGATAATGATTTTTTGAATATCCATCATCGCAACAGCCGTTTGAATATGTTCTTTTCCCCCAAGAACAGGCAGCCCCATAATTTCAAGCTTATGCTTTGTTTTGTCATCATCAATGAAAGCGACCGGCTCAATATGTACATCACTCGACTGCTGAAGCTGACGAACGATAATGGTCCCGGCTGATCCAGCGCCAATGATTAGTGCCCGCTCCTTTTCAACTTGATACCGCTTCGCACCATCATGAAACAGCCTGGATGCCATACGAGATGCACCGATGAATAACACATGGAAAAGCCAGACAATAAATAAAAAGCGAAATGGCCATGTCTGCACAAAAATGTACAGCATCGTCATGGAAAATAAAAATGAACACGCAAAGGTCTTCATTAAAGAAAATAGCTCTCTAACCCCTGTATAGGCCCATACTTGCTTGTACACGTGAAAAATATACGAAAACAAATGGTGCCCGATCAGTAGACTGAGCGAAGAAATGACGAGCATTTCAAATGTATATACTGTTAACGCTGCCTCTTGGACAAATTGAAAGCCAAAAAAGACGGCAACTAAAATGAGATATGAATCTAGTGCCACGATGATTGATAATCTTTGGGCGTAAGTCAACGCTCCTCCCCCTTTTTAAAGCATCACTATTCTTACGTAAAATGGGCATCAAACCCGTCCTCACATCCCACTACCGATGACGAGCATCTAAGGCATATGTCATGCCCACAGCAGGATCGAGTGCCTCCGTTGTTAAAGATTAGGAGACATCACCTATCAATCTCTTTAATACATATAGTGCCTTCCCTTTTTCACTTTCTTGCCATTTAGCATCGCCCCAAGCAGTTTCCCTGTCGTCCCCTCTAATACTTCTTTTGATTTCTTCACAGCGGCAATCTTCGTTTTACCGCTTAAAACCACAAGAATGCTTCCATCCGTTCGGTTCGCTAATATTTTGGCATCGGCTACAGGCAGAAGCGGTGTGGAATCCACAATCACCATGTCATACTGCTGCTCAATCTCGTAAAATAGCTGCTTCATCACAGAGGAGGAAAGCAGCTCAGCGGGATTTGGCGGAATGGTCCCACTCGGAAGCAGCTCTAAATGCTCAATCGGAGTAGGCAAAATGGCTTCCTCCAAACTGCAATTATTTAATAGCACATTGGTCAATCCGGTGTGCGGGCTTAGATCAAAATATTCATGAATGGCTGGTTTACGTAAATCAGCATCCATGAGCAAAACCCGTTTTTTCTGCTGTGCAAAAACAGCTGCCAAGTTTGCAGCCGTAAATGATTTTCCTTCCTTCGGCAAGGAGGATGTAACCAATATCGACTTCAGCCTCGTTTGAATCGACGTGAATTCGATGTTCGTTCGGATCGTTCGGAATTGTTCCGCAATGACAGAGTGAGGATTTAATACAGAAATACAGGATAAATCTCTTTTTTCTCGTTTTTTCCTCTTAAAAATCAATGTTCTGTCCTCCCGTTATGACGGACTGCTTGTCTTTTTTTGCCCTCCTGTCTGCATGCATCTGATAGACACTGCCGAGCGACGGCAATCCGATCTCTTCTCTTATTTGATGTGTTCGTTTTACCGTATCATCGAGTAAATTCATTAAGAAAATGAGTGTCATTCCCCCTAATACAGAGGCGCCTAGTGCCAGAACGATGTGAACGAATTTACGTGAGTTCATCAGTATCGTGTTGGACAGCTTGGCTTCAGACAAAACATTAATGCGATCCATATTCATGGTTTTTTTGATTTCTTCTTGCAGCACCTCTGTGGCTGTATTCGCAATGGCTACTGCCTTCGCTCGGTCCTCATCTTGTACAGAAATATTTATGACCTCTGACTCATTTTCTGTACTTGTGGCAATTTTGTGTTTTAATCCTTCAGCCGATTCTGTAAGATTGAGTGTTTCTTTTACTTTTTCAATGACGATTGGACTTTTTAATAGGACTTGAAAGGTACGTGTATATTGAAGGTTCATCTGAATATCGTTTAAATTCGCTTGTGCATCACTGCTTCGTTTATGAACAAGAATTTGAGTGGTTGCCTGATATACAGGAGTCGAGACATAGAACTGATAGTAGGCTGAAATGCCCGTTACGATCAGGACAATCAGGATCAGAAGGGCCATTTTCTCTTTTATGACAGAAAACAGCTGCTTAAAACCTATATTCTCATTCATAGATACCTCCCGATTTCATCATAAAAAGGTTATATATGGTTTCTTTTTGTTAATGATTGGATTATAAAAGATAATACCCGCAAAGAAAAATGTCATAATAGGTCTTATAGTTCTTTTTAAAGAACGAAATCGTTCGTTTTCTTTTGTTTACTTCCTGTTTCTTACGTTTTTGAATTTTATAAAGAACAATTTATTTCTTATAATGAACGAAAAGGTCGCAGAACGATTCGCCGGGGAGAAGGGAGATCATATATCGAATGATTGGAAAGGTGATACGCATTTACCGAAAGAGGAAAGGATACTCAATCCAGCAGTTGGCTGAAGATGCCCATGTCTCTAAATCGTATTTGAGTAAAATTGAGCGTGGTGTCCACCGAAATCCATCTGTCCAGTTTTTAAAAAAGGTATCCTCATCACTAGACATTGATTTACAAGAGCTGTTTGATGCAGAAACGATGATGTTTCATTACGCTGAGGGCGGTGAACAGGAGTGGCGGGATCATATCGTTCATGCCGTCCAATCCGGCATGCCTAAAGAAGAACTGTATCAGCTGCTCCAAACCTACAGAAAGGAGCAGGAAGGAAAGACGTTACATGTCCATCAGAGAAAGCTGACCGACTCAAATATGTCAGAATGGAAGCGTCTCATGAGTGAAGCAAAGGCCATTGGCTTAACCATCGAGGAAGTGAAAGCGTTTCTTACCAATATGGGAGAACACCGGGCGTAAGCCACTGAGATCAAACCAATTTGCGGGGAGAGGCGCTTGTCGCTTCGATGAAATAGAGCCTTTTTGCATGAAAAGGCTCTGTTTTCTATTATTCTTCTTTTTTGGTTCGTGCTTTTTTCGTAATATCATTGTTCTTCCAATAGGCCCATAGTGATGTGATGCCAAGAAAGGCTAACGTAATGAATTGTTGCACACCTTCTTCATCAATTGGAATTGGGCTTTTTCCTGCAGCAGTGAGAGCGCTGTTCACAAGTGCCAATAAAAGCAGCACAAGCCTCGCAATAGTGCCTGCACTAATTTTTTGAACCTTCAACTGTAACCCCTCCCCTTATCCTTTCATACGGGCGATACTGCTCGTTCCCTCTCATATGTATGCAAAAAGCGAATGAATAGAAGAACGAATCAAAAAAAGAGACATCATTCCTATATGCGGAATGATGCCTTGATTTATGTGCTGTTTATTTAGAGAACATCTTTTTTGCTTCATCCATTGCCATTTTGTTGCCTAGAGCTGAATAATCAAGCCATGGCTGATCGGCAATCGGATAGACTTGGTTTTTCTTCACGGCTTTTAGGCCTTTCCAAATCGGTGTCTGCTCTAACTGTTTGAATGCCTGCTGCGCCTTATCATCACGGTTCACGACGACAAAAATAGCATCTGCATCAAAGTCAGGAAGCACTTCTTGAGAAATGACTTCAAATGGACGTTTGCTGTCCAGTTTTTTCACACCATCTACAGGTGTCAGTCCTAAATCATCGTATAAAATTGGCCCCATCGGACGTTTCATACTAAATACTCGAAGCTCTTTTGCTGTTACACGAATTGCCATCACTTTTCCATTTCCAATCTTTTTCTGGATGAGTGATTTGACTTCTTTTGCTTCTTGATTGTAGTCCTTAATATATTGATCGGCTTCTTTTTCTTTATTGACGAGCTTGCCGATTTTTTTCAAATGATCACGCCATGTGCCATCATTTAAATTAAACACTTCGGTTTTGGCGATTTTCTTGTATTTTGATAAGTCTTGTCCAGCCAGTTCTTCATCGACGTAAATGACATCTGGTTTTAAAGCAAGCAATGACTCCATATCAGGATCTGCTGCAATGCCTAGCTTTTTCGTCTGGCTGAGTTGCTTTTTCGCATGTGGAAGGAAATCTTTTAAGTCTCCCCCTACAACAGAGCCAGCAGGTTTTATCCCGAGTGCTAATAAGTCATTTGTTAAATGAATCGACAAGGACGCAATCTTAGGTGTTCCGTTTTCATCTTGATTTGTTGTCTTCTTTGTTTCCTGTTGACCACAAGCGGCCAGAATCAAGAAACAGAGCGTTAAACCAAACACAAGTACTTTTTTCATGATGAGTTCCTCTTTCTTATTTTGTTTTTGTTAGTAAATAGAGAAAATAAGGTGCTCCGATAAAAGCCACAACCACACCCGCTGGGATGGCATTTGGGGCAAATATGGAACGTCCGAGTGTATCAGCACTGACCAAAATCAACAGCCCAAGCAAGGCGCTTACTGGTAAAAAATATTGGTGCAGTGAGCCGACAAGACGCCTCGCCAAATGAGGTGCAACAAGGCCAATAAAACCAATTCCGCCTGTCATCGATACACTTGCACTCGCTAGACCAACAGCTAAGGTGAGTAGCAACAGACGTTTACGCTGTACACGTACGCCAACACTTGAGGCGACGGCATCACCTAACGTTAACGCATTGAGTGTGCTGGACTGCATGAGCGTAAGCGGGACAAGACATACGATCCAAGGCAGGAGCGCAAGTACATGAATCCAGTCTCTTCCCCATACATTTCCCACAAGCCACCTTGAAGCGAAGGTGTATGTATCTTCATCCAGTTTCAATGACAAATATAAAGTCAATGCACTAAACCCCGCAGCTACGGCAATTCCGACAAGGATCAGCCGGATAGGCACAAGCCCTTCATGCCTGTCGTACGCAAGAAGAACGATGACTGCCGCCGCAAGAAGACCTCCACCAAACGTAAAGAGCGGAATGAGTAAAGATGGATTTCCTTCTAGTACGTGAAAATACGTCACAAAGATGATTAAGCCGAATGCGGCTCCTGCATTCAGACCAATAATCCCAGGATCGGCAAGTGGATTGCGGGATAAACTCTGCAAAATGCCACCTGCGATACCTAGACCTATTCCAGCTAGTATCGTCACGACGATTCGAGGCAGACGATAATCAAACAGCACCGTCTCACTTTGGAAATCTCCAAAGCCAAATAACGTTTTGACGACAACGAGAGGACTGAGTTTCAGCGTGCCGGTATTTAAACTATACAGCACGACAGCCGCACTCAGACAAAGCAAAACGGCTGTCACGACAAGAGCACGCCGTTTCTCTTTCATGACAGGTTCCTCCCTTCTTTTCTGGCAATATATAAGAAGAAAGGAACACCAACAAGTGCCACCATGACGCCAATTGCAAGCTCTCTTGGCGGATTTACTGTCCGGCTGGCAAGATCAGCGAAGACGAGAAGCATTGCGCCTAAAATCGCTGACATCGGAATGACGAAACGATAATTGACCCCGACCAGCTTTCGTGCAATATGCGGAATGACAAGCCCGACAAACCCAATAGACCCAACCGCCGATACAGACACGCCTGCCAGCAGAACCGCAGCTGCCATACCTAGTATTCGCACTTGCCGGGTTTTCACCCCTAAATTCGCAGCTACATCTTCACCAAGTGATAATAACGAGAGGGATCGTCCTAATAACATCGCCCAAACGATGACAATGAGAATGACTGGAGCAAGGATCATCAGCTGCGGCCATTTGACACCTGCCACACCCCCTGCATACCAAAAAGCCAGATCCTGACTGAGATCAAAGTAAATGGCGATACCCGAGCTTAGCGCATGCAGCAATGCGGCAACAACAGCTCCAGCTACAGTGAGCCGAAGTGGGGTCAGCACGCCGCCAGCCGCCCCAATGGCAAAGATCAGCAGTGTACTGAGAACGGCACCAAAAAAAGAAAATAACATCAATGCCGAATAAGGCATTCCTGGAAAAAAAGCAAAACAGAGAGCGACTACAAACATCGCACCGCCGTTAATGCCTAATATCCCCGCATCTGCCAGCGGATTTCTTGTAATGCCTTGCATCAGCGCACCTGCCACAGCAAACGCCGCTCCAACAAGCGCCGCTCCTAGCACACGAGGAAGCCTTAATTCATGAATGATCTGCTGCTCTGTCACATGAGACTGATAGTCAAACACAGCTGTCCAGACCGTTTGCAAAGACAATGACTTTGCACCGTAGGAAACAGCCAAAAACATAGCCGCCAATAAACCAATGACAGCGAGAAAAAACAATAAAAAGAACAAAATAGGTGATGATCGTTTTTGTTGAGATGATCGTTTTTGTTGAGATGTTCGCTTATCCGGCAAAATCGGTGTCATCCTTTTCTTCATTAAAAGTCAGTTTGAAAATGAGAATCATAATCATCAAAATTATAGCCGTCAGCCTCTGAAAAATCAATGTACGGCTCAATTTTTTAATTATTGAAGGTATTGGTAGACGGCAAATAAGAGAATTCTTTCCTTCTGCTTTTTCTCGTTCTGAAAGACCCATCATTTTTTACAGTAGTTTAATAGGAAAATAGTTGACATTCCGCATGAAAATCCCCTAAAATTACAAAAGTAAGTCAAATGTTATAAAAATATTACAAACAGATGTCAAAGGAATAAAGAATGACCCGTCATGAGAGGAGAATTGAAAGTTGTGTCAGTAAAGGGAAAATGGAGTATCATCCTAGTTGCGCTTGCCATCGTCATTGGAGCAGTTGCATTCTTTCAAAATCAGCAAGCAAGCGGTACAGAGAAGAAAAATGTGAAGCAGGATACGAATTATAAAAATGTTGAAATTGTCACTCTTGTAAATGACGGGAAGTTTATGAGATATGCGGTGAACTATCCACTTTTTCATCAAAAAAAGCTAGATGACAAGATTCAAAGCTATGCGAATTCAGCATTAGAGCATTTCAAAAAGACATTTAGTGAAGCAAAGGACATTGATGAAAACAAACGGTTTGAACTGAATATTGACTATGACATGGTGCACTATGCAAAACAATCTGCGGCCATTTATTTTACGACCTACACATATACAGGTCAGCAAAATGGGACCACTCATCACGTCACAATCAATTTCGATTTTCAGAAAAAAGACTTTCTTGACACAAAAGATTTATTTCAACCAAAAAAGGACTATTTGAAAAAATTATCCTATATTACATACACGGAGCTTAAAAAAGATAAAACCTTGTCTAAGGATCTATCACTCCTTCAAAAAGGAACAGCCCCTACTGATCAAAACTTCAGTCAATTCGCCTTAAAAGAGAAATATATAGAGTTCTATTTCCCAGCTTCTCAAGTAGCTGCAAAGGACTTAGGTCCGCAAACGCTGGCGATCAAAAAGACGCTGCTAAAAGATATCTTGAAGCCGGAATACATGAATAAGACCAAAAATCAGAATGAAATCAAAGAACCGAATCCAAAAAGAAAAGCCGTCAAGCTGCCGCAAAAACCAAATCTTAATCCGAATAAAAAAGCCATCGCACTCACATTCGATGATGGTCCAAACCCAGCCACAACTTCAACCATTTTAGCAGCGCTGAAGGAAAATAAAGGACACGCCACCTTTTTCGTATTAGGAAGCAGGGTTCAGTATTATCCTGGAATGCTTGCCGACATTTTAAAGGGCGGAAATGAGATCGGAAACCATTCATATAACCATCCTTTATTAACGAGACTCCCTCTAAAAGAAGCGGTCAAACAAGTAAAAGACACGCAGAAACTGATTGAAAAGGCCAGCGGTTATACTCCTACGCACTTTAGACCGCCATATGGAGGAACAAATCCCGACATCAATCAAGCGGTGGGCATGAACGTTTCATTGTGGGATGTCGATCCTGAAGACTGGAAAATTCGCAACAGCCAGCAGATCACAAACCATGTTCTCTCACATGCAGCAGATGGCAAAACCGTACTCATGCACGATATTTATGACAGCTCTGCTCGAGCAGCAGTGAAGATCATACATGAACTCACCAAACAAGGCTACCAGCTTGTCACAGTCAGCGAACTTGAACAATTGAAAAAAGAACGAAACGAACAGACCCCTGTGCAGTAGACACAGGGGCTTTTTTTTATGACTCTAACAACTTCTTTCTTTTTAACAATGCTTGAAACGTCTCTTCAAGCTCATGAGAAGGCTCGATGCTTAAACGACTGAGCACTTCAGACAGCTGCATATCAATCAGCAGGAGCTCTTCTTCTTTCTTTGTAGCAGCTGGCTTTTCTTCCTTTTGTTTATATTCTTCATAGGTGCCATCAAACCGTTCAATGGTACCCTCGTGCACATGAAGAATACGAGTAGCCACCTGCTCAATGAGCCTCCTGTCGTGGGAGACAAACACAACTGTGCCCGGGTAATCTTTTAAAAGTCCTTCAAGCGCTTCTACTGCCGCAAGGTCTAAAAAGTTCGTCGGTTCATCAAGCATCAGAACATTGGCATCACTGACAAGCAACTTTGCAAGCATCGTCTTCACCCGTTCCCCGCCGCTTAATACGTTCGTCAGCTTATACACATCGTCTCCCCGAAACCCAAGTCTCGCTAAAACGGTGCGAACGATCGTCTCATCTTGAATCGCCTGTTCCAGTGCATTTTGTAAGATCGATTCATCTAGATTCAGTCCTGAAAGATCTTGGCTGAAATAATCAATCTTCACGGCTTCTGAACGAAAAATCCCGGGATGTCCTTTTACAAGCATTCGGAGAAATGTCGTTTTACCGCTCCCATTCTTCCCAATGATCGCGACTTTGTCTCCGCCTCTCACTTCTACATTCGCCTTTTTCCAAAGGACTTTATCTCCTGCCTTGCCATCTACATGTTCGACACGAAAAATGGTGCGGCTTGCCACTTCCTTCATGGTGTGCTGCGTCATTTGAAGAGGCTGGGCTTCCTTTACCTTCTCCACCTTTTCTAATTTCTCCATTCTTGTTTCAATAGATTTGGCTGTTTTTTGAAGCTTTTTTTGCTTGTTTGCATAATAAGGCTTTGCAATTTTAGGCCCCGAGGATTTCAGCTTTGGAGATGGCTTTGTCGCTTTGTCGGCTTTTTTCATTTTCTTTTGCAGTGCATGTTCTAACTGTTTTTTCTTCTGGGTATACGCCTCGTACGCCTCCACTTGCTGGCGATGTTCGAGTTCTTTTTGCCGGGCAAAATCGCTGTAGTTGCCTTTGTATAGTTTGAGTTTCCCATCCTCCAATTCCCAAATGTCTGTACATAACGCATCTAAAAAAGCACGGTCATGCGAGACGACAATCAGAGCACCTTGATGATAACGAAGCTTTTCTTCTAGCCACTCAATATGCTCCGTATCTAAGTGAGTCGAGGGTTCATCGGCTAATAAAAGGGCAGAAGGCCGGCTTAAAGCTCTTTCAATATAAGCTTGTGTCATCTCTCCGCCACTTTGTCTGCCATCTCCTGTCTTTAGTTGAGGAAGCAGCGTACAAGTTGTAGTGTGTGCAAATGTGCCGCTGTCTGGTTTTTCCCTCCCCGCCAGTACATGGAGCAATGTCGTTTTCCCACTGCCATTCGTTCCCACAAGGCCGATTCGGTCCCCTTGATGAATGGCCAGCTCCTCTATATCAAATAACAAGCGATCCTTTCTAAATACTTTTAATTGGTGGGCTCTCAGTAACATACAACCCTCTCCTTTCGTATCAGGAGACATGAAAAAGCCTCCCATTCTCAGAATAGGAGGCAAAATGGTGTACAAAAATAAGCGTATCGATACAGAAAGAATAACATGTGGTTCATCAAATGAGCACACATATCCCCCGTATCCATCACTTCAATCTTTGATTCCCAAGCTGTACCATCCTATTCCGAAGCTAAAAAATGAAAACGCAGCAAACATAGCAACACATATCGTTTGCTCACTGCCTTCGTTCTTTCATTTTGCTTACAGGTCATAGGATTAGTACTTCATTGCATTGGGTCACCCTTCCGTCGTTTGTTACGTATACGATAAAAGATTGGTTATTTTTTGTCAAGTTGAAAAGGCATGAGTGAGTCTATTAGCTTGAGCGTAAATGGATGAGTCGCTTCAAACAGCTGGTCACTTTTACATTCTTCCACAAGTTTTCCCTCATGTAAAAAAAGAAGTCGATCACATAAAAAAACGGCTGCCTCTATATCATGGGTAATCATGAGTATGGTCATATCTAACTCTTGCTTTAATGTCTCAAGAAGCTCCAATATTTGAACTTGGACAGAAACGTCAAGTGAGCTAAGGACTTCATCTAAGATGAGAATGGCTGGATTCGTCGATATGGCTCTTGCTATGCATACACGCTGGAGCTGACCGCCGCTTAGCTGATGAGCATATTGATTTAGCAAAGACGATGGAAGTCTTACTTGCTTGAGCAGGGACAACACTTTTTGGTTCACATCCATGTTTCGCTTTATTATTTGCATGGGTTCTGCTATGATCTCTTTCACTGTAAAGGAAGGATGGACAGAAGATAGATAATCCTGAAAAACAACACTCATTTTCCCCCGGTTCATCTTACGCCATGTATGAGCTGGCCATCCATCTATCTTTATCTCTCCGCTGTCTAATGTTTCTAAACCAAGCAGTGTACGTGCTATTGTACTTTTACCACTGCCACTCTCACCGACTAACCCGACACATTCACCCTCTCCAATCTGAAATGAAACCTGAGCTATGCGTGCTATGGATTCCTCTTTATGAAAAAAGCGTCCTTTATCTTCTCCATGTTTAAGTAGTTGATTTGCTGTGATCAGCATGGGAATACCCTCACTCTCTTCTGCTGCCTCAGTGCTTCAAGGGGTGCCGATAAGCGAAGCCTCGTTTCTAGTAAATGCCTCGTTTGAGGATGCTCAGGTGATGTAAATATCTCTTTTGCATGACGATGCTCAAGCATCTTCCCTTGGTGCATCACCAACAATTCATCAGCGATTGCCTGAACGACGCCTAAATCATGCGAAATGATGATCAAGGCAGCTCCTGTTTCTTCTTTCAGCCTCTGTAATTGTGTGATGACTTCGCGCCGGTTATATGCATCTAATGATGCTGTAGGCTCATCGGCAATGATCACGTCAGGAGAAAGCATGATCGTAATGGCAATCACGACACGTTGAAGCATTCCTCCCGACAGCTCATGAGGATATTTTTTCATTAACATATGCGGATTGTTTAAATGGACACGTTCTAGCCCAGTGATCGCATGTGCTGTCCCTTCTTTTCCACGTAAACCCAAATGCCGCTGGAACGTTTCAAGTATTTGATGACCAATTGTTTCAATTGGATTGAACGCATTCATAGCATCTTGTGGAATGTAGCCAATTCGCTTTCCTCTCCACTGCTGTGAAGTCTGACTTGTCAATTTTTCACCGTCAAACAAAATGGTCCCAATCATCTCTAGCGAAGGAGGGATAAGGCCAATTAATGCTTTTGCAACGGTTGATTTTCCGCTTCCACTTTCTCCAATAACGCCTAAACAACGTTGTCTATGTAATGTAAACGTGATATTTGCCGCCAAATCCTTTTGTTGAATCGGATCATGTACGGACAGGTTTTTTATCTCGATGAAAGGCAAACCGTCTCCCCCTTTTTTTGTTGCTAAGATGCATGGCAGGGTTCATGACCTGCTGAAGACTGTCTCCTAAAAAATTCAGTGCCATGACCACAAATAAGATCGCAAGTCCAGGCGGGAGCATATGAGCCGGGTGCGTCACCATGACATTCTTCGCCTCGTTGAGCATCATGCCCCATTCCGGTGTAGGTGCACTCACACCTAATCCAAGAAAAGACAGAGCAGAAATATTTAAAATGACCCAGCCTGCGTCAAGTGTAGCAAAGACAGCAATCTCTCCTGAGATGCGAGGAAATAGATGTTTTCGAAGGATATAAAAAGGTGAACCCCCAGATACTTTCGCAAACTGAACAGATGGTTCATTCGTATATTGCAGGACTGACGAACGAATCATCCTTGTATACCAAGCCCATTTTGCAAGGACATTGGCCAAAATAATATTGAAAAGCCCAGGTCCCATAATGCCCACAACGGCCAAAATCATCACCTCTGCTGGAAATGACAGCATGACATCACATATTCTCATTAGAGCTCCATCAACTTTCCCTCTAAAAAAGCCAGCTACAAGTCCAAGTATCGTGCCAATGAACATCGTGATACACATTGTCAGCACGGCAGCAAGCATCGTTGTCCGAATACCATATAAGAGCCGGGACAATACGCATCTCCCCAGCTGATCGGTTCCGAGGGGATATGTTAGACTCACACCAGCATATTTTTGAAGAATGTTCGTGTCAGTTGGGTCATGCGGCGCTAGAAACGGTGCAAACAGCCCAGCTAATGTGACAAGTACCAAAAGCCAGATAGACAGAATAGCCATTCGATCTTTTCTTAATTGATTCCATACGATCAAATTTTTTAGACCTCCTTTCTTAACTGCGGGTTCATGATCATTTGTATGACATCAGCAACGAGGTTGCACACAACGAACAGGCATCCCATCACAAACAAATAGGCTTGAATAATAGGGAAATCGGCATGAAAAATAGCTGTTACACACAAACGGCCAACCCCTGGCCAAGCAAAGAGATTTTCAATAATGACGGTTCCTGCAATGAGCTTTGGTACTGACATACCGAGTGCTGTTACTGCTAGTTGAAGGGCATGTCTCATCACCTTCAATTGAATGGTTCGTTCCTTTAAACCACGAGCTCTTGCATAAAAAACAAAGGGCTCGTGCTGAAACTTTAGGATTTGATTTCGAATGAGTCTCACATAGGTCGATAAGTAGCCAAGTGATAAAGTCATCGCTGGCAAAAGAATCGATTTAAATCCTTCCATTCCACTCGTGTTGACCCAGTTAAATTTGACTGAAAAAAGCCAGATAAACAAAATGCCCAACCAAAAACTAGGCATGGAAGCTGCAATAAACACAAATGCTCTCACGATTCGATCCAACCATGTATGTGCCGCATATGCACACAGCATTCCGAATAACAAACTCAGCACAATAATAAACAAAAGGGACATCCCTGCAAGCTGTAAAGTCGCAGGAAGTGCTTCCATCATCAGGTCAAGTACAGGCTCATGTGTGACATAACTACTGCCAAAATCACCTGTTAATCCGTCTTTAAGCCATGTGACATAGCGTATGAAAAACGGTTGATCTAAGCCTAGCTCTTGACGCATAGATTCAATCATCTCTTCCGTTGGGGTTACTTGGTTCACACGTAAAGCGACCTCAGCTGGATCACTCGCACGCATCGCAAGTAGCACAAACGCAAAAAACGTAATGAATACAATGAGCGGCAAAAGAAGGAATAATCGTTTTATGATATAGCGTGTCATGTCTCAGCCTCCGATTTATGACGAAAAATACATTCGATCAAAGGGAATTTCATACTGAGATACATGAAAATCTACACCTTTGAGGCGCTTATTATAAACGGCCTTTGTCACAGAATAGGAAATAGGGATATACACATTTTCATCATGAATATACGTCAAAATATCTCGGTACATTTGTGCCCTCTTTTGCTCACCCGGCTCCACCAATACTTTCGTAATGGTCTCATCCAGCCACTTTTTCTTTTTCAATCCTAACTGAGCTTGATAATCAGCATGGGATGCAACACGGAATGAAGAGACGTATGTTTGAGGGTCATAAGGAAGTCCCCAAGATAGAGAGTACATAAGATCAAACTTTCCTGTTTTTTGACGATCTAAAAATGCCTGTTTTTCTTCACCTCTAATATCCAGCTTGATTCCAACCTGCTTGAAGTCCTGCTGAATCGATTCACTAATCGTTCTTTCACCTGCATTATCCGAATTATAATAAATGGTCACGCTGAGCGGCTTGTCTTTTTGATAGCGATAGCCGTCTTCTTTTAGCTTCCAGCCTCCCTCATCTAATAATGCCTCTGCTTTCTTTTTTTGATAGGTTTTCTTTTTAAGCGGAATATTTGCGTAAGGGACTGATGGGGCGAGCAGTGTATGTGCCACCTGTTCAGTTCCATTTAAAATCCCTTCTGTAATCATCTCTTTTTGAATGGCATATTGAAATGCTTCTCTTACTTTTGGATCTTGTGTTATTGGTTGATTGGAGTTGATCACAATAGATCTTGATCCAACAGGAGGACTCACGGTTACCCCATATTGACCAGCTTCTTTTAAAGCCTGAAATGAATCTCCGTCGATCATGTCACCATCAGCTCCAAATAAGAGGTCGATCTCCCCTTTTTGCAGAGCGAGTAAAATCGTTTGGTGATCCGGCATGACCTTCCATTTCACTGTTGAAATCTTTGGCTTCTTTCCCCAATAGTGATGATTTACTTCAAAAATGGCATATTGATTTTTCTTATGTTCCTTTAACACATAAGGACCTGTACCTGCATAACCTTTGACGCCTTTTGATGTGGTGCCATCAATAAAGCTTTTGGGAGAAATAAAACGGAATGGACGTGTTAAACCAAGTTCTTCTAATGTTGGATAATAGGGCTCCTTCAATGTGAGAACAAATGTATGTTCATCTACAGCCTTTGTGGATTTAATTTCTGACACGAGATTGAGCCAAGCATTTTTTTCAATATTTTTGACAACTGCATCAATATTCATTTTGACAGCCTTCGCATTAAATGGCTCACCATCTGAAAAAGTCACGTTTTCTCGAAGATGAAATGTGTAGGTTCTTCCATCTTTAGAAATATCCCAGCTTTGGGCCAGGGCAGGTTGAATGCCTTTTTCCGTATTCACAACAAGCGATTCAAACACCATATTTTGAGCGGCCATCTCCCCGCCATATAGATGGGGATTAATGTCTCTTATATCTTTTGTACTTGCATACACCAGTTCATCATCTTCTCTTCCACTTAAACTGGAAGAGGTCTTATTTTCAGAACAAGATGCCAATAGAAAACAAGCCATGACTGAAAACAGCATCAAGGTATATGTCACAAAGGACTGCTTTTTCTCGTCCTTTTTCTTTATGTAAACAGGTTGATGATTCATATGTACTTCCCCCAAATGTTCATTTTATCGTAATCATTACGATTATTAATCGAAATGATTACGAATTGAATATTAGCATACAGATCTGGGAAATACAATGTCTTTTTTCACCGAAAAAACAGACTCATGATTGAGTCTGTTTCGCTTGCATAAACTGATCAATGACACGTAATGCTTTTTCTGTTCCACCTGCTGTTTGGAAACTTTCTTCAATCTTTTCAATCCCAGCACGATATGTGTCACTTCCGAGTACACTCTCTACAGTATCTCTCAACTGCTTTGCTGTCAGCTGGTCTTTATCGAGTGCACGAGCAGCAGAGAGATCCGTCAATCTTTTTGCCACCATCGGCTGATCTTTGTCAACCGGGATGACAACCATTGGAACATGATAATGAATACCTTCATTGACACTGTTCATCCCGCCGTGGGTCACAAACACATCTGTCAGTTCAAGGACTTCAAGCTGCGGCACATAAGGCTCGATAAGAAAATGAGATGGCGCTTCTTTTAGGAGAGACATGTCGATTTTTTCACCAGTTGCGAGAATCACTTTTCCATCAAAGTCGGCAAAAGCATCAATACACATGTTAAAGAATGCTTCAGTATCTCCAAGAACCGTTCCCATTGAAATAAAGACAACCTTCTCCCGCTCAAGCGCTTCTAATGGGAAATCGTGCTGGTCAGCACGTTTTAGAAAGCTCGGTCCAATGAAGACAAACGAATCATCCAATGCATCAACAGACGGCTGAAAATATTCACTTGTATACACCATATTCAGTTCTCCGCGGTTTTTCATGAATTGCATCAAATGGGTTGGCTGAACGCCAAAACGTTCATGTATTTCTTCTAACAGATGAGCCGCCTTCTCATCTTTTCTGTATAGAGGTGTATCAAAATGTGCCTCTTGCAGCACAAAAGAAGGATTCGAACCGATGCCTGGAATCTGTAAGTAATCCCGCACAAGCTCACCTGCTCCAAACATATCAAAATAGACCAAATCAAACGAATGCTGTTGAGAAAGAGTTTCCACTACTTCTAAAATGTCTAATGACGTTTGTAGCATGGCATGAAAAAATGGCTGCATGGATTCCAAATTGTCTTCTTCCACACTTAATGTTCGAATATAATCTGGATGTATATGTATGTGAGCGCCTAAGCGTTTGATCCGTTTTTGATAATGTTCAGTTGTGACCACATGCACTTCATCACCTCGATCAACAAATGCTCTTATCATCCCTAACATTGGGTTCACATGTCCTTCAGCTGGGAACGTAATCATTAAAACCTTCGCCACAAGAATCCTCTCCTTATTGTAAATTCTCTTCCATGTTAATCTTATACAGTGATCGGGCTCAACAAATACGCCTGAAAAGGGCAGAAATGAGTCTTATGGCTAGTAATTTTAAGAGGTTATCAAAAAAAGACAAAGCCCTCTCTTCAAGGGCTTTGTCTTTTTTCTATTAATTTTTGAGCAGCATTTGTTTAAACGCAGCAGACTGTTTTTCTATTGAAATCGGATCAGCATAGATAAATTCATTGATTGAATAGGTTAGAACATGTCCTTGTTTCACTGCTTTATTTTTCTTCCATACACCGCTGCTTGTGATATCAAAATTTGGTGCTTTTCCATCCTTTGTTGGTACAAGTAAATAGTCGCCAGTATACTCGTTCATCTCTTCTAATGAAATGCCGAGATACCCTTCTTTTGGAAGAGCTTTTTCTGCCTTTTCAGGCAAGCTGAACCCATAGCCTTGATAGATGACTGCCCCGCCGCGGCCAAAGTCTGTACCAAATAAGTATACTTGCTTTGGTTCGACGTCCATAATAGAGAACGTCTTGTCATCACCAATTTTTGCTTTAATCTCTTTGCCATCTTTCTTCAGCTGCTCGTCCATTTGTTGTACTTGTTTTTTCGCTAACGCTTCTTTTCCAAGAATCTTTCCGATTTCAATATGCATCTCTTTGAAGCTATGTTCACTTGTTGTGAAAGTAATTGTTTTTGCGATCTTTTTATATTTTTCAACTTGATCATTTTGTGAATAAGCAATGATGAGATCAGGCTTCAGTTTGGCGATTGCCTCCACATTTTCTATCGGCACCCTCTTCACACCTGTTTCATCTAAAAAGGATGATTTAGGATAAACATCTGTCATGCCAACAGGTGTCACACCTAACTTTTTAAAGTTTCCAAGCTGTGCTGTTAACACAACAATTCGTTTCGGCTTGTCAGGAATGGTGATCTTTTCACCCGTTTCAGTTGTATATGTACGAGTATTTGATTCTTGTTCTTTATTGTCTTTCTGCCCGCAAGCCACCAACAATACTGCCAGCAGACTCATAAGCCACATCATTTTTTTCACTTGCGAAACCACCTTTAATTGATAATGATTATTAATTATAGCATAAATAGTGTGGTGTAAATGACCGCTAAAAAACACTTTCTATAGATAGTTTTTATCATGCATTCAGATTTCAGAGAATTGAATAGAATATCTTTAAAAGAATTTCTCCGTAATATCTTGAAAATTTGATAGATATCTCCTTTTTTACTGTATAATTAGTTCTAGTCTTAAAGGAAGGTGACTAAACCGTGATTTTCAAAAGAAGTAAGCAAACCAAAAATACAATCGCTAACGCTGACAAAATAGTAGAAAATTATTTATATGTACACTCCGCTTGGCCTGCTGTAAATGTAACTGAAATCACTTGGGAAGAGAATCCTTATCAAAATGTGACTTGGTGTTTTTATTTACATAGTTTGGATATTGTAGCATATTTAATGCACGCATATGAACTAGATTCCGACTTGAAATACCTTAAAAAAGCAAAAGAGATCATTCATAGTTGGATAGTAAAAAACCCTTCTAAAGAACAACAAGCAAGTGTCTATGCTTGGAAGGATCACAGTGTGGCTAATAGAATTGTGAATATCATTCATTTTTGGGATAACTACAAAGACTCACCTATCTATGAAGAGACCTTTACTGAAGTAATCACACAAACATTAATAAAACACGGCAATTATCTTGAAGATGATAAGAACCATACTTTCATTAATAATCATGGCATTTTCCAAGATCGCTCATTGATTGAATTATCCCTAGTTTTTCCTCATCTAGCTAATGCGGATAGATGGTATGATAAAGCCATTAATAGATTTATGGATCATGCTAGAAAGGATGTCGCTCAAAGCGGTGTTCATCTTGAACATAGTGCAGAATACCACATCGTTGTATTAAATCTTTTTAGAAGTATCAATGATTTCTTAAATTATCATGGAAAAGAAGTTCCTGAATTATCTTTTTTAATCTATAAGATGGAAGAATATTTAGCGTATTTGTTTAAGCCAGATGGAAAAATTCCTCTAACAGGTGATTCAAATCCCCTAGATATGTCCCATTTTTCAGAAGAAATGATTTCGAATCCAAACTTCCTCTTTACATTTTCAAGCGGACTTTTGGGGAAACAACCTGAAATTGATAAAGTATACAAAGATGCTGGAGTTGCGATTTTCAGAAACAATTGGACATTTAATAGTGCCCAGCTTTACTTAAAATTTACTGCTGGCTTTCATTCAAGAGTTCATAAACACGCTGATGATTTATCCATTCTACTATCTATTGGGCAAACTGATTTTTTTGTAGACTCAGGTAAGTATAACTATCAAGAAAAAGATAGTTATCGTCAGTATTTTAGAAGCACAAAAGCACACAATACTGTTACCGTAAATCGCAAATCGTATGAGATAACCGATGAGCAAATTGGAAAATCAAATATACAGAATTATGGTTTTCACCAGGATTACAGTTTTGTTACCGGCATACACTCTCTATATCCGGGGAACATTGTCAAACGTACACTTTTATATCTAAAGAAAATGGAGTCTATTATCATTTTTGATGAGTTAACTAGTAATAAAGAGTGTACGTACAGCCAAATATTCAATATTGGCGAACATGTGAATACAACTGTAGAAACAAAAAAGAAAATTATTTTGGAAAGCACACTGGACGGCAGAACAATTGAGCTGCTTCAAATGAATCATGTGACAGAGTTCAAAAGATACGAAGGTCATACTCAGCCGATTGGAGGATGGCAATCATCGGTTTTTAATAAAAAACATCCAATCACTCAAATTCAATTCTCAAATAAAGGAAACGGCCTAGAATACAAAACCATTATAAATACTCATAAGGATATCGGCATTAAATACTTCTCTACAAAAAAAGTCGATGATCAGAAAACAATTTACTCCATCACAGATAAGTACAATGAGAAGCTATATATTAAAATTTAAAAGACACGTTAATTATCATCAAAGGAACACGCCTTACGTTTTTGCAATTTATTTCTATATAAAAAACCTCTCGATAGATATTTTCATCGAGAGGTTTTTTATTCTACTAATTAAGTACGCGCTCGGAGGGATTCGAACCCCCGGCAGACGTGGTACCGGAAACCACCGCTCTATCCAACTGAGCTACGAGCGCACGATATGTTTTTTAAACGTCAGCATATCAAATTATAAGGGAAATGCTGCAAGAAAGCAATGATTAATCGCCAGCCCTGTCGATGCATTTTCTTCATTCCCATACATATACTCATATGATGGTTTGAAGTGGAAGAGTTTTGGGGAAAATGGATAGGGGTATTTGATTTTAGGTCAGCATTTTGTTTGACCTTTATTGACCAAAAATGTATCATTGAATTACATACTTACCTAAAAGGTGAAGGAGGAACATTATGAATTTAATACCTACAGTCATTGAGCAAACAAATCGTGGGGAAAGAGCTTACGACATTTATTCTCGTCTTTTAAAAGACCGTATTATCATGCTTGGTTCTGCGATCGATGACAATGTTGCCAACTCCATCGTATCACAGCTTCTCTTCTTAGAAGCCGAGGATCCAGAAAAAGATATCTCTATCTACATTAACAGCCCTGGCGGTTCGATCACAGCTGGTATGGCCATTTATGATACGATGCAATTTATTAAACCAAAGGTATCAACTATTTGTATTGGTATGGCTGCATCTATGGGTGCGTTCCTGCTTGCTGCTGGTGAAAAAGGTAAGCGTTATGCCCTTCCAAATAGTGAAGTGATGATTCACCAACCACTAGGTGGTGCGCAAGGTCAAGCAACAGAAATTGAAATTGCGGCAAAACGAATCCTTTCTTTACGCGATAAACTGAACCAAGTACTTGCTGAACGTACTGGTCAGCCAATTGAAGTCATTGAGCGCGATACAGATCGTGACAACTTCAAAACAGCGGAAGAAGCACTTCAATACGGACTCATTGACAAAGTCTTGACCCGTAATACAGAAGAACAAAAATAATCACAAAACAAACCGTCTGCTCTTTGAACAGACGGTTTTTTGTTATGCATCTATTTTAAGACAGCTCCGTCCATTTCTGCTGAAGAGTTGGTGTTTGATAGGAAGCCATCTGTGAAATCAATTCTTCCGGTTCTCCAGAGGCATGCAGCAATTGAAGGTGTGATTCATTCGAAAAACCTTCCTGTACACTAAACTTCACCATGTCTATGAGTGGATTGAAATAGTCATTCACTTGATACAATCCGATTGGCTTTTGATGGATGCCAATTTGCGCCCAGCATAGCACCTCAAATAATTCTTCATATGTACCAAAACCACCTGGCATGGCAATAAACCCATCGGCCAGCTCGCTCATTTTCGCTTTTCGTTCATGCATCCCTTTGACTTCAATGAGTTCAGTGAGCTCTTGATGCACAACTTCTCCTCTAAAAAGCCCTTTTGGCATGACTCCGATCACTTGCCCGCCGTTTTTCAATACCTCATCCGCTATAGCTCCCATTAAGCCAATTCGTGAGCCGCCGTATACAAGACGGATTCCTTGCTCTGCCATATAAGCCCCTAGCTCGACAGCTTTTTGTTTGTAGATGTCATTCACACCTGGATTCGAACCAGCAAACACACAAATCGTTTTCATCAAAACAGCTCCATCTCTCTCTATGATTTCTTCACCCACTCATTCTACTATAATTCATTGTAAAGAAACAGCCGCTCCATCTATATATAGTGTAAAATTAGAAGGTGAACACCATATAAGGAGCTGTATAAAGAGAATGCAAACAACTGAAATGGAAAAATGGATCAAAGATTTCTACAAAATGAGAAATTGGACAGAATACGGGCCGTTTATCAGGTTAGGTTTCCTGATGGAAGAAACAGGTGAACTCGCTCGTGCAGTCAGGGCGGTCGAAATTGGACGCGATCGACCTGATGAGAAAACACAGGAGGACGCTACGTTAAGAAAGGACCTTATTGAAGAAATGGGAGATGTCTTAGGAAATCTACTTGTTCTAGCTGATCTCTATGATGTAACAGTAGAAGAGGTCTTCTCTTCCCATCAACAGAAACTCACACAACGGTTTTCTAGTGAAAAAGAGCAGGTGAAAAGCCCGTGACCGACATGTCACGGGCTTCAGATTGTTGACAAAGGGCTAAAATGAACTTGATTTTAGCCCTTTGTCTTCTTTTCAGGGTGATAGAAAACCTTTGCAGTCTAGGAAGGACGAGTACCGGCGCGGAGCGAATTTGACATTCGTGAGCACCGGCACGCAGAACTGACAAAGAATGCGAGGGTTTGTCTACACGCTGAAGCACGTGACCGACATGTCACGTGCTTTTTTTAGCCTTTTATAGCTGCTGTGGTGAAATATCATCCGTTCGTTCAAAGAAATGCTGCTTTCCAATGTGATGGAAAAGACCGGTACGATGTAAAAGCTCTTTTGGCTGTGATTGAAGCCCTACAATCATCAATTTTCCATTGTGATGCTTTAATCGATTGGAAATGTTCATCAGAACCGCTTCTGCTGAGGTGTCCATATAATTCACTTTGTTCATAAGCAAAATGAGTGTTTTCGGCTTTGTCTGAACATGATCCAAAATCGAATTTTCCAATGAATCGGTTGTACCGAAAAAGAGTGGCCCTTCAATCGAATACATACTAACCCCTTTCTGATCGGTCTCCCTTTCTAAGGCAGCTGCGGTTTCGATTTGAGGAACAGCGACATTTGTGTGGATATTCGTTGTCTGACTCATTTTCTTGATAAAGGCGATAAACGCTAAAATGAGACCTGCAGTCACGCCAATAATCAAATCACCGATGACCGTCAGCAGGAAGGTCACGACAAGCACAAGGGAATCCGCATTTTTGACTTTGACAATATTGATAAACTCTTTTTTCTCACTCATATTCCACGCCACAAACATCAAAATCGGTGCCATGGCAGCAAGTGGAATCATCGATGCATATGGTGCAAATAACATTAAGATGAGCAAAACAACGACACCATGCACGACTCCTGAAATGGGGCTTGCTCCACCATTTTTAATGTTTGTTGCCGTACGAGCAATCGCTCCAGTCGCTGGGATCCCTCCAAAAAGCGGTGCCGCCATATTGGCAATTCCTTGTCCGACGAGTTCTTTATTGCTGTCATGTTTAGAACCTTTCATATTATCAGCTACCATCGCAGACAAGATAGACTCCACGCCGCCCAAAAGCGCAATGACAATAGCCGGCGGCAGCAAATAAATCATTTTTTCAATCGTCAATTCAGGAAAAGCGAAAGTTGGTAGCTGACGAGGGATTTCGCCATATGCAGAGCCGATGGTTTCAACTTGTCCTTGAAAAAAGAGAACAGCTATAAATGTTGAAACGAGTAGACCTAATAGAGCACCAGGTATTTTGGGAATGTATTTTTGTGCCGCCAAAATCACGATGAGCCCAACAATCGCTGTGAGAATGGCGAGACTGTTTGCGGTACCGAGATGGACCACAATTTCTCTCATATTGAGGAAAAAGCTTTCATGCTTTTCAACACCCTTTAATCCGAGGAAGTTGGCAATCTGTCCTGAAAAAATAATGACAGCAATGCCGGCAGTAAAGCCGATGATAACCGGACGAGGAATAAATTTCATGAGCTTTCCTAGTTTGAATATTCCGAATAAGACAAGCATACAGCCTGCCATAAAACCAGCAATGAGTAAGTTTTCAATACCGTACTGGCTGACGATGCCGAATAAAATTGGAACAAATGCCCCGGTCGGTCCGCCGATCTGATACTTTGAACCACCAAACAATGAAATCAAAATGCCGGCAACGATGACTGTGTATAATCCGTATTCTGGTCCGACACCAGATGCAATGGCAAAAGCCATGCCTAAAGGAATTGCCACAACGCCCACGACAAGCCCAGCGATTAAATCGCGCCTAAACTTTGATGAATCATAACCGTCAAATCTTCCATAAAAACGCATGGTATGTGTTGGCCTCCTTCAAGTATGTGTAGATGATTTAGGTATATTGCGGGTCGATCTGTTTATCTTTTATAACGACATCCAGCTTTCCTGTTGCCGGATGAATCACTAGTCCATGAACAGCTACATCACTTGGCATGAGCGGGTGCTCTTTGACTAATTTCACACTTTGGGATACGCTCTCTTCCACTGAATCAAAGCCTGTCAGCCAGCCCTTTAAATCGACACCTGCGCTTTTCACAATGCTCAAACACTTTTCCTCAATTCCCCGTGCTTTTACCTTTTCAAGTAAAGGGTCTGCCGCAAGGCCTGCCATTCCGCATTCATGATGGCCGACAATGCATACTTCCTCTGCTTTCAGCTCATAAATGGCTAGTAAAATACTCCGCATGACACTACCAAATGGATGTGTGACGATGGCTCCTGCATTTTTAATGATTTTCGCATCACCGTTACGAAGCCCCATGGATTGCGGTAATAATTCCAACAGGCGTGTATCCATACAAGTTAATATAACCAATTTCTTCTCAGGAAATTTTCCCGCCTTGAAAGGCTCATACTGTCGCTCTTTCACAAAATCTGCATTGTGCTGAAGAATCTGTTCTAATGTTGATTCCATCCTGTCATCTCCTATCTTTTTTAAGTGATTGTAACGCCTTACCTGGCCTCCTTTTCCCTTGTGTGTTCTCAAGCATAGAGAAGAAAAATGATAGAAAAAAAAGAAAAAAATGAGAAAACGATGAGAGAATATGTAAGCATTTTCTCTATTTTGCTCTTTGTTCCGCTTCAGCACAGGGGATATGCCGGCTTTTGCTTACAAACGATGGCTCTCATTTCACCAAAAGACGATGAAATGGTTTAGTAGAAAATGACCATCCCGTTTAATACACTGCAAATATAATAAATTTTCTATCAAAAATTCTCGATCTATTTTCCAGTTTGTCAGATTATCTCTCGAAACATATAGCATTTTTCTATGACTCATCTACTATTCTCTCGTTTTTCTACATCGTAAAAAGACATCAGAAGACCATGTCATTTACTCTTTCACTATAAAAATCTCTTCTTTTCCGTTATTTCAGTATATTAAATATTGAGCAGCTCATATTCAAACGTGTACTGCCAAAATGGTTGCTTTATAATAAAAAGAGAAAGATGACCATGTGAAAGGAGCGAGTTGATGATGAAACCACATATTTTTGTCGCCAAACCCTTACCTGCCTCTTTTGAAGACATGTTAAAAGAACATTGTACATATGAGGTATGGCAGTCAAAGGATCCGATCCCAAGAGATCTGTTATTTGAGAAGCTGCAGAAGGCTGATGGCCTTTTAACATCTGGTACGAAAATTGATCAAGATTTATTAGATCATGCACCCCATCTCAAGGTGGTGAGCAATAATTCAGTCGGCTATGACAATTTTGATCTAGAAGCCATGAGACAAAGAGGCGTGATTGGTACGCACACGCCTTATACACTCGATCATACCGTTGCTGATCTTGCCTTTTCACTCATTCTCTCTTCTGCGAGGAGAATTGCCGAGCTTGATCGTTTTATCCGCAAGGGAGAATGGACAAAATTTGTTCAAGAGGAAGATATATTCGGCATTGATGTCCATCATCAAACGCTTGGGATCATTGGAATGGGACGAATCGGTGAGCAAGTAGCCAAACGAGCCGCTCATGGTTTTGATATGAACGTCCTCTATCACAACCGGAGCCGGAACGAGAAAGCCGAATCGGCCTACGGCGCTGTATATTGCGCACTGGATGACTTGCTGAAGCAAGCTGATATCATTGTGTTAATCACACCACTGACGAGTGAGACGTACCATATGATAGGAGAGCGGGAATTGAAATTAATGAAGCCGACAGCTTTATTCGTGAACATCTCCCGCGGAAAAACCGTCGATGAGAAAAGCCTCATTCAAGCACTGCAGGAAGGGTGGATTAAAGGAGCTGGTCTGGATGTGTATGACCAAGAACCGCTTCAGGAAAATCATCCTTTCAAAGAGATGGACAATGTCACACTTGCCCCGCATATTGGTTCCGCTACTGAAACAACAAGAGATCTTATGCTGAAACGAGCCATTCATAATGTGATTCATGGAATTGACGGCAAAGCCTCTGTTGATATTGTGAAGGAGCTTGCCTCATCTTAATTGAAAAGGCGCAGGGAACTGCGTCTTTTTGTTTACGTCATCTAGAGACAGTAGGTCAAAAAGCCTCATTTTCACCAATCTCCTGATTCTTTACATTCTCTTCATATGCCGGTGCTATAATATGAGGTAGACAAGCATCAAGAGGACAGCATCCCATTTCCTTTTGAGGAGGATCAAGATGAAAAAAATAAGTTCGATTTTTACTCTGTTCGCTCTGATTGCTGCCATTCTGTTTTCTGGATTTATCCCGCAGCAAGTCCATGCAGAAACACCACTTACATCCACAGCCACAAATGAGACTGCTTCCGTACAGCTTGCACCAGACCTTCGTACCCTTGCCGTCATTAATACCTTTGATGGTGTAGCAGATTACTTAATCCGCTATAAAAGACTACCTGATAATTACATCACCAAATCACAAGCGAGCGCCCTCGGATGGGTGGCATCAAAAGGAAATTTAGCTGAAGTCGCGCCGGGCAAAAGCATCGGTGGAGACGTATTCTCTAATCGGGAGGGACGCCTTCCATCCGCTAGTGGCCGTACATGGCGTGAAGCCGACATCAACTACGTCTCCGGCTTCCGTAATGCTGACCGCCTAGTATACTCAAGTGACTGGCTCATTTATAAAACAACCGATCACTATGCGACATTTACGAGGATTCGTTAATCAATGAAAAAGACAGCCCTTTGATGAGCTGTCTTTTTTATAATGTTTGCTTGCGGGCTGCAAACGTTGTGTCAATTGATATTGCTACATGAGATTTATCACTAGGCAATCATGTTATTTATAATAGACAGAATATTAAGTTAATTATACCTTTACATCAACTCTTTTAATATTTTATATCGTTTATTTTATTCACATTTAGTTGTTCATCTTCAATCATATTTTCACTACGCGCAATACACAGTGTACTGACTACGTCACCTGTCACGTTAAGTGAGGTGTGTCCCATATCGATGATTCTATAGATCCCTGCAATCATTCCAACTATCTCCATAGGGAGTCCTAATGTAGTTAACAGCATAATGGTCATAACGATACCACCTCCAGGAATGCCGGGCGATCCAACTGATATTAAAGTTGTCATTAATATGACTAGTAATTGCTGGCTAATTGGCATGTCAATCCCATATATTTGGGAGACAAATATGATGGCAGCAGAGTAATACACAACGGCACCATTCATGTTCATCGTTGCTCCAATAGGAAGGGTAAATTGCGCTAGTTCCTCTTTCACCTTAAAATCTTCTTTCGTCACAGAAATAGTAACAGGTAATGTTCCAGAACTGCTTGTCGTACTCGCAGTCACTACCCAAATTTTACCGATTGACTTAAAGAACTTGGATAAGGGAATTTTCGCTATGAATTTTAACATAAACAAGTACATCAAAATGATGACAGAAATCAAACCGATATAATCAACTAAAATAAATTTGCCCAAAGGCCCAAATATTTTCAAACCGTATTCCCCAATCGTACAAGCCATTAAAGCAGCCACACCTATAGGTGAAAATGCCATGATGATTCCTGTCATTTTATACATTACCTGTGTACCTTCTTCAAAAAAATGTCTAAGGGTGACTGATTTGTTTCCTATTAAAACGATGGATATCCCCAAGAAAATAGAAAAAATGATAATTTGCATGAGATTTCCTTCTGCTAGAGCCTGAACAGGATTTGATGGAAATAGACCTAATATCGTCTCTCCAAAAGTAGGAATATTGGCAGCTTTATATTCAGACGATGTCTTGATACTATCAATATCAATTCCATTCCCCGGTTTAAATATATGCGCAACCAAAAGACCGATTCCACCTGCTATTAAAGTCGTTCCAATATAATAAATCAGCGTCTTTGTTCCGATTTTCTTTAATTTTTGAACATCACCAATACTAAAGATTCCAGAAGTGATGGAGAAAAAAATGAGCGGAACCACGATCATTTTAATGAGTGTTAAGAATATATCCCCAATAGGTTTAATGATTAATATTTTTTCTTTAAAGATTAAACCTAGCAATATACCGATGACAAACCCAATAAATACTTTTGTACCGAGACCTAATTTCTTCATTAGTAGTTCCCCCCTAGTTGATGAGTTTGCTCATTCTCTTCGTTTCAGATAACTCTTTGGTTACAAATAAAAATTGATCGATGTCCTCTTCTGTATGACAATGGAACGGTGAAACCCTTATCGCACCAGTTAATCCAATGGCTTCGAGTATACGTTTTGAGTAGACACTAGTATTCACTCGTTCATAAACGGTAATGCCTCGATCTTGATAGTCCTTTCTTAGTTGTTCATCATCTATCCCTTGAATTCCCATCGCAACGATGAGATCTCTTTTCGTTAAATCAGGGTCATCCGCAAAAACTTTTACGTTCTTCATATATCTCAATCCCTCGATCTGATCACTGCCTTCAAGAAGTCTATGGAGTAGTGCTCTTTCGTGAAGAACTATTTTTTTCATACCCTTTAGATACTTCTCTCTTCTAGACATTTCTCCAATACTGTCATACGAACCCAACCAGCATACATAGTCGATAACAGCTGACATAGATGCAAATAGCGAAGGTGTTGGTGAACCGAGTTCCCATTCACGATCATCCTTTGCTATTAATTTTTGATGTGGAAGTTTCGATAATCTGTCTGAAACATAGGCGAATCCAATACCTCTTGACGCCATAAATTTATATGGTGCAAAGTTTGCTCCATCTATACCAAGCTTTTCTACATGAAGAGTCCCATGCGGCATATGCTGGACTGCATCAACAATAATATATAAATCTGGTTTTTTCTTTCTAGCAGCTTTTATTATACCTTCAAGATCCATGATATTTCCTGAAATATTACTGGAAGCAATGACGCTTAACAAAATCGTATTCTCGTCAATTTTATCAGCGATCGCTTCGGGATCAACAAAGCCTGTATTCACATTTGCTTGAGCAACTCTAAATTCTTTATTGTTCTTTTGACAGTAAAATTCTAATGAGTCATACGCAGAAGGATGTTCAATATTAGTCGTGACGGCATTCGTTCCCTCAACATTTTCAATAATAGTTGAGACCATTTTAAACATTGCTTGAGAAGCTGTTAAATCTGTTATTAAAGAACCTGACTCATCTCCGAACATGACACTCAATACATCATTCTTACATTTGTCCATCATATCATTCAGATCTGTTGCTCTTTGATGGTACCTTTCTGGACAATCCGGTAACAAATCAATCTTTTCTTTCACCTTAATGGCTTCCTTTAACCTTAAAGAGCCTCCTGAATTATCAAAAAAAAGTCTTTCCCCATAGTCTGGGTCAAAGGATAGAAACGAAAATTTTTCACGTAATTCCTTTAATAGCTGCTGATCCATTAATTTCCCTACTTTATAATCATTCAACATACTTCCTCCTCTACAACACAGAAAATGTTTTTTGAAATTCTTCAAAATAATATTAATGAATAATTTTCTTCATAATTATGATGATATAAGCTTCTTTTTCTGTCAGTTATCTTGTTAAAAAACATGACGGTTTTTTTCATACTAAACATTTCTTCCAAATTACTTGAATTAATACACTTTATAGAAATCAGCATGAAGAGCCAGTCACACAAGCAAACGTTTTCATTTATTCTTTTTTAAAAAAATATGAAGAATTTATTTCATTTCGATTTTATCATATACATTTTGTTAATAACAATATTTTTTTGAAATTTTCAAAAAATATAAGTTTATCATTTCCTAGTCTTGTTCCATTTTTTATCTTCTCAACACATGCACAGTTTCTCAGAATTTCTCCATTAGTCATGTAAAGTAAACAAACAATAACCCACCAATTAGAAAAACTGGTGGGTCGTTTTTTGCGAATTTACTTTATTGGAGTCATACATGATTGTAGTAATACAAGCTTGACCTCCCTTAAAGAATTCAAATACACCTGCAAAGATCAGATCATATTTATATCAACTATACTTTTTATTAATACATACCAAACTGGCTAATATGTTTATTAATTCTTTCTAATTTTTCCTCACTATGAGCGACTGTCGCTCGACTGACATGTGTACATATTAACTCAGCTAAAAATAATACAGGTGTGTAAGAATTGAAGAATGCATTACTATCCACTGAAACTAAAAGTAGGACATCAGCAAAATGTGCTATAGGTGCTGTGGCTTTATCAGTAATGATGACAACTTTCGCATTGATTTCTTTTGCCATTTTGGCTGCTGCAAAGTCTACTTCCGAGTATCTTGGGAATGAAAAAATAAGGACACAATCATCCTGACTACATGAAGCTAAGGAATCAAACGGAGTAAACGATTGTTGACTATTAATCACTACATGATCAATGATCTGATTTAGGAAAACACCCATTATTTCGGTTAACCCAGTTCTAGCTCTACTACCTAAAATATAAACTCTTCTAGCGTCAATGATATAATTGATTGCCTTGTTAAACTCTTCAGGTGAATTTTTCTCTGAAATAGAATATATATTTTTTTCAAGAATTTTTAAATTGTCATTCAGTAAATCTGACTGTATCACTTTATCATAACTTAATTTTAATCTTTCAGAGGGAATGGTCACATCATCAGAAATGGCTAAGCTTTTGTCATAGTACTGTTCTCTAAGATATTTTTGAAAGTCACTATATCCAGAAAAGCCTAACTTTTTCGGGAATCGAACAACTGTAGCATTACTCACTTTTAATCTATGAGCTAGTTCTATTGAAGTAACAAGACATGCTTCTCTTACATTATTTAAAATGTATTCCGCTATTTCTTCTTCCTTTTTTGTTAGTTTAGTGTTGCTTATCATTGTTTTCAACGATTTTTGCGATACATCCATTTGGCATCCCTCCATGTTCACTTATATTGATTCATTATATTAGGGGAATAGAATGATGAAAAGCACTTGATAAAGTACGATACTAACCCCGGCTTTTTTGACAGCAATTATGAGCGGTGAGTCATACGCCTAAAGGGGGATGAGCGATTCAGCTAGGGAAGCCGGGGTGCACATTTAACATTCGTGAGTGCGACAGTGGGTACAAGTGTTTGCCTATCCGCAAAGACAACCATTCAAGCAAACTGTCTCTATGATTTAGGCGCAAGATGTGTTTGTACATATACTTCAAAAGGTTGAGGAAGCAAGTTTTTCGATACTTCTTCCTGTTCATGTATCGTGACATGATCCTCTGTCACGATCACACGACCTGTTGGTGTCAGTTTGGATGCAAGCGGTCTTTTGTTAAAAGGAGAGGCTTCATTTTCATAAATCTCATGCCGCAATTGCACAAGTGTATCTTCACCTACTTCTTTCAATGTAAAAGCATAACCTGTTTCAGCACCCGCTCCCCTATCCAATTGGAGTAGATGGGTTCCTTTTTCTGTTTCCTCTGCGTTCACGCGAAAACGAAGGGACGGTGCTTCCACCCATTCACCTGTAAAAGGGACGGGCTGAAGGGGTAAATTCACACCAAATCCTGCATCAATGAGGTAGCGCTCATGGTGATGTTGAAGGACGATGGCTACATGCGTCCCATCCAGTGCCCACTTCTCCGCTTCTTTGTTATATACGGTCCCTTGAACGAGCTGTACAGCGAGACCCGCCTCTTTTAAGACATAATATAAGAGCGGATTGAGGTCATAGCAAAGACCACCTCTGCTGCCTTCCAGAAGATGATGCTTCAAACCTTCTTGATCCAAAGCATAGGCGTGTTTACCCACCACAGATCTATTTTCAAAAGGAAAGGTATAAGCCATCTTCCTTAGTAAATCTGGCAATTGATCAAACGTAATAGACGCGGCTTCGCATCCAATTTTCTGTAAAAAGGCTGATTGAATCACAACTTTCCCTCCTAAAAAAACTGAGCCCTTGAAGAGACTCAGTTTTCTTGATTGATAAAATCCGTTAACGCATCGATGGCTTCTTGTTCATCTGCTCCATCAGCTATTAGTTTGACGGTGACCCCAGAGCTGATCGCAAGACTCATCAGTCCCATAATACTCTTCGCATTGACCTTTTTTCCATCTTTCTCTAGAAAAATATCAGCACCAAAACGATTGGCTTCTTGAACGAACAAAGCAGCCGGACGTGCCTGCAAACCCGTTTTCAGCTGAATTGTGACCGTTTTTTCCACCATATGATCTGCCTCCCTTTTTTATTTCCCTATTTGAGTGTAACAGCTTGTCCGTTTCTTAATTGTTCTGCAATTTGATCTAGCTTTCTTAAACGGTGATTAATGCCTGATTTGCTGATCTTGCCGCTTTCCACCATTTCGCCAAGTTCCTTTAATGTGACTTCTTGGTAGTCAATACGCAGTTGCGCAATTTCACGCAGCTTATCTGGCAGGGCGTCTAGTCCAATCTTTTCGTCAATGAATTGAATATTTTCAACCTGGCGCAGTGAGGCACCGATCGTTTTATTCAAGTTTGCTGTTTCACAATTGACGAGCCGGTTCACTGAATTCCTCATATCTCGGACGATGCGCACGTCTTCAAAACGAAGCAATGAGTTATGAGCACCCACAACACTTAAGAATTCCGTAATTTTCTCCGCTTCCTTCATGTATGTGATAAAGCCTTTTTTGCGTTCAAGTGTTTTACTATTAAGATGGAATTGATTCATGAGCTCACAAAGTGCATCATTATGTTCTTTGTATAGTGAAAAAATCTCAAGGTGATACGAAGAGGTTTCTGGATTATTCACAGAACCTCCTGCTAAAAAAGCACCTCTCATATAGGAACGTTTGCAGCATCTTTTCTTCACAAGTTCTTCTGAAATGTTGCGTTCAAATACAAATTGTTCTCCTAATATCTTTAGGTCCTCTAAAATGGTTTTCGCTCGTTCTACCAGTCTGACAATATACACATTATTCTTTTTTAATCTCATTTTTTTACGAACGAGCAGCTCGACAGTCACATCGTATTTCTTTTTCAAAAGGGTATAAATACGTCTTGCAATGGCTGCGTTCTCTGTCTGTATATCTAAAATCAATTTTCGATTAGAAAAAGATAATGAACCGTTCATACGGATGAGGGCAGAAAGCTCTGCTTTTGTGCAGCAGTCCTTCACTTCCAGATTTGTCAGCTCTTTTTTTGTTTCGGATGCAAATGACATCCTTGCCACCCCCATTCCTATTTTTTCTGATGCAGCAAATCGACAAGCAGCGCAGCTACTTTCAACGTATCATGACGAATCACATGCTGGTCATATGTAATGATTTCCCCAGGGATGACTTCTAGTCCCATAGTTTTGAGTACATCTGTGTCGAATTGTACAGGCTGCGCCTGTTCTTCTGCATATTTTGCTTTGATTTCTTCTGGAATTTCTTTATTGTTCACAAATATCGTATCGATAAATGGTCGGTCCATATGATCGTTTAGTGCCTGCACATGATCAGCTGCACTGTAGGAAAGCGTTTCCCCCGGCTGCGTCATGACATTGCAAATATAGACTTTTTTCGCCTTAGAACGAATCACTTCTTCGCCAATATGCGGTACAAGCAAGTTTGGCAAGATACTTGTATACAAGCTACCAGGTCCAAGGACGATCAAGTCGGCTTCACGAATGACTTGAATCGATTCTGGGAGCGGCTCAATCGTATCGGGTGTGAGAAACACTCGTTTAATTCGCTCACCATAGGTTGGGATTTTTGATTCTCCTGTTACCACTTGCCCATTTTCTAATTCAGCATGAAGAACAACACTTGAATTCGCTGCTGGCAATACTTTTCCTCTCACATTTAAGACCTTACTCATTTCTGTGACGGCATGAAAAAAATCACCGGTTATATTCGTCATAGCCGCAAGAATGAGGTTGCCGAGAGAGTGGCCTGTTAAGTCATTCCCTTTATTAAAACGGTGCTGAAATAAATCTTCTACAAGCGGTTCGACATCAGAAAGTGCCGCAAGGACATTCCGAATATCGCCTGGAGGCGGAATATTCAAATCATGTCGCAGTCTGCCTGAGCTGCCTCCATCATCAGCAACCGTTACAATAGCGGTAATATCCACTGGCTTTGTTTTTAGCCCTCTGAGCAAAACAGATAAGCCAGTGCCCCCGCCAAGAATGACCACCTTTGGAAGTGTCGTCATCTATTTTCTGCTTCTCTTTTCAATGTCCCGGTGAGTGACATGAGTATAGTAGTCATTTTTAAAATACTCCGATAAGTAGTTCGCTAGCGTCACTGATCGGTGCTGTCCACCTGTACAGCCAATAGCGATCACCAGCTGACTTTTCCCTTCTCGTTTATAGGACGGAAGCATAAAGCTGAGAAGGTCGATTAATTTCTCTGTGAACTTTTGCGTTTCACTCCACTTCATGACATAGGAGCGTACTTCTTCATCATTTCCAGTCTGTGGACGCATGCTCTCAATATAGTAAGGATTCGGCAGAAATCTCACATCAAATACAAGATCAGCATCAATTGGCAAGCCGTACTTAAAGCCAAATGACATCACATTCACTGTAAACACTTGCCCCTGATTCGTAGCAAAGTGTGTGACAATCTTTTCTCGAAGCTGTTTCGGTTTCAAATCCGATGTATCAAAAATCATTTGAGCTCGGCCTTTTAACTCTTCTAACAGATCGCGTTCCATCGCGATTCCTTCGAGCGGCAAACCTGTTGTCGCAAGAGGATGCGAACGTCTCGTTTCTTTATATCTTGAGACAAGCACCTTATCGTTTGCATCTAAAAATAGAATCCTTGGTGTGATCCAGCCGATATCACTCATCTCATCTAAGGCAGCAATTAAGCTATCAAAGAATTCGCGTCCGCGCAAATCCATCACAAGGGCCACCTTGCTCATCTTTGAATTGGATTCCTTCATGAGCTCTAGAAACTTCGGTAAAAGTGATGGCGGTAAGTTATCCACACAAAAGTAACCTAAGTCTTCAAAGCTTTGGATGGCAACGGTTTTCCCCGCACCTGACATCCCTGTAATAATCACAAGCTGAATATCATCTTGTTTGTGCGTATTCATGCCTGCTCCCTCTCCTTCTTTATGAAAACGGTTCATTTATTAGTCTCCTTGAGGATCTAATCGATAAGCAATCAGCTCAAAATCTGGTGTATACGTAAAAGTGCCGTGGAGAAGTCCTTTCCCCTTCAACATGAAGTCAAGAATATGGGAATCTCCTGGAGCCATCGGCAAGCTAGGCACATCTTTTACATCATGCCATTTTAAAATGCCTTCCTCCGACTCTGATACGTTTTTTCCTGTAAAGGAATCTGCCATAAAGGTGAACATCATCCACTCTTGAACGATTTGATCGCCTTCTTTTATGATAAAGGTAAACACGCCTTTTAGCTGCGGATTTAAAATATAAATGCCTGTTTCTTCTCTAAATTCTCGAACGACTGAATCCTTGACCGATTCTCCGCTCTCCATTTTGCCGCCAGGTGCTACCCACCAGCCTCGTCTTGGCTTTTGCAGCAAGAGAACTTGATCTTCGTGATGCAGCACACAATTGGTTACTCGTTGCATCAGCTGTCACCTACTCTTTTATGTCTTTTTCTTATTATACAGGTTCATCATGACTCCCACAATGAACATGCCCGTTCTTCACTGAAAACAGACAGGTTTCCGTATGAATATGGTGACGGGCACTTTCTCTATTCTTTATTTTACAACATCTAACGGTTCTCCATGCGTCATTTGTGAACATCTCGTGAATTTCTGATTTTAAGCAAAAAAAGGACACGGATTCACATCCGTGCCAAACATGTATTCCTTATAAAAGGGGGTCAATTACTAGTTTCATCATAACGGATAATTGTTTCACCCGTGTTACATTCCAGTTAAAAGCCCGTGACGCAATATTAAGGATTTACGACATCTGTTTATTTCATTGCTTTTAGCTTTTCAGCAAGCTCTTCTACATAATGCTGTGCACTCTGTGCTGCAATACTTCCATCACCTGTTGCTGTGACGATTTGACGAAGTGTTTTCTCACGAATGTCTCCAGCTGCGAAGATTCCTTCAACTTTTGTTTCCATTCTTTCATTAGTCTCAATGTAGCCCTCTGCATTTGTAATCCCCAGATTTTCAAATGGTTTAGACAGCGGCAGCATACCGATGTAGATAAAGACGCCATCTGTTTTGAAGTCTTCTTCCTCACCTGTCACGGTATCAATTAATGTCACACTGCCGACTTTCCCGTTCTCTTCATTGATTTCTTTGACGGTTTTGTTCCACATAAAGTCGATTTTTTCATTATCAAATGCACGTGCTTGTAAGATGCTTTGGGCACGAAGTTTGTCGCGTCTATGGACAATTGTGACTTTAGATGCAAAGCGAGTGAGGTAAACACCCTCTTCTACTGCTGAGTCTCCTCCGCCAATCACGACAAGCTCTTTGTTTTTAAAGAAGGCACCGTCACATACAGCGCAGTATGATACGCCGCGGCCGCCAAGTTCTTTTTCGCCTGGTGCACCGATTTTTTTGTATTCAGCACCTGCCGCAATAATGACAGAGCGTCCTTTGTATTCTTTTGAACCAGCTTTGACGATTTTGTACTCTTCACCATCTACAATTTCTTTAATATCTCCATACGCATACTCGGCACCGAATTTTTTTGCATGCTCAAACATTTTATTTGAAAGTTCCGGTCCTAAGATGCTTTCAAAGCCCGGATAGTTCTCGACATCTTCCGTATTCGCCATTTGGCCGCCTGGAATTCCTCTTTCAATCATCAGTGTTGAAAGATTTCCCCGTGATGTATAAACAGCGGCTGTCATTCCGGCAGGACCCGCTCCAATGATGATCGTATCGTAGATTTTTTCTTCTGACACAACTGTCACTCCCTCTTCAATTGCTGCTAGCATTTCTTATTAGAATGCCCTTGGGTGATGCTTCCATTCATGACAGAGAGCATCATTTCCACTCTTAGCTTTTATTCCTTACCCATATCCTATTAAATCTGCGGATAATAAGCGAATCATTTGCTCATATCTTCAAAAAAAGAAAAAGCTTCCTTAAACTGCTGTTTAAGGAAGCCTGTTTACGGTTATATAGTAAGTAATGATTTATTCAACGACTCTTCTTACAACGCCTTTGAATGCTTTTTTCCAGTAAACGTTGCTCATAGAGTCAACTGAAACACCGCGAGAGCTGTTATCGTTCAAGAATGTACCGTTTCCTAAGTAAATACCAACGTGGCCATTTACTTTGTACGTATCAAAGAACACAAGGTCTCCACGTTTCATGTCAGATGCACTTACAGCTCTTCCTTTACCTACAAGCGTATCTGTTGTTGTACCGCCAACTGGTCCAAGGTTGATGCCTGCTGATGCAAATGCCCAGCGAACGAATGAAGAACAGTCAAAACGACGTGCGTCAATATCGGCTTGTGATCTGCCGCCGCCCCATTTATATGGAGATTGTCCTACAATCGTAGAACCTGTGCTGATCGCACCTTCGATTCCGCCTACGTTATTGCTGACAGGTGATCCACCGCCAGAAGATGGCTTTTTGCTTGGTGAACTGCTGTTATTGTTATTTGAAGATCCACTGTTATTTGAAGAAGAACCGCTGTCGTTATTAGAGCTGTTGTCTTCTGCTTGAACACTAGCTTGACGTTGCTGTTGTCTTTGTGCTTTTTCTTCTTTTGCTTGTTGAGCAGCTTCTCTTGCTTCTTTTTCAGCTTGTTTTTGAGCAGCGATTGTTGCGTCTTTTTCAGATGCAATGCTGTTTGCCTCAGTGTTTAACTCGCTGATTTGAGAAGAAGCACTTCCTTTTTGCTTTTTCACTTGCTTGAATAGCTTGTCTTTCTCATCAAGCTGTTTATTTAAGTCTGTTTGAAGTGTTTCAAGTTTTGCAAGCGTCTTTTGAACATCTTCAAGCTTTGTGTTTAATTCGTTTTCAGACTTTTGTAATTCCGCTTTGTCTCTTTCTTGTTCTTTAATGATTTCGCTGTCTGCGTTGATTAATGTAGATACAGCACCTGCACGGCTGATGAAATCGCTAAAGCTTTTTGCTCCTAGTAATACATCTATGTATTTCGTAGAACCACCGCTTTCTTGAAGCGCACGTACACGCTTTTTCAAGAATTCGTTTCTTTCTTCGATACGTTTTTCTGTATCAGCAATTTCTTTTTTCAGTGCTTTGATTTCTTTTTTTGTTTTTTCGTTTTCTTTTTGTTTTTCTTCGATTTGATCACTTGTTTTTAAAGCTTTTTCGTCAATTTCTTTTAGCTTTAGCGCAAGTGCCTCTTGTTTTGCCTCAAGCTTTGAAAGCTCTTCTTTTTTCTTTTGAAGATTCTTGTTTACCTCTGACTGCTTGCTGTCTAGTTCTTGTTTCTTTTGTTCAAAGTTCTGTGCATTTGCTTCATGAGTAAATGGAATAAATAAACCGCTCGCTCCAATCACCGAAGCTAAACCGAAAGTAATAAACTTTTTCACGTATAGTTCCTCCTTTGACAATTTCCCAAGCGACATGAGAAAGCAGCAAATTCTCTGCGACCAATCTGTGCTTCCTGTGTCTTTCTTCCTGATGATTCAGTCAGATGTTGACCAGATTGTTTCTATCACTAGGTGTTGCATTATGTATAGTAAAATATTTAAATATATATCTTTGTTTTAATCCACGAGTTTCATTATACATGACACATCGACAAAATGAGCTAATATTTTTATTACATTTATGTTTCAAATAGATGTCGAGATTGTCATACTTCGCCAAATCCTAGCAAATCCCACCTTTTTATCCAAGAAAAAAGCATGACCTTTTCGGCCATGCTGCTGTTATCTGAATCTATTTACCTATTCAAACCATGAACGCACAAATAATATTCTCATATTTTGATAGCGTTTGAACGCTGATCTGAAAAGAAGCTGCGATCTCTTTTTTGCTGACAGCTGATTCTTCTTGTTCATTCATCCATAGATAATAAGAAGCTGCTGCCCATGCAATGGCATTTTTCTTCTCTACGCCTGAAGCGCGTGCTTGCTGAATAATATGGAATAACCAAAAATATGGCATGTGGCTATCAGGCTGTACCGCTTCTTCCAAAGCAGATGCCGCCTGTTTTGCGAAGATCGCATCTTCTGAAAACGATCTTTCTTCCATTTGATCTTCAAATAAAAGTAACTCAATAAACTGCTGTTCAAAGGCCGTTTTCGCAGCGCGGGAATCAAGAACAGATTGCAAGACGTCACGTTCACCTTTTTGTTTGCTGACATAGTAGGCAGTGAGTCGTTCCTCAATTGAAACCATTGGCTCAGACTCCTCTGGTTTGTCTTGCCACGGCTTGATTTCATCTGCATCAATATCTTCTTCCACCATCTTATCCCAGACGGTTTGCGCCAGCGTTTTGTGGCCCGTATAATAGGCTGCACTTGCCAGCCAGTATAAAAACGTACTATCACCCTGGAAACCTGTTTTATACAAAGAATAAAGCCATTTAAATGCCCATTCAAATTCTCCAACAAGGGCAAATGTCGCGCCAAGCTTATAACGCTGTTCACTTAATATTGGATACACGTGCGTTAATTGCTTCGCTAACAAATTGACCTTTTCTTCTTCTTTTTCATAATGATAGAAAACAAGCTGATTACAAAGGGCATGCAGATTACCGGGATTTTCATGAAGGACCCGGTTCAACATTTCTTTTGCCTGATCGATTTGGCCAGAATAAAAATAGGCCAAAGCGAGATTATTATACGCTGACCAAAACTCTGGATACTCAACAATCATCTGTTCCAGCATTTCGATTGCTTCATCCAGCCTGCCGCTTTCTAGCAAATGGTTGGCTTGATCCTGCTTTACAATCAGATCATCCTGATCATAAGGAAAATCTTCATCAACATCGTCACTCATATCAAGCAGATCGAGGAGATCGTCATTTTCATCTGCAAATTCCCCGTCTTCTTCCAGCGCAGCATAAGCAGTAGCGGACTTATATGCTTCTTGAAACAGTCCAAGATTCGCATAATTATTGGCTTTAAAGTAGTGACACTCTGACATGTTCTCATCCAAGTGTTCAAGGATAAAATCAAGCAGTTCATTAGATTGTTGGTAATGACCCATTTCAGTATAAATGATGGCAAGCTGCGACAGCATTTCTACATTTTCAGGCTCAAGTACGATGGCCCGCTGTATCAGCTTACTTGCCCTAGACAGATTTCTTTCTCTATATGCTTTTAGACCTTTATGAAAAAAGTAATGCCCATCTTGGAATAGCTGGACGACTTGTGTGTGATTATTTTGAGAAGTGTATTTACTCACCGATACCCTCCATTTCGAACAGTGTACCGTGTGTAGTATAACATACTTCATGAGTCGTCACATAGAACAAAAGGAAAGGAAGGATTTGTTTTTCATTTAAAAGCAAAAAGCCGGGGGTACCCCCAGCTTTTCATTCCCCTTGATGGCGCTTTTTCAATACCTTTAATACATCATCAAGAGGCAGCTGCTGTTCACGTAATAACACAAGAAGGTGATACAGGAGATCTGCTGTTTCCCATTTCAATTCTTCTTGATCACGGTTCTTCGCTGCAATGATGACTTCAGAAGCTTCTTCCCCTACCTTTTTCAGGATTTTGTCGACTCCTTTTTCAAATAAATAGGTTGTATAAGCTCCTTCTGGCATTTCCATCTGCCGTTTCGCAATGACCTGTTCCAGTTCATTTAAAATGGCAAAGCGGTCTTGTTCTCCCCTTTGCTGTTTCACGCCCTCTTCTGAAAAACAGCTATAGCTGCCTGTATGGCAGGCTGGGCCGCTTGGTGTCACTAGAACAAGCATGGCATCTTGATCACAGTCATAGCGAATAGATGTAACACGCTGGGTGTGTCCAGATGTGGCTCCTTTGTGCCAAAGCTCATTTCTCGACCGGCTAAAAAACCATGTTTCCCCTGTCTCTAATGTTTTTTCATAGGATTCTTGATTCATATACGCCAAAGTAAGAACTTCCTTGCTTTGAGCATCCTGTACAATGGCAGGAATGAGACCTGCATCATTAAAGGTTAATTCGTTTGCCTGTTTCATCTTACCTTCACCCCGTGTTCTCTCAAAAATGTCTTCACCTCTTGAATAGAGGTTTCTTTATAATGGAAAATAGAGGCTGCGAGTGCGGCATCAGCTTTACCTTTTGTAAAAGCCTCCAGCATATGCTGCGCATTGCCAGCACCTCCTGAAGCAATAACTGGCACTGTGACTGCTTCTGATACAAGCTTCGTCAAACGATGCTCAAAGCCCGTTTTCTCACCATCGGCATCCATGCTAGTCAGCAAGATCTCGCCTGCTCCTCTTTGCACGGCTTCTTTCGCCCAGTCACTCACTTCTAAATCCGTTTGACGGCGTCCTCCGTGCGTATAGACCATGTATGCTTGTTTCTCTTCATCGTATTTCGCATCAATCGCAACAACGATGCACTGTGAACCAAAAAAGTCGGCTCCTTCTGTTATTAGCTCCGGTCTTAAAACAGCCGCTGTGTTCACAGACACCTTGTCTGCCCCCGCTCTTAATATACGCTTCATGTCATCAAGGTGGTTAATCCCGCCGCCCACCGTGAACGGGATAGCGAGAGTGGATGCCACTTGTTTGACCACATCCACCATCGTTTTTCGGCCTTCATGAGAGGCAGATATATCAAGAAAGACGAGTTCATCCGCACCTTCCTCGTCATAGATCTGCGCTAATTCGACCGGATCACCAGCATCCTTCAACCCTAGAAATTGGATCCCTTTGACCACACGCCCTTCCTTTACATCAAGACATGGAATGATCCGTTTTGTCATCATATGCTGTCAAGCCCTTCAAACGCTTCTGCTAAAGTAAATTGCTTTGTGTACAGCGCCTTGCCAATGATTGCACCAGACACACCTGTCTGCTTTTGTGCTGACAGCTTTTGCAGATCACCTACTGCACTGACACCACCTGAGGCAATGACTTGTTTGCCAGTTGCTTCTGCTAATCGAACCGTACTTTCCACATTTGGACCAGACAGCATGCCGTCCATTTGAATATCCGTGAAAATGAAGACCTCTGCGCCTTCCTTTGCCAGTTCCTGACCAAGTTCCTCCGCCTTCACTTCCGACGTTTCAAGCCAGCCTTCAGTCGATACAAAACCGTTTCGTGCATCAATGCCAATGGCGATTTTCTCCCCATATTGCGCCAACATTTTTTTCACAAAAACCGGGTTTGACACCGCTGAACTGCCAAGAATGACTCTCGATACGCCATTGTTTAAATAAAATGCAACATCTTCTTCTGTCCGAATGCCGCCGCCAATTTGGACATTCACATCTAATGAGGAAGCAATCGCCAGCACATGCTCATGATTCACGCGTTTTCCTGCTTTTGCGCCATCTAAATCAACGAGATGTATCCATTTCGCTCCATCATTTGCAAACAGTCTCGCCATGTCTAACGGTGAATCTCCATAAATGGTTTCTTGGTCATAGTCTCCTTGCACAAGTCGTACACATTTGCCATTTCTCATATCAATTGCTGGATATAATGTAAAATCACTCATTTGCTCACCCTCTGTTCGTTTGCTAATTGAATAAACTGTTTGAGCAGTGCCATTCCTGTTGTACTGCTTTTTTCAGGGTGAAACTGCGTTCCAAACACATTCCCCTTTCCAACAACGGCAGGTACTTGAACGCCATAGGGCGCACTTGCCAATAGGTCTTCTGGATTCATGCCGCTCACATAATAAGAGTGAACAAAGTATGCAAATCCTTCTGTCACACCGTCAAATAACGGAGAGGGTTGATGAAATGTGAGCTCATTCCAGCCCATATGAGGCACCTTCAGCCTTTGTCCATCCTGATCACGATCCTTCAAAAGAACGACACGTCCTTTTAAAAGGCCTAACCCTTTTGTTTTTCCTGCTTCTTCACTTTCTTCAAACAACAACTGCATGCCAAGGCAAATGCCAAATAACAGCTTTCCTTCCTGCACGACTTGGTGGATAAACGCCTCAAGTCCTGTCTGTCTTAATAGCTGCATCGCATCACGAAACGAACCGACCCCTGGCAAAATGTACGCATCTGCCTTTTTCAGCTCCTCTGCTTCAGAAGACACGATATAAGACGCTCCTGCTCGTTCCAGTGCTTTTGATACGCTAAACAAATTTCCCATTCCATAGTCAATGACGCCAATCATTAGAGCATCCCCTTTGTCGACGGAATCCCTTTCACACGCGGATCAATGGTTGTTGCTTCATCTAAGGCGCGTGCCATCGCTTTAAAAATGGCTTCAATCATATGGTGGGTATTGGTTCCATAGTGAACGATCACATGCAGATTGATTCGTGCTTCAAGGGCAAATTTCCAAAGAAACTCATGAACCAGCTCCGTATCAAAGGTGCCGACCTTCTGACTCGGGAAATCCGCTCTCATTTCCAAATGAGGACGATTACTTAAATCCACGACGACTTGGGCGAGAGTTTCATCCATTGGAACAAAACTAGAGCCGTAGCGCTTAATTCCTTTCTTATCCCCGAGCGCTTCTTTCAACATCTGCCCAAGCACAATGCCAATATCTTCTGTTGTGTGGTGATCATCGACATCTGTGTCTCCTTTTGCATCTACAGTTAAGTTAAAGTGTCCGTGCTTCGTGAATAAGTCGAGCATGTGCGTCATAAAAGGGACATCTGTCTGAATATCCGCTTTTCCTTCACCATCAATCTCTAGCGCTAACGAAATGTTCGTTTCATTTGTCTGTCTCGCTGTTTCCGCCTGTCTCATTTTGATTCCTCCCGCTTTCTCGCTTCAATCGATCTTGCATGTGCTTCAAGCCCTTCTAACCTTGCAAAAGCTGCAATGCTTTCCCTATGTGTTTCAAAGGCTTCTTTGCTATATGAAATGATGCTCGTTTTCTTTTGGAAATCCGTAACGCTGAGCGGACTAGAAAATCTTGCCGTCCCGTTTGTTGGTAGCACATGGTTCGGTCCTGCGAAGTAATCCCCTACCGGCTCTGGGCTGTAACGCCCTAAGAAAATTGCTCCAGCATGCTTGATTTGACCAAGTAGTGATTCTGGATACGCCGTCAGCACTTCTAAATGCTCTGGGGCTAACTGGTTCACGATATCAACTGCACGATCCAAAGATTCTGTTACGTAAATATAACCATGGTCTTGAATAGATTGTGCTGCAATTGATTTCCTTGGCAAAGTATCAAGCTGCGCTTGCACCTCCGCTTGCACTGCTTCAGCCAATCCTTTAGATGGTGTCACCAAAATACTAGATGCCAATGCATCATGCTCTGCCTGTGAAAGCAAATCAGCTGCCACCTCATGTGCAGTTGCCGTTTCATCTGCTAAAACAGCAATTTCACTTGGGCCCGCAATCATATCAATGTCTACTTGACCAAATACTTCCCGTTTGGCAAGTGCTACATAAATGTTTCCTGGACCGGTGATTTTATCAACAGGCTGGATACTGTCCGTTCCATATGCAAGAGCGGCTATCGCCTGAGCACCGCCCATTTTGTACATTTCTGAAATGCCCAGCTCCTTCGCTGCTACTAGTACAGCGTCAGACAGACGGCCGTCATTTCCTGGCGGTGTCACAAGGACAATTCGCTCAACGCCGGCAACAAGTGCCGGGATCACATTCATTAAAACAGATGATGGATAGGCGGCCGTTCCGCCTGGGACATATACACCGACCGCATCAAGCGGCGTTACTTTCTGACCTAGCATTGAGCCGTCCTTTTGGTGATAAAACCAAGAGGAGGTTAGCTGACGCTCGTGGTATGTTCGAATATTCCGGATCGCCGTTTTGATGATTTGGATCATCTCCGGGTCCAAACGTTCGTAGGCTTTTGTCTTTTCATCCTCCGTCACAAGTGGCTGTTCAATAGAGACACCGTCAAATTGCTTCGTGAAAGACCGTACAGCTTCGTCACCACTTTTTCTCACTTCTTCGATTATTCGCTGAACAGCCAATCGCTGCTCTTCCGTTCCTGTATCTAGAGAACGCTTGAGTGAGAGAGTGTCTGTCTCACCTTCTTGTATGTAGGTGATGTTCATGATGTTTCCTCCCCTTCTCCTTCGATGATTCTTGCCAGACGCTGCGCCATTTCATCGATTACCGCATCCTTCATTCGATAGCTCACGGGATTGACAATAAAACGTGACGTAATGTCACAAATATGTTCCGTTTCGACAAGCCCATTTTCCTTAAGTGTTTGACCGGTGGAGACAATGTCAACAATTCGATCGGCAAGTCCGATGAGCGGTGCTAATTCAATGGAACCATTTAGCTTAATGATCTCCACCTGCTCACCTTGTTCTCTAAAATAAGAAGAAGCGACATTTGGGTACTTTGTAGCCACACGCGGTGCGACACCGCCCCAGCTGGCTCCCGGCAAGCCCGCTACAGCTAAATGACATTTGCTAATGTTTAAATCGAGCACTTCGTACACATCCCGTGCTTCTTCAAGCATGACGTCTTTGCCTGCAATGCCCACATCCGCTACACCGTGCTCTACATATGTCGTCACATCCATTGGCTTCGCTAAAATAAAGCGGAGATTTTCTTCCGGTACATCAATGATTAATTTTCTTGAATCTTCGAATTCCTCCGGCAGTTGATATCCAGCCTGTCTTAATAGCCCTGCTGCTTCTTCAAATATCCGCCCCTTTGGCATTGCCATTGTCAACACTTTACCCATTTTGCTCTTCCTTTCTAGCGCCGATAAAATAAGTCACTTGCTCAAATGCCTTGGTCATGGCATCGATATTTTCAATACCTGCTAAGTCTTGGAGAACAATCCTTTTGCCCTTTGTCCGCTCTTTTTCTGCAAAATCAAATGCTTCAAGCCGCTGTTCTTTACTAAAAATCACAGCCTCTTGGGGCTCATTTATTTCTTTTGCGTCGAGTGCCTCAAGAAGACGGTCTAATCGAAGTCCGAAGCCTGTAGCAGGTGCGGGTGCATCAAAGTGAGCAAGCAATTGATCATACCTTCCTCCACTTCCGATCACAGACCCAACATGATCTGCAAATACTTCAAACAAAATCCCAGTATAGTAGCTCATATGACTAACCATGCTTAAATCCAAACGGATATATTCTGTACAGCCGTAATCTTCAAGTGTCTCCCACAGCTCCTTTAACTCCGCCAGCACTTCTTTGCCCTCTTGTGACACCACAATTTCTTCAGCCTGCTGGGTCACTTCTTGACCGCCGCGCAGCTCTAAAAGCTGGAGCAGCCTTGTTTTATCGATGGATGAGAGCGGCAATTGTTTGACATGCTGCCTGTATCCCACATAATTCTTTTCATATAAAAATCGGCGCAATACGTTGGCCCGCTCTGTATTCCCTAGTACATCTAAAAACAAGGTCTCAGCCAAAGCCACATGACCGATCGCAATTTTGAAGGATTGAAGTCCAGCATTTTTTAATGCAAACACGACAAGCGCTATGACTTCAGCATCTGCACTAATCGAACCATCACCGATCAATTCAATACCGACCTGCTCAAATTCAGAAGGTCTTCCGCCTTCTCTTTCCTGTGCCCGAAACACGTTGGCTGCATAACCGACTCGAAGCGGATATGCCTGTTCGTGAAGCTTTGAGGCCGCCACTCTCGCAATTGGTCCCGTCATATCAGGTCTAAGCACAAGGGTTTGACCATTTTGATCAAGAAGCTTAAACAGCTGCGTATCTGTAATCGCCGATTGAACACCGACTGTATCGTAAAATTCAAGCGTTGGCGTTTCCATTAAACGATAACCCCAACCATTCATGACCTCTGTTAAAGAATGCCTAACTCTTTTCTTCGTCTCATACAATCCTGGTAATGAATCTCGCATACCATATGGTTTTTCAAACATGAACATGTTCCGCACCTCCAACACATTAAAACAAAAAATTCCGAATCCTTTAGTTCGCTAATATGATAATATGCTAACAAAATAAAGTGATTAAATCAATCATTTTTATTTTCCCCTTTTTTTCCTTAATCATTTGTTCATATATTACATTAAAATGACACCTAATCCTTTTTGATCTCTTTGCTTTAGGAACATGCTATAATACTTAAAAATATTGAATAACACAGGAGATTACAGTGAAATTCATCCAGACATTAATCTTAACTTTGTTGTGCGCATGTCTTGTTTATTTCGGCTTTATTTTCATTTCACAATTCGACCAAGTCAAGAAAACAACGTCACCGCAAGAAGCCAAAGAAAAAGAAAATGATACCGCACTAGCAGCAGAAGAAACACGTTCTACGAAAAAAACAGAAACGACACATTCTAGTTTAAAAGGAAATAAAAAAGCCATGGACGTCATCCTCTTTAATCAAATGGATGCACCAAAGCTTTATAACGGATGCGAAGTCACGAGCTTAGCCATGCTTCTTCATTACAGCGGATATGAGCATATAACGAAAAACGCATTGGCAAACGAGATTAAGCGTGTCCCGCTCAATTATGAGAATGGCTTAAAAGGAGACCCTCATGACGGGTTTGTAGGCGATATGGAGAATGGGCCAGGTCTTGGTGTGTACCATGAACCCATTTATCAGCTTGCGAAAAAATATGTAGGTAATCAAGCGGTGGACTTGACCGGCAAGCCAGTCAAAAAGGCCATCTATCAATCACTTGAAAAAGGCTATCCTGTCTGGGTCATTACCACTTCGACCTTTGCCAAAACAGATAACATTGAAACATGGAATACACCAAATGGGAAAATAGATATCAGCTTTAATATGCACAGCGTGGTCATCACAGGCTATGACAAAGATCATGTCTACTTAAATAACCCATACGGAGAGAAGAATCAAAAAGTCGATCGTGAACAGTTTGAGGATTCTTGGAAACAGATGGGCAGCCAGGCGATTATCATTAAAGCATAAAACCCCGCTAAATAGCGGGGTTTTTATATTCTTATTCTGCTTCAGAAACCACAGTAAAACGTTCTCCAACATGAGCAGCTTGTTCTATCTCATCGACAAGTGCAACGGCGTAGTCAGCATAACTCACATAGCTGTCACCCTTTGAATTGACGATAAGATGGTCTTTGCCTTTCACATAAGCACCTGTCCGTTTGCCTGCTGGATTAAAGAAGGCTGCTGGACTTAAAAATGTCCATTTTAATCCTTCGGTCTTTTGAAGATCTATTAAATTTTCTCCTTGCTGTGAAGCAGTAGCAAAGTATTCCTTTGGAAACTCCGGTGTGTCCATCAGTCTAGTTGTTTTCGCCTCATCTACAAATAAACTTCCAGCGCCTCCCACAACGATTAAACGCGTTTCTGGTGTCTCTTTTAAGAGATGAATGAGTTTTTTTCCTGCTTCTACATGAAGGTGCTCTTGTCCTGCTGGGGCACCAAATGCATTTACGATCACATCAAAACCTTTGACGTCTCCTGTCTCTAAGTGAAAAACATCCTTTTCTAAAACAGCTGCTGATGAATTAGTCACTTTTTGTGCATCTCGAACGATTGCCGTTACTTCGTGCCCTCTCGATTGAGCTTCTTTTAAAATGTGTTGTCCTGCTTTACCTGTTGCGCCAATGATTCCAATGTTCATGTAAATTCCTCCTACAATATATTGTTATTTTGATCACTTAAGATGTAACCACTATAGTTACAACAGAGGTAAAAAAAATTGAATAGATCATCCAATTTTTTTGATTAAAACCTGCGTTAGTTCACTTAATTTGATCTCAGCAAGCACTTGCTCCATCGCACTTTGAGCACGGCACAAAATTAATTCTAGTACAGCTTGAATATTGGCACCGATCGGACAGTCAGGGTTTGGGCTTTCATGAATTTGAAACAACTCTCCCTCATCCACAACTTCAACCGCTTTATACACATCGAGCAGTGTGATGTCATTCTCACTTCGGTTCAATTGAGAACCGCCTTTGCCAAGACTCGTTGAGATTAGGCCTGCTTTTTTGAGCTTACTCATGATACGGCGAATCACCACTGGATTTGTATTGACACTTCCTGCGATATCCTCCGATGTCTGTAAAGAACCTTTTTCAAGTGATAGCAAGGCCAGAATATGGACAGCGACAGTAAATCTGCTGCTGATTTTCATGTTTTCTCACCTCTGTTGTAATCATTATAGTTACACCATGTTAGAATGTCAACAAAAAAGTCTGCCGAGCTACTCAGCAGACGAAGATTGACGTGCTTCCATTTCCTCTTTCGTATAAATCATCCGCATTGGATTTCCTCCAACAAAGGAGCCTGCCGGAACATCTTTGTTCACAAGAGTTCCTGCCGATACAATCGCACCATCACCAATTGTCACTCCAGGTAGGATCGTTGAATTTGCTCCAATTAACACTTCATCACCAATATAGACTTCCCCAAGCCTATACTCTTTAATCAAATACTCATGGGACAGAATGGTTGTGTTATAGCCAATCACACTATTTCGACCGACAGTGATTTTCTCAGGAAACATGAGATCGACCATCACCATTAAAGCAAACGCCGTATCCTCCCCGACTTTCATTCGAAGGAAGGTGCGATAAATCCAATTTTTCATTCCCATAAAAGGCGTATACCTTGCCAGTTGAATAAAGATAAAGTTTTTCACAACCTTGAGAAAGGGGACCGTCCGATAGACTTGTCTAAGCGAATTGACCCCTTTGACAGGATAACGATCTGTTTTTCTCAACTTAATCAGCTCCAACAATCGACAAGAGATCACTCATTTTCTGCAGCATATAATCAGGGCGATGCTTTAACAGGGCTTCTTCTCCCTTAATAGACCAAGCAACACCTGCTGTTTTCGTCCCTGCCGCTTGACCCGATAAAATGTCGTGATAATTATCACCAACCATGATCGCCTCATGCGGATCACTGCCGAGCTTGGATAATGCCAGTTGAACTGGTTCTGGATGCGGCTTTTCATTTTGTACATCATCAAGTGTGACAATGACCTCAAAAAATGGCTCCAATCCAGTCAGCTTTAATCCCATTAAGACCGTATCACGGATTTTTGTTGTCACAATTCCGAGCTTAAATCCCTGATCCTGAAGAATTTTCAACGTGTCTAACACCGTCTCATACTCCGTCACAAGCAGATCATGCTGTTCATGATTAAACGTTCGATACATCTGGATCATATCATCTGTCAGATTCGGATCCATTGCAGAGAATGTATCAAATAATGATGGACCAATGAAATGAAGGATATCCTCACGGCTGTATTGACCAGGGTAATAATGATCAAGCGTATGCTGAAATGAAGCAATAATTAATTCATTTGTATTGATTAATGTGCCATCTAAATCAAATAGCACTGTGTTAATAGTTGATTGGTTCATATAGCTTCCTTTCTAACAGCTGCATGTTCCCGCCTCCGCCAAATATAGCTGATGGCAGCTGTCAATAAAATAGCAGAAATAAGGCGAATAAGAAGAAGCGGCCAGACTGGAATACCTAAAGGAATGAAAATGAGTGTATCTTCGACCACCGCATGACACGCCACAAGGAAAATGAAAGCAAGCGTTAAATCCTTTTTGCTGACACCGTCCTCTTCCACTGCCTTCATCATGACGCCTGCCCCGTAGGCAAGACCAATGGTTAAACCAGCCACCATCGTCATAGACGTATTTTCTTTCATTCCAAGCATTCTCGTAAAAGGAGACAGCCACTTAGACAGCGTATGGAGCCACCCTAAGTCTCTCATGAATTGAATGATGATCATGAGAGGAATGACAATACAAGCCAGCTGCAGCACACCAAGAACAGCTTTCTGTAAAGCAAGAAGTACGATCATATACCAGCTAGAAGGCACATCAGCCGACTGAGCAGCTGTCAGCAAACCATATTGCGCCGGCTCCTCGCCTCCCTGCCAAACGAGGTGAATGACAATTGCTGACACGACGGCAAGACTGATTCTGACTAGCAAAATGATAGACACCCGCAGCCCAACCTTCGCCGCCACTGTTGATTCGATGATCAAGTTGTGACAAAAAGAGAGCATGACCGCTAAAATGAACACTTCCTTCACAGGCAGCTCTAATGTCAAAATGGCTGCAATACCCGCATACAAGTTCAGCATATTTCCTAAAACAAGCGGAATGGCCGCTTCCCCTGAAAGACCAAACAGACCCATAAATGGACGGATGAATTGTATCATCCAATCCATCACAGGTGTATGCTGCAAGATACTAACGAGAATGGTAACCGGAAAAATGACTTTTCCAAGTGTCCAAGTTGTCGATAACCCTGCTTTCAAGCCGTTTTTCCATGTCTCCCTCATCTTTTATCCCCCTTGCTTAATTTGATGAGTTGTTCTCTTTATACGGTATAGATGCATATCCTTTGATTCTTCTAAACACAATCAACAAGATAGCTACTGCAAATATAGCAATTGAAATCATCTGTGCAATTCGAAGATGCTCAGTCAGCATTAAGCTGTCTGTTCTCATTCCCTCAATGAAGAAACGGCCGATTGAATACCAGATTAAATACGACAAGAACATTTCGCCTCGACGCAATGATGTTCTACGTAATAAGATTAATATTAAAACGCCTGCGATATTCCATAATGATTCATATAAGAACGTAGGGTGATAGTAGGTCCCGTCAATGTACATCTGATTAATAATAAACTCAGGCAGGTGCAAATTTTCTAAAAAGGCTCTTGAAACAGCCTCACCATGCGCTTCCTGATTAATAAAGTTCCCCCAGCGCCCGATGGCTTGCCCTAGTAAAATACTAGGCGCTGCGACATCGGCGATTTTCCAAAAGGACACCTTTCTCACTTTAGTAAAGACAATCGCTGTCAGCACCGCCCCTATCAGTCCACCATGTATGGCAATTCCGCCATTCCAAATCTTGATGATTTCATTTGGGTGCTGCTGATAATAATCCCATTCAAAGGATACATAATAAATTCGTGCACAAATAATGGCGATAGGAATGGCAAATAAGATGAGGTCAATAAACATATCTTTATTGATGCCTCTTTTTTCACACTCCCTTAATGCGAGCCAGAGTCCAAGCAGGGCTCCGACACCAATAATCACACCATACCAATGAACCGAAATAGGTCCGAGCTGAAAAGCAATCGGATCAATTGGTTGAATTGCTTCATTCATATAGACAGCTCCTATTCATCCTGGCCATTGTCTTCAATGACATCGGCAAGTTTACTTGTAAATTGTTCCGCTGCATTATGTCCCATTCGTTTCAATCTGAAATTCATTGCAGCTACCTCGATGATGACCGCTAAATTTCGTCCCGGACGTACAGGGATGGTCAGCTTTGGTACATCTGTATCGATGATCCGCATTTTTTCTTCCTCAAGTCCTAAACGGTCATACTGTTTGCCTTGTTCCCAAAGCTCAAGGTTCATAACAATCGTAATTCTCTTATAGCTTCTGACAGCGCCCGCTCCAAATAAGGTCATTACATTAATAATGCCTAATCCACGAATTTCTAGAAGGTGCTCAATCAGCTCTGGTGCGCTTCCAACTAACGTATCCTGATCCTCTTGCCTAATTTCCACGCAATCGTCTGCAACCAGCCTGTGTCCTCTCTTCACTAATTCTAAAGCCGTTTCACTTTTTCCTACGCCACTTTTTCCAATTAACAGTACACCTACACCATATACATCTACGAGTACGCCATGAATCGCAGTCGTTGGTGCAAGCTTGCTTTCTAAGAAGTTCGTTAATCGACTCGAAAGTCTTGTCGTCTTTAAGCTTGAGCGTAAAACCGGCACTCCATTTTCATTTGAAGCTTCGATCAATTCCTTTGGTACTTCACGATCTCGTGACAAAATGATGGCAGGGGTAATATCTGTACAAAGAGACATCATTCTCTGCTTTCGTTCGCGTTCTGGGAGCTGTTCAAAAAAAGAAAGCTCTGTCTTCCCTAAAAGTTGAACTCTTTCTTTTGGGTAATATGTAAAATATCCAGCCATTTCAATACCTGGTCTGGAAAGATCACTGATTGTAATGGGACGATTAATCCCTTCCTCCCCACTTACCAGTTCAAGATGAAATTGTTCCATTATGTCCTTCGTACGAACTTTCGGCACGCTTCTTCCTCCTTTTATCGCAGGCGTTTCAGAAATACAGCTCTATTTTATCACTTTCAATGATGAACCCAAAATAGTATTTTATCCTGATCCTGTTTCATCACATTTACTGGTATAGACAACTATACTTAAAAAAGGTAAACTGAATCTAACGACGAGAATAAGGGGGCACAATCATGAGCAGTTCTTTATTGCTCTCCAATATTCATATTGTGACAAAGACAGAAATCATTGAAAACGGTTTTGTCGGTTTACGCGATGGCAAGATCGACTATATTTCAACATCACCGCCGACAGGAAATTATGAAAAAGTATATATTTCCCGGGAAAACTTTTATTTACTCCCCGGAATGATTGATATTCACATCCATGGGGGATATGGTGCAGATATGATGGATGCGACACCAGAAGCCATGAATACACTTGCTGATCACTTACCCGCAGAAGGAACGACAAGCTTTTTAGCAACAACCATTACACAAAATCATCAAGAGATTGAGCAAGCACTTAAAAATGTCGTACAGTGGAGACCCTATAATGAAAAGCAGGCTGGAAGTCAGGCACAATGTTTAGGCATTCATCTAGAAGGTCCTTTTATTTCTAAAGATAAAGCTGGTGCGCAGCCAGCTCAATGGATTACACAGGCTAACCTTCCTCTTTTTGAGAAATGGCTGAGTGCATCTGATCAGCTGATTCGAATTGTCACTTTTGCACCTGAGGAAGATACTGATTTTGCATTTCTTTCCTTACTAAAAGAAAAAAATATCATTCCTTCTATTGGACATACAAATGCTCATCATGACATGATTGAACTAGCAGCAAAGCACGGTGCGCGTCATGTCACGCATCTTTATAATGCGATGAGTTCATTTCAGCATCGTGAGCCCAATGTTGAAGGGGCTGCGCTTACAAACGAAAAGCTTTTGACTGAGCTGATTACAGATGGCATTCATTCACATCCTCTTTCCGTAAAGCTTGCGTATTTGGCAAAGGGAAGTGAACGTTTGATCATGATTACAGACTCAATGCGTGCAAAAGGACTTGGAGAGGGAACCTACGAATTTGGTGGGCAGACAGTGACAGTCAGCGGTGAAAAAGCATTGCTGGCAGATGGAACACTTGCAGGATCGATTTTACAAATGAAAGATGGGGTCAAACGTATGAGACAGATCACACAATGCGGATGGACAGAAATTGCTCAAATGACCTCAACAAATGCAGCCACTCAGCTCGGGATCGATCATCAGCTCGGTTCGATCGAAGTTGGAAAACTGGCAGACTTGGTCATTTGGGATGAAACTGGCGAACTCATGATGACGATCTGCCATGGACAAATCGCTTATGAAAAAAAGGAGGCCACACACTGATGAACATCATCGAATTTGCAGATAAAGATCAATTAGGAAAAGCAGCTGCTGCTTTCATTGCACGTACCATTGAATCAAAAACAGATGCGGTTCTCGGTCTGGCAACTGGCGGTACACCAATTGACACTTATAAAGAGTTAATTCAGTTGCATCAAACAGAACAATTGTCTTTCAAACAAGCAAGAACAGTGAATCTGGATGAGTACGTGGGAATTGATCCAAATCATGAAAATAGTTATATGACTTACATGAAGCGTCATTTATTCGACCATATTGATCTCCCGTCAGATCAATATTTCCTTCCCAATGGTGCTGCTTCTCACTTGGAAGAAGAGTGCTTAAGGTATGATCAGCTCATTGAAGATTTAGGGGGCATTGATCTTCAGCTACTTGGTATCGGACAAAATGGACATATCGGGTTTAATGAACCTGGTACTCCCTTTGACTCAAAGACGCATGTCGTTCAATTAGATGAACACACTCGCCAGGCCAATGCAAGATACTTTTCTTCTATTGATGAGGTGCCTACACATGCCATTACAATGGGAATTGCAAGCATTCTTTCAAGTAAAAAAATTCTCCTTCTCGCATCAGGAAAATCAAAAGCGGACGTGATACAATATTTAGAACGAACAGAGATTCACCCAGACTTCCCTGCATCTGCTCTGAAACTTCATGAAGATGTGACGATTTTTATTGATCGAGAAGCTGGTTCACTACGCTAAACACGAGAGGATTTTCACATGTTTATTGATAAGCAGTCACCTATCCCCATGTACCATCAGATTATGGAGAACTTGAAAAAGCAGATTGAGGATGGAACGTTAACACCTGATACACTCATTCCTTCTGAAAGAGAATATGCCGAACGCTTTGGTATTAGCCGAATGACTGTCAGACAAGCCTTATCGAACCTTGTGAACGAAGGATATTTATACCGGCAAAAAGGAAAAGGAACATTTGTTAGCCGGAAAAAATTTGAACAACCGCTTCAGGGCTTAACAAGCTTTACAGAAGATATGCGTCAACGTGGGCTCAAAGCTTCAAGTCAGTTGATTGATTTCAAAAAAGTCGCATGCCCAGAGCACTTGCTGCAATCATTACAGCTGTCGAACAGTGAAAATGTCTATGAATTAAAACGAATCCGCCTTGCAAACGATGAACCAATGGCTATTGAAACGAGTTATATTCCTGAAAAATTTGCTGGCGAGCTCACAAAGGAGCATTTAACTGGATCTTTATATGAATATATAGAAGCGAACACAGGTCTAACCATCGCCCATGCCAAGCAGGAGCTTGAAGCCAATGTTGCATCAAAGGAAGAAGCTAACGTGCTGTCTATTTCATTAGGGGACCCTGTTCTCTCCATTGCAAGAACAACTTATTTTCAAAATGACCTTCCATTCGAGTATGTCATGTCCGTTTATAGAGGGGATCGATACAAGCTCACTCACACAATGGAAAGATAAAACTGTGCTCCTGAAAGCACAGTTTTTTATTTCCTAAGAAATGTTGATTGATCATCATTTTTTGTATGAATTTTCCATATAGGCGAGATCGCTTTCCCTTCGAAACGGTCTTTTGCGACAGTGTACCAATAATATTCTTGATTTGGCTTTAACCCTTTCCATTCAAAGGTTGCTTTTTTACCACTTTTCACACCTTTGACTTCTCCAAGAAGAACGTTTGTGTAGACATTCAATTCAAAATAATTGGTTTTAACGGATTTCATTTTAGGTGTTAAATCGACATCAATTGAAAATTCATCTTGATCTCCATACGTTTTTGGATCATAAAAATGTTCTTGATTCAAGTAGGGTGAGTATGTGGTGAAATGAAGCTGATTTTTTTCTTGATCCGCAGTGATCAGCCGCATAAAACCTTGACCGCCTTCAGGACCTGACTGGTAATCTGCAAGGATTTGATATACTTTTCTGTCCACTTTTCCATCATGATCATCGTCAATCTCATCTACTTTTCGACTGGCTCCGTGGTAGTGGCCACTAAATACTGCGACAATATTCGGGTGACGCTTTACCACTTGATGGAAGATCAAATCTCCAATTGGGCTTCGATTGCCGCTCACTAACAAATACTCATGGAAATTTAAAATGACAATTCGATCTGGATGTTCAGAAATGACTCGATTTAACCAGTCAATCTCATTTTGCTTAATCCCCCAGCCCATATACACCATCATATAATCATTGCCACCAGTAGAGATAAGATCATAATGACCTCGATTGTTTTGATAGGACTCACCGTAATACGGCTTGTCTTCAAAGCGTTTCGCTCCAAAGTATCTCCCATATTCCCTATAATGGCCGTCTTTGTGTCTGACATCATGATTACCAGCTAATACACCGTAAGGAATCTGATGCTGATCTAACACACGCATAAATGTATCGGCACGATTCCACTGCTTATCCTTTGAATCATCCACAATATCACCTGTATGGAACACATATTGAATATTTAATGGGTCCCTTTGATCTCTGATCCACTCGACCATTTTTTTGAAGATATGAGGATAACTTCTGGCATAATATTGAGTATCAGACATCCACACCATCTTATAAGGCTTTAACGCCTTACTGATTTCATCTTGTACAAGCAAATCAAACGTTTGATTTTTCATATACTGTCTGACTGACAGCAGCCCTTTCAGGTAAAATTCCTTTTCATCCTTGGCAAAGTGATGAGTGATTTTATCCCACTTTTCTTGCTGATGATTCCAAGCGTACATCGTTACCTTTCTCCCTGATAATGAGCTTCCTTTCCATACAGCCTCGACTACATCCTTTTCACGTACATCGTGATGAACCTTGATTTGAAAGCGATGATAAGGAAAATGCTGTAGATCTTTCGTTTCCACTGATTTACCATCAGCAAATGCAATGCGATTTCTTTCTCGATCAGAAAAAATCATTTCCCCTGTTTCATTTAAATGTTTTGGCGGCTCTGTTTCCGCTGCATATTTGAAAATCTTCATGGACGGATGCAGCGATGTATATTGATAGGCACGGTAAAAGGAGTAATCTAACTGATCATTAGTAGGATCATTGGTTAGCACTGTTTGCTTAGATGATTCCTTTTTTGTCCTATCTGACACTCTCTCTGGCGTTTCAGGGTGTTCATGTACCGTCTTAAAAACCTTTTTCAAAGTTGATTTGTTTCCAGCGGCATCTTTTGCTTTTATCTTCAATGTGTGCTCCCCAGGTTCTAATTCGCTAGAGGACGTCTGATAAGGCAAAGAGATCTGTTTTCCATCTAAATATGCCTTCATCTCCGCTATGTCACTCCAACGATCCGTCACCTTTGCCTTTAACGTAAAGACGCCTTTATATTGGTCATTTGCCTTTATATTACTCTTGATTTTCGGACCCGTGTTATCGACTTTCACACGTACAGATTGAGATTCGTCTGCGGTTTTAGCCTGAACAACATGTACTCCTTCTTTCAGCCTTCTTGTATCCCACTGAATATAGCTTGAAGCATATGCTTGCTTCGGGATTTGAAACTGAAATGCTCTTACTTTCTTAGCGCTTCCACCGTCGCCCATTTTCCATTCCTCATGCTGGCTCGCATTTAGAGGCAGAATTTGAGTGCCATTCGATAAAATCATCTGGACATTTTTCAATTCAAAATCATCGTGATTTTCTCCAGGAAATCGGTCAAACGGCGATGACTTCGTCCCAGCATGGAATGATATCGTTTGTGGACCTGCCTTTTCTAAGTGTTTTTCTGGTATTGGTATCGTATAGGTGCGATACACTTTTGTCGAATCATCAAAAATGGAAAGTAAGTGCTTACCTATAGACACACCATTCTTAAAATATAAATTTGTCCCTTTGACATCAAATGCAAGATATGGATCTGCTTCAAGTGCAGGGAATACTTGTCGAATCGGTTTTCCATCTATCATTAATTGTATGCTTTTTTTCTGATCTGCTGTTGCTTTTAAGTGAAATACGCCAGAAACCGTATCTCCTTCTTCTACATTCAATCGAAGGCCGTGAGCTTTGCTTACTTGTTCCACATCAATTGTTTTTTTCATTGTCATTGCTTGATTTTCGCCGTCTGACGCTTCAATCTGATATTCCAATCGTTCTTTACCGATGAGCTCAGGTGAATAAATAATATGGTGAAACAGCCGATCATTATGATCCTTTTGAAGCAGCACCTCTTTAAAATCTTCATGACGATTGGTTCGATATCGCAATTTGACCGTTTTGACGGACTGATCATCCTGCACATCTGCTCTCATTTCAATGCCTTCAGTTGGTTTTATCGGTTGATTGTCTGTCATATCTTCGATCACAGGTTTATGCACATCTTGTGATATTTCTTTTTTTTCAGTTGGAATTTGTGCTTTTAACACTTTTCCGGGTGTTGGCTCTTCCTCCACTTTCGAGATCAGCTTCATTTGTGTCGTACCATCCATTGGATACTTGAACAGTAACGATCTGTGCTCGCTAAACAATGAAGGCTTTAAACGATAGGATGCCGACGATACCTCTTCTCCTATATTTGTTGTGATAGAAACAAGGCGGGATTTAGAATTGGACAATCCTTTACTCTCAATGACCGATAGTTGCTCGCCCTCTTTTAAATGGCTTTTGTACATCGCATTAAAGTCCGCTACCGTTAAATGCTCCTGCCCTTTTTTTCTAAGCCAAAATACATACGGTTTTCCAGGAGAAATGGTGATCGGACTTGTGTGAAATGAATATATATCATCCATCTCCACGCCTTGCGCTGGATTGCGATAGCGAAGCTGGTAATGTCGAAGTGAAATGGGTGCATGTGTTGTGTTATACACCTCGATGAATTCAAAAGCATCCTTGCCTTTGCGGTTTTTTGAATTCACGACGATTTCTGTCATCAATAGCTCAGGAATCTGTGAGAGATCCTCTTCAAATCCATTTAAGTGAACTGCTTGTTCGGTTGTTTTGATGACAGACTTCTGCGTCAAGAATTCTGTATAGTAATGAACTGTTGGATTCCACAATTGATCTGTCGGGATTTTCGCTGTGAATTCTGGTTTCATCCCCGGCAATCGTTCCATTGGGATCAATCGATATCCTAGTTCATCACTCTGTTTATAGTACAAGTTTGCAGACAAAATTTGCTCTGACTGACTAATAGATGCCCGAAATTGAAGATCACGTTTTTTTCCTTGAACCGGACGGACATCTACTTGAAATTGATCAAAGATAAAAGGTGAAAAGGGCTTATTTCGTATGTTCACTTGTGTTTGTGTCAAAGATCCTGCTGAAGCAGGCTGACTGAAACAAAAAAGAATGCTCAAAAAAAGCAAAAGAATGATTTGTCTGCTCACATTCACCATCGTGCACCGCCTCCCTTCGGATATTGTGTCTCCTGAAGACGGTTTTTATGACAGATGGAACGGGGAAACGATATAAATTCACACAAAAAAACCGTTAGCTTTTTTTCGCTAACGGTTCCACGATTCCTTTCTGTATGAGCAGATGGAAAATGGATAAAATGACAGCCATCCAAATGGCCGTTCCAAACCCATCAATGTTAAAACTATCTCCCATAAAGCTTGAGGTCATCATCAGTGTGATGGCATTAATGACAAAGAGGAACAATCCTAGTGAAAGTACTGTCACTGGCAGCGTTAAAATGATCAAAAACGGCTTCACTAAAATATTGAGCAAGGACAAAATAATACTTGCTACAATCGCTGCGCCAAAGCCTTCAATATACACACTACCAAGGCCTGGCAGAATGCCTGAATCAAAATATCCAGCAATGACGATTAAAAGTAATGCATTGACGAAAATACTTACGATCCATCTAAGCATTTAGTTAGTGCCTTCTTCCGGAACAACAAAATACCAGATGAAGTAGATCAAGAAGATCGGCATAAATGCTGTCATAAATCCGATGATCACCGTTAAAATACGAAGCAGGGATGCATCGACACTTAAGTATTCAGCAAGTCCACCGACAACACCCGCTATTTTTTTATCTGTCGCTGAACGATAAAGCTTCTTCATGTAGAATCACTCCTTGTCTGATTGGTGCTTTACTTGGATTGAGCCTGTTTTTGTTTCTGCAAAAATGGATATATTGTGCTCAGCCTGTTGATTGGCTTTGATCATTTTCTCTTTTTGCAGCGTTTCATTTTTCTCTTTAATCATATTTGCATCAAGCAGCTCATGAGAGATCGACCCGAGATTGCTTTTCAGCTCCGCAGTCACTGCACAAGCACGCGGAATCTGAACGTCCACACTGCCTGTTGTCGTTTTTGCATAGATCGAACGGCATTTCTCATCTGACAGCTGAACAGCAATGTTCCCATTGAAGCTCTGTGCATCAATTGATTCACTTTTCCCGCGCAGGTCAATGAGCCCATTAATGGTTTCTACTTCAATCATACCACACTCGTGATCAGCCAGTTTGATTTGCCCATTTGCTGTTTCAATTCCGACTTTTTCTGCTTGTAAAGAGGCAAAAGAGACGACGCCATTTGTTGTTTTTGCAGCCAGTTCTTTTGTCTTTAGCTTTTCCCCGCGAATCGGTCCATTAAACAGTTTGACTTTGATCTTATCGTATTGGATACGTGGTACATACAGGGTGACATTGACCTTCATGGTCTTCTTTTCAGTTCGGATAAAAAATTTGTCCCCTTCAAGCCCGCAATCCAGATGTTGAAGAAATTGCTGTCTGGCCTGCTCTCCATCCTCTGCACGGTAAATTTTCGCATGACACTCTGCCCGAACATCCCCATCATCCCAAGGCATCAAATTGAGACTGCCGTTTGCCAATTGAAAATCTAAATGAGATAGTGCAGCGTCTTTGAATTGAAAAATGTGTTCAACGTCAACGGACTGTCCAAAGTTCAAATCAAGATCGACATCTTTGACCTTTTTCACCGCCGAATCTAACCATCCAAACAGCTTTGCACCGAGGTTTTCAGTACCAGTTCCTTTATTCTCTGTGCCAGCTTTTTCTTCATGAAAGGTATGATCAGCCGTTGATTTTTCTAGTGAAATGGACTGATTTTCTTCTAATTTTTCAAGTAGCGTAATTGCTTCTTTTGCAGATAATGTCCCGTCTTCTACTAATTTTAAAATGCGTTCTTTTTCATTCATACAAAGCCCTCCTACGATTTGATGGATTGAAGCACTTTAATACCTTGAATGATATTCCAAATGACAGAGATCAAAAAGCCAATGGCGACTAAAAAGGACAAGATAAGTACGGTGAACACTGGAACGAGTGAGTCGCTTGCCTGTGTCGTCAATAAAAAGGGGATAGCTCCAAAAACCAGCAGCACACACGCTGCGACTGGCAAAACATGTGACCACAATGCACGCAGCGAATGCCGTTTCGTTTCCTTTTGATCCACTACAAAATATGCCACGATCGGCACAATAAACGGCATGAAAAATACACTAAAATAACAAATAGATGCAATGATCGACTGATCTCTGTTCATATATATTCGCTCCTTCATGATGAAAATTCCTTTCTAACTCATACGTTTATGGCGTATAAAAAGTTTCAAACTCATTCGATTTACATATGACCTTAGACACAAATTATTTCTTTTTGCACCTAAGTGTAGATTCTTCATGGATTACCCTTTAAAATATGTTGAAAAGATGGTGATTATCATTATAGGGGGTAATTATTTTGACAGATCATCATAATGCTAACCACACGGCACAAACGCTTTTAGACCTTATACAGAAACAGAAAAGCATGAACAGCGATATGATCAAGGAGCTAGAGGCCATTCATCCGTCTCATCCGAAGTATGGTGATATCCGTTATTTAAAAGTACTGCTCGATAGTAGCAGCACTCATATTTTAAAGGATTTAACGCACCTCAGTAACTTAATGCCAAAGGAAGATGTGCAATAAAAGGAAAACCCCTCTTTCGGAGGGGTTTTTCTTTATGAGGATGTCACACTTTCTGTTTCTTTGACTAACTGTTTCATTCGCTCACGATCACGCTCTAAAATCGGTTTTAAGTATCGACCGGTGTAAGAAGCTTCTTCTTTAGCAATGTGTTCAGGTGTTCCTGAAGCAATAATCGTTCCTCCACCAGCACCGCCTTCTGGTCCTAGATCAACAAGGTAATCGGCAGCCTTAATAATATCAAGGTTGTGCTCAATGACCAATACCGTATCCCCGTTTTCGACCAAGCGCTGGAGCACTTTTAACAACCTAGCAATATCATCCACATGAAGACCGGTTGTCGGTTCATCTAAAATATACAAGGATCTTCCGTTTGAACGGCGATGAAGCTCAGATGCCAATTTCACACGCTGCGCCTCTCCACCAGACAATGTCGTGGCAGGTTGCCCAAGTGTAATGTATCCTAATCCAACATCAAAGATCGTTTGCAGCTTCCGCTTAATTTTCGGGATATTCTCGAAAAATTGAAGTGCGTCCTCTACCGTCATTTCAAGAACATCGGAAATATTTTTCCCTTTATACGTGACCTCTAACGTCTCACGGTTATAACGTTTCCCGTGACACACTTCACAAGGCACGTATACATCAGGTAAAAAGTGCATTTCAATTTTAATAATGCCATCTCCACGACACGCTTCGCAGCGTCCACCTTTCACGTTAAAGCTGAATCGCCCTTTTTTATAGCCTCGTACCTTCGCTTCATTGGTTTGCGCAAAGACATCCCGCACGTCATCAAATACACCTGTATACGTAGCAGGATTGGATCTTGGTGTACGGCCAATTGGAGATTGATCAATATCAATGACTTTGTCTAAGTGATCCATTCCTTTGATTTCTTTGTGCTGTCCTGGCTTCGCTTTTGCTCTGTGCAGTTTTTGGGCGAGGGATTTCAATAAAATTTCATTCACAAGTGTACTTTTCCCTGATCCTGACACACCTGTCACAGCGGTAAAAACACCTAAAGGAAACTTCGCATTCACGTTTTTAAGGTTGTTTTCTTTTGCCCCCTTAATTTCAATGAAGCGGCCGTCAGGCTTTCGTCTCTCAATCGGAAGCGGAATGAATTTCTCACCAGATAAATATTGTCCAGTCAACGATTTTGGGTCATTCATGACTTCTTCTGGCGTTCCAGCTGAAATCACTTCTCCTCCATGAACCCCTGCACCTGGTCCAATATCAATGAGATAATCAGCGGCAAGCATCGTATCTTCATCATGTTCTACGACAATCAGTGTGTTTCCGATATCTCGCATGTTTTTCAATGTTCCAATCAACCGGTCATTATCCCGTTGATGCAGACCAATCGATGGTTCATCTAAAATATAAAGAACGCCTGTCAGTCTTGATCCGATTTGTGTCGCCAAACGAATCCGCTGCGCCTCCCCGCCTGATAATGTGCCAGCAGACCGGCTTAATGTCAGATAATCTAACCCCACATTATTCAAGAAGGACAAGCGCTCTTTGATTTCACGTAAAATGAGCTGGGCAATCTGCAAATCTTTCTCAGACAACTCAATTTTCTCATAGAAATCAAGGGCATCAGATACAGACAAATCGGTCATTTCTCCGATATGTTTGCCATTGATGAGAACCGCAAGCGTTTCTTTTTTCAGGCGATATCCTTTACAGGTCGGGCATGGCTGATTGGCCATATATTTTTCCATTTGCTCCCGAATATAATCGGAGCTCGTTTCCTTGTAGCGTCGTTCAATGTTACGAAGCACACCTTCAAACTCGATTTCATTTTCACGGACCTGGCCAAAATCATTTTCATATTTAAAATAAATCAGCTCAGAGCCGCTACCATATAAAATTTTATCAAATAAATGCGGCGGGATATCTTTTACCGGAATATCCATGTCAATTCCATAATGTGTACATACCGCCTCAAGAAGCTGCGGGTAATATTGTGAGCTTTGAGGCTCCCATGGGGCAATGGCATGCTGACGTAAAGTCAAATCCTTATTCGGAATCACAAGCTCTGGATCTACTTCTAGTTTAGAACCAAGCCCATCACAGCTTGGGCATGCACCGAAAGGGCTATTAAACGAGAACATTCTTGGTTCAAGTTCCCCAATAGAGAATCCGCAGTGCGGACAAGCATGATGCTCACTAAATAACAGCTCCTCTTGTCCAATCACATCAATCATCACACGACCTTCACCAAGTCGGAGTGCCGTTTCAAGAGAATCAGACAACCGTGCCGCCACGCCTTCTTTCACGACAATTCGATCAATCACCACTTCAATGGAATGCTTTTTATTCTTTTCAAGCTCAATCTCTTCTGACAGGTCCTCCATCTCGCCATCAACTCTGACTCGAACGTAGCCCTGCTTCCGAATTTGATCAAGTACTTTCACGTGTGTTCCCTTACGTCCAGATACGATCGGAGCAAGCACTTGTAGTTTCGTTCGTTCTGGATACTCTAAAATGCGGTCTGTCATTTGCTCAATCGTCTGTGATGTAATTTCGATCCCATGAATAGGACAAATCGGTTTTCCGACTCGAGCATATAATAGACGCAAGTAATCATAAATTTCTGTAACAGTCCCAACGGTTGATCGAGGGTTCCTGCTTGTCGTTTTCTGGTCAATACTAATCGCTGGAGAAAGCCCTTCAATCGCATCTACATCTGGTTTGTCCATTTGACCGAGAAATTGACGTGCATAGGCTGACAGTGATTCAACATACCTGCGCTGACCTTCTGCATAAATGGTATCGAAGGCAAGCGACGATTTTCCCGAACCAGATAAACCCGTAATGACCACTAGCTGATCGCGCGGGATATTGACATCAATATTTTTAAGGTTGTGGGCTCTTGCCCCTTTCACCTCTATTCGTTCCATAGCCATCTGGCATTCATCCTTCCGCTTTTAGCTCTAGCAATAGATCTCTTAATTCTGCTGCTTTTTCAAAATCAAGCGCTTTTGCTGCATCTTTCATTTCCATCTCGATGTTTTCGATCACTTTTTCTCGTTCTTTTTTGCTCATTTTTGACAACTTTGGTGCTGCTTTTGTTTCGTATTCTTCTGAATCCTCATGTACTTTTGTTGCCTTGATCACATCTCGAATCTTCTTATGGATCGTTTGCGGAGTGATACCAAATTTCTCATTATACGCTTCTTGCTGCTCACGTCTCCGCTTTGTTTCTTGTATGGCAATGTCCATTGATTTCGTCATATTGTCTGCATACATAATAACCCGGCCTTCTGCATTTCTTGCAGCACGGCCAATCGTCTGGATGAGGGATCTTTCTGAACGTAAAAAGCCTTCTTTATCCGCATCTAAAATCGCCACGAGCGACACCTCTGGAATATCCAAACCTTCTCGAAGAAGGTTGATCCCAACAAGCACATCATATTTTCCGAGACGTAAATCACGAATAATCTCAATCCGCTCTAGTGTCTTAATTTCTGAGTGCAGATAATTGACCTTGATTCCGATTTCTTTCAGATAATCTGTCAGATCCTCAGACATTTTCTTCGTTAAAGTCGTCACAAGCACACGCTCATTTTTCTCAACTCTTGCATGAATTTCCCCAATTAAGTCATCGATTTGTCCTTCAATCGGACGAACTTCAATGATTGGATCAAGCAAACCGGTTGGACGAATAATTTGTTCCACGACCTCTGGCGTTTTATCAAGCTCGTATGGGCCCGGTGTTGCGGATACATGCACAATATGGTTAATGTGCTTTTCAAACTCATCAAATGTGAGTGGTCTATTATCAAGTGCTGACGGCAGACGGAATCCGTGATCAACAAGCACTTGTTTTCTTGCCTGGTCCCCATTGTACATGGCGCGAATTTGCGGGATGGTCACGTGTGACTCATCGACAACAATCATAAAATCATCCGGAAAATAATCAAGCAATGTGTAAGGTGTAGAACCAGGCGGACGTAAGGTGAGATGTCTTGAGTAGTTCTCAATCCCTGAACAAAAGCCCATCTCTCTCATCATCTCTAGGTCATACCTTGTCCGCTGCTCAAGACGCTGTGCTTCAAGCAATTTTCCGTTTTCACGAAGCTTTTCCAACTGTTCCTCAAGCTCTTTTTCAATATTAATAATCGCTTTTTCCATCTTTTCTTCTCTTGTGACGAAGTGAGATGCTGGGAAAATAGCAACGTGGTCACGATCACCGAGAATTTCTCCAGTGAGAGCATCTACTTCACGAATACGTTCAATTTCATCACCGAAAAACTCCACTCTGATACAATGCTCATCTCGTGAAGCAGGAAAAATTTCAACGACGTCTCCTCGAACTCTGAAGGTTCCGCGCTGAAAATCTATATCATTACGAGAATACTGAATATCCACCAGCTTACGAAGAAGCTGATTGCGTTCAATTTCCATTTCAGTTCGTAAAGACAGCACAAGCTCTCTGTATTCTTCAGGAGAACCTAAGCCATAAATACAGGACACACTGGCAATGATGATGACATCTCTCCGCTCAAATAATGAGGATGTGGCGGAGTGCCTTAGCTTATCGATCTCATCATTAATGCTGGCATCCTTTTCAATAAATGTATCAGTTTGAGGCACATACGCCTCAGGCTGGTAATAATCATAATAACTCACAAAATATTCAACAGCATTATTTGGAAAAAATTCCTTGAACTCGCTGTATAATTGTCCGGCAAGTGTCTTGTTATGCGCAATGACAAGGGTTGGTTTGTTCACTTCTTTGATCAGGTTGGATACAGTAAAGGTCTTTCCCGTACCTGTAGCACCTAACAGCGTTTGATGCTGTTTCCCCTGATGGATGCCCTCCACAAGCTTTTCAATGGCTTTTGGCTGATCCCCTTGGGGCTGATAGTTAGAAACTAATTCAAAGCGGTCACTCACATCAAAGCCTCCGTTTCGTTACGAAATCTATCTAATGAATATATTATCATAAAAGAACACAAAAATACGAACTAAAGTTCGTGTCTGACTTGATTTTTATTTCCAATACAACCATACCCTCTCTGCCGTGGCTCATAACCCTCTAAAGAAACCTTCCTTTCAGTATGGAACATTTTGGAGTGAGATATTCGATCAGCAGAAAAACCACAAAAAAGAAAGCTGCACTCACTAGAAATCGTAAGCACAGCTCCTGTATCAAAAACATTTTCTTTTCATCAAGAGGGATCACATCAATGATGTTTTTCAGCCTTCTCTCTTTTTTCGACTTCTTTCTTGGCCATAAACAATGCCCCGGCCACTAAAGAAATAATATCTAATCCTACGATAAAGTAGGTTTCTGTATAGCCTTTCATATACGAAGCAAATAAAAGCGCTGCTGTTAATGCAATGCCAACGTAATGATTATAAGTAACCTTTGAAAATAAAATAACGAGCAAGAAAGGAAAAACAAGTGCAAATATGGCTTTTGTAATCACAAAAACCCTCCCTCTACATGGTCTACTCCCTTGATTATAGTAAAGATTGGCATAATGAACAATTCACAGTTTTCAATTTCAGCTTTTTTCTTCTCGGTTGAAGACTTTTGATATAGATGAGGAGGAAAATTAGTGAAAACGTCCCCTTTCTAAAGATAGGTCTTTACGTCTTTGACAGTTACATCCAATAAATTCTATGATGAAAATGATAGTGCGCACTATCATTTTAAAAAACAAAAAGAGACAAATGAAACCATTGGCTATTTGGATAAGGGGGCATTCCCATGTATTCAGTATTATTTCATGCGGCTGAAGAATCCGCATCACTCGCAGGGGCAAAAGGCGTGAATTTAATTAAATTAAACAATCACGGACTGCCAGTTCCAGATGGATTTATTATCAAAACGAACAGCTTTGCAAGCTTTCTTTCATATCACAATTTCCATCCAACTGATCAAAACCTTGCCCGAAAAATCACAGAAGCTTCGTTTCCTTCACAAATGGAGACAGAATTACTTTCATCCTTTCAATCATTGTTGAAAACATATCCATCCGTTGCAGTGCGATCCTCTTCTGTTGCGGAAGATCTCGAAGGCGCCTCCTTTGCAGGTCAATACGAGACCTATTTAAATATCAAAACAAATGAAGAATTCTTGCAAGCCGTCAAAGAATGTTGGTCGTCTTACTTCGCAGCAAGAGTCACAGAATATAAGGAAGAAATGATTGAGAACGAGGAAGAGATGCCGCTCATGGCTGTTGTTGTACAAGGATTGATCCATTCTGACATCTCTGGTGTCATCTTTAGTGAGAATCCTGTATCAGGAAAAACAAACGAAGTCATGATGACTGCAAGCTATGGACTAGGAGAAGCCATCGTCTCCGGCCTTGTGACGCCAGATACATTTATTGTAAACAAAGAAACGTACTCTATTGAAAAATCACTAGGAACAAAAGAAGTGCAAATTGTCCCCTGTCAAGAGGGCGTCATTGAACAACCCGTAGGTGAAGAGATGGCTGGCCAATTTTGTCTTCGAGATGATCAATTGATCCAAATCACGAAAATGACAAAACAAGTAGAAGAACTTTATGGACATGGAGTAGATATCGAATTCGGCATGTCAGATGGTACTTTTTATTTACTTCAAGCAAGACCGATTACTGCTGCTTTTACCAATACAGCAAATGGCTCCTCAGGTGCATCCTTTCAAATGAAACCTGAAGAGCTGCAAGACTTCTGGATTTCAATGGACGATCATATGCCTGGACCCACAAGTCCTCTTTTTTCAAGTTTGATCATACCTGCTTTAAAAAACGGGATGAAGAAAAACGGAGAGAAGTATCAAGTACCAGACCTTAATATTAAAGATATCAAGCTTTATAGAGGCCATTTGTATTCTTCACCGTCTATGCCAGAAGCAGAAGTGGCAGCCGAACCAGTTTTTGACGAGAGCCTATTCGAACTGTTTCCTCGTTTAAGCGAAAGAATGTATCGCATTTTAGAGCAAAACTTGTTCCCATTATACGAAAAACTTGATCGGCAAATCACTCAACCGCTAACAATTGATGAAGCCATCAGCGGCTTTCAAGAATTAAAGGAAATTTATCTAAGAGCGTATGACGACCATTTTGACATTGTCATACCTCAAGTCATTCTATCAGCGATCATTGAAGACATGCTTGTCACATATACTGGGGATCAAACACAAGTCGTTCTGCTGCATGAAATGATGATAGGTGTGATGAACAAGTCTCTTGAAACAGATCAAAAGCTATCTCACTTGGCAAAAGACGTTCTTCAAGATTCCGAGCTTCTTCAGGCATTTAAAGATCATTCAACGAATGCTGAACTATTATATGCCCTCAATCACACAGATAAAGGAAAAAACTTCATTTCCAACGTAGAAGCTTTTCTCCAAGTCTACGGTTGGCGGTCTGTTAAAAGCCATGATTTCACAGAGGAAACATGGGTGGAGAACCCTGAATTTGTCTTGGACATCATTAGAAACAACATTCGGTACCAATCTGATTTTGATGAAGAATTTGCACAAGCCGTGATCAAAAGGCAAGAAACGTATGAACAGTTTATCAGTCAAGTGACAGATGAAGCGTTTAAAACAAAATTTGAGGAACTTTATCATTTTGCGCTCCATGCAGCCAATATTCGAGATGATCATCACTTTTACATTGATGCCATGTTAGATGCAAAAGCGAGACTCTATCTCTTAAAAATTGGTGAACTTCTTGTTCAAAAAGGAGCGATCCCTCATCAAGAAGATCTTTGGTATCTTTACGATGATGAAGTACTCAACGCGCTCACAACTTCGACCACATACGATTCGATCATTCAGCAAAGAAAAATTGAAATGAAGGAAAATGAATCCATCCAACCACCAGCTTATACAGGAACGCCTTCTGAAGCTGAATTACAGCAAGTAGAAAGAATGCTCGGTTCGCTAAGGGAAAATGCAAACAACACAGACGATGCAATCTATGGAATTGGTGCATCTAGCGGCATTACTTCTGGAAGAGTCAGAGTCATTACATCTGCTGATGAATTTTCACAATTTGAAAAAGATGACATTTTAGTTTGTAAAACAACGACACCTTTATGGACCAGCTTATTTAGAGATGCAAAAGCAGTCATCACCGATTCTGGCGGCATTTTGTCCCATTCCGCTATTATCGCTAGAGAATATATGATACCTGCTGTCTTAGGTACACGGATCGCAACTGAAAAACTAAAATCCGGTGACCTCGTGACAGTAGATGGAGCCAATGGGCGTATCCAGTTATTGAATCAGCATTCACGGGCATAGTCGTCACTGTTTGGATCATATTGGCGGTCACAGATTTTATCGGTATACTTACTTTGTTGCAAACACATTCATAACCTGAGGTGAGTATGCTTGTTAAAATCAACAAATCAGCGGATCATTCGCGCAACAATGGAATTATTGTCTGAAAAGGGCTATCAAAAAACAACGACAAAAGAAATTGCAACAAAAGCGAATGTAAGTGAAGCGACAATTTTTCGTAACTTTAAAAACAAACGCGGCGTGATTGCTGCCATTATGAAAATGAAATCAACACCGACCAAAACCCTTGAAGCTGAATTTAAAGACGATTTATACACCGATTTAAAATTTCTCGGTAGCTATTTCCTTGAAGATTTGACTTCAAAAAAAGAATTTATCTATATCAGCATGAGAGAACCGGCTATGTTTAAAGATTTAACAGACCATGAAAAAATTTATCCTCAAGAATTGAGAGACATGCTGATTCATTATTTCAAAAAAATGAGTGCTCAGCATCGTGTATTAGAGGGAAAAGAAGACATCTATGCAGATATATTTATTAGCACGTATTTTGGCTTTTTCATTCAACAGCTAGAGCAAGACATTCAGCTTGTTTTAACACAAAAAGAAGACTTTATTGAGACATGCACACACATTTTCATGAGAGGAATTTCCCCCACTTAATTGGGTGAAATTCTTCTTTTTTACAAAGGTGGTAAACACATTGAATCTTAAAAAAGAGAACTTGATCATTTATTCTTTGCTGCTTGGAGCTATTTTAGTTCCAGTCAATTCAACCATGATCGCAGTCGCTCTATCATCCATATCAACTTATTACGATCAATCCATATCAAACATTACTTGGGTGGTCACGATTTATCTAATTGTCATGGCAGTCACTCAACCTATTGCGGGTAAGCTGGGAGATATATACGGCCACCGCAGCATGTATTTAGCTGGTGTGATACTTTTTTTGATTGGCTCCATTGGATGTGCTTTCGCACCTAATCTTGCTTTTCTTATTAGCTTCCGATCAATTCAAGCGGCAGGCGGAGCTATATTAACGCCGAACAGCATTGCTTTAATTCGAGCAACAGTATCACATGAAAAGCTTTCTAAAACTATGGGCTTTTTCGGTTTTGGAGCGGGAATTGGTGCCGCACTTGGACCTTTTATCGGCTCTATTCTCATTCAGAGCTTTGACTGGCATTCCATTTTCATAGTGAATATACCATTTTTGATTCTCACACTTGTGACAGGCGTTTTTATGATTCCGAAGATGAAACATACGCGTTTACAAGCCAATGTAGATATCATCGGTTCGTTATACTTAACAATCGGGATCGCTACACTCATTTTGTTTACTAAAAGCCAATTATTAAACGAATACATGATCTATGGCGTTCTAGCGGTCATTTCCATTCCTTTATTTTTCAAACACGTACGGAAAGTTACAAATCCCATCATTGATTTGACATTATTTAAAAACAGTACCTTTACGAACGCTAACCTTTCTATCATGCTTAGTAATTTTGTGATGTACGCGATTCTTCTCATTATGCCGCTGTTTATGGAGCAAAAACTCGCACTTTCTCATACACAAAGCGGGATTTTCCTTTCGATCTTTTCACTCTGTATGTCGATTAGTGGATTACTCGGGGCAAAGCTCCATCCAATAAAAGGTGCCAAAAAAATGATTCGATTTTCATTTCTCTGTCTTACTTTATCCGGTGTTATGCTGATCACACTAAGCAGCTACCCAAATTTACCACTCCTTATCATCACATTAGTCGCTGGGGGGATCTCATCAGGTATTGGCATGACTAGCATGCAGATGGCTTCTTTAACATCTGTTGATCAGAGTTTATCCGGCTCTGCATCTGGGATTTTTTCTACCTTTAGATATTTCGGAAGTATCATTTCATCTACTTTAATTGGTATATTAAGTGGTTTTCAATCTTTATTTATCGTATTAATGGGCGCAGGTATTCTTGGTTTCCTCCTCTCTCATCGTCTAAAAACGAAATCCACTTCTCATTCATCTGAACACTCTGCTTAACGACTCCCTTCGCTCTATTTAGGGCGGGGGAGCTATGATTATTTGTTACTGTAACCGATTATGGATACAATGATCAAACTGTGAAAATGATCTTTTACTCATGAAAAAATGTCATATAAATAGACGAAAAAGAAATTTCAGCTTTCATTTACCTCTACTTCCCCACCTAAAAACTCCTTTTCATATCTTCCAGCATTCATAACTTCGATTTTTTTTCACAATTTTTGTGTTATGCTTTTTGAAAATAGAGCACCAAAGGAGCAGAAGGATGAAACGAGTGAAATATTTTTTAATATGCTTGTCAGCTCTACTATTTTTCCTAGCAGGCTGCGGAAAAGACCAGCAATTTACGCCCCCTGGCAGCTCTCAATCAATTGCTGTCATTTCTCAACTAAAAAAAGCCTCCTTTTCAATCGTTGATTTACAAAAAAATAAAATTGTCTCTTCCGTTGATTTAAAACATCCTCTCACTGATCTTGTTCACATCAACAAAGACGTGATCATTGCATCAAATAAGGAAGGACAATCTCTTATAGAAATCAATTTAAAAAAAGGAACAGCAGCGGACTATATGGATGTGAATAAAGGTCTGACTTCACTTGCGTATGATGCGGATACCAACACTTTACTTGTGACCGATTCAGAGAAAAATGTCGTTTATTTTATCGATACAGTGCACAAGAAAATAAAAGCAACTGTGAAGACCGGGACATTACCCTCTTCTATGGCGTTGTCTTCTTCAGGAACGTTGTTTGTTTTAAATGCAAAAAGTCATTCTGTTTCAGTCATTGATATTGAAAAGAAAAAAAAGATACGAACGATTTCCGTCCTAGAACGGCCATCTGGCATTCATTTTGATGGGCATTCCATTTGGGTTGGAGGACACGGTAAACCGGGCACATTAAATAAGAGCATTTTTGCTTACGATCCTAAAACAGGTAAAAAACAGCGAGAAATCAAACTAGGTGTTATGCCAGTCGCATTTTTTTCAGAAAAAAACTCTTCTACTTTATATGTATTATGTCATGGAGACCATACACTATATAAAGTAAATACCAAGAAAAACAAACTACTTTCCTCTGTTGAGACCGGTCAAAATCCGAATTATATCACTGCTGATTCCTCATCTATATATGTCAGTAACTTAGACGACAATTCAGTATCCGTCATCGACAAACATACATTTATGTTGAAGAACCGACTGAACATCCCAGCAGGACCTTATGCTATCATGTTGGAGGAAAAGAAATGAAAGAACAGATGAATATTTTAATAGTAGATGATGAATTAGATATGCTTGAGTTAATCGGATCCTTTTTGCAAAGACAAGGCTTTCACGTGATAACTGCAAATAATGGCACGGGCGCCTTACATCAGCTTGAAAAAGAGGCCATTGACCTTGTTGTATTGGATATTATGATGCCAGATATGGATGGATTCGAAGTCTGCCAGCGCATCAGGCAAACCTCTCAAATCCCCATTTTATTTTTAACAGCTAGAAGTTATGAAGAGGATCGCATTAAGGGGCTGGAAATTGGCGCAGACGACTACATCATGAAGCCTTTTAGTCTACGTGAGCTTGCAGCTAGAATTGAAACGACATTAAGACGAATTAGAGGTCTTTCTTTAAAGCGCAGTCGAATCATGATTGATGACTTGGAGATCGATCATGATGGCAGACAAGTCTATCTCAAGCAAGAGCCCATCAATTTAACAAGAAGAGAATTTGATTTACTTATGTTTCTTCTGCTCAATCAAGGCCAAGTCTTTTCCCGTGAACAGCTCTATCAAAAATTGTGGGAATCACACTCACCTAGTGGCTCTTTAAGAACAGTCGATACACATATTAAAACACTAAGACTGAAATTAAAGGAAGCGGAACGGTATATTAAGACCGTTTGGGGTGTCGGCTATAAGTTTGAGGAGGACAAATGAAGCCATTATCTATTAAAAGGAAAGTGCTTTTCTTAATCCTTTCCGTTATAGGCATCGTTGCTGCCTCAGCTCTTGCCCTGACTTATTACTTATACCAGCACTTATATATAGATAAACAGATTGACTCTTTAAGTTTACAAGGAAAGAAGCTGGCAGAAATCTATCACAAACACGGGAAAGACACATATTTTACTGACAGAATGAAGTGGGCAAATGACTCAAGTCAGGCAAGTGTTATTTTTACTGATGATCCTATGGAGCTTTCAAGCGGTATCCCTTTCGATACGAATACAAACGATAACCTCATTACGTTTAAAGAACGCCAAAAGCTTCTTCAGGGGGAAACAGTTGTGTTAATTAGAGAACACCCCCAGTTTCATCAAGATATTCTCGGGATTGCCATCCCTGTGTTCTCAAACAAAAATGATTTATCAGGAACCATTTTCCTCTCTATGCCTTTATCTGATGTGTATGAACCGTTTGTTCAAATTCGATTAACGCTTGGCATCTCTATTTTAATTATCCTGCTTTTGATTTTCTTTATTGGATATAAAAGTTCTAATAAAGTCGTAAGGACGATCAATCAAATGAAAGAAATTGCAATGGAAATGGAATCTGGTGATTTTTCAAAACGCATGGCTGTGACCAAAAAAGGGGATGAGTTAAATCAGCTGAGCCGTTCCTTTAATAAACTGTCCTCTACCTTAGAAAAAGTTGAACAACATCGCAGAGAGTTCCTTGCCAATGTCTCCCACGAACTGAGAACGCCTTTAAGTTATATGAAAGGCTATGCTGAAGGAATTGAAGAAGGCATTATTGATCAAAAGAAAGGCATGCAGATTATTCAAGACGAATCCACACGATTAAGCCGGCTCGTCCATGACCTTCTTGATCTCGCACAGTTAGAGGGGGAATCTTACCCACTAACGATGGAGCCGATCGTCTTTGCGCAGCTTATTCATGATGTTCTTGATCAAATGACATTCATTGCTAGTCAAAAGAGAATCTCGTTCAACCGAGAACTTGAAGAGGACTGTATTATTTATGGTGATAGCGATCGACTTGAGCAAGTCATTCGTAATTTATTGGACAATGCCATCCATTACACGCCTTCAGGAAAATCGATTTCGATTGAATTATTCGTTCACCAACAAACTGCTGAATTGAGAATTACAGATGAAGGCAGCGGAATTCCAAAAGGAGATCTCCCTCATGTCTCTGAGCGTTTTTATCGAGTGAATAAAGCCCGCACAAGAAAAGATGGCGGCTCTGGTCTTGGACTAGCCATTGTTTATCAAATTATAAAAAAACATCGTGGCACGTTCGTTCTTCAATCTGAACAAGGCCTAGGTACGACCGCTATTATACAATTACCAAGTGCAGAGACCTCTGAAACTCCACCTGTCTCCTCATAAAATAAGATGACATCTTAAACAAAACAGCTCTTTCCTAGAGCTGTTTTTATTCAACAGAAAAATAAAGAATTGGCCTTTTTTTATTAACAATTTATTCATATTTGCTTGTTACACTTTTTTCAAGTTAAGAAAAAGGAGTGACAAGCTTTTGATTAGACGCTTTCAGAAATTTGATCTTTATTTATTTTTCATATTGATTTTATCTGCCATTTTAAACATTTATAACATTTGGAACGACGATACGGTGAACGCTTATTATACAGCGGCGGTTACAAGTATGATGCAAAGCTGGCATAATTTCTTCTTTGCTTCGTTCGATCCCTCAGGTTATGTCACGGTGGATAAACCACCGCTCGCCTTCTGGCTGCAAACGATCAGTGCCAAAATTTTCGGCTTGCATGGCTGGAGTGTGATCTTACCCCAAGCTTTAGCTGGCATTGGATCTGTTTATTTAATCTACCGCCTAGTCAAACCTACATTTGGCCTGGCTGCTGCAAGAGTGTCAGCACTCATTATGGCGTGTACACCAATCGCAGTTGCTGTATCTCGTACAAATAACATTGACAGCTTACTCGTCTTTATTCTTTTACTCGCAACAGCCATGATGTTCAAGGCTGTGAAACAGCAGAAAGTGCTTTGGGCGATTGCTTCTTTTGCAATGATCGGTGTCGGTTTTAATACAAAAATGCTGCAAGCGTATATGATTGTACCGGCTCTCGTCCTGTTTTACATCATCGCCTATCGAACGACATGGAAGAAAAAGTTGTTATCGCTGATGATTTCGATGATTGTTCTTTTAGGTGTATCTGCTTCATGGTCTATAGCGGTTGATCTCACTTCCAAAGACAATCGTCCTTATATGGGATCAAGTCAATCGAATTCAGCACTAGAATTAGCCTTTGGTTACAATGGTCTTCAGCGGTTGACTGGTCAACAGTCTGGCGGAGGAGGCGGCACAAATCAGGGTGAGGGACAGCCACCTTCACAGCAGGGTGATCAGCAAAATGACAATAATTCATCCACCATGCCTCAGCCGCCATCAAATGGAACTCAAAACAACTCAGATAATTCAAACCAATCATCCAGTCAGGAACAGCCTTCAATGCAAGGACCACCAAGCAGTGCAAACGGCTCAACACCACCTGATATGCCTTCAGGCGGTAATGGTGATGGACCGCCAAATGGTGGGGGAGGAAAAATGGGAAGTGGTTCTGGCATGTTTGGAACAGGAACAAAAGGGCCATTACGTCTGTTCCAATCTGAACTATCCGATCAAATCAGCTGGCTGCTTCCATTTGCGCTCTTCGGTGCGATTGGTATCTTCTTCTCGACAGCCTTTGAAAGAAGACGTCTCAATACAAAACAAAAAGAAACACTATTTTGGTTAGCTTGGCTTATACCTGTTGCTGCATTTTTCAGTGTCGCAGGATTCTTCCATCACTATTATTTAATCATGCTGGCACCGCCAATTGCTGTATTAGCAGGAGCAGGATGGGTGTCTATGACTCAATTGTTCCAAACAGGAACTGGCTTTAAAAAATGGTTGCTTCCAATTGCGATATTCGTCACAACCGCATTTGAAATCTTTATCCTATCCACTTTTACAAGCACAATCGGTCTTGGATTAAGCATTGCAGTCGGTATCATTGGTATTGGAACGATCCTTTCTCTACTTTTGATAAAAGGGAAAGAAAAACTAAAACAATTCATGTCTCTCATTGCCATCCTTGGGATGCTGATCGCACCCCTATACTGGGCAAGCACACCTCTTCTTTACGGAGGAAACAGTATGCTGCCAGAGGCTGGTCCTCAGCTTGCAACTTCAAGTGGCAGCATGAGTTCACAAGTCAATGAAAAGCTGATCAGCTATCTGGAGAAAAACAATACGGGAGAAGAATTCCTATTCGGGACAACAGATGCAACCACTGCTTCGCCTTACATTATTAAAACAGGAAAAGCTGTTATGGCATTAGGTGGATTTAGTGGATCTGATAACATTCTCACGCTTAATGAATTCAAACAGCTCGTTAAAGACGGCAAAATCAAATACTTCTATCTTTCTGGTATGAGAGGCGGTAGCTCTGACATTCTCACTTGGATTCAAAAAAATGGCAAAGAAGTATCTGCTTCTAAATGGCAGAACAGCTCTACATCCAAAACGAACCAGCAAACAGACAGCTCTGACAGCCAACAATCAAAACAAAATGATCAGTCAAATGAACGAATGGGCGGAATGGAGAGCGGTACTCTTTATGAACTATCCGTTGATTAATTCATCTATTAAAAGGGAGGAACGATGACTGATGGAAAAGAACATACAATACTCTGTTGTAGTCCCAGTGTATAATGAAGAACTTGTGATCCATGAATCGTATCAGCGCCTTAAGACCGTCATGGATTCGACGGGAGAAGCTTATGAGCTTCTCTTCGTCAATGACGGCAGTATAGATCGAACAGCTGAACTGATTAAAGGGTACTGCCAGACCGATCCGCATGTGAGACTTATTGATTTTTCTCGTAACTTTGGGCATCAAATTGCCATTACAGCGGGAATGGATTATGCAAAGGGAGAAGCTGTCGTAGTGATTGATGCGGATTTACAAGATCCACCTGAATTGATTTTAGACATGATTGAAAAATGGAAGGAAGGCTATGAGGTCGTATACGCGGTCCGCACGCAACGAAAAGGCGAAACAGCTTTCAAAAAGTACACGGCTTCCCTTTTCTACCGAGTGCTACGTCAAATCACCGAAGTAGATATTCCTATTGACACCGGCGACTTTAGATTGATGGATCGTAAAGTGTGTCATGAAATGAAAAAAATACGCGAGAAAAACCCATTTGTCCGGGGATTAGTGAGCTGGGTTGGCTTCAAACAGATTGCGGTAGAATATGTTCGGGATGAGCGGTTGGCAGGAGAAACAAAGTACCCTCTCAAAAAGATGCTCAAGCTCTCGATGGATGGGATCACATCTTTTTCTTACAAACCTTTAAAGCTAGCCAGCGTGGCAGGTATTGTCCTTTCAGCTATTGGCTTCATTTCGATGTTTCTAGTTTTATATTTAAAGCTTTTTACTAACAGCACCATCACCGGCTGGAGTTCATTAATTGTCATTCAGCTATTCTTTAGCGGGATCATCCTCTTTATGTTAGGCATGATCGGGGAGTATATCGGCCGAATCTACGATGAAGCCAAGGACCGGCCGCTTTATATCGTCAGGGAGAGCTATGGCCTTCAGGCAAAGCCACATCCCGTTCAATCCCCTGTCCACTTCAAGCAATATAAACAGCATTAAAAAAAGCGTGCGAGACCCTTCAGAAGGTCCTGCACGCTTTTTAATAGATTAGACGGCTGTTTCAAACCGTTTTCTGTTAATAAAGAAAGAAAGTGTAATGATTAAATAAATGCCCATGGTGACCAGCGTTTGAACAATTGGTGTATTGAATACAACGCCGACAAAAATGGCCATGATCGCAATAACTGAAAACCACGTTGTGAAAGGATACAGCTTCACGCGATATCCGCCTGGCTGTGCGACGCTTCGAGATTTCAAATGACCGACGGCAATGATAAACCAGATGAATAGAACTGTGTAACTTAAAGAACCCATTAAGTAATTAAACGTTTGACTTCCTACAAAAAGAGAAATCAATACAGCTGCATACAAGGTAGATGTACATACAAGGATGGCTCGAACAGGCACCTGCTGTTTTGACAGCTTGGAGAATCCTTTCCATACACGGCCATCCATTGCCTGTGTATAAAGCACCCGTGATGAAGCATACAAGCCAGAGTTCATAGAAGACAAAATCGCTAGTAAGATAATACCATTCATGATGTCACTAGCATACGGTACTCCGATTGTTGCAAACACTGTCACAAATGGACTTACTTGCTCATTGTTTACTTGATTCCAAGGGATTAAGCTGACAATGATAAAGAACGGCAGTACATAAAAACCGATGATGCGTACAAACGTACTTTGAATGGCCTTTGGGATGACTTTTTCAGGGTTTTTTGTTTCTGCTAACGTGACCCCAATCATCTCCGTCCCACCATATGAATACACGACAACCAGCATTGCTGCAATTAATCCGCCAGTACCATTTGGGAAAAATCCACCGTGATCCGTTAAGTTAGACAATCCAGGTGCTGCATGCTGTCCGAATGAGACAAATAGCATGGTAAATCCAATGATAATAAATAAGATGATGACAGCAATTTTAATAGAAGCTAACCAATACTCTGTCTCAGCAAACATTTTGACTGAGCAAACATTAATGATTGTGACTACAAGTGAAATGATTAACACAAGCATCCAGATTGGCACTTGTGGGAACCAGTACTGAATAAAGATGGCCGACACAATCGCTTCTGCTGCAATGTTCAGCACCCACATCTTCCAATAGATCCAGTCTAAGAAATAGGCCGGATACTTTCCTAACACAGGTTCAATCAAGTCACGGAATGTTCTTGCTCCAGGTCGTGCAACGGTCATTTCGGCAAGTCCTTGCATAATAAATAATAAAATAAGACCACCAATCATGTATGCCAAAATGACAGCAGGACCCGCAATATCAATGGCAGAACTGCTTCCTTTAAACAGACCAGCACCGATGGCACCGCCAAGCGCAAGCATCATAATATGCCTTGATGTCATTGTTCGTTTTAACTGCACATGTTCCTTTTCCATTTTCTATAGCTCCTTTAAATTTGAATCTTCAGACAAATATGAGATAAAAGCATATAAAAAGGCCAGCCATCTCCTAGAAGAGACGACTGACCTTGCAACCGCGTTACCACTCTTATTGATTCAGCCATGGCTGAATCCAACTTAAAACCCGATAACGGAGGTCACACGTAAAGACTTACTATTCATTCAGTCTTACCGCTCTTTGAGCGAGTTCAATGATTCGTTTTACTGCGTTGCACCGACCCGCAGCTCTCTTAAAAAACGGATGTTCATTTACTATTCTCAAGTCAAAGCGTTTATAGTCAAATTTGTATATTCGTCAAAGATTTTATTTTTTAAATATACTGACTAACCACGCAATTGTCAACAGCCTTTTTCAGACAAACAGCGATTAACGAATCCAAACAGCTACTTCATCCATCGGGCGACGTGTTTTGCCGCGTTTTGGCTCAGTGACACGATAACCAAAGGCTGCCATGACAGAGATGTCGTATTGACCTTCCTCCAGTAACCCTTCTTCTTCTAAGATACGATGGATGTGATCGTAGCTAAATCCTTCAACTGGGCATGAATCAATGCCGATCTGTGCCGCAGCTGTCATCATGTTACCTAAGGCAATATACGTTTGTTTTGAAGCCCAATCAAATAATGTACGGTCATTTTCTAGTAGATGAAGATCGTTCTCTTGGAATTCTCTGTAGCGCCCCTTGACCATTTCAAACGTTTCGTCTGTCATTCCTTTGATTTGCTTGTTGATGTATTCTGCATATGCTGAATCATAGCGGGCATCTGTTCTTGCCAAGATGATCACAAAATGGCTGGCAGTTGGAAGCTGCTTTTGTGCACCCCATGTATACTCTTTTAATTTTTCTCTGAATGCTTCATTTTGAACAACGAGGAACTTCCAAGGCTCAAACCCTACAGAGCTTGGAGAAAGTCTTCCTGTTTCTAAAATAAATGAAAAATCATCCTCCGGAATTTTTTTCGCTGGGTCAAACTCTTTTGTCGCATGACGGAATTCATACGCCTCAATGATTTCTTTTTTTAATAGCTCTTTGTCTCGCATGTTATTCATCCTTTCTAATAAACAGGTGTGTTCCCACAATCCAATTTCTTTCCATTCCCTCATAGAAATTGTTATGATAGGAAAACAAACAACCCGAATGTGTGATGTCTATCTCTATGGTAAAAGAAAAGCTTCCATTGATTCAAGTACGCACATTTTTGTTCGTTAGGTACAAACATGTTCGTTTATGACCATTTTCGTTTAAGAAAGGAATGTTGAGATGAGTGCACCATCCAATCCAGTCAGTATTGTGAATCATGGCTGTCCCGTGTCTATCACTACAAATGTCATCGGAGGGAAATGGAAAGGCGTCATCCTTTATCATTTGACTTGCGGTCCAAAGCGTTACAACGAAATACGCCGGCTTCTGCCAAGAATTTCGCAGCGTGTCCTGACGTTGCAATTACGAGAACTTGAACAAGACGGGATTGTTCACCGTGAAGTCTATGAGGAAGTTCCTCCTCGTGTCGAGTATTCACTGACTTCTCTTGGAAATACGTTAAAGCCCATTATCTTTGCCATGCGTGAATGGGGCGAATCCTATGGGAGAGAAACGCGCCCAAAAGAAAAAAGCTGCCATCTCTAGCAGCTTTTTTTAAGATGAAATCGCCGTTGGCTCTTGCTGTGGATCGTCCTTCACAAACAAGATACCAAGCTGGTGATGCTCCCCTTCGTAAGAGGCGCGTTTCTCAAACCTTGTCTGACCATTGAGACCAATGATCTCAAGCTTTGTCAGAGCACGATTGGTTTGTAGTGCTTCATAAAATTCTGAAACGGTTTTGATCTCGATTCCATTGACCTTTGTAATAATTTCTCCGATCTCAAGCTTTAAATCAGCCGCAGGGGTATTCGGAATGATACCAAGCACCATAAGCCCTTGATTCCGCTTAGAGAAAAAGAATGGTGCAGCGTTGTCATTCGCCCTCTGCTTCCATGATAAAAAGGCTCTTCCTGCAATCGCTAGAACAACAGCTCCCCACGCAATCGGCTCAAACCAAATACTTGCCGCACCTACTACAGCTACAGCTAGACCGAGCATCATAATACGGCGTGACGTAATTTGAATACTAACAATTGGCAGCGATCCTTGAATACGCTGGCCAAAGCCGATGATGTACGGGATCACAATAAATGAGAAGCTTTGATCGTGCACTTGAAGCACAGGCCACCATGGCAGAGAAGAAGTCCATTCACCTGCCGGCATCAGCAAAACAAGTGGTAGAAGCCACAGACGGTTTGCTCGCTGCTGGCCGATCAAAAGTCCTCTCGCACTCATCACCATTGCAGGCGATGTACGTAAATGCGCCGTTCGATAGGCTAAGATGCCTTCGGTCATTAACAGTAGCCCTAACAGGATCACAACGGCTGATGCATTCATCATTGAAAGCTGCGGCAGCCAAGAATGGCTCACTTGAACAGACATCAGTCCAAATGCCGCAATAAAACTGAAACCGAGTGTGTATGCAGACGAAAGCGCACTCGCCTTAAAGAATAAAGAGAAAACGATGGTCATCGCTGCAATCAGCACGATGAATCCAGGCGGAAGGGAAATCCCTAAGCCTACAGATATGATCGATAGACAAATTCCTGGAACCCATCCCTTTGAATATGTAAATTTCAGTTCATCGTAAACATCTTCTATTCTTGTTTGAAACGCTTTTCTCTCCCGCTTTACGCGGATGTAGCCATATAATAGGCTTATTAATATCATAAAATAAAAAAGAGGATGGATTAAAAACAGACCGACCGCTTTTAATCCGGCTCCCATCCACTCCGAGCTCATTATCGTTCACCGCCCAAGTCAAGCATTTTCTCTTATTCTATCAAATAAATCGATGCTTGACATCAGGTTTATTTCTCCTGATTCATCCAAAGTGTGACATTCGACAGTGAAAAATCTTTTAAATAGTGATTTACATCTACATCTAGTATGCCGCCGAGAAGCTGCATGGACCTCTTGATGTCGGTTAAGTTTATACCAAGTCTCTTATGATTATCCATTAAATAATTGAAGTATATCTCAGCACAGTCTTCATCGATCTCGTCGACTGATTCTACCGTTGTGTAATTGACCAAGTACCTGCTTAACAGCATGAGTAGACTTAATGCCTTTGTAGCCGAAAACGTCACATCTTTCGTACGACTCTTAAGCTCCTCTACCAACTCGTAATATTTTTTCTCTCTCACAATACTTGCCCTTTTCAATTGTGTACCCCCATTTACTAGTTCTTTTAAGAAAAGCGCAAACCTCGGTACAGCTCAATGCTTAAGCTGAATATCCGCAAAAAATAAAATATTTAAAATGAGTGCTACTTTTTATTGTAAGAATTATTTATGTAACATACAACTTTCAAAAGTTTCATTTTCATGACATGTTTAAATCAACAGAAAGTCTCTTATATAAATATGTTATCGGGTAAATTCGAAGGAATGTTATGTTTTTTGTAAAATAAATGAATATATTTATAGATATAATATATTTTTAAGAATAAATTATTACATGTTCGTAACACTTATGAACCAAAAAAAAGAGGCATTTATTCGCCTCTTTATTTTTTGAGATATAGTGCTTTTAGTGCAGTTTGCAGCTGAAGATCATTCTTTTCATAAGATTTCACTTCATCTACCATCTTGTTCATCATTTTCGCTGTCTTTAAATCAATAACGCCTGATTTTTCGAGATTGTATGTGCTTTGAAATGCGAGTACAGCCTTTTTCGTTTCTTCGTCAAAATATCCATCTACTCTGCCAGGGTCAAATGATAACCCTTTTAACAATGTCTGTGCTTGTCTGACTTCTTCATTGTTCATATCAAGCTGAAGCGGTTCTTTCAGCTGGAGCGGGCCAACGGTGAAGTAATCTGGTTGATGAATCGCAATGGTCGGCACAACGCCTTTTTTGTGAATCCAATTCCCTTTCGGTGTCAGCCACTTATACAGCGTTAATTTAATGTTACTTCCATCTCCCATTGGTACCGCCTGCTGCACAGTCCCTTTACCAAAGGAAACGTCACCTACCACTTCATACTTCCCTGCTTCTTTCATGGCACCAGCCAGAATTTCAGAAGCAGATGCACTTCCTTTATCAATTAAGACATTGATTGGGTATGGTTTTTGTTCTTTTCGTTTTGAAAAATATCGTTTTCGATCGCCATTCCGTTCTGCAATTTGAATATATGGCTGATCCTTTGTGATAAAATGTTTCAAAATGTCTTCCACACTTTGTAGATAGCCGCCAGGATTTCCTCTCACGTCCAGCACAAGGCCTTCCATGCCCTTTTTCTCGAGCTTATTCAAGCTTGCCGTGAAATCCTTCGCCGTATCTTCAGAGAAGCTAGAGATCGCAATATAGCCTGTTTTATGACCATTGACCTCTTTCATTGAAGCCGTTACGGTTTCAAGCGGGATTTCTTCTCGTTTGATATGGAATGTTAGCTCTTTTTCAATTCCATTTCGTCTGATTTTCAAGGCGACAGACGTTCCTTTTTTTCCTCTTATTTTCAGTACAGCATCGTTTAGGCTTTTTTCTTTCATCGTCTCACCGTCAATGCTGATGATTTCATCTTTCGGTTTCAGACCCGCCTTTGCCGCAGGGGATTTTTTAAAGGCAGAGACAATGATAATCTTTCCTTCATCCATTCCAACTTCTGCCCCAATTCCTTCAAATGAGGAATCAAGTGAATCCGAAAATTGCTTTGCGGTTTGCTTGTCCATGTATACTGAATACGGATCATTTAAGGTTGAAAGCATTCCTTGTATGGCACCTTCAAGCAGCTTTTGACGATCCACTTCCTCTACATATTCATTCGAAATGAGGTCATAGGCTTTCTCAATTTTCTCCATTCCGTTTTCCTTCGCTCGATCACTTGATTGAGCTTGTCCAGCCACTACAGCAGCCGCTTTCGGTGACTCCGCTTGAGTCGCCTCTTTATGCGTCACAACCCCTGCACTGATGATGAGAATGACACTTGCCATGATGGATGCGATTTGTTTTTTCATATTTGGCCTCCTTCTTCAACTCTTCCTGATGACTTGAGTTATTATATGCCAGAAGAAGGGATTTCATGTAAAGACATTCTCCTAAGGAGGCTTGACTAATCATTTCATTAGGTGTAATTTTTATTTTGTTACGATCGAGAAGGAGTCTTCGCTATGTATATTATATTGACGATGCTTTTATTAGGAATTTTACTAGGGTTCGTAGGAGCTGGCGGGGCTGGTTTTGTCATCGCATTGCTGACGTTAATCTTTGATGTACCAATCCATACTGCACTTGGGACATCTTTAGCTGCTATGGCATTTACGACTTTATCTGGTGCATACAGCCACTACCGGGAAGGAAATATCCAGCTCAAATCAGGTTTGATTGTCGGTGCACTAGCTTGTATTGCTTCATTTGCCGGAGCAAAAGTGGCTCCTTTTATTCCAGAGGATAGCCTGCACTATTTAACAGCTGGTATGCTCTTTTTATCTGCTGTTTTTATGATGATCAAATTGTTTGTCCTAAAAGAAGATGCTGAACAGCAGCCGCTTTCTTCACGCCAATTGCTGATCAGGGGCATTATATTAGGCCTTGTATCAGGGATGCTTTCAGGGATGTTCGGTATCGGATCAGCACCATTTATTCAAGTGGGGCTTTTGATTTTGCTGAAGCTGTCTATTAGACAAGCTGTTGGCACAACGATGCTAGTGATTATTCCAATCTCTATTGGCGGTGGAATTGGTTATATTTCAGAAGGCTATGTTGACTTTATCCTGCTCGTCCAGATCTTAATCGGTACCGTATTAGGGGCTTTTATTGGAGCAAAATTTACCCGCCTTGCGCCGAAACCTCTCTTAAAATCCGCTGTGCTTTTAACACCTATTATTGCCGGATTACTGCTGTTATTTTAATTTCATCTACATGAAAAAAGCCGATAACGTCCTGTTATCGGCTTTTTGTTAGCGGATATATTGCGCTGGATTGACTGCATTCGATTTCGCGCCATTCCATAATCCTTTATGAATTTCAAAATGAAGATGCTGGCCATAAGACTGACCTGTGTTGCCCATATATCCAAGGAATTGACCTTGCTCGACTCTTTGACCTGTTGACACACTTCTTGTTGAAAGATGAGCGTATACCGTTTGATACGTTTGGCCATTGATGTTATGTGTAATGAACACCACGTTCCCATAACTCGACGAGTAGCTTGAGTTCGTGACTGTTCCAGATGCGGCTGCAACGACAGATACAGTGCCTTTTGCAGCGATATCTAATCCGTAATGCTGTCCGCCAGAACGTCCGCCAAAGCCTGATGAGAAACGGCCTGCAGCTGGTTTAATGAAACCTGAGCTACTTGCTGGTGTATCTGACACTTGATCAGATCCTCCACTTGGTGCAGGTGCACTTTTTTCAGCAGCTGCTTGTTCTGCTTTCTTCGCTTCTTCTTTTTGACGACGTGCCTCTTCAGACTTTACCGCCGCTTTTTGATTCGCTAGAATTTCTTGTTCATTTTCAAGCTTTCCTAGTTCATCATGTGCATGTTCTTTTTCTTCCGTTACATGACCAAGGACTTTTCCTTTTTCTTTTTGCTGTTTAGATAGGTCCTTTTTCAACGTTTCAAGCTCTTTCAAAGATGTTTCTAGTCCACTTAGCTGCTTATTTAGCTCTGCTTCTTTTTGCTCTACTAGCTCCAAATCATTTTCGTGTTCTGTAATCATGTCTTTATCTGCTTCGACGATGGTTGTAACAGCTCCCACACGACTGACAAAATCACTAAAGCTACGAGCACCTAGCAGCACATCTAAATAGTTGATTGTACCGCCACTTTTTTGCATAGAACGAATTCGATCTTTGAAAATCGCTTTTCTCTTTTCAATTCGCTCGTTGATGACTTCAATCTCTTTTTTTAGTTTTTTGATCTCTTGTTTCGTCTGTTTGACCTCTTTTTCTTTTTCAGCGACTTTTTCAGTTGCGGCACTTACTTTTTGGTCAATTTTTTCAATTTCTTGCTTGAGCTTTGATTCTTTCTTTTCAAGCTTTGCCAGTTCTGATTTCTTTTTCTTTAAGGTTGATTCAGTCTTCGATGTTTTCTCTTCAATTTGTTGACGTTTTTGATCTAGGTCTTCGTATGCGAATGCACGATTTTCGTTCCCTGGAATGTATAGCCACGTTGTTCCAATAAACGCTGCCATTCCAGCCATCATCAGCTTTCTTTTCAAAACGATATTCCCCTCCCATGACAACTGCCTGCATAAAGAGTCGACCGGATGAATTGGATCAACCGGTCACATCTTCTATAGAATCTTCGAGTGCTGCCATCAATATAAATAGATTTATACTTTCAAGAATTTACGGATGGACGTTAAACTTCCCCACACACCGATAATGGCACCGATCAATAGAAGGATCAGTGATACTTGATAGACAAACGGATTGTATGGAAGCATTGAAATAAATGAACCTTGTACCCTTGGCGCCACCCAGCCGACAGCATATTGATACGTGCCAAGCAATACAGCGATTGGTATAATCGAGCCAAATACACCAAGTAGTAATCCTTCGATGAAAAACGGCCAGCGGATAAACCAGTTCGTTGCACCTACTAGTTTCATAATCTCAATTTCTTTACGTCTAGCAAAAATCGTAATTTTGATCGTATTGGAAATCAAGAACATCGCTGTAAATAAAAGCCCAATAATAAGTGCGATGCCGACATTACGCGCCACTCCGACAACATTAAAGAGTCGGCTTACCTCTTCTTTTCCATAAGTGACTTTATACGTCCCTTTTAGGTTTTCTAATTTCTTCGCTACTTTTGGTGTATCGTGAGGATCTGTTGTTTTCACAATAAACGCATCATTTAATGGATTTTCTTGATCAACCAGTCCCATAGATTGTCCATTTTCACCAAAGCTTTTAATCAGTGCTTTTAGTTCATCATCCTTGGATGAGTATTTCACATCACTGATTTCAGGAATCTTCTCAATTTCTGCTTTTAATTCATCCTGCTGCTTTTGATTCGCAGTTAAATCGATGAGAACTTTTACTTCTACTTCTTTCTCAGCGTTCGATGCCATGTTATTCAAGTTGAGCATAATGACAAGAAAAACCCCAACTAAAATCAATGTGACAGTGACCGCACTAATTGATGCAAATGTCATCCACGTGTTTCTTCCAAGTGAACGGAAGCTCTCACGTAAATGCCGCGAGAGAGTTTTAATCATAAATTCCGTACTCCCCTCTTGCTTCGTCACGCACAATCATTCCATCTTCGATTGCGATGACGCGTTTCTTCATGCTGTTTACAATCTCTTTGTTGTGTGTCGCCATGACGACTGTTGTTCCGCGGTTATTAATCTCTTCGAGTGTCTTCATGATTTCCCATGAAGTATCTGGATCAAGGTTTCCTGTCGGTTCGTCTGCAATGACAACCTCAGGATGATTGACGATCGAACGAGCGATCGATACACGCTGCTGTTCACCGCCGGAAAGCTGATCTGGAAATTGACGAGCTTTGTGCTTTAATTGCACCAAATCAAGTACCTCAAGCACTTTTTTCTTAATAATACTTGGCTGTTCACCAATGACTTCAAGAGCAAATGCCACGTTCTCAAAGACCGTGAGACTTGGAAGCAGCTTGAAATCTTGGAATACTACGCCAATTTCTCTTCTCACATAAGGAATTTCTTTTTCCTTCATCGAGCCTAAATCTTTGTTATTAATTAAGATTTTCCCTTTGGTTGGCTTCTCTTCACGATACATCATTTTAATGAACGTGGATTTACCAGCGCCACTGGGACCAACAACATACACAAACTCTCCTGGATGGATAGAGACATTGATTCCATTGATCGCCTTTACACCATTAGGATAGATCTTATAGACTTCCTTCATTTCAATCATGTAATCACCTAATCTTTTCTTATTCGCTGTCAAACAGCTTATCATGATGTTCTGACACTTCTCGTCAAAAAACGTTATGTATGGTCACGCACATACCCTTCGATACGCACAAGCAATTTATGTCCTTTTCATCCAAAAAGATGAAAAAATTGAATCGTCTAAATTTCAACAACTCCAATTATACGTCATGAATCGACGCAATGGTATTACATTTATATTTCAAAACTTATAAATAAAAGGTAAATAGAGCAACTAAAACCGAAAAACGTGTCTTTTTACCCTTATTTTTTAAATAAATTTTAATATAATACGTTTTCATACTATTCAAAAGTCTTTTTCTACAAATAGAAAATAAAAAAACCTTGTCGATTAGACAAAGGTTTTATTTTTTCTCTGCAAGCCATTTGGCAACTTCTTTTGCTTGTTTTTCATCTACCATTCCGCTTGGCATAGATCCTTTACCGTTCTGGGCAATATCTGCAATTTGGCTTTCATTATATTTCTTTCCGACTTCTTTCAGGCTTGGGCCGCCTCCGCCAGATAAGTCTTTTCCATGACAGCCAATACAGTTTTGCTGATAAATCTCTTCACCACTGCTCACATTTGAAGCACTTTTACTGCCTTCTTTGTCACTGCTGCTTGAATTTCCTCCACAGGCCGCAAGTACAAAAAGCATAGCGACAAAAAGAAGTGTTAATCCGCTCTTTTTCATGTATTTCCCTCCCTTACAATCATTTGGTCAACGTTATTATATCCTTGTTTACGCCCTTTTAAAACCCTCACCAAGCACCTCTTTTGCATCCATGACGATGACAAACGCTGATGCATCGATCGCTTTTACTACTTGTTTCAACTTTGTGAATTGTGACTGCCCTACCACACACATTAAAATAGGCCGGTCATGGTCGGTGTACCCACCTACTGCTGAAATCTTCGTTACACCACGATCAATTTGATCAAACACCGCCTGTCTGACCTCAGCCTCATGGCCCGTAATAATCATGGCCATCTTCGAGTGACTAAAGCCAGCCTGCACGACATCAATCGTCTTACTAGAAATGAACACTCCGATCACAGCGTACAGTCCTTCTTCAATCCCAAAAACAGTCATGGCCGCCAAAACAATCAAACCGTCCATCATCGCTAAACAAGTACCTAACGTCAGCCCTGTATATTTATTGATGATTTTGGCCGCAAGTGCCGTTCCTCCCGTTGAACCATTGCCGAGGAAAACGAGCCCAATTCCGATCCCAATCACTACACCGCCAAATATTGCGGCGAGCAGTGCTTCATGGGTGACAGGAGCAATGTGTCTTGTTAAGAACACCATTAAAGGTAAAAAGACAGAACCAACGAGCGTTTTTACCCCAAATGTTCCACCTAATAAATAAAAGCCTGCGATAAAGAGCGGAATATTGAGACCCCATTGTACATATGCAGCTTCAAAACCGAATGACTGCATAATGGTACTGATTCCACTCACACCGCCAGCAGCAATCTGATTTGGTAATAATAACGTATTAAAGCCAACCGCTACGATAGCTGATCCTATTAAAATGAGTACATAATTTTTCACTTCAATCCAAAGTTGAGAATGTTCCTGCTTCATGTCTTTCTTCCTCCGTTACTTCTGAATGCACACCTATTTTAAGCCCTCTCATTCAGATTGTAAATAACAGCCAAATACAGTGCTAATGGATTAATACTTTATCACACAGCCGGATCAGCGTACTTGCCGTTTGGCAGAAGAGTAAATGATGGTATATTTAATATGTACATGAGAAAGAAGGGACATACGATGAAGAAAATACTGAAGATCACCGGTATTACATTACTTGCACTCATCATCTTAGCTTTTGGTGCTTTCTATACATGGAGCCGCTTTACATATGGACCATCGGAAGCGTTAAAAAAGCAGATGAAGATTGAGCAGGTCGATCATAAAAATGGGGTATATTCATTTGAAGCATCAAAAAGCGATACTGGCATCATTCTATATCCTGGGGCAAAAGTTGAACCTCTTGCGTATGCCTATCTAGGGAATGCGCTGATGAAGAAAGGCTATTCGGTCTTTATCCCAGACATGCCATTTTCCTTCGCGATTTTTAATACGAAGAAGGCAGAGGATATCCTCAAAAGTCATCCAGCCATCAAGCATTGGTACATTGGCGGACATTCGCTAGGCGGGACAGCTGCCGCTATGTATGCAGAGAAAAATCAAAGCAAGCTGGACGGCCTCTTTTTCCTTGCCTCCTATCCTGCATCAGATGATTTGAAACAGGCTTCCTTGCAAGTATTATCTATTTCAGGCGAAAAAGATGGTCTCGCAACACGAGAAAAAATCAAAAAATCGAAAAAGCAGCTGTCTTCTCAAACGGTGTATCATGAGATAAAAGGCGGTAATCATGCTCAGTTTGGCATGTATGGCAAACAAAAAGGGGATCAGCCTGCAGACATTCCAGTCCTCACGCAACAAAAAGACATCGTTCAGACGATGCTGGAATGGTTAAAACCAGCAAAAAAGCTCCCGTAATGGGAGCTTCAAGATTGTTGACAAAGGACTAAAATGAACTTGATTTTAGCCCTTTGTCTTCTTTTCAGCGTGATAGAAAACCTTTGCAGTCTAGGAAGGACGAGCATCGGCGTGGAGCGAATTTGACATTCGTGAGCACCGAAGCGCAGGACTGACAACGAATGCGAGGGTTTGTCTACACGCTGAAGCTCCCGTAATGGGAGCTTTTCATTTTTTATGCCTTCGTCGCTTCTAAAAACTCTTCAGCATCTGCGACAGCCAGTGAAATGGCCTCTTCCCAAAATGCTTTTTGAGTCAGGTCGACACCTAGGTGCTTATATGCCAAATCTTCTACAGTCATTGACGCTGTATCTTTTAATAGCGCAATATATTTCTCTTCAAATGATGCCCCAGCCTGCAATGCTTTCGCGTAAATACCTAGAGAGAACATGTACCCGAAGGTGTAAGGGAAGTTATAAAACGGGACCCCTGTAATATGGAAATGCAGTTTAGACGCCCAGAAATGCGGATGGTATTCATCTAAAGAGCCACCAAAGGCTTCCTTCTGTGCTTCTATCATCAACTCATTCAAGCGGTCAGCTGGCACTTCTCCTTGTTTGCGCTCTTCATAAAAGCGTTGTTCAAATAAGAAGCGTGATTGAATATTCATAAAGAATGCCACACTGCGCTGCAGCTTATCCTCTAGCAAACTGAGCCGCTCTTCTTCATTGGCCGCCTCTTTTAACGAAGCATCTGCCACAATCATTTCTGCGAATGTCGACGCAGTTTCAGCTACATTCATCGCATATTTACGATTCAACATCCGAACATCCTGCATGACTTCCTGATGGAACGAATGACCAAGCTCATGTGCTAGTGTCGCTACATTGGATGGAGTCCCTGAGAAGGTCATAAAAATACGTGATTCTCCGCTATCAGGGAAATTCGTACAGAAACCGCCCACTCGTTTGTTTGGGCGATTCTCAGCTTCTACCCAGCGTTCATTAAAAGCTTTTTCAGTAAAAGCAGCAAGCTCTTTTCCAAACCCTGCGAAATGCTTGATAATAAAAGCGGCTGCGTCTTGATAAGAATAGGTTTTTGTCTCACTTCCAATAGGCGCTCCCACATCAAACCAGCTTAGTTTATCAACCCCAAGCATGTCAGCTTTACGTTGTAAATAATCAATGAATGGCTGTTTATGTTCATCAATGACAGACCACATTGTATCGAGCGTCTCTTGTTTCATCCGGCAAATATCAAGGGGCTCTTTTAATATATGATCCCATCCTCTTGCTTCATATACTTGTAGACGAAAACCAGCGAGATGATTGAGTGTGCTTGCAAACAAATGTTCATCCTGTGTCCATGCATGTTCTAAATTATGATACACGGCTTTTCTTACTTCACGATCTGAATCATCCATCGCATTTTCTGCTTGGCCTACAGAGATCATTTGTGTTTCACCATTTTGCTCAAATTGAATGGTAATTTTGTTCACCAAGCTAGAATAAAGTTCATCCCACGCATGATACCCATCTACTGCTAGTTTTTGAATGAGTGTTTCCTGTTCAACAGGCAGTTGATCTTTCACATGTTCTCTTCGTTCATTTAATATGTAACGAACATCTGAGAAAGCGGCTGAATCCATTAATTCTTCCCACTGGCTAATAGGAATCTCAGCAAGTGATTGATCAAACCCTGCTAGAATGGTTCCTAATTCAGCTTCCAGCTTGGCAATAGACCCCCGGAGACTGCCCGCCTTCATATCCTTTGTATTTTGAGATTGTAGACAGGATACAAATGAACCTGCTTGCGCTAATTTTTTATATGTGATTTCATACGTTTCAAGGACAGCTGTTAACTTTTTTTCAATTTGTGTATCTTCTTTTGAAAAGGCATCTACCTTTTGTCGTAACTCAACTAATAGCTGCTGTATATACTCTAAGTATGTGATAAATTCTGATGAAGAACTGCCTCCTTTAAAAAAGGCATCTAAATCCCACGTCTCTTGTAATGGTTTTAATCCCAAATTATTTCCCCCTTTAATTGCTAATTTCATCATACAAAGGATATAGAGTCAGTATGGCATATGTATTCCTTTATATTCATTATATTTTCTCACAATTAAAAAAACCCGGCAAGAAGCCGAGTTTTTATGATAATTTTGAACGTAAATACGCATCGATAAAGGAATCTAAATCTCCATCCATCACCGCTTGAACATTTCCCATCTCCGTGTTGGTACGATGGTCTTTCACAAGGGAATATGGGTGGAAGACATACGAGCGAATTTGGCTTCCCCAGCCAATTTCTTTCTGTTCTCCTCTGATTTCATCCAATTCCGCCTGCTGTTCTTCGATCCGTTTTTGATAAAGCTTAGATTTCAGCATTTTCATTGCACGTTCTCTGTTTTTGATTTGGGATCTTTCCGTTTGGCACGTCACGACGACATTTGTTGGGATGTGTGTGATACGAACCGCAGAGTCCGTCGTATTGACGTGCTGCCCCCCTGCACCACTTGCACGATACGTATCCACCTTAATATCCTCTGTACGAATATCGATATCAATTTCTTCATTAAATTCTGGCATGACATCACAGGAAACGAAAGATGTGTGTCTACGGCCAGATGAATCAAATGGAGAAATACGGACTAAACGATGGACACCTTTTTCTGCTTTTAAGTAACCGTAAGCGTTATGTCCTTTAATCAGTAATGTCACAGACTTAATCCCTGCTTCATCACCAGGAAGGTAATCAAGTGTTTCGACCTTAAAGCCTCTGCGCTCTGCCCAGCGGGTATACATTCTGAGGAGCATCGATCCCCAGTCCTGTGATTCCGTTCCACCTGCACCAGGGTGAAGCTCAAGAATGGCATTGTTTTTGTCATACGGTTCACTTAAAAGAAGCTGCAATTCAAACTCGTTAAATTGTTTTGTTAAGTTCTTCAGCTCTTTTTCAAGCTCTGCATGAAGATCCTCATCGTAGTCTTCTTTTAATAAATCATGCGTCATTTGCAGCTCATCATGAGATTCACTGAGCTCATGATATGTATTCACATAATCCTTCAGTGCATTGGCTTCATTGATGACACCTTGTGCCTTTTGCTGATCATTCCAAAAATCAGCCTCTGACATTGTCGCCTCAAGCTCTGCAATTTTCGCTTCTTTTGTATCGAGGTCAAAGAGACCCCCTAAAATCAGCTAGCCTGCTAGCCATATTTTCAAGCTCTTGTCTAATTTCTACTAATTCCATATCCTTCACCTCATAGATGTATGGGGGCTGACATGAATAGAAAGAGGTTTTCACCTCTTTCCATTACTTATTCTGTCTTCCCATGACAATTTTTATATTTCTTGCCGCTTCCGCAGTGACATGGTGAGTTTCTTCCGATATCCACCACTTTACGCACCGGCTTTTTCTTCACTGTTTTCTCCTCATCGCCTTCTTGAGGCTGATGAGCAGTTGTTTGTCCTTGAACGACTTCTTCACGTTCTAGGTTGTTTTGGATTTCTGATTTTAGCACATATTTAGCGACGTCATCTTCAATCGAAGCGACCATATGCTCAAACATCGCAAATCCTTCCATTTGATACTCACGAAGCGGATTGGTTTGTGCATATGCACGTAAATGGATTCCTTGACGCAGCTGATCCATTGCATCGATATGATCCATCCACTTCGAATCTACTGCACGAAGAACGATGACTTTTTCAAATTCACGCATTTGTTCATCGCCAAATGTCTCTTCTTTTGCATCGTATTTTTCTTTAATCCGCTCCATGATGAATTCGGTGATCTCATCTGCTTCTTTACCGAAGATATCTTTGACCGAAATGGCACCTTCATCTAAATAGTTCGTGTTGATTAATTCAACAAGACCATCTAATTTCCATTCTTCTGGAAGTTCTTCTTTCGGCGTGTAAGATCCAACAGCCCGCTCAATAGACGATTGAATCATATTGATCACAATCGATTTCAAGTTATCAGAATCGATGACTTCAAAACGCTGTTTGTAAATGACTTCACGCTGTTGACGAAGAACATCATCATATTGCAGAAGCTGCTTACGGGAATCAAAGTTATTCCCCTCAACACGTTTTTGAGAAGATTCAACAGCTTTTGAGACCATTTTACTTTGAATTGGAGTAGAGTCATCCATACCGAAGCGATCAAGCATCGCCATTGTCCGCTCTGCACCAAATCGGCGCATCAATTCATCTTCCATTGAGAGATAGAATTGAGTAATCCCTGGGTCTCCTTGACGACCAGAACGACCACGGAGCTGGTTATCAATACGGCGTGATTCATGACGCTCTGTCCCAATAACAGCAAGACCGCCTAGTTCTTTCACACCTTCGCCAAGCTTGATGTCTGTTCCACGTCCCGCCATGTTTGTCGCAATTGTGACGGCACCTTTTTGTCCAGCTTCCTCAATAATTTGTGCTTCACGCTCATGGTTTTTCGCGTTTAACACTTGATGAGGGATGCCTTTATTTTTAAGCAGTTTTGAAATTAATTCAGATGTCTCAACCGCAACAGTTCCGACAAGGACCGGCTGTCCTGTCATATAACGCTGTGCGACGTCTTCAGCTACTGCTTTAAATTTGCCATCCATTGTACGGTAAATTAAATCAGGTCTGTCATCACGCACAACCGGTTTATTGGTTGGGATTGTGACAACCTGCATATTGTAAATGTTACGGAATTCCTCTTCTTCCGTTTTCGCTGTACCTGTCATACCAGATAGCTTTTCATACATACGGAAATAGTTCTGGAACGTAATGGTTGCAAGTGTCATGCTTTCATTCTGCACTTCAAGACCTTCTTTTGCTTCAATGGCTTGGTGCAGACCTTCACTATAGCGACGTCCTTTCATTAAACGTCCTGTGAAGGAGTCAACGATGACGACTTGACCATCTTCCACAACATAATCAACGTCTTTTTGCATCGCAACATGCGCCTTAAGAGCCTGCGCGATATGGTGGTTAAGAGCGACATGTTTGACATCAAACAAGTTCTCGATGCCAAAAGCTTTTTCCGCCTTCGTCATTCCGCTTTCAGTCAGCTGTACACTTTTTGTTTTAATATCATAAGTGAAATCGTCTTCTATTTTTAACGTACGAACAAAGGCATTTGCTTGTACGTAAAGTTTCGTCGATTTTGCAGCTTGTCCAGAAATAATAAGAGGTGTTCTCGCTTCATCAATTAAGATGGAGTCAACTTCATCGATGACGGCATAATGAAGTGGTCTTTGAACCATTTGCTCTTTGTACAGCACCATGTTATCTCGTAAATAATCAAAGCCAAGCTCATTGTTTGTTGAATACGTGATATCAGCAGCGTACGCTTCTCTTTTTTCATCTTTGTCTAAACTGTTTAAGTTCAAGCCAACCGTTAATCCAAGAAATTCGAAAATCTTGCCCATTTCCTGTGCATCACGGCTTGCCAAATATTCGTTGACTGTTACAATGTGGACGCCTTTTCCAGAAAGAGCATTCAAATAAACAGGCATCGTTGATGTCAACGTTTTCCCTTCACCTGTTTTCATCTCTGAGATATTACCTTCATGAAGGGCAATCCCCCCCATGAGCTGTACCTTAAATGGGAACATTCCTGTCACGCGGCGTGATGCCTCGCGAACCGTTGCAAATGCTTCAACCAAAAGGTCGTCTACAGATTGTCCTTTTTCAAGTTTTTCTTTAAATTCGATCGTTTTATTTCGTAAAGCCTCGTCAGATAATTTTTCAAAATCTTGAGCGAGAGCTTCGATTTCATTTGCCTTTTTTTCATATCGGCTGATCGTACGTTTCGTAGGATCAAACACTTTGTTTAAGATTCCAAGCATATAATAACGCTCCTCTATTTCATGCAATTTTTCGGCATGTCCAAAAGTTTGACAGGTCCATATTTACCTGCATTTATCATACCATACCTTCCTTGATTTCCAAAGAATTTGCAATGATTTAGCACAAAAAACCCGCCCCTAATGAAGGGAACGGGTTTACTTTTTTTAGGTCATTTTCGGATCAAAAGGAACGAATGATTAAGCGTTCGGCTCAATGAGTCCATATTTACCGTCATTTCGGCGGTATACCACATTGGTCAAATTTGTCTCAGCATTTGTGAAGACAAAGAAACTGTGACCTAACATGTTCATTTGAAGAATGGCCTCTTCGCTATCCATTGGTTTTAAATTGAAGCGTTTTTGTCTGACGATTTCTGTTTCATCAATTTCTTCGTCATCTTGAACTGCTACTTCGGAAGCACCGTTTCCTCCAGCAAATAAATGCTTTTTCGCACCTTGCTCACGGAATTTACGGTTCACTTTCGTTTTATGTTTTCTAATTTGACGTTCTAATTTACTGGTTGCTAGGTCTACTGCATTGTACATATCCTCATTATGCACCTCTGCTCGAAGTGCTAGATCAGTCATTGGAATGGTAACCTCAACTTTAGATTCTTGATCGTTGTAAAATTTCAAGTTCACGTTGACTGAAGCATCAACATCTGACTCAAAATAACGCTCCAACTTTCCAATTTTTTTCTCGACATGATCTCTTAGTGCAGGTGTTACTTCGATGTTTTCTCCTCGGACATTGTAATTCATGTAAAGAACGCCTCCTTTAAAATTAAGGATATGTAAACTTATTTCTACTTTTCCCTCCTTTTCTCCTGCTCAAACGTAAAAAAAATGTGAATTTTTATTGAAATTTGTCGAATCCTGCGGTGCGTCAGCTTTTACTTGATAGGTGATGAATATATATTCGATGGATTCTTGAAAAAGACCATCGCACTGTTAAATCTTGAAAGATGAAATAGATGTTTTCAGTGATTGAGACAAAGATTTTAAATCTTCCGCAGCTGCTTTCATTTCCTCATTCGCCGCTAGTGATTCTTCAACAGCCGCCGACATGTACTCCGTTTCCTCAGAATTTCGCTTGGCCCCTTCTTCTATCACACCAACTGTTTGAGAAATTTCTTCTGTACTAGCTGAGATTTGCTCTGTCGTGGCAGAAAGCTCCTCTGCTTTTATCGAGATATCACGAATGGCTGCCAGAATTTCTTGAAAGCTCTGTTCAGACAATTGCGATACTTTCACACCTTCTGCTACATCTCGTTCCACTTTCGTCATAGATTGAGACGATCTTTCAGTATCTTTGTTCACGTTGGCGAGTAACTGACTAATTTGATCAGTCAGCTGACTTGATTCTTCTGCCAGCTTTCTGACTTCATCTGCAACAACCGCAAAACCTCGTCCATGTTCCCCAGCCCTTGCTGCTTCAATGGCTGCGTTTAAAGCAAGTAAATTTGTCTGATCTGCAATGGCATGAATATTCCCCAGCAAGCCTTGAATGCCGGTAAACTGTACTTGTACATTGGCCATTGTAGAATGATGTTCATTCACAGATTCCTTAATAGAACTCATTTGTTTCACAAATTGTTGAATGAGGGATGCGCCCTCTTCAGCCTTTTCAGTCACTGAAATTGAGTGACCCGAAACATCAGACGTATGTTCAGCCGCATTATGCATACCAGTCGAGACTTCTTGAATCGCCGAAGCTACTTTTCCTACTGCATCCGATTGTTCACGTGAAGCTTCACTGACCTGTTCAATCGAGCTAGACGTCTGTTCACTAGCCGAAATGGTTTGACTGATGGTTTCTTCAAATTGCGCAGCAGAATCAGCTAATTGCCTTGACCCGTTTTGCACCTGTAAGATGAGCTGACGCAAATGCGCTGTCATTTGGTTAAAAGCCGTACCGAGCTGGCCAATTTCATTTTTAGAGGTCACTTCAATCTCTTCAAGTGTGAGGTCACCATCTGCCATTCTTCTTGCTGCATGTGTGACAGAGACAATCGGTTTTGTCATACGATGAACAAACCTTGTGCCAATGACTAAAAAGCCGACTATAATCGCTGCGCTAACGAGAATAAGCGTCAGCAATAATTGGTTACTTTCTTCATTGAGCTGACTGATTTTTTGATCCCGCTGTTTCAATTGTGTTTGAGCAAATTCTTTTGTAAAGGTATGTATTTCTTGTTCGATAGGTTGTAATTCTTGACTGAGGCGGGTGTTGAATTCTTTTTGATTGTTAGTATTCAATGAGATAAATAGCCTTTTCGTGGATTCATAATAAAGCTCATTCTTCTGAGAAATTTTTTCTAACAATTTTTTTGCTTGTTTGACTGTACTCAGTTTTAAAGCATCACCTGTTTTTTTATTAATATCAACATAGGTATCTTCAATATTTTGTGAGACTTTCCTATCCTGCACAACCACATACGTTTTAATTTGTGCTTCCTGCTTTTGCAACAGTGCCTCTAATTCCAGTGAGGTCTGGTACAGCTTTACTTCTTTGGTGAGGAGTGCTTTATATGATTGATCTGTTTTGTAATAGATAAAGCTAGAAAATCCTAAAATACTGACAAACAATACACATATGACAATAAGCCCAAATAAAAATTGATTTTTTAGTCTCATAAATTCCTCCGAATGGTCTGAATTGAACAAAAATTAATGAATGACATACGGCCTCATACAGGCATGTATTTCATCCATCCACTTTCTATATTCAGGTATAAAATATGATGTAAGGAATGACTGGAAGTGATTTGAAGGGAATGTATAGAAAGCTAGTATATCGAAACTTAAAAAAATTTGGTCAAACGATCGAATCGTCTTGGCAAAGTGCTCATTTTCAATAATTGAAAGCAGAAGCGGGTGTGTTGTCTCTAAATGAAAGAAGGCATGGATCAGATCATTAAAGATCCGATCCCCTTCTGTTTTAGCAAAATCCTTCTCAATTTCATCTAAATATTTTAGACTCTCTTCTATCGTATATAGAAGGTCATAATATGTGGTTAATAAAATATAGTCATCTGAACGATACGCCACAGGTCTCACCTATTTATTTCCGTTTATCGTAGTATACGCCGTCACTTGTCATGGGCTGATACGGATTTTGATAATTCAGCTGTTTTGTTTTCTTACGTTGAATGGCTTGAATATCTGCCTTGATCCCATTTTGAATCTCCGTTAATTGCTTGGCCATCAGTTGATCTGTTTGAATGATTTCTTTGATTTTCTCTTTTTCTTGAACGGAAAGCTCATGTTGAATGTCTCTCATTAGTTCGTCTCTCTCAACTAAAAAAGCATCAAAGTCTTCAACGAGTGTTTCGCTTTGCGGATTGGCCTCTATTTCCGCTGCCATTTTTAACGTTTGGTCGTGCAGTTGGTCCACAATACTCATAGAGATCCCCCAATAGAGTGGTGACGCCCTTTTCGATCGGTTTGAATGACTTCCTTCCAAGCATCTCGGAAATCAGTCACATATTGCTCTACTTCATTCAGGATCTCTTCGTCATTTTGCAGATTGGCTTCAATCAGTCTTCGATAGATGTAGTCATACATACTTGCCATGCTCTTTGATACATCATACGTACGATTTAAGGTGACATTTAATTCTTGGATGATGTTTTGAGCCTTTTTCAGGTTCAAGTTTCTCATTTCAGCATCTTCTTTTTGAATGCCATGCTTTGCTAGTCTAATAAACTTTAAGCATCCTTCATAAAGCATAAGCGTTAACTCGGCCGGTGTTGCGGTCTCAATAGAATTTTTCTGATAGGCGGCATAAGGGTTCTGAATTGCCATATGTTATAAACCTCCAATTATTGTCCAAGCAGTTGAGAAAGATAGCCAGATTGGTTGTTTAGCTTTTGAATCGCACTATCCATGGCGTTAAACTTTTTGTAGTAACGAGCTTCCACCATTTTTAAACGATCTTGGAATGTGCTCATTCGTTGAGTCAAAGAATCAAGGTCCTTACCAAGTCCGTATTCCTTTGATGCCATCGTTGTGCTACCAGCCTTTGTCTGAATGCTCTTTGAGAAGGCTGATAAGGAATTTTTGATACGATGAATGATTCCTTGTTCTTTATATTGCTGCTGCGCTTTATCTTTATCTTTTGAATCTACATTTAGCGAACCTGACATAAATATTTGACTAATCTTCTGTGGGTCTTCTTGAATGGCTTTTCTTAGCTTCGGTTCATCAATGACAAGCTTTCCGCCATCTTTATATTTATCTGAAGTGGCAATTCCAATTTGTGTCATGTGAATTTTATTCCCATCACTTGTCGTAATATCAACATAAAAGTCACTTCTTAATTTAGATGCACCAGATCGTAAAATTGAATCACTTCTCAGCAAGCCTGACTTCGCAGTCGTTTCCCATAGTTCGACTTCTTTGTCAGACATGGCTTTTTTCTCTTCTGCTGTTAATGGATAGTAGTCTCTATTTCTTTTTTCATTGACTTTACCATTGATCTCTTCAACAAGTTCATTGTATTTATCAACGAATTGTTTGATTTTATCAAAGATGGCATCGACATCTGTTGAAACGTTCAAACTGACAGGCTTATCTGTTGTTCCTTTAAGTTCATATGTGATACCAGCCTGCGTGAAGGTATTATTGTTATTTTCCATTTTGAGACCATTAATTTCGTATTGCGCTTTCTGCCCTTGAGTAGTCGCAACTAATTTATTATCTCCATCCACTTGGAATCCTAATTGCGTTAAAAATGAAGCAGAATCACCATCCGCTGCCTTAATACTGACACCTTCTCCAGTCGTACGCGAAGTCAGAGCAATTGTATCTACGTAGTTGGTCCCATCAAAAATTTGACCTTTATAAGCCGTGACACCTAGTTGAGCGTTGTTCAATTTTGACACGATTGTATCAAGGGTATCTTTATCAGTCGTATTAATGGTCACTGTTTTGGGTGTCGTAGAATCTGGTGTCGTCACCTCAAACGTGAACGTACCGTTTGCAGCAGTAAATCCAGATGTGCCAGAAGATTTGAATACGGAAGCTGTCGCTAGTTGAGTCACATTAATCGAGCCAGAGGTAGCATTTGTTGATCCAGTTGCTGTGACAGCAGATTCATTGGAGCTTGTGACCTTTTTTGCGCCATAAGTACTCGGATATGTTAAATTTAGTTTGGCAATGAGATCATCTAATTCTTTGACCTTTGAATTGACCTCGCGGTAGCTGTCTCTTTGCCATTCAAGTGTTTGTTTCTGGCGTGTCATTTTATCAAGTGGTGCTTGCTCAGTTTTCATTAACTTTGAGACGATTTCATCAATATCAAATACATTTGAAAATCCAGTAATTCGATTAACCATTGTTTATGTTCTCCCTTCAATTACATTCTTTTATCGACAAATAAACCGACAATCTCTGTCATTGCCGCATAGAAATCAAGCCATTCCTTGGAAGGAATTTCTCTAATGACTTCTTCGGTTTGGTTATCTACGACTTTGACATAATATTCATTGAGTTTTTCATGTAATTCAAATTGAAGATGAAATTGAGTAGGTTCAATCAGCTTATTTGCTCCTTGAAGCGTTTTCTCAATTTCTTCTTTTGAAACGACTTTTCCATTTGCTTGTAAATCAGTGTTTGCATTGTCATTTTGATGATTCGTAACACGGGTTTGAAATGCATCAATCAGTGGCTCTAGCGAAGTCAACTTACCAACAGACATAGTTATTCAGCTCCTGTGCTTTAATCTATCTTTTATATCGGCTTTGAATTTTTAAATTAAATATAGATGGACCGATTTGTTAAAGTTTCATATAGATGGTGTCATACCCCTACATAGAAATGATTTTACACGGAGGTTTAAAGACGAATTGGATAAAAAAATCCTCACTTTTTTTGTGAGGATAATTGAGAAAGTAGATCGAAGGACAAGCTAGCAGCACGGCTGTTTTCTTCTTGAATAGACAGGTATACTTCCTTCCTGTGAATATCAATATGCTTAGGAGCCTCAATTCCGACTTTTACTTGATCGCCTTCGATCGCAATAATTTTGACTTCAATATCGTCGCCTATTTGAATCGATTGATTTAATTTACGAGATAGAACTAACATGAGGAAGCCACCTCTAGCAAATGTTTTGTATGATAGGCTGAATCATGCAAAATGACCTGCTTGGCTTTCATGTTTTTCCGATTCACAATAATAGGCGCTCTTAAATTGGCTGTCGTTTTTTCAATAGACGATCCCATTGTTAAAATAACCATGACTTCCACATCATTGGCATCTTCCACCCCAAGAATGTCTACAACCGATTCTTCTAAGTCAAATTCATATTGATTGAAGAACAAAAATGGGCTGCTGACAATAAAGCCTAGTTCTGCATTTTCCAAAGATTGGAGAACTGAAAATGGGGATTCCTCTGATAAAGGTAAAATGACAAATTGTTTTTGATCCAGAAATCCTGGTATCCCATTAGAGAAGTGAATGATTTGCTCCTCTTTAATCGTCACTTCACCATGGTATTTTGTTTGAATGATCATAATTCACGACCTTTTTCATTTTTCTTAACTATACCTTATCACCATTTTGACCTGTTTCGTCAACTTCTATTTTTAATTCTGGGTATTGTAACATATCAATATGAACTTTACCTGGCTGGTAGTTAACAATTGGTTTATGAGGTGTTGCCTCTATAATAGCTTTTTGCGGCTCCACATCAATTTTAAGTTCAGATGGCTGATAGTGAATTTTCACACTAAAAAATGAAGGAATCACACCGATGTTGAATTGTTTTGCTGGAGGACTGCCGTTGATTTTCGCAAACTCAGCAATCGCATTCCCACCATTCTCGATCTTGATGAGTTCACTTCCTTCTTCCGCTCTACGTCCCATTCCTTCTCCAATCGCACGTTTCCCCTCAGCGGCCCATTCCTCTGAGCGCCTAAAAATCGACTTAATATCCATATCGGCAAATGCCTCTGTTTGATCTATGGTTAATTTCGACGGTGTCCTTGTGATATTCATGACAGCTCTTGGCTGCTGAATGTCAAGATCCGCTCTTGGCTGCTCTACTTCTTGCTTGGAAGGGGTTGTCGACATTTGCAGCTTTGCATAAGTTTGCTCCATTAACAATCTAGGGATTTGCATAGGTTCACCTCCATGATGCAAAAAAGCACCCAACGGATGCTTTTTCTTATCTTAAGAAATCGACAAGGGATGGCTGAATCACTTTAGCTGTCGTCGCTAAAGCAGCTCTATTCACAGTCTCTTGTTGAAGAAGATCAAGAATGGCTTTTTCACTTTCTACATCTTCGGCATCTGATTTAGCCTTTTTCAGCACTTCAAATTGCGAAGTCAAACGACTCCCGACTAAGTCGATACGATTAGATCTAGCCCCAAGATCTGAACGTTCAGCACTCATCACTTCTTTAAACTGATCGATATCCCCTAATGCATCGTCAGAATTCGCAAACGTTCCATTTTTAAATGAGTTTTCTAAGTCAGTCAGCATTTCAATGACATTTTGACCACTGGCAGATTGTCCACCAAAAGCTGAAAGAGGATTTGAATTCACATTTAATGTGATTCCATCAGAAATGTTCGACTGAACCACGTTTGCATCTGTATAGTTTTCAAAGTTAAATGTAAACGTACCATCTGCATTCTCTACAACTGGTTTAACGTTTGTATTCGTCCCATTAAAAACAAACTTACCTAACATCTGCGTGTTCATTGCATCAATGATTTGATTCTTCATCTGACCAATTTCCACTCCGATAGCAGCTAAATCTTCTGGCTGTTTTGTTCCATTGGCTGCATCAAGTACTTTATCACGTATATTTGACATGATATCAATGATTTCAGTGACACTTGTTTCAGATGTATCAATCCAGTTTCGTGCCTCATTTAAATTAGTTTGGTATTGCTCATTTCGAAACATGGCTGTACTATACTGAAGACTTTTCACTGCTGCAACAGGATCATCAGACGTTTTTGTGAAACGTTTTCCAGACTGTGCCTGCTCATTAATTTTAGAGAGTTTTTCATAACTTTTACTAATATTTCGAAGTGAATTTTGAGAAATCATACTTTGCGTGACTCGCATCAGTTACCCTACCTTCCTACGACTCCCATGCCGTTTATTATTTTATCTAATACTTCGTCTTGTAACGTCATAATTCTTGCTGCTGCATTATACGCATGCTGAAATTGAATCATGTTCGTCATTTCTTCATCTATAGATACAGCACTAGTTGACATCCTGCGCTCATTGGCTGAATTCACAAGAGCTGCTGAACTGCTTTCAAGGGTCATGTTCTTTTTAGCTTGTATCCCCATTTCGGCAATGACATTCTGATAGTAATCCTGAATCGTTGTGGTATTTCCGCCGATTGGTAGCTTTAAGTTTTGAATATTAGCTAATTTCGTAGCATTCGAACCATCACCTTGCGTTTGATTAAGAGATGCAGCAATGTTATCTGTCGATGCTAAAATCACGTCACTCACTTTGATACGGGCTGCCAAGCCTTTATTCAAATCATTGTTATTCTCAATATCGAAAAAATCTTGTCCACTTGTGCCATTTAACGTGTATCCTTGCTTATGGACGTCGTTAAAAGCATCCATAAATACTTTTGCTACTTCATCCAGCTCAGCAAGCATATCCGGGTACATGCCTTTTTCATCTCCATTAGACATGTAGCCATACGCCTCAACAAGTGCTTTTACTTTACCATTCACTTGTAATTGATCAGCTGCGATGGTTGTCGTTCCAAATTGGAGTGAGTTAACAAGTCCTGTCGTATTATCATAGGAAAGTTGCAATTCAGATTTTTCATTGGTAATGCCATTTAAAATTGTTCCAGCAGATTGCCCATTAGCACCGATAATGTCGATGTTAACGGTTCCTTCAGCAATTTCCAGAGCATTTCCTCCAGAAGGGTTGTAGCTCACTTTAATATCAACAAGTGAGGAAAGCTGATCTATAAGAGCGTCTCGGGTATCATAAAGATCATTGGGAAGATAACCATTTGGCTCAACTGTTGCAATCTGTTTATTCACTTCATCAATTTGAGTTAATAGGGTGTTCACATTTTTTGCCGTTGAATCGAGTTCAGTTTTCAAATTCTTTTGTATCGTTGTTAAAGAAGAATTTAGCAGGCGGAATTGATCTACTAAAGCCTGAGCACTTGTCTTAACAACTGTACGGGCTGAAGCAGTATCAGCATTTTTCGATTCCGATAAGACTTGTAATGATTTCCAGAGATTATCAAAGGCTCTATTCAAGCCTTCATCTGTTAAATCATTCATCACTCCTTCCATTTGTGAAAGAGCATCAGACTTCGTCGCATAATAAGACAGGTTATTGTTATGATCTCTATACTGAAGATCTAAAAAGCTGTCTCGAATTCTTTCAACAGTTCCAACTTGGACACCTGTCCCCATTTGGCCGTATGTCTTGCCATCATAAACTGAAATCACTGGGTAAGGATTCTCTGCTTTAAAGGTAACTCTCTGTCTTGAGTAGCCATCAGTATTTGCATTGGATACGTTGTTTGATGTGACATACAGCCCTGCACGCTGGGCTGTGATTCCTCGTTTTGCCGTTTCTAGTCCCATGAATGTAGAACCCATAGATATCCTCCTTGTTTACGCCTTTGAATCAAACAAAGCCCTATGCTGTTTAGGCTTTGAACTCTCAAGACCATTTTGTCCGTAATTCATATTTTCTTTGTTAGGATTCACAAGATCGAATGTCAGTGAAATAAATTGAAGTGACTGCTGAATAAGCTGTTTGTTCAGTTCGTTTACATCTTTCAGTTCCACCATGATGTCATTCAGCTTCTCATATAACGAAATAAGCTCTTCTTGATCCGTTCCTGTAGCTTTTTCGATACATGCGGTGATTGTCGGCGATTGATCACTTTGTAAAAATTGAACTGCTGCTTCAATCCGCTTTTCTTCTAATTGTGAAATGGCCTGAATATATTTTTGCTCAAGGTTCAGAACCTCTGAAAGAGCATCGATCTCGTTATTTTTCAGCATTTCTGTTTTATTCTTAGACAGCTTTAGAAGCTGTTCATGTAATCCGTAGAGACGGTGCAGTTCTTCAATCATTATTTTTACTGACATTCACGCTACTCCCTTTTGTTATTGTTGTTTATAAAAATTCAACATTTTATCTGCAATGCCTTTTGTATCTACTTGATATGTTCCGGCTTCAATGCTTTTTTTAATTTGGTCTATTTTATCTTGACGTTCTTTCATGATATTCGGCACCTTTTGCATTTCGATTGCCTTTTTAGAAATTTCGACTTTGTCAGTTGATTTTGCTTGATTCGATTGCAACGTTTGTTTCTCATATGTTTTCTTGTAAGGATTTACTGGTTGTGTTCCATATCGATTAATTTTCACGGGATTCCTCTCGCTTTCCGTTACAGTCTGTCTTGATTCTATCCATTTTATCGACCAAACTGCAACTTAGTTTAGGGAATCAGTCGTTTTTAGGATTAATGGCATAATAGGTGTCTTTTTTCCTAGATTCAATCTCCCTTTTACGCTCTTCTTCTTGGTCCATTTGGCTGATTTGCGTCTTTATATCCTTTTCACAATGGCTACACAGCTTGTTTTTCCTGATCGGTTGGCCGCATCTTTCACAAGGATAATTGATATTCGGGAATTGACTAATTTGAAGTCTTTTCAAACGGATAAATTTCAGGATTAATTCTTCATCAACTTCTGTTGCGTCTACTATTTCAGCAATGGTTGATTGTCTATTACTTTGCTTACGCAAGAATTTATAAACGATATCAAAAGAACGTTCTTCTTCTTCAAAGCATTTGTTACAAACCGTTTGGATGGTGGTTTTTAAAAATAACTGATTACATTGTGGACAGTTTGCCAATTGATTCATAACCAAAACCCCTTACGTTATTTTCTTTTCTTAATATCGGTTGATTGTCATGATTTTTAACTACGAATCAACGTAAAAGAGGAAACACTTTTGGCGCCTGCTCCTTTTAAAATTTTTGCTGCATGATAGACTGTCGCCCCAGTTGTATAAATGTCATCGATTAACACGACATCCTTTAGAACGATCGGGTTTGACTGCCTTAATTGGAACAAATTCTGTTGATGTAAACGTTCATTTTTTCTTTTCTTAGACTGCTTCCTTTGATGTACTTTTATAAGTGGCTCCAATATAGGTCCGCCAATCATGGAAGCAAGCATCATTGACTGATTGAATCCTCTTTCCTTTAATCTCTCTTTACTCAAAGGAATTGGGACAAGGACCGGTTCTTTGATTGAAAAAGAACGTTTAAACGCTGACTGTACATCTTTTTTAAATAGATCAGCTAAAGCCGTATCACCTCGAAATTTAAATCGAGCTAGAATATCTTTCATAAAGTCGTTGTAAGCATAAACAGATCGATTCATCACAAGAATCTCAGCAAAATCCCGTCGTTTATTCCACCTTGAACAATCCTGACACAATTGATCATTTAATTGCGCTCTTCCGCATTTGGGACAAGTAGGACCTTGAATCTTCATCAGGTGGTCCTTACATGCTACACATAAACAATCTTCATTTAATAGTAGGAATGATTTCCATGTAAAAGCAGCCACAAAATGGCTCTCACAAATTGGACAAATCAACGATTTTCTTTGTTCAACGGCAAATGATTTTCGCACCTTGGATATGTTGTGACCGTTGAAGCAGCTTCTGTCAGAATGACGAGCATCGCCGTATTTTTCTGTTTATCCACCATCTCGGATTTACTGTAGGATATTTTATCGATATCTGTTATATATTGCGGTTTCACTTGATTTAGAGAAATGGCTAATACATCTTCTATACATTTTTCACAATGACAAATCATGTTTAATTGGTTGAGATATTGATAGAGAATTTCTTTAAGTAGTATTTCTTTTGCGTTGAGTAGCATATTTTGTCTCTCCTGCCATTTGTGTTTTGTGAATATAATGTACCATGATTTAGTTGAACCCACACTATTTTTCAGAAAACTCTTTTTCAGCTGTATTATTCATTTTTACGATATGTTTCTTTGCTTGTTTCATACTTCTCGTTAAACCAAAATGAAAAAAGTACACGTCTCCATTAAAAAAATCTGGATGTCTCCCTGCTCTACCAGAAATTTGGACAAGTGCACTTTCTGTAAAAATAGGAGATTCCGCACCTAATACGCCCACTTGAACATCTTGAATGGTAACGCCTCTTTCTAGAATAGTTGTTGTAACCAATACATCGTATCTATGATCTCTGAAATGCTGGACTTTTTGCTTCCTTTCTTGATCATCGGCAGAAACTCCCTGTACATTTACACATTGAACTTGAAGAATATGAGTTACCTTCTTCATAGTAGAAATAGAAGGAACAAAGAGTAGCACTCTTTTTTTCTTTGTGATATGTTCATGCAGCCAGTTCATTGTAGATGCTGGAAGCCGATTTCTTTTTAATTTCTTTTTCCAATCTCCAACCCATTGAAATGTTGGGACAGGCAGCGGTTTTTGGTGGAAGCGCAGAGGAATTTTGATCGCTTCTAATTGTCTACAAGCAACATCCTTTTGCATTTTTTTAGATGGTGTGGCACTTAAGTAAATTCTAACTCCTGTTTTTTTCATTGACTTTAAAACAGCAAACTGAAGCCGTTCATCCATTGAATAAGGAAAAGCATCGACTTTGTCTACAATGAGGACATCAAAAGCGTTTTTATATCTCATTAGCTGATGGGTTGTAGCGATCATAAGCGGTGCCATTTGAAATCTTTGAGAACTCCCGCCATAAAGTGCAGCTATATTCAGTCCTTGAAATGCCTTTCTCATTCGAGGTTCAAGCTCAAGTACAACATCGGTTCTAGGCGTCGCAATACAAACACTCATTCCGTTATTTAGCGCATATTTTATTCCGTGAAAAAGCACCTCCGTTTTCCCCGCACCACAAACAGCCCAAACGAGCAGATCAAATTTGTTTTGGATTGCTTCTACTAGCCTATCGGACGCTCTCTTTTGCCCTTTAGAAAGTTCTCCCTGCCATGTTAATTCAACTTGTCTTGTTTCTTTCTTTTGTGGACCCGTCCATTCATAGAGAAAGCCACATTCACTTACTTTTCCCAGCATGATGCAGGATCTACAGTATACACAGTCTTTTTTACATGTTTCACACGGAGAGAGGGCAAAGTAGCGCTTGTTTGATACACCGCACCGGCAGCAGATCAAACCACTCGCCACCCTATTGACAGCAGGTGTTCTATGGATGAATCCTTGATTCTCCAGCCACTCCAATTCGGACTGTGTACATTGACATTCAATAGGAAGAAGATGCCTTGATTGTAGCTTGTGACTGAGTTCCATTGCTTTTTCCAGATTCAATTTCACGCACTACCTTTCCATTCATGTTGACCCATTATGTACAAAGAGAAGGCCTTTCGTCTAATTGTAAAAACAGAAAAACAAATCCCCTTTTCCATGAGAAAAGGGGATTTTGATATCTATCTGATGATCCAGCCAAGTGCTAAAGAGCCTTCGCCTAGATGAGTGCCAATCACGGCACCAAAGTAGCTTTTATAAAATTCAACATGAGGATACTTTTCTAATAAGTGCGCAATTAATTCATCTGCTTCTTCTTCTCTATTACCATGTATCAGAGTTGCTCTCATTGGAACACCACGTGATGCATCTTCATCAAATAATTCAAAAATACGTGAAATGGCTTTTTTGCGTGTACGAATCTTCTCAAAAGGGACAATTAGCTTGTTGTCAAAATGCAAGATAGGCTTTACCTTTAAGAGGCTTCCAATAAAAGCCTGAGCACCATTTAATCTGCCGCCACGTTGTAAATGAGTTAAATCGTCTACCATAAAATAAGCTCTTTGATTTTCTTTCAGATAATTGAGATGGGAAATCACTTCTTCTGGAGAAGCACCACCTTGGATTTTTTCAGCAGCTTCTAACACATAAAAACCTTGCGCCATACAGCTAGTCTCTGTATCAAACGGATAAATGTCGATTCCGTCAACTAGTTCATTCGCTGAGGCCGCACTATTGTATGTTCCACTAATTCCGCTTGACAGATGTATACTAATCACAGCATCATATGTTTCACTAAGTTTTTCATATAATTCTATAAGTTCACCGAAAGCAGGCTGAGAGGTTGTTGGAAGATCTTTATGTTTCTTGACTTCTTCATAATATGTCTTCCAATCCATTTCTACTTCTTCACGGTATGATTCAGTACCAAAGATGACATTCAGAGGGATCATATGAATATGATGTTTATCACGTAGTTCTTGTGGTATATAAGCAGTACTGTCTGTTACAACGGCTATTTTCATTCTTAAATACCTTCCTTATCCGTTAAGTTGCTTTTTAAAAAAGAATGATCATTGTTTTTCACTAGATTTATAATACTAATCAAAAAAGCTTGCCTAATCAATAGGCAAGCCCGCTATATCCGAAAAAGACTCCTTACCTGCCTATCATTGCTCTCTAACTTGAATATGAGAGAACTAAAAACAGGCGAAAAAGGAGTACTTGTCCGGAACATTATCTCATTTCTACCCAGCCGTTTTTAATTGCTACAACAACAGCTTGAGTACGGTCATTTACATTCATTTTTTGCAAAATGTTACTCACGTGGTTTTTGACTGTTTTCTCACTAATAAAGAGCGACTCACCAATACCTCTATTGCTCTTTCCGTCAGCTAACATTTGAAGAACTTCACATTCACGTCTTGTTAAGATATGAAGTGGTCTGCGAATTTCAGGATATACCTCGTGCTGTGGATGTGCTGAAACGCCGCTTGTTGCTAAGCGTCGGAATTCATTTACTAAGTTATGAGTGACTTTCGGATGTAAATAAGAGCCTCCGTCAGCTACTACTTTTACTGCTTCAATGAGGGTATCTGCATCCATTTCTTTTAACAAGTAGCCTCTTGCTCCTGTTTTTAATGCATGTGTCACATAGTTTTCATCGTCATGAATAGATAGGATAATGACTTTTGATTCGGGATAAAGCTCTACTAGCTGTTTTGTAGCCTCCACACCATTTACATTCGGCATATTAATGTCCATAATGACAACATCCGGATGATAGTGTTCTACGATACGTGCAGCTTCGTCACCGTCGTCTCCTTCTGCAACTACTTCAAAAGTAGGTTCAAAATCTAAAATCCGTTTGACACCTTCACGGAATAATTGGTGGTCATCGATAATTACAATATTTACTTTAGTCACAAGCTACGCCTCCCCATGTTTATTGTTCTACACCTGAACTTTATGGTCAATATGTCTTTTGTCTCTATTTTACAATTTTATTTTGTAATGTTAACGGTACTCTAATCATGATGAATGTCCCTAGACCTATTTTTGAGTCTATGGTCATTTTACCTTCTAGTAAGTCTACGCGCTCTTTCATACCAAGTAACCCAAAGGATTTGTTTTTATTTGTTTTAACATCCTTCATATCAAAGCCTTTTCCATCGTCTTTGATAATTAAGGTGACAAAGTCTTTCGTCACTTCAACCTTCACAGAGATTTCTTCAGCTTCAGAATGCTTTAAAGAATTTGTGACAGCTTCTTGAGCTAGTCTAAATAGTGCCACTTCAAATTGAGAAGCAATTCTTTCGCTTTCAGTATCACCTAAGCACTGGAACGTAATTTTGGTTTTTCCATCATATTCTTCAATTGTGTTTAAGTATTTTCGCAGTGTCGGAATGAGACCCAAATCATCTAAAGCCATCGGTCTTAAATCATAAATGATTCTTCTCACTTCGTACAGTGCATTTCGCACATTCTGTCTTAGACTTCTAATTTCTTTAAATCCTTCTTCTGTTCCACGGTCTCTAAAAATTCGTTCAATTAGTTCTGAACGCATCATCACGTTTGCCAGCATCTGAGCAGGTCCATCATGGATTTCTCGTGATACCCTTTTGCGCTCTTCTTCCTGGGCTTCAATAATTCTTAGTCCAAAATCTTGTTTTGCCTGAGCATCTTCAAGTAAAACACCGACCTGACGTAAATCTTGGTTCAAGTAGTTGAGGACGACCGTGATCTGGCTCACAAGCGTTTCTGAACGTTCAATGACGTCTTGTAAGCTTAACAATCGTCTTTCGAGATCATCTCTTCTTTCCCTCAGCTGTTTTTCGCGCTGCTGGATCATGGTCAATTCTACTTGCAGGTTATGTGCTTTTTCATAGGCTTCTCGTATTTCTTCTTCGCTGAATTTGTTGAAGTTTCTGCTGACTTCAGATAAACGATTTCTAGCATGTCTCGTATGTACTTCTAGTTTATCCCCAAAATCAATGACTTCGTTGACTTGCTGTTTAATTTGCTTAAGCTCTTCTACTAGGCTTTCATATTGTTGACGGGACTGTTCGCCGATTCTAAATACTTCGTCCTTACTGCCATCAACTGTACTTAGCATTTTCATGATGATTGAATCCAATAACTTCGGATCCATTTTAGGTGTTGTCATGGCTTTTCCCTCCCGTAACAGTGATGTCATCTTTTTTTATTATAAATGTCATTGATCTGCATTTTATGTCGAATTATAATGAAAGAATGCGTATAAATCATGAAATTTTTATGACGACCCTTTTTCCGCTCCTATCATCATAACAAAATACGCTGTAAAATTCTAAAACCAATGCAAATTTTCTGTAGCCTTACAATTTGCTTGTCAGGAGGGTATGTCTTTTGCTGAACCGCTATCTCACAGTCAAAAGCCGTGGCGAGCATGAGATCGTCATTGAAAAATCACGTTTTATTTGTCATATACAACGTGCTGTCTCAGAAGAAGAAGCACAAGCCTTTATACAATCCATAAAAAAACAACATTGGAACGCCACTCATAATTGTTCCGCCTATTTGATCGGTGAACATGATCTGATTCAAAAAGCAAATGATGATGGTGAACCAAGCGGTACGGCAGGGGTACCCATGCTTGAAGTGCTTAAAAAACGCAAGCTGAAAGATACAGTTGTTGTCGTCACTCGTTATTTCGGCGGTATTAAGCTAGGTGCCGGTGGATTAATTCGTGCGTACGGAAAATCTGTGTCTGAAGCAATCAATCATGTTGGTATGGTAGAACGCTGTTTAATGCGTACGATGCACACAACAATAGATTATACATGGCTTGGAAAGGTAGAGAATGAGCTTAGAGCCTCATCTTTTCAGCTAAAAGACATCCATTATGCAGAAGATGTGATTTTTGAAACGTATGTAGAAGAAACACAAACAGAGCAGTTCATTGAATGGATGACTGAGTTAACTAATGGAAAGAGTGTTACTAAAGAAGGCGAATTGATTTATTTAGAAAAGGACGTTGGTCCGATAAAGGAGACAGATGAATGGCACAACGAGTAAAAGTGCGTGTACGAAAGAAAAAGAGTAAGAAGAAAAAGATTTTCAAACGGATTCTGGTCTTATTTTTGCTTCTCTTCATCTGCATGGGCGGATTTGCAGTTTATAAGATTGTGAATACACTCCAAGCTGCTGACAAAACTTATGATGAATTAGAGCGCGGAGAGAAATCGAAACTCCGTGATGCTGTCATTGATATAAAGAAAAAACCTTTCTCTGTCCTATTTGTTGGCATAGAGGATTACGCCACAAATGGTGATCACGGCCGTTCAGATTCACTCATCGTGGCAACGATTAATCCTCAGGATAAAACGATGAAAATGGTCAGTATCCCCCGTGACACACGAGTACAGCTTGCTAGTGACACAACGGGAAATAAAGTAAAGATCAATGCGGCATTTGCTAAAGGCGGTAAAGACGAAACGATTGAAACTGTCGAACAATTCTTGCATATCCCAATTGACAAATATGCAACAGTGGACTTTGACGGTTTTAAGGATGTCATTGATGAAGTTGGGGGAATCGATATAGACGTTCCATTTGACTTCAATGAAAAAAGTGACGTCAAAAAATCGAAAAAGATTTACTTTAAAAAAGGGAATATGCATTTAAACGGGGAAGAGGCACTTGCTTATGCGCGAATGAGAAAACAAGATCCACGTGGTGATTTCGGGCGTAACGATCGTCAGAAACAAATCTTACGTGCCATGATTGATCAAATGGCGAAACCTCATAACATTGCAAACGTGGATAATATCGCAAAAGAAGTAAGTGATCATATAACAACCAACTTCCGCATCACAGAAGGACTTGCTCTACAGCAAATTTACAGTGGTTTTAAAGGAGACGATACTGAAACACTATCTATTAAAGGATCAGACCTTTATTTAGGTCCAAATCGAACATACTTCTTTGAGCCAGATCAAACCAACTTGGCTGAGGTGCAAAATGAGTTAAGGACGCATTTAAAGCTTCCTGCTGAGTCATCGTCCTCAACTGAAACAAATACACAAACCGATTCATCTTCTGATGCAACAGGGTCAGCCGATACACAGGCCCCTTCGACCAGCACATCAGGACAATAATAGGAAAACAGCCCGTTCCTTGGAAGCGGGCTGTTTTTTATTGTCTTTTGACCATACGTTTGTAGAATTTCGTAAATGGTTTAAACTCTTCGTTCACCAAACCAGTGACTTCAGCGATAACTTGCATAAACATGACCAGTAAAAAGATGATGATCAATGACAGCCAAATGGTGGCACTTGTCAGCAAAATCGCGCTTAAGCTGAAGACTAAGCCAATCATGTAAATCACAATCACTGCCATTCGATGTGATAAACCAAAGGCCATCAGTCGATGATGGATGTGTGATTTGTCAGGTGCTGAGATAGGCTGTTTATTCAATATTCGTCTGATGATCGCAAAGGTCGTATCAAAGATAGGCACACCTAAAATAATTACAGGGACAACAACACTAAACAAAGTAACACTTTTGTACAATCCTAAAAGTGACAGGACCGAGATCATATAGCCTAAAAATAACGAACCTGTATCACCCATAAATATTTTTGCTGGATGGAAGTTATAAAAAAGAAAACCGATGGTACTGCCAATGACGACAAGAGATAACGAAAGAATCAGGATCTTGTCCGCAGAAAATGCCATGACGGCAATCGTGGTTAAACCGATAACCGAAATTCCGGCAGCCAGTCCATCTAATCCGTCAATTAAATTGATCGCATTTGTAATCCCAACAATCCATAGTACAGTCAGGGGATACGCCATCCATCCTAACTCCAGTCGATCTGTTAAGAAAGGAACAGAGAAAAAGTCCATTTTTAAGCCCGTGCTCACGATTAAGCAAGCAACGAGAACTTGCACAAGAAATTTAAATTTTGCACTTAAATTATATTTATCATCAAATATACCTAAAATGACGATGAGTACAGCGCCAACTGATATAGCTGTAATTTTATTATGTAGAAACAGCCCGCCTGCTAGTGCTCCAGCCGCTACCCCAATAAAAATCGCCAAACCGCCCATTCGAGGCATTACTCTATCATGAACTTTTCGTTTATTCGGCTGGTCCACTGCACCAATCTTAATTGCAAACTTTTTGACGATTGGTGTCACAATTAAAACTGTAGCCAGAGAGACAAAAAACGCTAATAAGGCGCGTTCGTAATCCATAGGTCAGTCTCCTTCTAAATTGAAATCTGTATTTTGTATATTGGCCGCTCTTTCCATTATACAATTGAATATAGGATGATCACAAGCTCCCCCTAAGAAGAAGAAACAAATAAAAACGCACAATCCTGAATGAATTATGCGTTTTCTTTAATATTCGTTAATTCCACCATGTTTGTGAACAGTGCGTGCCAATCTTTTTTCTTTGCTCGGCTTTGTCTTAGATGTCTGCATGTCATGTCATCTTTTTTACTGATCACTTTCTGGCAGGCTTCGACGAAGAGAGCTGGATCTTCGCCCTCTACATATTCATACACATCATTCTCTTTTAGCCTTTCCGTTGATGGAAGATTTAAACCAACAACAGGGATGCCGGCAGCTAAAAATTCATACAGCTTGAGCGGAAAAACCGCTTGATTGTAAGGAGACTGTTTGTATGGCATCATCCCTACATCAATTAATTTCATATAAGCAGGCACTTCTTCTGGTGCGACTGCTCCTGTCCATAGGACATTGGGCAGTTTGAGTGCATGCTGAAAAGATGGATCTCCATTCGTTCCATCCGGACCGACAAATAAAAATGTCCAATCTGGCTGCATACGAGCAGCTTGAGCGATCATGTCAAAATCGAGCTTCGGCTTGATCCCACCTATAAAGCCAAGAACCGTTCCCTCTCTTCCCTCTAGCACGTCTTCCCTGCTAGGGAGGTTGCTTTTTGCAAACACATCATACTCGACGCCATTTTCTACTGTAAAGACATCTTTCGGTTCACCCATGAGCCTTTTTTTGATTTGATCATGTAAGTATTGTGAAGAGCACGTAATGCTGTGTGCATATTTAATAATGCGGTTTTCTGCTTTTACAATGACTCGCTGCCTCATATAAGAGAGAATGTTGTTTTTTCCGCTGATGGGCTCTCCCCACAGGTCACTGCAATCATACACAATATGTTTCCATTCAAATAAAGAAGATAAGAGCGGAAATCCCGGAAACGTATACCATAAACAGACGGCTATGCCCTGCTTTTCTTCTTGACGCAAATGCTCAAGAAGAGGAGATAATTTATGAAAATAAAACATATCTTGATAACGGCCAAAGCGAAAAAACTTGCTCTTGAGCACATCAGGAATGGTCATTTGCTTCATTCGATCCGTTATAGGCTGAAAGGGAGCTGATTGACGAGTGGCAGATGGGCATACCCAGATGACCTCTTTCGTTTCTGGATCAGATGCAAGAAATTCCGCCAGTCGATGCCGTCTGTACCTTAGGCCATCGTGTCCCCATTCTCCCGTTGCGACAATCACATGTATGATCGACTCTGCTTTCACCTTTATCACCTTTTTTCCCTTCTGTTTATAAGCGCTTTTTGACAGCATTTGTGGCATAGTGCATAAAACACCAAGATGCTTTCACAAAATGAAGCTGCTCAATTTCTCTATAGACAAACCATGTTTTTTTCGCTGCTTTCCACTTGTTACTAGAAATCGAGTTTCCCACGATGCGATATTCACTGAGCGGCTCACTCATTCCATAGGCAGTAAATCCTTTTTTTAAAATAGAGAGCCATGTGGCTAAGTCCTGCCTTGTTCGAATGTTTGGCATTTCCACGTGTCCTACTTGTTGAAGATCGAGCATCACCGTCAAACAGCCGATAATCGTATTTTTTAAAGCTTCATTGTAGTTCAACTGAGCCGGCGCTGTGACGGTTTTTTGTAATGGCTCTCCATTTTCTGAAATGATGTCATATGCCGTGAAAGTAAAGGCATGATCATTTTCTAACATAAACTTGACCTGCTTTTCGAGCTTTGTCTGTTTCCACATATCATCGCTATCTAAAAAAGCGATAAAGCGGCCTTTCGCCTGTTTGATGGCTGTGTTTCTAGCAATAGCGGCTCCCCCGTTTTCCTCTAAATAAATGACGTTGATTCTGTCGTCCGTCTGACTTAATTCCCCTAACAGCTTCCTTGTGCCATCTGTTGAGCAATCATCTGCAATGATAAGCTCCCAGTTGGAATAGGTTTGGGCAAGGACGGAATGAACTGTATCCGTTAAATAACGTTCCGCATTATACGCCGGTGTAATAATTGATACTAACGGTTGATTGTTCACCTAAGACTCATCTCCAGTTCATCATTAAGATTCTTTGAACACTTCAGGTAACACAACAAACATAAGCGAGATGCTAAGGCCAATGACAAGTCCAAGCAATGCCCGTTTTTTCGCTGACATCCCTTTGTTCCCTTCATCAAGCACTTGGGCAGGATCGACAATCTTTGCCTGCTTCATACCCAGCTTTGTCGATTCCAATTCATATAAAAATCGTTCTTTATCGACTTTGGAGTCATTGCTGACAGATTCATCTTCAAGAGCGGATAGTCTCCTTTCAATGACTTGCTGTCTTTTCGTAAATAAGGCTTTGTCCTGCTTTAAAAATGTATCTGACACTTGTTTCACTACCGCCAAAGCTCTAGCTTGATCAGCATCTGTAAACGACAACTGCAATTGTGTATCGGACTGGTTCGTGAGAATCAAACGATTTTTCACATCCTGCCTTTCTTCTTCCTTTACATCACGGAGTGCTTGATTCAGAAATGCATCACTTTTTAATAGAGATGTCACTTCTTCCATATTGTTATACACACCGTCGTCATATTTCCCAAGCGTCAAGGTCACAGCAGCTGTGTAACTAGACTGTTCTACTGTCCCCTTGGCAAAAAAGAAACCAAAAGCAGCTAATGCGACAGGCAGAAGCACAAGCCAGACGATATATTTTTTCATTCGCTTCCCTATTCTTAACATCAAACCAGACATGCTCATTCTCCCAACATTGACGTATTTAATTTTTCACTAGTGTAGCCATCCAAACTCAGTATCACACGTTTGCCCACGGCTTGAAACGCTGTTTATTTTTCATGATATTGACCGCTGCGATCACTAGACCTAGAAACACCCAGTGGAAATATAAATTCGAGACCGAACTCGGACTGATACTTGAGACGAGAAAGCTCAGCATGGCAGCAAATAGACCTTCAATGATCATCTTGGCTGATCTCGTGTCAGCCAATTGGTATTGTTTGTACAGTGAGAACATGAGATAGGCATACACTGAGATATAACCTAGCATGACGGCAAACCCAAAATTCGTCATCACCTCTAGCAGCCAATTGTGAACTTCCACGACCTGATCTGTATCAAAGATAGAAAAGTGAGCTAAGTAATAAGACACATTGCCCGCTCCAACCCCGAAGCCATATGAATTCGTAAAGAAATGCCAGGCGTTTTTGATTAAATTCGCACGGGCAATGTTGGACGGAAGTGGTTCGCTAAAAGAATGAGCGACCTGAGAAGCGAGAAACAAGTCATAAAAGACAGAATAGATTTTGGCTGAAAAAATGGCGATACAGATGATACCAAGCCCGCCTGCTGCCATGATGGACCACTTTTTTAAAAAGCGAGGCATCAATAGCCATACATAGATTGCCGCTCCAGCTAATATGCCAAGCAAGCTGGCGCGCGATTCTGTTAACAAAATAAGATACAGCGCTAAGATGGCTCCTAGTAATCCGAACGCTTTGATATAACCATTTTTCATTTGGCGCATGCACGCCACATATAAGAAAAAGCTAATAGATAAAAACGTCGCAAAGTCATTTTGGTTAAAGAAGACAGCCGTAGGATAGTGCTGTTTGTACGCTGGTCCAAGATACAATGAGGTATTCGGTAAATGATTCAAGGTCAAGTGATTATAGAACCCGATTCCCATCACAAATACAGTCATGACTAGCCAAATACTATAAAAAGTCACGATCTGATCCATTCGCTGAATGTACATGACCACAAGAAAGACAAAACCCATTCCCATCGCAAGAAGAGACATATATTTCAGCCCGTCTGTGACCGAATGAGCCCAAAGCAGTGAGATGAGCCCGTAAAGAAACCATGCAGCGAAAAAACCAAGAATGCCTTTAACACGAATTTGCTGCCACTGGGATATGTACGTTCCTTTGTCTCTCATCCGCCATATGAATAAAGCAAAGACAGCCAAGAGCATGATGCGGTAAAGAAAGAGACTAAAGAATCCGGCACTGATAGAGAAAAAAGCGTTATTGAGAAATGTTAATGCAATCAAAAGGTAAATGGCTGACATGAATATGTGCTCACCATTCATGTAGAGCTTCATACATATAGCAGCCGCTATGAGCACCACAATCAAAACCGGAATGACCACCATCTTCTTTAACCCGATAGGCTGCGTGGATGCCATTTGTACAAGCCCGATACCTGCTATTAATAAAATACATCCGATTATCATTTGCCATGCTGTTTGTTTCACACTCATACCCATGTTCCTCCTAAGCAACCCATCCGATTTGAGGGATTAAGCCTTTACTTCCTGTTCATAGTAGGAAATGGTACGAGCCAAACCTTCTTGTAAAGTCACAACAGGCTCCCATGCTAAGACTTGTTTCGTTTCCTCATTTTCCAATGTACTATGCACAATATCTCCTGCACGCTGAGGCTTATAAATCGGTTCAAGATCTGATCTCGTGACTCGCTTCATCGTTTGAAACAGCTCATTCACCGTGATGGAATGACCACTTGAGATATTTAAACAAACGTTTGATTGAGCTGTTAAAGCTGCAACATTCGCTGCGGCTAGATCGCCTACATAGATGAAATCTCTTGTTTGTTCCCCGTTCCCGAAGATGAAAGGTGCCTCATGTTTTGCAAACTTATCAGAAAAAATTGAGACAACACCGCCTTCACCAAGTGCGTCTTGGCGCGGACCATATACATTGCTGTACCGCATAATACAATAGTCCACATCATAGAGTGATTTTGCCATCTGTAAGTATCGTTCAACTGTCAGTTTCGACAAGCCATAAGGTGAACCAGGCTGCAGTGGATGAGCTGTGTCGACCGGCAGATAGACTGGGTCTCCATAGACTGCTGCCGATGAGGCAAACACCACTTTCTCCACCCCGGCTTCAGCCGCTGCTTTGATCACATGAAGCGAACCTTTAATATTGACCTCTTCGTCGTAGACGAAATGTTGAACCGAAACGGCTACACTCACTTGCGCTGCAAGATGAATGATATAATCTGGTGCAATGTGTTTGATCAAATCGACCGTTTCTGATTTTGTGACATCTGCTTCAATGCATTGTACGGAAAGATGAGCGATATTTTCCTTCGATCCAGTTGAAAAGTTATCAAGAACGATGGGCTCATAACCTTTCTCTAATAAAGCCTCTACCGTATGAGATCCTATAAATCCACTTCCCCCAGTGACCAATACTTTCTTCATCCAAGTTCCCCCTATTATTGTGCCTTCGATACCAATTCTGTTTCCCATACGCCTGGGCGGCCGATGGACTGGTAAATAAATCCTCTCTCTTTCATTTCTGCTGGATCAAACAAATTCCTTCCATCAATTAAAATGGGAGAACGAAGTAGCTGCTTGATCTGATCCTTATCCATCTTCTGTACGTCATCCCATTCCGTTAAGATGAGACAAGCATCTGTATCTTTCACTGTTTCATAGAGATCATTGCTGAAGACCGCCTGCGGGCCAAGCTCTCTTTCTGCTTCTATATAAGCAATTGGATCATAGGCTTTGACAAAAGCTCCGAGCTCTCTCAGCATTGGGATAATATCTAGTGCTGGGGCTGAACGCATATCGTTTGTATTTGGTTTAAATGCGAGCCCTAAAACGGAAATTGTTTTTCCTTTAATATCACCGAACACACTCATCAGTTTGCTGACAAGATGGGCTCTTTGGTGGTTGTTTGTTTCAATGACAGATTCGATCAGCTTGAACCGGTAGCCAGCTGTTTCGGCTATTTTGAGAAGAGCCATCGTATCTTTTGGGAAACAAGAACCGCCAAATCCAATGCCTGCTTTTAAAAATTTATGCCCGATCCGGCTGTCTAACCCAACGCCTTCGCTGACTTTTTCCACATCAGCACCAACTCTCTCGCAAATGTTCGCAATGTCATTGATGAATGAGATTTTTGTGGCGAGCATGGCATTTGCCGCATACTTAATCATTTCTGCACTTTCTAGATTGGTCTCAACCACTTCTGTTTGAAACGGATCATGCAATTTTTTAATGATCGTGGATGCATGTGCGCTTGTAGAGCCAATCACCGCTCTCTCCATATTCATCGTATCTTGAATAGCTGAACCTTCCCGCAGAAACTCTGGATTGGAGACGACGTCAAATGGATATTTACTGCGTGAAGCCTTTTGAACAATGGCTTGAACAAGACGTCCTGTTCCAACCGGCACTGTGCTCTTATTCACGATGATTTTGTAGCCATTCAGGTGTTCCCCAACCGTTTGAGCCACAGCTTTCACGAATGTTAAATCCGCTTCCCCCTGAGGTGTCATTGGTGTTCCTACAGCAATATAAATAATCTCTGATTCTCGAATTGCAGCGGGAATATTGGTTGTAAAACACAATCTTCCTTCTTCTGTATTCTTCTCAATCAATTCCTTTAAGCCCGGTTCATAAATTGGAACGAGACCGCTTTTTAAGCTGTTGATTTTTGATTCGTCGATGTCACAACAAATGACGCGATTTCCGATATCAGCAAAACAAGTACCCGATACTAACCCGACATATCCTGTTCCAATCACAGCAATTTTCTTCAACATGTTTCATCCTCTCAGTAAAAGCATATTGGTCGTTCCAAACTGTTTATCTATCAGTCTTTGCACATTTCATCCTGTTTAAACGGTGGATGTTGATTGATTCTGCACCTTTTCATATTGCTGAATCAGGAGCGTAGCATTATGTGATGATGAATAATCTGTATGGACGATGTGGTGAAGATCGTTCTTCACTTGCTCGTTCCATCTGTTTTCATAAAGATAAGCGTGAATCGCTTCTTTTAGCTGACTCGTTGAACGCGGTTCAATGAGCAGATGTTGATACGTAGAAAATAGTGATGGGAGACCACCAACCCGTGTTGCGATGACAGGCAGTTTTAAAGCGATCGCCTCAAGGACGACAGTCGGCATTCCTTCACTGTAGGATGGAAGGGCAAACAGGTCAGCTGCCATTAAATAATGTTTGACTTGTTCATTCGGCACCTGCCCCGGGAGTATAATGGATTCTCCCGCCCGTTCGGCCAGCTCCTTTGCGAGGGGGCCTTTTCCGACAAAGACGGCTTTTACACCCTCCATCCCGTTGACAGCTTCCGCTAATTCAAGCAAACCTTTCTCTTTGACTAAACGGCCGACAAAAACGACGAGCTTGTCGTGAAGCGGTAAACCGATCTGCTTTCTGATGGCTGTTTGATCCCCTGGTGTTCTAGAAAATGACTTGAGCGGAATTCCAAGCGGGAGGCATTGCGCATCCACCTCTGTCATGTCATGTGTTTTCTTTGCCAGCTCTTCACTCACTGTGAGAACAGCAGATGCCTGTTTTACTGCTGCTTTAAAGGCTGCAAGCGCCCCTTGGCTATAGGTTGGATAGACGTTCACATCACTGCCGTGTAAGGTCAGAAGATAAGGGATGTTTGCTTCCTTTTTGATCACAGCTGCTGCGCCGCCAGACGGCATGGCAAAGTGCGCATGGATGAAATCCGGTGACAGTTCATAACGCTCCATTGTGCGCAGGACAGAAGCTGCGATTCGTTTACTCGGCTGAGCCCATTTTAGCTGTCCAGGCAGCGCTGTATAGGGCGGTCTGTAAACCGGCACGCCGCACCTCACTTCCTGCTCGGGAAGATCTTTTCTCTGACGATAGGAAGCTTTAAGCATCCGTAAGATGGGCGGATTGACAGGAGTAGGACAAATCACGCTCACTTCTACGCCCTGTTTGACCAGCTCCTGCACTTGCGTTTCATGGAAGACGCCTTCACTTGGATGTTTTTCACTAGGATATACACTTGTCAGCCATAGCACCTTCATGACGAACGACCTCTTCTCCATAATTTCCCTGCCATCTGCGGATACATTTTGACAAGTAGCAAGCTATATAAAGCCGCACTTAAACCAATCGTCAGTAGTAATTGAAGCAGTATATCCGCTGATGTCAGCTTCATCCCTTGATGAACAGTCACTGCGCAGCCGGCCATTAACAACGTCATGACAGCAGGCTTTACGAGTGATTTTACATACACCTTCATATCTAGCTGAATGACATAAGCCATCAGCCACCTGCCGACAATGAAGTTCAGCAGGCTGACCCCTGAGTAGACCCAAGCTACAGTCAATAGACTGCCCGTATGGACTCCTGCATATAAGGCGCATCCATATACGATGAGCATGCCTGTATCCCAATAAAAAGCTAAGTCAGCTCTTCCTTTTGCAAGAAGGATGGAACCATTTGGATTCATCAGCACACGGAGTAGACCAACAATGCACAAAATATTCAAAACCGGGACCGCCACTAGCCATTTCTCTCCAAACACCACTTCTATAAAGCTATCTGATACGGCAGCAAGACCGATGAGTAGTGGAAAACTAATGAGTGCGAGCATATTCGTCATACTGAGGAAGCCCTCACGCAGCCTAGAATGATCACGCTGACTTTTTGCGAAAACTGGGAAAGCCACTTTCGTCACAATCGGGTTAATTTTCAGCACCGGGATTGTGACGATTTGATAAGCCAGGCTGTAAATCCCTAAAGCTTCTGCTCCAAGAAACCGTCCTATTAAAATCATGTCGATGTTTGAGCCTGCCCGATTGACAAGTCTTGACGCAAGCTGGAAAGCCCCGAAGGAGAAAAACTCTTTCACTTCCCCTAATGCGAAAACGGGTGCTGGGCGCCACTTCTTCCAATAAGCCGCTGCATACATGAGACCTTTTCCTGATTGAAGCAGCACTTGAGAGATCACATAGGCCACAATTGGATTGATAAAAAAGGCTAGGATCAGTAGAACAATCAGCGAAATGATCGTCGCTATCGTTTCAATCGTACTTAAGGTTTTAAAGGCTAAATCTTTCTGCATCATGTATTGGTATTGCTGACCAATTGGTGCAATGAGAAACATGATTGATAATAACTTGAGCAAGCCTTCCAGCTCAGGTCTGGCATAAAAGGCGGCAATCAAGGGACTTGCAAGGATCAATACACAAAACAAGAGAATTCCCGTCAGCAAGTTGATCCAATATAATGTAGATAATTGACGTTCCGTCGTTTGTTCCTTTTGAATGATCGCAGCACCGATGCCTAGATCAAGTAAAATCTGTGTAAATATTGTGACCGTTGTGATCATGCCAACGAGTCCAAATTCTTTCAGTGACATGACGTTTCCTAAAAAGGCGAACTGTGCAATTTGGATGATGGTAATGATCAATGCGGACAAGCTTGTCCATTTTGCTCCGCCCAGCAGGCGATTTTTCATACTTGCCATTTCTCTTCCCTACTTTACTTATCTGGCTCCGTCACCAGTCACGATGACTTTTAACGTTTTTACCATAATCTTCGTGTCGAGAGAAAATGTCAAGTTTTGAATATACTGTAAGTCGTGTGATAATTTTTCACTTGGACTCATTTCATATCCCCCATTTACTTGAGCAAGACCTGTCAGCCCTGGCTTCACTGTCAGTCTTTTTGTAAAGCCTGGAATCGTCCGATTAAATTCGGCAGTAAACATTGGTCTTTCAGGACGTGGACCTACAATACTCATTTCTCCTTTTAACACGTTGATAAATTGCGGCAGTTCATCAATTCTTGTTTTTCTGATGAATGCCCCCACTTTGGTGATACGAGGGTCATTTTTTTGCGCCCATTTCGCTCCTCCGCTTTCTGCGTTGGTTCTCATCGATCTGAGCTTCCATAATTTAAAGTAGACACCGTCTTTTCCGACCCTTTCCTGCATATAAAAGGCTGGCCCTGGTGTTTCTAGCTTAATTAAAAGGGCAAACAGTAAAATGATTGGCGTACTCAACATCAATCCGATGAACGAGAACACGACATCTATGAAACGTTTTGCAAATAAATATCGAACCATATGTTCTGTTAAAGCAAAAGAGTGGTTTCGTCTCACTTCATATTCTCTGTAAAGGTTCATCGCTTTCTCTGCGCTCACTGACCTGCACCTCACCATTCAAAGTAGTTGTTGTGTAAAGAGATGTTCTATGAAAGTCAGTTTAGCAGAGCAACATTAAGCAAATGTAAATGGGCTGTTAAGTCTTGTAAAAGTGTGTTAAGAATGTGCCCTTATATCAAGTTATGCCCTTTTAAACGTAAAAAAGACCCGCATTTCTGCGGGTCTACGTGTCTTTTTTTATTTTGCCTTTACGGATTCGATCGTCTTCAGTCTAAGCGTTCCATTTGCATCTTTTGTATAAGTTACTTTCACTTTTGATTCTTCTTTTAGGCTGTTCACTTGTTTAGAAAATGTATTTCCGAATTGAATGGCTACTTCTTTTCCATCAATGTTGACAGCAATTGTATGTCCATCAGCCAAACCGACATATGTGCCTTCTTTGGTGACTTCATTTTTCTTCGTTGTAGATTCTTTTTTTGTTTTAGATTCAGCTTTTGACTGATCATTTGTCGTTTCTTCTTTTGTGATTTCCTTACTTGAGCTTTCTTTTGCATCTTCATCAGATTGACCTGCTTGGTCTTCTGTTTGAGCAGCTGTTTCTTTGCTTTCATCATCTGCTTTTTCACTTGCAGACTTGTCTTCCGTCTTTTCGTCTGTTGCATTTTCTTTCTTTTGATCTGCTGCTTCAGTTGTTTCTTTTTTGCTGTTATCCGTATTGTTATCGTTTGACTGATTTGATGTGCCGCATGCTGTGAGCATTACTCCTAGAAGTAAGACTAAAAACGGCATTGTGATTAATTTTTTCAAGATCGTCACCTCTTCATGATTTGTCGATTTGCTGTCATTGGAAGGCAAATACGTGAAAAATCCACCCTCTATGTTTCGATTATAACAAAAATAACCTGAAATGAAATGTATTTTTAACTTGACATATCATTCATCCGATCTATTTTATTCAAAATATTGAGATACACCTGCTGCGATTCCTGAAGCCAGCCGCTCCTTGGCAGTCGTTGATTTTAATATACTGGCATCAATCGGACTAGTTACGAATCCCGTTTCAAGCAAGATGCTGGGCATTTTTGAATACTTGATCACGTAGAACCCTGCTGTCTTCACACCGCGATCTCTTGTGCCAAGGGCTTTCACCATCTGGGGCTGTACCTTTTGTGCCAGCTTTAAACTATTGGCCGAAGCATACGTCGCATCATAATACGTTTCTGTTCCATTTGCACCGCTATGATCATTTGCATTGGCATGGATGCTGATGAACACATCCGCACCAGCCTGTGATCCTTTGCTTACACGTGTTTGCAAGGAATCAAATGTATCAGATGTTCTAGACATGACCGTCAGCGCACCCGCTTGTTTGAGCCTTGCTTGCAGTTTTAACGCGACATCCAGATTAACATTTTTTTCAAACAGTCCATTTCCTACCGCTCCAGCATCCTGTGCACCATGACCTGGATCAATAAAGATTGTTTCACCTAACACATGATTTTTCAGCTGTGTGATCACACTGGTTCGTATGGTTGATGTTCCGCCCAACACTGTAAATGTTGAAATCTTTTTAGACCCAATGACACGACGAATCGCATCTGGCACAGATTGAGCATCTGTAAGAAGAAGGGTTTGCCCTTGCTTGGCTGCCGTACTTGCCGCAGCTGCCGCATCGGCATATGCATAGCCGTTACTCATATACGTTTGGGTTGTCTTCATTGGGTATGTGTTCGCAATTCGGGCTGCCACTTCATACCGATTGGCTCCGCTGATTCTCACGGGTGATGGCAGTTTTTGATAGGCTGCTTGATTGACACTTGTTTCCCCGCCAATCACAATCGTCCGTTTCACCGCTTTGCTTTTTAATAGATTGGATGTTTCCTGCCGCAGCCCTTTTACATCGGTTAATAAAATAGGGAAGCCCTGTTTTGCAGCATACGGAGCAATTGCCACAGCGTCTGCATAAGCAGAACCATTCACAATCACAGCTGTATCAGCACTCTTCATTTGCTTAGCAACGTTTGCCGCCAATTCATATCGATTCTTTCCTTGTATTCGCGATACGGATAGATTCATTGCTTTTAGCTGCGCTACGACTTTTTGCGAAATACTTGCGGTTCCGCCAAGAATGATAACACGCTTCGTTTTCAACTGCTGAAGACCTGACTTAGTTGCACCTGAAAGTCTGCTAGTATTCGTTAACAGCACTGGCGCTCCTCGCTGAAAGGCAAACGGCACAGCACTTAGCGCATCTGCATAAGCTTCACCGCCTACTAAAACAACTGTAGGTGCTGTCGACCAGCCTCGTTTTGCAGCGTTAACTGCCACCTCATATCGATTACTTCCCTCAATCTTCGATACATTGTGCTGCGCAAATGCTGATGGTGCATATAAACATAGTGAAACCACAATTAAAACAAAACATTTGATATAAGAACGCATGAAGTCAACCTCCTTGGTTTTGAGCCCTTCATCATGGAACCCAGGAAACACTTCATGTACTTTTGAAAAAAGGCTGCCGAGAGTCGTTTCTCGAGCAGCCTAAGAGGTGTATCTTCGGCACCCCTCATCTGTATGTTTTCTTATCTAAAATAGCCTGAAACACCGCTTGAAATACCTGACGCTAATCGATCTTTATAAGTAGCTGATTTCAAAATATTTGAATCAACTGGACTGGAAACAAAACCAGTTTCTAAGAGAACACTTGGCATCTTAGAATATTTAATGACGTAGAAGGCAGCTGTCTTCACGCCACGGTCTCTTGTGCCTAATGCACTGACCATTTTAGGCTGAATATTTTGCGCAAGCTTCAAGCTGTTTGTTGCCGCATATGTTTTGTCATAATACGTTTCAGTTCCATTTGCACTGCTGTTATCATTTGAGTTCGCATGGACACTGATGAAGATATCTGCATTTGCTGACGCACCTTTGCTCACCCGTGTTTGAAGACTGTCGAATGTGTCTGATGTTCTTGACATGGTAGTGAGTGCACCAGCATTTTTCAGTTTAGTGTTCACTCTCTTCGCTACGTCTAAGTTTAAATTTTTCTCATAAAGACCATATCCTACAGCACCAGAATCTTGAGCACCATGGCCAGGGTCAAGGAATACTTTTTTACCTACAACCGGGTTCTTTAATTGAGATGCTACAGTATTCGTCACTGTCGTTGAATTTCCGACTACTGTGAATTTCGATATGTTTTTACTGCCGATAATTGACCGAGTATGGACAGGCAGAGTTTTCTCATTTGTTAATAAAAGAGCTTTCTTTTTTTTCGCTGCAATTCCAGCAGCTGCTGGTGCAGAGGCATAACCAAATCCTCTCGCAACATACGTATTGCTCGTACTTAGTTTATACTTATTCACAATCTTTGCTGCAATATCATAGCGGTTAGCGCCCTTTATTCTCGTTGGCGACTTTAGCTTGTTGTATGCTGCTTTGGTAACATACGATTCGCCGCCAATCACAATTGTTTGCTTAATATTACTAGCTTTTGCGAAAGTTGAAATTTCAGAACGAAGTCCCTTTTTATCTGTATATAAAATTGGGAAACCTTTTTGTGCAGCATATGGCGCAATCGCAATCCCATGCGCATACGAATGACCTTCTACAACCACTACACCAGCTGGTTTTTTCATTTGCTTTGCAATATTCGTAGAGATTTCATATCTGTTCTTTCCCGTAATTCGTTTTGTTGAAATCCCTAGTTTTTTTACTTGATTGATGACATTATTTGAAACACTTGCCGTCGTTCCAATCGCAATCACATTTTTCGCTTTTAATGACGTTAATCCTTTCTTCGTTTCTGATGAAAGGTTTTTACTATTTGTAAAAAGAACTGGCGCATTATGTTGATACGCTAAAGGGACAGCTGCTGTTGCATCAGCGTAAGCTTTTTTCCCTACTAGCACAACGGTATTCGCTGTTCCCCAACCTTTTTTCGCCACATTGACAGATAAAGAGTAACGATTTCCCCCATCTATTCGTGATACAGAATTGTCCGCTGAAGCTGTTGGAACAATAATGAAAATGGCGATGAGGCTGAGGATGGCTGTTTTAATCATTGAGCGCATCTTCTGTGTCCTCCCTTAACTTTAATAATTTGTTAGTTTTGTACCTGGATAGTAGAACGAAAGTATAGAAGAATACGAGTTTCCAGATTCAGCTCTAGCTTTGGCGCCGTATTGACTCATCCCAATGCCGTGACCATAACCTTTTCCTGAAATCGTGAAATCATTTGTATTATTCTTTACTGACGCAAACGTACTTTTCACCTTTGTTGCGCCCATGACTGTTCTAAACTCTGTCATTTTCATACTTGCCGTTGTACTTTTGTTCACTGTATACGTACCTGTTTTGTTTTTCAGATGGTAATTCAACTTGATTGAAACGGTCTTCGCACGCTGACCTTTTGTTTTTCCTGAGAATGTCAGGCTTGATATAGATGCAATTCTCATGTCAGATGCAGCTGTTTCTTTATTTTTCAACAGCCATGATTTTAGACCAGCAAGGTCGGCAGCATTGGCTTCTTTTGCCTTAGACCACTCAGTAGCTGCTTTACTTGCAGTCAACGTAGTGCCTAATTGCTTTTTAGACAACTTCAGTGTCCACGCATTGACAGGATCTTTTGTGTCCTTCTTGGCGACTAAGTATGGCAGTGCATTTCCCCATACTTCTTCACTCGCCTCAGTGTATCCACCATTACTAGAATAATAGGTGGCTGAAATAAGTTGATTGTTGTATTTTAGAACCTTGCCTTTTGTGGCATCAACAGCTTTTGTCGAATTTGTGTACCAGTTATATCCTCCATATACTTGGAAGGCTGTTGTATCAGGTACGACTTTTCCAATGCTTTTCACTGAATACGTTCTAGCGGCAACCGCTTGTGCTTTTAATGCCTCAACATGCCAACTTGCAGGCATTTCGTTTGGCACAACACCTTTTAGATAGTCTTCAAATGGAATATTTTCATTAGTCGGCCTGATAAATCCTGATTCAATGGCAAAGTTGACGTTACCTAAGTAAGGCTTCCCTGCGATTTGAAGGACATTTTTGGTTGAATATTTCTCAGGAACAACTCTTAATGTGTTATACGTCTTAATGCCTTTTAATGAAATTTTTCCGTTAGAAATATTCAATTGGTAGTTTTGATTTTTTTTCAGATAGACTTGTTTGGCTAAAGCGTTTTTGAGCGTATCTGAAAGCACACTTGAACTGCCTGCTATATGATATGTATGTGTGCCGTTTTCTTTTAAAAGTTTCTTTAAAGAAGAAGAGAAAGAATCTTTTTTGACATAAATCATAGTACGATTGTTTTTCGCTGCTAAAAGTGACATAGGAATTGCATATTTTGAGCTAGAACCTTTAGCAAGATATACTTTATCTACATTTAACTTTAATTTTTTAATGATGTTAACTGAAAGTTCATAGCGGTTTTCACCACTGATTCGTGTAACTTGTGAAGTCTTTTTTAATTGTTTTTCTACTTTTTCGCTAATGCTTTTTGTACTTCCAACTACAATTACCTTACTAGGAATCTTATAAGTCGGAATTGAATTTTTCTTTGTTAATAAGATTGGATAACCTTTTCTAGCTGCATAAGAGATCATAGATGTCCCATTCATAAAGGAAGCCCCACCAGCAACAATTGCCTGCTTATAACTCCCCATCTCTTTGGCTACTTTTTGAGATATTTCAAATTTATCTTTTCCACTTATTCTTCTAATCTTCCCGTACTTTTTTAAGGTTTTCTCAGTTGTAGACGAAATACTTTTTGTATTCCCAATGATTAAGATGTTATCGGGTTTCATTTTTTTAATTTGGTTCTCAGTTGCTTTTGTTAGCTTCGCAGCACCAGAATAAAGAATTGGTGCATTTAATTTATAAGCCAATGGAGAAACGGTCATTGCATGATCGAAAGCATCCTTATTTACGACAACGATAGTTGATGGATTCTTCCAGCCAGCATCAGCAATACTATTGGCTACTTCGTATCTATTATTCCCCTCATATCTTTTCGTCACAGCAACATTGGATCCTGACAGCTTGTATTCCCCAGTTGTTGAAATATCCATGCTTGTTTTGTTTCCGATATAATTAGACAATTTCACTGAAATTGTCGAGCTGGCCATGGCAGACTGAAAAGGTGCAATTAGTAGTGTCAGTGTCATGAGAACGATAAGTGTAATGCCTGTTTTCTTCAATTTTGTTCATCCCGCCCATCTTTTTTTACTTCTGTTTTTCAATCTTCTGAATTTCTTTTTGACCATTGTCATTGATAAAGTAAGAGATTTCTACTTTGTCACCTGGTTTAAATTCATTTAATACATCTTTAAAATTATCCGTAAATTCATAGCTTAAGGTCGTATTCACTTTTTTTACTTCGACTGTATGTGCATCAGCCATTCCAATAAATTCAGCTTTTTCTTCCAGCACCTGAGGAGTTGAACTGCTTGTCTTGTTTTCTCCTGAGGATTGCTCAGCCGTTCCACATGCCGTGAGCACGATACCTAGTAGTAGTATTAAGAACGGTAAAACGACGATTTTCTTCATTTTTTTCACCTCATGTCTTTGTATCGTCTTATAACTTAATATTTTAAGGTAAATTTAAGGTTTTTTGAAACCTTTTTTTTGTTACAACGTCTATATCTAGGTTCAGAGTAAAAAAATAACTTGTTTATCAAGATTCGTAAACCTATAATCATGGAAGAATCATAGAAAAGGTGAGGGACAGAATGAGAGCAGAGAGAAAAAGAAATAAGAAAAAAGCACTTTGGATTATTTTATCTATTATTGGCTTGTTTGTATTGGTAACGGGCGGCTATGCCTATCATCTTTGGAATACAGCCGCATCAACTGTCGCAGGCATTCAGGAGAACTTAAAGAAGTCAGATAAGCGTGACAAAGATGTCGATTTAAGTAAAAAAGACCCGATCTCCATTTTAGTCATGGGTGTCGATGAAAGAAAGAATGACCGCGGCCGTGCAGATACATTAATATACATGACAGTGAATCCGAAAACGAAAACAACTGAGATGGTGAGTATCCCCCGCGATACATATACAAAGATTGTCGGAAAAGGCACAATGGATAAAATCAACCACTCCTACGCTTTCGGCGGTACACAAATGGCGGCAGATACAGTAGAGGAACTGCTTGATGTACCTGTGGATTACTTTGTGAAAGTGAATATGGAAAGTTTTAAAGACATTGTCGATACACTTGGCGGGATTACGGTGAACAGCACGTTTGCTTTCAGCTATGACGGCCATTCATTTGGTACAGGAGAGATTAACCTGAACGGTGATCAAGCCCTTGCCTATACAAGAATGAGAAAGCAAGATCCTAAAGGTGACTTCGGTCGTCAGGAAAGACAGCGCCAAGTCATCGAAGGTATTATTGCAAAAGGGGCTAACATTTCCTCTATTACGAAATTCGGCGATATGTTTAAAGTCGTTGAAAACAACATGAAAACGAATATGTCCTTTGACGACATGTGGACGATGATGAATGATTATCGTGATGCAAGGAAAAAAGTGAAACAGCACGAACTAAAGGGAACAGGCACACGAATCAATAATATTTATTACTATCAGCTTGATGACAGCAGTTTAGCGAAAGTGAAGAAGGAATTGAAGGATAGTTTGGAGCAGTAAAAAAGAAGACTACAGGAATGTAGTCTTCTTTTTTTATGATTGAAATGGGGCTGGTTTTTCATCACTTAAACCATAACGATGGAGAAGCTCTTCGACAATTCGTTTTGACGCTTGTCCATCACCATATGGATTAGACGCCTTTGACATGTTGTCGTACTCTTTCTGATCGACTAGAAGCTGTTTTGCCATGTTGTAAATGGTCTCTTCATCTGTACCTGCGAGCTTCAGCGTACCAGCTTTCACACCTTCAGGACGTTCTGTTGTATCACGAAGCACTAATACTGGCTTTCCTAAAGAAGGGGCTTCCTCTTGCACACCGCCAGAATCCGTTAAAATAAAGTGCGACGCAGCAGCGAAGTTATGGAAATCAACCACTTCAAGCGGCTCAATTAAGTGCACTCGATCAAGATCACTGAATTCTGTCTGAGCAGCATCACGAACAGCAGGATTTAAATGAACAGGGTATACGACTTGAACATCTTCAAATTCTTCGACAACACGGCGAATCGCTCTAAACATGTTCTTCATCGGCTGACCAAGATTTTCTCTGCGATGAGCCGTTAATAAGATCATTTTATCTGAACCGATCTTCTCTAAAATTGGATGTTGATATTGTTCTGTGACTGTTGTTTGCAGGGCATCAATGGCGGTATTCCCTGTCACACAGATGGTCTCTTCTTTTTTATTTTCTACTAAAAGATTCTGCTTCGCCTCAGCCGTAGGGGCAAAATGAATGTCAGCAATAGTGCCTGTCATTTGGCGGTTCAATTCCTCAGGGAACGGTGAGTATTTATTGTGAGTTCTTAGGCCAGCTTCGACGTGGCCGACAGAAATTTGGTGATAGAACGCAGCCAAACTTCCTGCAAAGGTTGTCGTTGTGTCGCCATGAACAAGCACAATATCAGGTTTTTCTTCTTGGAATAATTGATCTAGTTTCAACAATGCATTTGATGTAATTTCAGATAATGTTTGGCGCTGCTTCATGATGTTTAGATCATGGTCTGGCGTAATAGAAAATGCCTCAAGAACTTGATCTAGCATTTCTCTATGCTGAGCTGTGACAGTGACAATTGAATTTATTTGTGGATGTTTATTAAGTTCAAGGACAAGTGGAGCCATTTTGATTGCTTCAGGTCTAGTACCGAAAATAGTCATTACATTTAGTTTTTTCACTTGTTTATGCCTCTTTCCTAGTATAATACTTTCAATTATACACAATTTGGAGGATAAATTTAATGATATAAAAAAGAAATTTACATTGAATTAACGTTATCATTCACCCTACTTTACATTTAACATATAAAATGTAAACTATCTAAAAATCATTTTTAGTGAAATCATTTGTCTTTCCTATGATTTGTAAGTTACACTTTATAAAGACGACCAAGAACTAACATTGATTATTAAATCGGTTATCTATGTAAGGAAGGTGCAAAGTTCATTGAAAAAAGTACGTAAAGCCATTATACCAGCTGCAGGTCTCGGGACACGTTTCCTCCCTGCCACAAAGGCTATGCCTAAAGAAATGCTGCCAATCGTTGATAAACCAACTATTCAATATATTATTGAAGAAGCTGTTGAGTCAGGAATTGAAGACATTATTATTGTCACTGGAAAAGGGAAAAGAGCCATTGAGGATCATTTTGATTTTGCGCCAGAGCTTGAGCGCAACCTTGAAGAAAAAGGAAAAAGTGAACTTTTAGAAAAAGTGAGAAAATCCTCTAATATTGCTGATATTCATTACATCCGCCAAAAGGAACCTAAAGGACTCGGACATGCCGTTTGGTGCGCACGCAACTTTATCGGTGATGAACCCTTTGCTGTTTTATTAGGTGATGATATTGTCCAAGCCGAAACACCTGGACTTCGCCAGCTGATGGATGAATATGAAAAAACCTTATCATCAGTGATCGGCGTTCAACAAGTAGCAGACAGCGATACGCATCGCTACGGGATCATTGATCCTCTTACCCAAGAAGGACGCCGCTACCAAGTGAAAAACTTTGTTGAAAAGCCGCCACAAGGAACCGCACCATCCAATTTAGCCATTTTAGGGCGCTACATTTTCACGCCAGAGATCTTTATGTACCTTGATCAACAAGAAATTGGTGCAGGCGGAGAAATTCAGCTGACAGATGCCATCCAAAAGCTCAATGACATCCAGCGTGTATTTGCCTATGATTTTGAAGGAAAACGATATGATGTCGGAGAGAAGCAAGGATTCATTGAAACGACGCTAGAGTTTGCCCTACAAGATGAAGAGCTAAAGAAAAAACTCATTCCATTTATGAAACAGCTACTCGAAAAAGAAGAAGTGAATTAAAAAAAGCTGCCGGCATCGGCAGCTTTTTATTTGCTCGCTGAAACAGTCAGCGTATGCTGTTCATTATCGATAACAAATAGATGATTTTCGCCTTTTACTGCGAATTTCGTTTGTTTTTCATTCATCCAGACATTTTGTTCTGTCAGCCCAAGTGTTGAAGGAGAGATGGGCATGATCTCGCGGAACACCATCGTATTTGCCTGGCCATTTTCAATCACATAATCGGTTTTCTCAGTGGTCAGCCGCTCAATGGTATCGCCTTGTTCACTTTTGACCGAGCTAAGTGTCTGCATTCTTTGCTTCAGCACAGACTCTTCTTTTCCAAGGAAAGAAAGTAAGTACTCATACGAACCCGCAGATGCGGGTGATACATAAGAATTAAACTGACCTGGTCCGATGGATAATGGCTTCAATTTATCCGTCGTCTTAAAGGCTTTCGGCTCCACAAAATACGTTCCTGCTGCTGTTTTAATTTGAACGATTTTTTTATTTTCACCTACAGCCTGTACTTCTTGTCCAAACGACAACGAGACGTCTGCCTTTTCCTTCATGGCTTGGTCTTTATAGACTGTTAATGGATCTTCCACAACAATACCTTGTTGATCAACCTTTTTTAGAGACGTATCCTTCAGTTGAGAACTTGTGGACTGGGGCACTTCTGTTTTATTTAACGTAATGGCACCAAAGGTGGCCAGCGTTCGAAGAGGGCGATCTGAAAACATCGAAAGGGCAAGTAAAATCGTCAAGATTGTAACAAAGGTCACTTGAAATGCAGGACCAAAAAATGAACGTTTCTGTCCTCTATCTTTATAACGAGTGACTTTTTCTGCCTTGTGTACTCCTTTTCGAGCTTCCTTCTGTTCCATTTGATATTCTTGTTTCTCTTTCTTAGAGAGCTTGTTGAACCAATTCACAAACTCTTTGTATTCTTCTACAACCTTATCCGTAGCATCAAACATACGAAGCTCGCCATAATGCATCCATGCAACTCGGTCGCAAATTTTTTGGATTTGGCCAATGGAGTGACTGACAAAAAAGATCGTCTTTCCTTGTTCTTTGAATTCGGTGATACGATCCACACATTTTTGATAGAAGGTTTGGTCTCCTACAGACAATGCCTCATCAATAATGAGGATGTCTGGATCTATATGTGCTGAAATAGCAAAACCAAGACGGGATTTCATTCCGCTTGAATAGCTCTTTACAGGCTGATCTATAAAGTCTCCAATATCCGCAAACTCTACGATTTTTTCATAAAGATCGTCAATTTCCTTATTTGTCAGACCCATCATTAAGCATTTTAAACGAATGTTGTCTTTCCCGCTTAACTGATTGTTCAACCCTGCTGATATGGCAATTAACGAAGGCTGGCCGTCCATATCAATCTCACCGCTTGTCGGTGGAATGATTTTCGCTAGAAGGTTCGACATGGTTGATTTTCCAGATCCATTAATCCCCACAAAACCAATTGTCTCACCCTCATATACATCAAAGGAAACGTTACGAACAGCAAAGAAACCTTTATTGTTTTTATTCGGAAAAAACAGCCCTTTGATTTTATCTGACTGCTTTTTATATAGAAAATACTGCTTGGATACGTTTCGAAACGAAACCTTTAGTTTCATCGTATAATCTCCTTACTTTTTAAAGAAAATCGACAAATTTATCCCTAAATTTCAAATGTAGCAATGAACCAACTATTAAAAGAAGAAGTGTAATCAGCCAAAAATAAAGCGTATATTTGACATCTTGAAAAAACCAATCTCCTTTAATAAAACTTTTCCTAAATCCATCAATAATATAATATAAGGGATTTAATTTTAGGGTAGTCGCAATCCATTCATACTTACCCGTGAATTTATCTCCAATATCCCATAAGATAGGCAGCAAAAACATGAGTAATCTTGTCAAGGATTGCAATAGTTGTTGATAATCTCGAACAAGAACACTAATCGTTGAATTAAACAGACTGAAAGCGAACATAAACACAATCATACAGATAAAATAATAAATATATTGAATCCAGTGGATATCAGGATAGATGCCATTTGCTATGAGCATAATCACATAAATAACCATCATTAAAAAGTAGCTGAATAAATTTGAAGTGATGACTACTGAAGGCAAAGCACTAATAGGGAAATTCATCTTAGATACTAAGTTTATACGTTTAAAAACACTATTCGCACCCTCTGTAATCGTCGAACTAATAAAAAACCATGGAATTAAACCTGCTAACATCCAAATAAGAAAGGGTATACTTACATGAGAACCGTCTGCCATTTCTGCGGTTCTTCCGGCCCCTCTAAGACCTAAACCGAACACAAACCAATAAGCCATAATTTGAATTAGTGGGTTCAATAATTGCCACAGAACGCCCAAATAGTTCAATTGATATTTTGATTTGGTTTCATATACAGCTAACCTTAAAATTAATGGCATTGAACCAAACTGCTCTTTTAGAATTTTATACAATGCATTCACTCTAATCTTCCTTAATTTTAATTGAATAGAATAGACTTTAAATTGATAAAAGCACCGCTCATAATTGTAACAGAAAAATTCCTTCTTTTCACCTTTCGCCTTATACAAAGTCTTCACATTTAAATGACGAATATGTCAAAATGCTTTTTTCATTAAAGCAAATATTGACTTAAGCGACGTAATTCCCAGACCGTTTTTGGTGTTTTGCAAAGAACGAAACGCCTTATGTTATCCATAAGGCGTTAGAATTAATCTTTTTCTTTTAGAAACTCTATTATGTTATCATTTTTCCATTTCATACCTTCGTATAAATTCAAAATGCCTTTTAATATATCTCTTGCTTCACTTTTGTCATACTGATGAATAAGGCTGAACTTTTTCAAATACCAATTCTCTACGTATTTCTCTAACTTTTTCTTCTTATAAGCTGCTAAAAGGTTTTCTTCCTTTAACCATTCAATTCTTTCTTTTTCTAATATAAAGTACTTTTCAAAAAAGCTCTTATCGATTCGATTGATTGAAGAGTTCTCAACCATAGCATAATAAATATGGATAGGTGTGTTTAACACCTTGAAAGACTTCGCTTTTAACAACATTTTTTGGAAAAATAGTGTATCTTGGCCAAGTGCTCCTTCTACCATTCTCAGTTCATTTTTTATCAACAAGTCTCTCTTTACAATTAAAGCTTGTATACTCATTGCTTTAAATGCAACATTTATTAAAAAGTCCGAATGCGGTCCTTGCCTGTGATCTACTCCCTCATTAAGGGACATCATATTAGGGTAGTAAGTGAATACTTCCTTTTTATCAGAAAGCCTTATCATATTACCAATAAACAGATCATGTTCTTCAGATAAAGTAGCATCTAAGAGTTCTTTATATCCATCTGTAATTGCTTCGTTATCTGGATCTAGATATGTTACCCAATCCGCTGTCACAAGTTCCAGCCCTTTATTTCTAGGTCGAGAGGCGCTACCACTTCCACCCTTTGGATACAAATACGATTTGACATTCTCGAAATCTTTATCAAGGGACTGTACAATATGATCTGTTATATTATCAGTCGACCCATCATCCACTAAAATAATCTCCATTTTTTCAAATATAGAGCTTCTTTGAAGACTTTGGAAACATTTATATAATAGATGTCTGCCATTATTATAAACAGGGATAATAACAGATAATAAATATTCTTGAGTTGGTTCATTATCCATGATTTCACGTACATTCACTGATAATTCCAAAGGATCAACACTATATCCATTGGAAATAGAGGTATTTGAACTCTTTTCAATATCTCCCCAGGTGAATGACTTTCTCCAATAAACAGTCCTAAACCGGTCTTCTATTCTTTCAACATAATTATGCTCTACACCAGTCGTAAACTCACCATTATACTCATAAGCATCTTTTGTAATATAGTCACAACGTGTATATTTGAATGCATTTATCATATCTTCTAAATAAAATTGTCCATACTCATATTTATTGCTAAAACACGCAATGACGTCATAGTTATTATACATCTCTTCCGACATTTCATCTTGAGATATAAGTGTCTTATCAGGATAGGACTGTTTATTAAACATTTCAATCACATGTTCATTTAGGTTCTCTGCTACAACAAGGACTTTTCGATTTAGATGTCCTATATGATCATTATTAACTATTTGTATCAATTCGTTTACCCTATGGAAAGCCGTTTCGGATTTTAAAACGGTTCGAACACCTTCCATTTGAATTTGATACTTTTCTTTTTTAGTCAATTTAAGCAAATATTGTTTCAACTCTTCACTAGTATTCACTAAAAACACATTAGGAAATTTGCTGTTAATTCCCACACTATAGTTTGAAATGACAATAGTTCCTGTGGCTTGTAACTCATATACGCGATTTGCAAACATCGTCTTGCTATATTTTACTGAATTCAAGTTTAAAGTGAAATCATATAACTTGTGTATTTTTTGAAGCGTTTCATGGTCTGTTGATTCAACAATAAAAGGTACATATTTTTTTGGATAAAAATGGCGCTCCAATTTCAAGAAGAAGTTCCGATCAATAATAGTCAAATCTTTCTCGGCATTAAGCACACCTTCAAATAACTCTTGAGTATCCTCTTGTCGATATGGATACTTTTGATACCAAGACCCAGCGAATAGAATATCATCCCTTCTATTCATTCTGGTTCCTATAGGATTATGATACAACGGGTTTACAGCGAACTCTAGTACATCGTATGACCTGGCATTCGGACAATCTTTTCTGTAATCTTCTAGAACTTCACTACATGTTGTAAAGATATGATCTGCTTGTTGAGCTAAGTCAATATACTGCTCGTAGTTAACTGGATCTTCTTTAGAGTAGAATATTACAGGAATACTTTTACTCTTATAAAGCTCGATAATCGCATTTATTTCGTCTCGTACCTTTTTAATTTTAGGATTGCCGAGCCCTTTCCACTTACCATCTAATCCTTTCCAAGCAGTTGATACTAGGAATAGATCAATTCTTCCTGCCTCTTCTTCAAAATTATCTTGATTGATATAAATAAAATTGGCTGCATCTTTTAGGCTTTTGTACAAAAATTCATCTGCGATAATTCCAATTGTGACATGACTCTTCTGAAAAAATCTCGTTCCATTGCTAGAAGGCAAAACATTTATTTGAGATTTTATGGATTCATAATACCCTTTTTTGTGATTCTTTTTTAAATATTGAAGGTACTCTTTTTTCCTTTGGTTTTCAACTGTCTGAGTCTTTTCAGTTTGTATATCTACCAAGGTCTCCGGCACATGGAAATTAGGTATATTTTCCAGGCTTTTTTCAAGCTCGTTAAAATCTTGATTCTCTTCGAAGGCTTTTAACATTTGCTTAAAATAAGAAAGTTCCTGATTAGCAGTCGTTCTTTTCTTTTGGTTTACTAATAACTGTTTTTGAAATTTCCCCATCAAATTCACCTATTCTTTCTTTTTCGAGATTTATATCTCCAGTAAGCTAGTGTCAACCTACCTAATTTTGATGAGGATAGAGCTGCATAACGTCTTTTTATTAGGTCCAGTTCTTTTTCAGTCTTCTTAGCTTGTTCTAGTACTTTTTTCTCATTTGTAATCAGATTTAATTTTTCTTGTTTTGCTTCTACTAATTTTTTTAGCAGGCTAGCAGTTACATCCCTACTTTGATTTTGTTCAGTGTCATCAGATTTCTTCAGCCGATCCAAAACCTTCAACAGACTTTCAGCAAAATCAATCTCATTAGAGTTTGTAGTAGGAATTGCTATAAAGCCTGTCCATAAAGGTCTGATGACTTGTTCAATTCGAAAATTCTTTTTATGCATATAAAGCATCAATGATACTATTGACTTTACTTGCACAGAATTTTGATCATGGTTAATCCAAAACAACATAACACCATCATTATTTAGAAATGGTAACACATCATCGACTAACCGATTTACATCAGACATAAATTCAGTCGCATTACCTAACACAATTGTGTCTATTTTGTCTGGCTGATTGGACAAAGTACTGAATTCAATGATTTCTTTACCGATAAAGGATAAATATTTTTCACCCTCTTCTTGTAAACCAAATTGAAAAAAGACTCTTTTTCCCCTAGTGTTTGTTAATAACCATTTATCTGGTTGTTCCGTACTTTCTTTAAATACATTGAAAATTTCTGTTGAAGGTATATCCATTACTGCTCCTTTCTAAGAAAATCTAAGCTTTACATTCACCAAGGAAAAGCAGATTTAAACCAAGGCTTCTTCTTTTTTTATTTCAGAAGAGAGATTTCCGAAATTAATATAAGTGAACTGTTCGTGTCGATTTTGCAGAACATTTTTTGTGTCAAAAATCATTTTATTTTTCATGCCATCAAGTCTTTCAAAATCAAATTCTTTAAACTCTTGATGATCGGTTAGAATCAAAATTAAATCAGATTGTTGAACAGCTTCTTCTAAGTTTTTAATGACAAACTCCTCATCCACATGTGGATCATATGCATCGATTTCATATTTATTCTGATTTTTTAATAAATGATAGATTTCCATTGCTGGGCTTTCTCGAATATCATCGACATTACCTTTGTACGTAAGTCCAAAAATAGTCACCTTATTTCCTTCTACTTTTTCCATGAGCTTCTCAACATTTTCAACAACATAGTATGGCATAGATGTATTAATTGAACGTGATAAGTTAATCATTTTCGCTGTTTCAGGGGCCTTCGCTACAATAAAATACGGGTCTACTGCTAAACAATGTCCGCCGACACCAGGTCCAGGTGTATGCAGGTTAACACGTGGATGCTTATTGGCCATTTCAATGACATCTAGCGCATTAATGTCTAGATCATTACATACTTTTGTAAGTTCATTTGCCAGTGCTATGTTAACATCTCTAAATGTATTTTCCATTAGTTTAGACATTTCAGCGGTTTTGGCATTTGTTCTAATAATTTCACCTTGAACAAACGTTTCGTATACTTTTGCTCCCGCCTCTGTACAAGCTTCTGTAATCCCGCCAACGATCCGGTTATTAAAGATTAGTTCATGAAGAATCTGACCCGGCAGAACTCTTTCCGGACAATGTACTAGATATAGATCTTCACCAATAACGTAACCCTTTTCTTCGAATAATGGTTTAATCACGTCATCCATGCTTCTTGGACCAATAGTAGATTCGATAATTACAACATTCCCTTTTTTCAGGAATGGAATTACTTTCTCAACAGCGCTCTCTACGTACGTTAAATCACATGATTTATACATGTCATCACGGTTAGGTGTAGGAACAGCGATGATAAAGACATCTGCTTCCTCTGGTGTTAAAGAAGCTTTAAATTTTTCAAGTTTAATAACTTCAGTCAAAGCGTCTTGGAGACCTGGCTCCTCTATATGAATCGTTCCACTATTTAAAGAGTCTATCACACTCGGTTTCACATCTACTCCTACGACCTTAACACCATGTTTCGCAAACATAATTGAAGTTGGAAGACCAATATACCCCAAACCTACTGTACAAAGTTTCATTATTTTTACTCTCCTTATGATTGAATTTGTCCATAAACTTTTAGAAGTGATTTTTTTTCTTGTTCCCAATTGTATTTAAGCCTTGCCTGATGACAATTCTCACTGTACTGATGACGCAATTCAGGATTTAAAACTAACTTGTTTACACCCGCTGCGATTGAAATCGGATCGTGAGAGTCAACGACTACTCCAATATTTTCACCTGAAACAACTTTCTTAATTTCTGGAAAGTCACATGCTATGACAGGCACACCCGCCATAATATATTCAAATAGTTTATTTGAAGAGGCTGAATAATGGTTGAAGCACACATTATTCAATACCTGAAAACCTAAATAAGCATTTTTTGTATACCTAGGGAGATCTTCCAAAGGCACCTTTGGTAAAAATTTCACTCGATCAGTGAGCTTCATGTCTTCCGTTAATTGCATAAGGCTTTCTTTAATTCGGCCATCTCCAATAAAGACGAGGATGCCTTCTTCGAAATTAGGTGCTGCCTTAACTAAATTTTCTAAACCTCTACCAGTTTGAATTCCACCTTGATACAACAGGATTTTTTCATCCTTGGAAATGTTTAAAATCTCATGCAAATCTATTTTCTCTATCTCTTTTTTTTGATCGAACGGATAATTATGAACGACTTTTGGGTAAAAACCATATAGGTCTTCGTTGTACTTGGCTCTCGTGTGATTTTCGACTATCATTTGATCAACAAACTTTAAAAGGAAAGATTCCATCTTCCCATATAGTTTGCTATCATACCCAGTCCTACTTGTTTGAACTTCATGTGAATCATAGATGAGTCTTTTTCTGTTAAAAAGTTTAAACTTTGCACAAATAACACCCTGTGGTAAAGTATTTAAATCATTAGAATGATAGATATCATAATTTTTATTCCATCCTTTTACAATCATTCTTAAAAAGATACTTGATCTAATGATTAATGTTCTCACCTTTTTAAGAAGTAAGGATGAAAATAGGATTGTGAAGGCGATCGTTATAATAGGTAAATAAAAAACACCCGCAGCCCACACTAGTAATAGAAGAAGTAGAAGATACTTTTTCTTCTTTAGCAAAGTCAGCATAGACTGAAATAAAACTAACCATCGAGGGTACCTTTTAACTCGGTGGACACGAAATCTTTCATTGATTTCCTCATATGTCTTTAATCCAGGCATTGATGGATCGTGTATACAAATTAGATCGACATCAGATCCGTCTTCTGACAATGCTGTACATTCTCTCAAAACTCTGGCATCGTTGGTAAAGTGGTTCCATACAAACATACATACATTTTTTTTCATGCTTCATTAACCTTTTTTATAGTATTTTTTATTACATTATCTAAAATCATAATATTATTATCCCATAAAAAATTCTTTTCAATAAAGTTCTCGCAATTTGTTTTCATTTCTTGAACCAACTCCGGATGATGATACAAGTGTAAAATAAGAGAAACCATTTCGTCACTCGTTTTTGTTTTAGCTACTAAACCTACATTTTCTTGCTCAATTAATTTTTTTGAATATCCAGAAAGTGAAGCCACTACAGGTAACTGGCAGCTCAAGTAATCTATAATACGTCCTGGCAAAACCGTTTCAAAGATGACTGAACGATTAAGCGTTGCTATACCAATATCACAATTTGCCATCATTTTGAGACACTCTTTTCTTGATAATGGATCAATAAATTCAACGTGTTTCAATTCTTTTTCAATGATATATCTCTCTAATTCTTTCTTATTGACTCCATAACCTAGAATCATAAATCTGATATGATAATCCTTTAAACTCGTAACAATATCACGAAAGACATGCACATCTTGAGCAAGACCTAAATTGCCTGCGAACACTACTTTAAACTCTTTCCTCGTGTTTTTTACTGAAATTTCTGGCAGTTCTTCACGCCTTGCAGAGTTTGGTATGAACGTTAATTTAGCTTCTTGCTCCTGTAAATGCTTTTGAAAACCTTGGCTGTTAATGATAATATGATCTGATTTTGAATAGACAAATTTTTCTGCAAGTTTAAAAAAACCGATGATCATGGGATTTTTGAATATCCCCACTCCTTTTAAAGAGTCTGGCCACAAGTCTCTTATGTCTAAAATCATTTTTGTCTTATATCTAAATTTAGCAATAATTCCAGCAAAGGCAACAAAAATCGGGGGGGTTGTAACATAAATTAGATCATATTTATTTTTATCCTTAAAAATAAATATGATCATCCTAAGCATTATTTCTAGATAATAGAAAAGTCTATTCAAAAAGTTAAAAGCATATTTTTTGTTTTTTACTTTCACTCTTATAAATCTTTCATTCTGACTATTTAATTCTTCTTCGTCCCAAAGGTCATGAGAATCATAGAAATTTTTTTCTGGATAAGTTGGATCCGTTGTTAAAACTTTCACATCGTATCCTTTTCTGTGCAGCATCAAAAATATATTCTTGAGTCTATTACCAGCGCTACCTATTTCAGGGTAGAAATTTTGAGAAATTAATAAAATCCTTTTTGACAATCAAATCCCCTGCACTTTCAATTGACAATCGATATTGGTAAACACAACATATTTAAACAATTTTTTAACTATAACAACAATTATAGGTTTATGCTGCCTTAAAAACAACATCTTTTTGATTCTAAAGACTTTAAATCTTTTAATTTTCAACAAATTTCGCTAAAAAAGTTTTGTTTTTTTAGAGAGATTTTGTCATTTACAGGCTTAAAGATCTAAAACTAAAGTTACAAAAAGGGCATAAATCCGGTAAACATACAATGAAAGTATGTTACCTGATTTATGCCCTTCATCTTTTTTCCTTATTCAGAATGGTCTCTACGACTCGCTTAGATGATTCTCCGTTCTCCAAGTAGCAGAATTTCTCATAAAATGATGTGAATGAAGCTGGTAATGTAAAGGTCGATTTCTCTGTCTCTTTGATCCAGTCAATCACACTTGCTGTTTCTTTCACAAGCGGACCCGGTGCTTCTTGCTCAAAGTCAAAATAGAACCCTCTTAGTTTGTCGCGATACGTTTCGATGTCTGGAACATAGAACAGCATTGGACGCCTAAGGTTTGCATAATCAAAGAACACGGAAGAGTAATCTGTCATGAGTAGGTCAGAAATCATATAAAGGTCTCGAATGTCTTCGTAATGAGAGAAGTCATAGGCAAAGCCTTCATATGGTCCGAGATCAAAGTTTTCCGCTACTAAATAGTGCATACGAAGGATGATGATATATTCTTCTCCGATAGATGACCTCAACTCATGCAGATCAAGGTCCAATTCAAATTTATACTTTCCAATTGTATAATATTGATCGTCTCTCCAAGTCGGTGCATAGAGGATGATTTTTTTATCAAGAGGCAGGTTCATCTTTTGCTTCAGCGCTCTTATCGTTCCTTCATTATTCTGATTGTACAGAAAATCATTTCTTGGATACCCTGATTCAATCATGGTCTGTTGAAATTGGAACGCACGTGTAAAGATCTCAGTCGAGTATGCATTAGGAGATATAAGACAATCCCATTTCGATGCTTCTTTCGTGAAATTCTTTTTATATTTCTTCGTGTTTGCTCCAGGAATATGAACTTCGTCCATATCCACAGCCAGTCGTTTTAAAGGCGTCCCGTGCCATGTTTGCAAGTAAGTTGTGTGGCCTGGTTTTGGAATCCATAGCGGCAAACGGCTGTTTACAACCCAATACTCGGCTCTTGCCATTGCAAGAATCCATTTAAACGACAGACGATGAATATAATAGATGCCCTTTTCTTGAAACGGTGCTTCATACCCTTTTTTAACGCTCCAAATCAACGTATAGTCAGGGTGATTTTCTTTCATATACTCAAAAATAGCACGCGGGTTGCAGCTGAATTGTTTTCCATTAAAGCTTTCAAAAATAACCGTTTTCTTTTTTGGCTGCAGTTTACTGACACCCAAAAACAAGAGTTTAAAAACGATGATATATAAAATTGTAACGATTTTTTTCATTTTCATTCACATGCTTTCACAAAGAATACAGTCCGTTCTTTAATTGATCTTCCAAGAGTAGTAACCATTTTTCGTTTGGTAAGACCACCCATCTATTGACGAAGGTTTGTTGGTGAGCAGTTCTTCTTCCACTTCTAAACGCTGTAGTACTTCTTGATGATGTGTTTTTGACTTGCTTCGGATGTAAAAATCGACATGTTTCGTTTGATTTAGTTCGATCTGTTTCTTTGTTTGAAAATGACCAATCGGGAAAATCACTTGTTGATTTTCGTTGATGGTTTGAGAAATAATTTCAGCACCATTGACTCGATCAAATCCTGCAAAATCTATTTCTACCTGATCCGCAATGTTCATTTCGCCTTCCATCTCAAGCTGCAGATGAAGGACATGATGCTCAGAGCTTACATCACGCAACATCCATCTTACATGTTCCACAACACTTCTTAGTTCTTCTTTAAGTACTCGATTATCAAGCATATTCTGAAGAGCTGCTCCCCAAGAAGAACCATCATCCTGTGGCAATAGATAAAAGGAAGATTGTTCCCCTAAAACTTTTTCGACATCTTCCTTATGTTTCGGATGACAAAAGAAAATAGCATCTACCTGCTGCTTCCTGATTTGTTTAAATAGTTCTTCATAATGAGTGTGCAATTGACGGGGATTTTCCTCGTAGTGTGCGTCATGCACAAAAGCAGCATAAAATACTGAATCAGATTTTTCCATTTTAAACAGATCGTGATCTATCTCTCGATCTTCTGCAATCATCAATTTCATGCGTTCATTTTTTGTTTGAATATCAGATAGCCATTGCTGTACGATATCGGATTTTTTCACAAATGTGGTGATGCCTGTCTTCTTGTACCAATTAATATGCCTTACTGTATTCTTCTTGGCACTCCCAGAATATATGGTTTCCATGTAGATACTTCTATCATCTCTAATGAATTCTTCCAGAAAAGGGACACCCTTATGCGGAACATAGTGAAGTACTCTTCGTAAAGCGCCATGTATATCGTATTCTTCCCGTTTCATCAATTGCTGTTCTTCATTAAATTGATCTATATACAGAATGGGGGAAGAAGGTAGTTCGTATCTTGTCACTTGAACGGTTGAGTTGTCCTCAGATATAACGACTTCATTAATCGATTCCAATACGGTACCTGTAATAAACTCCGAATAAACCCTTTTACTCCCGCTCTCCGGTAAAATATAGTGTTCAAATACATTCAAGATGGAAATTTGAGGGTGGAAATTCTCCTCCAGGCTTCGAATATGCCCCTTTACATTTACATCAAAATTCAAAGTTAAGATGGTAGCTCGTTTATTCTTCTCAGCCAATGATTTTAATCTTAAGTTTAATGAATCCGTTAAGGTGTTGTCCTGTTTTGGCACATCCCCCATCATAAAGTAGTAGTCCATGTCAGGAATTTCAACCGATTTCATTGTTTCATTTAGTTCAGGTTGATCCAATGTGTGTTCACCTTTTTTCTTCATCCAATTTTGAAACACAGGAAGCTCTCCTTATAAAAATGATCACTTGCTATTGTATTTTACATGAAAAAGCACTTCTCACCAAAAGATAAGAAGTACTTTTTTCAATCTATTATAGTCCAGCAATTTCTTCCTTAATTTGTGTTGTCGAAATACCTTCTGTTCTCTTCAAGTAAACGACTTCGCAATGCTCTTTCAAGAAATCGAATTTACCTTCCCAGTCATCTCCCATAACAAACACATCAATGTCATGTTCTTGTACGTCTCGGACTTTTTGATCCCAGCTGTTCTCTGGAATGACTTCATCTACATAACGAATGGTTTCTAAAATCAGCTTGCGATGCTCGTAGCTATGATAAGCCTTTTTTGATTTTTGTAAATTAAACTCATCTGTAGAGATGGCTACCACTAAGTAATCTCCAAGCTGTTTTGCACGCTCTAGCAGCTTGATATGCCCCCAGTGTAATAAATCAAATGTACCGTAAGTAATAACTTTCTTCATTGCAAACATAAACTCCTTTCTTCATCCTTATTCGACTGCTTCAAGCAGTAATGTTTATCCGTAATCCTATTCTCATCGGTCATGTTTTTTCGCTCTTCGGAACTTCATTATATCATAATGCCTAAAAAACGTTAAGAAAATGTAAAGACAAACTATTTCCAATTTAATGGATGGAATAGTGAAACTGCGTCAATACAGTATTTCAACGTTTTTAGAGACTAGTTGTTTATTAAAATGTCATGAAATTAAAAGGATTGTAAAGTTATTGTTAATATTTCATGGAGCAACTGTGATAAAATGATCTGTAGGTTAAGAATGAATTTACAATGATCGTACAATAGATAACAAAAAGAAAAAGGGGGTTTATACAGTGGAAACAGAAGTGGTCTCTAACCTTTCTTATGTAAATGGCGACTTAGACGAATTTATTAGTTATATGAACCAACACCACCTTTCACAGCGAAGAGGCGCAATGATTGCAACGGTGAATCCAGAAATAGGCTATGCAACTATGAAGGATCATGCATATCATAAAGTCATCTCTTCTGCAGACTATGTCTTACCTGATGGTGTAGGTGTTGTCTTGATGTCACGTCTTATAAACCATCCGTTGAAATCAAGAATTGCAGGCTTTGAGGTTTTCATGTCTATGCTTGATCTCGCAAACAAGCAATCTAAAAGTATCTTTTTATATGGGGCGAAAAAAGAAGTGCTCGAGGCTGTCAAACAGCGAATTGATACGGAATATCCGAATGTGGTGATTGCAGGCAGCTGTGATGGTTATCAAGCGGATAAACGATTTGTGGCAAAACAAATTGCTCGTTCAAAAGCAGATATGGTGTTTGTTGCTTTAGGTTATCCAAACCAAGAGAACTTTATTTATGAATACCGTCATTTGTTCCCGCAAGCTGTTTGCATCGGTTTAGGTGGAAGCTTTGATGTATTTAGCGGAACGGTGAAGCGTGCACCACGCTGGATGATTAAAACAAATACGGAATGGCTGTACAGACTCATTGTCAATCCGTGGAGATGGAAACGAATGCTGAATATCCCAAAGTACGCTTTTGCCGTATTAAAAGAAAACAAAGGGAAAAAGCGCTACTATCCTGAGCAAGTAAAAGATCAGACGAAGCAGCTGTGAGAGACTGATACATGATGAATATACGCTCAATGATCATCTCATGCTATGCAGCTTTTGTTTCTTTTGCTGGATGGCTCATGAGCGGCGTGAAACCTCGTGACAATCAGGTGACGCTGCTTGTTTCATTCCAAGAGAATGCAGCTGCTCTTATCGATACTTATCAACAACAGGCGAATATGACAATGAAGCTCACTGTCCTCTATACGAAGCATGCTTCCGTGATAGAAAAGGACGTGCCTCATGTGTCATTTCGCTATTTTCATGAAAAAAATCCCTTTCATCTCATTCAATGTATCTATACGATGCTAAAAAGCAAAGTTGTCGTCACAGATAATTATTTTCTGATGACAAGTGTGCTAAGAAATAGACCTTCTACCACTTGTATTCAAGTGTGGCACGCCAATGGTGCTTTGAAAAAGTTCGGTCTTGAAGACGCTTCAAATCATCACCGTAGTTCTCGTGATCTGCAGCGTTTCAAGCGGGTCTATGCGTCTTTCGATTATATCGTTACTGGCTCAGATCACATGCGCGAGATTTTCAAAACTTCATTTGGCGTCAACGACGATCGTTTTTTGCCAACAGGTGTCCCCTTCACAGATGCGTACTATGATGAGCGCCCTATTTCCTTTCAGACGGATATTTTTCCAAAAGGCAAAAAAGTGCTGCTGTATGCGCCGACCTACCGGGACTTTGCAATGGACGGTCTTGTCTTACCTTTTTCTAAAGAACAATTGCAGAGAGAGCTGAATGGTGACTATATCCTGCTCGTCAAACTTCATCCTGCGGTGAAACATTTAGCCAAAGCAGAAACAGATGGTGAGTGGATCTTTGATGCATCCGATCAGCCGCTCTTTCCATTGCTCTCTGTATGCGATGTCCTGATTACAGATTATTCGTCCATTGTGTTTGAATATGCGCTGCTCCGAAAGCCTGTTTTGTTCTTCACTTACGATCTAGAGACTTATCGCACAAAACGCGGCTTAGTCGAACGTTATGAAGACATCATTCCAGGAAAGGCTTGCGTCACTCATGATATGCTCTTAACGGAGCTTAAGCAGCTAAACGAATCAGCCAATCAAGACTTATTGAAAACCTTTGCTGAGGAATGGAATCAATATTCAAAAGGGAAATCAAGTCAGCAGCTTCTTTCCTTTATTGAACATCAGCTCTTACACAAAAAACGTCCGGCTTCTCATTAAGAAGCACGGACGTTTTTTTATTTGTTATACACGGGGATATCATAATACAGCGTATAGTTATCAAGTAAGTTATACAAACTATACATACGAGTGACCTGTTTAGAAGCCCAGCCAATATCTGTTGCATATTGGTGAGTGGCTGTCGCAGACCAGCGCATTTTGTAAATGGTATCTTGTTTGTATGTGGCATTATTGATGTAGCTGTTGCCAATGAATTTTGCCCCGCCAATAATGGCCGCCTCAGGCGTGAACCATTGCTGTTCATACGCATACTTTGCACCGAGGTAATTCGGGTTACTGTCATATGCACCAATGCCATACATGTTGTACACGATTTTATCATTAAACTTCGTACCGTTCGCTAAAATGGAACTGCCGTTTCCTGTTTCAAGCAATGCATGTGAAATGAGATAGATTTCGTTAATATGATACGTTTTCGCTGCTGTGATAAAGGCTTGTCCTTTTCCGGCAAGAATCCCTTTTCCTGCTAAAATCTTCGTATTCACTTCAGTCGGATTGAGATTTGCAGCTTCAGAGAGTTTGAGAAATTGAAAATAAGATTGAGTGCCCTCCGCGATATTCGCTGGGTCTACATATTTTAATACTTCTGCTGAACTCGCATTTCTCCAGCCGAGGCTGATCTTGATCCAGTTGCCTTCTTTTCCAAGCTGCTTCACTTTTGTCCCTTTGTTCAGCTGTGCGACGATGTTGCTAGCCGAACTTGAATCAGGTGTAGAACGGACATTTAGCCCGTCTGTATTCACTGTGGACGTCGCTGGGTCTACATATGTCGCATAGACATAGGCTGCACCATCTGTCTGCGGTGACACCTTCATTTGTTTGTTTACCATCTCATTGACTGTGAGGTTATAATTCGTCTGCATCACCATTGGACCGTTTTTGATTTTGGTCGCTGTGGCTGTCCAGCCGTATTGGCTTTTCACAAAAGCAATGGCCGCATTCGCATTTGGTAACCCTGTAAACTGCTGTGTGATGTTGATTTTATATGTCGGTTTTGTCGTTGTTGTATAAGCAGCTGGTTCATTTCGTTTTTTGAAGAATGTCATGCCTTGGTCTCTTAAGGCAGCAGTCGAAATAACCCCTGTTTTGATCTGATATTGACCATAATCAGTTGCTCCCGTTTTTTGAGCGGCTGCTTTCATTTTTTGTTTGGTTAAATAACTTAAGGCTTGATTCAGCTTTGTCTGATTCACAGTTGCCTCTGTCGTAATACGGTATTGCTTAACAGCTTCTGTTAATGTTTTTGTACTGCTGGCAACTCCATTTTTTTTCATGATCTCTTGCGCCTGCTTTACTTTGCTTTGATCATATACAGGAGCTGTCATTAGGCTGTATGCTTTACTGACGGCTTGTCCCTTGCCTGTTGTGATGCTGCTTGTCACCTTTTGTGCTTTTAAGTATGCAGCACCTTTATTTACTTTTGTCTGATCTGTTGCTTGATTCACAACAAGTCGATACGTGCTGTCAGATGCTTTGCCTGTTTTTTTCGTTGTGGCGGATACTTTTTTCTTTTGGAAAAATGCCGTTGCTTTTTTCGCTTGATCATCGCCCAAAAGATTCCCAGTCACTACTTGATATGGCTGTGTAGAGGAGATCTTTTTAGATGTATAGCGCCATTTCTTTTTCTTGAAAAAGGCAACTGTTTTTGCGTAAGTTGTGTCATTTAATTGATTGAGCTTTACGATATAATTTTTCGTTTTTCCTACTCGCTGCACAGTCCCTGACGCACCAGCTTGTTTTTTAATCTGAGCCGCCGCTGAGGCTGCTTCTTTATTGTCTTTGAAATAGCCTGATTCCATGCTATATACATTTTTAACAGCTCCAACCTTCTGAATCTTTCCGCTGATTTTCGCTTCTTTTTGCAGCTGGGTCAGAAGGGTTTGCGCTTTAGACTGATTCGTTTGTGCAGCAGAAGTGACGATGTAATACGGTTTGCCTGCTGCTACCGTTTGGAGTACTGCTTTTAAACCAGATTCCTTTTGAAAACCTTGCAGGATGGTATTCGCCTTACTCTGTCCAACAATATTACCTGAGATCAGCTGATACACGGTGCCAGCTTTGTTTTCGGTTTGATATGTACTCGTGACTCCGGCCTGTTTTTGTAGTTCGGTTTGAATATTTTTGACTTTCGTTTCAGAATCAATGGCTCCTGAAATGACCTGATAAGATGGTCTGCTTTGATTGATAACTTCATACGTGCTATTGAGTCCTGATGTTTTCGTCAGCTCGATTGTCAGTTTTTTCGCCTGACTTTCATCGTTGATTGGATCAGATACGATTTTCTGTAAAGGAAGGCGGGCACCTACTGGAGACACCGTACCGCTCATGCCTAACTCTTTTTTTAATGCAGCGGCACTTGCACTCGCTGCTGCTTGTGAGTCATATCCTGAGGCAGTTAGCTGATAGGTCGATGTATTTCCTGAGGTTTGATAAGTGGCTGTCCACTTCTTATCCTTTTTCAACGTGTCAACTGCTTTTTTCACTTCTGCTTCTGTTGTAAATACTTTTGAGGTGCTAATCGTATAAATGGATTGATCGACATAGGAGGCTGCTTGCACTTCTTTGCCTGTGTGTAATGTCATACCAAAGGCAGCTGCGAGTAACATAATCTTGATGGTTTTTTTCACGTTCCCTGTCCCTCTCTTAACTTTGCATAATAGTCTACTAATCTCTTTATCGACAAAAACAAGTCTCTTTCAAGTCCTTTATGCAATAGAAAAATAGAGGACTCTCGAAGTCCTCTTTACCTTTATATATGTGACACAATCAGTTCACAAGATCCTTCAATGGTGAAGTTCCCTGTTTCAGCCGGCAGGATAAAATGGGCTCCTTTTGGTAGCGGATATGTATGTCCATTATGCTCTAAGGACCCTTCCCCATTAATAACGCTGCACAGTAAAAACGGATAATCTTGCGATAGCTCTACTTTTTGATCAATTTCCCATTTATACACAGAGAAATATTCTGCTTCTACAAATGTTCTAATGGTCACCCCTGGACGAGTTTCTACTGATTCATCTGCATAACCGTCTACATGAGGAACCGTTGTGACATCAATGGCCTGCGTGAAGTGAAGTTCACGTTCAAGGCCATTTTGGTCTTTTCGTTCATAATCATACACCCGATAGGTCGTATCTGAACTTTGCTGCGTTTCGAGAACCAGTGTGCCTTCACATAGTGCATGAATGGTACCGCTTGGCACATAATAAAAATCGCCCGGCTTAATTTTCACTCGCCGCAAAAGGCCTTCCCAATCTCCGCTGTTCATCATGGTCACAAGCTCAGTTCTCGTCCGTGCATTATGACCGTAGATCATTTCTGCGCCTTCTTTGCAGTCAATGATATACCAGCACTCTGTTTTCCCAAGCTCACCATTTTCATGTCTTTCCGCATAATCATCATCTGGATGAACTTGAACGGATAAGTCTTGGTTTGCATCTAAAATTTTGGTTAAGAGCGGGAAGCGATCGCCTTCTATTCCACCAAACAATTCTCTGTGATTGTCCCATAGTTCGATCAGCGTTTTCCCTTTATATGGACCGTCTTGCACGACACTTGGTCCGTTTGGATGAGCAGAAATTGCCCAGCATTCTCCCGTTTGATCAGAAGGAATATCATAGCCAAATTGATCCCTTAAGGCTGTACCTCCCCATATTCTCTCCTTCAATTCAGGCAGTAAAAAAATTGGTGACTGCTTCATTCAGGATGACTCCTCCCTTTGCTACCCTTTGATAATCCTTGCCTAGCATGATGAAAACTAGCAAGTCTCAACTTTTATTATGACGCTATCTAAAGAGAAGTCAATCCTTTCAGTACACCAAATGAAAACGATAACAAGAAAATCAATTTACCCTTTGACAGAGCCTGCAAGAAGCCCTTTCACAAAGTATTTTCCAAGTAGAATATAGACCAAAAGTGTTGGCAGCGCAGCCAAGATGGCACCTGCCATTTGAACATTCCATTGCACAATTTGACTGCCTGATAAATTTTGCAGTGCAACCATGACCGGCTGATTCTCTGCTGTGGTCATAGTGACCGCAAATAGAAACTCATTCCACACATTTGTGAACTGCCAAATGGCAACCACGACAAACCCTGTGATGGAAAGCGGCAGAATCATATGTCTGAAGATCCCGATAAATCCGGCCCCATCCATCTTCGCTGATTCAATCATTTCATCAGGAATGCTTACATAAAAATTGCGGAACATGAGTGTTGTGATTGGCAGGCCATATACGACATGAACAAGCACAAGTCCCGGAATGGAGTTATACAAGCCGATTTCACGTAAAAATTGAATAAGTGGAATGAGGATACTTTGATATGGAATAAACATACCAAACAACATGAAGGTAAACACCACTTCTGATCCTTTAAAGCGCCATTTAGACAGCACATAGCCATTCATCGCACCTAATACAGCTGACAATAAGGTAGCAGGAATGACTAGATAAAGAGAATTCATTAAATTGGGTGATAACTTTTCAAAAGCGATTTTGTAGCTTGAGAAATCTAGTGTAGATGGAAGCGACCACATTCGCTCAAGGGTCACTTCACCTAATGGCTTTAAGCTTGTGACGAGCATGACATAAACAGGCATGAGAAAAAACAAACTGCACAGTATTAATAACGCATAAAGAACTGGACGGACAAACCCTCTTGCGGTCATGATGAAGCCCCCTTCCGGCTAGACAGGAGATACGGCACGATAAAGACCGCAACAGAAATCAGCATAACGATCGCAATGGCGGCACCACCTGCATAATGGTTTCCTCTAAAGGTCATTTCAAACATATAAACACCTGGCACATCGGTGACAAAGTTTGCACCTGGTCCTGTCATCGAGTAAATCAAATCGAAGATCTTTAAAGAAATATGTGCCATGATAATGACGACACTCGCTGTGATTGGTTTTAACAGCGGGAAAATGATTTTCCAGTAGATTTGCCACTCGGTTGCGCCATCCATTCTAGCAGCCTCTCTCACTTCCTCTGGAATGCCTCTAAGACCAGCCAAATACATCGCAAGTGAAAATCCTGTCATCTGCCACACAGCAGCGATGACAACTGCAATCATTGCTGCCGGTACACCAAACTCAATTTTTCCCCAGACAAATCCAGCTAAAATGTTCGTATCCGTGTACCACTTGGGCTGGATGCCGAGTGTTTTTAAAAACAGATTCACCCCAGTTGATGGATTTAGGATCCATTGCCACACAACACCTGTGACAACAAAGGAAAGGGCCATCGGAAAGAAAAAGAGATTCCGAAAAAGTGATTCCCCCTTGATCTTCTGGTCTAGTAAAATGGCCAGTACAAGCCCAGAAGCAATGACTGCTCCAATAAAGAATAATGTAAAAAAGACCGTGTTCCGAAGATCTGACTGAAAGCGAAAATCTTGAAACAGCATGACATAATTTTTCATACCTGCGAAAGAAAAATCAGGAACAAGCGAGGTCCAGTTCGATAATGAAACATATCCTGTCCAGCCAATAAATCCGTAAACAAAAATGAATAATAAAACAGCTGACGGTGCTAAAAATAGCAGGGCAAGCAGCTGGTCTCCATTCCATTTTTTCCGAACACGTTTCACTTTTGCTGCTGGTGTTTTTGTGATCGGCGATGTGTCCATGCGCATGAAGCTACACTCCTTTTTTAAAAAAGAGGCGGTGCCTAACGGCCGCCTCTTTCATCTTTATTTGATTGAATCTTTTAAAGAAGAAACGAACTGACTGCTGTCTTTTTGTGTCACGAAAATATTGACGGCTTGGTTCGCCTTCGTGACAAAACCTTCTTCAGCAGCTGAGCCATGCGCAAGAGACGGTGCCAGCTTTGACTCTTTAAACGCCTTCATTGCTGATTTTCCGTATTCATCATATTTTGATACGTCTGCATCCACACGTGCCGGTATGGACCCTTTCAGCGGATTAAACGCATCCTGTCCTTCCACAGATCCTAAGACAGATAAGAATTTTTTCACGTTTTCTGGCTGTTTGACACCTTTCGGCAGTCCGAATGTATCCGTGATAACCATAAAGCTACCCTCCGTACCAGGAGTTGCCACGTATCCAAAGTCTTTATTTACCTTCAAATCTAGATCATTTACAAAGTATCCTTTTGCCCAGTCGCCCATGACATTCATTGCAGCTTCCCCTTTTGCCACGAGCTGTGAGGCATCCTGCCAGTTACGCGAGCTATGATCGTCGTTGACGTATTCGAGCATACGTCCAAAGATGTCTGCTGCTTCCTTCACTTTTGCATCATCCATTTTTAAGTCGCCCGCCCAAAGTTTTTGATAGTCATCTGCACCTAGTACACCTAGAAGAACGCTCTCAAACAAATGAGTCGCTGCCCAAGGTTCTTTATCCCCAAGCGCAAGTGGTGTAATCCCTTTTTTCTTTAAGGCATCGGCTGTTTTGAAAAATTCATCAAACGTCGTTGGCGGCTCTAAGCCCTGATCTTCAAATACTTTTTTGTTATACCAAAGCACATTGCCTCTGTGAATATTCACTGGAACGGAATAGATTTTCCCGTCTTTGCTCACAAGGTCAATCAGTGATTCTGGAAATTTATCCTTCCAGCCTTCTTTTTCATATAGATCATCCAGCGCCTCCATTTTGCCTGCGGCTACCCAGCTCTCATTCAGCTCTGCTCCCCCGTGTACTTGGAAAGTAGCTGGCGGATCATCTCCTTGCATCCGGCTTGTTAGAACAGCCTTTGCATTCGTACCAGCGCCACCAGCGACAGCTGCATTTTCAATTGGAATGTCTTTATTTTTCTCTTCAAACAATTGAATGAGTGCCTTCAGCCCGTCTTCCTCACCTGCACCAGTCCACCAAGAGAAAATTTCTAGTTTCTCCGCTCCGCTCTCTTTTTTTGCATCTGAGTTCGTCGATGAACTGCAAGCAGAGACGACCAGCATACAGAGTGCCAATAAAGTAAAGCCTATTTTAAACTTCATCATGGATCCCCCATCCCTATTTTGTAAGCGTTATCAAAATAAGTATACTGGCAGATCCTTGCCTTTTTTCAGGCAAACTTCTTCACTTTTTTATGAAATTCTTCATTTTTTTACGACCTGTTTTCGATATTCCTTCGGCGAACAGCCAACCATTTTTTTAAACACACGACTGACGTAATTCGGATCAGTATATCCTGCTTGATAGGTGATTTCTTTTAAACTAAGCGAACTCTCTTTCAGTAGCTTCTTCATTTTATCCATCCTACAGGCCGTCACATATTCTTTAAACGTCAGACCTGTCTCATCCTTAAAGCGTTTGGTGAAATACGTCGGGCTTAAATCAACATAGGCGGCCGTTTGCTCCAGCGTAATATGTTCGCAAAAATGTGTTTGAATGTATCGTTTCGCCCGTTCTATATCATTCACCGTCTGGGTTCTTGCTTCATACAGATCAAATAAATGTTCACAGCATTGGCGGCATTCTGTTTCTGTGGTGATAGCTAGAATCGGCACATCTGCACGAAGTCGTGATTTGAGTAAAATGAGCAGCTCTTTCACATGAGAAATGGTTGCCCCTTCTAATTGGAAGGCATCATAGTAAGCAAGAGCATCATCTCTTCTCCCTTCTTCTAGTGCCAGCATCATGTCATCGGCAAGCTCAGGCAAGTTGATCAATACGTAAGGTTGTCTATCTGTATAGTAAAAGCCATAACGAACCGCACCGTCATCTTTTTTTCGCTGATAATAGGAAAGCTTCGCTTCTGCCGCACTTTTCTGAAGTTGAAGTGGATTTGAGACAGGATGACCCATGCCAACAATGACAGGGGAATGCCGTTCGATTGTCATAGCAGCGCGAATGGCTTGCAGTACATTCGCCTTTAGATGACCAGGTGATTGACAGCTGTAAATCAAGCATGTAAACAGCTCACCGCTCACTTTGATAGGCACTGCTTGAAAAAGAGCAGACTCCTGCAAATGATTCAGGAGTTGATCCCCGCCTGTCCGCTGAACAGCGATCACTAGACCTGCTTGAAAATCATGAAACAGCCGCTCAAACGCTGTGGAGGAATAAGATTGACCGTTCAACACATGAGCTTCCAGCCATTTTGACTGCTGATTGACTTTCTCCGCCTGCCGCAGGGAGACCTCCTGCTGAATTTCTGCCGCAACAGAACGAATCGCTGTAATGGTTTCGTCTTTATCAGCTGGTTTGATAAGGTATTGTTTGACCCCTTCCTGCATGGCTTGCTTGGCATAATCAAACGTATCGTAGGCTGTCAGCATAATAAATTTAGTATGAGGACGGCTTGCCTTGATCTGTTTGATCGCTGTGAGTCCATCCATGCCTGGCATCTGAATATCCATGAGCACAAGGTCAATTGGCTTAGACCGCGCCAATTCCACTGCCTTTTTTCCATTCGCTGCTTCCCCTGCAATATGACAGTCTGGCAGCCATTCGGTCATGAACTTACGCATCGCCATTCGTTCAATTTTTTCATCATCCACAATCAGCACGTTCAGCATGCTCGTTCCTCCTTGATTGGTATTGTCAATTGAATGGTGGTCCCTTCGTTTGGCTTTGAATCAATTTGAAGGGCATCCTGCACTCCGTAAAACAAACGCAACCTCGACATCACATTTCGAAGACCAATTCCTGTCGAGTGACCTTTACTACGTGTGTCTGAATGATCTTCTTCCTCTTGCGATAGCAATCTCTTTTTCTCTTGATCACTGATGCCAAGTCCATTATCCCGAATCCGAATCATGACAAAGCCATCATCTCGATCAATAGAGAGCTCTACAAGCCCCCCCTCCTCTTTTGGTTCTACCCCATGGATAAAGGCATTTTCGACAAGCGGCTGCAATGTAAGGCTCGGAATTTGAACAGATAGGCACGACTCATCTATGGTCGTTTTGCATGTAATACGATCGGAAAATCTTGTTTCTTGTATATGAAAATATTCTTTTACCACTTTCACTTCTTGTTCTAACGTAACAGATGCGCTGAGAGGAGATAGCGAATACCGCATCAGCGTAGAAACGGATTGTATCAATCTCGATGTCGCATCAGCTGATTCTAAGTACGCCATACGTGAAACGATGTTTAATGTATTAAATAAAAAATGTGGATTCATTTGATTTTGCAGTGTTTTCAGCTTCATGTCTTTAATTTTCTGATCTAAAGCGGCCTTTTGTTTCATCTCTTCAATCATGACCTTCATCTCTCGCCGCATTCGCTCAAAGGCATGATTTAACACAGAGATTTCGTCCTTTGATGACACATGCAAATTCGGACCATCAAAATTTCCTTCTGATACTTCTTTGGCACTTCGAGATAGATGAACGATCGGTCTTGAAATTCCGCCCGCAATGATATAGGCCATCCATAAAGCGATGCCTATCGATAATGTAAACAGACATAGAGTAAAAAGCGCATACGTTTGATGTCTTTTTTGAAGGGATTGGTAGAGTACTTGATACTCAGATAATTCATCATCCAAAAGGGTCATTGTCTGCTCTTGGATATAAGAGGACACGGTTCTTACTTCTTTCACACTTGCAGCATATTCTTTGATTTTCCCTTCTTTGACATGATTCATTGTCGCATCACTTTCGTTTATGAGCGTCCGCATCATATATTGATATTTTTCAATGGAGGGGATGGCGGCATGAAGCCCTGCATCTTTGAGTAATGTTTGGTCATATGATGTCATTTTCTGTTTTGATTCAGCATACCCCTTGGCAAACGCCTGATCCTTTTCGATGGCAAAGGCGTTGACCTTTTCATACATCGTTTTTGCCTCTGTCGAAATATCATTCAGCAGGAGAAAGGAACGAAAGCTCTTGCTATATTCTGATGTGATTTTTGAACTGCTCCAATACACAAAAAAAGCGGCCACATTGCCAAGGAGCACAAGAATTAAAAAAGCCAATAATAACTTACTTCGTATTTTTCTCATGGCTGAACCCCCTGTGGTCTTTCCGTTTGATGAAGGGGCAGGTCTCCTCGCCGAATCACACTCGTCCCTGTGTACTGCAGCGGTTCTTGTTTATCCCCTTGTTGCAAACGAACAAGAGATTCAACCGCTTGATAGCCCATTTCATATGGGTGCTGTACAACCACTGCATCAATTTTCCCATCATCCAGCGCTTGAATCGTATCAGGCAGAGTATCAAATGCGAGCACATAAACATCTTTAGACGAATGATATTGCTCTGTTGCTTGAATAATGCCGACACCGTCTAATGCACTTGTTCCATAAAATGCGGTGAGCTGCGTATGATCATTTAACAATTTATACGCAGCACCGGAAGCACCTGATTTCGTAATCGCAGACTCTTCTATTCCAGCAATATGAATGCGTTTTTCACCAGAAACGGCATCTCGAAACCCCTTCACGCGAAGCTTCTGGTGAATCGCATCAAGCCGTCCCGTCACAATGCCCACATACTGTTCGCCTTTTGTATCGGAGATGAGTGCCTGTCCGGCGATAAAGCCAGAATAATAGTTATCTGTTCCGACATACACTTGACGCTTGCTCCCCTCTGCATCGGTATCGACTGTGACGACATCTATACCTTTCTCTCTTGCTTTTTGAAAGAGCGGTTTATATTTCTTTGCATCAAGCCCTTGCGTCATAATGCCGTCCACATGACCAGCAATCGCCATATCAATGGTTTTCAGGTGATCATCCAAATCAGCCTGCTTTGGACCTAGGTATTCTAGATACACCCGATGAACTTCCGCCGCATCAGCAGCTCCCTTTTGCACCAATTGCCAATATTCATTATCAAGTTCCTCCGGTACAAGAACAAAGTGATATTGGTAAGTTGATACCGCCTCATCGGAAGCGCTTTCAATTTTAACTAAATCTTGACCTAATACAGATAAAAAAAGAACAGATACGACACAAAATGTGAGAAATGCGCCTATTCCGAACAACTTCGACCTTTTCATTCACATCCGCCTCCTTCCATTGTTGCCGCATAAAAAAAGAGCTGCTTATAAAAGCATACTCTCTCGACCTCTATAATTCCTTTGTCATAAATAAACTGTTTGGATCTTCTTGGTATGAACCAAAAGGCGGACAATATTGAAATCCAAAGCTCTCATATAATTTTCTTGCCGGTTCAAAGAAAGCAATCGCACCTGTTTCAAGGCTGACTCTTTTATAACCCCGCCGCTTCGCCTCTTGGAGAAGGTGAGTCAACAGATACTTCGCCACGCCTTTTCGCATATGGGCTGCTGCCGTCCTCATCGATTTGAGTTCACCATGTTCACTTGATAGCTCCTTGATGGCTCCGCAGCCAAGAAGCGCCTCTCCATCCCTTGCACTCCATACTGTGACGTCTTGTTTTTTCAGATCGTCTAACGGAAGGGCATGAATGCTTTCTGGCGGTGAATGTTTTTTCATCTCTTCTAAATGAGCTTGAATTAATTGTTCTATTTGACCATCTTTTAGTTCATCTTGTTGAATGTACATATCGACCTCTCCTTTATGCTCATTTTACGTGAAAAGATGCGTCTTCTGAGCTTTTTTGTCAGATAAACGAACAAACAACCGGCAGTCATCCGCCGGTTGTTTATGTGAACTACATGATGGTGGAAGAAAGAACAGCCTGTAATTCTTCTGCTGTACTGCTTTCAAGCTGGCTGCCGACACCTACTGCCACAGCTCCAGCTTCAAGCCACTTTGGCACATCGACTGGATGAATGCCTCCTGTTGGGATGAACTCAATCTCTGGAAACGGACCTTGCAAATTTTTCATATAGGACAAACCGAAGGAGCCGCTCGGAAAAAGCTTTAACACGCTGTATCCATTTGCTTTCGCCTGCATAATTTCACTCGGGGTCAAAACACCTGGCACGTAGAGTGTATCGTGAAAAGATAGGTGCTCTCCGATGATAGGAAGATATCCCGGGCTGACGATAAATTGAGAGCCGGCTTCAATGGCTGATTGTGCCTGCTCAAGCGTTGTAATCGTTCCGGCTCCGACAATCAAGTCGTGGTCATGCTGGTAAGATGCAATGATCCGCTCTGCATTGGGCGTGGTATATGTCACTTCGATGGCCCGCACCCCTTTTTTCTTTAAACGAGCAATCATCTCTATCCCCTCTGCTTCACTACCTGCTCTGACCACCGCAATGAGTTTACAAGCTGCGAGCTTCTCTTTAACGCTCATACTTGCTGACTTTCCCATACCTCTCATCTCCCTTCATATCGTATCGCCTTTGATAACGTTTGGATTCTTTTATAAATGCCTGAAGCTCTTTTCGAGTCGGCAGTCCCTCGTGATCTCCTGGGGACATGACTGCAAGTGCTCCAATGGCATTGCCTCTTGTCACCGATTTTTCATATGATAATCCGTCCAGCAGACCGCTCATCACTCCCACTGCAAATCCATCACCAGCTCCGACTGTATCCACGACATGAGACACATGGAAACCATCCACTACACCTTGGCCGGATGCACTTTTGAAATAGGCTCCTTCCGCTCCCAGTTTAATGACCACAAGCTTGACACCTTTTTGTAAATAAACATCCGCAATCGCTTCCGGCTCATGACATCCTGTGAGTCTTTGACCTTCTGCAAGCCCTGGGAAAAACCAATCTACTTGAGCAGCCATCTGATTCACCGTATGAATCATGTCTTCTTCCTCTTCCCATAGTTGAAGTCTCAGGTTCGGGTCAAAGGAAATGGTTTTTCCTGCTTCTTTCATTTCTTTAAGGGCATGAAAAGAAAACGCTCTCATTTCACTAGACACAGCAGGCGGGATTCCGGTCATATGAAGATGTCTTGCCTGCTGAAAATAAGTGGACGGGAAATCGCTTGGGTTCAATGTACTCGCAGCAGAGTCTTTTCGGTAGTACGTCACATCAGGGTCTCCATCGATGACTTTTGATTTAAGCAATATCCCTGTTTTGGCTCCATCATTTGATCGGAGTACTGCCTTCGTATCGACCCCTTCTTTTTGAAGCTCTTCTAAAATAAATGTACCAAGTGAGTCCGCCCCGACCTTGCTCATCCAACCAACGCTAAAGCCTAATCTTGCCAAGCCGACCGCAACATTACTCTCTGCACCAGCAAGTGCTTTTTGAAACGTATGCACTTGGTGAAGCTCGCCAATTTCTTTTGCATAAAACATCGCCATTGATTCCCCAAATGTGATCACATCCAATGCTTTCACTGATTTCTCCCCTTTCTTGGTACCGGTTTCAAAACAGTTGAAAAAGAGAGAGCATGCACGTATGTATACTCTTCTCTGCCTGACGTTTATAAAGATTTTCTCACAATGATTTCTCCATCAAGTTGAATGGTCTGGGGTGCACTCTTATCTCCTTCAAGACGTGTCTTGATTTTTTGCATCGCCGCTTTCCCCATCTCATGAGATGGCTGCGCCACCGTAGTGATGCCTGGCCCGATCAGCTTATACCATTCTGTATCATCAAATCCGGCAATGCCTATCTCCTCAGGAATCTTCACCCCAAGATCGACGAGTTCACTGATGAGCTTCAGCATGAGTAATCCATTGCCTGCTAAAATCGCTTTTTTCTGATGGTTTGATTGTAAAAAACGACAAATCTCATCTCGCATTTGTTCCTTTTGCTTTAAATTGATTTCTGCAATCATAGGTGTCTTATGTTGACTCATGACCGTCTGTTCATAGGCTTCTTTTCTTTCTTCACGAGGACTAATCCCATCGACCGGTTCAGTAAAGAAAGCGATATGTTCGTAGCCTTTTTCAACCATTTGATGAAGTAGACGAGCCGTGATGTCACGGTTATTCGTTGTGACGGTATCGACCTTGAGCTCAGGTAACTTACGGTCAACAAGAACAATCGGTACACCATTTTGCTTAAAGTCTTGCAAAATGTCATTGTTTTGACCGGTCGTATTAATGATCAGTCCTTCAATATAATGCGCATTCAGCTTCAGAAGCATTTCTCGTTCTTTTTCTGGGCGATTATCTGTGTTACACACCATGATGCTGTATCCATATTCATCACAAATCTCTTCCACACCACGAAGTGTCGCAACAGAGAACGGGTTCGTAATATCAGCCACAATAAAACCAATGACCTTACTCTTTCTTACTTTCAATCCTTGGGCAAGCTGACTCGGACGATAATGGAGCTCCTCAATGGCTTTTTTAATCTTTTTTACCTTTTCAGGAGAAATTTCATTTGTTCTGCCATTGATGTATCTGGATACCGTTGATTTTGAGACACCTGCATATGCTGCAACTTCGTTAATGGTGACTTTCGTTTGCTTTTTCTCTTTCATACAAAAAACTCCCAAGATCGATCTTCTCATTTGTTTCGAAACCGATTTCAAATAAACTTAAAAAAAGCATACCACAAGTTGAACTGTATCAGAAGATTTTTTTCATGAACATGAAGAAAAAAAGCTTTTGCACAATTAAAGAAAGCGATTTCAAATTAACGGTTGACGCCGCCCTCTTTTTCCTCTAGAATTTTCCTTGAAACCGATACCAAATAAAACAATCATATGTTTCAGATGGAAAGGGAGGCTTATCTCAAATGGAAAATCGTTATGCTGTACATCCTGAGCAGGTCAAGCGTTTTACAACAGAGGAACTTCGTCGTCATTTTCATATTCCGACACTTTTTGTCAGTGGTGAATTGAAGCTGTATTATTCGCATGAGGACCGTGTGGTGATTGGCGGTGTTATGCCGACATCGGAACCGATCAAGTTGGATGCCGGCGACTTTTTACGTACAGAATATTTCCTTGAAAGACGGGAAATTGGCATTGTGAATGTCGGCGGCCAAGGTACGGTCACAGTCGATGGTGAGTCATTTGTGCTGGAGCATAAAGATTTCTTATATATTGGACTTGGACACGAACATGTACAGTTTGCTAGTTCATCAGGTGAGCAGGCCAAATTTTATCTTGTGTCAGCCACCGCTCATAGAGCGTATCCGACACAAAAGGCTGCGATCGCTGAATTAACACCGAATCATTTAGGGGAAGCATCCGCCTCGAACGTACGGAATCTGTATCAGGTCATTCATGCAGACGGCATCCAAAGCTGCCAGCTTATGATGGGCATCACTCAGCTTGAAACCAATAACACATGGAACACGATGCCTGCTCATATACATGACCGGCGGATGGAAGTGTACTTATATCTTGATATAGAGGAAGACGCACGTGTCTTTCATTTTATGGGGGAGCCATCTGAAACGAGACATCTCGTTGTGGCAAATGAAGAAGCCGTCATCTCACCTGCCTGGTCCATTCATTCAGGCTCAGGTACCGCAAATTATTCATTTATTTGGGCAATGGCGGGAGAAAACTATACGTTTAAAGATATGGACTTTGTCCCGATGGACCAGCTGAGGTAATGAGATGACGACGACATCATATGTAGCGTCCCTCTTTTCCCTCGAAGGCAAAACAGCTCTTGTCACAGGTCCTGGAACTGGTATTGGGCAAGGGATTGCCGTAGCGCTTGCCCGTTCAGGTGCAGATATCATCGGCACCTACCACCATACGCCGCTTGATGAAACAAAAGAACTTGTCGAACAGACCGGCAGATCATTTCATGCGATTCAAGTAGACTTTTCAGATCCTAAGTCCGCAAAGCGGGATGTTGATGCCCTTTTAAAGAAGCATTCAATTGATATTTTGATCAATAATGCTGGGACCATTAAAAGAGAAGAGGCCGCTCAATATTCAGAGGAAAACTGGCATACTGTGATGGATGTGAATATCAACAGTCTCTTTTTCCTCACGCAAAAGGTCGGACAGCAGATGCTGAAAAAAGGGCAAGGAAAAATTGTCAATATCGCTTCCCTTCTATCATTTCAAGGTGGTGTCTTTGTTCCCGCTTATACAGCAAGTAAGCATGCTGTCGCAGGTTTGACGAAAGCTTTTGCAAATGAATGGGCAAGTCAGCATATTCAGGTCAATGCGATCGCGCCTGGTTATATTGCAACCAATAACACGCAAGCCATTCGTGACGATGCGAACCGGAATGAAGAGATTCTGAAACGAATCCCCGCTGGACGCTGGGGACGGCCTGAAGATCTAGCAGGTGCTGCCGTCTTTCTCAGCTCCCCTGCCTCTGATTATATGAACGGTCATATTTTAACCGTAGATGGCGGCTGGCTGGCGAGATAAACATGTGAAGAGAATTCCTATTTTAGGGGATTCTCTTTTTTCTATTTGCATAATTCTTCTCCTTCCGAGTCACTCTATAAAAAAAGACATGAGGGTGAGGTATTATGAAAAGTCGTATTGAACAAGATATAGAGTCCGTCATTCAGCGTGTCAAAAGCTTTGCCGGCAAAAGTGATGATATCGTGTTCCACTCGTTTTCATTTGGTCCTTCCGCTGTCTCTGCATGTCTCGTGTACGTTGAAGGACTCACAGAATTTGAGATGCTTTCCAAACAAATCATTTCACCTATGCAAAAGGAACTGACCATCACCGAGGTCGACCACACCACACTTTCTTCCCTTTCTAAAACGTTCTTTGGTATTCAAAATGATGTGCTGGAAGATATGAACCTTGCCATCGAGCAGTTATACAGCGGCAGGGCTATTTTATTTGTGGATAGAGCCACTCAAGCGCTTGCGCTCCATACGAATCTTTTTCAATTTAGAGAAGTAGAGGAGCCACAATCAGAAGTTCTTGTAAGAGGACCCCGGATTGGATTTATTGAAAATCTTGAAAAAAACACGGCATTGCTTCGTGAAAGAGCAAACGACCCGAACCTTGTCATTCAAAAGGTAAACATAGGAACTCGCAACAAGAAATCTGCTGCTCTTGTGTATGTTCGTGATATCGCAGACCCCAAACTAGTAGATGATGTATTCTCTCGTATGAAGCAAATCAAAATGGATGATATTCCTGAATCCGGCTATATTGAACAGTTGATTGAAGACAGTCATGTCTCTATTTTTCCGCAGATTCAAAATACAGAACGTCCTGATCGGGTGATTGCCTCTGTGCTAGAAGGAAAGGTGTCTATTTTGCTCGATGGGACGCCCTTTGCCCTCATTATGCCGATGACTCTCACTGCCTTGATGCAATCACCGGAGGATTATTATCAAAGATGGACAAGTGCGACTCTTTTGCGTTTGCTCCGTTATATTGCCGTGCTTTTGACGATCTTTTTACCGGGACTCTATATTGCCCTTGTTTCCTATCATCCTGGTTTATTACCAACACGAATGGCACTTACCATCGCAGGCAGCCGGCAAAATGTGCCCTTTCCTCCTGTAGTGGAAGCCATTTTGATGTCGTTTACGATTGAACTGCTGCGGGAAGCTGGACTTCGTCTTCCTAGGGCAATTGGGCAGACGATTGGACTGATTGGCGGCGTCATTATTGGACAGGCGGCTGTCCAAGCCAATATCGTCAGTGCTTTAATGGTCATTATTGTGTCTCTGACGGCACTAGCCGATTTCACTGCTCCATCATATGATTTCAGCTTCCCCTTACGCATCCTGCGGTTTATGGCCATCTTCAGTTCAGCCATGTTTGGATTATACGGCCTCATCATGTGTTATTTATTTGTACTTTGTCATTTGATGCAGCTAAAGACCTTTGGTTTTGACTATTTCACACCTGTTTTGTCTTCACCGTTTTCAGATTTAAAAGATACGTACGTTCGTTTACCAATAGGGCTATTTAAATCAAGACCGAAAACAGCCAAGACAAAAAATCTCAAAAGACAAGGAGAGTAAACGATGTACAGAGCTGAGAAGCTATCATTGTTACAAGTCACCATTCTGTGCAGCTCTACAATGATAGGCGCTGGAATTTTAACCATTCCACGCAGTTCTGCCAATTCAGGATTCCCTGATGGCTGGATCATTGTATTAATACAGGGAGTCATCTTTGCTTTCGTTGCTTTTTTGCTAGGTTGGATTGCGGAGAAGAATGCACCGGATACCATTTTTGAATCGAATACAAAAGGAGCCGGTGCCTTCTTTGGCACAATCTTTAACCTAATGCTGATCGGTTATTTACTAGCCATTGTTGGCTTTGAGGCGCGTGTACTAGGGGAAGTGGTTCAATTTTTCCTGCTGCAGTCGACCCCGATGACCGTGATTGTGATGATTTTTTTACTGGTGGCCACCTATCATTTGAAAAGCGGAATTTTTCCGGTAGTGAAAATGGTGACATATATTTATCCGATGACCATGATCATTTACATTGGGCTCATGCTGTTTAGTTTGAAAATATTTGATTTTGATTACTTACGCCCGGTAATGGCTCACGGGTTTAAAGATTTTAGTAATTTGTTCTCTCAAACATTTATTCAATTTACAGGCTTTGAAGTCATTTTGTTTGTCGTACCGCTTATCTATAAAGACAAATGGTCAAAAGCGAAATGGGCCGCAGCGATCGGTGTGGGGATCACCACACTTATTTACTCCCTCACGCTCTTTATTGTGATTGGTTCCATGACGGTTGGAGAAACGAAATCACTCACCTGGCCCACTGTCTCCCTCATTCAAGCGCTAGAACTAGAAGGGGTCTTCATTGAACGCTTTGATATTTTCTTACTGACGATCTGGACGTGCCAGCAGTTTATTTGTATGCTTGGCTTTTTCCAATTTGCTATTAAAGGCTGTCAAACGGTGTTTAAGACAACCAATTTAACGAGACTGCTATGGTTGCTGTTTTTGCTGACCTCAGCTCTCTCTCTTTTTCCGAGAAATATCAATGAAGTCTTTTACTACTCGACTTTACTCGGCTATGCATTATTCGCTGTTTTAGCGATTCCTTTTATAACAGCTATTCTACTCATGATACGTAAAAAATGGGGAGGTCGATCTGCATGAAAGGGCGGCGTTTATGGCTCATCTTTCTGTCTTGCTGTCTTTTGCTTTTATCGACAGGTTGCTGGGACTTAAAAGATATTGAGAAATTATCGTTTGTGCGCGGTGTTGGCATTGACGAGGAAGATGATAACGGAGTCAAACTCACCTATCAAAACCTTGTCCCTAAAATGGGCGGAACACAAGAAGCAGATTCCCCTGGCTATGTGAATGTCGTCTCAAAGGGGAAAAATGTACTGGAAGCAGTCAGCAATGTCGCTTTGAAGGACCCGCCGATTTACAGTGATCACCTCAAAATCTTTTTGTTTGGCAAAAATCAAGCCGAGCATCATGATATTCAAGGAACACTCAACCACTTTATACGAGATGATGAGGTTCGAAGAAGCAGCTACCTCTTAGTGTCACGCCATGAGGCATCAAAAGTCATCAATCAAAAATTAAAATCACAACAAAAGGTTCCAGTCGAGCATATTTTTGAAACATCAAAAAACCGGAGCTTTAACGGGAAAATTTTACTGCCAACACGTATTGGCCGAGCGTCGGATTACTTTCAGATGGGTACAAGCTTTCTTGTCCAAAGTGTGGATGTTGTAAACGGAGAACTCACCTATGATGGCGCAGGCATTATCCATGGGAAAACGCGAAAGCTGATAGGGTTCATTCCAGCAAAAGATGTCCAATCTTTAAACTGGGTCATGAATCGCATCTCAGGCGGAGTCGTACCCGCCACCTACAAAGGCTTTCCGATTACGTATGAAATCAAGAAAGCAAAATCCAAGATTGAACCCTATCTGAAGAACGGAAAGATTTCCTTTAAAATAAGTGTACAAACAAACGGGAAACTATCAGAAGATCAATATCCCCCTGAAAACTCATACGATGAGCAATACATCAAACGATTTGAGCGCATTTTTGAACGCAAAATCAAAGAACGCATTCAAAAAGCTGTCCACCACATGCAAAAAGAAGTTGGCGTTGACCCGATCCTTTTAAATCGGCAGGTGCGCATCAAGTATCCAGACTTTTGGGATAAGCACCGCAACGAATGGGATACACTATTTCAAGAAGTAGACATTGCATATGACGTAAAAGTCAGCATTTTGAATTTTGGTGCAGAAGGCGCAACGAAAAGCTTTAAATGGTAGCACAAAAGGCGGTTGACCGCCTTAGATGGTTGACAAAGGGCTAAAATGAACTTTGTTTTAGCCCTTTGTCTTCTTTTCAGCGTGATAGAAAACCTTTGCAGTCTAGGAAGGACGAGTACCGGAGCAGAGCGAATGAAGGATTCGCGAGCACCGGCGCAGAGGACTGACAAAGAATGCGAGGGTTTGCCTACACGCTGAGGCGGATTACCCGGAGGGGGAACCGCCTTTTTTACGTGCAACGATCAAAAGCTGATAGAGCGTCACTTGATCAGATAATGCTTTTGTTTGAAAGCCAAGTGACTCTCCTACTCTCGCCACTTCGTCAAAAAATAATTGAACGTTTTGATCAATTGGCACATTGATGGGCTGTTCAATCACGCGATGAAACAAATGGTCTGGAAAGAGCGCCCGCATTGTATTTGGTGTGAAAAATCTCATATGTGTTCGATCTAAAATCCCCACATCTTGATACGTAAAATCACCTGCCATTAAAGGCAGCAGTACTTCCGCATGCATCATATTAGGTAAGCAGCAAATGATCACGCCACCTGTTTTTAAAGACGCATGCGCTTGAGCAATCATCTGCCATGGATCTGACACATGCTCTAACACATCAGAAAAGATCACAGCATCAAAAAAAGCTTCTTTCTCTGACCAAGGATACAACTCCGCTTTGGTCTCAATCACTTCTTTGTAATACGCCTTTGCGATCTCTGCTTTTAATGCATCTCCCTCTACTCCATACATGTCAACGGACTGCCGGTTGATCAGTTCAAGTCCTGTCGCCCCAGCACCGCAGCCAACATCCAGCACACATACGGCATCCTCAGGGAGCAGTGCTGCAAAATATGGATGGGGCGTTATCAGATTTAAATCAATGCCCCATTTATCTAAAAAACGAAGCCTGTTCTCCGCAAACAACGTAGAGATGTTCGTTTCTTCATTGGCATTGAAGGTAGCATGACCGTGATGATGCACAAAAGAATCATGGACGATTTGCAGCTGGTACCCCTTCAGCAATGAGCGCAGACAAAGGTCATCATCCTCAAATGATCCATATACAAATCGCTCATCAAATAACCCTACATCCTCGATCAGCTCTCTTTTGACCAGCAAACAAAAACCAACAAGTCTGTGCACATATGTTCTTTGACCTTTTCTCGAAGCCGTATATGCCTTCGCAAAGGCAGGAAGCTCCTTCACATCTGTGTAAGATGGCTGAACGAGCTGAGGACCACTTACATAATTGGAGACAGGCCCTACCATGCCAATACGCTCTGATGCAAAAAGGGCTTCTCTTAAAGGCAAAAGCCAGTTTTCGGTCACAATCGTGTCGTTATTTAAAAAAAGAAGACTATCTCCTGTTGCCTTTTTCGCCCCTTGGTTACAGCCCTTGGCAAAACCTTGATTCTTCTCGTTGTCAATCAACACGACATCTTCCAGTTGTCTCACATATTCCTTTGTTCCGTCTGATGAAGCATTATCCACGATAATGAGTTCATATTCATCACGCCGAGTATGCTTCTTGATACTGTCGATACATTTTTTCGTTAGGTGCAGTTCATTGTACGTCAGCATCACAATGCTCGTTTTTCCTTTCATCTCATTTCCACCTTTCGCCCGCCTGTTCCATATGTATGTCATAGGCAGCACGTTCAGAAGATGAGTGATTGTCCTTTCTTGATTAAACGTTTGTTTAACAAAGGGCTAAAATGAATTTTTTAGCCCTTTGTCTTCTTTTCAGCGTGATAGAAAACCTTTGCAGTCTAGGAAGGACGAGTATCGGAGCGGAGCGAATGAGAGATTCGTGAGCACCGACACACAGGACTGACACCGAATGCGAGGGTTTGTCTACACGCTGAGACCAGCTGCCTCATGCAGCTGGTCTTTTTTCATACCGTTTCCCCTTCGTCATTCACGACGGCACGGTTTCTCTTTTTTAAATCTTCTTCAATCTCTTCAAGACTTTTCCCTTTCGTTTCTGTGACTAAATATTTCACAAATAAGAAGGCACCTATACCGATGGCTGCATAAATAAGGAAAAGGTTACTGATGCCAATTGCACTTAACAAGGCTGGGAATGTGAGCGAGATGATCAAATTCCCTGTATGCAGTAGGAAGGTCGATACCCCCGTACCGATTCCCCGGACATGTACTGGGAACAGCTCCGGCAGCATCACCCATACGACCGGGCCCCAGCTGACAGCAAAAATGACGATGAAAAGTCCTAAACATATAATCGTCGTCCACCCTGCAGCTATTGATCCCTCGAAAAAACGATTGACCACTGCTAGAACTATCAAACTAAGAACCATCCCTACATTTCCAAATAGGAGTAACGCTTTCCGCCCGACACGATCAATGATTTTAATCGCAACAAACGTCATGACAACATTGACTGCACCAATTCCTACAGTTCCTAAAATGGCTGCTGAATCGCCAAAGCCGACACTTGTGAATGTTTTTGGTGCATAATAAATGATCGTATTTGTCCCAATAAACTGCTGTAAAAAGGCTAAACCGACACCAGCAATTAAAGCGGGGCGCACCCATGGTTCGAGTAATTCCTTAAGACCGCCTTTTTCTTCACTTTCTGCTTTTTGAATATCCGCAATTTCGTCTTCAACTTCTTGCTTGCTTTGTCTAAGTTTTGACAATATTTCTTTCGCCCGGTCCGCCTGTCCTTGGACAAACAGCCAGCGAGGACTTTCTGGCATAAACAAAATACCACATAACAAGAGCACAGAAGGAACAACGGCAATTCCAAGCATCAGACGCCATGCCTCTGCATCTGCTAAAACGTAGTTCACAATATAGGCAAGAAGAATACCAAATGTGATCATGAGTTGGTTTAATGAGGAAAGTGCCCCTCTTGATTCCTTTGGTGCAAGTTCAGATAAATACAATGGAACAATCGTCGTCGAGCATCCGACAGCAAGTCCTAGCACGATTCGGAATAAGACCATGACCTCCGTATTCGGTGCAAGGGCTGTTCCAAATCCGCCGATAATAAATAAAATGGCTGCGGCGATAATCGCTTTTTTCCGTCCGAATTGATCTGTTAGTTTTCCAGAAAGAGAAGACCCGAGCATCGCCCCGATTAAAATCGAGCTGACTACAAGTCCCTCTGTAAATGCATTTAAACCTAAATCCTCTTTCATAAATAAGATAGCGCCAGAAATGACACCTGTATCGTAACCATATAAGGCGCCGCCAAGTGCGCCGAAGAAATAAAGCCACCCATTCCGATTTTTCATGATCATAACCCCTCTTTTATCTATGTAATGACTGGATGTTTCTCTATGAAAAATCATTTTCCTCACTTCCTGTCATTTCAAACATTTCGATGTTTTATGACAAATATATTTCATTTGCGTATCATTGAAACTTTTTTAGATAAGGAAACGTCAATTAAGCGTTAGTGAAAAAAATGTCGCACTATATCCCGTTTTAAGGTATATTTGTTTTAGTTTGTAAACATAAAAGAAGGACATCTTTACTATAAAATCATAGCGAGGGTTTAAATATATGGATCAAACAAGAAGTAAACGCAAAGGCAAAAAGCGTTTAAAACCATGGGTGAAAGTCACTCTTTTTATTTTTGGTATTCTTTTACTGACAACCGCTTCTGTTACCGGCTATGCCTACTATAAAGTGACATCGGCTGCGAAAAAAGCACAAGTCTCTCTAGACCGCGGTGCACAATCTGTCAAACGGATTGAAGCATTTGATCCTGGGAAAGACAGCTTTTCTGTCTTGCTGCTTGGCATTGACAGCAGACCAGGCGAAACCGTCAAACAAGCACGAAGCGATGCAATGGTATTAGCGACAGTAAATCGTACGAATAAAACCGTGAAATTATTAAGTATTCCAAGGGACTCATATGTTAATATTCCAGGTCATGGTTATGACAAAATCACACATGCACACGCATTTGGTGATGCAGACCTCACGGTGAGTACAGTTGAGAATTTACTAGATATCCCTGTCGACTTTGTGATAGAAAGTAATTTCAAAGCATTTAAGGAAATTGTGAACGAATTAAACGGTGTTTCCGTTAACATTAAAGATGAATATGTTGTGAAACAGATTCTTAAAGATACAAAGGGCAAAGTTCAGCTGCAAACAGGTACTCACACATTAGATGGTAATCAAGCTCTCGCTTATGTGAGAACAAGAAAAGCAGACAGTGATCTCATGCGCGGACAGCGTCAAATGGAAGTTTTAAAAGCCATTTTCGATAAATCAAAATCAGTAACGTCTATTCCGTCTTATGACAATATCATAGATACTCTAGGTGATAACGTCTCAACTAACCTGTCAATGAAAGAACTAGTCGGTCTTTTCCCACTACTCACTTCATTGAAATCTGTTGATACGATTCAACTAAAAGGATCTGATTACCAGCCAAATGGCGTTTATTATTACCAATTGGATCAAAACCAACTGAACGAAGTCAAAACGGAATTAAAGAAACAGCTTGAATTATCATAAACACAGAAAGCGTCCTTTTGGGCGCTTTTTATGTGCTGAAAAAGGTGTTTGCGCTTTTTCTTCTTTTCAGCGTGATAGAAAACCTTTGCAGTCTATGAAGGACGAGCACCGGAGCACAGGACTGACAAAGAATGCGAGGGTTTGTCTACACGCTAAAAGCGTCCTTTTGGGCGCTTTTTCTTATATCCTTGATCAATTGACCATTTTTGTTTAGCCTTAAAGAGAGGAATCCACGATCCGACTCTTTCATGAGAATGAAGGAAATCGTACATACTTTGAAGAGGCTATTGCATGAATGAAGGAGGATATAACAGCAATGAAAAAAATGATTGCGATTGATTTAGACGGTACACTCTTAAATACGAAAAGTGAAATATCCGCTCAAAACCGGCAAGCATTGATTCGTGTGAAGGAAGCTGGATATATTGTGACCATTTGTACAGGGCGCGCGACTTTTGATGTAAAAGAGCTTCTTGGGGATTTGGACATTCCCATTATTGCGGCAAATGGAGGAACTGTCCATACAGAAGGGTACAAGCTCTTCAGCAGAATCACCCTTGATCAAGAAGCTGGAAGACGTGCTGCAAAGGAATTAGTGGAACGGAACATTTATTTCGAGGTGTATACAGACGATGCCCTCCTTTCCCCATTTGATGGAAAAGAAAAGCTCAAAGCTGAATTTGATATGATCAAAAGCGCCAATCCTCATGAAGATGTAGCTGATTTATGGGAAGGGGCGATGACTCAATTTAAACAGTTTGGCATCAAACCTGTCGATGACATCCGTCAAATTTTTGAGTCGAATGAACCAACTTATAAATTACTATGCTTCTCATTTGATATGAATAAGCTGCAAGAAGCACGAGATCTTCTTTCTAAGATGCCTGAGCTCTCCTTGACCTCATCTGGAGAACATATCATTGAGGTACTGCCAAAAGAGTCAGGCAAAGGACATGCCCTCAAGAAACTTGCGGCATATTATGGCGTAGACCGATCCAATATTTATGCGATTGGTGACAGCCCTAATGATCTATCCATGTTCGATGAAGCAGGACACAGGATAGCGATGGGGAATGCGGTGGATATCATTAAAGAAAAAAGCACCTATATCACAAAAGGCAACCACGAAGATGGCGTCGCTTATTTTATTGATCTGCTTTTGCAGAATCAATTCCAAGAAAAAAAGACGCTTGTCTGATCAGCGCCTAGTGAGAAGTCGAGAAGTCCGATCTGAGCATTGATCGGGCTTTTTCTTTATTTTTTAATTCTAACAGCCGTCTCATATTTATCCTTCCAATACGTACTTGTTTTCATATTGGTAATGACAACGCCATTTGAAACCGTCACATGAATGACTTGATTTGAACCAGCATAAATGGCTGGCATCAACGAAGTCCCTTTAAAAAAGACAAGATCTCCTGGCTTTAGTTCCGATCGTTTCACAGGTGTACCTGCTTTAACTTGTCCCTGCGCATAGCGAGGCATCTCAATTCCAAGCACTTCTTGATAGATATACTGCGTGAATCCTGCTGTATCAAAGCCTTGCTTTGGGCTCGCACCACCTTTTACATAGGGTACTTCTCCAATATACGTAGCGGCTTTTGATACGACTGGGTCTTCTTTCGCTAGTTTCAGCTCAGTTAATCGTTTCGCACCTGTCCATTTCTCACGCCAATACGATTCAGACAAATAAGAAATCGTCACACTTTCCGAACGGCTCGCATGAATAAAGCGGTCTCCTCCGATGTACATTCCTACATGTGAAATTCCTTTTTTATACGTGTTGCTAAAAAAAACAAAGTCTCCAGGGCGAATATCGTCTCGTGCTACTTTCTCTCCAACCATCCATTGCTGCTCAGCACTTCTTGGTAAATAAATCCCAAGTGATTTTTCGAACAAATATTGTAAAAAACCTGAACAATCGAATCCTACTTTTGGATCTGATGCCCCGAATACATAAGGGATTCCTAAATATTTCATCGCATCTTTCACCAGTTGATCATCCGACATCTCTTGGGAGACAGGCAGCCGTTTGACCGCATAGAACCGATCGGTCCAATATTTACTTTTGCTGACATCTGTTTTCACCACCCCTTGACTGAGTGTGATGTGGATCACTTGATCATTTCCAGCGTACAAAGCAACATGTGTCGGGATGTCTTTTGTTTCTTCAAGACTGCGAAAATAGACAAGGTCTCCAGGCTTCGCTTTTTCCCATGATACGTTTTCACCGATTTGGTATTGATCAATCACCTTTCGCGGCAAATCAAATGCACCTGTTGTTTTATATACATATTGTATAAAGCCAGAAGCATCAAAGCCCGTTTTCGGATCGATTCCTCCTTTATGATAAGGCGTGCCTATCAGCGTTTCCGCTTGTTTTAAAGGAGATGTTGTTTGAGCAGACACCTCTGTTTGAGACATAAACATGAGTCCTACAATGGCACATCCTCCAAGCAGTATTCCTTTCCATTTCATCCTCTCTTCCTCCTTTCTTTTATAGTTTCGACATGACCCCTTTCATTTTACACCTTTTTCCGTCAAAAAAGAGCACGCCTCGCGTGCTCTTTTCATCATCATTTCTTTATTTACTCGCTTCCGCTTTTGACTGCTTTTGCTGTTCAATTTTCTGCATTTCAACCGAGATCTTTTGTTTCTCATGATCTGTGAGGCTGTCACTAAATTTAAAAGCAGACATAAAGACAAAGACTAAAATTAACGCAACAAACGGCCAGCTTGCTTTAAGGAATTTCATTTTTTATCCTTCCCCTCGTTTTCTTTTAATGTTTGAACTTTATCAGAATGATCGACTTCAAAGAAAATATGTCCGTCTTTTTCTTTCCAATCCGCATTCGTGCCATTTGTCAGCATACGGATAATCGATTTTGATTCAAGAGATCCTGCCTTGACTGGAGCAGGTGTCGCTTCTTTGATGTACATTGGAACCACTTCAAATGTCGCTTTTCCATCTTCATTCAGATGATACTGAACAATGGCAGAATCACGTGTTCTTGACCAGCCTTGGTCAAAAATAAAGTTCCCCAAGCTATAGAAGATCGCTGTTCCGTTATAGACTTCCATCGGCTCAAGAACGTGCGGGTGTGCACCAATAATGATATCAGCACCAGCCTTTGACATCGCTCTTGCCAGCTCTCTTTGTCTGTCGTTTACTTCATTGTTATATTCCTGTCCCCAGTGCGCATGAACAACAACGATATCTGCCTTTTCAGCAGCTTGTGAAATCATCGGAATAAAGATAGATGGATCAGCTGGTAGAATACCTGCCTTGCGATTTGTTGCTTTAAAATCTTTTCCATATACATCTGTAAAACCAAGGGTAGCGATTTTAACGCCATTCACTTCTTTGTATGAAATGTTCTGCTTCGCATCATTGACGTTGCGCCCTGCCCCTGTATAATCCATGTCAGCTTTTTCAAAGGCATCGAGCGTGTTATTTAAGCCTTTTTCACCGTAGTCTGCTGCATGGTTATTCGCAAAGTTTAGTACAGAGAAATTCAAATCCTTTAACGCTTGTACAGAATCTTCATCTGTTTTCAAATGAATATTCTTTTGTGCTGCCTGTTCCTTATCTGAAGCCACTGGATGCTCAAAATTCCCTGTTACATAATCTGATACATCAAAATACGGCTTCGCATAGCGGAACAGGTGCTGCTTTCCATAGCGGTCTGTTACTTTCTCTACATTTCTTCCAAACATAATATCTCCGACAAACGAAGCGGTCAGGATGTTTTCTGGATTCTTTTCTACAGTTGGTACTTGTGCTTTCCCGATAAATGTAAATAGAAATGTACAGGCAATGACAATCGGTAAAGCAATCAGTACGTGTTTATTCGTCTTTTTCTTTTGGTTCTTTGTGATTTTCAGCAGCTTTTCCTGAAAGCTCAATTTTTTATTCATCATTGGACACACCTTATCTTAAAATAGATAGTAAACATACATGATGGCAAATGTTGCACCACTTAGAAGTAATGTGCTTCCAAGGGTAATCGTAAGACCTTGCTTTTGAATCGTATTCGCAATCAATCCAGGCACGATGATTCCGATTCCGCGGAATTCTGCTATTTCAAACGGAACCACTGGATAGAAGAAATCAAATATGAGCTTTAAGGCAATTCCTGTAATCAGCATCGCCGCAAACTTTCTGCGTCCGTACAAAATCATAAATTTCGATAGACCAAAACGAACGATCACATATGTCAGCAAGCTGACAGATAAAACAACTAAAATGAAGACTGGCTGGTTAAAGACGAGTGCCAGATAACCTGGAACAACCAACCCAGCTGGTACGATTCCTGTTTTTTCTGCAAAGATTAAACTGAGTAGAACACCTAAAATTAACGAGATATAAAGATCTGATCCGAACATTTTCTATATTTCCTCCTAGCTGACAAGCTGCTTAATTTTGTATTCTTGAATTTTTTCGATTAAAGGTTCAGCGGCGCCGTGAATATTGCCGACTCCATAAACCACTCGATTATGAAGCTTTTTCTCAAGCATGTTCATAATTTGTTCTGTAGATTGATATTCAAGGTTGTGTAAGTGGTCAGCCGGAATTTTTCCATCCTCAAATGCCTTCACAATTGGATCTGTCGTTTCACCAATTAAGACAAGATCACTTGCTTCAATATAAGGAAGTACATCCTCCGCAAACTGGATCGTTCTATCTACGCGATCCGCACGACAGTTCATGATAATAATCGGTTCATCTGTTGGATACCCAATTTCCTTCACACGCTTCCAAATGTTCAATGTAGATGCTGCGTCATTAGCCGCAAATCCATTTACAAAATGTCCAGGTGTTTTTGCGTCCATTAATGGAAGAATTCTCATCGCTCCTGGATCAGGCGGCGCATTTAACATGCCTCTAAATGCCGTATCTTCATCAATTCCCAATGCTTGTGCGACACCAAGTGCAAGTGAAGCATTATCCGGGAACACCATGTACTCAAATTTCCGTAAATACTCATCGGTAATCTTGGAATTATCTGCAACAATCACTTCAGTATTGCGTTTTTTCGCAATCTCTTTAAAGAAATCTGTATATTCACTATCCGTAATAACCAAGTGCCCATTGTAAGGAATTGTCGCTGTAAAGGCTTCAGCTATTTCATCAAGAGTTGGCCCCATCACATCCATATGATCTTCAAGAACGTTTACGATCACGCCAATATTCGCTTGAAGCAGCTCTTCCTGAAAGATAATTTGGTAATCTGGATTCACCGCCATACATTCACTGACGATGGCATTTGCTCCTCTTTCAACGGTTTCTCTCATAACTTCTTTCTGCTCTCCGATATTCGGTCCTTGCGGTTTCCTTTTAATCGGTTTCTCTTCTGGCGTATCCCAATAAATCATTCTTGCATCCGTTCCTGTTGTTTTGCCGACAGTTTTATAACCTGCCTCCATTAAGATACCGGTTGTCAATCTTGTAACGGTAGACTTTCCGCGTATACCATTAATATTGACGCGTACCGGCAGGGCATCGATATTTTTCTGATGACGCTTCTTTTCAATAAAGCCAATCCCTAACATGATGACACAGGCTATAACGATTAACCACATCGCTTATCTACATCTCCTTTTTTTATGAGTGTGATATGTAAATTCAATCAACAGTATATAGGTTCAGCATAAAATCACAATCGGTATTATGTAACATAATCTTTCACTTCCTCGTATGCCAAATTCCTCTAAACAGAAGGCGTAATTGCCTATCTCACGCTCAAATGAAAAGGCCAAAAGACGGACAAAATGACGACTGAATTTCTGCTTCAAACAAGAGAAAGCGTTACCATCAAACAGTGAAAAATCTTTTGTCCTTTTCTCCCTAAATTTTTCGACAATTATTAAGATGTATTTTGAATCAATGTTTTAAAGCCCTCTCATCTCTACGAAATCAGTCATATCAGTGCTTTAAATGAATAGTGCGTGTTTTAGAATATTTTATATTTTTAAATGAACAGGTTAGAAAGTCATCCTCATTGGTCAGAACGCTATGTGTTGACCTATGACAAAGGTCACCTGTCAAAAAATCAAGTCATCTGCTTATTTTCAGGTCACAAAAAATTGGGATAAGATGTCAAAGATTAATCATTTTGTTATAGCCTCTCTTTACGATATTCACTCCTTATGACCTAAACAATGAAACATTATTCATTTCTTTTTATCAAGATTCATCATTTCTTAACATTTTTAATGTGATTTTAGTTGAAAGTTGTCGGTGCGTGTCATGCTTTCCCCAAAGATGACGCATAAAATCATCTTCTCGGCTTACACTATGGTTAAAAAATCTGTGAGAGGAGGCTAAAGATGCCAAATACGAATGAGCAAACACGCTTACACTTTTTATCAGGCGGTTTTGAGGAAAAGATTCGGATTCTGAAAAAAGCATTTCAACAAAGCGCTGATTTTGAATACCGGGAATTGATGGTAAATGAAACGAAATCAGTGCTGTTTTTTATTAAAACAAGAGTGGATGAAAGTAAATTAAACAACTTCATTATTGGCAACTTGCTTGGCCCTCCTGGAAAACAGGACTATGCAAAATCTCTTAGTTCACTCGAAACAGGTGACTTGACGCTGATTGTCGACAGCATTATTGCCGGAAGTATTGCCTTCCTTGATGAAAAATCCGCACAGATCAAAATATTTGCTGTTGGACAGCCGCCGCTGCGTTCCATTTCTGAACCTTCTTCTGAAAGTATTATTGCAGGCGCACATGATGGGTTTGTTGAGAGTTTAGATACCAATTTATATTTGCTGCGTTCACACTTAAATGATCGAAAACTTGCAATCCAGTATCATAAGGTCGGTACAAAATCTGAAACAAAGGTTGCGACGGTTTATATTTCTGATATTGCCAATCAAGACAAGATAGATGAGGTTAACAAACGAATTTCTTCTATTAAAGTAGACACGCTGCTTAGCCCCGGTTCTATTGTAGAGGCGATTGAGGATGATTCGTATTCCATCTTCCCGCAGCTTATTGACACAGAACGACCTGACAAAGTGAGATCCGCCATTCTTGAAGGAAGAATTGTCGTCTTAATGGACGGCAGCCCAATGGCTATCATTCTGCCTATTACGTTCTTTAGTTTCTTTCAATCACCAGATGACTATAATAGCCGCTGGATTCCGGCTACATTTATTCGTATTCTTCGCTATGTTGCCTGTATCATCGCAGTGATTTTGCCTTCTTTTTATATTGCGGTCATTGGTTTTCATTATGAGGTGGTCCCGGATGAATTAGCGATTACGATGAAAAATTCCATCATCGGCATTCCTTTTCCGCCGTTAATTGAAGCAATGCTGATGGAGATTACGATTGAGCTCATACGAGAAGCAGGGGTGCGACTGCCAAAGCCAATTGGTCAGACGATTGGGATTGTAGGCGGTTTGGTGATTGGAGACGCTGTGGTAAAAGCTGGACTCATTTCGAATGTCCTTGTCATTGTCGTTGCCGTGACAGCTGTTGCCTCCTTTGTCCTTCCATCTTTTGAAATGACGTCAACCATTCGTATGCTGCGTTTTCCCCTCATGTTTATGGCATCGATGTTTGGGTTTATTGGCATTTCATTCGGCCTGTCGATCGTATTGATGAATTTATGCCGCCTCGAATCACTAGGTGTCCCGTACTTATCTCCAGTAGCCCCATTTAACTGGCAGGACTTAAAAGATACTGTGATTCGATTACCGATGTGGATGTACAAAAAGCGCCCTGTTTACTTAAATCCAAAAAAGAAAGAGCAAATTGAAAATTTGAGAGGATGGACAAATAAAGATGAAAAATAAAATATCTCCACCTCAGGCTGTCTTTTTTATCATTCAATCTCAAATTGGTGTCGGTATTTTAGCTCTCCCCCATTTGCTGATGAAAGACATGGGACACGATGGGTGGATGGCGATTATCTTAGCCTGTTTTTTCATTCAAATCATTAACACCATTTTTATTTACATCATTCAGAAGTATCCTGATACATCATTTTTCCAAGCCTTAATTGAAGTGTTCGGAAAATGGATCGGCCGGACTTTGGTGGCACTATATACGTTATACTTCGCCTCCGTCTGCATTGTTGTTTTATCCATTTTCACAAGAATTCTTGGCATTTGGGTGCTGCCGCTCACACCAAATTGGGTCATTAATCTATTACTGATGATCTCCATCATTTACATTGCAAAGGAGCAAATTACGGCCATCGTCCGTTTTAATTTCATTCTGACACCCTTTTTGCTCATGCTGTCTCTCTTAATGCTCTATTCATTAAAAGGAACCAATATCGACTACCTCATGCCTTTTTTCCAAGTGGACATTTCTCAATTTTCACTCGGATTAAAGGACGTCGTTCTATCTATGAATGGGTTCGAGATGATTCTCATTATCTCTCCATTGATGAAAGGAACCATTAAGGAACGATATAAAGTCATGACCATTGCCAATATATGCACGACGCTTTACTACCTATTTATTACATTGATTTGTTTTATGTTCTTCAGTCCGATTGAGCTTAATATCATTCCCAACCCTGTTCTTTATCTGTTAAAAACCATTTCGTTCGGTGTAATTGAGCGGACAGATTTGATTTTTCTCAGTTTCTGGGTATTTAACATTCTTGCCACACTCAGCAATTACCTTTACTTTTGTGCTAATGGCGTGGCAAGTCTTCTTAAGAAAAAAGAACATAAAAAATATGTCTTATATTTTGCCATTTTGATTTATGCCGCTAGCTGTTATCTTGCAACTGATAATTTTAGAATACAGCGCTTTAATGACTTTACCACCATCGCCCAATATTCATTTATTTACACACTCCCAATCTTTATGGCCATTATCATCTTTATCAAACATCGCAAAGGGAAGGTGAGATCACATGCGTCATAAGTACATACTGACGTTGCTTATGTGTCTTTCTCTCATATTCATGCCTGGCTGCTGGGATCAAAATTTATTAAAGAACATCTCTCTTGTGTTAACCTCCGCTGTTGATCAAGGAGAGGATGAAAATGCAAGATACTCGATTACTTATCGAAAGGTGCAGCAGTCTCAAAGTATGGAACAAGGAAATACAGGTAGCTTTTTAACCACTCTTCTCACAACTGAAGCCCCTACTTTAAGAAAAGCGAGAACCAACTTCAGCCGGATTGTGGATCAAAAAATAGACATGTCGAAAATGCGGGTGATGCTGATCGGTGATGAATTTGCCCAAAATCGTCTTCTGCCCTACTTAGATATGTTTTATCGTGATCCAAAAAGTCCCCTCCTCGCAAATCTTGCCGTTGTTCAAGGGGGGACCTGTGAAGAAGTGATTAACTCGTTGCTGAAGGAAAAACTCATCGTGAGTGACTATTTAAATAACTTGATCACAACCGCATCACGCTCCTCCCAAGTAGCACCTAAAAACATCCAAAGTATTCGATCTAAGATGCTACAAACTGGAGAGGACTTCACACTGCCGTTAATCTATTTTGATCAATCGAAGAAATTAATCAATGTCAAAGGGGTTGCTCTATTTGATAATGAGAAGAAGAAAGGCGAGCTGTATGGTCAAGATGCGATTCTGCTCACCGTAATGGACGGGAAAATGGGCAAGTATGCGAACTTCACTAAAAAAGTGAGAAGTGACATGAGGTCAAAAGAAAACAATTACATCACCATCCAAGTCACTGATGTGAAGAGAGACATCAAGATTCTGAATCCTGATCATCGAAACTTAACATACTCACTCAAATTTGAATTTAATACTTCTGTCCTTGAGTACCCAAAAGATAATCTAGATACAGATAAAAAAATTGAAATGCTCAACAAAAGACTTTCAACCATCTTGACAAAAGAAGCAGAAAAAATTGTTGCTACATTACAAGAAGCAAATTCTGACGTCTTAAGCCTCGGCAGAAAATACAGAGTCAGACATTATGATGAGTATATGAAAATGAATTGGGTCACCGATTATCCAAAAGTGAAAATCATCCCAAAAATCAAAGTGAACATTACCCAAACGGGCATTATTAGTTAAGAAAAGGAAGACGTCCTCTTTCTTTTCTTTTTTTATTTTTTTAAGATTGTCTTTTTAATGCTTTCGTGATAATCTATCTGTGTAAACGGTTACACATCAAAGAAGGGAGGCACTCCATTGGCTACAATTAAAGATGTTGCAAAAGCTGCTCAAGTGTCTGTTGCAACTGTTTCACGCGTGCTCAATGATACTGGATACGTCCATATTGATACGAAAACCCGTGTGACACAAGCGATGCAGGAGCTAAACTACTTCCCCAATGAAGTGGCACGATCCCTTTTTAAAAGAGAATCAAGATTAGTTGGTCTCATCTTACCTGATATCACAAACCCCTTCTTCCCTCAGCTGGCTAGAGGCGTTGAGGATGAGATTCATGCAAACGGTTTTCGGTTATTATTCGGAAACAGTGATGAAGATCGGGAGAAGGAAATGGCCTATTTACAAACCTTTAAGCAAAACCAGGTGGTCGGTGTCATCGCTGTCACAAACGAACCTGAATCGGATTTGTACAATGATGATGAACTGCCTGTTGTCTTCTTAGATCGTACCGTTCCAAATGCGCCTTCTGTGTTTGCAGATGCTACGGCAGGCGGGAAAATGGCTGCAATGGAATTAATCAAACGCGGCAGTCAGCAAATCACATTGCTAAAAGGGCCCGCTCATCTTCAAACGGCGCGGCAAAGATTCAAAGGCGCACTTGATGTTCTGACTGAAGAAGGTGCTAACTTTCATGTGATGTCTAACGCTTCTTTTTCTTTTCAGGAAGCCCGAAAAAGCGCCAAGGCTCTTTTCAAGCTGTACCCTGAAACAGATGGCATCATTGCCAGCAATGACATCGTCGCAGCAGCAGTCGTACACGAAGCGCTTCGTATTGGAAAAGCCATTCCAAAAGACGTCCAAATCATTGGATTTGATGATATTCCGCAAAGTGAACTGCTCTTCCCTTCTTTATCAACGATTCGGCAGCCTGCCTATGATATGGGGAAAGAAGCCGCAAAGCTGATCATTAAAGCCATTCAAAAACAGCCAATAGATCAAGCAGTGATTCAAATGCCCGTCTCTTTTATTGAACGAGAGACCACAAGAAAGGTGGATTCACAATGAGTCAAATAGTTGTCGTAGGAAGTTGTTCCATGGATCTAGTTGTCACATCGAATAAGCGTCCCAATGCAGGAGAAACCGTCCTAGGCGAATCATTTAAAACGGTTCCTGGGGGAAAAGGAGCAAATCAAGCAGTAGCAAGCGCAAGGCTCGGTGCAGATGTATATATGATCGGCCGAGTTGGTGATGACGCATATGGTCAGGACATTATGAGCAATTTGCAAGCACAAGGTGTTCGCACCACCTATATGAAACCGGTTACCGAAATGGAAAGCGGAACAGCTCATATCATTCTAGCTGAAGGAGATAACAGCATTGTTGTCGTCAAAGGAGCAAACAATGAGGTAACACCTCACTATGTAAAAGATGCTCTTTCTTCTCTTGAAGATATCGGAATCGTCCTTATCCAGCAGGAAATTCCTGAAGAAACAGTCGAAGCCGTCTGCGCCATTTGCAGCGAAAAAGGGATCCCAGTCATCTTGAATCCCGCACCAGCTCGCAAAGTCTCTCAGCAAATATTAGATCAAGCTGCCTATATCACGCCAAACGAACACGAAGCAGCTCTTATGTTTGATGGACTCACCATAGCAGAAGCTTTGCGCCAATATCCAAACAAATTACTCATTACAGAAGGGAAAAATGGTGTTCGTTACTTTGACGGATCAAAAGAAGTGTTGGTACCAGGCTATCCTGTGAAAGCCGTCGACACAACAGGGGCTGGCGATACTTTTAACGGCGCTCTAGCTGTAGCACTAACAGAAGGAAAATCCCTATACGACGCACTTGCCTTTGCCAACTTAGCCGCATCTATCTCAGTCACAAAATTTGGCGCCCAAGGCGGCATGCCAGCAAGAGAAGAATTGGAGAATAAGAAATGAAGAAAAATGGTATTTTAAATAGTCATATCGCCAAGGTGCTTGCTGACCTCGGTCATACAGATACAATTGTCATCGCAGACTGTGGCCTGCCCATTCCAGAAGGCCCGGTCAAGATCGACCTTGCATTATCCATCGGCACACCATCCTTTCAGGAGGTTACTTCCCTTCTTCTTGAGGAAATGGCCGTTGAACACATCACGATCGCCAGTGAAATCAAAGAAGCCAATGAGAGAGATCATTTATTTCTAAAGAAAGCGTTCTCACATCCGTTAGATGAAGTCGATCACGAGACGTTCAAAGACATGACCAAACAGGCAAAAGCAGTGATTCGCACGGGTGAAGCCACCCCATACGCAAACTGCATTCTTCATGCCGGTGTCATCTTTTAAAAGGAGGAGCCACTTATGAATATTGAAATGCATAACATCCATAAGGCCTTTGGAAAAAACACCGTTCTCGCCGGGGTCTCCTTTGACCTCGTCACAGGTGAAGTCCATGCACTTATGGGTGAAAACGGGGCAGGAAAATCAACGTTAATGAATCTGCTGACAGGACTCTATTCCCTGGATCAAGGAACGATTCAAATCGACGGAAAAGAAACCGCTTTCAAAAATCCGAAAGAAGCCGAGCAGAACGGGATTGCCTTCATTCATCAAGAACTGAATATATGGCCTGATATGACGGTACTCGAGAATTTATTTATCGGGAAAGAAATCTATACAAAACTTGGTCTCCTAGACACCAAGAAAATGAAAGCCCTCGCCCAAGCGCAGCTCGACCGATTGTCTGTCAACCTCTCGCTCGATCAAGAGGCAGGAAGCTGTTCTGTCGGACAAAAGCAGATGATTGAGATTGCGAAAGCGTTAATGACCGATGCAAAGGTCATTATTATGGATGAACCAACAGCTGCTCTCACAGACCGTGAGATTGAAAAGCTATTTCAGGTCATTGAATCACTCAAAAAAGAAGGCGTTTCCATCGTCTACATTTCTCACCGGATGGAAGAAATCTTTGCCATCTGTGACCGGATTACGATCATGCGTGACGGAAAAACGGTCGATACGAAAGCGATACCAGACACGAATTTCCATGAAGTCGTCAAAAAAATGGTCGGCCGCGAATTAACCGATCGTTACCCTGAGCGCACACCTTCTACTGGTGATATCGTCCTAGAGGTGAAGCAAGCAACGAGGAAAGGCCGCTTTCAAGATGTCAGTTTTTCCGTCAAAGCTGGGGAAATTGTCGGTGTTGCAGGCTTAATGGGCGCTGGCCGGACGGAAATGATGCGGTCGCTCTTTGGACTCGATCCCCTGGATCAAGGAGAAATTTGGGTTCATGGGAAAAAGGCTGTCATTAAAAAACCAAGTGATGCAGTCAAACTTGGCATCGGTTTTATCACGGAGGATCGCAAAGATGAAGGACTGATGCTGGATGCATCCATTCGGGAAAACATCGGCTTGCCTAACTTAGACAGCTTCTCACCAAAGGGGCTGATCGATAAGAAAAACGAGCAGGACTTTGTTGACCTTCTCATCAAACGACTCACGATCAAAACCGCTTCATCTGAAATCTCTGCACGCAGCCTGTCCGGTGGAAATCAGCAAAAGGTCGTCATCGCCAAATGGATCGGCATTCAACCGAAGGTACTCATTCTAGATGAACCGACAAGAGGTGTCGACGTCGGGGCGAAACGAGAAATTTATCAGCTTATGAACGAGCTGACGGATCGAGGCGTTGCGATTTTGATGGTCTCCTCTGAACTCCCAGAAGTTCTTGGGATGAGCGATCGAGTGCTTGTCATCCATGAAGGAACCATCAGCGGCGAATTAAGTAAAACAGAAGCTACACAAGAACGAATTATGACATTAGCTACAGGAGGGAAGTAACATGAAACCACTTACTTCAAATGGACGATTTGACAACATCATGCAAAAGCTTGGGCCATTCTTAGGACTCATCATCCTTGTTGCCATTGTTTCTATTTTAAATCCGGCCTTTTTAGAACCATTAAACATTTTAAACTTACTCAGACAGATCTCCATTAACGCCCTCATTGCCTTTGGCATGACGTTTGTTATTTTAACCGGAGGAATTGATTTGTCTGTCGGTGCCATTCTAGCGCTGTCTAGTGCTCTGACTGCCGGCTTTATTGTATCTGGTTTGGACCCAATTCTTGCCATCATCGTTGGATGTATCATCGGTGCCATCCTTGGAATGATCAACGGTCTTTTAATCACAAAAGGAAAAATGGCTCCTTTTATCGCAACACTTGCGACGATGACGATTTTCAGAGGATTGACGCTTGTTTATACAGACGGAAATCCAATTACAGGGCTTGGCTCTAACTATGCATTTCAGCTATTTGGCCGTGGATATTTCTTAGGCATTCCTGTTCCAGCGATCACCATGCTTCTCACCTTTATCGTACTTTGGGTCTTGCTTCATAAAACACCTTTTGGCAGAAGAACGTATGCCATTGGCGGAAATGAAAAAGCAGCCCTCATCTCAGGCATTAAAGTACCACGCGTCAAAATCATGATTTACTCATTAGCCGGCTTTATGTCTGCTTTAGCAGGTGCGATCTTAACATCTCGTCTCAACTCAGCCCAGCCAACAGCTGGTACGTCGTATGAACTTGATGCAATTGCTGCCGTTGTACTTGGCGGGACAAGCCTATCCGGCGGAAGAGGACGAATTGTCGGCACACTCATCGGGGTGCTCATTATTGGTGTCTTGAACAATGGTATGAACTTACTTGGTGTTTCATCATTTTATCAATCTGTTGTGAAAGGGATTGTCATCTTGATTGCAGTCCTACTCGACAGAAAGAAATCTGCTTAAGGAGGCAGCTGCTATGAAAAAATATGTAATCCTGATCGTGACTCTCTCATTATTCATGCTCTCTGCCTGCTCGCTTGAACCGCCAGAGTGGGCCAAATCAACAAAGGATGGCAAGAAAAAAGACATTAAAATCGGACTGTCGATCTCGACTTTAAATAACCCATTCTTCGTTTCTCTTAAAAACGGCGTGACAAAAGAAGCGAAAAAGCTTGGCATCGAAGTTGTCATTGCCGATGCACAAAATGATTCAGCGAAACAAACGAGTGATGTAGAAGATTTAATTCAACAAGGGGTTGATGCATTACTCATTAACCCAGCCGATTCCTCTGCCATATCAACGGCTGTCGAATCTGCGAATGCTTCAGACATACCGGTCATCACATTAGACCGCTCCGCAGAAAGCGGAAAGGTTGAAGCGCTCGTTGCTTCCGATAACATCAAAGGCGGCGAAATGGCCGCTAACTTTATCATCGACAAGGTTGGTAAAGGCGCAAAAGTGGCTGAACTAGAAGGTGTACCAGGTGCTTCTGCGACACGTGAACGAGGAAAAGGTTTCCATCAAATTGCAGACAAAAAGTTAGATGTCACAGCAAAACAAGCCGCTGACTTCGACCGGACAAAAGGGCTCAACGTGATGGAAAACCTTCTTCAAGGAAACCCTGACATCAAAGCCGTTTTTGCCCACAATGATGAAATGGCGCTTGGCGCACTAGAGGCCATCCAAAGCTCTGGAAAAGACATTCTTGTCGTCGGTTTCGACGGTAACGAAGATGCACTCAACTCGATCAAAGCAGGAAAACTATCTGCAACAGTCGCGCAGCAGCCAGAGCTGATCGGTCAACTGGCAGTCGGCGCTGCTGACGATGTATTAAAAGGCAAAAAGGTAGAAAAAAATATCGCCGCACCATTGAAACTAGAACAAAAGAAATAAACACTAAACCCCCGATAGCCTCGGGGGTTTTAGATGTTATTCCGGTCTCTTCAGTACAAATGGCGTGCCTAAATGGGCATAATCATTACCTGCTAGGCGCGCGACTGGCTTTAATTCATTCGTAAAAATATATCCTTTTTCCGCATCATAGACAGACTCATCTAAATGCGCACACACCACCCGGCCAATGATATGATCGACTGTGACCTCCCCTTCATCATTTTGAAAGGTCAGATGTCTTTCCAGCTGACATTCAAAGCGAATGCGTGCTTCCTTGATTCCTGGCACTGACACCACGCTGCTCTTCACTTGATGAAGACCGGTACGAGTCAGCTCACTCTCTTCCTCTGGCAAAGTAGCAGCTGTTTCATTAATATCTTCAATCATCGCTTCATCACTCACATGGACAACAAATTCTTCCCTGTCGATGATATGTTTTGCTGTATCTTTCATCTCTCCTTGACGACGTCCAATAGAAACAGCGATCAGCGGAGGATGACCGCTGATGACATTAAAGAAACTAAATGGTGCAGCATTGACGACTTCTTCTTTAGAAAGGCTTGTAATAAATGCAATGGGTCTTGGAACGACGGAACCAGATAATACTTTATATGCTTCTTTTCGTGACAACTGATCCATTTGTAATGTAATCACTTCAGACATGCCTCCTCTTGTATGTAACGACATCATACCATACCCCGTTCTCTCTTCCCTTATTCCGGCTCAGCGCGATGGAGAATATGATGGACAAGATGAAACAATGCCGGATTATGATTTTCTCGTCTATAAGAAATGGTCCATTCCGCGAGTAGCTGCTCACCTTCAATTGACCGATACACCACATCTAAATTAAATAAACGCCGGGCCGATGTTGGAATGATAGCAATTCCGATTCCCGCTGTGACAAGCCCAATGACCATTTGATATTCTGCTGCTTCCTGCACGATATTAGGTGAAAATCCATACTTTTCACAAAGTAGGACAAAATACTGATAAAGGGACGGCCATGATTCCTTTGATAAAGAAATAATCGGCTCATCACGAATATCTTCAATCGTGACCGCTTCTTTTTCCGCCAGCGGATGGTTTTTCGGAATCGCAAAAATACATTCACTTTGCTTCATTAAACGACTGACCAATTCTTCTTGCGGTGATGTAGGATGCAAAAAACCAATATCAATCTCACCATTCAAAAGCGCCTCAAGCTGCTGCGGGACAGAGAGCTGTTGCAGCTCAATACTGACAGAGGGGTACAGCTCTCTGAATTCACGGACAACTGGCGGCAGAATATCATATGTCGCTGTACCAACGAAACCGATGATAATCTTCCCAAGCTCCCCTCTTGCCGTATGCCGGGCATGATCAACGGCTTTATCAAGCTGATGCAGCACCCCCCGGACCTCATGTAAAAAAACCTTTCCAGCAGCTGTTAACTCCACCACCCGTTTAGACCGGTGAAACAAAGGAAATCCCAATTCTTCCTCAAACTGCTTAATTTGCTGACTAAGTGGAGGCTGTGTCATGTTCAATCGTGCGGCCGCTCTACCGAAATGCAGCTCCTCCGCGACTGTGACAAAATACTGCAAATGTCTCAGTTCCATCCTTTCACTCCTCAAACACTTATTCGTGAAACATATTAAAACTACGTTAAACATATATTGGAAAATTTATTTTGTGAAATGTATAGTAAAACATATCATGAAAATATATTTTCATAAAAAATTTTACTTGCCGAAAGGAGTGCGGGGTATATGAATTCTCAAACACAACCCCTAACAAAACGAGGAGCAGAGTTGATTGTCGATACGCTCATTGCCCAAGGTGTGACCCATGTTTTTGCGATTCCAGGTGCAAAAATTGATGCAGTATTTGATGTATTAAAAGACAGAGGTCCAGAGCTTGTGCTATGCAGACACGAACAAAATGCGGCATTCATGGCAGCAGCTGTCGGTCGTTTAACTGGCAAACCAGGCGTTTGTCTCGTCACATCAGGTCCTGGCGCATCCAATTTAGCGACAGGTCTATTAACAGCCAATACAGAAGGTGACCCTGTTGTTGCAATCGCTGGAAACGTCATCCGTGCGGATCGACTCAAACGAACACATCAATCACTCGACAATGCGGCATTATTCAAACCAGTGACAAAATATAGCGTTGAAGTACAAGACGTAAACAATATACCAGAAGCATTAACAAATGCTTTTCGCGCGGCACAAAGAGGTCAAGCTGGAGCAGCATTTATCAGCTTTCCACAAGATGTCGTGACCGAACACACCACACAAACACCAGTGTCTGCTCACCCTTCTCCAGAACTAGGTCCTGCACCGGATGCTCTCATCAGTTCGGCCATCGCCAAAATTCAAAATGCGCACTTACCTGTTGCAATTGTGGGAATGAAAGCTAGCCGTCCAGCTGCGGCAAATGCGACAAGAACATTATTAAAAACACTTGGTATCCCATTTGTCGAAACGTACCAAGGAGCCGGCGTTCTCTCAAGAGAGCTTGAGCCTCAATATGTGGGCAGAATCGGCTTATTCCGTAATCAGCCAGGGGACCTTCTCATTGAGAAAGCGGATGTGATTTTAACTATTGGATTTGATCCAATCGAATACGATCCGAAGCATTGGAATTTGAAACCGCAGCAGCGTCAAATCATTCATGTGGATGACATGCAGGCAGATATTGACCATTTCTATGAACCGACGCTTGAGCTTGTGGGCAATATATCTGAAACGGTGCAACATCTAGCCCACGACAGCGTTCCACTTTCATTATGCAAAAAGAACATAGATCTGGTCACAGAATTACAAGAGCTGTTAAGTGATATCGAAAAAGCACCAGAAAGAGAAAGTCATTTATCACACCCGCTGGATGTCATTCATACGTTGAGACGTATCATCCCAGATGACACGAAAGTGACATGTGATATCGGATCTCATGCCATTTGGATCTCTCGCCACTTCCGTGTTTATGAACCGAACACGTTCCTAGTGAGTAACGGAATGCAAACACTTGGCGTGGCTTTACCATGGGCAATTGCAGCCTCCATATTGAATCCAGATGAAAAGATCATTTCAGTCTCAGGTGATGGCGGTTTTCTCTTCTCCGCCATGGAATTAGAAACAGCCGTGCGCATGAAAACAAATCTCGTTCATCTCGTTTGGAACGACAGCACATACGATATGGTGGCATTCCAGCAGGAAATGAAGTATGACCGTACGTCTTGTGTTGAGTTCGGTCAGATCGACTTAGTGAAATATGCAGAAAGCTTTGGAGCAACTGGATTACGTGTCAACTCACCTGAAGAGCTTTCAACTGTCCTTCAAAAGGGTATAAACATAGAAGGACCCGTTATTATTGATATTCCGATAGACTATCAAGACAACCCAGACCTCGCCAGTCAAAAATGGCCAGAAGTCTTTCGTGAAAAACACACAACGAACGTCAGATAAGACTTCGATACATTACGTTAAAGGAGTGAGCGGATATGGGTATGATGCACCCAATGAATCAACAAAACAACACAATACCGCAGGACAAAAAGCAAGAGGTCTATCAAGTATCAACCATGACCTCCTTGCTGGAAGCCGTATACGATGGAGATTTCTCCCTATCACATATTCCCGAGCACGGTGATTTTGGCATTGGCACATTCAATCAATTAGATGGGGAACTAATCGGCTTTGATGGCGCTTTTTATCGACTGCGCTCTGATGGAACAGCCACACCAGTAACCGATCAAGATTATTCACCATTCTGCTCTCTAGCATTCTTTGAAACGGACATCGTTCATCGAATTGATGCACCGATGACGTCCAAAGAGCTAGAGGAAGAAATCGACCGAATCTTACCGAGCAAAAATGTCTTTTATGCGATCCGCATCGATGGGTCATTCAAAAAGGTTCAAACCCGTACGGTTGAAAAACAGGAAAAACCTTACGTTCCGATGGTAGAAGCAGTTAAGTCACAGCCTATTTTCGATTTCGAGGATATTCGCGGAACTATTGCAGGATTCCGAACACCGCAGTACGCACATGGCATTGCGGTAAGCGGATATCATCTCCACTTTATTGATGATGATCGCAGTGTCGGCGGGCACGTATTTGATTACACTGTGGATCAAGTGACCATCCGAATTTCCCAAAAACGTCACATGAATTTACACCTTCCAAATACGCAAGAGTTCTTCCAAGCAGACATTGATCGTGCTGACCTTGCACAACAAATTGCCAGTGCGGAAAGCAGCCCAGAAAATTAAAATGAACACACCCCGGTGATGCCGGGGTGTTTTTTTATGCAAAAAGATGTTTTATATTCCTTTACCATTTCATTTCGTTACTCAATTGAAAATCAAACATTCTATTCGCAATAAAATATGATAGAATATCAACAGAAGAAAGGTGGTTATACGATGGCACATGAATATCGCATTCCAAACTTAACATTAGATGAAAGAGATAAACAAATTCTTTCCTTATTACACGAAGACGGGCGTATGTCCTATACAGATTTAGGGAAACAAGTCGGCCTTTCCCGTGTTGCAGTACAAGCCCGTATTCAGCAGCTTATTGAAGCAGGTGTCATTGAACGATTCACCGCTGTCATTAATCCAGCAAAGATCGGCATTCATGTCTCTGTCTTTTTTAACGTAGAGGTTGAGCCGAAATGTTTAGAAACAGTCGCCCTTCAGCTTGAGCAGGAAACAGCCGTCACAAGCCTTTATCATATGACAGGACCAAGCAAACTGCATATGCATGGCATTTTTCAAAATGAACAGGAAATGGAGACGTTCCTGACAAAGAAGCTGTACCCACTTGAAGGCGTCGTCAGTGTGGACTGTCAAATGCTCATTAAACGATACAAAAGCCGAATGGGCATGAAATTGTAGATAGGAGTTGAACCACTTGCAATCATATCTTGAACTCATGATCGCCATGGTGCGAACCGGTATTCTGGGATTTGGCGGAGGACCTTCTGTGATCCCGCTCATTCGCCATGAAGCGGTCGTCAAATACAAATGGATCAATGATGACGAATTTGGAGAAACACTCGCCATCGCCAACGCATTACCCGGACCGATTGCTACGAAAATGTCGGCATACCTCGGCTATCGATTAAAAGGTGTATCTGGCGCCATTGTTGCAACAGCTGCACATATTTTACCGACATGTCTCGCTATGGTGGCACTTGTTACACTTGTCAGCGTCTTAAGCTCTTCAGTCATCATTCAAAATATGATCGGTGCTGTGACACCAGTGATTGCCGTTCTGTTAGGAATGATGGCATATGAATTTGGACAAAAAGCGTTGAAGGGCTTCGGCATGATCTTCGGAATCGCCCTATTCCTTTTGGCATTTGTCGGTCTTCAAGTACTCTCGATTCATCCAGGAATCATTGTCATCATCTTTTTATGTTATGGTGCCTTTCATTTTAGACTGAAAGATCGCTGGAATCGAACAAATAAAGAGAAAGGAGTGTCTTCATGATGCTGATTCTCTTTTTATTCTGGGCATTCTTCTTATCCAATCTGTTAGGGTATGGCGGAGGACCTGCCTCCATTCCGCTCAATTATGAAGAAATCGTCAATCATTTTCATTGGATGACGAACGAAGGGTTCTCCAATATGCTCGCATTAGCCAACGCACTTCCAGGTCCAATCGCTACGAAAATTGCGGCTTATGTAGGCTATGATGTCATGGGATGGCCAGGCTTTATCGTTGCACTGCTTGCGACGGTACTGCCGTCTGCGATCGGATTGATCTTACTGCTAAAACTCATTGATCGTTTTCGCCAATCTTCTGTCGTCAAAGGCATGACCCTATCTGTACAGCCTGTCATTGCCATGATGATGCTTTTATTAACATGGGAAATTGGCGGAGATGCCGTGAAAGCCATTGGCTGGACACAATCACTTGCCATTGCTGCCATTTCATTTTTCTTTATGACCAAATTCAAATTGCACCCTGCCTTTCTGATTGTGGCTGCATTTTTATATGGCGGATTCATTCTTCCGCATTAACGCAAAAACCGATAACACGTGAAGTTATCGGTTTTTCTCATTACATATAAATAGGAGAGACAGGCCTGCGCCCAATAGAATGATACTCGACACCAGCTACTTCTGCCGCTTCAAGCGTATGACAATTCCGGCCATCAAAAATGATCGGCTGCCTCATGAAATCTTTATAAGCTGAAAGTGGAAATGACTGAATATCCGCCCACTCAGTTAATATACAGACCGCATCAGCATCCTTGATCGCCTCTTCAATCGTTTGAGCAAAAAGGACTTGATCAGGCAGTTCTTGAGCTGCATTGCGAGCGGCAGCAGGATCATAGGCTACGATCTCCGCTCCTAATTGATGGAGCTGATGAGCGATCGGGATTGACGGCGCCTCTCTCATATCATCTGTATTCGGCTTAAAGGAAAGGCCAAGGAGAGCCATTCTCTTCCCTTCCAAGTTTTCTCCCATCCGCTCCTTCACACTTCGAATAAAACTTGCTCGCTGCTCATTGTTGACTTTGATGACAGCCTTCAATAGCTCAAAATCATGGGACACATGCCCTGCAATTTGGACAAGGGCATTAGTATCCTTCGGAAAACAGGAACCTCCGTAACCAATGCCTGCCCTAAGAAACGAAGTACCAATCCGCTGATCGAGTCCCATCCCTTCTGCAACTCTCTCAACATCAGCTCCTGTTTTTCCACAAATCGAAGCAATTTCATTCATGAAGCTGATTTTTGTGGCAAGAAATGCATTTGATGCGTATTTGATCATCTCTGCGCTTTTCCGATCTGTTCTCACGAATGGAATGTGGAAATCCGCATACATAGACTCTAGCTGATCTAATCCGTTCTTTGTTTCGGCTCCAATCACCAGCCGATCCGCTCGCAACGTATCTGAGATGGCAGAGCCTTCTCGTAAAAATTCTGGATTCGATGCGATAGATAATGGCTCCTTACGACCTAACACGTGATGAATCAAATGATCAATTTGATCGCCCGTTCCGACAGGCACTGTACTTTTCACGACAAGCACTGCGCCTGGCTTTGCTTGTAAGCCCATCTCCTTTGCCGCTTGAAAGACATACTGCAAATCAGCTTGACCGTCTGCCTGCTGCGGGGTACCGACAGCAATCATTAACACGTCAGCCTGCGAATAGGCTGACGCTCCATTAATATGAAAACGAATGCGTCCTTGCTCCATATTCCGTTTGAGCAGTTCTTTTAATCCCGGCTCGTACATCGGAGGATTCCCTTGCTTCAGCTGCATGACCTTCCGCCGGTCAATATCCATACATGTCACATCATGTCCCGCCTCTGCTAAACACACCCCTGTGACAAGCCCTACATACCCACAGCCTGCAATCGCAACCTTCATGACACATCAGCTCCCCATACTCCTTATGCTTGTAATGTCATCGTATGCCGGGGATTTTCGTTCCATTCATAAAAGCATACAAAAACCCCCTGCTGAGAGAGCAGGGGGTTACTTTTATGAAACAAGGCCATTTCGAATATGAGCAATCAGATTTTCAAGCATTTCTTTTGTTGTGACATCATTGGAATTTTCACCAATATCATGAGCGTACATCAAAATCTTTAAAAACTCTTCTTGATTTAAACCCTTATTATCCATGTCTGTATCCTTTCGATTCCACTAATTTCATTATTATATGCTGTATGGTTGGTTTATGCAATACTCTAATACATCATTCGACAGCTTTTGAAATTTATGACCATTTTCATGAAAAACTTTTTTATAAATCACCATTGAGCTATAATAAAAGAATTGGAATCTTTTACTTGGTTAGGAGCGGATCAAATGCTTCAGCACAACATCAACGAAGAAGAAATCAAACAAACAGCCGAACAGATCAAAGAACTTCTTCCTGCAACAGATGAAAACAAGCAACTCATCAAAAAAGCATTGATTACTTATAGACAGGACAGCGTATATCGGCTCAAGCAAGAGTCTGATACCGAATGGTCAGCTTATGTACATGATGTCGTGGCAGCAAGAGTCCACCTTCATGTGCTGTTTCCAGTGAGAAGCAGCTGCTCATGTCCAGCTGATGGACTATGTAAACACATCCTCGCTGTCTTCTTTTCGCTATACGCTCAAGTAGAGAGTGTGACCGGCTTTACAGAAAATTGGTCAGAGAAGGATGAATTACAGCGCAGCAAAGAACTCATTCGTCAGCACTTCCAAGTGAAGCGCCCAGATGAACAATCACTTCAGAGCTGGCTGAATTTTTTCCAGGAGGAATTTCACCTCTGGCTGAAACGGACACCGAAGCACCAGCAAACACCACAGCATTTGTATTACGGCTATTTATCGATCCTGAAAAAACACGCACCCACTTCACCTGAATTCAAGAGTTTATATGCGATTCATACGTCCATCGATGTGTGGTTAAGGCTCCATGAGCTAATCGATCTCGGCCGTCTTGATGCCGAAAAAGACTTTTATTCGATGAATCCATATGTAGAACAGCTCATGAACACCATTTTTGATTCAGTGGATCATTTGAGGACATACGCCCTTTCCTTTTCCCTCGATCCGTTTCTTGAAAACACACCAACTGCCGTTCGGACACTTCTTCAAATCAGCGGACCTTTCCAGCATGAACGAGTTGCGGTCTTTATGGAAATGTGGGGAACTATATTAAATAGAGGGAAATGGGTCAAAAAAGAAACAGAACTACTCAAGAGCGCCCAACAGCAGGAGCAAACGGTTGAGCGCACCATTGGGCTGATGCATATGGATTATTTGCTAAAAGAAGACGAAAGACTCTTCCAGCAATTAAAATTGCTCAATGCAGATATGCTGCCGAATGTGCTCAATTGGCTAAAGGATCTCACAAACCGCAAGGACTGGAAGCGTCTCAAACTTTGGTATCAAGAGATCACATATGTATTAGAAGAATATTGCCAGCTTGACCTATCTTATAGAGAACTGCGTGGAGCCGTCAGCGATTTCTTCTTTTATTTAGACGCGTACTTTAAACAGACGAAAGATCATTTCTTGTATGAACGCTATCTCCAAATCTGTATGCCTTATGCATTTACTGAATATAGTCAGCTCTTATATGCACAAGAACGCTATGCAGAATGGATTGAAATACACAGCCTCGTCGGTTTCTCCATCAGTGAATTGGAGAAAGAACTGATCAAACAGATTGCAAAGGAAGAGCCTGAAGCACTCATTCCTTCGTACCACCGGGAAATCTCACAGCTTCTCGATCAAAAGAATCGAAGTGCTTACCGGGAATCTGTGAAAATGCTCAAAAAACTGCGTACGCTTTATCATAAAACGAAAAAAAACGCGGTGTGGGAAAGATATGTACAGCAGCTGCAAGATTCAACAAAACGGCTGCGTGCGTTCCAAGAGGAAATGAAGAAAGGAAAATTAATTGATGACACGCCATAAACAAATTGTCATTCATGCAGAACAAACCGAAGATTTCTCTTTCACCATTTCAGCGCAAGCAGAGGACGGACAGCCTGTACCGCTAAATGAAATGAAGAGGCAGCTTTTCCAATGGCACGAATCATCTTTTTACGGAACATTCTTAGAAGATGTGAGCTTTATTGGCACACCTGCCTTCCTGTTAAGTCCTTGGATGACCGTTGAATTGCTAGGGAAGAATTCATTCAATACTTTCAGCCATGTGACGTTAACGGATGAAACAGAGCCGCTTATGAAAACAGCCTCAACCATTTACGAATTCATCGAGGATGAAGATTTTGTCCCAGATTTCGAGGCATGGACAAAAGGAATGCTTCGCTTTAAAGACAAAGAAGGTCTGTTAGATGGCTACACAGCTGATTGGTTCTCCTTTGCCGTACAGGATTACATTCAATATGATGATGCCTTGCAGCACAAATGGAACCGAATGACTGCACAATCGCCTGCTCTTTCCTCCTTCCAAGGTCATTTTTTAGATGAACAGGATTTTTTGGAAACGATCGGCTGGATTGATGATGAGACGCCTTTCACTGTCGGCTTGCGTTTAAATGAGCCTGATTTCGACGGGGATGATTGGAAAATTGAACTGTTTTTGCGTGATAAGAAAAACAGTGATCTGCATTTCTTTGAAGGCATCCGTTCTATAAAAAAATCATGGCGTCCGTTTCAAGAAAAAATCACCAGAGAGCTGGAGCGGTTCGGTCAGATTGTCCCTTGGCTCTCATTTACATCTGGTACCACCCTCATGTCAGAAGAAGAAGCGTGGCTCTTCCTGTCTGAAGCGAGTGAAACACTTGTGAACATGGGGATTGAGATCCTGCTCCCATCATGGTGGCAAATCGTCAAAGAAAGCACCATGATGCTAAAAGCACGGATTTCCTCCACACCACGAGGCGAATCGCACGTTGGAATGGATGCCCTTATGGACTTTAATTGGCGCTTTGCCACAAACGGGATTGAGCTGACAGAAGATGAATTCAACGAGCTTGTTCAAAGTAAACGTCGTCTTGTCAATATTCGTGGACAATGGATTAAAATCGATCCGACCTTTATCCAGCAAATGAAGAAATGGATGGAGCGCGCTGAGAACGAAGGACTTCATATGTCGGATATTTTGTCACGTGAACTCGCAGACCAAGAGGCCTCTTCTGAGTCGATTCCTGAGCTGCTAGACAGTTCGGCCTTTGCCCATATTCAATTTGAACTTTCGTCTCAACTACGAGGGCTTGTTCATCAGTTAAATGATACACAGGAGCTGCCATCCTACGAGATGAGTGAGTCCTTTAAGGGCACACTGCGGCCGTATCAGCAGCACGGTGTCAACTGGCTTCTGTTCTTAAGGTCTCATGGATTCGGGGCTTGTTTAGCAGATGATATGGGGCTTGGAAAAACGATTCAAATGATCGCTTATTTCACCTATTTGAAGGAGCATCAACAAGACGCCGCTCCATCTCTCATCATTGCACCGACTTCCGTATTAGGGAACTGGCAAAGAGAGCTTGAAACATTCGCACCACATTTAAATGTCGCTCTGCATTATGGACCGTCACGTCCACAAGGTGAGAACTTTACAAAAGCATACGAGTCAACAGATATCGTCCTCACTTCGTATGGCCTCTCACATTCTGACCGTGATGAATTAACAGCAGCCAAATGGAATACCATTTGCTTAGACGAAGCCCAGAACATTAAAAATGCCCATACGAAACAATCGAGAGCCATTAGGCAATTAAAAGGACAGCACCACATTGCCCTCAGCGGGACACCGATGGAGAACCGTTTGACAGAGCTTTGGTCTATTTTCGACTTCGTGAACAAAGGATATCTCGGCAGCCTGACCAGTTTTCATAAAAAGTTCGTCCTTCCGATTGAAAAAGACCGTGAAGAAAAAAGAATCCAACAGCTGCAGCAGCTGATCAAGCCATTCTTATTAAGACGAACAAAACAAGATGAAGAAGTCGCACTCAATCTGCCAGAGAAACTAGAAGAAAAAGAATTCATCCCGTTATCTGCAGAGCAGGCATCTTTATATGAACAGCTGGTCAAAGATACATTCGAACATATGGCCTCTTTAACAGGGATGCAGCGGAAAGCCATCATTTTAAGTATGCTTGGCAGACTCAAACAAATTTGCGATCACCCTGCTCTTTATTTAAAAGAGAGCGGAACAGATGTGAAATTGTTGAAGCGTTCATTAAAAATGGATAAATTAGCAGAGCTGTTAAAAGCCATACACGAACAAGGAGAAAGCTGTCTCATTTTTACGCAGTATATTGAAATGGGCAACATGATCAAACAGCTCGCCGAAAAGATGTTTGGAGAACCAGTTCAATTTTTAAATGGGAGCTTATCAAAACATGATCGGGACAAAATGGTGGAACGCTTTCAGAAAAAAGAGTTCAACATCTTAATTCTTTCTTTAAAAGCAGGAGGAACCGGACTAAACTTAACTGCCGCCAATCATGTCATTCACTACGATAGATGGTGGAATCCTGCTGTAGAAAACCAAGCAACAGACCGTGCTTACCGCATCGGGCAAAAGCGGTTTGTTCACGTCCATAAGATGATCACAACCGGCACGATAGAGGAAAAAATTGATCAAATGCTCGAAACAAAACAAACGTTAAATGATCAAATTATCCAAAGTGAAAGCTGGATTACAGAGCTGTCAACGAACGAACTAGAAGATTTATTCACGTTAAGTGCAGCCGCTCAATCATCTTAATGACAGCAAAAAGAGGACTTTTCTCAGGGCGTGATGAAAAGTCCTCTTTTTTTAATCTCATATAAAGGAATGCTTAAATTTGCAGCTTTTTCAATGCAGATTTCACATTCATATACGTATTCAACTCACGGAAGTCCTCTCTCATTTCTCCCATTTTCATCGCAAGATTGGGTTTAATACCTGTCACGATCAGTTCTGTGCCAGTCATTAAAATCAAATCGTTCAGCTTAAAGATCGCATCCGCCACAAATGAATCCACCTCTAATAAACCAGACAGATCCACAATGAAGTAATCGTCTTTGGATTGAGAGATATAAGTGGAGACTGTTGAGATGATTTTATCAAATCTTGGTGCTGTTAACGTACCAATGATCGGCAGTACAGAAATTCCATCCTTCACCGGAACAATCGGGACAGAAATATTCAATACTTCATCAATAGATTGCTCAAGAAGCTCTTGCTGTTCCTTCTCTTTCGTAACATCCTTTTGCAGACCGACGAAATAAAGGCGTTTCCCTTCATTTTCATCAATCCATAGAGGCGCCACACTTAACTCGTTCCAAAACATTTGACCAGATTTTTTATAGTTTTTCAACTGTACAGTAACAGCCTCTTTGTTTTCAATGGCTGCCCTAATTTGTTTGAGAGCAATCTGTTCAGTTTCATCTCCTTGAAGGAAACGACAGTTCTTTCCTATTACTTCGTTTTCTTGATAGCCTGTCATATCTAAAAAGCCCTTGTTCACATATATTAAAGGATTATCAGGTAAAGACGGGTCCGTCACCGTCAGGCCAACCTGAGTATAGTCTAAGGCTTCCTTGATTAAATGCAGATTGTCGGACTTATAAGATTCCAGCGCCATTCGTTTACTCTCCTTCACTTCCTTACAAGCGGGTTATATTCATAATTAAATTATATGATGTTCCATAGCGGGTGTAAATAGAAGTAGTTCTGAATTCCTCTTTTGTAGAATGCGCTTCACCCTATGTCATTTATACAAATACATACGATTCAATTATTTCAAAAGATGTTGAATCATATGTGCCACACCATGTTCATCATTTGTTAACGTGACGTGATCAGCTAATTCTTTTATATCCTTTCTCGCATTCCCCATGGCAATTCCAACCCCAGCTGCTCGAATCATCGATTCATCATTTAAACTGTCTCCTACAGCCGCTGTTTGGCTTAATGGAATACCGAGCTTTTCCGCCAGCCTGGTTAACGCCTGCCCTTTCGACGCTTCCTTTGCACCAATTTCAAAGTTATGATCAGCCGAACTGACCAATGTTAATTCAGAATCATGTCCAAACGCATCCCATCCGGCTTTCAATCTGTCTTGAAAAAATGAGAAACCTAAGATGTTATAAAATGAAAGCTTCTGATCCTCACGAAACAATTCTTGATATGTATCAATATAAGCAAAACCTGACTGGCTGTATTGAACTTCAGCCGCTTGCTCAAGAACACGCTGATCCGTTTCTGGATTTGCACTCTTTAAGCGGTCCATTTCTATCGCCAGAAGCTCTCTGCCGCGGTTTGGTGTGTAAATGGCTTCATTCGTAAACACTTCATAATAATAATCACGCTCCTCAAGCCATGATAAGATGTGTTTTGCTTTTTCTTCTTCTAGAACAGCCGAATGATATACCTGACCTTCTGGATCATGAATCACAGCTCCATTTGCACTGATGACCCACGTATTCATCCCAAGCTGATCAAAAATAGATTTCACATCAAAATACGCTCTTCCTGTTGAAACGACAACCTCAATCCCGCTCGCTGCTGCTTCCTTTAACGCCTGCTCGTTTTCCTGACTCACTTTGTGCTCACTGTTCAATAAAGTTCCGTCTAAATCCGTTGCGATTAATTGAATGTTTGTCATCGGTCTCTCCTTTTTTGCCTTCATTTTCAGTTGACCTTCCGTTTATCAAATCCATCATCATTATGAAATGAGTATCCACTATTTGCAAGGGATGATCGGCTTATCAATGAATATAAGAGTACCCGGTCACGCTACATGACCGGATACGCATAAGGGGATTCACAGGGGACACATGACTGATACAAATAAACCTTGGTTCTACTATTACGCAGTGAATATGTGTACAAGGCAAAGTCTATCAGCTATAGCTAGAGGGGGGCCGCGAGATGCTAGACCTTTGCCTTTTGCCTCCTTTCCTTTCAGCTAACCCTAGTCTACTGAGAAATAGCACAAGAGACAAAAAACGAAAATGACAAAATCGTTCTTCAAATTCTTTATTTCCTCAATCATTTTTACTTTTTACCGCTTGCGTATAAAACATCATCTTATTTTGTTTGACGAAATACTTATTTTTCATAAATTGATAAAAAACATCTGAATGAATCCAATTACTAGAAGGCATGTGAATATAGTCAGACCCGTCCCACGCAAACCAATAAAAACAAAGCCTTCCATCATGAATGGACAATTGAAATTCAAAACAGTCCATTTGATCGTCTGTCACGTATTGAAAAGTGAGGGACTCCCCTTCTTCCATATACACATCACAAAATGAGAGAATGTCTCCCCATGTATAGACTCTCACATTGCTTTCCTTTTCCTCACCAATATGTATGTTTCGAAGTTGATAGGACTCCATAAAACATCTCCTTTCACTTATATGCAGCTAGTTCTGAGTAGGCAGCGGTTTCATTTATACAGATGTTGTATGCTATAATGATACTTACGAATAATGAACGCTTGTGAGGTGATAAATATGAAAACCTTTAGGCTGATTGATTTAAAAATCGAACTTGATCCAAAGCAAGATAAAATGTCCAGCATTCCCCTTCGTGACGGCTTAATCATTAATAAAGAAGATGGCGAAAATCACTGGATGATCGAGGCACTGATTCCAAAGAAGCATAGACAAGTGTTTGAGGTGCTCTTCCAGCAGCATACAGAAGTAAAGATTCTCGTGACGATTACAAAAGAAAACAACCGCCCTGTTCATCTATCGGTCCAAGTCAAAAACATCGTTGCCTTAGAAGAAAACATATCTGTATTACTCGACGGTAAAATGATCACAAATCGTTACAGAACAGAAACCGAAGAAGTATTAAAAGACCTCGTCAAAGAGGGGCTGTCAGGAGAAAAACTGCTGGATGCTTTTAAACAGAACACATAAAAAAGAGCGGGATGAGCCGCTCTTTTTCTATTGCACATCTTTCGATTGGCTTTGATTTTTCAATAAATCTCTAATTTCGGTTAACAACACTTCCGTTTGATCTGGCGTTTCAACCACTTCCTCTTCCTCTACCTTTTTCCGTTTTAATTTATTTAAATAACGAATAAAGATAAAAATGGAAAAGGAGATAATCAAGAAATCGACCACTGTTTGAATGAAACTTCCATACAAAATTTGAGCAGAACCGATTTTAATAGACAATCCACTAAAATCATGCCCCCCGACAATAATACCAACAAGCGGCATAATTAAATCATTCACAAGAGAAGTGACAATTTTGCCAAATGCTCCCCCGATGATGACACCGACAGCCAGGTCAATCACATTCCCCTTGACGGCAAACTCTCTAAATTCTTTTAGCATTCTTAATCACCTTCATCTTTTTTTGTCTAATATGACGTTTTTTTGTCAAAAAAGCAAGTCCTCATCCGATCTGGATGAATGTTTCCATATAAAAAACGGTTCATACAAGATGAACCGTCAGACACATTACGATACTTTCGGACCGATAGAAAATGTCAGTTCTGCTTCACATGCCACTTCGCCATCTACTGTTGCAACTGCTTTTCCTTTGGCAACTGGACCGCGAAGACGTGTGACTTCAACCTCTAAACGTAGCTGATCGCCTGGCTTGACCTGTCTTTTGAATCGGCAGCTGTCAATCCCTGCAAACAAACCAATTTTCCCTTTGTTCTCTTCTTTACCTAACATGATGACCCCAAAAACTTGAGCAAGCGCTTCTACAATAAGCACACCCGGCATGACGGGGTATCCTGGGAAATGGCCATTAAAAAATTCTTCATTTACTGTGACATTTTTGATTCCAACCGCTCTTTTCTCACCATCAACTTCTAGAATACGGTCAACCAATAAAAATGGATAACGGTGTGGAATAATGTCTTGAATTTGCTGAGCATCAAGCATATCTTGATCTCTCCTTCTTTTCTATATCGCTGATCTTCATTTGATTCCTATTGAAGTATATTATGAATGCAATCATTTTTCAACGTCCAGCCAACATTTATGGTAAAAAATAGAATCTATCATTACCTATTGTCATGAAATATAATCCACTCTACACTCATCGTTTTTTCACAAATATGGTAATATATATTACATCATTGATTGAATAAGAGGGTAAAAATGAATTTTATAAGCGATAAATCCATTAAAAAACTTCTCCATTCGTGGTATACAATGCTAAAACATCGACATTTTTCGAAGGCTGAAGAGATCAAAACGTCCTTAACCAAATATAAACGTAGATTATCAAAGAAACAGGAGCTTCATTTACATTATCAGCTTATACTTTTTCGGCACCAGCTCTGGATGAACCAAACAGAAGACTTAGAAAAACTGAAGCATGAACTCTTGCTCCACAAAGATCAAATGAACGATCAACTACAATATTATTTTTACTTTTTTCTCGGTTTATACGAATCTTTAAAGAGCGATCAAAATGATGCCATTCATTATCTTGAAAAAGCAGAAGAAAAACTTCCCCTGCTAGACGATGAGCTAGAGGAAGCGGAGTTTCATTTCCGTACAAGTGGTGTTTATTATAACAACCGCTATTCACTGTTATCCATTCGACATGTTGAAAAAGCCATGGATATCTTTGCAAAGCACGGGGATATCCACAGCATTTATCGGTGCAAAATTGTGCTCGCACTTAACTTTAGTGATCAAAAAAAATATGAAGAAGCAGAAGCTATTTTTATTGAAATTATCGAATACGTGAAAATGATTGATGACCAAGAACTGCTTGGTATCGTGTATTATGACGCTGGTTTTATCAAGTCGAGACAGAATCGTCATAAGGAAGCACTAGAATACTTTAAAAAAGCACTTCGGCTCCCAGCATACCGGAAATCTGCCCACTCCTATGTATCGTGTCTCTATGAAACTGTGCGTTCCTGCTTTAAAGAGAATTTAACTGATGAAGGAATGAAGTATATTCAAAAAGGGCTAAAAGAAGCCGTTGATGCCCAATTTGATCTATTAAGAATCAAGTTCCAAATTTTATTCCTTCTCTACAGCCAAACGCCCAAGGCAGATGAGCAGATTGCTACACTCGTCACATGTCTTGAACGAAAAGAAGCCTGGATTGATCTTGAAGATCTGCTTGCAGATGTCTCAGATTTTTATAAAAAAAAGGGCGACTTTGAGCGAGCCGCCTTTTTTATCATGAGAGGCTGACATACGCCTGCTCATTATCGAATGGTATTAATGAGTCCTAGCATTTGATCGCCCATCGTAATGGTTCTTGAGTTCATCTGATACGAACGCTGTGTTGTCATGAGGTCTGTTAATTCTTTAGACATGTCTACATTCGACGTTTCAAGTGCACCTTGCTGAAGTTGAATGGCCTGACGGTTTGCCCCATTCAGTGCCGTTAAAGCGCCTTGATAGTTGCCGTCGACTGAGAACAAATTTTCTCCTTCAGAGATGAGTGCTGAAGAATTATTCACTTGAACAACCCCAAGATTCACCTGCTGATTCGGTTGATTGCCTCGAGATATAGCTGTAAGCCGGCCATTTTTATCGATAGAAATATCACGGAAATTCGCATTTAAGACAATCTCATTCCCGTTTTCGTCAAGAATCGGATGACCTTCGCTTGTCACCAGCTGGACTTGATTCCGATTATTTCCTGGCTGTAAATAAAGAGAGCCATCTCTTGTATACCGGATGTTACCGCCAGCATTAACCTGCAAATACTGAGATGGCGCACCAAATGCAACATCAAGGTCACGGCCTGTTTCTTTAATAGATCCTTGCAATGAGTTAATGGATGCATTGACCATCGTTCCAGTTCCAAGCCTTAAACCAGCAGGTGTCAGACGACTGTTTGCCACCTGCTCATTTTTTTCATCTACCTGATTAAACTGTTGTCTGACCAGCTCTGAAAAACGAGTGTTTTTCGCACGATACCCTGTTGTTTCACTGTTTGCAATGTTATTACTAATGATATCAAGCTGCTTTTGCACCTCGTTCATTGACACAGCTGCATTGATCATCGTTCTAAGCATGAGAATCCTCCTCTCTCTTCATTTTTTCATTAATACACTCTTCCGATTTCGTTCACTGCTTTTTCTAAACTCTTATCATATGCCTGAACCACTTTTTGGTTTGTTTCAAATGCGCGGTAGGCTGTTGTCATTTCTGTATATGATTTCGTCACATCAACGTTCGACAGCTCTGATACACCTTGGCTTAATGTATAGGACATTTGACCGTTATTGACCGCACTTGGAAGAGGTTGGTTATCAGCTGTACGGTATAAATCATTTCCTTCACGCGCAAGGTTTCTTGTATCCATTGCAATACGTACATCAATTTGTCCAAGGTTTTGTCCGTTTTCACTCACGGTTCCATCTGCGTTCACTTTGAAATTCTCACTTTGAACGGTAATCGGCTGACCCGTCACAGAAAGAAGGGCACGTCCATTGATCGTCAACTGATTTTGATCATTCAAAGTAATGGAACTGCTTTTCGTATAACGAACGCCTTCTGGTGTATTCACAGCATAAAAAAGCGCTGACTTTTGATTTGTCTCCGGGTTGATGGGTACATTATTTTCTACTAATGCGATATCCGTTGTTTGATCCGTTGTTTTTAATGTTCCTTGTGTAAATTGAGGAATTAATTCCTGCATGTATGTTCCCGTATTAATTCCGCCAATCGCCGTTTGCTGCGGGATACTAAAGCCTTTGCCTGAAGATGTTTGGAAACGCCCTGATTCCATTCGGCTTAGCAGCATTTCTGGAAATGCGCGCATGGCCCCTTCATCTGCTTTATAGCCTGGAGTATTCGCATTTGCGATATTATTTGAAAGCATTTCTGTCCGCCGCTCTTGAGCGATCATGGCAGATGTTGCGGTGTATAGTCCTTTTAACACGTGCTCACCTCATTCAAATTCTTTCACATGATCTAAAATCATCAGTACACAATCTTCTATGAAATATATCGGCATATTGGCAGGCTTCTTTAATAAAAATCCCCCATTCTTTCTAAAAAGAATGAGGGAAATCATTAGCTGAGTTTACGCTTTGGCAGCTTGTCCATATTATCAAGCATCACGCCAGTACCAACTGCTACACAATCCATTGGATTTTCTGCAACGAAAACTGGTACTTTCAGCTCTTCTGCAAGCAATTGATCAAGCCCGTTTAGAAGCGCTCCGCCACCAGTAATGATGACGCCGCGGTCAATGATATCAGCTGATAATTCAGGTGGTGTTCTTTCAAGAACTTGTTTCGCAGCCTGAACAATGGCAGATACAGATTCACGTAATGCTTCTTCTACTTCTTTGCTTGTGACGGTAATCGTTCTTGGTAATCCTGTCACCATGTCTCGTCCACGAATCGAGATCTCTTCGTGACGTGCGTCTGGGAATACCGTTGCAACTTGGATCTTAATGTCCTCTGCAGTTCGCTCACCGATCAACAGCTTGTACTCTTTTTTAATGTAGTTTAGAATTTCCAGGTCAAATTTGTCTCCAGCCATTTTAATAGAAGAGGCGGTTACAATGTCACCCATCGAGATGACAGCGATATCTGTCGTTCCGCCTCCAATATCTACGACCATGTTTCCACTTGGCTGAAAAATATCCATACCAGCACCAATTGCTGCTACTTTTGGCTCTTCTTCAAGAAATACATGCTTCCCGCCGCTTTTTTCAGCAGCTTCTTTGATTGCCTTCTGCTCAACAGATGTAATGTTTGTCGGGCAGCAGATGAGCATACGCGGCTTAGAGAACAGCCCTTTCACATTCAATTTGTTAATAAAATGCTTGAGCATCGCTTCAGTTACTTCAAAATCAGCAATTACGCCATCTTTTAATGGACGAATCGCAACAATATTCCCAGGCGTACGTCCAACCATACGTCTTGCTTCTTCTCCAACAGCTAATACTTTCCCGCTGTTTTTATCAAGAGCGACAACAGATGGTTCATTTAACACAATTCCTTTTCCTTTGACATGAATCAGTACATTTGCAGTACCAAGATCAATTCCAATATCCCTAGCAAACATCTATATATATCCTCCTTGAAAATCTGTTTCCATAGCAAATACCACATTCTGCCCTAATTATATATTCTATCATAATTTGCAGAAAAAAAGATATTTCTTTACAAAAGTCTTTACAAAATTTGTGGTTAGAAACTACCGATAAGAGGAAGATATATATATCATGTTTATGAACAAAGAACTAAAGCTTACTGTTTTACAGGCTCACCTTCTAAAATTTCTTCTTTTTTATACTTTAACTTTGTGGCTTCTCCCCCTCGCAGGTGGCGGATTGATTTATGATAATCCAGTATCTCCTTCACTTCGTTAGCCAGATCTGGATTAATTTCTGGCAGTCTTTCTGTTAGATCCTTGTGTACAGTACTTTTAGAGACTCCAAATTCTTTCGCAATTACACGAACGGTTTTCTTTGTCTCCACGATATACTTTCCTATCTTGATTGTTCGCTCTTTGATGTAATCGTGCACACCACTCGACCTCCCTAAAATGGATGTGAGAAGTGTGAAATGAGATCCGTATCAATATTATCCATTTTCAGCGGCGCTTGTTCGTCTTAATTTCTCATCCATTAGGTAGTAAATGCCAAACACGATCCCTCACCTCAAACACTCTCTTTGTCAGGTTTGTAACAGTGTATTAGCATTGCATAGGGAATATGCTAAAAATGAAGATGGGACAAGGGATTTATCAGAAAAGACAAAACAAAAATCATTTCGAGTGGCGAAAATTTTCACTTTACAAGCATCGGTGTAACACGTAAAATAGGAAAGGTGAATTTATTTACCTAGATAAATAATGAATAAAGGTGAGCCTATGGATACGTTAAACAGAGAGTGTTTACATCAAATACATCAAAGCGCGCGGCTGCTGTCTAAAAAAGCGAACGAAGCGCTTGCTGCTTATGACTTGTACATGTCCCAGTGGACTGTACTTTTTTGTTTGGATACATTCGGCCCTAAAACGCAAAAAGACATTTGGACCTATTTGAACGTCGAAGCACCGACGATTACAAGAACCGTGACGCGTCTAGAAGCAAACGGCTGGGTGAAACGAGTCCAAGGAAAAGACAAACGTGAGAATCTCATCGTCATGACAGACGATGCAAAAGCAAAGTTTAAAAAAATCAAACAGACGATGGAACAATTTGAAGAAGAATGTCTTTCAGATTTTACCTACGAAGAAAAACAACTCCTCCATACACTTTTACACAAATTATCAACTGAATAGGAAGTGACATACACCATGAACGAACGCATTTGGACAAAAGACTTTATCATGATTGTCCTGGTGAATTTATTTACATTCACCTCTTTTTATGCCCTTTTGACACTACTCCCCATTTACACAATGGATGAATTAAATGGAACAGAATCACAGGGCGGCCTCCTTGTGACGGTCTTCTTATTATCAGCAATTGTGACAAGACCATTTTCAGGGGCCATTATTGAGAAATTCGGCAAGAAACGCATGGCGATTTTTTCTTCAACGGCTTTTGCCCTGCTCACTTATTTATACATTCCAATTGATCAATTCCAAACACTTCTCATGCTGCGTTTCGTGCAAGGAATCTTCTTCAGCATTTTGACAACCGTAGCAAGTGCCATTGCTGCTGATATGATTCCGAAACATAAACGAGGAGAGGGTCTTGGATACTTTGTCATGTCGATGAACCTTGCCGTGGTCATCGGTCCGTTTATCGCACTGAATCAAGTCGGAAAAGTAGGATTCCATTCTTTATTTCTGCTCTTTTCCATCATCGTCTCCATCGGCGCAGCTTTCACGATGCTGATTAGACAACCAGAGCCTGAAAACGGCGGAAGTGTCATCTTTCGATTCACTTTTTCTCACCTGTTTGAAAAAGGTGCTTTAAAAACGGCAGCAGTTGGAATCATTATCTCCTTCTGTTACTCGCCGATCATTTCATTTATTTCAGTCTATGCCAATTCCCTGAACCTAATGGGTGCAAGCAGTTATTTCTTCATTGTTTTTGCAGCTGCGATGCTTGGATCACGTCCATTTACAGGCAGACTATTTGACCGAGTCGGGCCTCATATAGTGATCTACCCATCGATTGCTCTCTTTGCGATTGGTTTATGGATGCTGACCGCTACCCAAACAGCCACCATGCTTCTTTTATCCGGCGCTGTCATCGGCCTTGGCTACGGCTCTTTGGTGCCATGTCTACAAACACTTGCGATACAGCACTCACCAGCACACCGTACAGGCTACGCCACAGCAACTTTCTTTACCCTGTATGATACGGGGATTGCCGCTGGATCATTTGTCTTCGGACTGCTTGTCAGCTTCACAGATTTTTCAAATGTATATCTCATTGCTGGCGTTGTCGTGTTACTCAGCATGGGCGTTTTTTATTGGAGCGAACGAAAACCGCAAGAAGCAAAAGCACAAAAGGTTTCCCTATCAGAATAGGATACTGTTTTAAACTTCACTGAAAACATGCTAAAATATAGGATATTTCAAATGAACAGATAGGTCTTTTGAAAAATAGTTGGCGTTAAGCGAAAGTATAGGTGATGTTTTGAATTACGAATTGTTTAAAGTCATACACGGGATGGCTCATCATTCTGAGTTTTTAGATCAGGCCATGATTTTCATTACGAAAAAGGCCATTCTCGTATATGCCCTCGTCTTATTGATTTGCTGGTTTTTAGGTAATCACAAATTTAAGAAGCATGTCTTCTTTTCTGGTGTAACAGGCATCGTGGCACTCATCGTCAATTTTGCTATTACGCTGTTTTATTATGAAGAGCGGCCGTTTGTGGCGCACAAAGTCGACACACTCATCCCGCACTCAGCAGACGCTTCCTTCCCAAGTGACCACACAACAGGTGCACTGGCTCTTTCACTAGCCATTCGATCCCGTAATAAAAAACTCGGCAATATTTTGCTTGTTTTTGGATTACTGACAGGGTTCTCCCGCATCTGGGTCGGTCATCATTATCCATTTGATGTATTAGGCAGCTTGATCGTATCGATTGTGGTTGTCTTTATCATGAATAAATTATGGAAGTTCTTTGACTCTCCAATTGACCGTATCGTGACATTTTACGAGAACATTGTGGGCAAAATTTTCAGAAGGAAGCAAAAGGACCAAGGATCAGACCTGTCCAACTCTTAAGCGGCTTGCGATAAAGTATGGAAGACCTCTCTTCTACTTTATCCCAGCCGCTTTTTTCATTGTTTGTTTTCCTCTGACCATACTCGAAAAATAAAGGCTGACGCTAATGCCGACAAGAGAAATCATGATCAATGTCCAGCCTAATTGGTCAAAATGAGAACCTGCAATTTCCTCACCAAACAGCATGCCAAGCACGGCAGATGACAGAATGGAACCAAGGTACCTGCATGTTTGAAAAAGCCCAGAGGTCGTGCCAATCATTTGTTGAGGGCTCGCTTTTAACATCGCAGCTTGAAGCGCAACATTTCCAATCCCGTAACTGAGTCCAAGCAAAGCAAGAACCAGTCCTTTCCCCCAGAATGGCGCAGGAATAAAAAAGAAAGTCATGGCGGAAGCGCCGGCCAGCATCAGCACAGCACTTGCCAAAACAGGGTGCCGTTCATCGCCGCGATCTACCCACTTGCCAGTCAGCGGCGATACCATAATGCTCACGCCAGACATGCAAAGCATAAAGAGACCCGTCATCTCCACACGCCAGCCCAATTCATCCTGAAAATAACTTGGCAAGCCAAAAAAGAGGCAATAGAAGAAAATATTCAAAATGATAAATTGCACATACACAAGCGAAAGCCGTTTCTCCTGCCTGAACATCCGAATTTGGATAAATGGCTCATCCACCTGATATTCCCACCATATAAAAGCACCTGCACTCACAAGACAGAGAATGCCCTGTACATACTGAATACCATCAGATAGTGATAATAAAAAAGAAAGCAAAAGGACAATACAAACTGTAAATAGAAACATCCCTGGCAAATCAAGCTTTCGGACAGTGTCTCCGATACGCAATTTTTTCTTTTTCTCCTTAGGAAACAAGGAAAGGCCTAGAAAAAAACTAATCAATATGAATGGCAGATTCACTAAAAAGATCGCCGGCCAGCTGCCGATTGTCATCAAAAACCCGCCAAGTGTCGGCCCGAGTGCTGTCATCGCTGAAGCAAAAATAGACAATACCGCTAAAGCAGAAGCTTGTCGTTCCTTCACATGATCCCGAATCAGTCCAACACCTGAAGGATAGATCGCACTGCTTCCAATCGCCTGAAGAAGCCGGATTACAATCAGCACCGCAAAAGTCGGGGCAAACGGCGCACAAATGGCTGAGACTGCCACTAGAACTAGTCCAAATAAAAATAAAGTTCTCCGGCTCATCACATGATCTCCAATTCGTCCACTCACCGGCTGCGTGACCGCGCTGGCCAAATAAAAGGTTGAAATGAGCCAAGATACCGTCGTAAACGACAAACCGAACTCATGCTGAATTTGATGCAAGGCTAAAGAAATCATTGAGGAATTCAATGGATTTAACATCGTGCCAAAAGCAATCGCCGTTAAAAAGACTTTTCTGTTGTTTTTCCATTTGATCATACACCCGCCCCCTTCTTTTGACATACACGTTCTTTGTCTATCTCCTCGTTATTATGAGATTCATTTCCCTTTTTTACCCTTAGCAATTCAAGTTCTCTCTCCGAAAAGCAAGACATACATTCTAAAAAGGGCAAGTGTTGGAAAAGCGCATATAAAATTGAGAATATGAGGAACAAATGGTAAGATGCTACACATATTTAAAAGCCTACTTTCTCCTTATACGGAGAACGGCTGAAAAGGAGGAGATAGCTTATTATTAAAAAAAGACGGTTTTGGGTCCCAGCCCTTTTCTCGGTTGCAGTATTACTTCTGTCTTCGTGCGGTTCAAATGAAACAAATGGGAACGGAGATAAACGTAATTCTACAGCGAAAGGGTCGCCGATTTTGGAGGATGGGAAATTTATTTTTGCAGCATCAGGTGAATTCCACCCATTCAGTTACATGGATGGAAACCAGATGTCCGGCTTTGATATTGATGTCGGCAATGCGATTAGTGACAAGATGGGCCTAGAGCCTGTACAGAAAAAATATAAATTCGCAGGCATCGTCGAAGGCGTCAAAGCAGGTAAATTTGATGCGGCCGTTGCAAGTCATACCATCAACGAGGAACGAAAAAAACACGTCCTTTTTTCTCAACCGTATTACTACTCCGGTCCGCAAATCTTCACAAGACCCGGCGCAGACATTCACAGTGCAGATGACTTAAAAGACAAAGAAATCGCTGTCTCTAAAGGTTCGTCCTATGCGGATATTGCCAAAGAACATAGCGGGCAGGAACCAAAATATTACGACAGTGATGTTGTCGCTTTAGAAGCACTAGCCAACGGCAAACACGATGCGGTCGTCACTGATTTTGCCACAGGTGCAGAAGCCATGAAGAAAAAACTTAAAATTGAAGCACAAGAAAGACTCGGGCAAAGTGAGCAAGCAATCGCTGTCTCTAAAGACAATAAAGAGCTCATAAAAGAAATCAACGATGCGATTGACGCACTTAGAAAAGACGGAACATTAAGACAAATTAGCGAAAAGTATTTTGACGAAGATATTACCGTCAAACAGGATTAAAACCACGATTGTGCGCCTTTCTCTAGGCGCACTTTCTTCAAATGGAGATGATTGTTTTGCCTACCTTATCACACTTTTTTCAAACGCTGATTGATTCTAGAGGCGTTTTCTTAGAAGGAATGCTGCTCACCTTACAACTCACTGTCATCAGTATTTTCATCGGCATGTTCATCGGGCTTTTCTTTGCCTTACTAAAAATATCCCACGTAGCCGTTTTCGGTTATATCGCAAATGCCTATATCTTCCTTGTACGCGGGACACCACTCATTGTGCAGATTTTTATCCTGTATTTTGGGCTGACAGAATTAAATATACCCGACTTTTGGGCAGCCTCTATTGCGCTTGCCTTCCATAACGGTGCCTATATAGCAGAAATATTTAGAGGTGCGATTCAATCAATCGATCAAGGTCAAAAAGAAGCAGGACGTTCTCTTGGCATGGGGCGATTTCTAACCATGAGACGTATCATTCTCCCGCAAGCGATGCGGCGTGCCCTCCCCCCTCTCGGCAATCAGTTTATTATCGGCTTAAAAGATTCATCACTTGCCGCCTTCATCAGCGTCAATGAACTCTTTAACATCGCCACCACTCAAGGTTCCAACAGTTTTGACAACATGACGTACTTACTTGTCGTGGCTGTCTATTACTTAGTTCTTGTCCTGCTGTTAACATTCGCTGTGCAAACCGTTGAGAAGAAACTTTCAGTCAGTGATCATTAGGAGGAGAAGCATGACAGAATCAAAAGAGATCATTCGTGTTGAAAAACTGAATAAATACTTTGGAGAGCTGCATGTCTTAAAAGATATCGATCTCACTGTATATGAAAATGATGTCGTCGTCTTAATTGGTGCAAGCGGCTCTGGGAAAAGCACCTTGCTCCGTTGTATGAATTTTTTAGAAATAAAAAATGACGGTCAGATCATCATTGATGGCAGTCCCGTTCATCCAAAACGAGATCAATTAAATGAAATGAGGCAGAAAATAGGCATGGTGTTTCAGCATTTTAATCTCTTCCCGCACAAAACCGTGCTTGAAAACATCATCGAAGCACCGGTCATGGTGAAAAAAACAAAGAAAGCACAAGCGATAACTGAAGCCAATATCTTATTAGAGAAAGTCGGACTAGCGGATAAAGCAAAAGTGTACCCTTCAAAGCTATCAGGCGGTCAAAAACAGCGCGTTGCCATCGCACGAGCTCTCGCCATGAAGCCCGATGTCATGTTATTTGACGAGCCTACTTCTGCGCTGGACCCAGAGCTTGTAGGCGAAGTGCTGCAAACCATGAAAAGTCTTGCCAAAGAAGGCATGACAATGGTCATCGTCACTCATGAAATGGGCTTCGCAAAAGAAGTAGCTGACCGAGTTGTTTATATGCATGAAGGACGAATCGTCGAACAAGGTACCCCATCAGAATTATTTGATTCTCCTCAAGAGGAGCGAACCAAATTGTTTCTCAGTTCGATTTTATAGGTCAAACGCCCTTTATTTTTCGTCGTTCATACACGTTTATTCTCATTTTTTACGAACTTTTCATCCATTTATATTGATAATGACCAAAAAACCATGTTAGATAAACTTACATGAATATGTTATATATGACTTTTCTCTCTATAATGAAGAATTAAGAAATCTATTAATTCTGAATGATTCGGGGGAATGCAGCATGCAAATGGGTGATACAGTATTTATGTTCTTCTGCGCACTACTCGTGTGGTTAATGACACCGGGTTTAGCCTTATTCTACGGAGGACTTGTGAGAAGTAAAAACGTGTTAAGTACGACAATGCACAGCTTAACCTCACTAGCCATTGTCTCTATCGTCTGGATCGTGTTTGGCTATTCACTGGCCTTTGCGCCAGGCAATGCATGGATCGGAGGCTTTGACTGGGTTGGACTAAAAGGCGTTGGCTTTGAACCTGGTTCATATAGTGATACGATTCCACATTCATTGTTCATGATGTTCCAAATGACCTTTGCCGTCCTCACAACAGCCATTATCTCTGGTGCCTTCGCTGAACGTATTCGTTACTCAGCGGTGGTCGTGTTTACACTCCTTTGGGTCACATTTGTATACGCTCCAGTCGCACACTGGGTATGGGGTGGCGGCTGGATTGGCGAAATGGGAGCACTTGACTTCGCCGGTGGAAACGTCGTCCACATATCATCCGGTGTGGCTGGTCTAGTCGTAGCCATTGTTCTCGGGAAGCGAAAAGAAGCGGCAAACTCTTCTCCGCATAACTTGATCTACACACTTCTTGGCGGAGCTGTGATTTGGTTTGGCTGGTTTGGGTTTAACGTAGGAAGTGCCCTCACATTAGATAGTGTCGCCATGTATGCCTTTATTAACACGAATACAGCAGCTGCTGCAGGAATCATCGGCTGGCTGTTAGTCGAATGGATGATCAACAAAAAACCAACGATGCTAGGTGCAATCTCTGGCGCCATTGCAGGCCTAGTAGCGATTACACCTGCCGCAGGTTTTGTCACACCATTCGCTTCGATCATCATCGGAATCATCGGCGGAATCGTTTGTTTCTGGGGCGTCTATTCACTCAAAGCCAAGTTCGGCTATGACGATGCACTGGATGCATTCGGTCTCCACGGAATCGGCGGTACGTGGGGAGGCATTGCTACAGGCCTTTTCGCCACTACATCTGTCAATGATGGCGGAGCCAACGGCTTATTTTACGGCGATCCAAGCTTACTTTGGAAACAAGTTGTCGCCATCGTGGCCACATACGTCTTTGTTGCAGTTGTCACATACGTGATCATCAAAGTCGTCAACATCTTCTTCAAGATCCGCGCAACTGAAGAAGAAGAATCAGTCGGTCTTGATTTAACGATGCACGGCGAAAAAGCATATCAAGATTAAAGAAAAAAGGGGTGTCTCTATGAGCAAAATGTATAAAGTGGAGATTGTCACACGTCCAGCTAATTTTGAAACATTAAAGGTGGAGCTTGGAAAGATTGGTGTCACCTCGATTACCTTTTCCAATGTGCACGGCTGCGGATTACAAAAAGGACATACGGAACTATACCGTGGCGTCAAAAAGGAAAGCAATGTGTACGAACGTTTAAAGATCGAAATCGTCTTAAGCAAAGTACCTGTTGAACAGGTCGTGGAAACGGCTCAAAAGGTACTTCGTACAGGAGAACCAGGGGATGGGAAGATTTTTATATATGAGATAGAAAATACAATCAACATTCGGACAGGTGAAGAAGGACCTGCCGCCTTATAGCATCCCCTCCGCCATATGGCGGAGGTTTTTTTAAAGACAGAAAAAAACCTCTGTGCATTTATCTACACAGAGGATCTGACATGACATTAAGATTGTTTTGTTTCTTCTGACTGACTGCGGTCTTTAGAGGAATCAGAAGACTTTTCTTGATCAGAGGATTTCCCCTTCTCATCAGACTTATCTTCAGACTTTTCTTCAGCCGGCTCTTTTGCCTTATCGTCAGCAGCAGGTTCCTTCGTTTTTTCATCAACTTTTGGCTGAGCAGGTTCTTTTGCTTCTTCCGTCACTTCTTGCGCTGCTTTTTCAATGGAAGAAACAGGCTTATCAATGAAGCTAAGTGGATTAAGCGCTAAACCTTCCATACGAATTTCAAAGTGAACATGGTTGCCGCTTTCAGCACCATATAGATTCTTACCAGAAGCACCGATGACATCATTCTGCTTTACTTCATCGCCTTCTTTTACACTCACTTGAGACAACGATTGATAAACAGTAGACAATCCATCTTCATGTTCAATTTCAACAACGTGACCGAGAACTGGATCTTTTTTCGCCTGAACGACTGTTCCACTAAGAGCAGCTGTGACATCAAACACTTTGCCATCTTTATCTGCAAGATCAATACCTTTGCTTAAGGTATAGGTGTTATTATAGTTTACAAGTGCTGCTTCTTTTTCTTTTTGATCAGCATCTGCTTCATAGAACTTTTTCACGACAGAAACATTCTCAGAATTCTGGACCGGCATAGCGACATTTTCAATTGGCTTTCCAACTTCAACGGCATCATCACGTTGTTCTTGTCCTGTTTGATTTCCATCAGATAGTTGGTCTTTCACATCTTTCGATACAGCTTGATACCAAAGAACGGCTGTTAACACGACCGCTGCGCTGACCAAGTAAATAGCAGGGAATACCCAGCGCTTACGGAAAAATTGCTGAACTTTTGTGATTTTGGAAGTACGTTTCTTTTCTTCCTCTCTCATTTTTCATCACCTCAGCAACATTCTGAACACTTTTCAAAAAATATATACACACGAAATCATTTTTCTTTTTATTTTGCGCAATCGCATCAATAATATGTATGATGAATGAAAAAAGATGGGGGTACATATGGTGAAAACTTTCAACCGCATGGCAACAGAAGATGACCTCAAAGAGATCGTCGATATCTACAATTCTACGATTGCTTCAAGAGAAGTAACGGCCGATACAGAACCTGTTACAGTAGAAGACCGCCGTCAGTGGTTTTTGAATCATTCAGAGAAACGTCCTCTCTATGTGAAAACAGATGAGGAAGGAAATATCTACGGCTGGCTCAGTTTTGAAACGTTTTACGGCAGACCCGCATACAACGGTACTGTTGAAATGAGTATTTACTTGAACCAAAACTATCGAGGAAAAGGTTTAGGGTCACTGTTCTTACAAGAGGCGCTCGAATTGGCACCCTCATTAGGCATCCGAACGTTACTTGCCTTTATTTTCGGCCACAACGAAGCCAGCATCAAATTATTTAAGAAGCACGGATTTGAGACTTGGGGACATTTACCACGCATCGCAGAAATGGACGGCAATCGGTACGACTTAGATATTTTAGGAAAAGAATTATAAACGGAGCGTCTCTTGAAGAAAGAGACGCTTTAGACTGTTAGCAAAGAGCTAAAATGAACTTTAATTTAGCCCTTTGTCTTCTTTTCAGATTGATAACTTGAAAATCATTTAATTATCATAAAAAGTAAATAAATGATAAAAAAAGATCAATTGATCAACATTCACTCTTCCTAAAGTACTACATGCTCCAGTATGATAAAGAATGAGTACATAAAGGAGTGAACACAATTGCAACAAACTGAGAAAATCATTCAATCTCTTCATTCAATAACAAAGTGGGGAAAGGTTGGGAGCATCTTTCTTTATATTTCAGGTGGTCTATCCATCCTCAGTGGGTTTTGGCTTGTTCTTCCTGCTGCCATTGGCGTTTTTCTGATTATGATGGGAATTCATGTCCAAAAATCCGTGAAAGCTGCTGAACAATTGATTCAAGCTCCTGATACTTCTTACGAAGAATTATTGGAACAATATGCTAAGATGATGAAAATGCAAACACTGTTTGCGATTTCAAGTATTGCCGCCGTTATTCTCTCATTCATCGCGATCGTTTTGATGTTTATACTAGGCGGGCTAGCCTTTCTCCAAGAGCTTCCTACCGATGTCCAACAGTACGAAGATTATTACGAAGAAGAACTTGGTGACTTTTATTAATAGAAAGGGGTATCAATGAAATACGATACCCCTTTTTTATTTGAGTTGGCATAGACTTGATACTAAACTTGACAATCAGCCTTTATCATTTTAAAATACAAATCGTAATCATTACGAAATAAAGGAGGATTATAGCAATTATGCGTGTGAAAATCACCTTAGCCTGTACTGAAACAGGTGACAGAAACTATATCACTACAAAAAATAAACGAACGAACCCAGACCGATTAGAGTTAAAAAAATATTCTCCACGATTAAAGAAATACACCCTTCATCGGGAAACAAAATAATTTTCAAGATTTAAATCGTAATCATTACTATATAAGTGAGGCGGCATACAAAATGAGCATGTTCAAGAGGACTAAAACAAATGGATAAAAGAATACCTGTCACAGTTTTAAGCGGTTTTTTAGGAGCTGGAAAAACCACGATATTAAATCATGTTCTACAGAATCGTAAAGGGCTAAAAGTAGCTGTTATTGTCAATGACATGAGTGAAATAAACATTGATGCGGAATTAGTTAAGCAAGGCGGCGAACTCTCTCGATCAGATGAGAAACTGGTTGAACTATCTAATGGTTGTATTTGTTGCACATTGAGAGAAGATTTATTAATTGAAGTAGAACGCCTTTGTAAGGCTGGGAATATCGATTATATTGTCATTGAATCTACAGGTATTAGTGAACCAATTCCTGTCGCTCAAACTTTCTCTTACATTGATGAAGAAATGGGCATAGATTTGACACGTTTTTGCAGATTAGACACGATGGTAACGGTGGTAGATGCAAACCGTTTCTGGACAGATTTCCAGTCAGGAGAAAGTTTATTGGATCGTAAAGAAGCAGTTTCAGATGATGATGAACGAGAGATTTCCGATTTACTTATTGATCAAATTGAATTTTGTGATGTGCTCATTATCAACAAATGTGATCTTGTATCAGCATCAGAACTAGATCGGCTTGAGCACGTGTTAACCAAACTTCAACCAGAAGCAGCCATTATTAGAACCTCTAAAGGTAACGTACAACCTAGTGATATTTTGAATACTGGTTTATTCGATTTTGAAAAATCTAGTGCTTCTGCGGGCTGGATCAAAGAAATCAATGCTGGACACTCTCAGCATACGCCTGAAACAGAAGAATACCAAATCTCATCTTTTGTTTATGAAAGAAGGCTTCCTTTTCATACTGGCAGACTGAATGCATGGTTAGATCAAATGCCAGAGCAAATCGTTCGAGCGAAAGGATTTACATGGCTAGCGACACATCATGATTTAACCATTTTAATTTCACAAGCCGGAAAATCTGTGGCAATTGAACCAATCGCATACTGGATTGCTGCCTTGCCTGAGCAAGAACGATCACGGATCTTAAATCAGGAACCAGAAATTCTAGATGAGTGGGATGCAGAGTTTGGTGATCGACATACAAAACTTGTCTTTATCGGTGTAGATTTACCTAAAGCAGATATTATTCGTACACTAGATCAATGCTTACTCACACCTGAAGAATTTGATCAAGATTGGACAACGTTTGAAGACCCCTTTCAATGGAACATACACACTTAAACCAGGAGGGTTTTAAATGGCAAAGAAATCAAAAATAGCAAAAGAAAAAAAGCGGCAGCAGCTCGTTTTGAAATATGCACAATTAAGGAAAGAGCTAAAAGAAAAAGGTGACTATGAAGCTTTGCAGAAACTACCTAGAGACTCTTCACCCACTCGCTTAAAAAACCGCTGTGAATTAACTGGTCGTCCTAGAGGTTACTTGAGAAAATTTAAAATGTCTCGAATTGCTTTTCGTGAGCTTGCCTATAAAGGACAGATTCCAGGAGTGAAAAAATCGAGTTGGTAAAGATTGATTTGATCTTAGCATAGTTCCTGTCAATGTAAAGCAGGACAAAATGAATAAAAATCTTTTTTTCATCCTTACTCCGTCAATTTTGAGGTACAAAATAGCATTTTAAAAAAACAGCAGAATCTCTGCTGTTTTTTTATGGGGATGAACTTATAGGAAAGATTGTCCTGATGTTAAAAGAAGATTTTCAACAGAGATTATAGCATTTTCTCTTCTTTTCAAAAATCGATGATCATGATACTTTGTTGTCATTACCCGCCGATGTAGGACATCTCAACTTTTTTCTGATCTTTCTTTTGCTCTCTCTCAGCTGAATATTGATCCTGTCTGTTTAACCAAAGTTCCTTCAATATGTTCACTAAATATTCATCATTTTCTGAATTACGGATGAATCGTCTCAGATCAAAACCCGCTGATGCAAAAAGACAGGTGAATAATTCGCCACGTGCAGATAGTCTAGCTCTATTACACGATCCACAAAAAGCATCTGAAACGGAAGAAATAATGCCAATCTCTCCTGACCCATCCTCATAAAAATAACGCTTGGCTACTTCCCCTTGATATCGAGGGGGTTCTGGTTTGATAGGGTATTTTGAATGAATTAGCTCCATAATCTCTTTTTTCGTCAATACATGCTTGAGATTCCATTTGTTCGTATTGCCAACATCCATGAATTCAATAAATCGTAGAATGTGTCCTTCTTTTTTAAAATAGGCTGCCATTGGTAAGATATCTTGATCATTCACACCTTTTTGGACAACCATATTGATCTTAATAGCAAGTCCAGCTTTTTTTGCAGCCTCTATCCCATCAAATACTTTTTGGATAGAAATTTGTCTTCCATTCATCTGCTTAAAACGATCTGGATTTAAAGAATCTAAACTAATGGTGACTCTATTCAGACCTGCTTTCTTTAGCTTATCTGCGTACAAAGGTAACAGCGTTCCATTGGTTGTCATCGCGATGTCTTCAATACCTGGAATTTTTGCGAGTTTTTCTATCAAAACGGGCAAATCTTTACGCATTAAAGGTTCACCGCCCGTAATACGTAATTTCACCACACCTAATTCCTTTGCAAAAAGCGCAGCAAGTCGTTCAATTTCCTCGAAGCTAAGCAGCTCTTCTTTATCTAAAAAAGGATAATCTGGTCCAAAGATTTCAGCAGGCATACAGTACGTACATCTAAAATTACAGCGATCTGTTACGGATATTCTTAAATCGCGCAATGGTCGATGTCTTTTATCCAAAATACTGACCATACTTAGCCTCCTATTCTGTAATACGCTGATGATGAGTATAGATATTAAAAGATTCTCCTCTTACGAATCCAACTGTTGTTATATTTAATTCTTCTGCCATTTTAAGTGCTAACTCAGTAGGAGCTGATTTTGATATGACGATTGATACTCCTAATTTTGCTGCCTTCAACAGAACTTCAGATGATATCCGGCCGCTAAATACAAGGATTTTATCTCTCAGTGGGATTTTATGAAGTAAACAATATCCATAGATTTTATCCAACGCATTATGCCGTCCTATATCCGTCCTAGTGATGAATAGCTTTTCTGTATCACACAGTCCAGCATTATGGACACCACCAGTATGTTGAAATAACTGACTTTCCTCCTGTAAACATTTCATTAAATGAATACAAGTTTCAGCAGAAATACTGATTCGGTCAATGGCTGTTTTTGCCGTCTTCACATCTTGGAGAAAATAAAAATGTCTTCCTTTCCCACAGCAAGATCCGATCACTCGTTTTGTAAAATCTGAGGATTGGAAATGAGTTGAGTGATGTAAGTCAACATATGCAAAACCCATACTTTCATCTATTGTAAACCTTTTAATCTCTTTTTCAAATCGAATGACTCCTTCTGAAGCTAAAAAACCGATCACCAATTCTTTCAAATGATCCGGTGAACAAACGAGTGTGACAAACTCTTCACCATTCACCAGCACGGTTAAAGGGAATTCTTCTACAACTTCATCTGTTTTACATGTCATTTGACCTCTGCGATATTGGTGTATGCGTCGTTTCGTTTTAACAGAAGGATTCATGATCTGATCTTCCTTTCAACACAAATTTAGTTATATGAACCAGACGAATTGTGATATTATTTTAAAAAGTCATAAAAATGTAACATATTTCTATCTTATCAAACTTTTTGTTTGCTTTATATGGAGGGAACACAATGAATAAAACAAAAAATCGTTGGCTGATCGCTACAAGTGCTGTGGGGATTCATTTATCTATCGGATCTGTTTATGCATGGAGTGTTTTTACGAATCCTTTACATCAAACCTTTCAATGGTCATTAACAGAAATAAGCCTGACATTTAGCATCGCTATTTTATTTTTAGGTTTATCGGCTGCCTTTATGGGGCATTTCGTTGAAAAGTATGGGCCGAGGGCATCAGGGCTCTTCTCAGCTATTTTCTTCGGCATTGGGATGACTGGATCAGGGTTTGCTGTCCACATGTCTTCATTACCTCTCCTCTATTTATTTTATGGTGTACTCGCTGGAATCGGATTAGGTGTAGGCTATATTGCTCCAGTATCAACATTAGTCAAATGGTTTCCAGATCGAAGAGGACTCGCAACGGGTTTAGCCATTATGGGTTTTGGGTTTGCTTCTCTGATTTGCAGTCCCATTATTCAATTTCTCATTGAAAAAGTTGATATTGCAAACACCTTCTATATTCTCGGAATCTCTTATTTTATCATCATGGTCGTTTCATCTCTTTATTTATCACCACCAACACCTGATGATGTCAAACAATTTAACGTGCTAAAAACAAGCCAAAGGAAAATTCCTCAAGATTTATCACAGCTCACCGCAAATGAAGCCATTAAAACACGGCGCTTTTATTATTTGTGGATCATGCTCTTTATCAATATCACATGCGGAATTGCTATTATTTCTGTAGCATCACCGCTTGCTCAAGAAAGTGTTGGTTTCACGGCCGGTGCAGCAGCTACTCTTGTTGGAATTTTAGGTGCTTTTAATGGGCTAGGACGGATCGGATGGGCATCCTTCTCTGATTATATCGGAAGGCCAAATACGTATACGATTTTCTTTACTATACAGCTCATTGCTTTTCCTTTAATTCCCTACTTAAAAGAACCGCTCATCTTTTCAATCGTGATGGCGATCATTTATACGTGCTACGGAGGAGGGTTTGCTTCAATTCCAGCCTATATCGGAGATTTATTTGGTACGAAGCAGCTAGGTGCCATACACGGTTATATTCTCACCGCTTGGGCCGCTGCTGGTTTAGCAGGACCTTTATTTTCCTCCTTTATTCGTGACATTACAGGCAATTACACACAAAGTCTCATGGTCTTCTCTGGCCTATTTTTCATTGCGTTTATCATATCTCTTCTCATTCGGAAGGATATTAAACAACTTCGTGAATCAAATCTTACTGCTCCTTCTTCTGTCACGGTCCGCTCTTAAGATGAATTTGACAGAATGACAATCTACAGGTAATTTTTAGATATGAAAACGCTTTACAAAGTGATAGGAGGGTGACGATATCATGGGAAAAACAAAACACAAGGGGCCTATTAAACTCAACAAAAAACCCTCACCAAAGCTATGGGCCTCTTTTGCTCCTATGGGGCTCGGAAAAGTAAAACCGAAACACATTCGAGACACAATGAAAGTGGCATGGGAGAACAAAGATAACCTCCCCTATGCGTACCGTATATTGACTCAGGGCGTTTGTGACGGCTGTGCTCTTGGTGTATCAGGTTTATACGATCAAACACTAGCAGGGCCCCATATATGCACGACAAGACTGAATGTGCTACGGCTTAACACAATGCCAGCAATTGATCCAAAATGGTTCGAAGATATTGAGCGGCTCAAACAAATGGATAGCACGTCTCTTCGAAAACTTGGGCGTATTCCTTATCCCCTGATTCGAAAAAAAGGTGAGAATGCCTTTACACGCATTTCTTGGGATGATGCATTAGATCAAATCGCCGCTAAAATCATATCAATTGATAAACGTCAGCTTGCTTTCTATTTAACGGCTAGAGGGATTACAAATGAAGTGTACTATACTGCGGCGAAAGCTGCGCGATTTATTGGAACAAATCATATCGATAATGCTTCTCGTATTTGCCATTCACCAAGCAAAACCGCTCTTAAACGCTCCCTTGGTATAGGTGCATCCAGCTGTAATTACAGTGATTGGATTGGAACAGATGTATTGATATTTTGGGGCTCTGTTGCAGCAAACAACCAGCCGGTTTCGACTAAATATATGTACGCCGCTAAAAAGAAAGGAACCAAGATCATTGTCATCAATCCATATAAAGAACCTGCAATGGAAAAATATTGGGTCCCTTCTATTCCAGAAAGTGCTTTATTCGGCACAAAAATAGCGGATGATTTTTATCAAGTCAATATAGGCGGTGATATTGCGTTTATGAATGGTGTCATCAAACATTGGTTTGATATGGAGGAGCAAGCGCCCCATTCCGCTCTTGACCATGAATTTATCCAAGCGCATACAACCGGCATAAAAGATGTAAAGCAGCATGTCACTCAGTTAAAATGGTCGGATCTCGAAGCATCGTCAGGCTTATCTAAAGAAAGAATGAAGGAATTCGCTGTACTGCTTGCCAATGCCAATTCAGGCGTGTTTATTTGGAGTATGGGTCTCACTCAGCATCGCTTTGCCACTGATAATATATCACAAGTCGCAAACCTTGCCATGTTACGCGGATTTATTGGCAGAAAACATTGTGGCGTTATGCCTATTCGTGGCCATAGCGGTGTCCAAGGTTCAGGCGAAATGGGTGCTGATCCATTCGTATTGCCCGGCAGTGATTTTGATGAAGAGAATATTAAAAGAATCGAGAAGATATGGGGATTTGATATTCCAAAATGGCATGGTGACACGATTGGGCAATCATTTGAAAAAATGGCTCTTCCAAAAGAACACCCGCAAAAGCTGAAGATGCTGTTTACTAGCGGTGGAAACTTTTTAGAAACGATGCCAAATCCTGAAGCGATTGAAAAAGCACTATCCGAGCTTGAACTCCGTGTCCATCAAGATATTATTTTGAACACCTCTACACTAGTAGAAGCAGAAGAGACTGTGATTGTTCTGCCTGCAATGACAAGATATGAACAGCCAGGCGGCGGTACATCAACCAGTACGGAACGCATGGTGTATTTCAGTCCGGAAATTGAAGGACCTCGCATTGAAGAAGCCAGAGCTGAATGGGACATTTATATTGACCTAGCAAAAAGAGTTCGCCCAGAAGACGCGAAGTTGATTCATTTTGACCATGCTGAAGACATTCGCCGTGAGATTGCCATCGCAAATCGGAACTATGATGGGATCCAACATTTGCGTCATAAAGGGGATGTCTTTCAATGGGGTGGCGCATGGCTTTGCGAAGATGGGGTGTGTCCAACAACGGATGGAAAAGGACACCTGCTTCCAGCACAGCTGCCTCAATATCGAAAAACTGAGGGACATTTCAATATCACGACAAGACGAGGCAAGCAATTCAACTCTATGATTTACAGTGAAAAGGATGCCTTTAATGGCGGAAAGCGTCATTCTATCTTGATGAATGAAGAAGATGCGAAAGAGCTTTACGTCCAAGAAGGCGATCCTGTTGTCCTTTTCAATCAATATGGATCCTACCAAGGAGTGGCTCAATTCGGAGAGCTGAAACGTGGAAATATTGCAGTTTATTGGCCTGAAGGAAACGTGTTAATACCAAAAGGAGTTTACGAAAGCTATTCCCAGATCCCAGAATACAATACCACCGCGATATTAGAAAAAGCCGAAACCTTTCATGCAAGAAAAGATCAGCACTACGTGGAGAAACGGATTGATGAATTGGAAACGACTTTAAATTGATCCTTTATGAAAAAACAGCTGGGGGTTTCTCCCCAGCTGTCTATTCACATCCTATTGACCAAAAGAGTTCGCTTCTTTTTGAAGAATATGATTTAATTCTTCTGCATTTGCTGCTGGTTGATATTGTCCACCACCAGCTTTGGCAACAGATTTTAGACTTTTTGCTTCTTTTTCATTTACATCGAAGCCAATGATATTGACGATTGTGTCAATACCTTCTTCATGTAATTGCTTCGCTGCTTGTGATGGGCTTCCGCCACATGTTTCCTCACCATCGCTGACAACATATACAATATTTTTTCCTTTAGCTTGGTGATCTTCAAAATCTTGTTTCGTATCAGTTAATGCTTTGGCAAGTGGTGTCCAGCCTGTTGGACCATACACATTTAGCGCTTGTTGAAAGGTTGCTTGCTCATATGTTCCAAATCCATAAACTGCTTCGGAACTTGCACAAGAAACGGCTTTTCCTGCATTTTTATTCGTTCCTTCATGACCAAAAACACGAAGCAAGACTTGTGTATCTTCTGATAAAATACTTGCGAAACTTTGGATCGAGCGTTTTGCGATATCGATTTTCTTTTCGCCTTCAACCGATTGTGCCATGCTTCCGCTTAAATCAAGTAAAATCACCACATGAGCAGGCTCCTTTTTCGTTACAGCATGAGCTGGTGAAGAAAGAAGCAGAACAAGACTCGCTAAAATGGTTAATATAATATTTCTTTTCATTAAAAAATCTCCCTTTTTTTCATTTGTACAGAAAAAGAGAAACGAAAGCATCAATCAATCGTTTCCCTTTTCTTCAGCAAGTTATTCGTGTAGTTTTAATGATTCTGCTGTAAGGATAGAACCCATTTCTTTCCCAGTGCTTGCTTGGTAGTAATGACCTTTACCAGCTTTAGCTACTTGCTTCAATTGACCTTCATAGCCATCGTTAAAGTCTAATCCAATCACATTGACTACAGTAGATCCTTTTGAGTTATGAAGCTCTTTCGCTACTTTCACTGGATCTCCACCACAAGTTTCTTCACCATCAGTAATTAAGTACACAATGTGTTTTGTTCCCTTATGAAGCTGTTTATCCGCTTGCTTTGCACTTTCAAGAGCACGTGCAATCGGTGTCCAGCCATTTGGTCCAAGACCGTTTAGAGAGTTTTCGAAACTATCCTTTTCATAAGGCTGAACGCCATAAACGCCTCTAATGACTTCACATGATTGAGCTTTACCTGAGTTTTTGTTGTTTCCTTCAGACCCAAACAAGCTCATACGGATTTTAGCATCTTTCGGAAGAGACTGAGCAAATTTAAATACCTCTTGTTTTGCTAAATCGAATTTGCGCTCTCCATCCACTTTTCTTGCCATACTTCCACTTGCATCAAGTAAGATCGTCACTCTTACATCTTTCTTATGTTTTTTGGCTGATGCTGCTTCTGCAAATACTGGTGAAGAGATTGACATTGATAATGTCAATACAGCTAAGGTTACGAGTGTAAATACTTTTTTCAACATGCTTTTCCTTCCTCCTTATGTATTTGATTGAAACATCTTAATCGTAAAATATTCTGTCTTGGAATGGTATAGGACTCGATCCCTTTTTCTCTTTCATCAAAATCACTAAAATTCTGTCAGATGTCTAGATATATTCACCTAATGACTCTTTTGTCATCCTCGTTTTCTCATTCTTTCGAGGGGCTTTGTATCGGCCATCGGTTCTTGTCGGGATGTAAATGTTTAAGATTTCCTGAGGTGCGCCTTAAGTCGCAATTTGTCACATTCTGTTCAAACCTCTTCACACATAAAAAAAGATGCCCCCATTTTGAGGCACCTTTGCTTTTATTTCTTAGCCATATATGTGTTCAGAAAGCGATCAGCTGATTCGATTTTTATCCCTTGATAATAATGTTTCACGATCGTCTCTACTTTTTTGCCTGACTGTGCCATATAATGTGCACCATACTGACTCATGCCCACACCATGGCCATACCCTTTTGTCGTAATCACGATTTGCTGACCCTTTCGTTCCCATGTAAAGTCTGCAGAGTGCAATCCTAGTGATTCGCGAATTTCTCTGCCCGACAATGTTTTTCCGTTAATGACGGCTTTGGCTACTTGATTGCCTGGTGTTCGTTCTACAATTTCTCCCATCTGCTGCTGGCCAAGGGTCACACCCAGTTTTTGCTGAAATTCGCTCACTGTGATGGTTTTCTTGTTTTGGAATTTGGGTGATTTTTCGTCCCATTTGCTTGAGACGCTTTTCAAATAAGGGATTTCATTTTTCCAATAAGCTTCTGCATTTTCGGTTTTCCCATTACTTGTTGAAAAGAAGGAAGCATCAATTGGTTTTTCGTCATACGTCAGTACTTTCCCTTGTGTACTGGCGACCGCTTCTGTGACCTTTTTTAATTTCCAATTGTACGCTTTTCCCCAAATTTTCTTCAGTTCCTGTTTATTTTTGTACACTTGGAACATTTGAGTGTCATCTACAAGAGAACCCTGTGGAGATTTGACGGTTTTATCAATGATCATTTGTCTGACGATATACGTTCTAGCGGCGAGTGCCTGTGCCTTGAGCGCCTCTATTTCAAAATCGGCTGGCATTTCAGAAGCGACGACACCGATCACATACTCTTCTAAGGGGATGTTTTCTACCTGCTGATGCGCTGAACGGTAGACGGGAATGGAGACGGGTGATTGTTTCAATTTGACTGAACCTTTCACTTCTTTTTTAACTGATGGTTCTGCTGCTACGTGTTGGCTGGCTGCTGGTTTTCCTTGGAACGTCGGCAACACGAGTAAGGTTGGAATCATTAAAATGATGATGCAAATTCCTGCGATTGTCCATATCATTGGTTTCATATTGGCTGCCCCCATTTGTCATTGAATCTCTTTTATCCTATGGGCAAGGACAAGCTAATATGACAGCTTCTTTCATTCATTGGACAAGTCTTTTGCTGATATGTTTGTGCTCTTCTTCATTTGATTTACTGTTCGTCTTTATGAATAAAATTTAAAACGATTGGATACACTAATGATAAGCTTTTGAAAATGCAACCAGTCTATGATTCTAAAAAAAATCAGCATGCCCAAATGGACACACTGATTTCTTTTATCATTACGCGTTCAGATCTGATACAACTTGTTCTTGTGTCACATCTGCTGATTCATCATTTACTCTTTCAATGTCTGCACCGATTGCTGCTAGTTTTTGGTGGAAGTTCACATATCCACGGTCAATATGCTTCAATTCAGTGACACGTGTATGACCTTCTGCCACTAATCCAGCAAGTACAAGTGCTGCTCCTGCTCTTAAATCAGTCGCTGCCACTTCAGCACCTTGAAGTTGAACAGGTCCATTGATTATCACAGAGCGACCCTCAATTTTAATATCGCCATTCATGCGGCGGAATTCTTCAGCATGCATAAAACGATTTTCAAACACAGTTTCTGTGATCATGCTTGTTCCGTTCGCACGAAGCAATAGCGCCATCATCTGAGATTGCATATCCGTTGGGAAACCAGGATGCGGCATTGTTTTTAGATCGATTGGCTTGAGTTCAGATGGTCCAATGACTCTTAAACCTTCTTCTTCTTCAATGATCTGAATACCCATTTCTTCCATTTTCGCCACAAGTGAAGTCATGTGCTCAGGCACAGCGCCTTTTACAAGAACATTTCCTTCAGTAATGGCTGCTGCCACCATAAACGTACCAGCTTCAATTCGGTCAGGGATGATGTTGTGTTTTGCACCGTGAAGTGTTTCTACACCTTCGATTTTGATTGTACCAGTTCCAGCACCGCGAACCTTACCGCCCATGGCATTGATGTAGTTTGCCAAATCAACAATTTCAGGTTCTTTTGCTACGTTTTCTAAAATCGTCGTTCCTTCAGCCAATGCTGCTGCCATGATGATGTTTTCAGTTGCCCCTACACTTGGGAAATCCAAATAGATTTTTGCACCTTTTAAACGGCCATTTACTTCAGCCTCGATGAAACCATTACCTACTTGAATTTTAGCTCCCATTGCTTCAAAGCCTTTTAAATGCTGATCAATTGGTCTTGAACCAATCGCACAACCACCAGGTAATGCAACTCTTGCATGACCTGTTCTAGCTAAAAGTGGTCCCATGACGAGCACAGATGCTCTCATTTTACGGACGTACTCAAACGGAGCCTCAGTTTCTAGTGCATGAGATGCATCTACTGATACTTCGTTATTTTCAAAATGTACTTCTGCTCCTAAATGACGTAACACTTCATTGATTGTATATACATCGGAGAGCGTAGGTACATCACAAATTACGCTTTTTTCTGTACTTGCTAACAAAGATGCAGCGATAACTGGTAAAACGGCATTTTTTGCGCCTTCTACTTTAACTGTGCCGTTTAACTTTTGACCGCCGCGGACGATGATTTTTTCCAAGGTCTTCCCCTCCGCGTCCCAAATTCTCTATATTAATATTCAGTCGTTACGATTGGTGTGCCAACCGTAATCGTATGATTTTCGTTCATTTCCGAACTTCTGATGGCAATTTGAACATTCATTTTATCATTTGAAGTCATAATGAACTGTTCCCACTTCTCTGTGTAAGCGGAAAGCGACACAAAATTAGACTCAACGAGATACTCAACTGGTTTTGCTTGAAATTCATTTGCTATCATTTCAGCTTTTTTTTGCAAAACAACATCCATCATACCATTTACATGACCATCGAGACAAGTAAAAATCACAAATTTTTCTTGTAATATGCTTTTTGCATGACGTACGAACTGATCATATGTATGCTCCCAGGTATTCAGTGGGCGAGCACCTTTTTGCTCATATAATAAATACGACTTTTGGTTTGATTTTGTGTCGGTCTTCACGAGTAAAATTTTCGATAATGTATCATTTTTTTCATCTTTGTAAATTCCTGTGACTTTGGTGACATGTTTCTCTTTTTTTTCGGTCCACTCATACTGTCGTAGTTCGTCTTTCAAACGTTTCACTTTTTTTGAAAATTGTTCGGATGAAATGTTTATATTTGTTTTGGCATGAAGCGTCCATCCACTTACTTCGATTTGCTGGTTTTTCATACCTTCTGCTATTTGGGCGAGCGTCGATGTTTCTTCTGCCCGAACACCTTGAATCATCAGAACAAAAAAAAGAATAAATGCAAATAATGGCCAACCTTTTAAATACTTTCTCACTTGTCATTCCCCCTTGCTACAAGTGTTGCCGCAAGGAGATCAATGCATACGTGGAAAAGTCATCAAAGGCCATATTTTTGACACTTCTTTTTACGTTCCCGCAGAAGGCAGTGACCAAACCTTTTATGTTAAAACATATAAGGGATTTGTCTGGAGAAATTTAAATAATCAAGGAAGAAATTGCTGACTGCCGATGCAATAGCAATCGTGATCAGCATCATGAGCAATCTAGCTTGAATAATTTTTCCTTTTTTAATCAGTGGATCAATATTCACCGCAAGCAATGCCCACCACGTAATGGCAATAAAAAATAGGTGGATCACAATACTGACAATTGCTTGTTGTCCTACATCTTCCATACACTTGAATCCTCCTTTTATTGATTTCTGTAAAGGAAAACTCCCTTTCATTATATCCTCCAAAATCGGAAAGATGAATCATTTGGAAAAAAGAGCTACATTTAGAGTGAATCCCCTCTTATTCTGATGAGAAGGAGATGATATACTGCGGTGGAAGGAGCTGATCATATTTGAAAGATTCTTTTCCTGACTTTGTTGATTTGTACGGAGAACTGGTTCCCTCATTTGAACATGAATGGGAAGCCATTGCTTTCTACTTTGATTATAGACAGACACAGCTAGAAGAATTAGCACAATTGTGTCATTTTCATAACATTTCTTTGGATTACTCAGGGGAAAGCCTTTATCAGTTAGAGTCATTATACTTCGATGCCTTCCGTCAGCAGCTTTTTGCTGAGTGGAAAATGCCAATAGATGCATTAGAAGCGATGATGAGTGTGTATTTAGGAGAGGTTGTCATCCGTCATCATTCAGATGCTGACTGGGTCGTGCGGCCTTATATGGACTCTTCGCACCAATATACGCTTGGCTTACGCAGAAACAATAAAACATGGCATTGCAGTACGCAATTTTGCGAGCAGTTATATCTTGAAAAGCAAGCATCTCATCCGTATGTGTCGATGTATCAATCTCTCATGTCATCCTAAAAAAAATCCTTCTTATCACAGTGATAAGAAGGATTTTCTGTTTTATTTCCCTGCTACATTTAAACGGTTTAATGCCCGTTTTAATGCGAGTTCCGCCCTGCGTACATCACTTTCATTCGGGTGGTTCAAATGCTCTTCAGCACGCTGTTTCGCTGATTTTGCACGATCTACATCAACTTTGTCTGATGTTTCAGCAGCCTGAGCAAGAATGGTTACTTTTTCGGGGCGAACTTCAACAAATCCACCGCTTACTGCAACCAATTCAGTTGATCCACTATGTTTTAAGCGAACTGCACCGATTTTTAGCGGAGCAACCATTGGAACGTGGCCAGCTAAAATCCCAAGCTCACCGCTTTCTGCTCTTACACTGACCATTTCCACATCCGCTTCATACACTGGGCCGTCGGGAGTAACGATATTGACTTGAACGGTCTTCATGCTTTTACCCTCCTAAGGACCAGATTAGACCTCTACACCCATCTCTTTGGCTTTTTCAACCACTTCTTCAATGCGGCCGACTAAGCGGAATGCATCTTCTGGAAGGTGATCGTATTTACCAGATAAGATTTCCTTGAAGCCTTTAACAGTTTCTTGCAATGGCACATAAGAACCTTTTTGGCCAGTGAACTGTTCTGCTACGTGGAAGTTTTGAGATAGGAAGAATTGAACACGACGAGCTCTGTGTACCACAAGCTTATCGTCCTCAGATAATTCATCCATACCTAAAATGGCAATGATATCTTGCAATTCTTTATAACGTTGCAATGTTTGCTGAACTTCACGCGCGATCGCATAATGCTCTTCGCCAACAATCTCAGGTGCAAGGGCACGAGATGTTGAAGCAAGTGGATCTACCGCTGGGTAAATCCCCATCTCTGTCAACTTACGCTCAAGGTTTGTCGTTGCATCAAGGTGAGCGAACGTTGTAGCTGGAGCTGGATCTGTATAGTCATCCGCAGGTACATAGATCGCTTGAATCGATGTAACCGATCCTACGTTTGTAGACGTGATACGCTCTTGAAGCTGACCCATTTCTGTTGCAAGAGTTGGCTGATAACCTACCGCTGAAGGCATACGTCCAAGAAGGGCTGATACTTCAGAACCTGCTTGTGTAAAGCGATAGATGTTATCGATGAAGAACAATACGTCTTGACCTTGTTCATCACGGAAATGCTCTGCCATTGTCAAACCAGTTAGAGCTACACGCATACGTGCACCTGGTGGCTCGTTCATTTGGCCGAAGACCATCGCTGTTTTTTCGATAACGCCAGAATCTTTCATTTCGTAGTAAAGGTCATTTCCTTCACGTGTACGCTCTCCAACACCAGCGAATACAGAAATACCGCCGTGTTCTTGTGCGATGTTGTTGATCAATTCTTGAATCAGAACGGTTTTACCAACACCGGCTCCACCGAATAGACCGATCTTTCCACCTTTGATGTAAGGAGCAAGAAGGTCAACAACTTTGATACCTGTTTCAAGAATTTCAACTTCTGTAGAAAGTTGATCGAAAGAAGGCGCTTGTCTGTGGATTGGGTCTCTTTGCGCTTCCACACCAAGTGGCTCATCTAAGTCAATGTTATCTCCCAGTACGTTGAATACACGTCCAAGTGTTACGTTACCAACTGGTACTGAAATTGGTTTTCCAAGGTCTACAGCTTCCATACCGCGCTTCACACCGTCTGTTGATGCCATTGCGATGGTTCTCACTGTATCATCACCTAAATGTAGTGCTACTTCTAAAGTTAAGTCGATATCAACTTCACTTTCGCTTTCCGCTTTATGCGAAACTTTGATCGCATTATAAATCTCAGGCAAGTGACCGTCTTCAAAACGAACGTCTACGACTGGTCCCATGATCTGACTGATGCGTCCTGTTTTCATTGCATTCCCTCCTGACAATTATTTCTATTCTAAGGCAGCTGCTCCGCCGACAATTTCTGTAATCTCTTGTGTAATCGCTGCTTGACGAGCACGGTTGTAAGAGAGTGTCAGGCTGTCGATCAATTCTTTTGCGTTGTCTGTTGCACTCTTCATTGCTGTCATCCTTGCAGCATGTTCACTTGCTTTGCTGTCAAGAAGCGCACCGAAAATCAAACTCTCTGCATATTGAGGAAGGAGAACTTCAAGAATTTCTTCTTCAGAAGGCTCAAACTCATAAGATGCGGAACGTTTATTTGGTGTCGCTGCGGCCGAAAGGTCCGTTAGCGGCAATAATTTTTTCTCTGTTACTTCTTGTGAAATGGCACTGACGAAATGGTTATAGAACATGTAAAGCTCATCAAACGCTTCATCAGAGAACATTTGCACTGTACTGCTTGCTAATTCTTTAATATCAGCAAACGCTACTTCGTCTCCAAGCCCTGTTACTTCAGAAATAACTGGAATACCACGCTTTTTGAAGAAGTCGCGTCCGATTTTACCAATCACAATCACCGCATATTCATCAGCAGATTGATGACGAGATTGAATCGCTTGGTAAGCGGCACGTAAAATCGAGCTGTTAAAAGGTCCTGCAAGTCCTCGATCAGATGTAATGACGAGATACCCTGTTTTCTTAACAGGTCTTGAAAGAAGCATTGGGTGCTTAGCACTTGTTCCAGTTGCGATTGCCGCAACGACTTCTTGGATTTTCTCCATGTATGGAACAAAGGACTTCGCATTATTTTCAGCACGATTCAGTTTCGCAGCTGATACCATTTGCATCGCTTTTGTGATCTGACTCGATTTTTTTGTTGACGTGATCCTTGACTTAATATCGCGTAATGAGGCCAAAGATTTCACCACCTTTTTTCAGGAATCCGTGTTCATTTACGTGAAAAGAGAGAAAAAGAGAATCTTTTTCTCTCGGAAAGATTACTAATTAGTTGCTTGGTGCAAACGTACGTTTAAAGCCTTCGATCGCAGCTTTCCACTCTTCATCAGCAGGCATGTTTCCTGTTTGAGAGATTGTGTCAAACAAGTCTTTATGGTTTTCTTCAATGTACATGAATAACTCAGCTTCAAAGCGTTTGACATCAGCAATCGCTACATCATCTAAGTATCCTCTTGTCAGTGCATAAAGAATCGCTACTTGTTTTTCAACTTTCAGCGGTTTGTTCAAGTCTTGTTTTAAGACTTCAACTGTTCTAGCACCACGGTTTAATTTGGCTTGAGTCGCTTGGTCTAGATCAGATCCAAACTGAGCGAATGCTTCAAGCTCACGATAAGAAGCAAGATCCAGACGAAGTGTACCTGCTACCTTTTTCATCGCTTTGATTTGTGCAGAACCACCTACACGAGATACAGACAATCCTGCGTTTACCGCTGGACGTACGCCTGAGAAGAAGAGGTCAGATTGTAAGAAGATCTGGCCATCTGTGATTGAGATAACGTTTGTTGGGATATATGCAGAGATATCACCAGCTTGCGTTTCTACGAAAGGCAATGCTGTGATAGAACCGCCACCCTTTTCATCACTAAGCTTCGCTGCACGCTCTAATAAACGAGAGTGAAGATAGAAAACATCACCAGGGAATGCTTCACGACCTGGAGGACGACGAAGCAATAATGAAAGCTCACGGTAAGCTGCCGCTTGTTTAGAAAGGTCATCATACACTACAAGCACATGCTTGCCGTTATACATGAATTCCTCACCCATCGTTACACCTGCATATGGAGCAAGGTAAAGAAGTGGAGCTGGCTGTGATGCAGAAGCTGTGACAACGATTGTGTAGTCAAGCGCACCATGCTTACGAAGTGTTTCAACAACACCACGAACAGTTGATTCTTTTTGTCCGATCGCTACATAGATACAGATCATGTCTTGATCTTTTTGGTTCAGGATCGTATCAATTGCAACAGATGTTTTACCTGTTTGACGGTCCCCAATGATCAATTCACGCTGTCCGCGTCCGATTGGAATCAAGGCATCAATTGCTTTAATTCCCGTTTGAAGCGGCTCATGTACCGATTTACGATCCATAACGCCTGGTGCTTCACTTTCGATTGGACGTGTTTTGCTTGTTAAAATTGGACCTAGTCCATCTACAGGCTGACCAAGTGGGTTCACAATACGTCCGATTAACTCTTCCCCTACTGGAACCTCCATGATACGACCTGTACGTTTTACGTCGTCACCTTCACGGATATCTTTGTAAGGTCCTAAGATTACGATACCTACGTTAGACTCCTCAAGGTTTTGAGCCATACCCATTACACCGTTAGAGAACTCAACAAGCTCTCCTGCCATAATGTTGTCAAGGCCATGTACACGCGCGATACCGTCCCCTACTTGAATGACTGTACCGACATCTTTTACTTCAATTTCAGATTGATAGTTTTGGATTTGCTGCTTTATCAGCGCGCTAATCTCTTCAGCTTTGATACTCACTAAGGTTTCACCCCTTCTAACGATTTTCGCCTGCAAGCTGACGTTCAATGCGGGAAAGCTTTCCGCTGACACTGCCGTCATAAATGCGGTTTCCGATACGGATTTTCACTCCGCCTATTAGATCCTTGTCAATCACGTTTTCAACACGCAGTGATGTGACTCCGGCTTTTTTGGCAAATACTTCAGATAAAGATTGAATTTCAGCTCCGCTGAGCGGTTTAACTGAATACACGATCGCATCGTCTATTTGTTTCGTACGGTTTGCAAGTTTCACAAACTCAGACGTCATTTCAGGAAAAATATTCGTGCGTCCGCGGTCAATCAATAAATACATTGTGTGCAAAACATATGTCGAAACACCTTTGAAAGCTTCTGCAATCAGATGTTTCTTTTTGTCTGCCGTAATCTTCGGATGAACAAGAAAGTCATTTAATTCTTGATCATTCTTAAGAACTTTTTTGATCTCATTCAGCTCTTTTTCAGTTTCGTCTACTGCCGAAGAAGCAAGAACGATGTCAAAAAGAGCAGAAGCGTAACGCTTAGAGACAATAGTCACGCTCATCGGCTTTCGCCTGCCTCTTTAAGATACTCTTGGATCAATTTCTCTTGTGCTTGCTCATCAAGTTCTTTTTCAATCACTTTAGAAGCAATTAATACAGATAGTGATGCAACTTGCTCGCGCAGTGCAGCCACAGCTTGTTCTTTTTCTTTCACGATTTCAGTTCTAGCAGACTCTTTCAAGCGCTCTGATTCTTGACGTGCTGCTTGAATGATGTCTTCTTTTTGTTTCTCACCAATCTTTTTCGCATTTTCGATGAGTGTATGTGATTCTTCGCGTGCTTCTTTCAATAAGACACGTTGTTCTTCAAGAAGCTTTTCAGCTTGAACGTGCTTTTCTTCAGCACTTGAAATTTCATTTCCTATATAATCTTCACGCTGTTTCATAATCCCTAATAAAGGCTTAAGCGCAAATTTCTTTAAAAGTGCAAGCAGGATGAGCATAGCGATCAACTGGAATATGATATCTCCGGTATTTAGACCTGCTCCTAAAACTACTGGTAACTGAGACATTTAGTACGGCAACTCCCTTCTTTAAATAATATGTTAAGAAACAAAACATAAAGGAATGGCGAAGTTTCGAACTAATCTGATCTTCGCCATTAAAATTCATATTAGAACGCTTCTCACATATTAACCAAAGAATGCCAAGAATGCGATAACGACAGCGATAATTGGAAGTGCCTCAACTAAAGCTACCCCGATGAACATAAGTGTTCTTAGTTCTCTACCAGCCTCTGGCTGACGAGCGATTCCTTCAACTGTTTTAGATACGATTAGACCGTTACCAATACCTGCTCCTAGTGCTCCTAAACCGATTGCAATTGCTGCTGCTATTAAATTCATTAAAAAGCTCCTCCTTTAAAATAACGTCCTTTTTGGACTCTCAATTTTTTAGTGTTCGTCGCTGACTTTATGGGAGATATACACCATTGTCAGCATGGTGAAGATAAATGCCTGGATGGTTCCGACAAACAAACTGAATGCCTGCCATACAATCATCGGCACGATGGCACCTAATGTACCAATGATACCTAGTGCAAGGTTTTGCGAATAGAAATTAGTCGCAAGTCCTGCAAGTAAACCAAGAAGAATCTCTCCAGCGAAAATATTTCCATAAAGACGCAAACCAAGTGTTAATGTGTTTGCAAATTCTTCAATAATTTTCAGCGGTACTAAGAGTGGGATTGGTCTAAAGTAGTCTTTTGTATATTCCTTGACTCCTTTTGCTTTAACACCATAGTAGTGTGTCAATCCCATGACCATAACCGCTAGTGTCATTGTGATTGCAGGATCAGCAGTTGGTGATTTCCACCATAAGTTGTGATCGACCGTAATCGAGAATGGCAGTCCAAGCATGTTTGAAACAAATATGTACATGAGTAATGTAACGCCAAGCGCTAGAAATGGGGCTCCTGTTTTCATGTCCATCGAACTACCTATGATATTTCGAACAAAATCAACAATCCATTCCATGAAGTTCTGCGCCTTTGTCGGACGAATAGCCAGAACACGAGTAGTCAGCACCGCTATGAGAAGAACGATGATACTAGCAATCGTAATCATGAGAACATTGGATAAGTTGAACGTTAACCCTAAAAATTCTGTAGTTTTTGAACTGTGACCCAAAGAGTATTCACCTCTCTTCCATAGTAGAACGTTTAAGTTGAATGAAGGAATCTATCATAATGACAGGATATATTGTCATTAATCCTATAACAACACCTGCCAGATGAACTTCGTTAGGGTAACGCCAAGCAATCGCTACTGCGAGAATTGCGTTGGCCCACCTGGCTGTACTTCCCATTGAACGAATAGATTTTCCTTTTTTAACTGCTCGATCAAAAGCATGCATTCTCCGAATAAGCAGGAATAAATTAAAGAAAGCAAAAATTGTGCCGATAATGAAACCAAGAAACAGTGGTTTAAAACCAGGCATGGCATAGCCAAACACAAAAATTGCCAATAAATAGAACATATATTTACTCTGTCTGCGGAAAATGACGTTTGGATCGTTCATTCATCTGACTCCCGATGAAAAATATTGTAAAAAAGGTGATAAATGGTGATGAAAACTGCGTAGAAGACGCTTATGATAAGCTGTCCTATTTGAAAAAAATCAATCACCCATCGGTCTAATTGTGCAATCAGACTTGAAATCTTTAGATCTATGGGATTCTGCTTCATTCGCTGATACAAACCCTGATTATTAAAGGGTTCACAATGAGGATTAGTAGAGTGCTATAGGCTATGAAAACCTTACCATAATACCCTCGTTTAGCATACAATAGCGTCTATGATGTGTCAATCCGTTGAAAGTTAAAAAACTTTTCTATAATGAGAGAGCACACAAAATGTTCACAATTTCATCAAACTTTAGGAGAGTTGTGACATTCATTCAAAAAAACTGCTAATGTTCAGTATACATTGATTTTTCTAAGAACGATATCAACCGTTTGTCATATTTTTCAAAAAAGCCCACATGCACGTTTGCATGTGGGCTTTTCGTGAATCATTCTTATTTTGTTCCATACATACGGTCACCAGCATCACCAAGACCTGGGATGATGTAACCTTTTTCGTTTAACTTCTCATCTAATGCCGCAATGTAGATATCAACATCTGGATGATGTTTTTGCATTTCTTCTACACCTTCTGGCGCAGCAATCAGACACATGAAGCGGATGTTTTTCGCACCGCGTTTTTTCAAGCTGTTTAATGCTTCTACTGCTGATCCGCCCGTTGCAAGCATTGGGTCTACTACGATAAATTCACGCTCTTCCACATCAGATGGAAGCTTCACATAATATTCAACAGGCTTTAATGTCTTCGGATCACGGTATAAACCGACATGTCCCACTTTGGCAGCTGGAATGAGTTTCAAAATCCCGTCTACCATTCCAAGACCTGCTCTTAAAATCGGCACAACTCCGAGTTTTTTACCTGAGATCACGTTTGATTTAGCGACTTGTACAGGTGTTTCTACATCTACCTCTTCAAGCGGTAAGTCTCTTGTGATTTCAAATGCCATTAATGTTGCGACTTCATCCACTAGCTCTCTAAATTCTTTTGTTCCTGTATGAACGTCACGAATATATGTAAGTTTGTGCTGAATAAGCGGGTGATCAAATACATAAACCTTTGCCATAGCTTGCTACAACTCCTTTTCTGTCATCTTCCGGTGAACTTTGCACACTTCCTACAATTCTACATAAAAAGACATCATCTTTCAATATGATTCGCAAATCCTACAAAAAAAACCCACATGCCAAAAATAGGCAAATGGGTCTGCATCTTAATAATCTAATTCTTGATATAGAGGGAAACGAGCTGTCAGATCAGATACACGCTTTTTCGCCTCTTCTAATTTCGCTTCATCTTCATGATGTTTCAGCGCAAGCGCAATGATGGAACCGACTTCTTTCATCGCTTCTTGATCGAAGCCACGGCTTGTCACTGCTGCTGTACCTACACGTACACCACTTGTAACAAATGGTTTCTCTGGATCATATGGAATCGCATTTTTGTTCACCGTGATACCAATTTCATCAAGAACGTTTTCTGCAATTTTTCCTGTAATGCCAAGAGAGCGCAAGTCGATGAGAACAAGATGGTTATCTGTTCCACCAGATACAAGCTGAATATCCTCAGATAAAAGTGTTTCAGCTAGTTGTTTTGCGTTATCAATCACATTTTGTGCATATGTTTTGAAATCTCCGTTCAATACTTCACCGAAAGAAACAGCTTTTGCAGAGATCACATGCATGAGTGGTCCACCTTGAATACCAGGGAAGATCGATTTGTCGATCTTTTTACCAAACTCTTCACGGCATAGAATCATTCCGCCGCGAGGTCCGCGCAATGTTTTGTGAGTTGTCGTTGTCACAAAATCAGCGTAAGGAACAGGATTTGGATGAAGACCTGCTGCAACAAGACCCGCGATGTGAGCCATGTCCACCATAAAGTAAGCACCGACTTCATCGGCAATTTCACGGAACTTTTTGAAATCAATTTGACGTGGGTAAGCACTTGCCCCCGCTACGATTAGTTTCGGCTTATGCTCACGTGCTTTTTCAAGTACATCTTGGTAGTCGATATGTTGTGTTTCTTTATCTACACCGTATTCTACAAAGTTGTACTGTACGCCGCTAAAGTTTACAGGGCTTCCATGTGTTAAATGCCCGCCATGTGATAAGTTCATGCCTAGCACTGTATCGCCATGCTCAAGGATTGTAAAGTATACGGCCATATTCGCTTGAGCTCCTGAGTGAGGCTGTACGTTCACATACTCAGCGCCAAAAATTTCTTTTGCGCGGTCACGTGCGATATCTTCTACAACGTCTACATGTTCACAGCCGCCATAGTAGCGTTTACCAGGGTAACCTTCTGCATATTTGTTTGTTAAGACAGAGCCCTGCGCTTCCATGACTGCTTCGCTTACGAAGTTTTCTGATGCAATTAATTCGATTTTGTCCTGCTGGCGTTTCCGCTCTAGTTGAATTGCTTTGAATACTTGTGCGTCTTGCTCAGGTAAATGTTTCATCAGCGAAATCCTCTCCAATCTATTTCCATTCGATGTTTTCACCATCTCATTGTACACGGTTTTTGAGTAAAATGTAAAAGTTTTTTTTGGAAAATCGACTTCTTTTTTATGAAAACCCGAATATTCAAGGGGTGAAGCGTCTTCATCATTCAACATTATATTAGAAATATATCCGAACTATGATCTTGTATAAACGGCTCGTTCTCCGCCAATCAGCTTTGGACGAGTTTTTGCAAACGTCACATGTGCTTGTCCTAATTGATGACGGCTGAGACGGACCGGTACGGCTACCCGCTTTAAGTGCATGCCGATGAATGTATCACCGATATCAATCCCTGCATGTGCTGAAATGGATTCAACCAGCACAGGGTGTTCCATTTGCTGATACGCATGAGCCGCCATAGAACCACCCGCCTTACGGACAGGTACTGCCGCTACAATCTCTAAGTTAACCCGGTAAGCCACCTCTTCTTCCACAACGAGGGCACGATTCAAATGCTCGCAGCATTGGAAGGCCAATTCAATTCCTATCTCGCGCCTCAGTTGATCGAGCTCTTGATAAATAGCTTCAGCAATTTGCTCACTTCCCGCTGTCCCAATGTGCTCGCCAGCCACTTCTGACGTACTGCAGCCAATCACTAAAATGTGGCCGGCTCGCAGTTCAACTGTTTGATGAAACTCTTTTAACATTTCAAGCCAATCTTGACCAATGTTCATGTTAAGCGCTCCTTACAGATGCTTTTCTTCGTAATCAGCGATTTTACCAATCCGCACAGCATGACGTCCTGCAGTAAATTCTGTTGTCAGCCAAATGTGAGCAATCTCTCTTGCCAATCCTGGTCCAATGACTCGTTCTCCCATCGCAAGAACATTTGTATCATTATGTTCTCTCGTCGCCTTTGCACTGAATGTATCATGCGCCAGTGCACAGCGGATGCCTTTCACTTTGTTTGCTGAAATGCTCATACCAATACCTGTCCCGCAAATCAAAATGCCTCGATCGACTTCTCCGTTTGCCACCATGTTGGCTACAGGAAAAGCATAGTCTGGGTAGTCTACAGAACCTGATCCACATTCACAACCCATATCAATGTATTCAATCTTTAATTCATCCATTAGTTGTTTGATTTCTTCACGAATATTCGTTCCGCCGTGATCGGATGCAATGGCTACTTTCATCGGGCAATTCCTCCTAAGGGTGAGTTGATCTGTCATGTCTTACATTCATTCTTTATTTACAGTTATATTTTAACCTCTGCCTAGTCATTTGCAAACAAAAGCAGAAAAACCGTTTGCGCAACGGTTTTACAGGTTGTCCATTTATGAGGATTTGTGATCCTGTTTAAGCTTTTTAGCAAGTTGATACAATAGCGTTTCTAGTTCATCTCGTGTCTCCTGATAAATGGAGAGACTCCCTCCAAATGGATCCGACACGTCACCTTCTGATCCTGTCGCAAATTCTTTTAGAGTGAAGACCTTGTCTTTCACATGAGCGTATTGCTCTACAATCAACTGCTTATGCTGAATCGTCATGGTAAAGACATAATCTGCTTCATGAAGAAGTTCTTCTGTTAGTTTAGACGATGAGTGATTCAGTGGAATGCTTTTCTCAAATAATGCTTCGACTGCTTGAGGAGAAGCCTTCCCTGCATCAGAGGCGAAGATGCCCGCTGATTTTACAGTGACCTGTAAGCCTTTTTCATCTGCAATGGAGGAAAAAAGGGCTTGAGCCATCGGACTTCTGCAAGTATTTCCCGTACAAACAAATAAGATATTCATCTTTCGACCTCCTTTTCTTCTATTATATAGCATTTCATTCTACATGTTATGTAAGGAGACTGGCTAGAGCGGAAATAATAATTTGATTCCAAAGGCTAGTAAAATAAACCCGCCAAGCGCACCGCTATATGAACCTACCCATGACCGAACCTGTTTACCGAGTAATAATCCAAGCCATGTGAGCATCATACTAAAAAAGCCAAACAATAAAATGGTCATCAACACCCGAGAACCGTAAATCCCCAGGCTTAAGCCAACGGAAAAACTATCTAAACTCACACTTGTTGCAAAAAGAACGAGACCGGCCCCAACAGGTGCGATAAATGGCTTATCTTCTTTTCGGATAGAAGCGATGATCATTTGCAGACCCAGCACCAAAAGCAGCGCCCCGCCAATATAGGTTGCTAGGAGCCCAAGCCAGCCAGATAAAAGCTGACCTGTCAGCATGCCAAAAAGAGGCATAAACATATGAAATATCCCAATGACAAGTCCAATATAAAGGATCTGGCGGAATCTCAGCTGAATCATCCCCATGCCGAGTCCCACCGAAAAGGCATCCATTCCAAGTGCAAAAGCCATGATACTGAGTGTCAGCAATTCGCCAGCTAGTTCATTCATGTAAATCCCCCTTGGACACGCATTCTCCTTTAACCTATGTTTGTCCAAGAGAGGTTAGAACTATTTGAACGAAGAGAGGGTACGCCCTCCTGCCGCTTTTTGCAGACGGTTCATGATCGCAGAACCAACTCCCTGCTCTGAGAAGGCTTCTGAAATGATCAAGTCTACATCCGTTTCATCAAATTGTCTCAGCACACGATATAAGTTTGCCGCAACCGTTTCAGGCTTTTCTCTCCATCCACAGCTAAAGATAACATCTGCCGCAAACCATTCCTTCTTTTCTTCTGTCGTCAGCACACCTACTTTTAGCCCTTCAGCTCGGTACTTCTGAATGTGCAGCTGCATGTCTTCATCACTTCCATGAAATATATACATTTGTGCTTCAGGTGCATAATGTGTGTATTTCATTCCCGGCGATACAGGCGCCTCATCCTTTTTCGTCAGCCCTGGATCTATGTTGACTGTTCCTACGACCTCTTCTAACGCTTCTTTTGTAATACCGCCCGGCCTTAAGATCACTGGAATCTCGTCTATACAGGATACAACCGTTGACTCCACACCAATACCTGTTGAACCACCATCGACAATGCCAGCAATTCTCCCATCAAGATCACTCGCGACATGGTCCGCAAGTGTCGGCGACGGTTTTCCCGAACGGTTGGCACTTGGTGCGGCAATTGGCAGACCAGCTGCTCGGATGAGTTCAAGCGCAACAGGATGATCAGGCATTCTTACGCCTACTGTCGTTAAACCTGCCGTCACCTGCTTTGATAATGTGCCCGGCTTACAAGGTAGAACAATGGTGAGAGCGCCTGGCCAAAAGGCATCCATCAGCGCTGTTACTTTTTCATTTTCTATTTGCGCAAATTCATGAAGCTGTTGAACGTCCGCAATGTGAACAATCAACGGATTATCACTTGGGCGTCCTTTCGCTTCATAAATTTTCTTCACAGCCTCTGTCTCTTTTGCATTTGCCCCTAGTCCATAAACCGTTTCTGTCGGAAAAGCGACCACTTCATTCTGCCGCAACAACAGAGCTGCTTGTTCAATTTGTGGATAGTATGTGGATAAATCCTTTTTTAAATCCACAGACCACCTTTTTGTATTTAACATCATACAAACTCCTTTTAAAAAAGATAAAACTGTTGATATATCTCAATTATCCTTTTGAAAGTATAAAAGATGATGCTAAATAAAACAAGCGTTGTCCACAATTTGTGGATAACGCTTGTTTTACAGTGGATAAGTATGTGAATAAGTCCGGTATTTTGTGATTAACTAGCTGTTTTTTGCAGCACAACCGCCTGCTCTTTTCCCAACGACTCTTTAGCATGCGCAGATACCCACACACTTTCTGGGATTTCCTCTATAGGCGTAAAGCCCATCAGCGCTAAAAAATCATGCGAGGAGGAGTGATTGGCTACAACATAAAAGGTGTCCACACCTTGTTTTTCCCCTAGCGTTTGAACACTTTGGAACAGAGAAACGATGTGCCCCTGACCAAGTTTATCTGATATCACAAGTGATCTTAGCAATCCTTCTTGTTCATTTAGTCGTTCAAGGCCTAAACAGCCTGCAAGCTCACCGTCTGCACCTTCCATGACCACAAATGACGTACGCTCTGCAATCGTCACCCCGCCTTTTGCTTGGCCTTTTTCAAGAAAAGCATTAATAGCCGGGGCATCTTCTTCTGTCGCTATTCTTAATTGATAATACATGCTTTCACCTCTTTTTGTTCTCTTACTTCAACTCTATGAGGCAAAAACAGATTTAGACCTTTTTTAAGAGAAAAGACTAGAGACCCATTCGAACAGAAAGAATTTCACTTCACCCGTCTCTTCTTCTTTTACCACTTCATTGACAGATTCATTTGATTGCTCTGCGGCTACCTGCTCTTTATCATCTCCTTCTGGTGAGGCGATCGCTTCTCCGTTTGAAAAATCGATAAAGCAGAGAGGTGGGAATAACACACACCACCAATTGGCTCCGTCTCCTTCCCCTAACGTAATCAAAATGGCTTCATATTTCCCAGCAGGATAAACAAAGTTGCCATATAGCTTTGTTGGAAATGAGGCTTTTTGAAAGCTGACCGATACGGATTGATCAATGTGTTGTTCCTTTAATTTTGCTTTGGCGATACGATTGATGTCTGGAAGCTTTGAACGAATCACACGTCTGGCTTCTTCAATGGATGTGAGGTCTTTCACCCACTCTGTTATATTGGCATTGACCTCATCTCGAATACTTCGTTTCACATCTTGATCTGCCGACCGGTCACTGTTGGCTAAAATGCGTAAACGAATGGCTTCATCTGGAATCACAACAGGCTGATTGGCAGAAGCAGCCGCCGTCTCCTCTTTTCCAAGGTTTGCAAAAGCACCACATAATAATAGAAACATATAAAGACAAATCATCATTTTACTTTTGAACATGATGTGTTCCCCCCACTTTTTCTCTTCGCTACAAACATTGTGTCCAGGAAACGCATCTCGTAAACAGCAAAAATGATTTTTTTAATAGATTATGAGTAAAAAACAACTACATGAGGTGAGCGAATCAATGTTTTTTCTGCATGCAAAAAAGCCATTCAACAACTTATGAACGGCTTTTTAGTGAGGATTGGTAATCGGAAGGGTACAGTCTCCCATCCCAATCTCGACTGATTTTTAATCCCGAATCTGTTTTGATCACTGTCATTGCACCTTTTTTCTCAATTTCCTTTTTGACCTTTCCTTTATGGTCAATAAATTGAATGATCATTTCATAGTCAAATTCAATCCTGTCATCGCTTTCATCTGAAGGTGTAAACGTAATTTTTTTCAGTTTAATTTGACAATCTTGATCTTTTGCTGCTTCTAATACACTTGGAAACATGCTGTCTTGTGTATATTCTTGATATTCATGCTCGGTTAAATAATTCTTCAACTTCTCCTTCATGTCAGATAGGTCATCCGTCCGATTCACTGTGTATTGTGCTTTTTTATAGTTTTCCCCAAATGTTGCTGCTTCTTTTTTAAAGCTCGGTTTACCGCAAGCACTCACAATCAATAGTACACTGACGATGACCAACACCATCGCATACCTTCTGTTCACACCATTCGCTCCTTCAAAACAAATTTATGTAAAAAATCATGATCAGAATGTTCATTCTTCTATATATACGTTTCCCTTTTACCATAAGTTTCATCTTTACATAATAAAATAGTCCGACTTTATTCAGCCGGACTTCCGTTTTGAATGTGTGCGCAAACTGCTCGATCTTTTCCGTTGATGTCCTTGATGATATGAACATCAGCTGAAGGGAACGCCTGCAAAAGAAGCGCTTTTACATCTTGTGCTTGTGTATGTCCTATTTCAAAGACAACCACCGCTTGCTGATGAAGTACCTTGTGGAGATCACAAGCGATACGCTCATAAAACCACAGGCCATCACGCCCATCTGTCAGCGCATTGACAGGTTCATGCTTTGTGACAACCTCTGATAAACCATCCATTTCTTCTGCCGCAATATAAGGCGGATTGGAAATAAACACATCGACTTTGATGCCTTGAGCCATAATCGGTTCAAGTAAATCCCCTTGGACAAAATGAACGTCTGCACCAAGCGCTTCTTGATTTCGCTTTGCTACTTCAAGTGCTTCATGTGAAATATCCGTCGCTGTCACAGTGAGAGATTCTTTTTCAAGAGCTAACGTAATCGCAATTGCACCGCTACCTGTTCCTACATCAACAGCTTTGAGCGGCTGATCATCAGGAAACACACGATTCATCATGTTTAATGCCGCCAGCACCACTTCCTCCGTTTCAGGACGAGGAATCAGAACGTGTTTGTTTACCTCAAAAGGACGCCCATAAAAAAATTCAACACCCGTTAAATGCTGCACAGGCACTCCACGCTTGTGCTGCGTAACGAACTTGCTGAATTGTGAATCTTGCTCCTCTGGCAGTGGATCATGAAAACGGGCAAGAAGTTCACTTCTGCTCCATCCAAGCACATGCATCAACATTAACTCTGCTGCGTTTTGGTCTCTGCCCGCTTCCGTTAACAAAGAAGAAGCCCATTTAAGGGCTTCAAAGATCGTTCGCTCTTTATTTTGCATTTTGAAGTTTTCTTGCTTGGTCTTCCATAATTAATGCATCAATGACCTCGTCAAGTTTTCCTTCTAAAATTTGATCAAGCTTTTGAATCGTCAATCCAATGCGGTGGTCCGTCACACGGTTTTGCGGGAAATTGTACGTACGGATACGCTCTGAACGATCCCCTGTTCCAACAGCAGATTTACGGGTTTGGTCATATTCAGCTTGTGCTTCACGCTGGAATTTATCATAAATTCTCGCACGCAAAACTTTCATCGCTTTTTCTTTGTTTTTGATTTGTGATTTCTCATCCTGACAGGAAACCACTACACCGGTTGGAAGGTGAGTCAAACGAACAGCAGACATTGTGGTATTAACACTTTGTCCCCCTGGCCCGCTTGATGCAAATGTATCCACACGAATATCTTTTTCGTGGATATCAATTTCAACTTCCTCAGCCTCTGGTAATACAGCAACTGTCGCTGTTGATGTATGAATACGGCCGCCTGACTCAGTTTCAGGAACACGCTGCACGCGGTGTGCACCGTTTTCAAACTTTAGTTTAGAATATGCACCTTTACCGCTAATCATAAAGATGATCTCCTTATAACCGCCAGTTCCAGTGACACTCGCTTCCATGACTTCCGTTTTCCAGCCTTGCATTTCAGCATAACGGCTGTACATACGGTACAGGTTTCCTGCAAACAGCGCAGCCTCTTCTCCGCCCGCTGCACCACGAACCTCCACAATAACGTTCTTATCGTCATTCGGATCTTTCGGGATCAGCAAGATTTTTAGCTCGTCTTCTAAACGTTCTGTTTCCTCTGTGAGCTCTGAAATTTCTTCTTTGACCATGTCGCGCATATCGGCATCGAGCTTATCTTCCAGCATGGCTTTCGCATCACTTAGCTGATCATATGCCGCACGATATTGTCTATATACCTCAACAGTTTCTTGAATATCAGATTGTTCCTTCGAATATTCACGAAGCTTCTTAGGGTCATTCACCACTTCAGGGTCACTTAAATATTCATTTAGCTTTTCATAGCGTTCTTCAATTGATTTTAAACGGTCTAACATGGTCTTCACCTCTGTTTTGTGCGTAACAGTCTAATTATAGTATAGCGGGGTATGACAGTCAAAAAAATTTCCAAAACAATTGATTTTCTGCAATTTTTCACTAGAAAACACGATCTTTGGCGATTGGTTACTTGTTTTGTCTAACGTGAAGGAACGGATGCTCACGAAAGAGAATGGTACTTATAATTGAAAAAAGGGAGGGCATTTGGTTTGAATACAAATGAGGTTGCAAAGGAAATTGGTGTATCTTCAAAAACCATTCAGCGCTGGGTCAAACAGCTCAACATCCCTGTCGCCCGGAATGAACTTGGACATTACGAATTTCATGATGACATTGTCCAGCTACTCAAAGAGGTCCAACACCAAATGAACGAAGGTGTGATTCTCCATGACATTAGACTGCCGATTCATGAAGAAACCGCCCAGCAATTATCACCTACTGTAGAAACTTCTGACTCATCAAAACGGATAGAAGCCTTAGAAGAACAAGTGAAACAGCTCCTTCAAGAGCAATCACATGTCAGTCATATTGAAGCCCGTTTTCAAGAATTAGAACGGAAACTCGCTAAGAAAGCAGATGAAGGCGTTTCCTACCAGCTCCTCCAGCACAGAAGAGAAATTGAAGAATTAACTGCAAAATTAGAACGCCTCACAGCCACATTGACAAAACCAAAACCATCAAAAGAAGAAGAAAAGGAAAAGGCACACCCCGAAATGAAAAAAAAGCGTGCGCTCTTCCCTCTGTTTCATTCATTTCGCTAAGAAAGGCTGCCTAACGAGGCAGCCTTTCTACTATATTATACGGTAAGTGCAATAATGATCGGTAACGTAATGAGTGACATGATCGCACTGATCACAAATGCGGATGCTGTTTCTGCCTCCTGTTTCTCAAATCGAGTGGCGATCATGGCCGCAACAGCTGAACCTGGGAAGGCAACAAGCAATACAGCTTTTGTAATTTCATCTGCCGAAAGTCCCATAAGAATGGCGATAAAATACATAAGTAACGGTTGTACAGCTACTTTGAGCAATGCGATACTGAAAGCTGGTAAGCTCAGTTTAATTTTGCGGATACCGACTGTGACACCGACTGCAAAGAGCGCAACCCCTGATGTCACACTTCCAATTTCCTCTAGCATTTCATGTCCGATTTCAGGAAGTTTAAATCCTAAAAGAACAAGAATGATACTTGCTAACGGTGCAAGCGCAAGCGGCTCTGATAAACCGTGCAAAATCGCTTTCGTCGTCATTTTTAGGAAACTTTCGCCGTCTTTGGCTTTTCCTTTTGTTTTTTCACCGACAGTTGACACAATAATAGCAATTGGATCAAGCAATGCATTTACAACTATTCCGGTAATAGCAATCGGAATTGCAACTTCTTGAGCCCCAAATAAACTGCCCAAGACCGGAATCCCCATAAATGCAAAGGTCGGTTGTGCTGAGTTTAATGAGAAAACAGATGAATCTGTTAAATCATATTTAAAAGCAAATTTCGTAACTAAAAGGATAATGATATAAAAGCCTACGATTCCGAGAATCAATGCAACGAAAAATGGAATTTGACTATAGAATTTATCTTTTGGTGTTGACAGAATGCTGGCGATAAAGTGCGCTGGCAAAGCATACTTTGTAACAAGTGTACTTACACCTTTTGCAGATTTAGCGTCATAGCTGCCGAAGTTCCCTGCGAACCAACCCAGCGCGATAACGAAAAAAATCGGTGCTAGGAGGATCAAAATATTTAAAAAGTCCATCTTACTATTCCTCCTTGAATCCTTTACATGTTTCTTATTTTATAGCGGCATTGCTTACATTACCCGAAACAATGCCGCGTTACACATTTTATTATGCTCTTACAATTTTTTTATATTCAGGAATCCACATAGCATCCTTCACAGCTTGTTCGATGTTGTCAGGTGTTCTTCTTGCGACACCATCTTTAATTGCTGCTTTTGCTACTTCAACAGCTACCTTAATTGATACTTCTTGCAATTTATCAATGCTTGGAAGCAGTCCAGCGCCTGGTTTTTCATGATCAACCATTTCAGCGATCGCATTTGCAGAAGCAACGAACATGCCTTTTGTAATAATTTTTGATTCCGTTACGATTGAACCAAGACCAAGTCCAGGGAAAACGAACGCATTGTTTGATTGTCCGATTTCATGTTCAATTCCGTTATACTCGACATTTTCGAATGGGCTTCCAGTTGCAACAAGCGCACGACCGTCTGTCCATTTGAATAGATCTTCCGGTACTGCTTCAGCAAGTGGTGTTGGGTTAGACATCGGCATGATCACTGGACGCTCTGTATGAGCTGCGATTTCTTTAATAATTTCTTCAGTGAATGCGCCGCCTTGACCTGATGTACCAATAAGAATGGTTGGCTTCACCTTGCGAACAGCTTCAGCAAATGAGATTTGTCCTTTTTCATCACGAGCCCAGCCTTCTACTTCATCAGAAGAACGAAGGTATGGTTTTTGGAAATCAAGCACTTCATCTTCAAACTGATCTGTTAGTAACCCTCTGTAGTCTAACGTCCAGAATGCATTGTTTGCTTCTTCTTCACTTAGACCTTCAAGAACCATTGTGTCACGCATTTGATCGGCGATTCCGATTCCAGCTGATCCAGCTCCGAAAATCATCACACGGTGATCTTTCAATTGAGTACCAGTTTTCTTGACAGCTGCAAGAACACCCGCTAAAGTAATGGCACCAGTACCTTGGATATCATCATTAAATGTTAAGATGTTGTCGTTGTATTTTTTCATGATGTTACGCGCATTTTTGTTTCCAAGGTCTTCCCAGTGAAGCAATGCTTTCGGGAAGAATTTAAGTGCTGCTTTGACATACGCATCAATGAACTCTTCGTATTTTTCACCTTGTACACGTTTGTGGTGGTTCCCGATGTACAATGGATCATTTAATAATTTTTCATTGTTAGTTCCAACATCTAATACAACTGGAATGACGCGGCTTGGATCAATACCTGCTGCAGCCGTGTAAACAGCTAATTTACCAATTGCGATGTTGATACCACCAACACCCCAGTCACCAATTCCAAGAATACTCTCAGAGTCAGTTGCTACGATGAGGTCGATGTCGCCTGCTGTTGCATGTAAGTTTTCAAATGCTTTCTCAATACCGTCAATGTTGTCGATTGAAAGGTAGACACCATGAGGTCTTCTGTATTCATGGCTGTATTCTTGAATCGCTTCACCAACAGTTGGTGTGTAAACAACAGGAAGCATTTCACGAAGCTTGTCCGTTAGAAGCTTATAGAACAATACTTCGTTACGGTTTTGCAAATCACTTAAGTATACGTTTTGACGAAGACGATCTGGCTGAGCTAGAAATTGCTTGTATGCTCTCTCTGCTTGCTGTTCTAAAGTCAGAACAGTTGGAGGAAGTAATCCTTCTAGTCCAAGCTCTTGTCTTTCTTCTTCAGAGAAAGCAACGCCTTTGTTCAACGTTGGAATCGATAATACATCTTTACCTGTCAAAGTGGTTTCGAGGTACCCTTCTTTTGTTTTCTTCACGTTGTTCATCAAAAACTACCCTCTTTCTAAAATATAAATAAAGTGAACTATTAATACAAAGAACGATCAAGGAGAAAAATCCTTAATCAAAAAAATTATGACAAGAAATCGAACTTTTCGTTTAAATGCTTTACACTACAGTTAGTCATTTTATGCCTGCTTATACCAAAACGCAAGCGTTGAAAATTAGATAATTTTTTCGTAGCGTTATTTAATTTATTTAAGTACAAATGATGGGTGTTCAGCCAAAATCTCGAAAAACGAAACACAGCGGCATTTGCTATTTTTTTAATTGTCAAGTGTTGTACCAACATCTAGTTTTGGTACTTCATGGTGATGTCTGCATCGTGCTTCGTATGATTCCTGCGCACCTACTAAAATAATGGGATCATCATAGGATGCGGGTTTACCGTCGATCAAGCGTTGTGTTCTACTCGCTGGGGAGCCGCATACCGAACAAACTGCTTGAAGTTTTGTTACAAGCTCTGCACATGCCATTAAATGCGGAACAACACCAAATGGCTCTCCTCTGAAGTCTTGATCAAGGCCTGCAACAATGACTCGGTAGCCTTTATCAGCCAACTGAGTGACAATATCAATGATTGTCTCATCAAAAAATTGCACCTCATCAATGCCAATGACATCGGTTCGTTCTGATATGTGCGTTATTATGTCTTTTGGTGAGGTTACTGCAATCCCATCGACCGATGAACCGTTATGTGACACAACTGAGCTTGTGCTATACCGGTTATCAATCGCTGGTTTGAATATTTTTACTTCTTGTTTGGCAAAGGTGGCTCTTTTGGCTCTCCGAATCAATTCTTCCGACTTTCCAGAAAACATACTTCCGCAGATAACTTCAAGCCAACCGCTTTGTTTCATCACATACATAAGGTCTTCTCCCCCGTTTTAAAGTTCCATCAATCCACGTAAAAAAACAGGCAAGAACGGATTCCTGCCTGTTTATTGTATCTATTATTACTTAAGACCGTATTTTTTGTTAAAGCGGTCAACACGTCCATCAGCAGAAGCGAATTTTTGACGGCCTGTATAGAAAGGATGGCACTCAGAGCAAATCTCGATGCGTACCTCTTCTTTTACTGATCCAGTTTCAAACTCATTTCCACAAGCGCATTTGACTGTAGCTTTTTTGTAGTTAGGATGAATTCCTGTTTTCATCTACTGTCATCTCCTTCCGCCCTGAATCCAATTCGGAAACAGAGTTAATATCTCAGAATAAATTCTGAAACGCACATGATAAAATTATAACAGTGTGAGTCTATGATTGCAAATGTATTTTTTCAGGAAGCTATCTTCTTGATGCAGACATATTTGCTTGTTTCCACTCTTGCGTTAAAATATCGAAAAATTCTTGGTTTGTCTTTGTTTTTCTCATTTTGCGCATGAATTTCTCAGCGAAATCAGGTGTATCTGACATTGATTTTCTCATCGCCCATAGACGATCAAGATGCTCTTTAGGCACAAGCAGTTCTTCTTTTCTTGTACCGGAACGACGAATGTCGATGGCTGGGAAAATTCTTCTTTCTGCAAGAGAACGGTCTAAATGGAGCTCCATGTTTCCTGTTCCTTTAAACTCTTCATAAATCACATCATCCATACGTGATCCTGTATCAACAAGTGCAGTAGCTAAAATGGTCAAGCTTCCACCTTCTTCGATGTTACGCGCAGCACCAAAGAAGCGTTTTGGACGGTGGAAAGCAGCTGGATCAATACCGCCGGAAAGCGTTCGGCCGCTTGGCGGGATGACCAGGTTGTATGCACGAGCAAGCCTTGTGATGCTGTCCATTAAGATGATGACATCTTTTTTATGTTCAACTAGACGCATCGCACGCTCTAATACAAGCTCTGCTACTTTAATGTGGTTTTCCGGTACTTCGTCAAAGGTTGAGCTAACGACATCCCCTGCAACAGAACGTTCGATATCTGTTACTTCCTCTGGACGTTCGTCAATAAGAAGAACAATCAGTTCTGCCTCTGGATGATTTTCAGAGATACTGTTGGCAATTTCTTTGAGCAAAATGGTTTTCCCAGCCTTAGGCGGTGCAACAATTAAACCACGCTGTCCAAACCCAACTGGTGCCATCATATCCATAATTCTAGTAGACAGGTGATTAGGCTGTGTTTCAAGAATCATTTGACGATCAGGGAATAGCGGCGTGAGTGCAGGAAAGTGAACACGTTCCTTAGCTGATTCTGGGTCGTCCCCATTTACCGCTTCGACATGAAGGAGGCCATAGTAGCGTTCATTCTCTTTTGGAGGTCGTACCTTTCCAGACACCTTATCACCATTTCTTAAATCAAAGCGTCTGATTTGTGAAGCTGAAATATAAATGTCTTCAGAACTTGGGGAGTAGTTAATTGGTCTTAAGAAACCAAATCCCTCTGACTGAATAATTTCTAGAACCCCTTCCATAAATAAGAGATCCTCTTGCTCAGCATTCGCCTTTAAGATGGCAAAAATTAATTCTTTTTTTGTTAGTTTGCTGTAATAAGAGATTTTGTACTTTTTTGCTAACTCATACAGCTCTTTTAATTTCATATTTTCCAAAGATGAAATCGAAACATCTTTCAATATGGACACCACACTTTTCTAGTCAATGTATTTCATTACAAATGCATGACCATTGTATTTGATTAGCTTTTAATTCCGTTTTTGTTGGAATGACCTCGCTCTCATGGTAACGCTCCCACTCGTTTTATCATAAAGATAGGAACAATGTGAAATTGAGCTTTGTCAACATAGAGAAGGATAATGAGTATATCGTCATGATGCGGCAGTATTTAAACTTGTTGAAGCTTAAAAGAAGTAAATTCGCAGAAAATTTCGCAGCACTCTTTAGTTTTACCTCATTTGCAGGGAATATTCAACTTTAAAAAGAAAATGATATATATTTGACACCTATATGAAAAGCGGGTAAAGAATACCCGCTTTCAGATTACGGACGAATGACAAGATTCGGTTTTTTCTTTAAACTGTGTCTGCCATCGACGAATCGAACAGTACCTGATTTCGCACGCATGACAACACTATGTGTTGTTCCAACAGAGCCTTTAAATTGAACACCTTTTAATAACTCGCCATCTGTTACACCTGTCGCTGCAAAAATGGCGTCATCGCCTTTCACGAGGTCTTCCATTCTGAGGACTTTTCCAACATCCAGTCCCATTTTCTCACAGCGTCTCAGCTCTTCTTCACTTTGTGGAAGAAGCTTACCGTGGATTTCTCCACCAAGTGCTTTAAGCGCAACAGCAGAAAGGACACCTTCAGGCGCTCCACCTGAACCAAATAGAATATCAACACCTGTGTGATCAAATGCTGTATTAATGGCTCCTGCAACGTCACCATCATCGATCAACTTGATTCTTGCACCAGCTTCTCTCAGCTCAGCAATGATCTTTTCATGTCTCTCTCTGTTTAAAATTGTCGCAACAACATCTTCAATATCTTTGTTTTTCGCTTTTGCAACAGCACGAAGATTGTCAATGACAGGCGCTTCAATGTCGATGCAGCCTACCGCTTCTGGACCTACTGCGATCTTATCCATGTACATATCAGGTGCATTCAGCAAGTTGCCATGATCTGCAACAGCGATAACAGCTAAAGCATTCCAGCCGCCGCTTGCCACAATATTTGTTCCTTCCAATGGATCAACAGCGACATCCACGCGAGGTCCATATCCGTTTCCAAGCTTTTCCCCAATATAAAGCATTGGCGCTTCGTCCATTTCTCCCTCGCCGATGACGACAGTTCCCTTCATCGGAATCGTATCAAATACATCACGCATGGCACTTGTTGCAGCATCATCCGCTTCGTCTTTTAAACCTCTACCCATCCAACGAGCAGATTTTAATGCAGCTGCTTCTGTCACCCGTACTAGTTCCATCGATAAACTTCTTTCCATTTTTGTCCAAATCTCCTCTCACAGTCAAAGCCTTATGAATTTTGAAGTTCTTCTATTTCTTGGTCATTTAGCTTTTCACGCCAGATGGTTGCACCCAAGCCTTCAAGCTTCTCCTCAAGCATACTATATCCTCTGTCTATATGTTCAAGCCCTGTGATTTCGGTCACACCGTCTGCCATTAACCCTGCAACAACGAGACAAGCACCTGCTCGCAGATCACTTGCTTTGACCTTTGCACCTTGAAGCTGCGTTTGACCTGTAATAATGGCAGATCTTCCTTCCACCTTCATGTTAGCACCCATTCGACGCAATTCGTCAATGTGTTTAAAGCGGGCAGAATAAATGGTATCTGTCACGACACTCGTGCCTTTCGCTTTTGTTAACAAAGCCGTCATCGGCTGTTGAAGATCGGTCGGAAAGCCCGGATACACAAGGGTTTTGATATCGACAGGCTTGAGTCCTTCATTTCTGCCAACGATCAGCATTTGATCGTTGCTTGTTTCAATTGTGAATCCCATCTCTCTAAGTTTCGCCGTAATTGATTCTAAATGAGTTGGGATCACATTATCAAGCACAACTTCATCCCCCATCGCTGCACCTGCAATTAAAAATGTACCTGCTTCTATGCGGTCAGGGATGATGGAATGCCTGCAGCCATGAAGAGATTCCACACCTTCGATCCGAATCACATCCGTCCCCGCACCTTTGATTTTAGCTCCCATGCTTGCAAGCAGTGTTGCTACATCAATAATTTCGGGTTCTTTTGCGGCATTTTCAATCACTGTTTTCCCTTCAGCTAGCACGGCTGCCAGCATGATATTGATGGTCGCACCTACACTGACAACATCAAGATAAATACGGGCTCCGACTAATTTTTCAGCGCGCAAATAAATCGCACCCTGTTCGTTTGTCACCTCGGCTCCAAGTGCTTCAAAGCCTTTGATATGCTGATCGATCGGTCTAGGTCCTAAGTGACATCCCCCTGGTAATCCAATGACAGCCTGCTTGAATCTACCGAGCATGGCGCCCATTAAATAATAGGATGCTCGTAGCTTCTTCACTTTCCCATTAGGAAGCGGCATACTGATCATGGAGGCAGGATTGACAACCATCTCACCTTTTTCAAACGTGACCTTTCCGCCAATCTCTTCTAACAGATCTCGTAATGTTTCAATATCTGAAATATGCGGAAGGCCTTCAATGGTTACTGGAGAATCAGCGAGAATCGTGGCAGGAATCAGTGCCACAGCACTATTTTTCGCACCACTAATATGTACGGTCCCGCGCAAGGGGTCACCGCCGGCAATGTTTAACTTTTCCATATTTGTCTCCCTTCTTAAAGAAGATCACTGTTGGAGTTATACTGTTTGTGGATGTCGCGCTTTAAAAGGTCTTGTCCAAAATTTAGCCAATATCAAGAGAAAGAATACAGGTTAAACGAAATTTGTCGGAAGAAAAATAATCGAAGCTTTGCGAGGCTGTGATGTTCTCTTCTTTGCACAAAACATTTCTTAGCGTATTTAAGGAAAACTGCGGCAAACGGATGCGTATCCGTCTGCCACAATCACTTACTTATTCCAGTCTGCTAAAAATTGCTCAATGCCTGCATCCGTTAATGGGTGTTTTGTCAGCTGCTTGATGACTTTCAGCGGCATTGTGCCGATATGAGCACCTCTAAGCGCAGCTTCTGTCACATGTTGCGGGTGACGAATGGATGCAGCAATGATTTGTGTATCTAATCCATGAACATCAAAAATGGTTTTCACTTCACTAATGAGATCAAGACCATTTTGGCCAATGTCATCTAAGCGGCCGAGGAATGGAGAGACATACGTCGCACCAGCTCTAGCTGCAAGAAGTGCCTGGTTTGCACTAAAAATCAACGTGACGTTTGTTTTAATTCCAAGGTCTGTTAACGCTTTGACCGCTTTAAGACCGTCTGTTGTCATTGGGATTTTCACTGTGATATTTGGTGCAATAGCAGCCAGCTCTTTTCCTTCTTCGATCATTTCTTCTGCTTTGAGGGAAATGACTTCCGCACTAACTGAACCTGATACCACGTCAGTGATTTCACGAAGGCGGTCGTGGAACGATACGTCCTTTTCTTTCGCTACTAAACTAGGGTTTGTTGTCACGCCTGCTAAAATGCCAAGCTCGTGTGCCTCTTTGATGTCTGCGATATTCGCTGTGTCTACGAAAAATAACATAACTGTGCCACTCTCCTATCAATAAATTGTCTGAAATGTAAATTTGATTGCGCTTTCTCATGATATGGAGAAAACCGCCTGTGACTCAGGCGGCTTTCGGTTCTCATCAAATTATGCTTGGTTAGAAGAACCAAATTCACGCATTTTGCCGATAACAGTCGCTTTAATTGCGTCACGAGCTGGTCCAAGATATTTACGTGGATCATACTCTTCTGTTTTTACAGCCAGTGTTTCGCGAACTGCTTTCGCAGAAGCAATTTGGTTTTCAGTGTTTACATTGATTTTTGCTGTACCAAGTGAAATCGCACGCTTGATGTCAGCAGTTGGGATACCTGTTCCGCCGTGAAGAACAAGTGGAAGTCCAGTTGTTTTACCGATTTCTTCCATTTCAGCGAAACCAAGGTTTGGTTCACCTTTGTATGGACCATGAACTGAACCTAGTGCAGGCGCAAGGCAGTCAATACCAGTACGTTCTACAAGCTCTTGGCACTCTTTTGGATCAGCATAAATAACGCCCTCAGCGATGACGTCGTCTTCTTGTCCACCAACAGTTCCAAGCTCAGCTTCTACAGATACACCGTGGAAATGTGCAAGCTCAACTACTTTTGCAGTTGTCGCTACATTCTCATCAAATGGATGGTGAGAAGCATCAATCATCACAGAAGTAAATCCTGCATGAATCGCTTTTGCACAAGATTCAAAGCTTGAACCGTGATCTAAATGAATCGCAACAGGAACTGTTACATTATATTCTTCGATTAACGCTTTTACCATTGCGACAACTGTTTTGAAGCCGCCCATGTAGCGTCCTGCTCCTTCAGATACTCCTAAGATAACTGGAGATTTCTCTTCTTCAGCAGCTTGTAAAATCGCTTGCGTGAATTCTAAGTTATTTAAGTTAAACTGTCCAACAGCGTAACCTTTTTCCTTTGCGTCTTTCAACATTTCTGTCATTGAAACTAAAGGCATGATGAAAAATCCTCCCTATGTAGCTAATTTGCTTACTAAAAAAAGCTCTCCACCCTAGCATGACCAGAATTTCTCGCCATATGTAAACTTTCAAAGTCAGATCGCTTTCTTCTTCTTATCTAGAATACCAATTATTCGACAAATCGGCAACAGAATGACTTGATTCAATCATTTCCATCTAGCCATTTGTTTCGAGCGGCAAGTATTCTTTGACTGCATCACGGATTTCATCAATATCAAATGGTTTAGCAAAATGCGTTAATGCACCGAGCTCTTTAGACTCTTGAATCATATCTAGTTCGCCATAAGCTGTCATAATGATCACACGGATGTCTTCATCAATTAATTTCATGCGTTTTAAAATCTCAATGCCATCCATTCCGGGTATCTTCATATCAAGCAGGACGAGGTTTGGTCTATGGTTTTTCACAATATCTAATGCCTGTAGTCCATTAGCGGCTTGAAAGGTTTGATAGCCTTCTTTATGAAACACTTCATTCAGCAATATTCTAATACCGTACTGATCATCGACAATTAAAATTTTCTCATTCATCTGTTACACCCCATTGCTTTCATTTTTCGCCATAAAAAGAGCTGTTGTTAAATAATTCTGTTTGATTTTCACATTTCCTTTAATTATAATAGTTTACTTTACGACATTTTCTGAGCATTTTTCCTAATATTCTCTTTATATTCTATTATAAAATGATCTGACAGAAGGAGGAAATGAGTCTTGTTAAAAATTTTCACTACCCAATTATCAGGTATTTTTTCACGTATTGGAGATAAGCAGGCCGAAGCGATCGAAGACGGTGCACGCCTTCTTGCTCAGGCCGTTGTCAGTGGACATGCCGTGTATTTTCATGGCAAGAATGAACTGGCGGCTGTAGCCTTAGAGGCATCCGAGAGCAAGGAGCCGTTTCCGGGTGCGAAGGTTCTGCCGCTGGATCAAAAGGAGCGCAGCTTACTTCATCCAAGTGACAGGGTGCTTTTATTTTATTCAGATCCAGAAGATCAAGAGATTCAATCCCTTGTCAAAGAGCTGCACGAACAAGGCACACCTATTGTCGGTGTCGGCCCTGCACAAAAGGAGACATCATTTATTGAAGAGCATTGTGATGTCCACATTGATTTTCAGCTCAAAAAACCACTTGTGCCTGCTGAAGATGGAACAAGGTTCGGCTATCCTGCACTGATGACCTGCTTATATGTCTACCATGCTCTATCGTTTACTGTGAAAGAAATCGTTGAGGAATATGAATAAAAAAACTGCCGAGAAGATGATATTCTCGGCAGTTTTTTGTTTTATTTTGATTCAGATGCCTGTAGTGAAGCACCAACGAAATCTCTAAATAACGGCTGTGGTCTTGTCGGTCTTGAAATGAATTCTGGGTGGAACTGAGAAGCAAGGAACCATGGGTGATCCTTCAGTTCAATGATTTCAACAAGGCGTCCGTCTGGGCTTGTACCAGAGAAGACAAAACCTGCTGCTTCCATTTGCTGTCTGAATTCGTTATTAAACTCATAGCGATGACGGTGGCGTTCGTACACGACTTCGTCATTGTATGCAGCAAATGCTTTTGAGTCTTCGTTTAATTTACAAGGGTATAGGCCGAGGCGAAGTGTTCCACCTAAGTCATCAACATCCTTCTGTTCTGGAAGAAGGTCGATGATTGGGAATGCTGTTTCTGGATCAATTTCAGCGGAATGTGCTCCCTCTAAACCTAGTACGTTTCTCGCATATTCGATAGATGCGACTTGCATACCTAAGCAGATTCCGAAGAATGGCACTTTGTTTTCGCGCGCATATTGTGTTGCAATGATTTTCCCTTCTACTCCGCGGTCTCCGAAGCCTCCAGGAACAATAATGCCGTCTACATCTTGAGCGAAATCAGCCATATTTTCTGCTGTGACTTCTTCTGCGTTGATCCATTTGATTTGAACATCCGCATCAAATGCATAGCCCGCATGACGAAGTGATTCAACGACAGAAATGTATGCATCTTGCAGCTCAACATATTTCCCTACTAGACCAATCGTAACTTGTTTTGAAAGGTTTTGTACTTTATCAACAAGCGCCGTCCACTCCGTCATGTCCGCATCTTGACAGTCAAGCTTCATGTGCTCACATACAAGCTTGTCTAATCCTTGTTTTTGTAAATCAAGCGGAATCGAATAAAGGGTATCTGCATCCTGACATTCGATGACTGCTTTCGTATCAATATCACAGAATAGCGCAATTTTGTCCTTCATGTCTTGTGCCAATGGCATTTCAGTTCTGACCACAATGACGTTTGGCTGAATACCTAGACTACGAAGTTCTTTTACACTATGCTGTGTTGGTTTTGTTTTCAGTTCGCCTGCTGCACGGATGTAAGGAACAAGGGTACAATGAATGTACATCACGTTTTCACGGCCGATGTCACTCTTCATTTGACGAATCGCTTCAAGGAATGGAAGGGATTCGATGTCTCCTACTGTTCCACCGATTTCTGTAATGACCACATCTGCACCCGTTTCTTTCCCGGCACGGTACACACGGTCTTTGATTTCATTTGTAATGTGGGGAATAACCTGTACTGTTCCACCTAAGTAGTCACCGCGGCGCTCTTTTTTCAGGACTGTAGAATAGATTTTACCAGTTGTGACGTTGCTGTATTTATTCAAGTTAATATCAATGAAGCGCTCGTAGTGACCTAAGTCAAGGTCTGTTTCAGCACCGTCGTCTGTAACAAATACCTCACCGTGCTGGTATGGACTCATTGTCCCTGGGTCTACGTTGATATATGGATCAAATTTTTGAATGGTGACATCCATCCCTCTATTTTTCAGAAGGCGGCCTAACGATGCAGCCGTGATCCCTTTTCCAAGTGAGGAAACAACTCCTCCTGTTACAAAAATATACTTTGTCATTTCGTATGCTCCTCTCTTTTTTACCCTTGCATGACTAGACATGCACAGCTTCATCCTTTTAGAGTGTATCCCTAAATCTCTTGAAAAATAAGAAAGCTCCCTTTCAAATAAATGAAAGGGAGCGTAAATGAACGTATCTTTACGTACTCTTTTTTAGAGAGCCCAAAATACATACTACATAGTTCGCTCTGGAAAGTCAAGACGGTTTTGTCCTGTTTTCAGGACCGGTTTGTGAGGGTTATTTGTCTTCCTCATCATCGTCTAAATCGTCTTCATCAATTTCCGTTAAGCCGTCATCATCTTCATCATCATCTTCGTCGAAGTCTTCTATCTCTTCATCGATTTCTTCATCATCTAGGTCAAGGTCCTCGTCGTCTTCAACAAGATCAAGATCTTCTTCAAGCTCGTCGATTTCTTCTTCTTCTTCAATATCATCGAAGTCTTCTTCAACGACAGCAGCTTTTGTTTTTTTCTTTTTCGCTTTTGTTTTCACAGCTGGCTGAACTTCTTCTTCAATTTGATCAACTGGATACCAGCTGCGAAGTCCCCATCTCTGATCACCTAACGAAATAAAGCGGCCATCTATATTTAAGTCTGTATAAAATTGAGCAAGTCGATCATCAAGATCAGATTTTTGTATCCCTTGCAAACGGACCATTTCATCTATTAACTCGGAAAACGTAATCGGCGTTTTGCTGTCTCTGAAAATTTCATAAGCAAGTTCAACTAAAGACATTTGTTTGAGCTGTTCCTGTGAGTATTCTTTCAAACTCAAGGTCAGACACTCCCTTTCTATTACATGTATGTATCCATTTATCAGTGAAATAATAAGTATTTATACCTTATTCTTACGACAAACCATACCTCTCATTATAAACAAATTAGGGGAGTTTATGCCACCTTTATTGATGTTAATTTTTGATTTTTTCACAAGAGGAGCCTCTAGCGGTCAATCATTTGTGACGAATTGGCACAATTCATGTGTGAAGCACACGTTTTGCATGCTTTTTTGTCTTCTCTTTTGATGAATACAAAGTCATTTACTCTTCTTAAAAAAGGGGAATTATTCCTTCACAAAATGTTCACTTACGACGAATTGAAACAGAAATCTATAATAAATAGACTAATTTTGAGAGGTTGATCGAATTGCCAATGACAAAAAAAGAAGAAATACAATTTGGTGTCTTGATGTGTTTTTGTATGTTTTCAGTGATGTTCTTTTATAATTTATTTCTAAATGGACAGCTTGGACATATGACATGGTTAGAAGGTGTACTCACCTATGTGATCGGTTTTGCCATCACGTTGTTGATTGAGATGTGTATTGTTGGGCCTTCAGCAAAAAAAGCAGCCAACCGTTTTGCCCCAAAAGGCAAGAAAATCTATTTTATTCTCACTCTTTCTATCTTTATCGTGTTTGGGATGGTGTGTGTCATGTCTTTATGCGGATTTGTCGTTCAAAGCATCAGCACAGGATTTCAAACACAATCGATTCTATCTGATTACTTAACGATTTTCGGTCATAATGTCATGTTGGCGTTCCCTTTGCAGCTTTTGATTATGGGACCACTTGTCCGTTTTGTTTTTTTCAAATGGGTGAAATTAAAACAGTCCGCAGCGGTTTAGTTACAGCTGGATATTCTGAATGAGTGAAAAAACCAAAGGTACGGTGAATAAAGTGCCCGCAGACACGAGTACAATGAGTTTTCTGCGGCTGTTTTCTTTTTCTTCCTTCCTTTTTGGAGACTTTGAAAGCTCTGTGGAGACCATAATCCATATGATCATCGTGACGATTCCTAAAATGCCAATAAATGTTGTGTTCATCATGATAACCTCCATTTTGGTTCTTTTTCCAATTTTACCATAACGATCAAGTAATATGAGATCACATTGGAGAGGATTTCACATTTGAGACAAAAACAGACCACCTCACATCAGGTGGTCTTTGCTTCGTTTCTACATATCTAGCAGTTTCCGTGAGATGACCAGCCGCTGGATTTCTTGTGTACCTTCATAGATTTGAGTGATTTTCGCATCACGCATGTAGCGTTCGACTGGGTAATCCTTTGTATAGCCGTATCCGCCGAAGATTTGTACAGCTTCTGTCGTCACCTTCATGGCTGTATCACCGGCAAAAAGCTTGGACATAGCTGATTCTTTCCCATACGGAAGCCCTTTCGTTTCAAGCCATGCTGCCTGATAGGTGAGCAGTCTTGAGGCCTCAATTGCCGTTGCCATATCCGCTAACTTAAAAGCAATGCCTTGCTGCTGAATAATTGTTTTACCAAATTGTTTGCGCTCCTTTGCGTAATTGACTGCTGCATCCAGAGCACCTTGAGCAATACCAACAGCTTGTGCCGCAATACCGTTTCTGCCGCCGTCAAGTGTCATCATCGCTATCTTAAAACCTTCGCCTTCTTGACCAAGCCGGTTCCTTTCGGGTATACGACAGTCTTCAAAGATGATTTCTGTCGTTGGCGATGAGCGGATGCCTAGTTTGCTTTCTTTTTTGCCGATTGAGAAGCCTTGCGTCTCTTTTTCTACGATAAAAGCTGTTGTATTACGGGATGAAGGATCCTTATCAGTAACAGCAAACACAATATAATAATCCGCAATGCCTCCATTGGTAATAAAAATCTTCGCCCCGTTCAAGACGTATTCATTCCCTGCTTTTACTGCTGTTGTTTTCATTCCGCCAGCATCTGAACCCGAGCCGCTCTCGGTCAGTGCGTATGCGCCGATCTTCTGTCCCTCTGCAAGCGGCTTTAAATACGTCTCCTTTTGCTCATCTGTTCCGAATGTATAGATTGGCCATGAGGCGAGTGATGTGTGAGCAGATAGGGTGACGCCTGTTGAGGCGCACACTCGCGAGAGCTCTTCAACCGCTATGACATAGGCCAAATAATCACTACCAATCCCCCCATTTTCTTCTGGCCAAGGGATTCCCGTTAAACCAAGCTCCGCCATTTGACGAAAAATAGCGGGATCATACGATTCTGTTTCATCTCGCTCTGCTGCTGTTGGCTCCACTTCATTTTTCGCAAAATCTCTCACCATTTTTTGTATCATTTCGTGTTCGTCACTTAATTGGAACTGCATCATGAGCCACCTCACTTCATATTAGCTGTTTACAAATAACCAGCCTTTGTATTTCACTTGTTCCTTCATAAATCTCACAAATTTTCGCATCACGAAAGTACCGCTCTGCTCGGTATTGCTTCGTGTAACCGGCTAGACCAAGCAAATGGATGACTTCTGTACTAATATCAACCGCTGTTTTAGATGCAAACAACTTCGCCATCGACGCTTCCTTCGTGACAGGGCGATTGGCCTCTTTATAAGAAGCCGCTTGATAGACAAGAAGTTTTGCCGCTTCCAGCTTGGTGCCCAGATCGCCCAACCGAATGGTCGTTTCAAGGCCAGCTGGATGCTGCTTTAAATACGTGACCGCCTCAGCTAATGCGGCTTCTGCAATGCCAAGGCTTTGAGCCGCAATGCCGATTCTCCCCGCATTTAAGCTAGACATGGCAATCCGAAAGCCATCTCCTTCTGCACCGAGCAGCTGTTTTTTTGGAATTCGAACACCGTCAAAATGAAGTGTGACTGTTTTTGATCCATGCAGACCCATCTTCTTCTCATCTTTTCCGATCGTAAATCCTGGTGTCCCCTTCTCCACAATGAACGCTGATATATTTTTCTTAGCAGAAGTAGGGTCTGTCACGGCAAATACAAGATAGACTTCCGCTTCACCGCCGCTTGTGATAAAAATTTTCGTTCCATTTAACACATAGTGATCGTCTGTGCGCTCTGCTTTCAACTGAATACTAGAGGCATCTGATCCTGCCTTCGGTTCAGTTAGACAAAAGGCGCCCAGCTTCTGCCCAGACGCAAGCTTGGGAACGTAGGATTCTTTTTGTTCAGTTGTTCCAAACGCCAAAATCGGCATCGTCACAACAGATGTATGAACGGATACAATGACACCGATGGTTGCACTTACTTTGGATAATTCATGAATCGCCATGATATAGGTTGTGAAATCTGCCCCTAATCCGTGATACTTATCTGGGATCGGAATGCCTAAAAAGCCTTGCCGACCCATTTCAGCTAAAAGCGTTTTCGGGAACACGCCCTGTTCCATCGCTTCTATTTCAGGGAATACATGCTGGCGTGCAAATTCTGCTACTCGTTTTCTCCAAAGACGTTGTTTTTCTGTCAGCAACACATCCATCTTGACTCCCCCTATGAGTGGTCGTGGTAAGTGTAAAAACCTCTCTTTGTCTTTTTGCCCAGCCAGCCTGCGTTCACGTATTTTTTCAAAAGAGGACAAGGTCGATATTTGCTATCTCCAAGACCCTCGTGAAGGGTATTCATAATAAATAAACAAGTATCGAGCCCGATGAGGTCGGCAAGACGAAGCGGGCCCATTGGATGGTTCATTCCAAGCGTCATGATGCCGTCAATACTTTCTACATCTGCCACGCCTTCATAAAGGGTATAAATGGCTTCATTGATCATCGGCATCAAAATGCGATTTGACACAAACCCAGGGAAGTCTTCCACTTCTATTGGGGTTTTGTCTAATGTCTTGGCGGTGTCAAAAACAAATTGGTACGTGGCATCATCCGTTTGTAGCGCACGGATTACTTCCACAAGTTTCATCACGGGAACTGGATTCATAAAATGCATGCCAATCACTTTCTCAGGCCGTTTCGTCACGGCTGCTAATTCTGTGATCGACAAGGAAGACGTATTTGACGCAAATATCGTGTCATCAGGTGCAAAATGATCGAGGGTTTCAAAGATTTGTTTTTTGATCTTCATTTGTTCAGATGCGGCTTCAATCACTAAATGCGTCTGCTGTACATCCTTTAAATCAGTTGAAACAGCCAATCGCTGTGTAATATCACGGACTGCCTGATGTGCCAGCTTTCCTTTTTCTGCTCGTTTCGTCAGTTGTTTGGTCATAGAGGAAATGGCTCGATGAATCTGCTCCTCTTCCGTATCATGGAGCAGGACGGTATAACCTGACTGTGCAAATACTTGGGCAATACCCGAGCCCATTTGACCAGCCCCAACGACCATGACGGCCTCTTCTATACTCATGACAATGAACGCCTCCTTTTTAATCCACCTTGATCATGATCGCATCACCTTGACCCCCGCCGCTGCAAATCGCCGCAATGCCGATCCCCCCGCCTCTTTGTCTGAGTGCATGGATCAAGGTCAATATAATACGTGTTCCGCTTGCTCCAATCGGGTGACCAATCGCGACTGCCCCTCCGTTCACATTCATTTTCCGCCGATCCAGCCCAAGCATTTTTTCGCATGCCAATGCAACCGCTGAAAAAGCCTCATTGATTTCAAACAAATCAATATCCTCTACTCGCTTCCCTGTTTTCTTTAACACTTTTTCGATGGCATAAGCTGGTGTTTTCGGAAAGTCCTTTGCCTCTACTGCTACTTGCGCATGCCCAAGCACAACTGCCAGAGATTTTTCACCTAGCTGCATGGCGTATGTGTCTTTCATTAATAGAAGCGCACTTGCACCATCATTGATACCCGGTGCATTGCCAGCGGTAATCGTACCTGCCTGATCGAAAACGGGCATCAGTTTTGACAAACGTTCATATGACGTATCACGCCGCGGGGCTTCATCTTCTGAAATCAGCTGATCTCCTTTTTTATTCTTGACGGTAACGGGGATGATCTCTTTTTTAAAAAAGCCGCTTTTTTGCGCCTCAATGGCTCGTTCATGACTTCTTAACGCCCAAAGGTCTTGTTCTTCTCGTGTAATGCCAAGCTCTTTCGCCGCCATGCTTCCATACTCACCCATATGAACACCTGTAAACGAACAGGTTAATCCATCTAAAATCATGGCATCTTGTACAGCACCATCTCCCATTTTGTAACCCCATCGTGCTTTTTTCAGAAGATAAGGAGCATGAGACATGGATTCCATACCGCCTGCCACGATCACATTGGCATCTCCCGCTCGAATGATTTGATCGGCTGTCGTGACACTGCGCATTCCTGAAGCACAGACTTTGTTGATGGTTTGCGTCGGAACCGACCAAGGGAGATCTGCATGTCTAGCTGCCTGTCTTGAAGGAATTTGACCTTGTCCTCCTTGAAGGACACTACCCATGATGACTTCATCCACTTCATGAACATTTGAGGCTCTTTCCAGCGCAGCTTTTATCGTCATCCCGCCTAATTCTGCAGCAGTCAAACGACTTAAAGTTCCACCTATTTTCCCAAATGGTGTTCTCGCTCCAGATACAATGACCGTCGTGCTCATTTCTTTCCCCTCCTATTTGTTACCGCTTACATAAATGCTAGACAGCTCATAAAATATCGGTGTCCACTGGCCGATGAACAGTCGATCCATCGGCCTGACACCTTTATGAAGCCTGCGTTCTCGTTTCGCCAAACACTGATTTTTCAAGAAGTTCTGCAACATCAAATGTGCCGACCTGCTCTTCTACTTCCTTCGCTTTCGTCCCATCCCCAAGCATGGTTAAACAATATGGGCATCCTGAGCTGATGATGGATGGCTGTACCTGTAAGGCCTGCTCCGTCCTCGCTGTGTTAATTCGAGTACCTGTCTCTTCTTCCATCCACATTAAGCCGCCGCCGGCACCGCAGCACATCCCCGATTCACGATTCCGTTCCATTTCTTTCAGTGTCACACCCGGAATGGAATTTAATATATCTCTTGGCGGATCATAGACCTCGTTATATCTGCCTAGGTAGCAAGAATCGTGGAAAGTAATGACCTCGTTCACTTCATGAATAGGCGTTAATTTTCCCTCTTTTACTAGCTCTGCCAGTAATTCTGTATGATGATACACCTCTGCCTCGAGCCCGAAGTCTGGGTATTCATTTTTAAATAAATTGTAAGCATGCGGATCGATCGTGACGATTTTGGTTACGTCATTTTTTTGGAATTCTTCGATGTTTTTTGCAGCAAGCTCTTGGAACAAAAATTCATTCCCAAGTCTTCTCGGTGTATCGCCTGAGTTTTTCTCTTTATTGCCTAGGATAGCAAAAGAAACCCCTGCTTCATTGAGCAGTTTTGCAAAGGCAAGAGCAATCTTTTGGCTTCTATTGTCATATGCCCCCATCGATCCAACCCAGAATAAATAGTCAAAGGTCTGATCTGCTTTTTTCAGCTCTTTCACTGTCGGTACGTGCACATCTTCTCTTAGTTCACGCCAGTTTTCTCTTTCTTTTCGGTTCAATCCCCATGGGTTCCCTTGGCGCTCGATGCTTGTCATCGCACGCTGTGCATCTGCGTCCATTTTTCCTTCAGTCAGCACTAAGTATCTGCGCATATCAATGATTTTGTCGACGTGTTCGTTCATGACAGGACACTGATCTTCACAGTTTCGGCATGTCGTGCATGCCCAGATTTCTTCTTCTGTAATGACCTCACCAATGAGAGAAGGATGATACATTGCGCTCGCCGCAGATTCTTCCGCTCCAGCTCCCCTTGCCTGCATCGCCAGCTGATTTCCTGTCGTCTGTTTGAAAGCAAGCTGCGGAACCCACGGTGTCTTTGAAGTAATGGCAGCCCCTTTATTTGTTAAATGATCTCTTAATCGTAAAATCAAATCCATTGGAGACAGCATTTTCCCTGTCCCTGTCGCCGGGCACATATTCGTACAGCGCCCGCACTCCACACAAGCGTAAAGATCGATCAGCTGAGATTGACGGAAATCTTCAATTTTCCCAACGCCGAACGTTTCTTGTGTCTCATCTTCAAAATCAATTTTTTGCAGTTTGCCTGGCGGGTCCAATCTGCTGACAAATACGTTGACCGGGCCAGCGATGAGATGGGCGTGCTTAGACTGCGGGACGTACACTAAGAACGTCAGTAAAATAAGAAGATGCACCCACCATGCGACATAGAACACAATTGTTGCCGCAAGTGGTGACAGCCAGCCTAGCAAGAAAGCAATGCCGGAAGCAATGGGCTCAGTTGCTGATAGTGAGTGCCCATGCCAAATGATGTTCATTCCGTTTCCCAGTAATACGGTCAGCATCAATCCGCCAATAAACAAAAGGACAAGCCCTGACTTAAAGCCCCTTTTTAAACGGACTAACTTCTCGACATATCTTCTATGGAACGCCCAAACCACCGCCACTAAAATGAGAAGTGTGACTACCTCTTGGAAGAACGTAAAGACACCGTAAAGCGGACCTAATGGTAGCCCGCTGTCTGGAACAAGTCCCTTCATAATAAAATCAAGGGCTCCGAACTGCACTAAAATAAATCCATAGAAAAACAGCACATGAATGATGCCGCTCTTCTTGTCCTTGAGCAGTTTCTTTTGCCCAAACACATTCACCCAAACACGTTCTAAGCGTTTTTTCATGTCTTTCTGAAATTCTTCTTTTTTGCCAAGACGAATATACGCCGCTCGTGTTCGAATGAGATAAATAAACAAATACACAGCGTAAGCGGTCACTGCCGCAAATGCAATTAAGTTAACAATTAAAAGGCTATTCATCTTGCTCCCCCTTTCATTCCCCAAAACCCACTTTGTTCCGTTTCCATGTTGTACCTCTATCATAAATAATGAATGAGTATTCAGTCAATATTTTTTGCCCATTTGGGTACACTATCGTCATATGTAAAAAAGGAGGAACCTTCATGATCGCATGGATCATTCTACTCGTCGTCTTCGTCATTGTTCTACTTGTCAGGCTAGATCTTTATATAGGGAGAAAATATTTTTCTACCCATGCTTTTGAACGGTCTTTTGACCAAACAAGCGGCGATGCAGCCTTTTATCATGATGGCGAACCACTGTTTGATCAGCTGCTTACGGATATACAGCAAGCCTCTTCTTCTATTCATATGATGTTCTTTATTGTAAAGAACGACAAGATTGGGCAAAGGATTCTGCAAGCACTTAAAGCGAAAGCAGAGCAAGGTGTTTCGGTTTTTTTGCTCACTGATCGGTTAGGCTCCTATCCATTTGATCAAACATCCATTCAGATGCTAGAAAAAAGCGGCATTCAATTTTACTTTTTAAACAAACCACGTTTTCCTTTTTTCATTTATCGTTTGAACATGAGAAATCACCGGAAGATCACGGTGATCGATGGGAAGATCGGCTACATTGGCGGGTTTAATATCGGCGATGAATATGTAGGGAAAAACGGCAGGTTTGGCATTTGGAAAGACTATCACCTGCGCATGACAGGACAGGTTGTCGCAGACCTCCAGCATGTGTTTCTGAATGATTTGTACCACTCATCTGGTATTCAACAGCTGCAATACGAGGTTTTTCCTACACTGGAACCGGGAACATTACAGTGCACTACACGTGCGACGGCAGGTTTTTCTTTAGAGGCCTTATTTCTTCACGATATTCAACAGGCGAAAAAGCAAATCACCATCTGCACGCCCTATTTTATTCCATCTGCTCCTCTTCTAAGCGCCCTTCTTGACGCACGGAAGCGAGGCGTGACTGTCGACATCATCATCCCAATGAAGGCAGATCACCCGCTTGTGAAAGAAGCTGGATTTCATTATTTGAAAGATCTGATTGCTGCTGGATGTCTTGTGTATCGTTTTTATAAAGGGTTTTATCATGCGAAAGCCATTCTCATCGATCATAGCCGTTGTATGATCAGTACGGCGAACTTTGATAAACGAAGTTTGTTTTTCAACGAAGAAGTGGATGTGGCCATTGATGATCCCGCCTTCACCGCACATGTAGAGGACAAGATTCGTGAACACATGGAAGTATCAGAACTGATGACTGAAGAAAAATACAAACAGCGCCCACTTCTCACGCGTCCAATGGAGTGGATAGGCGCCCTGTTCTCGTATTTTTTATAAAGGAGTTGACCTATGCGTTATCGATTTGGTTATGTATCCAACGCTGTCACTTTATGGGAAGCTTCACCTGCCAAGTCGCTGACCTTTGCAAGATACAGTAAGCTCTCAAAGGAAGAGAGGACAGAGGCTCTATTGCGAACGACGAAAGCCAACCTCGTCAATACATTAAGAACGCTTTATTTTGCGATTGCCCATGATATTCCGCTTTACCGTTTTTCAAGCTCGATTGTCCCGCTCGCCACCCATCCTGAGGTGCGGTGGGACTTTGTGACACCCTTTCGCAAAGAATTTCTAGAGATTGGTCAACTCGTAAAGCGGCACGAATTACGAGTGAGCTTTCACCCCAATCAATTTACTCTATTCACAAGTCCAAAGCCATCCATTACAGAAAACGCCGTCATTGATATGACCTATCATTATGAAATGCTTGAGGCCATGGAGCTTGAAAAGGAAGGCTATATGAATATTCATGTCGGAGGTGCATATGGCGACAAGGCATCTGCTTTACAGCGTTTTGATGAAAATATAAAGCAGCTGCCTGCACATATCAAAGCGAGAATGACGCTTGAAAATGATGACAAAACCTATACGTCATTAGAAACGCTTGATGTTTGTGAAAAGCATGGCATCCCGTTTGTATTTGATTACCACCATCACATGGCAAACAAAGATGATGATGCGGCGCTTGATGACATTTTGCCAAGAGTGTTTGACACGTGGGCAAACACTGGCATACCGCCTAAAATCCACTTATCCTCACCAAAATCAGAAAAAGCGATACGGAGCCATGCGGATGGAGTGGAGATGTCGTTTGTATTGCCACTTTTTCAAGCTTTAAAGCCGTATGGTCGTGATGTGGATTTTATGATTGAGGCAAAGAAAAAGGATCAGGCTTTGCTCCGTCTTGTTGAGGAGCTGTCAGCGATCAGAGGCAATCGGCGGACGGGCGGAGGCACCATTGAGTGGAAATCGTAGAGAAAGGTTTACCTCTATCACAACGGGGGTAACAAAGCTATTGTGAGAAAGTATTTAACAGGAGGATATGAAGATGTCACAAATCTATTCAATCCGAATTGCTGCGAAAGCATTGAATTTACATAAGCTTATTTCTCTATACGAAAAGTGCCAGCACGCTCAGCATCGTTTATATGTATATTCTAAAAAAACAATGTGCAACATTAAGAACATCGTAGAGCTAGAAACCTTTAGGCTCACTCATTTAGACTCAGACTATTTAATCGTGGTAGAAGGAAAAGAGGCACAAGACCTTCTACAGCCATTTGAAAAAGAACATGCTTCGTAAAGAAGAGCAGCATTAGAGCTGCTCTTTTTTCTATATCCAAGCTTCTGTCAGCCAAACCTCACCTGACGTTGCATTCATTTTCACTTGTGTACCGATTGGCATCGTGAGCATCGGATGCGTATGGGCACTGTCAAATTCCGCAATGAGCGGCCTCTTTGTATCTCCCAGTACTTCAAGTAAAAGATCGTGCGGCCTTTTGCCCGTTCCTTCATCATCAAACAGCTCATGTTTCCCTAAGAGGATACCAGATACCCGTTCAAACACACCATTTATCTTTAACAGAGAGAAGTTCTTTTCGACGGTGGAGGCGGTTTTCATACAATCTTCAATGAGAAGGATATCGCCTTTTTGGATTTGAGGCATGAATTCACTTCCCCATATGCCATACATGGCATTTAGGTTCCCGCCGATCAGTCTGCCTTCTGCCTGCCCTTCAATGACGCACATCCAATCGTTTGGACGTTTTTCTTTGTCTCGTATTTTCTCTTCCCAGTTGATCCGTTCGTCCGTCCAGAAGGGCGGTTTTTTCACCTGATACGGGATGGGCTGCGGATGAATGAGAATGTCCTCGAAAGATTGATATGTATGATTGACAAATGGTTCAAACTCTCCAAAAGACGGCACAAGTGCAGGCCCGTAAAAAACAGGCAGACCCGTTTTTTCATAAGCCGCTAAAAGAATTGCCGTCGCATCTGAATAACCAATCATGATTTTCGGATGCTTTATCAGCAGCTCAAAGTCGAGATAAGGAAGCAAACTATTCGAGTTCGTCCCCCCAATCATTGACATGATACAGGACAAATCTTCTCTGGCCATCAGCTCATTCAGCTCAGCTGCTCGTTCTTGAATCGTTCCCGAACGATAGTGATCCTCTTTCCCTGTTAATGATCCTGGTACCACAATGAATCCTTTTTGTTCAAGCCATTCCTTCGCCCGCTCATACCTAAGAGGCGAGGTGGCAGATGCTGGACTTGAGGGAGAATAAATACCTATTTTATCGCCCTTCTGTAAATGCCGAAGCCCCTTCATTCCATCAGATCCTTCCTACACGAGTTTTTACTATCCTAGCAAAAAAAGCCCTTTTTCAAAAGGGCACAGATTTAATATAAGAGCTTAAACAGCCCAAACAATATGACAGCAAAACTGATGGCCAGCATCGCAAATATCTTTTTTCTGCTCAGAGAACTGTCTATGACGTTTACTCCCGTGTTGATGCCAAACAAAATCATTCCCACATAAAAAAAGACTGGATTGAGTCCAGCGGGAATGATTAAGATAAATAAGCCAACGAGCGTCACGTAGTGAATGCTTTTGATCATGACTGTTTTTGCCGTTTCACTCAAGCCATCCTCTCCTTTTGAATCCAATTGCCTTATAGTATATCAACATTCCATTTAAATGGAAAAGAAGATTTTATCCTATCAAAAAGAGCCCAGCTTCATAACTGGACTCATTCAATCACTTCTCTTCAATGACCAAACTGCGCTTCATGCAGTCTGCTATAGACGCCGCCCATTTGGATTAAGTCTTGATGGCGGCCTTGTTCTTCAATGCCTTCCTCTGTCACGACGATGATTCGGTCTGCATGTTTAATTGTCGCAAGGCGGTGAGCAATGACGAGTGTCGTCCGGCCGACTGCCAGTTCGCTTAGTGCGTCTTGGATTGCTTTTTCTGTTTCTGTATCAAGTGCTGACGTCGCTTCATCCAAAATAAGAATAGACGGGTTTTTCAAAAACATCCGTGCAATTGACAGACGTTGTTTTTGACCGCCGGATAGCTTAACGCCGCGTTCACCAATGACCGTATTCAACCCTTCTGGGAAACGCTGAACGAGCTCCTCTAAATGGGCACGTCGCACCGCCTCCCAAATGTCTGCATCACTCGCTTCTAGGTTGCCGTACGCAATGTTTTCACGAATGGTGCCTGAGAATAAAAAGACATCCTGCTGCACAATGCCAATCTGCTGTCTTAACGAGGACAAGGTCATCGATTTTGTGCTCACACCATCAATGGTGATGTCTCCTTCGTCCACATCATAAAAACGAGGCAGCAGACTGCAAATGGTCGATTTCCCCGCTCCTGATGGACCGACAAACGCAACAGTTTCCCCTTGTTTGATCTTCAAGTTGATATCCTTCAATACATGACTGTGCTCATCGTAGCCAAATGTCACGTTTCGATACTCAATTTCACCTTTCAAGCCGTAAATATCACGTGCTCCTTCTGTATCCTTCACATCTGGCTCTGTTTCAAGCAAATCGACATAGCTTTTAAAACCGGCAATGCCTTTTGGATACATTTCAATCACCGTGTTGATCTTATCAATTGGTCTGAACAACACATTTGTGATCAAGACAAAGGCGATAAATCCACCTGCCGTTAATTGACCTTGAAGGACAAACCATGTACCTGCCAGAAGGACAAACAGCGTCACAAGCCTTGTGAGAATATAGCTGATCGATCCGTTGACCGACATAATTTTATAGGAAAGAAGTTTCGCTTTTCGAAAGCGGTTGTTGTTTTCAGCAAAGCGCTTTTTCTCAAAATGTTCATTTGCAAAGGCTTGAACAAGACGAATACCGCCAATATTGTTCTCAACCCTTGCATGAAAATCTCCAATGTCATTGTTGAGTTGTGTAATTGCCTGTGTCATTTTTTTATTAAAATGAAGGGCTAACCAGATGATGACTGGCATAATCAAGAAGGTTAAAATGGCAAGCTGCCAGTTAATCATGAGCATGACGGCAAAGGCGCCAAGAATGGTCATAATCGCAATAAACAAATCCTCAGGTCCGTGATGCGCCACCTCTCCAATGTACATAAGGTCATTTGTCATCCGTGACATGAGTTTACCTGTTTTGTTATTATCGAAAAATTTGAAGGACAGACGCTGAAAATGATCAAATAGCTTTTTTCGCATATCGGTCTCAATATTAATGCCAAGCATGTGCCCCCAATATGACACGATAAATTGCATCACTGAGCTGAGTGCGTAAATGACAAACAGCGCAAGTGCGGTCCAGGCAATGACCGTCCAGTTACCTGTCGGCAGTAATGTATCAATGAAGTAGTTCACGATCAGCGGGAAACCGAGTTCCATGAGTCCGACGGCAACAGCGCAAAAGAAATCTAAAAAGAACAGACCACGATAGGGCCTGTAATAGGCAAAAAAGCGTTTTAGCATATGTAAAAGAACCTCACTTCCTCTATAATTGATAATCATTTTCAATTATAGAGGAATCATTATCGAATTACTAGATCAGGAAATGATTTCTTCCCCTGGATTCCCTCACAATACACCTGAAAACAATCGCGCAAACGATTCCTTTAAACGTTCCTTTAAGCCCCTTTTATAAAAATGAACCGGCCCCATTTGCTCACATTCTTTCATATCTTCCTCATAATGAGCCATCAATTGCTCGATCGGTTTCTTTGCCGCTGTAAAGACATTGACCTCAAAATTGAGTTGGAAGCTTCTCATATCAACATTGGCCGTTCCGACAGAGGCAAGTTCTCCGTCTGCAATCATGACCTTTTGATGCATGAAACCTTTTTGATAGTGATACACCTTGATGCCCTCTTTCAAAAGCTCAGAAAAATAAGATCGTGTGGCGTATTGCGTGAGAAATCCATCATTAATCTCAGGCACCATCACACGCACATCCACCCCTCTTGTCGCCGCAATTTTTAACGCTGTGCGAATAGATTCATTTGGGACAAAATAAGGCGTCGCAATCCAGACAAATTGCTGTGCATTCGAAATGAGCGCATCGTATAAATCACTCATACTTTCCTTCATATCAGGTCCAGTCGGCACGACCTGAATGACATCTTCTCCTGTCACAGGATGCGGGGTGTGATATTTCGGATCATCAATTAACACTTCATCTGATACATACTCCCAGTCCAGCATAAAAATGGAGTGAAGTGTCTGAACGGCTTCACCCTTTAACATCGTATGCGTGTCACGCCAAAAGCCGATGTTTTCATCGCGTCCTACATATTCCTTCCCGACATTGAGCCCACCAACAAATCCTGTTTCTCCATCAATAATCACAATTTTTCGGTGATTTCGGAAATTGAATTTTTGATTAAAGAATCCGTATTTTAATGGCAGAAAAGGAGCGACTTTTATCCCCGCCTGCTTCAATCGTTTAATATCTTTTCGTGAGAAGCGAATGCTGCCAGCCGCATCATAGATGAATCTGACCTCTACTCCTTCTTTCACTTTTTCAATCAGGATCTCCATCATCCGGTGACCGAGAAAATCAGATTTGAACATGTAATATTCTATATGGATGAACGTTTTTGCCTTTTTTAATTCTTCAAAAATACGTGGAAAGGTTTCCTCTCCATTCTTTAAAATCTCCATATCACTATTTGTATTTACATGCATACCTGTTGCTTTTTCTGTGTAATGAAAAAAAGCACGCTGATTATCGGTTAAACGCGTCTCATCCGGCTTACTCTCAAGCTCTGATATTCTGCGTAATTTTTCTCGGTTATACATTCTCTTTGATTTAAACAAATGTCCCTTGACATATAGCTGTCCTGAGAACAAATAAAACATATAGCCGATGATCGGGAAAAAGATCAGTACATACATCCATAACAGCGTGTGCTGTGATGTCCGGTTCTCTAGCATAAGCGAGATAATACTAAATAAAATGATGGCGATGTAACTAGCTGCATAAAGCTGAAAACCCCACGCTGGAACCGGCCACCAAAACACCACATATGCCCCGAATATCATGAAATATAAAAATAGAAATTCCAGTCTCCTCTTTTTCACATTCTCCGCCCTCATTCTGTCTTTTTCTTTTCCATACCCTTTGCACAGCTCGTCTGAAACGCACGGTTTGCTGCTTTCTTTTAGCTTTTACAGACTGGAGCGTTTTGATCCGATATAATGGAAACTATGTGAAGGAAGGGACGAATGACTTATGCGTACACCATCTGCTTTAAAAAAGGGAAGCCACATTCGGGTAATTGCTCCAAGCCGAAGTGCCAGCATTTTATCAGAAGAAGGAATGGCTCAGGCGAAAAAACGTTTAGAGGCAATAGGGTTCACTGTTTCTTTTGGACAACACGTGTTTGAATGTGATCTGCATTCCTCTTCTTCTATTGAACACCGTCTATCTGATCTACATGAGGCATTCTCAAATGATGAAGTCGACGGCATTTTGACAGCAATCGGCGGCTTTAACTGCAATGAGCTTTTGCCTTATATAGATTATGATTTGATCCGTCAGCACCCAAAAGTTCTTTGCGGCTACAGTGATATTACCGCACTTGCAAACGCCATTACCGCCAAATGTGACATGGTGACGTACTCAGGTCCTCATTTCTCCAGTTTCCATATGGAACAAGGACAAGAGGAACAGACAGCCATGTTTCAAGCGTGCCTGATGAGCAGCGAGCCATTTGATTTCACCCCTTCTACAAAGTGGAGTGATGATGCGTGGTATCTTGATCAAGCAAATAGGCAGTTTCATCCGACAACATGGGGGATTTATCAAGAAGGAACAGCTGAAGGCACCTTGTATGGCGGAAATCTTTGTACACTGAACTTACTGCAAGGGACACCCTTTATGCCTCGCATCAAGGATGCCATCTTATTTGTAGAAGATGATGACTTGGTCTTTCCTGAAATGTTCGCCAGAGACCTTGCCTCGCTCTTGCAGCATGCCGAATCCATTAAAGGGTTAATCATCGGACGTTTTCAAAAGAAATCCAAGATGACAGAGGAACATTTGAGGTTCATTCTAGATAAGCACCCAATGCTTCAACACATTCCAGTGATTTATGATGTCGATATCGGACATACACAGCCGGTATTCACCTTACCGATTGGCGGGAGTGCAGAGCTATCCTGCTACGACGGACAAATCCAATGGCGTGTTCATGCATAAATAAAACCTAAAAAGCACCCTCATATGAGGGTGCTTTTTCTATGCATTTATGTCTTTTTAAAATTTTTTTAGAAAAAGTGATCCAACCCTTCATCCTCTTCGTTAAGTAGATGTAAAAAGAAAAGAGAGGAGGCAAAAACATGTTCTCTGATGTACTTAGCCAATTATTTGATTCTATCTCTAACATTATCAATACACTTGGATAATCCCATTAACTTACACATACTACATGCTTGCCGAAGGGAGGATACAAACTATGTTCTCTGATGTACTTAGCCAATTATTCGATTCTATTTCTAACATCATTAACACACTTGGGTAATTCCTATGACACGCACATACTACATGCTTTCTGAAAGGAGGATACGCTCATGTTCTCTGATGTACTTAGTCAATTATTCGATTCTATTTCTAACATTATTAATACGCTTGGTTAATTTTCAAAACCCGCTATCTCTCGAGAATAGCGGGTTTTTTATATAAAGAAGCCCCGCTCATAAAATAGAGCGGGGCTTTGTGCATTACATTTTTTCCGGTGCAGATACGCCAATGAGTTTTAATGCGTTGGCTAGTGTAATTTGTGTCGCCTTCATTAGTGATAGACGTGCTGTTGTTTTTGTTTCATTTTCAACATCAATGACCTTCTCGGCGTTGTAGAAGCTGTGAAGGGCTGATGCTAGATCATAGATATAGTTTGTGACGCGGTGCGGAATACGTTTTTCTGCTGCTTCTGCTACAACCTCTGGGAAGCTGCCGATGATTTTCAGAAGATCGTATTCTTTATCGGATTGAATGTGAGAGAAATCTGCTTTTTCAAGGTTTGGCTCGTAGCCTTTTTCTTCCCCTTGACGGAGCATGCTGCAAATTCTCGCATGTGCATATTGCGCATAGTACACAGGGTTTTCGTTAGACGTAGAAATCGCTAAGTCTAGGTCAAAGTCCATATGTGTCGCCGCACTTCTCATCGCAAAGAAATAACGAGTAGCATCTAAGCCCACTTCTTCAATCAAGTCACGCATTGTGACGGCTTTACCTGTACGTTTACTCATCTTCATCTTTTCACCGTTTTTGTAAAGGTGAACAAGCTGAATGATTTCGACTTCCAGTTTGTCCGCTGGATATCCAAGTGCTTGGATCGCCGCTTTCATTCGAGGAATGTAGCCGTGATGGTCCGCTCCCCAAATGTTAATGAGCTGGTCAAAACCTCTGTCCAATTTGTCCTTGTGATATGCGATATCTGGAAGCAAGTACGTGAAGCTGCCGTCTTTTTTAATCAGGACACGGTCCTTGTCATCACCAAAATCAGTTGAACGTAACCATGTTGCGCCGTCCTCTTCAAAGACATAGCCTTTAGCGCGAAGTGTTTCTAGCGCTGGTTCGATTTTTCCGTTTTCATATAAAGACGTTTCAGAATACCACACATCAAATGGGACACGGAAATTCTCTAGGTCGACACGTAGTTTTTCTAGTTCATATTTTAAACCGTACTCACGGAAGAATTTCATACGCTCTTCTTCTGATTCATGCACGAAACGGTCACCAAATTCATCCGCAAGTTTCTGCCCGATGCCTTTGATGTCTTCTCCTCTGTACCCGTCCTCTGGCATTTCTTTTTCAAGACCGAGCGCCTCAAAGTAACGTACTTCTACAGATAGAGCAAGGTTATTGATCTGATTGCCTGCATCGTTGATATAGTATTCACGGCTCACGTCGAAGCCTGCTTTATCAAGGATGTTGCAAAGAGAATCTCCTACAGCGGCGCCGCGGGCATGTCCAAGGTGAAGGTCACCTGTTGGGTTGGCTGAGACGAATTCGACTTGCACTTTTTGACCGCCGCCTGTATTCGTTTCGCCATAAGCCTCTTTTGCCTCAAGAACTGCCGGAATCAGTTTCGTTAAATACTGATTGTTCATATAAAAGTTGATGAATCCTGGACCTGCAATATCCAGTTTTTCAATTGACGCTTTGCCTTTATCAAATGCATTCACAATATCCTCGGCGATTTGACGAGGTGCTTTTTTCGCAATGCGAGCAAGCTGCATCGCCATATTGGTGGAATAATCACCGTGAGTTTTGTCTTTTGGCACTTCCAAAAGAACATCCGGCACCTGGCTTTCATCAGCAAGTCCTGCTTTGACGACTGCCGCAATGACTTCTTCTTTTAACGCATCTTTGACCTGTTCTGCGATATTCATGAACGTAAATCCTCCTTATATGAAATCGATAATGTATGTAAATGCTTTTGATCTTCACCTGTCAGCATATCGTACGTAATGTGTAGAAGCCCATTGTCTACATCAAGATCAATGCCATGTGTGTGCACATCAAGCTGAAGTGTGCCAAATGGCATCGTGTAATGTGTCACGGTCGTTTCTCCAGTGAGAAAGCGCTGCTTCATTTGAATCACACCTGATCTCATGACAAAAATTTCTTTTTCACTTATTTTGACAACAGTTTTTACTTGACCCATTTCATGTTCTTCATGGTAAGTGAGATACGTTTTGTCATTCTTCTCTTGATACGTTCCAGTTGTTCGGAATTCGATCGTTTCAGCCGGTTCCGTCTCTGGTTTCATCACTGACTTTACATGAATTGAAATTTGGTTTTGTGTCATTTTGCACTTCCTTTGCTAAGACCCGTTTAACTAAAATAGTATACCATAATCCCGATTGCCTATCATCCCATCATTTCTCATCTTCGTGTGGATGAAACCCCATTTTTGATCTTCACATGTCTCTTTAGAAAAAAAGAAAAATGAAGCTCACCCCTATCACGAGTCCAGTCTTGAGCCCTGCGCTTTTTCGATTGATGAGATAAAACAGTGCTTGGATACCTGAACTTGCCAAAAATGCCTGAAACAAATCAAATGGGGGAAGATGCCCTTGCTTATAAACAAACTGCATCAACAGCGCGATGCCAGTGAGATAGAAAAAGCCTCGATCCTGAAACAGATGAACCATCTCATCCTTTGCCTCTTTTTTCGAGATAAAAGTAGGCGGACCCGCTGCAAGCTCTCTTTTCAGCGTAAGAAAGCCTGCCGCTAACACACATAAAGCGAGTAATACCATCAATACAGAAGAAAACACGACCTGCCTCCTTTATCATGTCACCCATGTAAAAAAAGAGCTTGTCCATATGAGATGACAAGCTCCTCTATCAAGATGTTATTTCACAAAACCAAGCAGCATTTCTCGTAAAAGTTTGCTTGCTGTATTCGCCGTTTGATCGGAATGATCATATACAGGCGCTACCTCTACAAGGTCTGCACCGACGACATGCACATCAGAACCAGCAATGGCATGAATAGATGCCAGCAGTTCTTTTGACGTAATACCGCCAGCATCTACCGTTCCTGTACCAGGTGCATGAGCTGGGTCAAGTACATCAATGTCAATTGTCACATAAACTGGGCGGCCTTTCAGCTTTGGTAATACTTGTTTCAATGGATCCAGCACTTCAAATTTAGAAATGTGCATGCCTGCTTCTTTTGCCCATTCAAATTCTTCTTTCATCCCTGAACGGATGCCGAAAGAGTATACATTTTCAGGTCCAATAAGTCCTGCAACTTTGCGAATCGGTGTCGAATGTGAAAGCGGCTCACCCTCATATTCCTCACGAAGATCGGTATGTGCGTCCATATGGATGATGGCCAAATCAGGGTATTTCTTATACATCGCACGGAAAACCGGCCAAGACACAAGATGCTCGCCACCCATTCCTAATGGAAACTTCCCTTTTTCTAAAATGCTGTCGACATACTCTTCAATTAAATCTAAGCTTTTCTGTGCATTGCCAAATGGAAGCGGGATGTCGCCAGCATCAAAGAATGGCACCTCGTGCAGTTCACGATCTAAATAAGGACTGTATTCCTCTAATCCAATGGATACTTCACGAATACGGTTCGGGCCAAAACGTGAGCCTGGACGGTAGCTGACGGTCCAATCCATCGGCATCCCGTATAAAATGACTTTCGCATCTTCCCATGTTGGATGACTTCCAATAAACACTTTTCCTGAATAAGCCTCGTCGAATCTCATACAAGATTCCTCCTTTTACGCTTCAAAAAATGCGCAAACTTTCATTTGCGCATTTCCACTTCGCTTGATTTATTTGATTAAATCGCTCACAAATTTCGGCAGAACGAATGCCGCTTTGTGCAATTCTTTTGTGTAATATTTCGTATCAATATCAAAGAAGCGGCTGTCTTCTACAGCAAGTGGATCATACTTCTTAGAACCAATGGTAAATGTCCAAAGACCGCTTGGATATGTTGGGATATTCGCTGTATATAACATGGTAATCGGGAAAATTTCTTTTACATCACGCTGTACATTTGTAATTAACTCAGGTGTGAACCAAGGGTTGTCCGTCTGTGCAACGAAAATACCGTCTTCTTTTAGTGCTTTTGAGATTCCTGCATAGAAACCTTTAGAGAACAAGTTCACAGCTGGTCCAACTGGCTCAGTTGAGTCAACCATGATCACGTCATATTCGTTGTCGGCTTCCGCAATGTGCATAAAGCCGTCTCCCACTTTCACCTCTACACGAGGATCGTCTAGTTTCCCAGCAATTGAAGGAAGGAACTTCTTCGAGTATTCAATGACCTTGCCATCAATATCAACAAGTGTCGCTTTTTTCACACTTGGATGCTTCAGGATTTCACGAATAACACCACCGTCTCCTCCGCCTACGACAAGAACATTTTCCGGGTTTGGATGAGTGAAAAGAGGAACATGTGCCACCATTTCGTGGTATACAAACTCATCTTTCTCTGATGTCATCACCATACCGTCTAAAAACAGCATATTGCCAAACTCTTCTGTTTCCACCATTTCTAAATGCTGAAAATCTGTTTGTTCTGTGTGAAGGGTTTTGTTCACCTTCAATGTAATGCCAAAATTCTTCGTTTGCTTCTCTGTATACCAAAGTTCGCTCATCGTTCATCTTCCTCTCATCCAATAATAAACAAACATCTATTGTTAGCGCCTTTTATCGGCTATGACTATATCGATTGTCCAAGAAAAAAGTATAGTGGATTCGTATCAAATTGTAAAGAACCGCATAAGATAACTTCATTTTTTAAAGCACACCCTTGCAGTCGCCTGTTTAAAACGGTTTTCTTTGTCCCATACTGATAAAAAACCGTCAAAATGGGGGCTTTGCATGGACACAATCATGAGTAATAAAAAAATCCGCATGACCGTGAAAACGATTCGGGCCTGTTTTTTTATCGGCTTGCTCGCTTTTCTATTTGCAGGCACAGTCTTTTTGACGATTCTTTTACTAGCTAAGTGGCAAGGCGCTCCCTCTGTTCAAGTTCCCCAATCCACGACCATTTATGCAGCCGATGGGTCTAAACTTGGCGAATCGAGCTTTGGAGAAAAGAGATACTGGGTTCCTTTAAAGGACATGTCCCCTCATATACAGCAGGCAGTGGTCGCGGTTGAGGATAAAACCTTTTATCAGCATCACGGCTTTGACGTGAAACGAATGGCAGGTGCTGCGGTGGCAGATATTCGTGCAATGGCAAAGGTACAAGGCGCCAGCACGATCACCCAGCAATACGCACGAAATTTATATTTAGATCATGATAAAACATGGAAGCGGAAGTGGAATGAAGCCTTTTACACGATCCGCTTAGAACAAAACTATACAAAAGATGAGATATTGGAAGGATACTTGAACACCATATATTATGGCCACGGCGCATACGGTGTGGAAGCGGCATCCCGCCTTTACTTTGGAAAAAAAGCGAAGAACTTGACTTTAGCTGAGTCTGCCTTGCTTGCCGGTATTCCAAAGGGGCCTTCTCTCTACTCCCCTTATGTGAATGAGGAGAAAGCCAGTGCAAGAAAGAATATGATTCTGAGGCAAATGCAAGAGGATGGCATGATTACGAAAAAAGCAGCTACTGATGCCAGCAAGGAAAAGCTGTCCTATCGCCCGCTCAAACAAAAGCAGCTGCAAGCAAAGCAGGCCCCGTATTTTTATGATGATGTCATTCGCGAACTGAAACAAACGCTGGGTTTAACCGAGGAACAAATTGAAACGTATGGTCTTCATATCGAAACGACCTTACAACCTGAATTACAAAAAATCGCTGAAAAGACTTTAACCAACATCATGGATTCTGAATCAGGTATCCAAATTGGCTTTACCGCCATCCATCCCCAAACAGGGCATGTACTCGCCCTCATAGGCGGGAGAGATTACGAGAAAAGTCCATTCAATCGGGTCACACAAGCAAAAAGACAGCCGGGTTCAACAATGAAACCACTTCTCTATTACATGGCTTTGCAAAATGGGTTTACACCAGCAACGGTGATGCGCAGTGAGGAAACCGTTTTTGAACTCGATGAGCAAGGAAGCGGCGCCGCTTATTCACCAAGCAACTATCACGGCTATTACGCCAATGACGGTATTACGATGCTTCAGGCTTTGGCTCTATCTGATAACATTTATGCGGTCAAAACCCATCTATTTTTAGGAATGGAACAGCTTGTACGTGCAGGCAAAACGTTCGGGATTCACGAAAAACTAGATCAAGTGCCTTCACTTGCGCTAGGTACTTCACCTGTCAAACCAATCGAAATGACCAATGCTTATGCGATGCTGGTCAATGGAGGAAAACGTGTCAAGCCAACCTTTATTACGAAAGTAACGGACGCAAAGGGCAATGTTCTATTTGAGGAGAAACAAAAACGAGAGCAAGTACTAGATGAAAAAGCAGCATTTGTCACCACTGACATGATGTCAGGGATGTTCAATGATCAATTAAATGGCTATACAAGTGTCACAGGACGTACCATTTCAAAAGATCTTACCAGAAATTATGGAGGAAAATCGGGGACGACAGGCGCTGACAGCTGGATGATCGGCTTCTCTCCCCAGCTCGTCACAGGTGTGTGGACCGGCTATGATAAAGGACGCACCATTGACTCGGTCAAAGAAACCGCCTATGCGAAAAAGATATGGGCTTCCTTTATGGAATCAGCCCTCTCAAACCAGCCAGCCTCCTCCTTCATGCCGCCAGACGGTGTAAAAGGCGTATATATCAATCCAAAAACGGGTGATCTCGCTGGCCCAGGATGCGAATCAAAGGTATTTACCTATTTTATAGAAGGAACGGAGCCGACCGGTGTCTGCTATGGTGCCGAGAACAAAGCATCTGAGCAAGACACGGCTCAGGATCAACAGCCTAAGAAATGGTGGGAAAAGTGGCTGAAACGTTAAAAATGGACATGAAAAACCCCGAGATCTGCATCTCGGGATTCTCCATGTCCTAGCTTTAACACCAGTTTACTGAAAAAACGACTGGAATTGGTATCCATTCATCATTCTTCACAAAAATTTCACAATTACTCAGGAACAGACAACCCTTCTTTTAATTCATCTGTAGATGCTTCCCATAACGCTTCATTGTGACTCTTCAAGAAATCAGCGAGCACCTTTTTCGAACCATCATCCATATGACTGACAACGATTTTACGCTTCATGGATTTATCCATTAAATTCACATGCTCAGGAAGCGACTTATATCCTCTGCGGATCGAGCGGTCAACCGTCATTTCACAAGCTGTGACTCCTGCATAATATGGCCCCTCTTCTCTGCGGTCAATCGTCACCCATACGAGCCAATACGGTTTTCCGTTAGGTACCTCTTCTTTGGTTTTTAAAAATTTAATTCCTTTTTCGACGGCACTTCTTGCATGCATCGCACCAATATCAATGACGGCTTCCTTTTCCTCCACATCAATGATCACTGGCGAGATATTATCAAGGCTGAGGGCACCTGCCCCAAAACCTCCATGCCCATCCGTTGAATCTGTTTTTTTAATGATATTAAAACCAATTGGTTTCTTCTTTTTACCTTCCATTCATTAGACCTCCTAAAGCAGCGGCTTCAAAATAAGATTAAACCAGTCAATAATTTGATTACGCATTCCGATCAAAGGGCCAAAAACAAACTGACCTAGCGGCGTGATGACGAAGATGAGGAAAATGATGATTCCATACTGTTCAAATTGCGTCATCTTTGCACGGATGCCGGGACTGACAACATCCTCAATAATACGATATCCATCCAGCGGCGGGATCGGTAATAAGTTAAATAGGAACAAAATCACGTTCAAGTTAATAAAGATTTGGAAGAAATAATCGACCCCCGGCTCAAAGCGAATGAGCGACTCCCCACCAAATTTCTGAAGAAGCGCATACACACAAAAGCCCAAAAATGACAAAACCAAATTGCTTAATGGTCCAGCGATCGACACACATATCCCTGCGAGACGCGGGTTTTTGAAATGGTACCGATTCACAGGTACAGGCCTCGCCCAGCCAAACCCAGCCACAAAGATCAAGATCGTCCCGAAAATATCAAGGTGCTTCAATGGATTGAGCGTCAGTCTCCCTTGATTTTTAGCTGTCGGATCTCCAAAACGATACGCAACATATGCATGCGCCAGCTCGTGCATCGTAAAAGCCACAACAAGCGTAATGGCGACATATGGAATCAGTTCTAATGGATAAACAAGAAATTGGTCCAAAGGCATGAATCCCTCTTTCTTTCTATACAATGATTTACTCCATTCAGTATACTATAAGAAGTCCCTTAAACTAAAGGGAAGCGTAGCACTACAGGAAAAAGGAGGTTGCCATCATGCCGATTATCACCGTTCAAATGCTTGAAGGAAGAACAGATGAGCAGAAAAGAGCTCTTGTGGAGAAAGTCACAGATGCCGTTGTTGAAACAACAGGCGCAGGTGCAGAAAAAGTCTCTGTCATTATTGAAGAAATGAAAAAAGAACATTATGCTGTAGCAGGAAAGCGAATGAGCGACCTGTAAGCATATAAAAAGGACAAACACTTTTTCGGTGTTTGTCCTTTTGTCTCTTACCTTATCTGTACCAAGCTTTATTACGGTTCACTTGATTTTTATGAGCCGCATCGAAGTAATCGACAGTGTAAGAATAATCATAATTCATTAAGCAGACAATTCCGCTGCCTTGAGGGTCATGCGGCAAACCAAAGTTATGGCCGTATTCATGTGTAGCCGCTTTTGCTGTGTTCGCTGTTCCTTGATCAAGGTTAACGGCGAATGCACTACCGCTCGGTGCACTATTGTAAACATAAGCGATTCCGCCAGCATCAAAGTTTGGATTTGCTGTAAATCCTGTGACAAAATCGTATCCTCTGCCATCAAAGCTGCGCTGAAGGTTGGATAAAATTTGTGATGAATTTGATCCTGAGGACGTCCAAGATCCTACGGCTTGTACGACAAAGTCCACATCATGATCACGGTTAAATGTCACATCCGCTTGCTCAATGATGCTGACAATGCGCGTCTGCCAATCACTATATTTCGCACGATACTGCGCATCAGCTACTGCATAGACGGTCACTTTCTGACTGCCTGTACTAGCTTTTGTTGAAATCGAATCTCCTGTATTTGCTTTAAAGGTTCTAGACCCTACCTGTTTACCAGACTCATCTAAAATCTTGGTTGTCACATCTCTTTCAATAGGAGGTGCCTTCGTCAAATCTTTAAAATCGTTTGCCTTTGGCAACCCTTCACTAATATGTGTTTCAAACGGCGCATGACCATGATCATGCCCATGACCTGCACTTGCAACTGGTGCAGAAGCTGAACTTACCCCCGGTAACAAACTACCTACCAATAAAAATGACAAAAAGACTGAACGCTTTTTCATTCCTATCCCTCCTTTGTTTTTCACAAGGTTATATATTCACTGAAAATTCACCATTTTCCTTCTATTCAGTCAAAAACAGGGAATTTGATATACAGGAAGAAAGTCGAATCATGTCATTTTCACTAATTTTCCGGATATTTCGACACACATTTCATTCAAAAATAGCGCTTTCGGTCCAGGTCTTACAAAACAAAAAAAGCCCAAAAATTGGGCTTTTGCAAGTTAGTTCAATTCCTTCAACTGATCAATATACGCAAGGGCTGCCTCAAATTCTTCGTCCGTATAGCGCTGCTTGCTTTTAATGGTGAAGACCTTTTCCTTTACCTCATCTTTTGGCAGATCATCAAAGTATAAAATCGTTGAGACAAGCTCTAGAAAACGAGACGATTGCTCGTTCATCTGCTGCGTCAGCACTTTAAGGTCAGGCATGTCCACTTCACACTGATCAAGAAACTCTTTTCCATTGTCCGTCAGCGAATAGCGATATTGATAGTATCCGCCCTTTTTTTCCTTCATTTCGTCCAAGAATCCAAGGTTGCACAACTCTTCAATTCTGAGCGTCAATTCCTCTGAATAGGGGCCATAAAAATGAAAATCGTATTTCTCATAAAAAGGCAAATCCAGCTTTTTTGCTATGTAAATCATCTTTTGCAGCTTCTTCCGTCCAACGATTTCCCCTGATTCAGAGAATACCTTCATCAACTTTGCATGCTCTTTCAACAAATTCCCGACATCTCCTTTTTCAGTACTTCCTTATCCCAATCCAAGCAGCTTCATGATCGCCTTCTTTTCTTCAGCTTTTTCCGACATATCTACAATTAAGTCCATTGGGAAATAAAGTTTATGATCGGTTCTTCGTTTACCGGAAATGGCGTCAACAATATCTGACTGTCTCGACAGTTCTTTAATATGACCACTTTGCGTCAAAAGGTGGATCGGCAGCCGCTCTTCTTCTTCGCCCGGTCTATAAAAGTCATAAGGCAAATCAGAGGAAGAATCGACCACTAAATAATAGTCAGGATCAATTCCTGCTTCTTTGAACAAAGCCGTCAGCTTGAAATATTTCGTCATTTCTTCGTTAGGATTAAACTCTGTATATTGGAATAAACGGCGGTTCATAAAACGGCGGCACAAATCAGCCAGCACGTGATCTTCTTCATCTTCCCACGCCTGAAAATAAAATAAGACAATGGATTCATCCAGCTTAATATAGTCCTCTGTGGTGACATTTCCTTCAAAAATTGAATAAAAATGCACAGGAGCATGTGTGAAAATATATCCCGTTTCATGCAGCTCTTTTGCCCGATGGAGGATTTTTGTTAAAATGACTTCCGCACTGCGTGTCACTGGGTGGAAATAGACTTGCCAGTACATTTGATAGCGGCTCATAATATAATCCTCTACGGCATGCATCCCGCTCTGTTTCATCACAATCTGATCTTCTCTTGGACGCATTACGCGTAAAATACGTTCCATATCAAAGTGACCATAGCTGACGCCTGTATAGTAAGCATCACGCTGCAAGTAATCCATTCGGTCGGCATCAATTTGACTTGAAATCAAACTGACCACCTGTTTGTTTTGATACGTTTTGGCAATGACTTCTGCTACATGCTTTGGAAAATCGTCACTGACCCGGCGCAGCACTTCATTTACTTCCGTCTGCCCTAAAATGATATCTCTTGTAAACGATTCATGATCTAAATGAAAGACCTTTTCAAAGGAATGAGAAAACGGACCATGTCCAAGGTCATGAAGCAGGGCGGCACTCAGTACAAGCTCACGCTCCCCTTCATCCCATTCGGGTCTTCCTTTAAACACATCATCCACAATTCGTCTGACAATCTCGTATACACCGAGTGAATGATTAAATCGGCTGTGTTCTGCCCCATGAAACGTTAAATAAGTGGTGCCTAGCTGTTTAATTCGTCTAAGGCGCTGGAACTCTCTCGTTCCGATTAAATCCCATATCAATGCATCCCGTACGTGAACATAGCGGTGCACAGGATCTTTAAATACCTTTTCTTCGGATAATTTCCCTTTTGGATACGCCATCGTTTCGTCCCTCTTTTTTTAAGACGTGTTTCTATTATATCGGGTAACTTTTCCCGAAAACATCCTTGAATTTGCTGGCGAATGTGTTCTCATAGATTGAACGGACGTAAAAAGCCCGACCTGACAGGGACGGACCTCTTTTTAGGTCGACTGAACACATTCAGTGACATTTATTTGACTTTTTTTTGAACCTTTTCGAGTAACTCATCTTCTGTTGGTGCGGATAATGGGCGATTGTTCACAAACGCAAAAGCCTTTTTTCGTCCTGGACCGCAATACGATTGACAGCCAATCTCAATTTTTGCATCAGGGTCAACCGATTTAAGTCGAGGCAATAACGTTTTTAGGTTCGTCGCATCACAATCGTCACATACGCGAAACTCATTAGCCATGTTCTTACGCTTCCTTTCAATGATGAAACTTCATTCTATATGAAACAGTTGGACAACTAAGAGTGAATAATATACCACCCAACATTGTACATCGAAGCGACTGGAGTTGCAAGAAGCTTTGTCAGCACAGAGACGTATTCACATAAAAGCTAGTATTTTCCACTATCCTTTTAGCAAACTTGTATAAACCTTCTTGAACTTGGCTAATCTAATACCATCAAATCTTATGGGGGTTTAAACACATGTCAAAACAAAGACAAGATGCTTGGTCAGAGGAAAATGATCTCCTTCTGGCAGAAACCGTCTTACGTCACGTTAGAGAGGGCAGTACACAGCTGAACGCATTTGAAGAAGTGGGAGACAAGCTAAACCGTACCTCAGCGGCATGCGGATTTAGATGGAATGCTGTCGTGAGGCATCAATATGAAAAAGCATTGGCACTTGCCAAAAAACAGCGTAAACAACGCATGCGTGCACTCGGAAATGGGCAGCCTGCGAAAAAACGTTTGCTCTATCAGCCGCAAGTTGAAGAAACGATCACACAGGAAGAGTTCTCTCAAGAACTGGAACCTGCGCAAGAAGAAACGTTTGCACCTGCAGCCGAAACAGCCGAACAGCTTCAATTTGTGGATCAAAGCTACAATGAAGAGTTAGCTAGTTTATCACATTTATTGTCACAGGCTTCTCAAGTGACAGAGAAAAAGCCAGAAACTAATCCATTTGGGCAGCGTCAAGAGCTAACCATTGAGGATATCATTGATTTCTTACGCCGCTATGAAGGCGATGGTCAACAATCTTCTGCCTTACGCATGGAAAACAGCCGGTTAAAACAAGAAAACAATGAACTTTCACATAAAGTCACGCAACTAGAAGCTGAAGTGAAAAAGCTTGAAAAGGATCAGCTCACGATTCAAGAAGATTATGAAACACTCGTCAAAATCATGAACCGTGCAAGAAAACTAGTTTTGTTTGAAGAGGACGACAGTGCCGCACCAACCTTTAAAATGGATCGTAACGGCAACCTTGAAAAAATGGCTGAATAACCAAAAAGTGCTCCCCACCTGCGGGAAGCACTTTTTTAAATATCCAAAAATAGCATCACGCTAAAAAGGACATTGATCAAGAAGACGAACATAAAAATATACCTAACTTGCCTCACCTGAAAATCACCAAAGATAAAAATATAAAGCCCTGCGATACCAAGCGTCAGTACAGGCTGAAGAAACGGCACGAAAAGCGAAATGCCGTAACCGGCTCCTATGATGACAGGAAGCCATAGTAAATAGAGGTAACCGCCATTTTTAGATTTCAAGAAACCACTCCCTCTCTTTCTTCTATCTGCTTGATTTCAGGCTGAACAAACTTGAGTCCGGCCATTGTACGTCTGCGTTTTTGTGATGTCCAAATCGCAATCGCCGGCTGATCCGTTAGAAATTCTGTGTCAATGGTGATCCGCACTTTTCCATTTAATTCAATTGAATCTTCAAACTCAATTTTGCACCCAGATAAACTGATATCATGTATGATCACCGGCATCTTCTCTTCTAGTCGGTCCTCATAGGCGATCGTGCCTGTCACACCTTGCAATGGCCTTCTCATCCATTTGCGACGCAGAGCCTTTGGTACCTTCTCCGTTTCTCTTAAAAAGCGGAGAAACGTGCGAACAGCATGAGATTTTTTCTCACGATCCGTCACCGCTACATGCTCTCGTGTGAATAAGAAACGGATCAGTGATAAATACTCTGATTTTTGTGTGTCAGTAAAAGCAACACCAACCATCAGCTTGTCTCCCTCTGGATAACTCCAAATCACGTCACACGCCACACTGTCATTCTCTGAAAAAAATAATTGCGTTTGTCCTTGATATAGAGAAGACGCTTGGTCCAATGGAATGGATAGACGCGCACCTGAATCACTCATATCTAGTAGAAAACAAGCCATCGACTGATCTTGATGATCAGAACGAAGATGCCCCTCTTTTTCAATGACAAATCGCTCTGATTTCCGGTAACGCGGTCGATCAAACGCCACAAGCAGTGCCATGAATAAGCCTGCACCGTTATAAAGCACCCAAAAAATATTAATCAACATAAGATCAGCGTTCATCGTCCCATTTACCTTCACATCGTAACCTATTTTCACAAGGGCAAGCAATGAGAGCAGCAAGAAGATCAGATGGGGAATCATCGTTTTCAAATGAAAATGTCTTTTGTCCGTTTGAATTCCCTTCGGTGTCACCAGAAATTCAACCCGTTTCTTCAAGAACAGTTCACTGAGTGCCACACCAGCTAAGTGGAATGCCATTGAACTTTCATAAATATGACTCCAAAACATACTTCTTTTTTGATTCGACACAAGTTTAAAAGCTAAATACGAGCTAAAGAACGCCGGCAGCCAAAACATGAAAACGGACTGGAAATCTGCCCAGAAACTTTGAATACCAAACAATAAAAACAAAATCGGTGTGAGAATATAAATCATTTTAAATAAACCGTTAAACCAATACACAATGCCATCTAAATAAAGAACGCGCTGCATCAGCGTTAAGCCGCGCACCTTCAAAGGATTAAACTTACGGGCACACTGAATGTTCCCTCTCGACCAGCGATCTCTCTGCTTTAACAGATCAAGCCAGCTTTCAGGTGCCAGACCGACGGCTAATACTTCTCCGACAGACACAGATTTGAATTTCCCTTGGAGAAGCATTCCTGTTGCCATGTCTTCTGTAATCACTCCAGTCGCAAACCCGCCAATTTCATCTAAGGCCGTTCTTCTAAATACAGTATTACTCCCAACATACATGACGGCATTAAACCGATCTTTACCAGCTTGAAGGGTTTGCATGAAGAAGTCCTGTTCATTTGGAATTCGATCTTTCGAGAACATATTATATTGGAAAGGATCTTCGTTATAAAACGCCTGTGGAACTTGAACAAACGCAGTTGCCCCATCATGAAAATAGGGCACTGTTTTTTCTAAAAAGGAAGGAAGAGGGACCATATCTGCATCAAGTGTCAGAATCAGCTCTCCATCCGTTTGAGACATCGCATGATTTAAATTACCTGCCTTAGCAAATCTGTTATCTGTTCTTGTCAGATAATGAACACCAAACTCAGAAGCAAGCTGCTCTACTGCTTCCCTATTGCCATCATCACATAAATAAATTTGAACGCTTTCCTTCGGATAAGAGAGATTCAAACAACCTGCAACAGTGCGTTTCAGCACCTCAATTGGTTCATTATATGTAGCTATGAAAATATCAACTGTTGGCAGCCTTTCAAGATCACTAATCATGACTTGTTTCCGATTTGAAGGCTTCCAAACCAGTGTATAAAACACAAGCAGCTGGATAAACCCAATGCATTCACAGGCAACAAGCAAAATGCCCATGACAACATTAAAAGTACCTTCATGCGGCAATGTAAAGAAGAGACGCCAGCAAATATAGGCAGCATTTGTTAACACACATAGCACAATGATGATTTTTTTCACAGTAGAGGCCATTGGCTGGATACGATATATCATATACAACAGAGACAACATACAAAGCATAAACAGCGGGTAATACGTGGTGATGAATGACAATACATTTTCCTTCTTTCTTATGTCATAAAGGACTATCACATATAAAATGTCATAACAAAGGAGGGGATTCTTCCATTACATTGCCCCTCCATGTCTATATAAATCATTTCCACAATCGATCTAACTGATTTGAATAAAAATCAATAGCCTTTCGATAACTCAAAATAGCAGGATCGTTTGTCGTTTCAGTTAAACAGTTCAGTAATATTTCCATGGCTTTGCTATGTTCATTTAAATTATACAAAGTCATGGCATAAAACGTTTGAATGGCTTTATTATGCGGATAAGCTTCCATCGCATGGAGGAATATCTGTTTTGACTTTTCATATTCCCCTAAGGTTCTGTATGTACTTCCTAATCCTAAAAAAGCATCTTCTCTTTCTTCTGAAGACAAACCTAGTTCAAGGGCCCTCTCATAAAAAAAGACAGCTTGTTTTTCCTCCCCTAACACATCATAACTCCAAGCACATTGATAGTGAATGGAGGCATGATCTGGATACTCTTCTACAAGACGGATGAGCATGTCATTGGATTCTTGAAGATGTCCACTTTCTCGCAGTTCAATGGCTTTCAGAAGTTTCGTTTCCATTACATCACCCCTATTTTTAAGATGGCTGGAAAGATATGTTTACGAGAACACTTTCTCATTCCGCTCAATCATCCGCGTCATGTTTTTCTCAAACTCCAGCTGTTCCTCGGTGGTCAGCCCTGAAGCGGTCAGTTGCTCGCTCAGCTTTTGAAGTTCTTCTAGTAAAAGACGCATGAGAAGCGCACAATCAATGGGTTCTCCAGTTAATTCTGATAGGGATGCCATCGTATCAGGCTTTATATCAGGGAATACCGCTTTCACCTCATGCCTTCTATCCTTTAAGGCCGCCTCATAAAAACGGCGAATCAAATCAGCTCGTTCCCGGCCGCTTCCATCTGCACACAAATAAATTTGCACAGCGACCCCTCCTCGTAATCTACGCTGAGAAATGCCGGCAAATTTCTTTCCATTGATGCTCAAATCGTAGCTACCTGGACAGTAAGAGCCGACAATTTCATAGGCTTCAATGTCCACCTCATACATCGACAGCATCCGGCGAATCAATTCCACCATCGCATCATATCCACGGTCAATATCAATGCCCTTCTTTTGTTCCGCAAAGATTAAAGACACATTTAGTACGCCTTCATCCAGCACCACAGCAAGACCGCCTGAATTGCGCACAATGACGCGATATCCCTCTTCCTCAAGAAGCTTTACACCCTCTTGGAGAAATGGAAGTCTTGTATCCTGAATCCCAAGAACGATCGTATTGTGGTGCACCCAAGAACGCGCTGTCGCTGGTGAGAGTCCTTTCCCGACCGACGCACAAAGCGTATCATCCATCGCAAAAGATTGCTTTGGGTCTACATAGAGACCAAGGCTCGATTGATCTATGATTCGCCATGTCGGCTGCGTCAATAACTCAATAGGTTCATTTTTCATGTCCTGCATATCCTCTCGTTCATAAACTGTGTTTATTATAACATGGAGGGAGAATGAGAGAGAAAAAAGCTCTATGACAAGGAACGTCACAGAGCTTTTCAACTGGATTTGGTTTTCTTGTTCTTCCTTTTCGAAATGAAATAAACAGCTGCAATCAAAACGACAGGAGCCCCAACCAAGAGGCATGCAGCGATCAATGTGTTCCACGGCAAATCGATCATCTCCTTAATAGACTAAACTTCTATGAAACAGCCGTGACTTACCCAGCTTAACAAGTCTTCAGCCACCAATTCCGCATGCTGAGGGTCCATCACACCAGCATCGACGATCCACACTTTTTTCTCTTCTTCTGCCTGCCGCATAAGAAATACTCGCCCGCCGCCATCGTCACCAATGGCTACATAGCCGCTGGCATAATGATGGACTTCCCATGTTTTATTGCGTTCTACTATGTCCTCAGTTCCATATAGTAGAACATCGCCTTCGACGGAACATCCATTTGTCTGTTTTAGCAAGGTCTTATAAGCATGGGGCAGCAGCATGTTTAGCTGGGATTCTGCCTCTTTGATGTTTATATCAGTTTCTGGTTTGTTGATGATTAAACCTGGAATTTGGGTTACATCGATCATGTGAATCCTCCTCGATGAGTGCTATGTTTATAAATTTTTGATTTATCTTTAAATTTTACTTAACAGGTCACTCAACCCATACTTATATTCCAAATTATGTATTTCGACTTTTGCAATTCTCATCTATTAGTTAATCAATGCAAAGTAACTTTTGAAAGGCTTTTATTAGTCTGCTAGTAAATCTAGATAATATTTATCATCCTCTTGTATTTTGGTTAAAAATTCTTCCAAAGAATTAGCGATTTTTATATCATAATAATATATTGCGCTTTTATCCTTCTCATTCAATTCAATTGACATTAATGCTGTCTCATTTGCTTCAAAAAAGATTAATTTGTTATTCTCAAATTCATCATAGATTTCAATGTCAGGATAAAATTCAAAATCATTAGCCCTTAATCGAAAGTCTCTTACAGAATAAGGGTCCATGATGCGATTAGTGTTAAACTCAGACCCATTAATAAAACCGTAACCTACCTCTATATAAAAACGAATTAACTCCTTAGGAAACTTTAAATCAAGTTCCTTTTCAACATCTAAGATTTCTTTTTCAGTTACTAAAAAAAAACTATTTTCTTCGTTTTTCTTAATAATTTCATATCCCATTATTTTTTAACTCCTTTAAATAATGTATTTGCGGGTGAACCTGCTCCATGTATACCTGCTTGATGCTCATTTGGAAATTTTGCAGGATGCATATTCCACCACTCATGCTCTCCTCCAAAAGTATTTTCAATTATATGGTGAGCATCATACTTATCTCCTTTTTTTCTAATTACTTTACCAGTTTTCCCTGAAATAATATTTTCATTATACACTGGCCACTTTTGTCCAGTATTTCTTTCCCACTCTTTGATTACTTTATTTTTCACACTATCAAATTTCGCCCGATGCTTAGCCGTTTCTATAGGTGACATTTTGCTATACTCTTTATTTCTTAATGCTGCTTTCAAATTATCTATTTGGTTTTTAGGTAACTCTCTTCCTGTTCGTCCTTCTATATCTCTAACATATTTTTTTATTGTATCAGAATCTATCTTACTCCCTGTACTAGTAGTAATCCTCTTTACCGCACTCTTCCCTTGATCTATCTTAAAAACATATTTCCCTATCTTCCCTATTTTCGCGATTGGAATAATTGAAGCTGCGGACAGAGCTTGTTCTGTGCTGCTAATATTTTTGCTGGTTTCTGGGTCTTTGCCGGTGACGGCTCGATAGCCGTCATAGATTCCGCTGTATTCTAGGATGATGTTTTCGGTTGTTGAGACAACTTCACCGTCTAATATGCGTTTCGCATTGCCTCGGCTCCGGCTTTCTGGGATTTTGTCTACTTCTTCTATTCTAACTTCACCGTTTGCGATATACGTTCGGATGATTTGTTTATTGGCGTAAACGGTGTATCGACCGCCAATAAAATCAATATCGGATGAGTCGGTGACGACTTCATCTGCTATATCGAATTCTTTTAATTTTTTAATGCCTTTGACGTTGTATAGTTTACCATTTATGACCCTGATGTCTCTATGAATCTTGTTTTTCCCGTTCACAGCTTCCCTTTGCAATGTCGTAAGTGATGGATCGTTTGCTGTGACTTGTTGATTAATATTTTTATGAGATTCGTCCCGAACCACCGTCTCCACATCCGCCTGTTGTTTCTCTCTCAGCTTCTTCAGCATGATCATCATCGGATTGTCTTTCGGGTTGTCTATTTTTTCATTCAATCCGCTGATCGTGCTACTTACTTTTTCTTCTTTTGTGTCTTTGAAAATAGACCCTTTTTGATAGCTAGTGATCTCGATTTTTGGGCCGGTGAACATGGTGCTTAGCGTGTTGATGTATTGCTTCATTGTTTGCAATGCACTTGTTGTTTCATTCATAGCACTTGTTTGTTCTCTGTCAAAGGCATGGAGCAGTCCAATGGCTCTGGATGTCTCAAGCCACGCTTTTTGATAGCTCTGTTGAAAAGCAGACTCGTCTACATGAGGCAAGTGAACGATATGACTGACCCTGCCGATCGCCTGGCTCACATCTGAAACAATGTCAGAAATCGCTCGCTCTGCTTTTTTTAAACCTGAATCAAGTTCGTGTTCAATAAAAGCTTGTGATATAAAGCCGTGCTGATTTGATTCAAGTGTATGAAGCGCCTGCTTTGTTTGTTTGAGCGCAGAGCTGTACTCCTCAATGACAACCTGAAAAAATTGCAGGAAGGGAATATGGCATTCTGTATAAAAGGAGCGGATGGCTTGTCCTGCCTCTCCCTTTAGTGCGCCATCAAGTGAGATGATCTGTTGGATTTGTTTTTCTATGGAGCTAATCTGTTGTGATTGCTGCTTTAATGTATTCAGCGTTTGGTCAATTCCGTTTATTAGCGCAAAAGCATCAAGGGTTTTCATTGCGTTCTCCTTTATTTTCTTTTACTGCTGGAAGCAAGCGCCTTGTCCGTTTCGATCATGGTGTTCACCGCTTGTTCTGTTTGTACAAGTTGTTTCTGAAGAATGTCTATATAGGATGTACTTAATTCGTTCAGCTGCTGATTGATTTTTTCTAATGTGTCTGCCGTCAGGAGCTGATTTCTTCCTTTGATGGTTGTTGGAAGTGTTGCATTCATTTGAGCGCCTGATTGTTTTGCATGCTGCAATACTCGTTTGACCTGACTGGCATCTATTTTAATTTCTCTGCTCATGTGACTACCCTCTTTTTTCTTCCAGTTGTTTCTGCTTTTCTTTCTCTATTTTTCTTTCAACCGAATGAATTTCATGTTCTAATGAATGGATCTCTGATTTTAAGTCGCTGATTTTCTCATCAATTCGGTTCACTAGATTGGTCAGCTGTACACTTTTTATCTCTTGACTGGCGGATGCCATCTCGTCTCGAATGTCATCAAACGTATCTGCGAGATGGCCAAACCATGTATGTGATGTCAGATCTGGATGAGTCATTTTCTTGTTAGCATCTGCCAGAGCAGACTTTGCTTCTTTGATTTCTTTTCGACACATGTTCAGTTCTATGATTTGTTCTTTTTTTATGGATATGTCTGCCTTTAACGAATACAAGGCTGTTGTATAACCGATGATAGCTCCAGACATCGTCAAACACCTCTATTCCTCAAATAGTCCTCCGTTATGTTACCATTTACTAGCACAAGAGGCATATGATTGAAAACGAATTCACTAAAAAATGAATCGTATGTATTGGGTTTTTATACCTAATTCACATAAAAAAAGCTGAATCCTTCGATAGGATCCAGCTTTTGATGCTTATTTTAAAGTCTCACCGACTGATGCTGAGCCATGATCGTTACATGCAGCGTCTTTCTTCTCAGGGATATAATGGAGTGAAAACCCGACAAGGCTAAAAAAGGCACTTAACACCAGTGTTGGGTTTTTAAATAGGTTCGTACTAGCAATGATCATATCTCCCTTTTGCAAGAGAATTCCTAGTATTTGACCGAATACCAACAACGTTCCTGACGTTAGGAATAGGACAAGCAGCACTTTAAATAAGAATTCCATCAATACTCTCATCTGTTTCTCCTTTCTATACGGGAAGTATCTCCATTCCAATGAGCCAGCCAATGCCAACGATCGGAAGCATATAATAGAGGATCAGTGGGATAAAGGCTTTTTCTGGTCTGGCCCCTGCTAGACCAGAAGCGATAAATATGGACCCTGATGCAGGCGGCGAAGCGCCTTCAGTTGATGAAAAAGCAAGAATGGCAACTACAGCCACAACTGGGTCCACTCCAACTGAGATTAAAGCTGAAAATGAGACAAGCCCAACTGCTGTTAATGTCGCTGTTGAAGATAGAGGGCCTGCCACCAGTGTGACAAGAACACCCACAATGAGCACCATGAGCCATTTCGGAATGGCAAGTACTGATGTGATTTGCGTCAAATCATCTGCGAGCCCTAATTCAGCAAGCACTTGACTAGCAGCCACTGCAAACAGCATCAAAGCGCCAATCGTTGTGAATTTAGGAATGGCTGATTTGAAAAATTGAGACCAATCTAAAGCAGACGCCTTGCTTCTTCCAATTGTTAGACTAATTAATATCATAAGAATCGGAATCCACGTAATTAAAGAAATTTGATCCATTGCCTCTGGTCCGATGTTTGGATTACTTTTTAAGTAGTTTGCAAACGGACCAATAGTGATCATGATAGGAATCAAGGCACCGAAAAAAATAAAGATCGACTTCCACCCTTGTTTTACCGCTTCCCAGAAAGGAAGAATATCATCTGGCGGCATGGCCTGAATTTTATTCTTTTTCACCAGAAGATACACCAAAATAAATCGGTATACGACTTGATACAGTCCTCCTATTAGAAGAGCAATATATAAATCTCCCTCAGATACAAGGGCGGCAACTGGGGCAAACCCAAGCATGATAAACATGGAAGAGTTCGGAGGCAGTGCCGCTCCAAGTCCGCCATTCCCTGCTAGAATCGTGGCCGTATGGGTCCGGCTCCACCCGGATTTAATCATCCAAGAGGCGGTGATAGAGCCAGTCGCAGCTGTGTTTGCAGAATTTGAACCTGAAAGAGCGCCTAACACTGCTGAACCTAACGTACTCATATAAGCTGCTCCACCAGGAAGTTTCCCTACAACAGAATTCAAGATTCGTAAGAGTGCATGAATTAATTCCAACTTTTCGATTAAATAGGCCATGAATACAAATGCGACAGCTGCATAAAGCACCTCATATGTGGATGCAAAGATTAAACCATCCCAGAAAAGTCTTAACGCATCCCATCCGCCAAATAATGTGGTCGCAAGAAAGCCTAATAGCATGGCTTCTCCCATATTCCGCTTCACGACGACATTCCATATAATGATGACAGCTATGAACACAATCAACGCAATAAAACCCATATCGTTTCTTCGCCTCCCCTTCATTAAATAAAACGCTTACAAATTATTCCCCTTGCTGCATCACGTCAATGACTTCTTCCCAGCTAGCAGGTTTTACCCCGTCAAATCGTTCAGCAAAGTGAAAGTCTGCTAATCTCTCAAGCTTCTGTTGTGCTGCCCGAGACATACTGGCATCAATCTCTGCTTCATCTAGCATTTCAATAGAGCCAAGCAGCTCAACCGCCCGTCTTTTTGCATGCAATGCACTCCCTGTCACAAGACGGTTCATGGTCTCTTCAAAACTTTTGCTATCGATTGTATCGCTTAGTGAAGAAATCACTTGATGTTCCACATTATATTTTTTAGAAATTTCCAAAAATTCAATCAAGAGACCGACAATCCCCTTCATATAAATGCTTCTGATTAGCTTTAGTGCCGAAGCATCTCCTGGCTGGTCACTAATTTTTGTGATATTCATGCCATAAGCATTCATTACTTTCATGAATTGGTCAATTCCACTGCCGCTTGCCGTGATCGGAACCTTGTGTTTGTTGATTGGAAGAGGCCCTAGCATGGCGGCATCTACAAATAGCGCTTCTTGCTTTTCGATTTCGTTTGCTACTTGTTTTTTGATGTCTGGTGTTGATGCCGATACATCTACATATAATTGATTCTTTTTCAAACTTCCCGATACGGATTGTGCCACTTCTAAGGTTTTATTCGCTGGTACAGCTGCAATCACAAGATCAGATTTCTCAATGACTTCGCTAATACTGCTCATTAATTGAACGCCTGTTTGCGATGCTTTTTCTTTCAACGAGCCAGCTAATTTCTCACTTTGTAATAGGACATCATACGCATAAAATTGGTCTAATCCTTCTATTTTCAAACCCGTTGACAGCTCATATGCTGCTTCACCATATCCGATAAAGCCTATTTTCATCACCGATTCCCCTATCCTTGAAATTTTCTCATTCTGCCTTCCAGCCATGCCGGTGCTAAGAGACTGATGTCTTGCTTTCCTTCGTCCACATACTGTTGAATCGTTTTTAATCTCTGATGTTCATACGCTTGTTTCTCTTCCGCTAGTGTCAGCAGGTGTTCCGCCCTTTCCTTTGGAACGATGACGACTCCATCATCGTCAGCAATGACTAGATCACCTGGGGCTACTTTGACACCGCCGCACGAGATGGTTTGATTCAATTCCCCAGGACCATCTTTAAAAGGTCCGTTTGGCATAAACCCCTTACTGTAGATTGGAAAAGCCAGCTCCTCTAAAGAAAGTTTGTCGCGAACAAGCCCGTCAATCACGATTCCTTCTATTCCTACAGCCTTTGCTGAATGTGCCATCAATTCCCCTAAATAGGCATGACCCTTATGGTCTTTTCCATCCACAATCAGTACATCTCCTTCTTTAGCAGAGTAGATCGCTTGATGAAGAAATAAATTATCCCCTGGCCGTAAGCTAACAGTAAAAGCTGTGCCGACTACATTCATGCCTTTCGCAACTGGTTTGATTTGATGATCCATCGCGCCGGTGCATCCCATTACGTCTGACAGCAAGGTCGAGTTAAGCTTTTTTGCCCTAGCGATAAGATCATTTGACACGAAATGAACAGTACTCATTGTTTCCATCATCCCCTTTTAGTTATATTCATTACACTTATTTTTATTAAAGTAATATTTATTACTTTTGTGATATGATCATACCACCTCATTTTCAATTAGTAAAGCGCTTTCAAAAAATAAAAAAATGAGTTCCACACGACTAATGTGTTGTGTGGTAACTCATTTTCGTTAACATATGATTGATTTGATCTAAACGTGGTTTTGTTCTTTCAGGATCATTCATCGCTAAGGCACTTAAAATGTAATCGACGATAAAGATAGCAGATACGACAGAGTTATGAGAGCCTACACTTGCAGAGGAACATGGTAATACATATTGTGCATATTTGGTTAATGGAGAGCTGTAGCTGTCTGTGATTAAAAGCACTTCCACCCCATAAGACTTCGCTGCTTCCATCAAATCTTTCATACGCTTTGCATAGCGCGGATAGCTGACAGCTATAATGAAATCACCCGAGTCGAAATGAACCAAATCATCCACCCAGTCGCTTTTGTCTGCATCAATGTATTGGCAATTCCCCAATAACCGATTGATTCCGAGTGACAGATACTCACCAACAGGTCTTCCACTTCGAACACTTGTACACAAAACGTGGCGTGCGCTGGCTATTTTCCCAACAATCTGCTGAAAGGTTTCTTCCGTGATATTGTCCAGTGCGTACTGGATATTTTGAAATTGAAGTTCTACATGGTCATGCAGGAGCTTATTCTTATTTGAATGCTTGAGATTCGCTTCAAGTCTCGTTTGAGGGTCGGCTTTATGCTTCATAGCTGACTGAAGCTCTTTTTGGAACTCAGAAAAACCGGAATACCCCATCGCAGCAGAGAATCGCATGATCGTTGCTGTACTCGTCCCGACTTTTGACGCCAATTTATCGACAGTTAAAAAAGCGACTTCCATTGGATTTTGTACGATATAATCTGCAATTCTTCTCTGCGCATCGGTTAAAAATGCGACCTTATGCTGAAGTTTATATATTAAATCCTCCATTATAGCACCTGCCTATCCTATCGGCTTTATCTACGATTCGTGTTTTCTTTTCACCCTTTATTGTACACATTTGGACAAAATAAAAAAACAGCCAGCACGAATCTATCGTACTGACTGCTCTAGTCGAGATGCTATTTTATAGTGCTTGAGCTGCTGTAATCAGCGCAAGATTGTAAACGTCTTCGGCATTACAGCCTCTTGAAAGATCGTTTACTGGCTGATTTAGACCTTGTAGGATTGGACCTACAGCTTCAAAGTTACCTAAGCGCTGGGCAATTTTGTAGCCAATGTTTCCAGCTTCAAGGCTAGGGAAAACAAATACGCTAGCATCGCCTTTGATGACGGAATCTGGTGCTTTTTTCGCTGCCACTGAAGGAACGAAAGCTGCATCGAATTGGAACTCTCCATCAAGAACAAGCTCAGGTGCTTTTTCTTTTGCAATGCGAACCGCTTCAGATACTTTGTCTGTTTCGTCTGATTTTGCTGAACCTTTTGTAGAGAAGCTAAGCATTGCTACACGTGGTTCGATGTCAAACATTTTTGCTGTGTTTGCACTTTCGATCGCAATTTCAGCAAGATCTTGGCTGTCTGGTGCAATGTTGATCGCACAATCAGCAAACACATATTGCTCTTCGCCGCGAGCCATAATGAAGACGCCAGAAGTTTTCTTTACGCCTTCTTTTGTTTTAATGATTTGAAGTGCTGGGCGCACTGTGTCAGCAGTTGAGTGTGCTGCTCCGCTTACAAGGCCGTCTGCAAGACCTTTATACACAAGCATTGTACCGAAGTAGTTTTCATCCAGTAATGCTTTTCTCGCTTGCTCTTCTGTCGCTTTGCCTTTACGTCTTTCGACGAAAGCTTGTACAAGATCTTCAAAACCTTCATATGTATGAGGATCATACACGTCAACACCATCAAGTGTAAGACCTAATTCTTTTGCTTTTGCTTCTACTTCTTCTTTCTTACCTACAACAATTGGCTGCAATACTTTGCCATCTGCTAGTTTTTGAACGGCTGTTAGAATGCGTTCGTCCATTCCCTCAGGAAAAACGATCTTAACTCCTTTACCTGCAACCTTTTCCTGAACTGTTGAAAAAATATCTGCCACTTCAATACCCTCCTTGATTTTACAAAAAAAGCGTTCTCTTTTAAGCATACTCTTCTTCTACATAAATTCAAACTACCAACTTACATTATAGCGCTTACAATTTAAATTCTTATTTTTCAAACTAATTAAATCAATTTCTAGAAAAGCGTTTTCGTCGTTCAAGTTTTGATCACATCTTCATTTGGACAAACTATGTTATAGTTGGAACAGATGGAAAACTGTAAATAGGAGTGAAAGAAATGAGCGAACAACATACAACAAATGAAGCAGCTCAAACACTAGATGGCTGGTATGCGCTGCATGATTTTAGAACGATCGACTGGACGGCTTGGAAGCTGCTGACAAGCGATGAGCGTCAAGCCATCATTCATGAGTTCACAGGTCTATTAGAAAAATGGAAAACAGCCGAGCACAATCAGGCTGGAAGCCAAGCAATCTATAGTATTGTCGGCCAAAAAGCAGATATTATGCTCATGATTTTACGTCCGACCATGGAAGAACTAGGTGAAATTGAACTTGAATTCAACAAGACACGACTAGCCGAATTTACGATTCCAGCTTATTCTTACGTGTCAGTTGTTGAACTCAGCAACTACTTAGCAGGAGGCGGAGATGGCGGAGACCCTTACGAGAACCCGCATGTACGTGCGCGCCTCTATCCAGAGCTTCCTACTTCTCAATATGTCTGTTTCTATCCAATGGATAAAAGACGTTCTGGCAATGACAACTGGTACATGCTTTCAATGGATGAGCGTAAATCCCTTATGAGAAGCCATGGCTTAATTGGCAGAAGCTATGCTGGGAAAGTAAAACAGATCATTACAGGTTCTGTTGGCTTTGATGATTATGAGTGGGGCGTCACTCTTTTCGCTGACGATGTGCTTCAATTTAAAAAATTGGTTTACGAAATGCGATTTGATGAAGTGAGTGCACGTTACGGCGAATTTGGTTCCTTCTTTGTTGGAAACCGATTAGCAAACGAGCAACTAGCGTCTTATTTCCATGTATGATAAACTCTTAAGGCTTCGGATCTTTCCGAAGCTTTTTTATGTATTTGTTTAGAAAGGTGATCTCATCATGAAAAACTTCCCCATCTTGTTTTTTCATTTTCAGGATAAGTAAGAAACAAAACTAAACTCATGGCCCACAACAATGCTGTTAAGATGGACATCATTTTATTTCTTTAGCCTACTTTCAATAAATTGAAGTGTGTCGGCTGCTATTCTATTTCTAGATAGTACAATTCCAGCATGCCCACAACTGTATACGTGCCTTTTAGGTTGATTCCAGCTATTCCACAGCGTATCAGCATCGTTTATGTCGATATACATGTCATATTTTCCTGATATTAAGAGTACATTTTCTTTGTCTACGAGAAGTGTTGCTTTACTAGGGTTCATAATATCCCAAGCTTTGTCGAGTTCTTCATACGTTGTTCCATGTTCCTCCAGATCTCTTCGTATATACTTCCCAGGAAGAGTGTTCCAGATGGAATGCGCAATATTATTCGCATAAAAAGCTGATACAACAATATTCACATCTTTCTCGACGGTTGCTAATAAGTTTGTTAGCCACCCTCCTAAACTAATGCCAACTACGATTATTTTTCCACCTTCGTTTTCCTTGATCCATTTAATCAGCCCTCTAAGTTCAACAATAGCTTGCTGGGAGGATTGCACTGTTCGACTGATATTGGCGCTAATCATGTGTTCACCAGAATATGTTGAATTTTGTGGTTCTCTATCGAAATGATAAGGCAGGGTGTAGTAATACATGTTCCAATCATAATTTTTAACGATCTTATCGTGATAAATCTTCTTGATTCTGTCGTATGAATCCATCCGCCATCCATGTATGAAGATTACATTGGGCTTGTGCTTTGACTCTTGTCGTAAAAACACTTCCCCAGAAACCTTGTCATTCTTATCTTCACCAGATTTGATGCTTGAATGAAAAGAAAAGATTCCACTTTTTAAGTTTGCTGTATGGTTATTGATGTGAAATTCTAAATCGATTGGCTGAGCACTAAAAAAAAGATCCCTATCACATACGTCAATAGGCAAATGATTATAGTGACTTTCTTTGCTTCTTGTTCTGTGCATATCCATTAATGATGCGTAATCTATTACTTTTAAAAGCTTCAAAAGATTTAACTCCTTTAATCACAAATGATTACTATACGAATATCTTAGTATAGAGGAAAAAGGACCTGAGGGCAGGTCCTTTTTCTATTTCACCACGGTCATTTCTGGCTCTTCTATTTGTTTCACACGTTCCTGAATGGGATGGGTAAAGGAATGCTCTGATAAGACAATATGGGAGACCGTTTTTGTAAAGCCAGACACATCTTGAATAAAGGCTTCAATTTCTTCAAGAGAAGAAACAGACAGCTTAATGAAAAAACAGGACTGTCCTGCCACTCGATAAGCAAAGAACGCACGTGGATGCTGGTTCATAAATGTCACAAAACGCTGATACTCCCCATTTAATACGGTGACTTCCAGTAAACAGTCTATCATCAGACCCAGCTTTTTATAATTGACTTGAACAGAATACCCTTCGATAATCCCTGCATCCTCTAGTTTTCGCACTCTTTCTGCTACCGCAGGCGCCGATAAATTCACTCGTTTGGACAATTCCCTCATTGATAAGCGGGCATCTTCTCTCAATTCGTTTAAAATATGCACATCCACATCGGTGATTTTCATTCGTTACGCTCCTATCCCAAAATCGTTCCATTTGAAAAGTATTTTATGATGATACTTATGATACGAAATGTAAAATAAAACTAAATAATGGTAGAATTTATTTTAACGGAATTGAATGAAAAAGCAAGTATGGAGGGATCACTTGATGAAAGAATCTTTAGACAGCCAGGCTTCTAAAACATTTCCCATCACACTTGCCATTGCACTCACACTTGGCGTTTTTGCGGCGGGATCGGAGGAACTGGTGATTTCACCACTGCTGCCTGATTTATCAAACTCCTTTCAGCACTCTCTTGATGTTCTGGCTCTTTCCATCAGCATTTATGGGTTAGCTGTGCTGGTTGGAGCTCCGCTACTCGTTCCTTTAGGGGACCGATATTCAAGAGAGCTGTGTTTGATAATTGGGCTGTCCTTCTTTTTCATCGGAACAGTGATGTGTGCTGCTGCCCCAAATTTGGCCGTGTTTTTTGCAGGCCGTGCTATTTCAGGGCTGGCAACTGGTGTATTTGTGCCAACAGCCTATGCTCTTGTGGGCGACCGGGTTCCATACGAATATCGCGGCAAAGTGATGGGACTCATTGTATCGAGCTGGTCTCTTTCTCTTGTCCTTGGTGTGCCCATTGGCGCCTTTATCGGCCAGAGTTTAAACTGGCGCTGGACGTTTTGGATCTTCGCTATGATGAGTCTCATTGTCCTGCTGCTTGTCATCCTTGAATCAAGAAAACAAGTCAGAGCAGCCGATCCGAAGGCACCTCAAGCTAGAGAGAAAACAGGCTCTTTATGGGAGGCTTTGAAAATTGATCGTGTGCCTGCCTATTTGACTGTGACGTTTTGCAATATGCTTGGATTTTACGGCATGTACTCGTTTTTAGGTGCTTATCTGCAAAGTCTGTTTGATGGCGGACAATCAACAGCTGGACTTCTTATTATGGCTTATGGCGTCGGCTTTTCTATGAGTATGTTTACTGGAAAATTAGCAGACTGGTTCGGTAAAACCCGTTCCCTTGTCTTCGTGCTGGGGGGAATTGCGCTTGTTCTAGCCTTGCTTCCTTATGCGCCATTCTCGTGGATGTTGCTGATTTTCGCCCTATTTATTTGGGGTGCTATGCAAAGCTTATCTGTCACGCTTCTAAGCACCGTTCTAAGCGACTGCTCTCAAACCCATCGCGGGAAAGTGATGGCTTTTTACAGCCTGGCCTCCAACCTTGCTGTTATGCTCGGTTCCGCACTGATGGGACCCGTTTATGTCCATTTCGGATATCATACGGTAGGTCTTGTCTGTGCATTGATCACACTTGTTGGTTTTATCATCAGCTTCGGCAGCTATAAAAGAGAACGCGCCTTACAGAAAAAACAGCCAACTACACTTGAAACGTAAGCACATTTCACTGCACATCTCGATATGTGCAGTTTTTTAGATCAATTTTTAATATCATCGTATATTACATTTTTTATAAAATTTGTTGACAATTACCAATTTTAAATTTTATAATCTAGTAAAAATTTGAAAAAGATTGGATGGTAAACATGATCCTAAAGAATGATGATGTGTTTCATTTCAAAGAAGAGCCTATCCCTTCACCCAAGATGTTTACAGTCAACACACTAGGCCCTAAGGGGACAAGCAGTGAATACGCAGCAAAACATTTCATCTCTCAATCCACCACTACACTTGGCACTCATACGAAACTATCCCTTTATGACACATTCGAAACTTGCATTGAACATACTCTCTCTCAACCACTTCAATTTACTCTCGTTCCACACGCATATGAAGGCATCAAACACTTCTACATGAGACCAGATCTACAGCTTTTACAAATTTTCAGATGTGACACGCCCATGTATGGGTTGGCTGTCAGACCTGATTTCCCATTCAATGAACAAATGCTCCACCATTTAAAAATTGTCTCACATCCTGCACCTGTCAATTTAATTCAATATTTCATTCACCAAAATGCTGAATTTGAACTTGTTAATTCTACAAGTACTGCCGCGCAGAAAGTAAGGGACGGCGAATTTGATTTTGCTTTAACGAATGAGGTGGCAAGAGCCACATATGGCCTCATCTTCATTCGAACGTTTAAAAGCATACCCATGAGCTGGTCCATATTCGGAAAAGGAGAGATGTAAGATGCAAACTGAACAAAAGACGCAAGAACGATATTTTCCTCAAGCGAAAAAATTAGAATGGGATAATGGCGTTATCCAATATTCCACTGTAAGAGGCGATACGGAAGTGTTAATTTCATACGTCCCTCCCCGCACGATCATTAAACCTCACGAACATCCCGAAGCACAAATCGGTATTGTATTAAAAGGGGAGCTTCAAATGACTGTCGGCCAATCGACTCAACTGCTCACCCCTTTAGAATCAGCCTATATCGCACCACCGTTTGTCCCTCACGGCGCTTCAAATCTGACAGATGAAGAAGTGATCGCCATTGATATTAAGAGATTAAAGGATGACGAAGAATATACAGCGCCCCCCAATTATTTCTTAGACATTTTCAAAACACGGGATTTACTCCCTGGCATGGAAGTGACTTTTTTTGTGGAGGATTGGATGGAGCTGATGATTGCCAATATCCCTGGAAACGGCGGAGAAATGCCTTTTCATAAACATAGAAATGAACAAATCGGCATTTGCATCAGCGGAGGGTATGATATGACGATCGAAGGCTTTACAGAAAAGATGGAATTTGGCACCACCTATTTCTGTGACCCAAGGGAAGATCATGGGGCCATCAATCCAAAGCCAGAAGCATCAAAGTCTATTAATCTCTTCTTCCCTCCTCGCTATAATCGCTTAAAACCAAAAGCATCTAAGGTGAAGAAATGAAGCTGGACGGAAAAGTTGTCCTCATTACAGGAGGTGCGTCGGGGATTGGGCTTGCTGCCGTCAAGCTTTTCCTCGAGCATGGAGCAAAAGTAGCTGTCGCTGACATCAATGAAAGCAGCGGCAACCAACTTATTGAATCATTGCCGCATGAGCACCTTGCATTTTTTAAAACAGATATTACGAAGGAGTCTGACTGTCACCAAACCGTTCAGAGCGTGCTGAGCCGATTCGGTGCCATTGATGTCCTCATTAACAATGCAGGCATCGAAATTGTCTCACCCATTCATGAGATGGCACTGGAGGATTGGCATCGTATTCTTCAGGTCAACTTGACCGGCGTCTTTCTCATGAGTAAACATACATTACCGCATATGCTTGAAAAGAAGAGTGGAAGTATTATCAATACTGGATCTGTCGGAGGTCTTGTAGGCTGGCCTGACATTCCTGCATACAATGCAACAAAAGGCGGTGTCATTCAGCTCACCAAATCAATGGCCATTGACTATGCCGCTCATCAAATCAGGGTAAATTGTATTGCCCCTGGCATCATTGATACGCCACTAAATGAAAAGTCCTTTTTAGACAATCACACAGAAAGTCTCGAGATCGTCAAAAAGGAAAAAGCAAAGGTGAATCCTATGTTACGGCTTGGAAAACCTGAAGAAATTGCTGGCGTGATGCTGTTTCTCGCCTCTGACCTATCCAGCTATATGACTGGAAGTGTCGTCACTGCAGATGGCGGTTACACCGCTAGATAAAAAGGAGTGCTTTCATTGAGTAAAAAAACTGTACTTGTCATTGCTGATCTAGGTGGGTGCCCGCCCCATATGTTTTATGAAAGCGTGGCGGCATCATACCATATCGTTTCTTATATCCCAAGACCCTTCGCGATTACAAAGGGACATGCCGAGCTAATCGAAAAATACTCCATTGCCGTCATCAAAGACCGTGATTATTTTGAGACACACCCTTCTTTTGAACACCCTGATTCTATTTACTGGGCACATGATGATTATCCAAAATCAGAAGAAGAAGTTGTGGAAGACTTCATTCGAGTGGCTTCCTTTTTCAAAGCAGATGCAATCACGACCAATAATGAATTATTCATTGCACCGATGGCAAAGGCCGCTGAACGTCTCGGTCTGCGAGGTGCCGGTGTCAAGGCAGCCGAAATGGCGCGTGATAAAAGCCAAATGAGGGCTGCATTCAACGCCTCTGGTGTCAAAGCGGTGAAAACTCAGCCTGTCACGACTTTATCTGATTTCCAAAAAGCCATTGAGTCTATCGGAACACCGCTCATTTTAAAGCCTACATATTTAGCCAGTTCTATTGGCGTCACCTTGTTTCATGACAAGGCTGGAAATGATGATCTGTTTTTACAAGTACAATCGTATTTGGAAACCATACCAGTCCCAGACGCTGTCACGTATGAAGCACCGTTTGTCGCTGAAACGTATTTAGAGGGTGCTTACGAAGATTGGTATGAAGATGAAGGATATGCTGATTATGTCAGTGTAGAAGGGCTGGTCGTAGATGGGGAATATCTCCCTTTTGTCATACATGATAAAACCCCTCAAATCGGCTTTACAGAAACGGCTCATATCACTCCGACGATCTTAGACAATGAAGCCAAGCAGATCATCATTGAAGCAGCAAGAAAGGCAAATGAAGGACTAGGTCTCGAACATTGTGCAACCCATACAGAAATCAAACTCATGAAAAATCGAGAAACTGGACTGATCGAATCAGCGGCTCGATTCGCTGGCTGGAATATGATCCCGAATATTAAAAAGGTCTTTGGCGTCGATATGGCCAAGCTATTGATTGATGTATTAGTTGATGGAAAGAAGGCTGTACTGCCAAAACAGCTGCTTTCTGGACATACATTTTATGTAGCGGACTGCCACCTGTACCCTCAGCATTTTAAAGAGAGTGGGCTTATCCCACCTGAAGCCACACATATCACCATTGATCATGTGTCTATTCCAGAGGAGGCATTCGTTGGAGATACTGCGATTGTCAGTCAATCATTCCCTACCAAAGGGACTATGGTGGATCTTGCTTTATTTGAAGCTTTTAATGGAATCGTATCTCTTGAATTAAAAGGATCATCCTCACAAGACGTTGCCGCGTCCATCCGCAACATTCAGAAACAGGCAACGATTCAGTTAATGGATGAATTAGTGAAGGGATAGAAAGAGAGGCTGCTGTGGTGAAAATGTTAGCATCTAAAATGATTGAACGGCTGCCTGAACAGAAATTCGGCACCGTCTTTGAAAAAATAGCTCAAAAGACAAAAAACGGAGCAAACATCATGAATCTAGGTCAGGGAAACCCTGATCTACCAACTCCTGCCCATATCGTGAGTGCCCTACAGGAGTCAGCGGGTGTTTTGCCATTTCAACAATATGCCCCTTTTAGAGGCTTTGACTTTTTCAAACAAGCCATTGCAGATTTTTATAGATCGGAATTCGGTGCTGAGATTGATCCGCAGAAGGAAATTGCTCTTTTCACTGGCGGAAAAACGGGGCTGTATGTCATGAGTCAGTGTCTGCTTGATCCAGGAGATATCGCACTCGTTCCCGATCCAGGATACCCTGAATATCATTCAGGCATTTTGATGGCAGACGCCAAGCCATACAGTATCAAACTTGAAGAGAAAAATGGCTATTTACCAGATCTCTCCTCAATTGATCCTGACATAGTCAAAAAAGCAAAAGTACTGTTCTTGAATTATCCGAATAACCCCACGGGTGCTGTCGCAAATGAGGCATTTTTCGAAGAGGTTGCTGCCTTTGCGGCCGCTCACGAGCTGTATGTTATTCATGATTTCGCCTATGGTTCATTTCATTATGAACAAACACCCGTGAGCTTCATGAATACTCCTCTCGGGAAAAGTGTAGGAGTGGAATTATATTCTCTATCAAAGACATTTAATATGGCAGGATGGAGAGTCGCTTTTGCTGTTGGAAATGAGGAGATCATCCAAGCCATCAACACCTTCCAAGACCACGTGTTTGTCAGTATGTATGGCGGATTTCAACACGCTGCAACTGCTGCCTTGCAAAGTGATGACTGTCATATTCAATCATTAAAGGCGATATACCTTGAACGAATCAATTTCTTCATCCGTCAAGCGGCGAGAAAGCTTGGTTGGACAATCGAACGTCCACCCGGTGCCTTTTATTTATGGGCTCCGATTCCTGATGACTTTGAACATTCTCATGCCTTTGCTGACTATTTACTCGAACATGCCGATGTTGTCGTCACGCCTGGAGGAGTATTTGGAGCCAATGGAAGCCGTCATGTACGCATTTCCATGGTTGCCCCGATTGAGGAGCTTGCTCTCTTTATCGATCGCCTGTCCATCCTCCCCATTCGATTTCATCAAAAAACCCGCCTATAGCGGGTTTTTTCAGTTTATATACTTTTCATCGTTCCACCGTCTACGGAGATTTGTTGACCTGTGATATAAGAAGCTTCCTCTGATGCCATAAAAGCTGCCAATGACGCCATCTCACTCGCTGAGCCCACTCTTTGCATTGGGATACCTGATACGACAGCTTGTACAGCCTGCTCTCGTGACACTCCCTGCTTCGTCATCATATTGCCGATAAATTGTTCATACCGATCGGTTGCAATAAAACCTGGATTTAAACAATTCACCGTAATACTAGACGACGCAAGCTGTGTGGCTGCATTTTTACTGGCATTAATAATCGCTGCATTCATCATACTATTCGTAAACATTTGTTCACCAGGTTCCTTCCACAGGTTCCCGACAATTTGAATGATCCGTCCATATTCATGTCTTTTCATCAATGCGGCTGCACGCTTCATTGTATCGACGTAAGCGATGGCTTTTTGGGAGAAAGCAGCCAGCATCTGGTCAGGTTCACATGAATCAAATGTATCTGGCTTTCCTCCTGGAATGTTATTGATTAGCACATCGAGTCTGCCAAACTCCTTTTCTATTTTCTCAAAGGCTTCCGATCTCACTGCTTCAAGCGACATATCTCCACAGAATAGAGACAGCGGTTCCTTTGTTTCTGTCATATCTTGAATGTGCTGTTTCGTCTGTTCAAGTGAGGCCATATTTCTAGAGTTGATGATCACCTTCATATCGCTCTGAGCGGCAAGTTTTATTGCGATTGCCTTTCCAATGCCTGTACTTGCCCCTGTTACAAATGCAATTCTTTTAGACAAACTCATCCACATCCCTTTTCATCAATATACATAAAATGACACATATAGAATGTATTTCAACAAAAAAAGACCTTTCTCCTGCGAAAGGCCTCTCTTCTCTATTTAAATGTCGTTTCCCAATTAAATCCGATTGCCTCATCATTCCACGCAATTCTCTTCTCATCTGGGTTTTTTGGGTCATACGATTCTGTTGTAAAATACACAATCTGCAGCGGCGTCTCCCCTAATACGCGGTAGCCATGGGCAACTCCCTTTGGGATGAGGAGCAGCATCGGATTGTCTTCTCCCATATAATACACATCGGTTTGACCCTTTGTCGGAGAATCCTCTCTCAAGTCGTATAAAACGACCTGTGCATGACCTGCTGGGAAAAACCAAACATCGTCTTGTTTTTCATGATAATGAAAGGCTTTGATGACTCCTGGGAAACTTTTCGACCACGACGCCTGCCCAAAGCGCTTCAGCATCGGTTCGTCATCTCGAATAAGCTCTGCGAAAAAGCCGCGATCATCACAATGTTTCATGAGTTTTTTCATTTGTACACCATCAATCATGCTGCTCGAATCTCCCTTCTTTCTGCAAGTATTCGTGAAGTGCATCTTTCCAATGTCTTGGCTTCCAGCCTGTCGCTTCAATCGCTTGCAGGTCTAACACAGAGTAGGCGGGCCGAGGTGTTTGGAAGCCATACTCTTCAGTGGAAATGGGCTCAATTATCGTAGACAGACCGCTTGCTGCTACAATTTCTGTCGCAAAGTCAAACCATGAACAGCTTGCTCGGTTACTGACATGATAAATACCTGCTTTCTGGTCAAACAAGTGAATCAAAGCTTCTGCGGCATCCTTTGTATAAGTAGGAGACCCAAACTGATCATTGACGATGCGCAAATGATCCTTCGTTTCAGCCAGCCGAAGAATGGTATTCACAAAGTTATGTCCCTCATGTCCATAAAGCCACGATGTCCGAATGATCTTCACTTCATCTGACACAAGATGAATCAATTCTTCTCCAAGTTTTTTACTCTTTCCATAAATGGTTTGTGGATCTGCTTGTGCATCAACTTGGTAAGGGGTATCCGCTTGCCCATCAAATACATAATCTGTGCTGACATGTAACACATCTGCCCCTACGTTCTTAGCCTCCAGGGCTGTATAGTAGGCGCCAATCCCATTCACAAGATAGGCTTTTTCCGTTTCTGTTTCGCATTGATCCACAGACGTATAAGCAGCCGCACTGACAACAATATCCGGACGGAAATGTCTCATTGCATGTCTGACTGCCTGTTGATCTGCGATATTCAGCATACTCCTTGTTAAAGCAATGACGGTGATGTCTTTTTCTTTCAGCTGTTTCGTCAATTCTTTCCCTAATTGGCCGCCTGCACCGGTGATTAAAACTTTCATCGGTCACCCTTCTTCACTTTGATCATATTTGGCATGATACCAATCGATCGTTTTTTCGATACCTTTTTCGAATGAAGTTGCCTGCACCCAGCCAAGCTCTTCTTTTAGCTTACTGGCATCAATGGCATACCGCCTGTCATGCCCTTTCCGGTCTTGAATAAACGCGATTTGGTCATGAGAGATGCCTAGATGTGTGAGAATGGTTTTGGTTAAATCAAGATTTGTTTTCTCGTTGCCGCCGCCAATATTGTACACCTGACCGGCTGTTCCGTTTTCTACTACTTGTTTTACGGCTCTCGCATGATCCTCTACATACAGCCAATCCCGGATTTGCTGGCCGTCTCCGTAAATCGGAATCTTTTCACCATTGACCGCTTTTCTAATAATGGTTGGGATTAATTTTTCCTCATGCTGATAAGGTCCGTAGTTGTTGCTGCATCTTGTGATCATGGCGGGTAGTTGGTGGGTGTGGATATAAGATTTCACAAGCAGGTCTGAACTTGCCTTGCTTGCTGAATAAGGATTATTCGGTGAGAGTGGTGTTTGTTCTGTGAAAGCAGGATCATTCGGCTCCAAATCTCCATATACTTCATCTGTGGAAATATGAATAAGTTTTTTCGCCTTTCCCTTTAAGACAGCTTCAAGCATACGATAGGTACCAAGGACATTTGTTTGGATAAAGGGTTCTGCTGACTGAATACTGCGATCGACATGTGATTCTGCTGCGAAATGAATGATGGCATCATAGGCTTCATCAAATACTTGATCTAGTTCGTCTTGCAGCGTGATATCTCCTTGGACAAAACGGAAATGAGGCAGCTTTGATAAATATTCCATCTCCTCTGGATGACTGGCATATGTTAATTTATCAAATACGGTAAGCCGGACATCGGATTCTTGAAGCAGCAGCTTCACAAAATTCAGTCCAATAAACCCTGCTCCACCTGTAATTAAATAAGACTTCGTCATTCGTATCCCTCTTTTTCCTTCATCATTTCAAACATTTTTGTAGATGCTTCGTGGAGAGATTCATGTGTTCCTGCATCAATCCACCACCCTTTTAACATATCATAGGTCAGCTGGCTATTTGAGATGTAGAGATTATTCACATCAGTAATCTCTAGTTCACCTCGATCTGACGGCGAGATTTCCTCGATATATTGAAAGACGTCTTGATCATAAAAATAGATGCCCGTGACGCAGTAAGATGACCTCGGATGCTCTGGCTTTTCTTCTATTGATAAAATTCGATGATGAGCAGGATCAATTTCTGCAATGCCAAACCGTTTTGGATCTGCCACCTCTTTCAATAAAACCTTGGCTCCGCTTTCTTGTTGCCTAAAGGCGTCGACAAAAGGGCGTAATGAATCTTCAAATACATTATCACCAAGCATCAGCACAAATTTTTCCCCATGAGCAAAGGGCTTTGCATAGGATAAACCATCGGAAATACCAGACGCTTCTGGCTGTACTTGATACACAATGTTCATCCCAAGTTCACGATCATCTTCCAGTAACTTTTGAAACAACGGAATTTGTTCTTCCTGTGAAATCAGCATCACATCTACAATTCCTGCTTCTTTCAGTTTGAATAATGACCAATAAATCATCGGGTATGGACCAACCGGCAGCAAGTGTTTGTTGAAAATCTTCGTTAATGGTGCCAGCCGTGATCCCTTTCCTCCTGCTAAAATAACTCCCTTCACATCTACACATCCTTATGTTCTTTTTGGTGTGAATTCATGAGGTGTATAAGAATGTTTTTCACTCGTTCGATTCCTTTTCCATCAATGAGTGAACGTCCATTAAGATGAATGCTTCTGCGGAGAAAATAGCTGTCAGACAGTTTTTGAACAGCTTGCAACAGGTCTTTTTCTTCCACAAGGTCACCTAATCCAAGGTGAAAACAAGCTCCTTTTTGCGCAAACATGCTCGCTGTCACTGCTTGGTGGTCTACTTGCGATAGGACAATGCTGGGCACCCCGATACAAATTACCTCATATAACGTCATACCGCCTGCTACGATAGCCACATCAGCTTCTGATAAAAGAACCGGTAGTTGATCTGTATGTTGAATGAATTGGATATGTTCCGCCTCTACTTGCTCTTTGATGTGAGAGGCTTTTCCTGCGACCGCTAAAATGTCTAGGTGATTTGTTTGAAGAAGCGCCGATACAGCCTTTGATAACAGGCCGCACGGATCACTGCCACCAAGGCTGATGACCACCTTTTTACATTCTTTCCGAACCTCATATGTGTCTTTGAATCGATTAATCTCGTGATCTAACAATAAATAGGGCGTTCCATGATAAAAAGCCGTGCCATTAAGCTGCTCGTGCTTCCCGTCCAGACCGCCATAAATGCCGTTTATGACCGTGTCTGCAAGCTGACAGGCTTCCTCTCTTTTTTCCTCAAATAAGACCAGCCTCGCACTGCCACAGGAGTCTTTGATCGTTTGAAGAAACTGAAGATCACAATCAAGCACATCTATGACTAAAAGGTCAGGCTTTAGCTTTTTGATGTCTTGTTGGACCTGGAGAAGCGCATTCGACTCATGCACCATGTGAACGTACCACTCTGGGTGCGAAAGCATTTCTACACAAATCTGATCATTTGTATAGAAATATAGGTCGTTCCCTTCTTGAAGCAGTTCTTTTGCCAAACGTTTCATTCTGACGACATGACCCATTCCTCTTAAAAAACCACCATAAACAACAATCATGATTTTTTTGTTCATTCAGCATCCTTCTGTCTCACAGATTGATTCAAACGAACAATGTCTGGATGTTGTTCACAGATGGAAATGAGCTCAGCTGTCGGCACAGCAATAGAACCACCAGCTTTCTCTAGTAAACGGGTAGCAAACACATAATCTTCTTCTGTATCAATCGTGAATCGATAAGCAGGATATGCAAGTTCTTTGGGCGGTGTGAATAATTGAAGGGAAAATTGCTCGGGATGCTTTCTGATATACAGCGTGACATGCTCACGTTCTGAATAAGTGAGGGGAAATTTGTCGATTTCACATAAAATAGATGCTTCAATCATTTCCCCGGAAATACCGAGTGGTGTTCCGTTCGTATATGTGTAATCAGCCTTTTCCTGTCTATGTTTTTCAAGCATTTTCGACAAAAGCGAAGGATCTATAAATGGATTGTCTCCCGTTAAACGTACGACCGTTTTAGGTTCAAATTGGCGGACAATCTGCGCAAACCGCTCAAGCACATCTGCCTCACTGCCTCGAAACACCTTATAGCCCTTTGACATACAATATTGAGCCAAATAGTCATCCTCTGGCTCGACCGTTGTGGCAATCATAAGGTTTTGCATGTTGTGATGGTAATCATCTGATTGCTTCACCCGCTCCACAATCAAATCAATCAGCGCCATGCCGCCGATCGGTTTCATCACTTTTTTGGGCAGTCTTGTTGACCCCATCCTAGCCTGAATGACAAAAAGCACATCATGCATCATCATGAGACTCCTGCGTGAGTACGTCTTTCCACGAAACGCCTGTATGAGCTGGGATGTCTCTCACAGCCTTTGTGCCAAGTAAAATTGGCATATATCGCGGATGCAATCCCTGATTTTTTTGTCCGGGGCGCAGCACGGCTACATTTTCTGACGTGAGGGTCTCACCCTTTGCAATGCCTTTTGTCGTAAAAATTCCTCGATACGCAAATTCTCGAATCTGTCCTTCAATGGCTGTTGTCGTTTTATAAGAACTGCCAAGAAGCTCCTCTGGTAATGAATGAACGTCTATTTCTGCTTGATTCCGCTGCTTTTCTGCCGCTCGAATGTGCTGAACCATTTCCTTTAATTCTTCAGGATCAAGAGCAAAGGAATGATCCGCTCCGGGTAATGTTTTATCTATTGTAAAATGTTTTTCAATCATTGCTGCCCCGAGCTTCACAGCGGCTACTGGCGCTTCCGTCGGGTGTTCACTATGATCTGAGAAGCCAATGACTGCTTCAGGGAAAGCGGATCTTAAGGTTTGAATCACCCGCAGGTTCGTATATGCTCTAGGCGCTGGATACTTTGCCACACAATGCATGATGGCGACTTGCTTATTTTGCTGGCTCGTAATCGTTTCGTATGCTTCATGAACATCTGCAATGGTGGCTCCAGCTGTTGAAAAAATGATCGGCTTTTGAAAAGAAGCCGTATGACGCAAAAGAGGCAAATGGTTGATTTCATAGGATGCCAGTTTAAAAGCAGGCGGATTCGTTTGATTCAATAAATCAGCCGATTCTTCGTCACACACGGTGCTTAAAAACATCAGTCCTTTTTCCTTACAACGTGTCAATAAGACAGGCAGCCATTCTGGCGGCAGCTCCATTTGTTCCACTAAAGAAAAAATAGACACTTCTTCTCCTTTGGCCGTTTCGTATAACCCCGGTTCCTTTTGATACATCCGATCCGCTTGAAACATTTGAAACTTCACCGCATCAGCCCCTGCTTCTTTTGCCACATCAATTAAAGCAAGTGCCTGATCCAGCTTGCCATCATGGTTAATGCCTGCCTCTGCAATGATAAAGACAGGCCCATCATCTCCCACTTTGCGATCTCCGATATAGAAATGCGCCATCTTACCTCTCTCCTTTTTTCGGCCACACATGGTAATACAAAAAGGCATTTGTTGTCCTAAACCCCATCTTTTCGTACAGCTGGATGGCTGTCGTATTATGAAGCTGTGTCCCCGCAGAAATGAAGTGATGCCCTCTGTCATGAGACACTTTCATCATCTCAATAAACAGCTTTTTTCCGATCCCTTTTCCTTGAACATCCGGTCTAATCGCAAAAAGCTCAAGCCCCATCTCATGCCCCTTTGTCATACCTTGAATCAAGCCAACCACTTCAACATTTACCTTAGCAACGAGGTTGATATCTGCGCGTCCGAGTAGGTTGTTTCTCATCCACTCCTGATAAAAATGCTGAACAACACGCTGGTCTAAATATGGGTCAAGGGCATAACGGCTTTTCACAAAAGCCTGATCACCTAGTAAGACCGCCTCATCGTAATCCTTCTTATCTGGCACACCCATCACCACATCTTGATCTGATGATGGCATCTCCATGAGAGCAGGCGGTGCCTCAAGCCTAGTGAGACCACCGACATAATACACATGGGATAGTTTTTGAACAATGCGGTTTTTTTCAAGATCAGCTGCCTCAAGACGTAAAAAGAAAAAATCACATTTTTCTGTTCTCATCCAATTGATGAATCTCTCCATCAATTCTTTAAAGAGCTGCGCTGATTCAGCTTCCACAAACTTCACATGAAAAATATGCTTGTCAAAAATGCCGCTCTCCCATTTGGACCATTCGTATAGCAGCACTGCTTTGAGCTTAGCGCCGCTGACAAGAGCAAACTGCTTGAATCCTGCCATGCGTTCCGCTTCATGACCATATGTTTTCAGCCAAGTTGCCAGCACCTGATCGTCTATTGCATGAACGACTTTCATGAAGAGGCCTTCTTGTCTTTTAAAATTGACACGACTGCGGTGATGACATCCTGCACATCTTCATCTGTCATACTTGGATAGAGCGGGAGCGAAAGCGTTCGTTTGTAATAAGTGAGTGCCTCAGGGAAATCCTCTGGTGAATGGTTGAAGGTCTCTTGATAATATGGATGCAAGTGAACGGGAATAAAATGAACACTCGTGCCGATTTTATATTCCTTTTGCAGCTGATCAATCATGTCATCGCGTGTGATCAGTGCTTCTTTTGGATCAACTTGTAGCACATATAAATGCCACGCATGTCTTCCCTCATCATGTACAGGCGGCAAGATGAGACCAGCTTCATATTGAAATGCCTGATTGTATGTCTTCGCAATCTGTTCTCTGCGTGTCTGCATCTCCTTCAACCGGCTTAGCTGAACGAGCCCTAACGATGCTTGCACGTCAAACATGTTCATTTTATAGCCCGGTTCCTCGACCTCGTAATACCATGTTCCCTTTTCTCCATAACGATTCCACGCTCCCTTACTCATGCCATGGAGCGCCAGCCTTCTGATTCTAGCTGCAAGGGCATCATCATTTGTCGTCAGCATGCCGCCTTCACCAGTCGCTATGTTTTTCGTTGCATAAAAGCTAAAAGCGGTCGCATCACCAATTGATCCAATCGGTTGATCGTGATAGGTCGTATAAAGGGCATGAGCGGCATCCTCCAGCACGAACAAATCATACTTCTTGGCAATCGCTAAAATTTGGTCCATATCACACGATTGACCAGCAAAATGTACAGGGACAACCGCTTTCGTATGTGGTGTAATGGCCGCTTCTAATTTTTTCGCATCTAGATTGAGTGTCGCCGGATCAATATCCACGAAAATAGGGGCTGCCCCCGTATGGATGATCGTATTGGCTGTTGCGCAGAACGTCAGAGGCGTTGTGATGACCTCATCACCAGCTCCAATGCCTCTCGCCTTTAACGCTAAAAATAGAGCAGCTGTACATGAATTCACTGCTATTGCGTGCTTCGCTCCAGTCAGCTGCCTAAACTCTTCTTCAAACTGTCTCACTTTTGGTCCGGTGGACAACCAGCCGGACTTTAATGTTCCAATGACTTCATCAATTTCTTCCTGTTCAATAAAAGGCAGTGCATAAGGAAGAAATTGTGCTCTCTTTTGTCCCATATCGCTTGCACACCCCTATCTTCATCTCTGAAAATCCACGCCTGTTTTTGTTTTGAGCAGAGAAAGCAGAACATCGGTCGATTGTGCATGCGGATAATGTTCTTGAATGAAACGAGCCCCTTGCTGTTTCGCCAGCTTCATTTCTTGTTCATCCGATAAAATACGGATCGCTTTCTCGGCCAGCTCAATAGGGTTTTCCATGTGGCAGCTGCCAAGCGACTCGTAATAAGGGTATCTTCTGCCTTCTGTCATTTTTCCAATCAGTACACTCTTTTTAAAGAGCATTGCTTCCAGACCAACTGTTGATGTGAGCGTAATGACCATATCCATATACGGCAGGAGGTCATACAAGTCGATCTCTTTTTTAATTAATCTCACATGGTTCCCCGCGCGCTCAATCGCTGTATAGTCATTTAAACGATTTCGAGCGATTTCCCACGGGTGCGGCTTCATAATCAGCTGAATGTCTTTCCGTTTTGCAATCGTTTTAAGAATATCACCGTAAAAGGCTTCTGAAAACGGCTGTGTCGCCACGAGCACAGTCTTTTTGGCAGGGTTGAAGTTCAATTTACGAAAGACCACTTCCTGTTGAAGCGGTGTTCGCTCCTGCACCAAATCAAATCTCGGGTGACCTGTGATCTCCACCTGCTCAGGCTGACAGCCTTTATCTACATACCAGTCCTTTTCATATTTTCCAAACACTCCGTGGCAGGTGGTGAAAATCGGCAAAAAGGCTTCGTCTCCCATGAGCGCACCGTGCTGAAGACAAATACTTGTGAGATGGCGCTTCACGGTTTGCAAGGCGAGCACACGGCTATAAGCATCCTCCGTCGTACCAACCACTACAGCTGTGATAGGCTGCATCTCAAATAGCGTTTCTATTTGGTCAATCACATCAATAAATTGCACAATGTCCTTCCGAAGCTTTTCTCTAAAAAAGACATTGCCAAAGACAGGATGCTGGGCGTAAGGTTTCAATAGAGCATTTGCTTTTTCAATATATTCAACATGGGCTTCTTTATTAACCTCTCCGGCTAATTCCGGCTTGCTGATCACCGGTAATCCGAAATAATCAGCCTTCTTCCAGCGCGCGAGCACCACTGTTTGGTTCGGATGAAACCGCGTGTAATTTTGTTCAGTAAAACGTAAGTGTTCAAAGTGAAGCAGCACCTTTCCATGACTCGGACGATAAGGGGTACGCTTGATTTGCTGTTTATGCTGATCAAAAAAGGGCTGAATGTCTTGCGGCTTTGGACAAGTCGTTGTCAGCTCTTCACCAAACGCCTCATCTTCCATACGTTCCCTCACTTCAGGACTGATGTATTGATAAAAATTACTGATTAATCCAAGGGGTATGTGGCGATAGGATAAGTCTTTCATCAGATTCACATACTCAAAGTACACTTGCCAATAATGATGAATATAATGCGACACTTAAGGTCACCTCCCATGTCTTTGTTTTAATATATGGCGGAGCTCCCTGCAGGTAGACTGCGGAGGAAGTGCTTGAATAAAATCGCTTTTCTCTTCTTCTGCCAACTGATAATGAATAGACTGTTCTGTGATGTAGTTTGTATCCAATACCTCATCAAAAGGGTAGAACGGATAAAAGTGATTTAATCTAAAAAAGAACCGGGCATCCCCTATTCGATAAAAATGCGGACTCTCGTCCCAGTAGGATCCAAACTCAGCACGAATCTTTGTTAAAATGGATGCACGATGTACAACCGAGCAGTGATCAATGGCACAAGGTGCATTCCACTGCACCGTTTGCGCAGGTCGAATCGTTTCCTTTACTGGCTCTTTTTCGCTATTTAAATAGATAACTTTTGAACTAGAATAGACAATTTCTTCATTCGGACGAGCATCTAAATATTTCGTGAGCTTCTCTAAACGGTCTGGTGCATAGACATTGTCATCTGTGGCATAGGAAATATACTCGCCCTTTGCCTGTTCTAATGCTTGATTAATGAGGACGGCATAGCGTGTTTTCGCCGTTCTTTCCTCCAGCGTTTTCACCCCGCTTTGGATAAAATGGACGCGTGGATCTTTACGGAAAGGCTCAATAGCAGCAAGGGTTTGTTCGTTTGATCCATCATCCATGATAAAAAGTTCAAGGTCTGACAAGGTCTGCTGCAGCACCGCTTCAATTGATCTGCCAACGTAGGCCGCTTTGTTGTAGCTCGTCATAATGACCGTTACTTTCGTCAATGTTTTCACCTCGGTCTCTTTTAAACTATGGTTATCATATGTGTCTCCTCTTAAAGAGACTGTAGAGTGACCTATTTTTTATAAAATTGGATTTTTTTCATGATCTATCTTTGAAAAACGTAAAAATTTTGGTAATATAAGTAATCATTTATGTGTATTAAAGGAGTAAAGAACATTGGAGTATATGAAGAGTGATCTCTCCCAAGAAGAGGAAGCAAAAGGTTTTTTTCGATTCTTTAAAATTTTTGTCGCGACAAAAACGATTATTCGCTCATATGAACATACCTCTATTCCCATGTGGCTGATGATACTCCTTGCAAGTATCGCTGGTACAAGCTGGATGTACGAAGGGTATTTTAGTGAGTATATGGGCAATCATATTCCATATCCTTTTATTCTGTTACACGGAGCAGGTTTTGGTATTTTAGTAGGCAATTTTCTTCTATTTTTCGGTTCATTCATTTTACAGTGGTTAGGACGACTGTTTTTTGGCAGTAAAGCGCCGTATCGAGATGTGCTTAAAGCTTGCACACTGACGGTCATTTTCCCTTCCACCTTATTTGCTCTTACTTGGATTTTTACTGTGGGGTTACTTGGTCCGTATACATTTGTGAAAATCTCACCCTATTTAGACCAGCACTATGAAGTATGGTATTATCTCAGCGTTTTACCACTGGTTGATGCGTATACCAAGGCATGGATATTTGGGATGGCTGTTTTAGGCCTTGTTGCTGTGATGAAGCTGAGAATATGGCAGGCCTTTATCATTGCCATCGCACCGATCGCCTTATTTTTTCTCATTATGACCCTTCTCTATGACGTCCAGCGAGCTATGAATTGGTTGATGTAAAGAGGCATTCCTTAGATTGTTGGAAACCTTTGCAGTCTAGGCAGTACGAATACGGGGTTTGTCTGAATACTGAGGAACTGCACAAAGCAGTTCCTTTTTTTCGTTCAATGTACATATTCTCTCTTCCTGTCTCATAGTGTGAAAGAGAAAAAGAATGCTATGGAAACAACAGGCGCTTTTCTGCCTTCTGTTTAGAACACCATGAGGAAAGAGGAGGAACGTTATGAAATTGAAAAATCAATTTGGGCAAGGTTCGGGTTTCGAAGGTCAAGATTTTCGCCAGCAACAATATGGAGCAAATCCGTATCCTGCGCAGCAGATGGGTTATTCAGTCCCTCCCCAAACGCAGGGTCAAATGCAAGGTCAAATGCAGCAGGGGTATTCGCCAATGCCGTCTACTGGTACTTCACAAGGAGGCCAAGGTGGGCAAAGTGGCGGGCAGCCCTATCAAATTCCTTCTGGACCGATTTATCAGCAGAACGTCACCGGTCAGCTGCCGCTTGAGCAGTCCTATATTGAAAATATTTTACGATTAAACCGCGGCAAAGTAGCCACGATCTATATGACGTTTGAGGCAAGTAAAGAATGGAACTCTAAGATTTTTAGAGGGGTCATTGAGGCCGCAGGACGTGATCACATTATCATCAGTGATAACAAAACAGGGACACGATACTTATTGTTAACGATCTATCTTGATTACATTACGTTTGATGGGGAAATTCAATATGACTATCCATACTCGATGTCTACGTATTCTCCGAGATAACCTCAAGTTCATATCAACAGCAAGGTGCAGACGCCCTTGCTTTTTTCTTTTGTCTAGGTTTTTGACACACCTTCGGGGGAAGGCTCATAAGATGCCTAGTAGTTTTTATTAAACGCCTAGAGGTGACATCAATGACTGTTGAGCTGGATTATACATCGCCGAATGTCAAATATTCATTTGATTTGAATCAAAGCCCCCTTGTGAAATATGACCAACACAACCTGATTAATGTTTTAGGAAAAAAACAATTAAATTCGCTCGATCAAGTATCTCTGCTGGATATATATTTGAGTAAAAGCAAAGTAGTAGAGCCTCATTATCATCAAAATGCTGCCGAGCTTGTTTATTGTATCGCCGGCTCTGCTGCTGTATCCATGCTGAACCCTTTTACAAAAAAGCTGTCCACCTACACCATTACCCCCGGGCAGGTAGCCAATGTGCCACAAGGCTGGTGGCATTACGAAGTCGCCTTACAGGACAAAACCCATTTGTTAGCCATTTTTAACGCATCGACACCAGAAGTCATCTTAGGTTCAGACCTTCTAACCCTCACGCCTTCTCACATCATGGCACATACTTATTGCATGAACGAAACGCAGTGGAAACAGGCGACGCAGCCTGTGAAGCCTGGTGTGTTTATCGGACCTTTCTGCCACCGGGAGGAAGAGGCACAAACTCACCCTGTCCCCCCTTCCCACTATGTACCTTATTATCAAGCACCTCCGAACTATTCTCCTTATTGGAGTTAAGAAAAAAACCGATGCCCCTATGAGAGCATCGGTTTTCCTAGCTTATAAATTTTTTGCTGCTGCAATCACTAGCATGATCCAAGAAGCGATAAATGCCACTCCGCCAATTGGTGTAATGGCACCTAATATCTTCACCTGAGTCAAGGCAAGCACATAAAGGCTTCCTGAGAAGAAAAGAATGCCTGCCAGCATCACCCAGCCAGCGGTCGGCACTAGGGAAACACCTGACAGCTTATCTGCCAGAAAGGCGACAATAAACAGGCCAATGGCATGGAACATCTGATATTGAACCCCTTTATTCCATATCTCAATATACTTTTCAGGAATTTTCCCTTCCAGTCCATGTGCACCGAAGGCTCCAAGACCAACCGCAAGCATGGCGTTAATGGCACCTAATATGAAAAATAGTTTCATTCGTCATTCTCCTTATCTCGTCAATTATGTTTATCATAGCGCGGGTATTATCCAACATTCAACTTTCCTATGATGCTGACACGAGATTGTCGGATTTCTTCTTCTTTCGCAGCAGCACTTGATCGACCACAATTGCAATCAGCGTGCCAAGCACAAGACCATTGCTCAATAAAGAAATCAGCACAGGATGCATGCCTTTCAATGCCCCCTGCGGCACAAACATTGCGCCCACGCCTGCTAAAACAGCGATGCCAAGCACAAATCGAATGCGCGGGATGTCTTCTTTTTCATACTGATCGAATTCAGACATAGCAATCCCAATCATAGAAGAGAACACCACAAAGTTCACAGCCAGCCCCACAGGTGAAGGCAATGCAGAGAAAAAGCTCATCAATAATGGAAATAAACTAATGAGGACAATGAGCAGACTGCCAAGGAAAAATGGCTTTCTCGATGGAATTTTGGTTGTTTGTATAAAACCCGCTGCCCCTGAAATAGGAACAGGCGCAATCGCACCAATCAGTCCGCTCAGCAAATGACCAAATGCGGCGACAAAACCAGCCGGTCTGGCTCGTTTCCGCTCACGCAGTTCACCAAATGCCTTGACGGAACTTTCCACAATTCGAATACTTGCCAACATATTCACAATGAGTAAGATCGTAATAAAAAAGGACGTGACAAGCAGTCCACTGTCAAAGACCGGCATGCCAAACGGAAACAGTTTTGGAAACTCAATGATCTGCTCAGGAATGCGAACAGGCTTCGCTAGTCCGAGTAAAGCAAATAACAGCCAGCCGCCTGCAAGTGCAAATAACACAGAAAACTGTCTTAAATAATGCCATTTTGAGCGGCTGATCATGAAGGTGATGACAATAATCAAGATCGATAGACAAAAGACAAGCCCATCTACCTGATTTCCCCGATAGCCGATCCCCATCAGCCCTTTCATGATTGGCTGACTTAACTGCACAACAAGCAGCAGCAAATAAATACCTGTGACAACCGGCGTAAATAAAGACGCAAGCCAATTAATGATTTTAAAAAGACTAAAAATAAAAAAGAACGCAGCACTAAAAATTAACGCCCCTTGTAACGCTTGCAAGGTTTCAGGATATGTAGCAAAAATCGTCCCTGTCATGCCTGCATAAAGGGTATATACCCCCCACCACAGCCCTGCTGGACTTTCATTGATCGGCAGCATATGACCGCATAAACACTGCACCATCGCCACAAGTCCAAGTGAAAAGAATGTACTCTGAATCAGTTCCGCCGACTGCACTTGATTTAATTCAAATGCTTGTGCAATCGCAATCGGCACAGCAATAGAAGCTGCGATAAAAAATGCCATCCACTGAATGGCGCCCAAAAATAGTTTCAACCCGATCACCTTCCCTTTGTCGTGACAAGACCATTAAAAATCAAAAATAGAGTCACCGTTGCCATCTTTCTCTTGTTGACCCTCTTCTTTATGCTGAAATTTCTTTGCACCGCTAGTGCCCATCAATTTCTCTAGCATGGCTTGATCCGTAGACACAGCCGGTGCAGATGGTGTCTGTATAGATGGAGGTGGTGAAATAACCGAAGACTGCGGCATTTGCACCTGTGATGATGTGTCGAGAATGACATCACATAGTGAAGAAATGACCGCCGCTTGACGTTTCACCTCTTCATCATTTCCACTTTGTTTTGCTTTTTGAATGGCTTCCTCCATTTTTTGAAGCAGACTTGATATATGAATATTCAAGGGTAGACCCTCCAATCTAAAAAATTCGTTTTCCAACATTATTTTACCAAATGAACAAACCGAATGGGCTCATTTTTTCAAAGCTGTGTGCTTCTGTTCCTCTTATTTGACCCTTACCCAAGATTCACACATAATAAAAAAGAAACAATATCGTCTTTGAAAGGACTGAAAGATGAGCAAACTCACTGAACTCATTCACAAACAAAAAAACGTGCAAACACCAGCGGTTCAAGATCGAATCCGTCTTCTTAACGATTTAAAAAAAGCCATTAAACATCATGAAAAGGACATCTTACAAGCCTTAGTCCATGATTTACATAAATCCGAACAGGAAGCCTATACAACAGAAATTGGCATGGTATATGAAGAGATCAATCATATCGTCAAACATCTTCACAAATGGGCCAAACCATCTCGCGCGAAAACACCTCTGACCCATATCGGATCAAAAAGTATGATCATTAAGGAACCGTACGGAAGTGTTCTAATTATTGCCCCTTGGAACTATCCTTTCCAATTGGCCCTTTCGCCATTAGTTGGAGCCATTTCTGCGGGAAATGCCGTTACTTTAAAACCGTCAGAATTAACGCCGCACGTCTCAAACGTGATTGGCACGATTGTGGAAAGCGTGTTTCAAGAAGATCTTGCAGCGGTCGTTGAAGGCGGTGTGGATGTCAGCACAGAGCTTCTGAAACTGCCTTTTGATTATATTTTCTTTACTGGGAGTGTAGCCGTCGGCAAAGTCGTCATGGAAGCGGCCGCAAAACATCTCACACCTGTCACACTTGAGCTCGGCGGAAAAAGTCCATGCATTGTCATGCCTGATGCAGACATCAAACTCGCTGCAAAACGAATCACCTTTGGTAAATTCACGAATGCTGGTCAAACATGCATTGCACCAGACTATTTACTTGTTCATGAATCGATCAAAGAGGACCTATTACGTGAAATGACGACCTGTATCCGTGACTTTTACGGGGACCAGCCTGAAACAAATCCGCATTTCGGAAAAAATGTCAGCCAGCGTCATTTTGATCGACTTTCAAAATTTCTCTCAAATGGCACGATTGTGACAGGTGGACAGCGCAATGAACAAGAGCTCAAAATCGCACCGACCATTTTAGATCATATTACATGGGAAGATCCTGTGATGCAGGAGGAAATTTTCGGACCTATTTTGCCTGTCATCACATTTGACTCTCTTCAAGAGGCAGCTGACATGATTAAGGCAAGACCAAAGCCGCTCGCTCTTTACTTATTTACAACGAATAAAAAAACAGAAGCCTATATTCTAGACAACCTCTCATTTGGCGGGGGTTGCATCAATGATACGCTGATGCATGTCGCCACTCCATATTTACCATTTGGAGGCGTTGGTGAAAGCGGCATCGGACGATATCATGGAAAAGAAAGCTTTTTCACCTTTACACATGAAAAAAGCGTCCTACGCCAGACCAATCGCTTTGATTTTTCTTTCCGCTATCCAAATGCGAAAAACGGACTCGACATTGTCCGCAAATTTTTAAAATAAACAGGACGAAGGGATTTTCCCTCGTCCTATTTTGATTCAATATCCTTAATACACCAGTTGATTTCATCGATCCCCATTTGCTTTAAATAGGCGTTTACTTTTGAGAACGGACGGCTGCCAAAAAAGCCGTTTCTTGCAGAAAAAGGACTTGGATGGGGTGATTCAATGATGTAATGCTTGCTTTGATCAATTCGTTCTTTTTTATTTTGCGCATGTCTGCCCCAAAGCACAAAAACGACTGGCTGATCTCGGTCATTCAGGACGTCGATGACGCGGTCTGTCACACGTTCCCAGCCTTTGCCTTTATGCGAGTTCGCTTCTCCTTTTCTTACAGTGAGCACAGTGTTTAACAGCAAGACACCCTGCTCTGCCCAGCTGACAAGCGAGCCATGGTTAGGGACCGGACAGCCGAGGTCATCCTTTAGCTCCTGAAAAATATTTCTCAAAGATGGCGGATGCTTGACACCAGGCTGAACAGAAAAGCTTAATCCGTGTGCCTGTCCTGGGCCATGATAAGGGTCTTGTCCCAAAATCACGACCTTCACATCTTCATACGACGTCAAATGGAGGGCACGATAAATGTCATCTGGCTTTGGAAACACGATCTGCGTACGATATTCTTCCTTTACCCACTCACGTAATTCCTGATAATATGGCTGTTCAAATTCACTTTTCATCACAGCCCACCAGCTATCATTTAAAAATGGCTTCATTGCGGTTGTCCTCCTTCTGTCTGCTGTGCCAATCTTGAGATCATCGGTTTTCCATCCCATACAATCTCACTCTCTGATTCTCGATTTTTCATCGCTGGTTCTTCTAATAGGACAGCAAAATTCGCTGTCGGCAAATCACCGAGCCCATGCTTTTCACTCAGATCATCTAAATAGTTCTTCCTTGTTTCACCAAGATCACTCGACTGATTGCCCCCACCATCAAAGAACGCATAGATCACACTGGCAGCAGGCACTCGTTTGGCTCGTGCATGCTGCGTAACACGCAGGAAAAAGTCCCAGTCCCAGTAGTGATGCATCGCTGGATCAAAATAGCCGATCTCATCGTGAATGCGTCGTTTGTACATACTGCCAGAAGGAACATATGTAGAAAAAACACGCATGTCCTCAATGTCCGCTGTATAAGCAAACAAACGTCTTGATACTGGAAAACGAGTCGCACCTCGTTCTTCAAACGAAACAATTTCCGCATCCGAAAAGACAAAATCAGCGTCTTCCAGCGCCTTGCTCATACGTTCAATATGACAAGGTGTAAAATAATCATCGTCATCACTCAGCATAATGACGTCACCTGTCAGCTCACGCACGCCAACATTTCTTGCGTTCACATGCTGGACATTCTCATCTAAATGAATCAAGCGGATTGGCAGCTCTGGATAGAGTTCCTGAATCACGTCCACTCGCTCTCCTGCATCATTTACGACCACAATTTCAAAAGGCTGTACGCTTTGTCTCGAGATGGATTCAAGCAGCTCACACAATGCGCTCAGCCGGTTATGTGTCACAATTAGTAAAGAAATCTTCATATCGGCCTAACTCCTTTAATAGATTCGTCTTTTTCATTAAAACATAAATCGGCTTTCTTCTCATGATATAAAAGGCGGTTTGATTGATCGAGAAAATGGGAATTTTTGATGAAAAGGAGTGATGATGATGGAATTTTTCACAGTTGAGAATAGTAAAGAAGCCAAACAGACGATCGAACAGATACAATCAGCAAAGGACGATGTGTTTGTGTTTGCGTATGACCCCGAACGCTCTGATACCGTTACTAAGTACACGGAAGCAAAGAGCATGACAGCTGTCGATCAAGGGATTTTAGATCAGATCGCCAATGTCATTCGCACCAGAGATGATGAACTGATGGCCAAAATCATGTCGACCGGTGCCGATCAAGAATTAGCCTTAACGCTTTTAGAGGAGCTGAAAAAAGGGAAATTGGTGATTTGTAAAAGATAAAGAATGAGGCGTTCCATGAAGAGTGGAACGCTTTTTTATGCCGTTTCATTGTGATAAATGGAAAAGCTGATTATAATAAGGGATAGAACAGTAACTGTTACACATCACATTGGAGGTTCAGCAACTATGTCTATGAATAAAGCACTCACCATCGCAGGTTCGGATTCAAGCGGCGGTGCAGGTATCCAAGCAGATTTAAAAACGTTTCAAGAAAAAAACGTCTACGGGATGACAGCTTTAACCGTTGTCGTTGCAATGGATCCTCATAACAACTGGGATCATCAAGTGTTTCCAATCGATACATCAACCATCCGCGCACAGCTCTCAACGATCGTGGAAGGCATCGGTGTAGATGCATTAAAAACAGGTATGCTGCCAACAGTTGACGTCATTGAACTCGCAGCTGAAACGATCAAAACATATGAGCTGAAAAATGTCGTCATTGATCCTGTTATGGTATGTAAAGGTGCGAACGAAGTCCTTTACCCAGAGCACGCTGAAGCATTGCGCGAAAAGCTCACACCACTGGCAACAGTTATCACACCTAACCTTTTCGAAGCAGGTCAATTAAGCGGCATTGGCGAGATCAAAACGATGGAACAAATGGAAGAAGCCGCAAAACGCATCCATGAACTTGGTGCAAAATATGTGGTCATCACTGGCGGCGGTAAGCTAAGCCCTGATAAAGCGATTGATTTGCTTTATGATGGACAAACCTTCGAACGCCTTGAAACAGATAAGATCGACACAGAATACACACACGGTGCAGGCTGCACATTCTCAGCCGCAGTCACAGCTGAACTAGCCAACGGCTCAGACGTGAAAGAAGCCATTTATGCAGCAAAAGAATTCATCACAGCTGCCATTAAAGGCTCTTTCCAACTAAACGAATACATCGGACCAACGAAACATTCCGCACATCGTTTGGACAAATAAGGGGAAAATTATCGCAATAAACCATATGTATAAATAAATTTCAAAGTAATTTATAAAACTTACAGAGCGTATTGATGTGTAAACTAGTCATTCCTTTAATATTGCACAATTCATCAACAGTTGAACCCCCTTTTTATATTTGTTGCATTCTATATGTAATAAGTCAATTTTTGGGGTTCAACTTATATCAGTATTACAAGCCTTCCGCTCAGTCATTATAAGAGTTCTTCCACTTAGATATTTTCTGAAATCTCCTATTTTTATAAACTCCGAATGTTCCATTCATTTGATTTAATCAATCTTAATTCGTTTTGATACTATCTTTTCCAAAGATACCTTTCCACATCTTCCGTGGAACATAGAGTTCACATAAAGCGACAATTTTTGGTACTCTTTAAGTCGAACTTCTCCTGATTTCATCTCGTAGCAGTTATTAATATTAGGCGAGAAATCATCATCACGACAAATATTCTTATTTCAACCCGCAAAATAAACACAATTTCAATACTCAAATAAATATTAAACCAAGGTCAAGAAAAATAAGAAAAATAGTCGCCATTATGAATACATATGATGTTTTTCTATCTTCATTCCAAAAATAAAAAATTAAAATAAAAGATACTATTGTAGTGATTAAAGCCCAAATTATCATTTAGTCAACTCTCCTCTATATTTGTAATGCTGTTTATAAATAGTTCTCTACGCTTTTTTCAATTTCCAGGATTTATTATATTATGGTATGAACCATTCATAACATTTTAGTCAAATAAGACTGAAAGGGGACATTAAAATTGCTTAACAATATAGGACAGACTATGCGATCAATTAGAAAGAACAAAGGATATACTCAGCATTATGTTTCTAGTGGTTTGCTATCACAAAGTGCTTATTCAAAGTTTGAACTACATCGAATCGACATACTTGCGTCATCTTTTATGGCTTTACTGGAAAAAGTAGACGTTTCTTTAGATGAGTTTCACTATATTATGAACGATTTTCAATATACTCGAAGGCAAAAGTTTATTAACGATTTTTTTCGTACGACTTTCAATCATCCGAACAAATTAAGACAATTGATAACAGAATCTGAAAGGTTGCTATCAGATTCGGAGGACCAATTGGTCAGTGATATTCAATGTATTTGTACAGCTTTAATAGTGCTTCATGAAACGGGTAGTATTGAACAAGCTTGCAATCACGTAGATACTGTTTGGGAACGTCTTTCTAAGCATGAAAATTGGTACCTGATTGATATTAGACTGATAAACTCTATACTTTTTATATTTCCTATAGAAACCGCTATACATATAGCAAAGAATGCATTGAAAAGACTTAATATATATAAGAATTTTCAAGATACTTATAAAATTGAAATTAATATTCGAGTTAATTTTTCGCTTCTTTTAATAAAATACAATAAATTTAAGTCGGCATTAGTTGTATTAGAAGAAGCAATCCCTCTCTGTAAAAGACATGGTGCATACAGGGAGATGGCAATCTGCTATGGTCGTAAAGGGATATGTCTAAAAAACTTAAACATGGATTCACCTGAAGAGTATACTGAAAAAGCTGTAACAGTCCTTAGTATACTAGAGGAAAAAAAACTAGAAGAAATGTTATATACGGAGATCAAAAACTATTATTAAAGCCATAAAAATAAATTCCACAATTCCATAAGATACAAAATACAATAATTGATCTCACTTTACTGGATTGAAAGTGGGTTCAAGAAATACATAAAAGAATTTCAAAAAATAATCCTAAGACAGACCTTAGGATTATTTTTACTATCTACTCATATATTAAATAAAATATGGATATCAGTTCTCTGTTTTGAGAAGAATGGTTATCCTTCCGCATTGTAATGTTTCTTGCACTTTTATAACTCATATACATTAAATATTCTATCTACAAATTTCTATTATCTTCATACATTAAGATTTAGAATAAAACTGACATAGATAATCTTTAAATAAAAAAAGCATACCCGCTCCCAGGTACACTCTTTCACCATAATTTTTCACCTACTTTTGCTGATCAGATTCTTTCGCCATTTTTCGAATAAAGGCTTCAATGGATTCAACAAATAAGGCATATTCTTTCATTTGTTTATACGTATCTGACAGCTTCTCTTTTAATTCTTCCTGCTCTAGAGAAGGTTCACCGAGAATAGATTGGACTTGAATTAGCAATTCTTTATATTCTTCACGTTTATCTTCAACATGATCTGCCATTGTCTCCAAGCGTTTTCTAGTCGTCGGCTGCTGTTTTGAATTCAAGTAAACAACCCCTTTTTGTCCTACCGCATTTGGATAAACGTCAGCCTCAGCTGTATATATTTTAAAATGATACCATAATTGAACCTGTTATCATATATGTAAAACGTCATCAAACCGCTTCAGGCCAACCTTGTATATACATGATATAGGCTTTAAGATACAGGCTGATCTCACTAGAAAAAAGCAGATCATTGATCTGCTTCTTTTTGCAAATGCCACGTCTTCAATTTAAGCTTCGTTTCATTTCTACCACTGATGGAGATTGATTTATTTCCCGGGGAAGGAAAGTAACGTGCAGTAAATACTTCCCGGCCTCCGTTGACAAAAATCTCAATCGATGATGCATCAATAAAGATATGCAGATCCTGTAATTCATCAATTTCTACTTCACGAACTTCCTTTGTTCGATCTTCAAATCGATCTCGCTCTAATGTTAGTTTGCCTTCATCTTTATCATAAATGATACGAGCAGCAGCACGGATACAGCATTCAAATCCTTTTTGTGTTTCAATTTGATCAATGAATACCTCTGCGCTCGTCAAATCTTCAACAGGAATGGAGTGAACAGATCGTTTAACGTGAAAAACATGCTCCTGCTCATTTGTCCGCATAGATCGAAGTTCACTTACCGGCTTTTGAATAAGACGTCCTTCATCATCTAAACGAAGCTCTCTCGGAATCGTCAAACAATGGATCCATTGATAAGAGACAGTTGGATGATGCTCTTCCCCTTGATCTGGTACACCCATCCATCCCATTAAAATGCGTCTGCCCGATTCATCTTGGAAAGTCTGCTGTGCATAAAAGTCAAAGCCACGATCCAGCTCCTCAAACGCTCCATGCGTATATTGGTAGGTACGATCATCGAATGTACCAACAAAATAACCAGATTGATGTGTATTGTTGTATTTAAATCCATCAGGCTTCAGCCCCTGTGGTGACACGATCAATACATCCTGACCGTCTAATTCAAACAGATCTGGACATTCCCACATGTATCCGAAATGGTCTAATCCATTCTTTCCACTGCCTGCAATAATGCCTTGAAACGTCCAATTGTCTAATGTATCAGATGTGAATAAAACAAGATGTCCTTTGAGATCTTCACTTTGTGCTCCAAGGACCATGTACCACTTTCCATTCCGCTTCCACACCTTCGGGTCACGAAAATGTGCAGTGAATCCCGCTGGCAAAGTCGCCACGACACCTTTTTTCTCAAAATGAACCCCATCCTCTGACACAGCTAAACATTGATATGTCTCACGATTCCCTTGCTCGTCACGGACATTTCCGGTATACATCACGTACATACGACCATCGTCAATGACTGCACTGCCAGAATAACAGCCATTTTGATCAAACCAATCACTTGGCGTGAGGGCAGCCTCTTCATGCTGCCAATTCACTAGATCGGTTGATGTGTAGTGACCCCAGAATTTTGCCCCATGTCCTGTTTTAAATGGCTGCCATTGATAAAACACATGGTAGACTCCCTTCCACTGAATCAATCCATTCGGGTCATTTAAAAGACCGACTGGCGGCATTAAATGGAAGTTCTGACGGTACACATCTTTTTTCACCAAATGCTCATAGTTTCGAATACGATCTGTTACCTTTTGACGAAGTGCTGCGTCCGTTGTTGTCATCACTGTGACCACTCCTTGATTATTTTTCGACTTCTTTGACTTTAAAGATGATGGTAAGAATAAATGAAACAGCAACAGCTATTAACATACCAATAACATAATTTACCACATTTTGTAAACCAAATGGAGCTGCAATGGCAATCATCGGAATCCCTGTTAAACCATAAGCGTTGGCGGCTACCTTCGTGAAGACGACAAACGCCCCGCCTAATGCACCTCCGATCATTGCAGCAATAAATGGCTTACGATAACGAAGATTCACACCGAATATGACCGGCTCTGTAATACCTAAGAAAGCAGAAAATGCTGCTGGTAAAGCAATTTCTTTCGTTTTTGCACGCTTTGCTAAGAAAAAGACCGCTAGCCCAGCTCCGCCTTGAGCGACGTTGGACATGGCCCAGATCGGCAGCAAATAATTCCGTCCAATATCATTCAGAAGTCCTGCCTCAATCGCATGGAAGCTATGATGAACACCTGTCAGTACAATTAAAGAATAAGCACCTCCGAAAATCAGTCCAGCTAAGAATCCTGCATGGTCATAAACATAAGTGAGTGCATTCGAGATCCCTGTACCGAGCATTCTCCCTAGCGGTCCTACAGCAATAAACGTCACAAATCCAGTCACAATCACCGTCACAAACGGCGTCACAAGTAAATCAATACTGTTCGGCACAACTTTTCTTAAGTTCTTTTCAATCACGCACATGATATACACAGTTAATAACACGGGAATGACCGTTCCTTGGTAACCAAGAAGCGCAATATCAAAGTTGAATAGATGCATATATTCTGGTTTTGCGTCTGTCAGTCCCCATGGATTCAGCAAGCTCGGGTGAATCATAATGCCCCCAATGACAGCTCCTAAATATGGATTTCCACCAAACTCTTTGGCTGCACTAACCCCAATTAAAATCGGTAAAATGATAAAGGCAGCACTTGAGAACATATCTAGCATTTGGAAGATGGCAGAGCTTGGATCAGCCCATTTGAAGGCTTTCATCATACCTAATAGGCCCATTAATAAACCGCTTGCTACAATCGCTGGAATGATTGGTACAAAAATATTCGATAGCGTCTTGGCAAAACGTGCAAGTGGATTCATTTTTTGCTTCACGGCTTCATCATGGCTGGCTGGTTTTTGATTCTCGTCGTCTGCCTCAAGACCCGCCTCACGCGCAAAAGGCTCATATACTTTGTTGACAGAACCTGTTCCAAATATGATCTGGAATTGACCCGAGCTTGAGAAGGCACCCTTCACACCCTCAAGTTCTTCAATGGCATCTTTGTCAATCAACGCCTCATCTTTCATCACCAATCGGAGTCGTGTGGCACAATGTGTTGCGCTAATGACATTTTCTTTGCCGCCTAATAATGTTGTTAATTCTTTGGCTGTTTTTTGATAATCCATGTTGTCTCCCCCTTTTTTTAAAACAAAAAAGACCTAAAATTCACTAACGATGAAAGGACATACACGTCCCCTCGTTACGCAAATTTTAGGTCTTGCCTGCCTGACAGTCACAATCCCACGATATTGGTTTTTGATTACGCTTTCATCATAGTATAAGAGCGTGACCTGCGTCAACCTATTTTTTCGAATCAAATGACCCATATACACTAATTAGAGTAGTGTGCATAAAAAAAAGCCTGCGGACAGGCACAACCTTTACACCAATTCGGCATCCTGCAGACGCTGGACATGCAGCGTGATGTAGCCGATCTCCGATTCAGGGAGATGAAGTCCATATTCTTTTTTCAGCAAATCAGCCAGTCCAAGTGCACACCGGTAAGCCGAATCATACTTTGTTTGGATAAAAGTCAGCATGTCATCGTCCATGATTTGAAATGCTTCATTCGATTCCAACCTGCCTAATGCATACCTCAAATGTGTCACAAGGCGCTGATATGAAATACTATCCTCATCAATCGAGCGCTCAAAAACGCTTTCGATATGCTCGATCATTTCTTTGATCATCGTTGTGTATTTGACCGTCTTCTTCATGGACTCCGTATTCATTTTGGCCGTATGAATATGAAGTGCCACATACCCTGCCTCATCGTCCGGCAGGTCAACCCCAAGCCGCTCCTTTACATAACGAATGGCATACTTTCCAATATCATATTCCTGCTTATATAAGACTTTGATCTCACCAAGCAATTTATTATATAAGACAATGCCTTTTTGAACGCGTTCAATGGCAAAGGATAAATGATCTGTCAGTGAAATGTGGATATGATCACTGAGCGGCATCATGAGTTCACCCTCTGCATAACTAATAATATGCTCTGCCACCTCAATATGCGCTTCTGGCAATGTCGCAAGAATTTGTTTGAATTTCTCATTTTCTTCACGCACAACAAAAATCTTCTCTATTTTTTGAACGGGAACGACGTCATTTTTCCCCTTCTGAAAAGCAATTCCGGGCCCCATCACAATTTTCTCCTGATCACCCTCCTTTACAACCACTGCATTGTTATTCAATATTTTATATATCTTCAAGGGGCATCCTCTCCCACAGATAACGTGTCTTATGTGGGATTTTACCCTGTTTCAACTTTTCTGTAAAGATAAGAACGGACCGGCACGAGCCTCTCTCGTTGTCTTTTCATCAAGCATCATCAGACTTTCTTGAAACGGCTTTTCTATCCTGCGCTTCTTCTTCTTTTCAACTGCCAGTTTCTCTAGCTTTCTCTCATTCACCGCAAGAAAGAATCCTCCATCCACTGCTGTCACTTTCACCCCTTGCTTCTTCAGCAGCTCACCAGGATTCACAAGCACATTCATCACAAAACCAAACCATACACTCAACCAGTTCTTCCATTTCTTCACTGAACATCCCTCCGCTTTCCTTAGAATCTAGCAGTTCTAGCAAATTAACTGTTCCTATCATATCCCGAGAAAAAAGAGAGGTTTGTCACAATCTGGGTGAAAAAACGAACTAGTTTTCAGAAGTTTTGTTGAAAAGTGCAGAAGATGATCATGTTCCACAATGTTTCTATGAAAATTTTATACACACACTATCCCAAAGATAAGCACATCTTATCAACAGGGTTTATCCACATATCAACACCCTCTTACTAGATTTTGTGTATGAGATTTTTTTATTTTCCATATATATATCTGAATAATCGAGTTATCAACAGATTATTGTGCATAAGTGTGACTTTATAAACAAAATAGTTCTTTATGACTATGTAAAATAAGACCATTTCAGTAAAGGAATTGGTTTCATCGTATGGAATACTTAATAACGGGCAGTGAATCTTTCCTATTTATCCACAAAAAGAAAGGCTATCTCCCTAAATACACAGCTAGAAAGGGGAAAATTAATTGAAAAAAGTAATCTCTCGTTCTTCTGTTCTATTGTTCTCCACTATTTTTACCTTATCCACATTCTTTTCAGGTCAGGCTGCTGCCGCTCCATCGAACAAACAGGTGGAACTGGAAAAAGCAGAAATCTTCGGCGAAATCAATGTTAAGTCTAGAAAACACACCACTGTCATTGTTGAATTAAAGGAAAAATCCTTAGTTGAAGCCAAGCAAGAAGGCGAAGCACAAACAAAGGCCTCCCTCAAAAAATCTCGAACGAAAGTAAAGAATGCAGCACTCAAAAAGTTAGATAAAGCGAGTGTTCGTCAAGAATATGAAAAAGTCTTCTCTGGTTTCTCTATGAAACTTCCTGCAAACGAAATCCCGAAACTGCTCGCAGTTGACGGAGTAAAAGCCGTTTATCCGGATGTTACATATCAAACAGATGAAGTGAAAAAGGAAAGCGTCCAGCTTCCTAATGAGGATGTCTCTCCACTCATGGATAAAAGTGCTCCATTTATCGGTGCCCCAAAAGCATGGGATGCCGGCTACTCTGGAAAAGGGGTAAAAGTCGCTGTCATTGATACTGGAGTAGACTATACCCACCCTGATTTAAAAGGAAACTTCGGATTATACAAAGGCTATGACTTTGTTGATAATGACTATTCTCCACAAGAAACACCAAAAGGAGATCCTAGAGGCGAATCGACAGATCATGGTACACACGTCGCAGGAACAATTGCGGCAAATGGACAAATTAAAGGTGTCGCTAAAGACGCTACCCTTCTCGCCTACCGTGTCCTTGGACCAGGCGGATCAGGAACAACTGAAAATGTCCTTGCAGGCATCGACCGGGCTGTCACTGACGGAGCCGATGTCATGAACCTTTCTCTTGGGAACAGTGTGAATAACCCTGATTATGCAACAAGCATCGCACTGGATTGGGCCATGTCTGAAGGGGTTGTTGCTGTGACATCAAACGGAAACAGTGGGCCAAACAGCTGGACCGTTGGATCTCCTGGGACATCAAGAGATGCTATTTCTGTCGGAGCCACTCAGCTTCCGTACAGTTTATACAACGTGAAATTCCCGAACTATTCAACAGCAAAAGTGATGGGCTACTATCAAGAAAATGATTTAAAAGCACTTGACCAAAAACAAGTCACACTCGTCCAAGCAGGCATCGGTGACGAAAAAGATTTTGAAAACATCGATGTCAAAGGAAAGGTGGCAGTGATTGAACGTGGAGCCATTGCCTTTGTTGATAAAGTGGACAATGCGAAAGCTGCTGGTGCGATCGGCGTTGTCATGTACAACAATACCGATGGAGAAATCCCTGTGGATGTACCAGGTCTAGCCCTTCCGACGATTAAGCTGTCAAAAGCGGAAGGAACAGCACTTGTTAAAGCCATTGAGGCTGGTAACAATACAACAACTTTCTCGATTCAATTTGTGAAAGAGTTAAGTGAACAAGTCGCTGACTTCTCATCTCGCGGACCTGTTGTCGATACGTGGATGATCAAACCAGATCTTTCAGCACCTGGCGTGAGTATTGTCAGCACCATTCCGACACACGATCCTTCTCAGCCATACGGCTATGGATCGAAGCAAGGAACAAGCATGGCATCTCCTCATGTAGCCGGAGTAGCAGCGATTATTAAACAAGCAAAACCATCGTATTCTACAGAGCAAATTAAAGCGCTGATGATGAATACAGCAGAAACATTGTATGACCCAAATGGCAGCCAGTTCCCTCACAATACGCAGGGCACAGGCAGCGTTCGAATCATCGAATCACTTCAAGCGTCTTCTATTGTGTCTGATGCAAGCTATTCGTACGGCACTTTCTTAAAAGAAAAGGGCGTTCAAATCAAAACGAAGAAGTTCAAGGTAGAAAACCTGTCAAAAGCACCGAAAACCTATACCATTGATTACAAGTTCGATGGCAATGGCATTAGCACAAACGGCACGAAAAAAATCACAGTAAAAGGGAATTCCACAGGGTCCTTTACTTCCGCAGTACAAGTGAATTATGGAAAAACGAAAAAAGGAACGTACCAAGGCAGTATCACCATTCGCGAAAATGGCAGAAAGGTCACTGAAATCCCTACTTTATTGATTGTAAAAGAGCCTGATTACCCGCGCGTCACTTCGGTTTCCGTAGAGCCTGATAACCGTGCTGGAAGCTATGTCATTAGTAGCTATCTCCCAGGCGGTGCTGAAAATCTTGCATTCCTCGTCTACTCGACAGATGGAGAGTATTTAGGTGAAGCAGGAGTTTATCAACATGTTGATAAAGGAGAGCATCGTGTGAAATGGAATGGCACGATCAATAAAGGACAGAAGTTAGAAGCAGGTGAGTATACAATGCTTGCGTATGCAAGCCTGAAAGGCAAATCAGATACGGTTCAAACGAAAGAACCATTCGATATTTATCCTGAATAAACAAGAATCACATAATAAGCCTTGTATGAGCCCATCAGCTCAACAAGGCTTTTCTATCATATATGGAGGAAAGAGAAATTCATGTTGATATGGCTATGGATCGTTTCTTTTATGACGGCTTTTTTTCTCACGATCACCTTGGTTTATTTTTTTACCTTTTTACATGCAAAACAGCCTCGTCCTTTTCATCAAGCATGTGAACTGACTGTCTATACCACCTGCATTTATCCGCTTAGCTTGGCGGTGACAGCTGCCTTTATTCTCACCATGATGCTCCTCTATCCCTTTTATTGGCTGCGCAGACGGTAAATTTACATAAGTTATGCGTCAAAAGCTTCTTTTAATAAACGATACGATGTGAGACGGTCTTGTATGTGATGTGTGATGGTCACAGCGATCACTTCATCTGTACGATACGCCTTTGCGAGTGCTGTCAGCTGCTGCTTCACAGAGGATGGCGTGCCAACAACCATCCTCTGTCGATTGGCTGCTACTCGTTTTTGTTCATATGGACTGTAGGAATAGGCCTTTGCCTGTTCAAATGAAGGAAAGCCGCCAAGGTTCTGTCCTTGTTCGTTAGCTAATAATGATAAATCTAAGCTGACAGCCAATTTTTCTGCCTGTTCCTCTGTTTCTGCACATAAAACGAAGACCGCAAGACTGACACGCGGCTCATCACCAAATTCTGAAGGTTCAAATCGGCTGATATACTGCGACACAGAGTCTTCTCCGCCTTCTCCATTAATGAAAAGAGCAAACGTATAGCCTGCACCTGCTTTTGCGGCAAGCCGTGCACTTCCTCCAGAGGAACCTAACATCCATACCTCTGGGGCAGTATCTACCTTCGGAGAAGCAGTCAGGTGAGGCAGCGGATAAAATTCATCGGCTAAATCATGTAAATACACCTTCAATTCTTCTACCTGCTCAGGATATTGATCACCGAGTCGCTTCCGTTCTCCATGATGAAGGGCAATGGAGGAGATCGGCATACCTCCAGGAGCACGTCCAATGCCAAGATCAATTCTGCCCGGAGCCAAGGCTTCGAGCACTCTGAAGTTCTCTGCCACTTTATAGGCACTGTAGTGGGGCAGCATGACGCCGCCTGAGCCAATACGGATATGTGACGTCACAGCAGATAAATGACCGAGAAGCACCTCTGGACTCGATCCTGCGAGCCGGTTTGAAAAGTGATGCTCTGATACCCAAAAACGATGATAGCCCCATTTCTCTGCCTGCTTCGCCAGCTCGACGGTTTGCTTCAGTGCCTCAGCAGGCGTCGCATCTCCAATCAAAGGAGATTGATCCAGTATACTTAATTTCATGATGTCGCACCTCTTACACAAATCCCCCTCTCTCACTCGAAAGGGGGATTTCCTGATTTATTTTCGATTAAAGCCCTTCTCTTTCACAAAATCTCCGAGGAAAGCACGTTTTGGCTGGCTAAAGCCTCGAAGCATTTGCTCAGACCATGTATCTTTTCTCTCACCGTTTGTTCGTTCTTCATAATATGATGAAATACGATCATCGTATTCTTTTAAATAACGATCCACATGAGCTTCGTCTTGCTGATATGTGTTTTCATGGTAGATCAGCTCAACGGGCAGCCGTTCCTTTTGAGATGATGGATTGGCAGGATGTCCTATGGCCAATCCGAATAGCGGCAGCACATAGGAAGGTGTTTCAAGTAGTTCGGATACTTCCCTCAGCTGATTACGCAGTCCGCCGATATAGCAGATGCCAAGTCCCATAGATTCTGCGGCGACACTGACATTTTGCGCAGCGAGCGCCGCATCAATCACACTGATAAGAAAGGCTTCAGTATTCTCAAACGCTTCTTGATGGTTTTTCCCTGCTTTTTTTGCGATATAGTCGTGGCGTTTCAAGTCTGCACAGAAAACAAAAAAATGCCCATTCTTCTCAACGTATGGCTGATTTCCAGCCAGTTCAGCAAGCTTCGCCTTCTTCTCCTGATCTGTTACACCAATGATACTATACGCCTGTACATAGCTTGATGTCGAAGCAGCCTGCGCACTTTTGATAAGTGTCAGCACTTCTTCCTCTGTCAGACGCTCATCTGTAAACGAACGGATGGACCGATGATTTAAGATGGTTTCTATCGTTTTATTCAATTCGAAGACCTCCTTCACTCCTACTATCATAAGTCAAATGAATATTGCTTTTCAAAAGTTAGAACTCACACCAAAAAGGCAGCCTACGCTTAGACTGCCCTTTACCCGTTTTATTTAAATAAATAACTTTGATACTTCGTTAACTGAACACTTGCATTATAGGCGATACCAAATCCAATCAGAACTGATAAAACAGAGCTTCCCCCGAAGCTGATGAATAAGAGTGGTATCCCCGTTACAGGCATGACGCCTATGTTCATGCCAATGTTCTGGAATGTATGGATGACAATCAATGCTGTATATCCTACACAGAAAAATGACGCAAACCGGCTATAAGGATGGATACGATCAATCAACACAACAAGCCTGTAAATCAGGAAGAAGAACATGATCACCACAAATGCGCAGCCGACAAAACCAAAGGCTTCCCCTATGATAGAGAAAATCATATCTGTCTGTGCTTCTGGAACATACACTTTTAAGTTTTTAACACCGTTCCCGAAAATTTGTCCTGCCCCAATTGCCATAATGGCTTGCTCGACTTGATATTTATCCGATCCAGATGCATCCTGTGTCTGGGCTTGGTTGGCTGTCGAAGAACTATCAGGCAGCCAAGCGGTAATCCGGTTGATCTGATACTGCTGAATCCCGATCTTTTGTGCGAAATCAGGGAATAGAATAATCACGGCTAACACAGCGGCAACTAAGAGCACAACCACTGAACCGATGAGAGAGATCAATTTCCAGTTGACCCCTGATAAAAAGACCATGACAACGACAATAAACATACATACCGCAGCCGTACCTGCATCTTGCAAAAAGATGAGTCCGACTGGTACAGCAGCCACGCCGGCAATTTTTAATAGTAGGAAAATATCATCTTCTAATGTTCGTTTTCCTCTTGGGGTTGCCTTCCCAATGACAGAGGCGAGCATCATAATCAAACCAATTTTCATGAACTCTGAAGGCTGAAATGTTCCAATTCCCGGTAACACAAACCAACTTTTTGCACCATTTTTAATTGGAGCAAAATCATGACCTGCAATTTGTGCAGGAGCAATTTTTAAAAGAATTAAGAGCATAATGCCGCCTATAAAAATATATAGGCTTAACTTTTCTAATTGTTCCAGATCGAAGTAATTAATAGCCACAATACAGATGACCCCGACCATGTAGTAAATGATCTGTCTGGTCCATGCATTAGATCCATATTGCCCAAACTGTCCCGCAGCATAAATAGCGATGACACTGATGGCAAAGAAGGCTAAAAATATAAAAATCAAATCTCCTTGATAGTAAGGAGATGTATTCTGCTTGTTCATGAACTAACCACCCTTATTACAAAACATAAAAGCCCTTATTTATATTAGATTGAAATTTTCACAAAAGCAACTCACCTTAAATATGACGGAAGTGACACCTGAAAGGTTCCATTCTAATTTCAAAAAATGAAATACTTTTCATCCTAACAATAGGAAAAAATTCCTTTCCACTCTATTATGACAACCGATCATAAGTCCTTTAAAAAGATTATTTTACAGATTTTAAGGGGAAAATTCAATGACTTATGTGGCGATATGAAAGGTGAACATCTTGCCAGCATAAGCTTAACTGAGGTATAAGAAAAAAAACAATTTCTGCGGAATAAGGCCCATTTTCCAATTATTGAGTTTACTTCAAAGTCAATTGTGGTATAATATTTGTAACAAAATGTTCACAATATCTCCTAAAAACAGACACAATTGCATCCTGACCTCTCATTTGAATTGAACATCAACTTACAAAGGAGTTGGATACGATGGATATGTTCTTTGCGTACCTATGTATTGCAACAGCTACACCCCTGTTTTTATGGTTGGAAAACAGAAAGATTGCATTAGCATCTATTCCACCCATCATGATTATGTGGATTTTCTTCGGTCTTTACATGACAAGCAGTTTATCTCCAGCAGGACATACCTTCATGATCGCATTCTTTGCCATTAACGTGATTCTGGCTCACATTGCAGCTTTCCTCATCTATGGACTTCCATTCATTCGCAAAAGATTCAGCAGCAGATAGATATCGCATCATCAATTGGAAGCGTTATCACAATCAGCATAAAAAACCACTCACCTATGAAAGATGAGTGGTTTTTTATTATTTCTCTGAATGCTCAGACTGCTTTGGCGCAGATGGTGAATAACCGTCTTTGCTGTTCTCTCCGTGGCTGTAGTGAGCCGCGAAGATCCAAACAGACCCGATGACGAAAATGATCGCACAGAATAGACCAAACAAAGTATTTCCGACTTGAACAGTCCCGTTCTCACTCTCTGTCATGTGCATGAACATGAACAGCTGCAAGAATGCTTGAATGAAGGCAAAACCAAAGATAATCCATAGTTTCGCAGAACTGCCAATTTCAGCTCCGATGGCAATCCAGAATGCTAAGATGGTTAGCACAATGGAGAGAATGAAGCCGACTACGTGTTTCCAAGGGAAGTGTTCGTGCTCTGCTGAGGAATGTGTTTTTCCAGCCATATCACAAAAGCCCCCCTAATCCGATCAAGTACACAGCTGTGAAGATGAAAATCCATACAACATCAAGGAAATGCCAGTATAGACTTGAGATAAAGATCTTCGCTGCTGTTTGTGGTGTTAATCCACGTTTTTTAATTTGGAACAAGACGCCCGTAATCCAGAAGATACCGATGGATACGTGTAATCCGTGAGTTCCTAAAAGAACAAAGAATGCAGACCAGTATGCACTTGTATGGATGCTCGCACCCTCATGTACATAATGGAAGAATTCGAAAATCTCAAAACCAACGAAGCCTGCACCTAGAAGCAGTGTCAGAATCGTCCAAATGACAACCCCTTTTGTACTTCCACGGCGCATTTCATGAACGGCAATTCCGCATGTAAATGAACTCACCAATAGCAGGAATGTCATGATCAGTACAAGCTTCATATCAAATAGCTCAGCTGGCAAAACGCCGCCAGCTGTTCTGCCATGAAGAACAAAGTAGGTCGCAAAAAGTGTTGAGAATAACACGATTTCCGCGCCAAGGAATATCCAGAAACCAAGGATGTTTAAACGTCCTGTTTCAGACTGATATTCAAGCGGTGCATTTGCATAGCTGCTATCATTATGTCCCATTACTTCTGCGCCTCCTTATTCTTTTTCTCTGTTTCAATCACTTCTTCAACAGGAATATAGTAGCCATCGTCATATTCAAATGAACGTAAAATCATTGTTGCGAATACACCGATTAAGCCAATAACGCCAATCCAGTACCATTCAAATACAAGACCGAATGCACCAAGTCCGAAGAATGCAGACATGATTAGCGGTCTGCCTGAATTGTGCGGCATGTGAATTTTCTTGAATTCTTTTTCAGGATGAACGTCTACATTGTTTTGCTTCCAATGATGGAATGCATCTGGTGTCGTCACTTCTGGAAGTGCTGCAAAGTTATAATGCGGCGGAATTGCAGAAGATGTCGCCCAGTCAAGCGTACGTCCTTCTCCCCAGCTGTCTCCAGACACTTCACGTTTCGCATGTCTCCAGCTGTAGTAAATGTTATAGCAAAGGATGATGAATCCGATACCCATCATGAATGCACCAATTGTTGAAATAAAGTTAAGTGCAGTCCAGCCATCTTCTGGTCCATACGTATAAATACGTCTTGGCATTCCTTGCAGTCCTAAGAAGTACTGCGGGAAGAAACAGATGTTAAATCCGATCATGAATACCCAGAAGAACCATTTGCCGATTCGCTCGTTTAACTTGTAACCAAACATTTTCGGATACCAGAAAACAAGACCTGCAAAACAAGCAAATACAGTACCTGCGATTAATACATAGTGGAAGTGGGATACTAAGAAGTACGTGTTATGGTACTGGTAATCCGCAGCTGCCATCGCAAGCATAACCCCAGTCACACCACCGATTACGAAGTTCGGGATGAAACCAAGTGCCCAAAGCATTGGGGATGTAAAACTGATACGGCCTCGATACATTGTAAAGAGCCAGTTAAAGATTTTCACACCTGTTGGTACAGAAATGGCCATTGTTGTGATCGAGAAGAATGAGTTAACCGCTGCACTGTTCCCCATTGTAAAGAAGTGGTGAACCCACACAAGGAAACTAAGAACAGAGATTGCCACAATCGATACAACCATCGCTTTGTAACCAAACAACTGCTTTCTTGAGAACGTCGCAAAGATTTCTGAGAAAATACCGAAAGCCGGCAGGATAACGATATATACCTCAGGATGTCCCCAAATCCAGAAAAGGTTCGCCCAAAGCATTGGCATACCGCCCGCTTCGAGTGTAAAGAATGCTGAACCGAATAAACGATCGAATGTCATAAGTGCTAAAGCAACTGTTAAAACAGGGAATGCGAAAACGATAATGACAGACGTGATCAATGTTGTCCATGTAAACATCGGCATACGCATAAGCGTCATACCTTTTGTACGCATTTTTAAGATGGTCACCATGAAGTTAATACCTGTCATTAGTGTACCAATACCTGCAATTTGGAGCCCGAGCAAGTAGTAGTTCTGTCCAGGTCCTGGTGAGAAATCATTTCCGGCGAGCGGCATGTAACTCGTCCAGCCTGCACTTGGTGATCCTCCAATAACGAAGGAAATGTTGAACAGCATTGCTCCGACCATAAATGTCCAGAAGCTCAAGTTGTTCAAATAAGGGAATGCAACGTCACGTGCACCAATTTGAAGAGGAACCACGACGTTGATTAAACCAATTAAGAATGGCATCGCCATGAATAAAATCATGATCGTACCATGCGTTGTGAAAATTTCATTATAGTGGTTTGAATCTAAAAACGTATTATTAGGAAGCGCCAGCTGCGCGCGCATCATCAGTCCGTCTACCCCACCGCGGAAGAACATAATCACAGCAGCAAGGATATACATGATTCCAAGCTTTTTATGATCAACTGATGTCAGCCATTCTTTCCAGAGCCATTTCCACTTTTTGAAGTAGGTTAAAACAAACACAATGGCAATGGAAGTAAGAGCGATAGAAATTTGCGCACCAAGAATTAATGGGTCTCCAGTTACAAAAAACTCATCCCATTTTAAATGCATAACGGCCTCCTCCTTTCCTTAGTCAGTTTATTCGTTTTCTAGTTTTCTTTTATAGTTCTTCACATTCTCGAAAGGATCTGTCTTGGAATGCGGAGAAACTGATTGGTAACCTAAACGTTTGCGTGCTTGGAGTGCATATTCAGAATCCTCTCCGTGCTTCGCAAAAGATAAATGTGTTGATGAGAATGTCTGCACATCTGCAGCATCAGGAAGCATCAAGTAGTCATACGTTTTCTTCGTTAACTTTGGTGCTTCTTTTTTCGTTTTATTTACCCATTTATCATAGTCAGACTGCGTCATCGCATTGACTTTGAATTTTTGCTGAGCAAAGCCTTCGCCTGTGAAGTTGGCGTTTCTTCCTTCATATGTGCCTACTTCATCAGCTTGAAGATATTGTTCCATTTCCATTCCAGCCATCGCATACTTCTCCCCGCCTAGCTGAGGAATCCATAGAGATGCCATTGTATCAGCGGAAGTGATTTTGAATAAAACCGGCTGATCTTTTGGAATGTTTAAGTAGTTCACTGTTTCAATATTTTCCTCTGGATAGCTGAAGATCCATTTCCAATCAACTGCTGTAGCATAAACGACAAGTGGATCTTTATGACTTGTTGCTTGAGGCGCCTCTTCCAAAGAGTAAATGGTTTTTACAGTTGGAACTGAAAGGGCAGCAACGATTAATATTGGGATCACTGTCCAGACAACTTCTAGAAGCGTATTCCCGTGTAGTTCTGGGTTATAAGAGGCGTTTCCAACGTCCTTACGCTCACGGTATTTAACCAAAATGATGGTAAACAGTACAAATACCGCACCAACGATAAAGAGCATGAATCCAATAGATAAAAGGATTAAGTCTTTTTGTTGTGCTGCGACTGGTCCTTTAGGATCTAAAACAGCGATATTGCTGCAACCTCCTAATACAAAAACACTCACGAGCATCGCTAATAAAAGCATAGGTTTAATGGCTCTGAACAAGAAGATCACCATCCTTCCTTAAATAATGTATAAATTGCTGAATAATTGTGAAAAGCCATCTGCCTTCGAAAACTTTTCTTCCCTTTGTAATGCTATCAAAATCTGTTGGAGTTAGCTCCCCTTTTTTCAAAAGTTCATTTATTTTTCAACAGATTTCTATTGAAATGTCATAAATTCGCCATAAATTTATATTATTGCACACACAATAAATTTCTAGGAATTTGAAAAGTTGAGAGTTGAAGGCAAAGGACAAACAATCAAGAACTTTGTCAAATTTAGGTTTACCACAATAAAAAAGTTTGGTCAAATTTCAATTTAACTTAATGAAATTTTATCTAGGTAAACAATTCTAAAATAGGTATCCCCATATTTAACAAAAACCTTACTCATTTTAACGCAAGTCGACAAGAAAAGAAAGTATCGATCCTCCGCCTATGCGCTGTAATGATTGGTAATGGTGATAAATGAGTGGAAACTCGCTAAAGACTTCCAGCAAAAAACCGGCTTATCGCCGGTTTCTCATTTATTCATCTCTCACCAAAATGTCTGGTCGTCTATAGATGCTTCCTTCATGTTCTATGTCTATATACGTCCACTTGCCTGTATAGGTTAAAAAGCGATTTCCTTCTTTCTCGACGACCATCGTATCTTCTGATTTCAATCCTGCTAAGGAAGGATTCCAAGTGAATACTTGATGAAGCTGGATCTCTTCCACCGATGAAGGAACTGCAATGATCTCTCTAGACACAAATCCAGTCTTGCCTCCTTGGTGAAGCTTTTTCCAGCTATCAGGAAATCCTTCTTTTTCATATTGAGCAATGCCTGCCTTCAATACATCTCCAATGGTTTTCCCTGGACGAGTAGCCGCATTCATGACCTTGTCAATTCGCGCAAGCCTTTCCTTGTTTTCTTCAAGCTCCTTTGGTAGCTGTCCAAAGTAAACGGATCTTGTGACATTTGCCACGAGTCCATGCCGTTCAGCACAAAGGACAACCAGTGCATGCTTTTGAAGTGCTTTTTCTGTTGGGATCGGGTGGCGATATTGATGAATCCGGTCATCTGTCGCCACAAGCAGCACTTCTATCGTCATCCCCTGCCTGATCGCTCTTTGAGCAACAAGCGAAGCAATTTCATGCTCCGTCTGTCCTGGAACGATTTCTTGGCAGACACTTTCTACAATAACCGCTGTTTCATGACAAAGGGTTTCGTATTGGCTGAGCTGTGGCGCTGAAAGGATCGATCGAACACGAGACAAATCAGGTTCGATCCATTCCACTCCTTCCATGTGAATGTCCGCACCGATTCGTTTGTCTTTTATGAGTGTTTGAATGTAAGGAGTCTCATCCTCAAACCAATCCATTGTGACGACTTGAAAGGGATGGTCAAAATACGCCATTTCTTCTTCAATGATTCGTTTTTCTTCCATTTGATTCACAACTAGGACAATATCGTCTTTCAACACAAGTAGCTGACAAACGCCCTCTGGCGTGTTTAACACAATGTGGTTTCTTCTTCCTCCTGTAAGCCAAGAAAAGTTATTACGCTTTTGAATGAGAACTCCGTCGAGTTGTTTTTCTTCCATTAAAGTTCTTACCTGTTCAATCATCAACTCATCACCTGCCTGTATGGAGTGTTTGAATGAAACGTTTAAATGCTGTTTTCCCTTGCTCTGTTCTTTTAAACACACCCGCCTGCGCGAGTATACGAGAAAAAATGAGGCCGATTTCTTTTTGTAAGATGGTTTCTACGTTGTCCTTCGTAAAGGTATTCTCTTCGATCAGGCGCTCTGCCCATGACTCGTGCTTCATGATAGACGGGCAGGCTTTGATTTCTTCAAGAGGTTTTTTGGATAGCAGCGACGCTTTTAGCTGGCTTAATTCCTCTGCTAATCTTCCAGGAAGGACGGCGAGACCCATGACCTCAATTAAACCGATATTCTCTTTTTTAATATGATGAACTTCTTTGTGCGGGTGGAAGATTCCGCCTGGGTGCTGCTTGTCTGTACGATTATTTCGTAGCACGAGATCTAATTCGTACTCATCCCCATGACGGCGTGCGATTGGTGTAATGGTATTGTGCGGGGTCTCTCCTGTATGAGAGAACAGCCCCGCTTCTGGATCTGAATACATTTTCCACTCATGTAATATAAAATCCGCTGCCTCCGCAAGTGTCTGCTGGTCGCTGCTTTGAAGCCTGATCACTGACATCGGCCATTTCACAATACCCGCCTTCACCCTCGGAAACTTTTCGAGAGAAAACACTTCCTCCATCTCTGCTTTCGCCATCGGAAATTCATGAGCACCACCTTGAAAGTGGTCATGACTTAATATGCTACCTCCAACAATGGGAAGATCAGCATTTGATCCTATGAAATAGTGCGGATATATAGATATGAAGGAAAGCAGACGCTCGAAGGTCTTTTTAGATATCTGCATTGGTTCGTGCTCGCTCTTGAACACAATACAATGTTCGTTGTAATACACATACGGCGAGAATTGCATAAACCACGACTCATTTGTAAGTGTTACCGGAATAATCCGGTGATTCTGTCTTGCTGGGTGATTGATGCGTCCCCCAAACCCAACGTTTTCTTTACAAAGGAGACAAAGAGGATATTGCTTTTGACTCAGCTTTTTGGCTTCAGCGATCGCTTTTGGGTCCTTTTCCGGTTTCGATAGATTAATCGTAATCTCAAGCTCACCATCTTCTGTCGTTGTAAACCACCGCACATTTTTGGCGATTCTGCCTGTATGAATATAGTGGGCATGCTGCTGCATTTCATAAAACCAGCTTGTCGCTGCCTTTGGTCCGCAATGCTTGCGTTTCTCTTCAAACTTTGCATAGATGACACTCGGAGGCGCCACCAAGCAACCCATGATTTTGGCATCTAATAAATCACGATACGTATCTGTCCCGTCAGGAATAAGGCCTGTTTCAACTGCCCAATCGAGCATCGGCATTAAGATGTCTTCAAGGTCACTGTCTCCTGAGACTGTTCTTGCCTCAGCATCATCGAGACCAAGCACCTCTAGCAGCCGGTTCCTTGTATAATCCATATCTAGTGGTGATATTAGCTCTTTATTGATCCCGTATTGAATCAGCTGTTCTAGCTTTTCAAAAATATCAATCGCCATTCCCTTTGTCTCCTCCCTTGCCTGCTACACGTTACTCACTTTGATAGCCATCTGGATGTTTCTGAAACCAATCCCATGCACTTTGAATGATGGTGTGGAGATCTGCATATTGCGGCTTCCATCCTAGTTCTTTCAGCGCTTTTTCTGATGAAGCAATTAGCTTAGCTGGATCACCCGCACGTCTTTCTGCCACCTGTGCTGGAATGGCATGCCCCGTCACTTCTCTTGCAGCTTCTACGACCTGCTTCACAGAGAAACCTGTGCCGTTCCCTAAGTTGTACGTCGCGCTTCCTTTTCCTTCACGCAGACGCTCAACCGCTAGAATGTGCGCCTCTACTAAATCCATGACATGAATGTAGTCTCTAATGCATGTGCCATCCTCTGTTTCATAATCCTCACCGTAAATCATGATTTGATCACGCTTTCCTAAAGCCACTTGTAGAATAATCGGGATTAAATGCGTTTCTGGCTGATGATCTTCACCGACAATTCCTTCTGTATGAGCACCGGCTACATTAAAATAGCGAAGCACAACGTATTCAATACCATATGCCTGCTCAGACCACTTCAGCATTTTCTCAATCGCCAGTTTTGTTTCCCCATAAGGATTTGTTGGGTTCGTCTCATCCGTTTCAACGATCGGTACACGCTTTGGTTCACCATATGTCGCAGCAGTTGAAGAGAATACAATGCGTTTCACATCAAATTCATTCATCACCTGAAGTAAAGCCGTTGCCCCTCCGACGTTGTTGTCATAGTACTTCAGCGGGTCTGTTACACTTTCTCCAACAAGTGAATCTGCCGCAAAGTGCATGACCGCTTCAATGTCATGCGTTTGAAACACCCGTCTTAAAAAAGCGTGATCCCTTAAATCTCCCTCTTCTAATACGGCACCCTTTACGACTGCCTCTTTATGACCTGTCTGCAAATTATCCACAATCACCACTTGTTCTCCTTTAGCCAAAAGAGCCGCTACCGCATGACTGCCAATAAAACCTGCTCCCCCACATACTAAAATTGCCATCAAAATTCCTCCTTCGTTAATTCTCTAGCGCCGCCTCCAATTCCAGCTGTATAAAAAGAGGCTTGAATGCCTATTTTTTCTTGATAAATCGCACCTGTTTCTTCTATAAATGAGTCCAGTAGCTCTTCTTTCACAATGCTGACGGTACAGCCCCCAAAGCCAGCACCTGTCATACGGGAACCAATCGCCCCTGGATGCTGCCATGCGGCTTCGGCCAGTGCATCTAGCTCAAGCCCAGTGACTTCATAATCATTCTTTAAAGAAAGGTGAGACGCCTTCATGAGAGCACCTAGTTCTTCCATTTTATCATCTTTTAGAAAATTTACTGCTTTCATGGTCCTCTCGTTTTCCGTGATGGCATGTCTTGCACGTCTTCTACACGTTTCATCTTGTATCAAATGGTCATGCTTAGCGAATTCATCCTCCGTGAGCTCACATAAATGACCGATATCTAATTCTTTTCTAAGATCGCTTAAAGCAGATTGACATTCTGAACGGCGTTCATTGTATTTGGAATCTGCAAGTGTTCGTTTTTTATTTGTATTGGCAATGACAAGTGCCAGACCCTCTTGCCGAAATGGGCTGTATTCAAAGGAAAGCGTGTCACAATTGAGCAAAATAGCGTGACCGTCTTTTCCAAGACTAATTGAAAATTGATCCATAATGCCGCAGTTCACACCAATAAACTCATTTTCAGCACGCTGCGCAAGAAGGGCTAGGTCGATTTGCGTTACGCCGAATGACGACCATTCATTGATCAAGACAGCCGTGACGAGCTCAATAGAGGCAGAAGATGACAGACCTGCGCCATTTGGAATATTGCCAGCATACACAATATCAAAGCCTTCTTTCACATCCATGCCTGCTTCGATAAACTGTTGGAATACTCCCTTCGGATAGTTCGCCCAGCCGTCCGATTCTGCGAAAGCGATTTCAAAAAGGTCGAACTCTTTCACACCTTCTTCTTCAAAATTCAAGGAATACATTCTAACTCGTCCATCTGACCGCCTTGCTCCCGCAGCATATGTACCAAGGGTGAGTGCACATGGAAAGACATGGCCTCCATTATAATCTGTGTGTTCACCAATCAGATTGACTCTGCCTGGGGCGAAAAAATAACGGAGTTCTTCTTGATCTCCAAATTGCTGGTAAAATGCTGCTCGTAATGTGTCGATCATATCCATTCCCCTTTTCTCTTCTGATAATCTTATTTTAGTTGCCCTGTCAGCTGAAGTTCAATGGTAAAAAAATCGTTAAAAAATACCCTTTTTTTGCTGTGAATGGTACGATGTGATATGAGGTGTAACATGATTCAAAATAGAAAAAGGTTGTTTTTTGCTGTGAAGGAGGGTTTCCAATTTGAAGAAGGAAGCATTTGCATTTCGTTTTCACCATTCTGATGTGACATTGCCAGCCCAAATCTGGTCTGTTGGCTGGGAAGTTCAATCATCTTCGTTATACAGCTGGAATGGCGTAGAGCGGAAGGATCAGGGCAAGTGCATCTTTCAGCTCACACTGTCTGGACACGGCATGATTGAAATCGGACAGAAACGATTCAAAGTATTGCCTGGACAGGCCTTTCTGGTGAAAAGCCCTAGTGCTTATCAATACTATTTTCCAGAAGACAGTGAACATTGGGAATTTCTCTATTTAACACTTTATGGGGAAGCCTGTGACCTTTGCTTTGATCAATTTATCGATCAAGGAAAGCAGGTCATGCGTTTTCATCCGAATTCCAAACCGATCCGCCTGCTAAAGAGGATTTATGATGAAGCCAGTGAAAGACGGATTACCAATCCATTTGAGGGGTCTAGCCTTGCTTATCAATTTGTCATGGAACTGTATTCATATTTGCCAAAGCTTGAGGGACAAATGGAGAAATGGCCTGAGCCCATCGTCCAAGCGGCCTTATTTGCAAGCCACCATTTTCACGAGGAGATTGGGCCTGACGATATGGCAGCTGCGGCACGTTTATCCAAAAGTCATTTTACGAGGGAATTCAAAAAGGCAACTGGCTTCACACCGATTCATTATTTAACCAATATTCGTTTAGAAAAGGCGGAAACGTTACTGAAAACAACGAAATACTCGATTGAAGAAATCGCCATACAGTGCGGCTACCGAAACGCGAATTACTTGAATAAAGTCTTTCGAAAGAAAATCGGCATGTCTCCAAAGCAACTCCGGGAAACAAGCGATGCATAATAAAAAGCAGCCGCTTTTCAATTGGCTGCTTCTTTTACGCTTTCGTTAGGTCAACACGAATTCTCCCTTGTCTTAAAACAATGGTCATTTGCGTATCAGGGGTCATTAAATTTTCTAAAATGTCCGTTGCTGTTTGAAGCGCAATGTCCATCCGGTTGATCTTTTCCTTTTCTTGTTCAGAAAATGCTTCTGGATGTGCGGTCATTTCTTTGACTAGCCTCAACACTTGTTCATGCTGCTTTTCTGTTTGTTGATATATGGCATCATATAATTCGTCTGGCCTGCTGCTCATTTCACATCACCTATCTTTTTCATGTGTTAAATCGCATCTTCTTTTGTTTTCTTGAAGACGAACCATTTACTGGCGACATAATTGACCACGACAATCACAAAGTTAACAAGAATTTTTGCGACGGTTTCGTTGAGCGCCATTTGGCTCACAAATAAAATCATCAGCCCCAGATCTACACCTAGAGACATGAGACGGACACTAAAAAATGAAGAAAGCTCACGCATCAGGCTTTTTGTGTCACGAGCCTTTTGCTTGAAGACATACTTCTTATTGGTGATATAAGCAAAGAGCACAGCAAATACCCATGAAACAACCGTTGCTGTTTTGTAATCCATAGAAAACATCTCAACGAATAAATAGAAGCTGACTATGTTGACAATGGTTGTACACACACCCATGATCAGATACATGACAACTTCTTGATACTTTTGAAAAAGGCTATACATGTCTTTCTTCATTCCTTCTTGGTGAATTCTGTTTCTTTTAGAATACCATCTTAAGAAGAACTTCCCAAACGAACAATATGTGCGTCCTGCAAAGATGAAATTTGTTCTCGTTGATGGCATATGTGAACCTCATTGGTTTATATGAGTCAAATGATTCAGGTCTTTATCATTATTTTAATTTATAATCTTTTAACTGACTTTACAATTGTTTATTATGAGAAGTAAGAATTCAATATTTATGGGTTTTTTAGTCATTTTTTTAGGGACGTGGTAGGTGATAGATTTTACAAAATAGGTTAAATGTCATCATTTTTCGACAAAAATCTATTTTTGTACTCCATTCACATACACGTACAGTTACTAGACGGTTTGTTCAAGTCATTGGTTGCAGATGAATATGTCTTATTGAACTGGAGGATATTATGGATACGCAAGTGAAAAGAAGAGTTGACGAAGAGTGGGTTTATTTGATTCAAGAAGCGAAAAAAATTGGACTAGGCATCGAGGAAATACAAGCTTTTTTAACATCCAACGGTGATCAGAAGATGATAAACAAACCGTAATCAACGCCGTTATCCTTTGTCTTTCAGATTGCTTTGGCTAAAGTTCTAACCTGTCAATTGACCTTTTAAACATCCTTTCATGACGATACGCTACAATAATTGAACACCTCATCATACCAATCCCTTCCACTCAATGGGGTTCTGTCTTTCTATTTTTAGGAGGACAGTCCGTTCCCTGTTCTTTATATGACCCCTTTTTAGCTGTCATTCATGAAAATTGCCCATTTTCGTTATAAAACCAAGCTCCCCACCCATATATTAAGCATAAGACACAAGAAAGAAGAAAGGTGGGTGGCGCGTGAGTTCAGATTCCCTATCTTATTATCATCAAAAGAAGGATCAATATTATCACGGTGTAAACCCTGTGATTGTCCATCGTATTCGCAAGGAATGGACGTCTATCTTGGATATCGGATGCGGCACAGGCCAGCTTGGCAAAGTCCTAAAACAACAAGACCGTACCATATACGGAATTGAATCTTTTGAAGATGCGGCAAAGCAGGCTGAGAAAGCGCTGGATCATGTTTTATGCGGCAATATTGAACAGATGGCGCTCCCTTATCAGCATGAACAATTTGACTGTATCATTTTCGGAGACGTCCTTGAACATTTATTAGACCCTTGGGCCGTTTTAAAAAAGGTCAAACCTTTTCTGAAAAAGGAAGGGGTCATCTTGTCTTCCATTCCGAATATTGGTCATATTTCAACGGTTTTAGAATTACTGGCTGGGAGATTTTCTTATACAGATGCAGGGTTAATGGATCAAACACATTTACGCTTCTTTACCCTTCACGAAATTCATGCCCTCTTTCAGTCAGCCGGGTTTCATGTTCGTGAGCTTGAAACCATTCGTGTACAACACCCTTCCTATACGGGCGTCATGAATGATCTACATGAATTACTCGTAAAACATGGCATCCGTTTTGATTTTAACGAGGCAGCGACAGCCTATCAATACGTGGTTGAGGCGGTTCAACTCAATGAGTAGCCCCACCATCTTATTTGTTTTATGTGTAAATGATGAGTCGATGTTTCAAGCTTGCTTCCAGCAGCTCGCTTCACTTCCTGCTCCGCACGGGTATCATGTAGAGGTTTTGCCCATTAGACATGCATCAAGTATGGCCTCTGCATACAATGAAGCTCTCACTCATCCTGCACAGTTTAAAATTTATCTTCATCAAGATACACTCATCGTCAAACAGCATATGCTTGTCGAGCTGATCCCACTTTTCTTGCAAAATCCGTCACTTGGCATGCTTGGGGTAATAGGTGCAGAAAGTGTGCCAGACAATGGAATCTGGTGGGAGAGCCATGATTGCAGAGGGAAAGTCATTGAATATCGGCACGACACCTATCAGCTACTGACGTTTGAATCTGGTCATCCACAGACAGAAACCCAAGGCTATATCAAAGCTTCTGCTATTGACGGTCTTTTTATGGCAACACAATATGATATCAAGTGGCGTGAGGATCTTTTAGACGGCTTTCATTTTTATGATGTGTCACAATCTTTTGAGTTTGCACAGCAGGGATATGAGGTTGGGATTGCAAGGCAAGTGGAGCCCTGGTGTATTCACAAATGCGGAGATCATTTTGATGCAGAAGCATATGAAAAAGCAAGACAAACATTTCTTGCGCATTATCGGTAGAAAGCACCCTTTTCGGGTGCCCAGAATGTAGAGAAACTCCTATTTTTCTACATTCTTTTTTATTTTCCACGTCATGATGTTAGGTGAGAATGAATGAAAAGGCCTTCCACACATGTCTTGAAATGGCCTTTTGGTGCTTTTGAGATCTTGTGCAGCTTTCAAGAAAAGGACACGGAGCACATGCTTTCGGATCTGATTTGTAGAACCGATAACCACTCCGATCCGTTATTGTATATGCTTTTCTCTATTATAAAATGGAGAGATGTAAGTTTTAATGGGGACAATTAGGCTGTCGAGATTTCCTCGACAGCCTGACAGACCCTAAAGATCTGTTTGATTCATCAAGTAGATAATCTAGAATCACGGGTTCCAAAACGAACATCAGGATTTTCACTAGAACGGGTTCCGTTCCTCACAGCAAAATCGTTATCTTGTTGAGATAAAGTTATAAGAGGAAAATCCTCAGTAGTAACGCTACTGCCTGTAGCATTTCTTACAGTCAGATCAGTGGATTCTGGAGAAGTAGCATTTCTTGAATTCACATCAAAATCGACAGATGATAATGAGATCACACCTAGCAATGCCGAAGCACTCAAAAAACCAGTAAGAACCGTTTTAAAATTCATATGAACAGTCGCCCCTTTGGATTTGTTTTCGGGCGTACATCACTTTTTCATACATTTTTACAGATTCATCCATACGCCCATTCTCATTATAGTACCGAGCCGCTTCGAGCGCTAGGTCTTCCATGTATGGATAACCCCTCTCATTCTCTAATTTTTCCAATGAGCTCAAGACTTCACTTAGGTTTGCTGTTTTTAAAAATAAAATGTCCAATACCATCAGTAACGATAAAAATAGATCATTTTTTCTATTCTTCGCTTCTTCCAAGCCTCTTTTGAAAAATCTTTCACCCTCAATAAATTCCTTTTGACTCAAATGAAATAACGATAATTCATAATAAACCAAAAGCAACTCTGTAGCATTAATAGGCTCTCCTTCTAGAATCACCTGATTAAAATAAGCTAGTGCCCTATTAAAATCACCTAATCCTTTAAAACAACACCCAATATTAAATAATGACTTCACAATCATTGGCTTATTAGACATTGCCTTAGATTTTTCTAAAGCTGACAATAAATGAGGCAGCGCCTTTTCTCTGCATTCAAAATCAATGAAATTACCTGCCATAACAGTTAGACAATTAATTTCTCGAATCATATAAAGAGAATTGCTCTTATGTGCCTTATAAGTATCATAAGAAAGACCAACGTAATACATAGACACGTGTGTCTGTTTCATGTGATAAAACACTTCTGATAATTTATAATAAAATTCCGCTCTCTCTAACTCATCCCCTACTTGCTCTAGGCGCTTTTCCGCGCGCTTATAGAACACAATAGCTCTAATAAACTCTCCTTTTTTGAATTCATACATCCCTTGAAAAAAATTAAAATAGTATTCAAGAATGGCTGACATCTTCTTTCCTTGTCCTTCTATAGCTTTCAAGTAATCCGATTTTTCAAGTGGTTCTTTAGAAGGCTGCACATAGTCTGTCATCAATTGATGACGGAACTCCATCAACTGAAAATAAAGAACCGCCTGTTCATCTTCTTCCATGACATCGATTTCTTTTCTAACCTCTTCTCTTAGCTTCTGAGCCTCTTTAACATTGAATCTTTTTATTTGCTTATACCATTCATTTATCTTGATCGCTACAACTGGAGACGGTATAGAAGCCATTTACAATCCCCCTAGAAAACCAATTTTTAATAAATGTTAGCATAATAACTCCTAATAAAACCCTATTTATCCATTGATTTGTAAAATTTTCGGCATAGCGCAAGCACTTTTTAAGCAAGTAGGGCACAAGACATATCGATTTTTATACGTAATCGCAGTGGTGTTTTTGAAATAGGCGCCATGTATTTTAAGTAACAAAAAACAGGCTCTTCAGCCTGTTCTTTATTATCCAGTAATGACCATATTGATGAATGGGACACTCAATAAAAAGAAAACAACAGCAAAAATAACTTTATACCCCATCTCTTTTTCTTTATTATTCTTACGTTTTTTCATATAAACAGCAAAATAACAAGCACCATTTAACATCATCAATACTGATATTACCGTCATCATACATTCGCCTCCCTTATAAAAGAACCTAAATTGCGGTCACCGCAACCCAAAAAGAAATTTTCCAATGAATTTCCAAATTCAAACCGATCAATGATAGGATGAAAACATGTCAAAAAAGGAGGGAGTACTATGAATTATTATGCTGTTGTATTTTTTTACGCCGCCACTTAATAAAAGCCACTGAAAACACAAGAAGTAAAATCGCAATAAGCTTGAAAATAAAGCGAGTGAAGAAAGTAGCATCTTCGAACTCCGTTGCAAAGATACAAGCCCCTATGATTATCCCGATCATGCCTACTACCCAATTCCAAAACACATCAATCACTCCTCAATTAACTTTTTTTAAAAGAAAAGCATTTTTTATCCATATGTTTATTATTGCACAAAAAACAAGGGGGAAATATCCAAAATGAACAAGTTCATAATCGGGCTTTTAGGCATGACGCTATTTTTAACAGTTCCATTACAAACCGTAGCCGCAGTAACCCAAGAACCTCAAGGAATTAAAGAATCTTATCAAACTGAAATTGAAGGCAAACTACATACTTTCAATTCTGTAGTTAAAGGCAGCACTCAAACAATAACGATTGATAATGGTGAACAAATAGATACCGTCTCTTTTGATCGGGCAACAGAAGAACTTCGTATCAACAATGAACTAGTAGACATTAAAGAATTTAAAGAAGCTGGACCAGAATTATTAAGTGAAGACGGCGAATTTAACACAAAATCAAACAAAGATTATCAATGGAGACTTGTAAAAACCTATAAAAACAAATTCAACGTTACTCTTGCTATTGTCGTTCTTGTGACAACAACAATTTTGGCATTACCGACAGGGACCGGTGCTGTAGCTGGCGCAGTCTTGACACTAAAAGTAATAGCCATACTCGCTACAACAGTAACTACAGCTTCAGGATCAACCGGTCAAAAAGTCTTTCATTACACATTCAAAACATACTACAGCCCGAAAAATGGATACTGGAACAACAAATTTGTCTTATCTGTCTACAAAGATTCCAAGCGTAAAAAGCATGTTAAAACAGTTTCACATACGACACGTCTTGGGAAAAAATATTAAAAGAGAAGCAGGCTCCATCAGCCTGCTTCTCTACATGTTTATGTAATGTAATTCTTGATATTAATATGCCAACGCATTATGACCTCAAATGTTTCATTTGCTAAATCGAATCTACAGACCATGTGACAATGGATATCATAGAGTTTTTTTCTTTGATCTTATATTTGATTTCCAGCTTCTTGTGTTTATTTTCATTTTCCCAATATTTATATCCACAATTGATCAGGCTAAACACCCTTTTCGGGTGCCTTTTTTATGATATACTGTCATAAACAACCAGATCGTCTCATATGCATTGGAGTACCTTGTCCCTAATTCGTACAAAGGAGGAAACAATGGCAGACAAAAACGTTCATTATAAGAAGGTTGCCGCTTCAAAGGATTTTCGAAAACTTCTTGAGGAAAAACGCAGATTTATCGTACCGATGACGATTTTCTTTTTTCTCTTTTACTTTTCACTTCCGGTTGCTACATCCTACTTCACCTTTTTGAACACGCCAGCAATTGGAGCGATCACGTGGGCTTGGTTATTTGCCCTCACGCAATTTGTGATGACATGGGTTTTATGTGGGCTCTATGCAAAAAAAGCAGCTCAGTTCGACAAATATGTAAGCGCTTTAAAAACTGAATCTAGAGGTGATGACGAATGAGTATGACCGCTTTTATTTTATTCATAGCGATCGTTGGTCTCACATTGGTCATCACGTATTTTGCTGCGAAAAAAACAAGCAATGCGAGTGATTTTTACACCGCAGGCGGCGGTCTGACTGGGTTTCAGAACGGCCTTGCCATTGCCGGGGACTATATGTCTGCTGCTTCATTTTTAGGGATCGCCGGCATGATCGCCTTAAATGGATTTGACGGCTTTTTCTATAGTATTGGCTTTCTTGTAGCGTATCTTGTCGTCCTTTATGTCGTGGCTGAACCACTGCGAAATCTAGGAAAATATACGATGGCTGATATGATTGCTGCACGATTTAAGCGTCCTGCCATTCGAGGGGTAGCCGCATTTAACACAATCACAGTCTCAACTTTTTATATGATTGCACAGCTTGTTGGGGCAGGTGCATTAATCAAACTGCTTCTTGGCATTGATTACTGGATTGCGGTGCTGATCGTAGGTGTCTTGATGACTATTTATGTCGTGTTTGGCGGCATGATCGCAACCAGCTGGGTACAGATCACGAAAGCTGTGCTTCTCATGCTGGGCACGCTGATTATTTCGCTGCTTGTGTTTGCCAAGTTTGATTTTAGCCTGCTGAAGATGTTTGAGCAGATGAAAACAGCGACCCCGCTTGGTGAAGCTTTTCTTCACCCGGGAAATAAATATGATGTGCCTTTAGAGACCCTGTCTCTGAACCTTGCCCTTGTGCTAGGAACAGCAGGTTTGCCGCACATTTTGATCCGTTTTTATACAGTAAAGGATGCCATTTCTGCGCGTAAATCTGTTCTATCCGCTACGTGGATTATCGGGATTTTTTATTTAATGACGGTTTTCCTCGGCTTCGGTGCCGCTGCTTTTGTCGGAACAGATGCAATTACGGCAGCCGATGCAGCAGGAAACATGGCAGCACCACTGCTTGCACAGGCCCTAGGGGGAGATTTTTTATTTGCCTTTGTTTCCGCTATTGCCTTTGCGACCATTTTGGCAGTGGTGACCGGTCTTGTTTTATCCGCCGCGTCTGCCTTTGCCCATGATTTTTATAGCCAGATTATCCGCAAAGGAAAAGCGAGTGAACGGGAACAGGTGAAGGCGGCACGCTTTGCTTCCATCGGCGTGGCCATCCTTTCCATCATTCTTGCATTATTTGCGCAATCTTTAAACGTTGCTTTTCTTGTGTCACTTGCCTTCGCAGTGGCAGCAAGTGCGAATTTACCGTTGATTATCTTCACTGTCTTTTGGAAACGATTTAACTCAACAGGTGCTATCGCAGGAAGCTTAACAGGTCTTCTGAGCGCACTCCTGATCGTGTCACTCAGCCCAAGCGTCTGGGACCCATCAGGGGCAGCAATTTTCACAGGAGAGCCGCTTATCCCACTATCGAACCCTGGGATTATCTCGATCCCGCTCGGATTCCTTGCGGCTTACTTAGGCACCATTTTCTCCTCTGAAAAAGCAGATGAAGACACCTTTACAGAAATTCAAGTAAAAGCACACACAGGCATGCATATGGATACAGATTGATGAGAAAAAGCCGGCTGCTCTGCCGGCTTTTTCAGTGTTCTTGCTATTTCAAAACTGTACTCAATATGGGATAAATTGGCCTTTTAATCTCTCTTTATATCTTTCTAACTTGTCACATTTCCTCAACGTGATCAACGAACAGCATGTGATGATGATCAACAGAATTTCATGAACTTCTCCTCTGTTATCAATGATTCTTTTCAACCCTATTACCCCCATAGACTTCAATTCTCTTGTTATTCTTATGTTATCATTTTAAACACATACTGGAAATTCACCCCACAAGGAAGAAGTGAAACATATGCATAAATTGTACTCAGCAAAATTATTATTTGAATCTAGCTCCTCACCAAAGGTGAGACCGGATAAAATCTTTGAGGAACGAATCATTTTAGTGAGAGCAAAAAACAATCGAAAAGTGAAACAAATCGTCAAAGACCATTTTCCAGATGAGACATTTGAAAATGGAGATCATGGACAAACAACCACAAAACTAGCAGCCGTACTAGATATCTTTGAGCTAGTTGAAAACTTAGACGAAGGTCCCCTGCATTTAAGCGAAGTGTACAGCCGATATCTTCTTTTTGATCAAGAAACATCTGCTAAAGAAGCGATTGACGCTTATTCGTTAGACAAATAAAAGAAGCCGGCTGCTCTGCCGGCTTTTTAATATCGCTGGAATAACTCTGGGTTTTTCGGGACGTTTTCTAAATAAACGATCTTTCCTTGATCATCCAGCTCCGCAATATCAATGCCTTCTGCTGTATATACACGACCGTCTGTTAACTTTCCGCAAACAGCCCAGTTTGTTTCATACTTCCCATCTTCACGTTTCACCCAGCCATCCCACATATGCTTAATGTCTTCATGTACGTGGAAAAATGTGTTCAAAAACTGTGTGAACGCTTGGATGCCAGGCTTTTCAGCACCATTTAAGACAATCATGACATCATCTGAAAACAATGCCAGCAATTCGTTCATTTGCTCTTGCCCTTTTCCCGCTTCATCATATCGGCGAAAATACGTATCGAGCACTTCCATCATTCATTCTCCTTTATTTACCTGTCATTTCGAAAACAATAGAACAATTAGATTGTACACAATTGTATCTCTACTGTCTATTTTTCAAGCAGATAAGAAAAAACATGGATGAGTTAATCCATGTCTCAGATTGTTGACAAAGGGCTAAAATGAACTTTATTTTAGCCCTTTGTCTTCTTTTCAGCGTGATAGAAAACCTTTGAAGTCTAGGAAGGACAGCTACTTTCACGGAGCGAATTTGACATTCGTGAGTACCAGCGCGCAGGACTGACACCGAATGCGAGGGTTTGTCTACACGCTGAGACATGGATGAGTCAATCCATGTCTTTTACAGATGAAAGAGCTGCTTTCTCTGACTCGACAAGAGATGTTAGTTCTTCCGCAGCTTTTTTCGGATCAGCGCTTTGGCTAATGGCGCTGATGATGCTAATGCCATCGGCTCCCGCTTGGATGACTGGTGCCGCATTTTCATACGTGATCCCGCCGATGCCCACAATAGGAATGTGAAGACCGTGTTGACGTACTTCGTTGATTAAAGAAACACCCTGGACACTGCGTGTATCCTTTTTTGTTTCTGTAGGATAGACTGGACCCATCCCAACGTAATCTGCCCCGTCCTTCATCGCTTGTCTCACTTCATCTAGATTGTGCGTGGACACGCCTAATATTTTATTCCCGATCCTTTGCCGTACGTCTAGTGCAAGTGTATCTTCCTGCCCAACATGGACACCATCTGCATCAAGATCGATTGCAAGCTGTACATCATCATTTACGATAAAGGGGATATTCGCTTCTTGGCAAAGCGCTTGAATCTGCTGAGCGATTTTTTTCTTTTCTTCACCTTGCAGAGCACCTTCACCCTTTTCACGAAACTGAAACATCGTGATCCCGCCTTGAATGGACTCTTTTACCACCTCAAGCGGATGCCGGCTTGTATTCGCTGTTCCCATAATAAAATAAACCGATAATTGCTGTTTGATTAGCTGCTGATCAACCTTCGTCATGCAAAACTCCCCCTATTTTTCCTAACGTGATCACATCTTGACCATTTGTATTGGATAGCGCGTTTAACAATTCGATTTGAAAGGTGCCTGGCCCTTTCTCTTCTGTCTGCTGAGCTGCCTTTTCTGCAGCGACACCATAAAACAGCAGCGCTGATGCCGACGCATGAATTGGCCGTTCCCCTGTTGCACAAAATGCCCCTATGACAGAGGTGAGTAAACAGCCAGTCCCTGTCACCTTGGTTAACCATTCGTGTCCATTATGAATAGATAGAACCTCTTCTCCATCTGACACGACATCCACTTTTCCCGTAATCGCCACAACGGTTTGAAGGGCTTTTGCCGCCTGCTTTGCTAAAGACGATACATCTCCATTTGCCCCTTGTGCATCAACTCCTTTTGACTGCCAGCCATTCACTCCAATTAAATGAGCTATTTCAGCAGTATTCCCTCTAACAACAGTGATGTCCACTTGCTGTAACAGCTGTTTCGCCGCACTCGTCCGAAACGTTGTCGCACCAACACCAACAGGATCTAATAGAACCGTTACACCTTTTTCATTGGCCGCTTGTCCAGCAATGACCATCGCCTCCACTGTATTCTTTGTTAGTGTGCCGATATTCAGCACAAGTGCATCCGCTAATTGCGCCATTTCTGCCACTTCTTCTTTGGCGTTTGCCATGACTGGAGAAGCACCTAAAGCAAGCAGTCCATTCGCTGTAAAGTTCGTCACAACTTGGTTGGTGATATTATGGACAAGCGGATTTTCCGCTCGAACCTTTTCCAAAAGATGAGACACGCAGCTTAATTTCATCTGTATCGTCCTCCCTTTTACTCTGCATCCCAGACGTAGGATTTTGTATGCTTTAACCATTCTCTTGCAGCAAAAGACAAGTAGCGGTCCTTTCGCCAAATGACACCCAAATGCCACGGAATAGACGGATTTAAGGAAATGATCCTCACTTTATCAGGATCTAGATCACGGCAAATCCGTTCAGGCAGAAGCCCGATTCCAAGGTTCTCAGCAACCATTTCACTGATGAAATCCCATTGTGACGTTTCATAAATAACGTTCGGCCTGAATCCCGCATTCATACATTCATTTAAGATTCGGCTATGCAGAACGAAATCTTCTCGAAAGAAAATAAAAGACTCTTCCTTTAAATCAGCCAAATGAACCTCATCACGTTCTGCCATCGGATGTGATGGATGGGTGACAAGCTTCATATTCTCTTTAATGATGGTGTATGTATGAAAAATTTTATCATTTGCAGGCAGAACAATGACACCAATATCTAATGATCCATCCTCTACCCCTTCCTCTACTTTAATGGAGCCGTGCTCCACCAATTGAAAGGTGACATCTGGATACTGCTGGCGGAATTCCCCCATCACATTTGGGAAAAAGCTTGATCCAATCATGGGCGGCAGTCCTATTCGGATATGTCCTTTTTTCACATTCATTAAATCATTTAATTCACTCGTTAAATTCTGAAAGGATTGTGTGATTTCACTCGCCTGTGTATACATGGTTTGTCCAGCATCTGTCATTTCAACCTGTCTGCCATTACGGTAAAACAACTGCACACCTAGCTCATCCTCTAGGTTTTTGACCATCTTGGAAATGGTCGGCTGCGACACATAGAGCGATTGCGATGCTTTCGTAAAACTCTTTAACCGTGCCACTTCTAAGAAATATGTTAAATGTCTGATGTCCACATGGTTCACCCTTTCTATAGACAAAAGGAATACTAACTATTCGATATATGTATTTTACCTATAACAGAACGTGCTGTACACTTTAAAGTAAGCTCACCGATTAGAACGTTGTGTTGTTTTTGTGAAACAGTGAACAATTTATATAGAAAAAGGAGTGAACAGAAAGTGCAATTGCTCAAAACGTCGCTGATTGCTACCCTTCAGATTATGGCTTTATTTGCTTTTGCGAAATTGATGAATGTGCTAGCGGCCTTTTTGCATTTAAGAATTCCGGGCACGATCTTAGGCATTCTTGTCATTTTCTTATTACTTCATTTTAACATCATTAAATTAAAATGGATTGAACTTGGCGCCGTATGGCTGCTCGGAGAACTGCTGCTCTTCTTTATCCCTTCAGCAGTAGGTGTGATTGATTACGGAACATTACTTTCTCAATCTGGCACAAGTATTGTCCTTGTGGTTTTACTTAGTACCTTTGTGGTCATGCTCTCGACTGGCATGATGACACAGATGATTGCGAAAAGAAAGGAGCGAAAAAAGCTATGTTAGTTGGCGGACTATTCTTGATCCTAACCATTCTGATCTATCTCGGATCAAAAGCGGTTTATAAACGTCATCCGAAAGTCTATGTCTCCCCTTTACTTGTGACACCGGTTGTTCTTGTGGTCTTGCTGTTAATCGTGAACATTCCTTACGATGCTTACAATCAAGGCGGAAAATGGCTGACAAATATGCTTCAGCCTGCGACTGTGGCATTTGCCATTCCTTTATATAAGTATTTTCATATTCTGAAGAAGCATGCAGTAGAAATTATTTTGAATGTGGCTTGCGGTTCTATCGTTGCGATTTTATCAACAGCGTTTATCGCTAAATTGTTTCATTTGGATACGAGTCTGATCGAGAGCCTCGTCCCAAGATCCGTCACAACACCCGTTGCGATGAGTGTGTCTGAAATGATTGGCGGGATGCCGTCCGTTACGGCTGTCTTCGTCATTTTAACAGCATTATTTGGCTCAATCATTGGACCATTGGTTATCCGTTATTTCCGTATTGATAATGACATTGCAATGGGCGTTCTGCTTGGTACAGGAGCACATGGTGCAGGCACATCGAAGGCCTTTGAACTGAGCTCGGTCTCAGGCACGATCTCAAGTGTGTCCATGATCATTTCGGCCATTATTACATTATGTGCAGCGCCTATCCTGATGTCGTTTGCCCTATAGAAAAAACCATTTCCCCTTATCGGAAAATGGCTTTTTCTTATGCTTGGATGAAGACAACCTTTAAATAGTTCCCCTCAGGATAATTTTTCGTTGTACGGAAGTCCTCAGGAAGTGTATATTCCTCAAGAATACGATACGTTTTCCCAGATTCTTTAAAGGCCTGTGCAATAAATCCTTTAAACTTTTTCATCCCAAATGCACTGCTATTGGTTGACGCCACAATGACGCCGTTCTCAGCTGTGATCTGGATGGCTTCTTTTAATAGTTTCTTATAATCCTTCGCTGCACTGAATGTGTGTTTCTTCGTTCGTGCAAAGGATGGTGGGTCCAAGATCACAACATCATAGCTCCAGCCTTTTTTCGCCGCAAACGGGAAATATTTAAAGACATCCATGACTTTGATATCCTGCCCGTCTACATCAATGCCATTCACTTCAAACTGCTCAGATGTTTTTTTCAAACTGCGGTTTGCAACATCTACACTTGTCGTACGGCTTGCCCCGCCAAGCGCTGCTGCTACAGAGAAAGCGCCGGTATAAGAGAACGTATTAAGGACGGTCTTTCCTTTTGCATAGCGATCTCGAATTGCTTTTCGCACATGACGCTGATCAAGGAAAATACCTGTCATCGCACCATCATTTAGATAAACCGCCACGTTCATCCCATTTTCTTTGACGATAAGAGGAAATTCACCTTTCTCCCCTTTTACAAAATCGTCATCCTCGATATATTGTCCAGACGTATCAAATCGTTTCTTTTCATAAATGCCTTTATAGTCAGGGTACACCTGCTCAATCGCAGCCAATACATCTTCTTTTAATGTATAAACACCTTCGCTATACCATTGGATGAGATAGAATCCATCATAATAATCAATCGTGATTCCACCAATTCCATCCCCTTCCCCATTGAACACACGGAAAGCCGTCGTCTGTGCATCACGGAATAGATGCGTTCTGCTTTTGGATGCCTGTTCAAGTTTAGAAACAAAAAAGGCCTGATCTATTTTTTCGTTAGCGTCAAAGGAAAGTACCCAACCGATGCCTTTATTTTGCACACCATAATATCCTTTCCCTAAAAAAGAGCCTCTTTCATCTACCCATTCAATGAGCTCGCCTTCCTGTACACCGTTCACACGCGACACAGCATCTTTTGAAATAAGCGGATATCCCTTTTTCACTTGTTCTGCAAATGTTTGTTTTAATGAGATTTTTTTCATTTGTGTCATCCTTATCCTAAATTGACTCTCTCTATCCTACCATATGAATGTATACGTTACTTCTATTATGATAAGATGAGGAGAAAAATATCAACTCGACATAGAGGAGGCTCTTTTTTGACAACATTACGCTTAGATCATACAGGGATTATGGTGACAAATATTGATCAGTCCATTGATTTTTATGAAAAAGTGGTGGGCATGAAATTAAAGGATCGCATCACTCATACAAACGGAGTCATTGAACTTGCCTTTCTTGGCTTTAAAGACGAAGCGGAAACGGAAATTGAACTCATTCAAGGGTATAGCAGTGACCTTCCATCTGAAGGAAAGGTCCACCATCTCGCCTTCACAACAGATAATATCCACGCGGAATTCAACCGTATTCAAAAGCTGCAAATTGAGCTAATAGATGAAGAAATCACAACATTACCCAATGGCTATTGCTACTTCTTTTTCCGAGGGCCAGACCAAGAGTGGATTGAGTTCTTCCAACGATAATATTTCCTAGGAAATGCATGCGAATCGGTATATTCATTCTCGTCACAAAGAAAAAGAGTAAGAGCACACCTGCCCTTACTCTTTTTTTATAGCACCTTACTAAGAAACAATTTGGTACGCTCGTGCTGTGGGTTTCCAAAGAGTGCTTCTGGTTTGTCTTCTTCGACGATATATCCGCCATCCATAAAGATCACGCGGTCTCCCACTTCTCTTGCAAAGCCCATTTCATGTGTGACGACAATCATCGTCATTCCTTCGACTGCTAATTGTTTCATAACAGCTAATACATCCCCAACAACCTCAGGGTCAAGAGCAGATGTCGGCTCATCGAATAAGAGCACTTTCGGGTCCATCGCCAAGGCTCTTGCAATGGCAACACGCTGTTTTTGTCCACCAGATAATTGGTTAGGGTAACTTTTGGCCTTGTCTTTCAAGCCGACCTTTTCAAGCAAGTCTAATGCTTTATCGACTGCCGCCTTTTTCTCCATTCCTTTTACTTTCACCGGTGCGATCGTGATATTTTCTAACACGGTTTTATGAGGAAATAAATTAAAATGCTGAAACACCATGCCAACTTCTTGTCGTACTTTATTGATATTCACCTTTGGGTCTGTAATCGTATGTCCGTGGACAACAACTTCCCCAGCGGTAATATCCTCTAATTTATTGAGACATCTTAGAAATGTGCTTTTCCCTGATCCTGAAGGACCAATGACACATACAACCTCTTTTTCCTCGATGACTGCATTAATATCCTTTAAGACTTCGTTATCACCAAAGGATTTTTTCAAATTTTTCACCGTAATCATACTCATTTCACATCAAATCTCCTTTCTGCGTAGCTAGCCAGTAGAGAAAGTAAATAAATGATCACGAAATAAATGACACCGACAATGAGCCAGACATTCAAAGGATCAAAGGTAGCCGATGCTTGAACTTGTCCCCGCTGCATGATATCAGCAATACCGATAATCGATAAGAGAGAGGTGTCCTTCAAACTGATGATGGCTTGGTTCGTAATGGCTGGAAGCATACGGCGGAATGCCTGTGGAAGGACGATAAAACGCATGTTTTGTCCACCTGTAAATCCTAAAGAGCGTGCGGCTTCTGTTTGTCCTTTATCAATGGACTGAATCCCTGCACGAATAATTTCTGAGAAATAAGCTCCTGCGTTAATCGCTACTGTAATAATCCCTGCAGGCACTCGGTCAAGTGAAATGAATTCAAGTGTATTTAGCCCAAAATAAATGAAGAATAGCTGTACGATAAATGGCGTACCTCGAATGGCATTGACAAAAACGAGTGAAATAAAGTTCAAGATTTTAAATGGTGACAGGCGGAATAGCGCCACAATCAACCCGATGATAAAACCTAAAATGATAGCAACAACAAAGATATATAAAGTGGTTTGCAAACCATCCATTAAATACGGAAATGCATTAACAATCGTATCCATGTTTCTCCCTCCCTAATTCACATACGGTTGACACATAAAGAAAGCGCGCTCTGAGCGCGCCTCGCTTGTGTTATGACTTCAAATATTTCTCAATAATTTTGTCATATTCACCGTTTTTCTTTAGGTTTTCCAGCCCTTTATTGATTTTCTTCAATAAGTCCTGGTTTTTCCCCTTCATCACTGAGATCCCGTATTGGTCTCCATTCAAGCGATCTCCAACTGTTTTCAATTTCAAGTCTTGCTGTGCGATCGCATACGTAATGACAGGATAATCCTCAATTAAAGCATCTGCATTTCCGTTAGATACTTCTTGGAACATAGATGGACTGTCATTGAATTGAACTACTTCATACCCATATTTGTCTGCGTTATCTGTTGCAAATTTTGCACCTGTTGTCCCATTTTTAACAGCTAGCTTTTTCCCCTTTAAATCATCAATCGATTTGATGCTGCTGTCCTTTTTCACAACAACTGTCAGACCAGCGTCGAAGTATGGATCTGAGAAATCCACTTTCTTTTTACGCTCATCTGTAATACTCATACCACCCATTCCAACATCAAGCTGACCTGCTTGCATCGCTGGAATAATCCCTGAGAAATCCATTGCTTCAAGCTTCACTTTGAAGTCTTGGTCTTTCGCAATGGCGTTAATTAAATCAACGTCTATTCCCACCGTTTTACCGCCCTTTTCAAATTCAAATGGCGGATATGTTACATCTATCCCGATTTTATATGTGCCTTTGCCTTCTCCCGAACCGCTGTCTGATTTTGAACCACAGGCTGCCATGACGAGCACAACAATTAGTCCCATGATCAGTAACATCGATTTCTTCATAAAACACGACCCCCAATTGTCAGTTTTGTCTAAATATTCGCAATAACAATCTTACTATACCACGCTAAAGCTATACTGTGTGATATTTTTTATCAATACCAAAGATCCATACAATTCTAGATCGATAGTCTCTTTAAATTTTACTTTTTTGCGAATAACTCATTTTATTCTGAAAGAAGCATGTTTCACAATATTCATGTGATATAATCTCACAAAAAACCGAGAACACCCCTTTATCAATACCACTTCTTTCTCACCTATGAAAAAACCCTCTTTCACTGTCTCTCTTTCCCTATTGATATCCTGATATATTTTTTTCAATATCCTCTTTTTACCTAAAAAATGTAAGCGTATACAATTTGATGATTACTCCCTATTTTTTTCACTACTGGTTGAATTTACATCAAAAAACATGTTTTACAAATTGAGATAGACCGCTTAAAATATAAGAAGATACTTAATATGGAAAGATGATTCAGACAAATAAGAATCAGCAGAAATGAATAGGTGAAGAAAGGAGGATACCAATTGGCAGAAACAGGTGTTTTGTCATCCGTTGATGTAGCTAATATGCTAAATGACTGGTATGTCTTGATGAAAAAAAGAGACATACAAGAAGCCATACAGCTAAAAGAAGAGATTCTTCAAGCATTTGATCGAATGGAAGAGAATCAAGACGTCTTACTCTACTATCAACTTTTAGAATACCGTTTCAAAGATTTAGTCGAAGATACAGCTTCGTTAGATCACAGTCTTTTTGTGGATGAAAATGCGATTCGTACAGATGATATGCTCAGCTACTATTTCTATTTCTTTAAAGGCATGTATGAAATGCGCAGAGGGAATCAAGATTCAGCATTTCACCATTTGAAATTGGCAGAGGATAAATTAGATCTCGTACATGATGACATTGAAAAAGCAGAATTCCATTATAAAACAGGCTGTCTATACTATAATATAAGATCCACACTTCTCTCCATCCACCACTTAAAAAAGGCTTCGTCTATTTACGACGCAGATCCATGTTATGTGAAAAAATCAATCAGCTGTCAAATGATGCTTGCTCTGAATTATGCGGATCAATCGAAATATGAAGAGGCAGAAACTTTGTTTGGACAGGTGATTCACTCACTAGAACAGATGGAGGATCCAGATTTACTTGGTCACGCATATTGCAATGCAGCCTTTATTAAAAGTCTAAGAAGTGAATACAGTGAAGCTGTGCCGCTCCTAGAAAAGGCTTTATTGATTGAGGCATTCGAAACTTCTTCTCCAGGCGGTTATTTACTGGCCTTGTATGCCTACACGAAAGCGTTATTTAAGCTGAAAATGCCTGGTTTGTTCCACTATTATGTACAGCTTTCACTTCAAAAAGCAGAAAATTTAAAACAACGAAACATTTCACTTAAATTATCCATTTTAGAAACATTGATGCTCCAGCCAAACAACATGATTGAGCAGATCATTTCTTATTGTGATCAATTAGAATCTATGAATTTCCTTGTTGATCTTGAGGCTATCTGTCAGGATGTAGCCGCCTACTTAACTGAAAATGGTCTTCCGAAAGAAGCAATTTATTTTCAGAACAAGGCATTGTCATTCAAAACTTGTTAAGAAGATGGAGTGATGTATGATGAAAAAATGGCTGATCTCAAGTGCGATTTTTGCGCTCTTGTTCACAGGTGTTTGGATTGGCACTTCTACACAAAAAGGCAGCCCGTCTGCACAATCGCAAGATGACGGTACGATCATTCAAAAGAGAGATCGAGGCACCAACCCTTAATAAGACTGAAAAGAGTAGCTGTCATTCAAAACAGCTACTCTTTTTATTGGTTAATCAATTTCTCGTTTAATATTTTGCATTTTTTCATCTAAGTAGTGAGCGATATCTGCCGCTTCCTTTAGTTCATCGGTGAGCTGGTGAGGAACATCGTTTTGCAGCTTATAATAGATTTTATGTTCGAGGCTCGCCCAGAAATCCATCGCAATGGTCCGCACCTGAATTTCAACCTTCACATGCTCCACACGATTCGTTAAGTAAACAGGAATCTCAACAATTAAATGCAGACTTCGATAGCCATTTGGTTTCGGATGCTGAATGTAATCCTTCACTTCAAGGATCTTTAAATCCTCTCTTTGCCTCAGAACATCAATAATGTTATAGATATCTTGAATAAACGAGCAGATGATGCGGACACCAGCGATATCATGTATGTACTCCTTGGCACATTGTGTGGTGATGTCACATCCTTTTCTCGCTAGTTTATTCACGATGCTTTCAAAGGATTTGATCCGTGATTTTGTATGCTCTATTGGGTTGTGTCCATGGATTAAATTATATTCCTGACTAATAATCGAAAACTTTGTATCCATTTCATCTAATGCAAATTTATATACTAATAATTCATTTTTCCAGTCTTCCATGACACTTTTCAAATCTTCTACATGAGTTGCTGACATATTCATTTCTTTTTGTCATCTCCTTTTGGCAAACAGCTGTTACACTGCTTTCCGTTTACTAGACGGAGAGAGGACGCAAATGGTTTTAAAAAAATACATCTTAGCCCCGTTGTTTGTAATAAGTCAGCGCGAGTGCCAGTGCAAGTACAGATCCTTTCACGATATCCATTGCATAATACGGGACAGACATCATCACAAGTCCATTTTGCAAAATACCGATGAGCACCGCACCAATAAACGTACCGAATGCGTTTGGTTTACCTGCTCCCATGACTGAAAACCCGATAAAAGCAGCAGCTACCCCATCCATTAAATATGGCGTTCCTGCGTTAATTTCTGCTGTCATCACCCTTGATGCCAGCACGATACCACCGATCGCCGCAAATAAGGCAGACAACAGATATGCTGCGATTTTGTATTTGTTCACATGAATACCAGACAATCGAGCGGCTTCTTTATTTCCACCAATGATATACATCAATCGCCCATGCTTTGTGTAAGTCATAAAAACATGTGCAAAAAGCACAATGGCCGCCATAATCAAAATGATATAGGGGACCTGCCCAATCTTGCTGAAAAAGGCAGGGATGGTGCCAGTTGAAAAAGTGCCATCAGGCAGCACCATATTTTCAGAAATGGTCGCACCTTTCGTATAGGTTTGTGCCAGCCCTTGAATGATAAACATCATGGCTAGTGTCATGAGCATATCTGGAATCTTCATTTTGACAATCATCCAAGCATTCAGCAAACCGACAATAAGAGACGCCGCCAGCGCAGAAAGGATCGCAATGAGTGGGTTTTGCGAGAACCATACAAACATGGAGATCACAATTGCATTTGATAACGTTGCAACTGAGCCTACAGATAAATCAAAGCCATTCACTGCTAATGAGATCGTCAGCCCTACTGCAATGATGGTTACAATCGAGATCGATCGTAAAATGTTGATGATATTTCCTGACTGTAAAAATGCCGGATTGGCTGCCGCAAAGACAACAATCAATACGACAATCGTTAAGATGGTGCCATATTGATAAAAGAAATCAAACAGATGAAAGGATGGCCGCTGTTTCTTGATTTGTTGAACTGGGGCTGAAACTTGTCGTTCACTCATGATTGTCCTCCTGTTGAATGATATAAAAGCTCTTCTTCAGTCATTGGTGCCGTCATTTCCCGGGCAATGCTGCCATCATATAAGACGTATACTCGGTCGGCGATTCCTGCAATTTCTGAAAGCTCACTTGAAGCATAAATAACCGCTTTTCCTCTTTCAGCTAGTTCTGCAATGAGAGAGAAAATGTCCTTTTTTGCTCCAACGTCTACGCCTTTGGTTGGTTCATCAAAGAGATAGACATCTGCCTCAGCCAACAGCCATTTACCAATCGCAATCTTTTGCTGATTTCCACCAGATAGATGCTTCACCTTCGCTTCAAGAGAAGGTGTCTTGACGCCAAGCCGCTTGACGATTCCATCTGCTGCCTTCCGTTCCTTAGAACGATGTAAGAAGCTGAACGGCCGTGTAAACGAACGTAGACTTGCAGCTGTTACGTTCCATCCAACAGTTTCTTCTGTTAGAATCCCTTCTTTTCTCCGTTCTTCAGGCACAAGGGCAATACCCGCTCTCACAGCGTGATGAGGCGACTTGATATAAATGGTTTGACCATTCAGCTGCACAGTGCCTGACTTTTTTTCTGAGGCGCCGAATAGGGCTTTGCACAATTCTGTTTTACCAGCACCGACTAGTCCTGCAATCCCGAGAATTTCTCCTTTTTTCACATGAAGATGAATGTTGTTTAATTTATGCTGGTCATGCAACTCTTTCACGTCAAGCACAATCGGTGCATCCTCTAGCGGTGTACGGGATGGGAATTGATCCTCTAATGGCGCGCCAAGCATTTCTTCAATGACCTGCTTTGGATCGGTTTCTTTAATGAGGTGCGCCGCCACATCGGTTCCATTCTTCATCACAGTCAGTTCATCACAGATGTTGAAAATTTCTGGCATGCGATGCGAAATAAAAATGATGCCTGTGCCGTTCTTTTTCAATTGATGAATCATTGAGAATAGCTTGCTTGTTTCTGCATGACTAAGTGGAGCGGTTGGTTCATCTAAAATTAAAATGCTGCATTTGATCGACACAGCCTTGGCAATGAGCACCATTTGTTTTTCTGCCAGTGTCAAATCACTCACAAGACGCTTCGTTGAGATGTCAATGTCCATCTCTTGTAACAGTTGTGCTGCCTTGCGGTGAATCTCTTTCCAACGGACGAATGGTTTTTTCTCAATTTCATGAATCATCATATTTTCGCCAACACTTAAATATGGCACTAGAGCTGTATCCACTTCTTGATGGACGGTCTGCACACCGTATGAGGCCGCATCCTTCGGTGTATGAATGGTCGCCGCCTCGCCATTGATGTGGATGGTTCCTTCAAAATGTGAATGAGCACCAGAGAGAACTTTCATTAACGTTGACTTCCCAGCGCCGTTCGCCCCAATCAGGGCATGGACTGTGCCTTTTTTTAATGTGAAATTTGCTTGATCTAACGCTTTGACTCCTGGGAATTCAATCGAGATGTTTTTCATATGAACAAGCGGCGTTGTCATAGGTGTCCTCCTTCTCTCCTGATCGTCAATTGAAAAACGAAACACCCTCTATGAAAAGAGAGTGCACGTTGTTTATTTTGCATAATGCTTCTTCAAGGTTTTCATCCAGTCTTCTTCAAAAGCAGTCGATGATCCGAATCCTTTTACTTCATCTGCAAGATTGACCATATTGATGGCCTTTCCTGCATCCTGAAGTTGCTTTTGTGAAATGAGAGAGGCCTCAAGGTCATAGGAAGATGGCGTTTTCTCGCCAGCTAGTTTCTTCGCAAGAATCCTTACGTCGATTGCGCCAATGAGCTTCGGATCGACAGCGGCAGTGTACTTCCAAGGACTGTCTTTCGCAGTCATTTCTTGGAGATCGGCATTAGATACATCAATACCGTAAATCTTCACTTCGGTTCTCCCTGCTTCTTTTAAAGCTCTTGCGGCACCAATCGCAAATGCATCCCACGTGGCAAAAATCGCATCCAGTTTACCCTTTGGATATTTATTCAGCATCGCCGCAACCGCATTTTGTGTTTGAACTGATGTATCAGAGGCCGCAACGCCAAATCGGTCAAGTTCCTTGATTCCTGTATGCTGTTTGAGCGTTTCTTGGTACACCTTGTTTCGTCTCACCATTGGAGGGAATCCGTCTACCCAAAGATACGCAATATTTGCTTTTCCTTTAAAATCAGCCACGAGTGCATCTAATGATTTTTTCGCTAATTGCTCGTCATCTTGAGACGTCACTGTGACCCCTTTGATATCCTTCAGCTTCGGATTTGAATCAAACGCCACAACCGGAATGCCTTTCGCTGTGATCTTCTTCACATCAGCGACTGTCGCCTCATCATCCCCATGAGAGATGATAAAGCCATCATAGTTTTCTTCTAGTGCTTGAGAAATGGCATCATGAAACTTCGCCGTATCACCATTTGCCGTGTAGACATCTACTGTAAAGCCTAGCGCTTCCCCTTCTGCCTTCGTTCCTGCTAAAAACTGAGCGGTATGATCGTCCCCGCCAATTTTACGGATGACTTTAATTTTTGCTCCCTGTCCTTTTGCAAATCGCTTCGGGACATTGTCAAAAGAGACCTTTTCGTTTGCATTGGCTTTTGAGCCTGCGCTTGATCCCGTACCGCAGCCAGATAATAGCACGGTCAGGACCGTCAATAATACAAGAGATGATGTCCAATATTTACGTTTCATTGCTGTTCCTCCTCAAGTTGTTTTATTTTTCACATCGGAAAACTAGGTAAAAAAGTGGAAATATGCCTGTGAACCCAGTCTTTTGATTCTAAAAAAAGAGATCAAAAAAGCCTCTCTTGATAAAGAGAGGCTTGATCACCGTTGCATGAAACATGTATCGGGAAGTCTTCCTCTCTTATCTGTCAAAGCTGTAACAGCTTTGCAGGAATTAGCACCAATTTCTTAAATAGAAACGGTTGCTGGGCGTCATAGGGCCAGTCCCTCTGCCTCTCTTGATAAGAGATCCGTTATGAAATTTGTTTTAGTTGGAATGTCTTCTTTACTTTAATGTGATGTCTCATCAATGTCAATGACTTTTTTGAAAATTTCTAAAATGATCATTTGCACCGAATGCCTTGTTTAACTGCCGATGATTTTCTTAGCAGGTGATGATGCCTTAAGACGGAAATCATATTTTTTCTCATTCACAAATTGGGGATTGAGGTGAGCTGATCCTTTATCTTGACCGCTTTTCGAGCGATACGTTTTGTAGCCTTCCAGCCATTTCCCGCGCCATACCCACTGTGAGGCTTTTGCACCTTTGCGGTCATCGTAGACATTCTTTTGGAATGTATTTTTCTTGTTCAATTCGTAGAGATTCACGACTAAGTAATGCGAGGCACTAGCTGTCATGATATTATTCGTGATTCGATTGTTCACCGATTGATATTGCATGAGCAATTGACCGCCTTCTAAGCCGGCTGTGTCATTTTTGTACAAAATATTATGGGAGATGGTCGTGTTTGTGGTTCCGCCCCGCTTCTTGTCATAGCCGCCAATGGAGATGCCTGTATAACGATTTAAATATACTTGATTGTGCTCAATGCGAATGCGTTCGGCCATCTTCCCTTTATGTTCACTTGTGACCTCAATCCCAAGGTCATTATGATGGCTGATGTTATGATCGATCACGATGTCTTTCCCGCCATCCACATAGATTCCTCCTGCGGAGATGTCCTTGCCGTACGCTGGATTCCCAACACTCGTAATCTCATAAACTTTGTTTCTAGATACGACACCATTTCTCACTTGATCATACTTTTTAGAAGGTGCGACATTCTCAAAACCAATTAAATCAATCCCGATATTGTCCGTATGCCGGACTGTATTATGTGTCACGCGGAATTTTTTAACGTTTCCGTTTAGCACAAGGGCTTCACTAAAACCCAGCTTTAACTTTTCCACAGTGTTTCCTTTGATTTCGATGTCTTCAATGGCTGCTGGTGCTTTCGTTCCATAGACCGCAATGCCATGAGCATTCCCATTTTGATGTGTCGTCTGAATGTCGTACACACGGTTGTTAAGCAGTTTGACGCCTTTGCCGCTGCCTGTGATGAACATACCGATGGGTGTCACATCTTCTTTATTCGTTTTAATATGTCCGACTGTCAGCCCTTTCAGGGTGATATAGCTTTTTTGATCAATCTTCACAAGACCACCGTCTGCTTGATTTCCTTTAAGAGATGCTCCGCTAATGACAGGCTTCTCTTTTCCATACGCTTGAAAAACAACTGGTGCTTTCTTTGTTCCAGAGTGGCGGACAATCAATTTCTCTTTGTATGTACCGCCTCTCATATAAACTGTTGTCCCAGCTTTCGCGATACTTGTCGCTTTTTTCAACGTACGGAAAGGCTTTTGCTTCGTCCCTGGATATTTGTCGTTCCCATTTGCTGCGACATAATAGGCAGTACCTTGCTTCGCACCAGCCTCCTCCGTCATCGCTTGACAGCCAAAACTAATAGCGGTCATCAATAAAATCAAAAAGGCACCTGATATCATTCGTTTCATCTCGTTGTTTGCTCCCTTCCACTCTCTTCTACCTTTATCGGTTAAAAAAAAGAGGATTAAAATATGGCAATGCCCCTTGCAATGTACTAGTCAAAAGGTGTATGGTTGAAAGAATATCTTACAGGAAAACAAATCGCTTTTAAATTGTCAGATTAATCAGTTAATAATTAAATTGGATTTTATTTCTAAGCGGAAACTTCAGTAAAACCACGACAGAGAGGAGGAAAGCGCTTTAACAGATTTTTCTTGTCTGAATTCCAGAAAACCTATTGCTAATATTTTGTGAAGGTATAGAATAGAATCATAATTATTTAATATTATTAGAATTTTCAAATAATCAAACAGCAAGGAGATTTACGATGCCAAAACAACCCATCCGCGTTGAACTTAGTTCAACAAAAAAACCAAAACCTCAATCTGATCAACTTGAATTCGGAAAAATCTTCACAGACCACATGTTTGTGATGGATTATTCAATTGATAAAGGCTGGTATGATCCGAGAATTATCCCTTATCAGGCGATTCCAATGGACCCAGCTTCTATGGTTTATCATTATGGCCAATCTGTTTTTGAAGGCTTGAAGGCGTATGTGTCTGAGGATCAAAAGATTCTCTTATTCCGTCCCGAAAAAAATATGGAACGCTTAAACAGATCAAATGACCGCCTATGTATCCCACAAATTGATACAGAAACGGTTTTAGAAGGCTTAAATGAACTCATTCGCATTGATAAGGATTGGGTACCTGATGCAGAGGGCACTTCTTTGTATATTCGACCATTCATTATTTCTACTGAGCCCTATTTAGGTGTTGCACCGTCAAGCACCTACAAGCTGATCATCATTTTATCTCCAGTAGGTTCTTATTATAAAGAAGGCATCCATCCGGTCAAAATTGCGGTGGAAAACGAATTTGTCCGCGCTGTTAAAGGCGGAACAGGAAATGCCAAAACAGCTGGAAACTATGCATCAAGTCTGAAAGCACAGCAAGTTGCTGAAACGAAAGGATTTTCACAAGTCCTGTGGCTTGATGGCATCGAGAAAAAGTACATTGAAGAAGTCGGTAGTATGAATATCTTCTTTAAAATCAATGGAGAAATCGTGACGCCTGAACTGAATGGCAGCATTTTAGAAGGGATCACACGGAATTCTGTGCTTGAGCTGTTAAAGCATTGGGAAATCCCTGTGACAGAACGTAAAATTTCAATTGATGAGTTAATTGAAGCACATCAGTCAGGTGAACTTGAAGAAATCTTCGGAACAGGAACGGCAGCCGTCATTTCTCCTGTCGGTGAATTAATTTATCACGATCAGCCATACGTCATTCAAAATGGTCAAACAGGCGAAGTATCGAAGAAATTGTACGAAGCGATTACCGGAATCCAAAAAGGAACTCGGCCAGACATCTTCGGCTGGACAGTAGAAGTCGATTCGGTTGTCAAGCAGGCATAAGCAAGCGAAAGAACCTTTCATCTGATGAAGGGTTCTTTTTTTGTTTCTTGATCTCCTCCACTACCTCATAATGGAAAATATGGATCTATTCCACGTTTAAGGAGTGATGGTATGTTTTTTACTTATTTACTTGCGTTCTTTGGGATTTGCATCGGATCGATCATCATCGCTACAGGTTTCGACGATTCACCGTTCTTCACCCGTTTTCTATTTAAGTTTCTCGGGATTTCTATCTTTGTTCTTTCCATTACTTTTGTAAAGGTGAGGCGAAAGAGGTTACGCAACAAAAAGGCGAAAAAGACTTAGATGTCAGTCAGCCTCTCATCAAATCGTGCACCAAAACAAGACCGATATCCCCACAATGGCCCCTGCATATATCCACTGTTTCCCTTTGATACTCCGCTTTCTCTCGATCATTAAAAAGATCTCTGGTAAAAAGACGATGATGATTTCTAGGATAAAAACAAGATGATAAACTGGCGGCATCGGCTGGAAATCAAAGTCTCTTTCATCTCCACCGATGGTTGCGAAATACATTAACAGATTGGTTACTGGAATAGTAAAACAAACGAGCAGGCGGAGAACATACATCCACACATCCTGTCTATGCCGAATCAGGCCAATAAATGAAGCGATGATTCCATACAAAAACAAAACCACTGTGCCGTAACTAAGTAGAGGTTGAACGATAAAGCCGTAAAGCATTAACCCAATTGCCACCATATTCTAACCGTCCTTTCTTTGAAGCAGTACATGTTGTTTTTTCTATCATACACTGCTTTCTCCGGTTTCCATATGAAAAAATCATAAAAAACGACCCCATAAAGGGGCCATTTTATTTTAAGCATTTACTGATTTGAAGAACTGCGGTAAATATTCACGGTGCGCTTCAAGCATTTCATCTAAGATTTGCTTTGCAATTTCATCAGATGGAACGAGTGGATTGATGGTCATGGCGACAAGAGCCGTCTCGTAATCTCCTGTCACAGCTGCTTCAGCCGCCACACGCTCGAAAGACTTGATTTGTTGAACGAGTCCTCTCACAGCCACAGGTAGATCACCTGTCGCGATTGGTTTTGGTCCGTCCTTTGTAATGATACAGTTCACTTCAACCGCTGATTCGGCCGGAATGCTGGCAATCGCTCCTCTGTTCACTGTATTTACGGGTTGAATGTCATGTTTATCATTATAGATGGAGCTGATCAAATTACATGCTGCATCGCTGTAATAAGCCCCGCCTCTTTTTTCGAGCTGCGGCGGTTTAATCGATAAATCTGGGTCTTTATATAACTCAAATAGTTCTTGCTCGACTTGCTGCACAACCTCTGCTCTTGTTCCTTTTTCTTGAGCCGCTTTTTGTTCTTCCTCCAACATATCTTTCGTTTTATAATAATAACGATGATACGGACATGGAATGACCCCTAAGCCTTTCACGAAAGAAGGCTCCCAGTTTTTCGCTTCAATATTCCTCATGGACCACTGGCTATTTGGATTTCCTAATTCATCGAGCACTTGATCCATAATGCTGACCCCGTCTAAATACACATCTAAGCCATAGACCATGTGATTGAGGCCTGCAAATTGTACTTCAATGCGTTCGACATCGACATCCAGCGCTTTCGCAATGCCCATTTTGATTCCAATCGGCACATTGCATAGACCGACCACTTTTTTCAGATTCGTGTAGCGTAACACCGCCTCTGTGACCATGCCTGCTGGATTTGTAAAGTTCACCAGCCAGGCATCTGGGCAAAGCTCTTCCATATCCTTCACGATGTCTAGAATGACTGGAATGGTGCGTAGACCTTTAAATAACCCGCCTGGACCATTCGTTTCCTGTCCAATGACGCCATATTTAAGCGGAATTCTCTCATCCTTGGCTCTGGCTTCGAGCAGTCCTACACGAAATTGTGTCGTGACAAAGTCCGCATCTTTCAGAGCTGCCCGGCGGTCAAGAGTGAGGTGCACTTCAATCGGCAAACCTGCTTTTTCGACCATACGTTTTGCAAGGGCACCTACGATGTTCAACTTTTCCTGACCTGCTTCAATATCCACAAGCCATAATTCCTTTACAGGCAATTCTTGATATCGTTTAATAAACCCTTCGACGAGCTCAGGCGTATAGCTTGATCCACCGCCTATTGTGACAATTTTGATTCCGTCTTTCATGAATTGACACCTCCGAATTGCTTCATTTTTTCATGGAGCTCAATGATTTCAGCTGCAAGCTCCTTGACAGTCATTGCGTTCATCAAATGATCCTGTGCATGAATCATCAAGAGACTGACGTCGGTTTTCTCTCCTCTGATTTCTCCTTGGATCAGCTCTGTCTGTGCGTGATGCGCCTCATTTAACGCGTCTTGTGCTTCCTGCAATTTTTGCTTCGCCTCATCAAAATTGCCTTGCTTTGCACATGTAATGGCCTCCATGGCCGAGCTTCTGCCATTACCACCGTGCAAGATGAGTTGAAACACAATTTGTTCCATTTCCATCGGCCGCATCCCCCTTGTTCCCTCTATTACATGCTGACGACATTTTCATCTGTTGATGCTTTTGCTTCAAGCTCATTTTCTTCTTTCAATTTCTGCTTATCCCACATTCTAAAGAATGGATAGTATAGCGCAAATGACAAGGCAAGGTTAATCAGCTGCATGACCGCGCCAGAGATTTTTCCACCTGTTGCGAGATAGCCTGAAATGATTGGCGGCATTGTCCACGGGACAGCGATCCCTGCCGGTTTTGCTACAAGTCCTGTGCTCATTCCGATATATGTGGTAATGATCATCATAATTGGCGTAAGGATAAACGGAATGAGAAGCATCGGGTTCATCACAATCGGCATTCCAAAAATGATCGGTTCGTTGATGTTAAAGATGGCTGGCCCAATCGCAAGACGGCCAAGCTGTTTCATTTGTTTACTTCTCGCACGCAAGATCATGGTCAGTACCAAAGCAAGCGTCGCGCCGCTTCCGCCGACATTGATAAAGATTTCAAAGAACTGCGCTGTGAAAATATTCGGCAGCACTTCTCCTGCTTGGAAGGCAAGACGGTTTTCATCCATCGCACCGAGCCAAATCGGACCCATGACTCCTCCGACAATGGTGGCTCCGTGAATACCACATGCCCAGAGGAGCATTTGCACACCAATGGCAACGATACTTCCGCCTAAGCTTCCACCAAGAATGGATAGTGGTGTGCCGATTAAGACCGTGATGATATTATGAATACTCTCAAAAGGTGTCATCTCAATCAGAAGCCTAGCGACCCAGATCAGCGTGATGACCACAAAACCTGGAATAAGTGCGATAAACGATTTACTAACTGCTGGCGGTACACCATCAGGCATTTTGATGACGATATTCCGCTGTACAATAAAGCGGTAAATTTCGGTGGAAAGCATGGCAATAATCATGGCAACGAATAGCCCTTTACTGCCCATCAGTGTGACAGGAATACCGCCATTCACTAGGATAGCTTCTGTTGATCCTTCAGGTGTGAACGGTACTTGATAAGGTGTGGCTAGGAGGAAAGCTGCGACAGCAATTGCACCAGATGACAGTGCATCGACTGCATACTTTTCAGCTAACCTGTACGCGATCCCAAAGGTCGCAACAAGTGCCATAATGTCAAAGGTGGCATTCACAGGATAGGATAGTTTCGTGGCCCATTCGGCTCCGAAGACACTTGCCATAAAATCGCTGTATCCTGGAATCGGAAGGTTGGCTAAAATGAGAAACAGTGAACCGACGATAATGAGAGGCATGGTTAAAACAATTCCGTCACGCAATGCTTGTAAATGTCTTTGAGCGGCAATCTTCCCTGCAAACGGCATAACCTTCTCTTCTAGAAATCGGTTGAATCCATTCATCCCTTCCGCCCCCTTTATCCGTTCACTAACTGTTCAGCAGATTTTAAAACCTCAGCACCATTACATACGCCATAATGCACGGTATTAATCACGTCTACTGGAATTCCTTTGTCTTCTCCGAGTTTTTTCATTTGCGGTAATAAATAACGAACTTGAGGTCCTAATAAAAGCACATCGGCTTGATCAATATGATTTTTTGCAGCATCTCCAGATACTGCCCAAATACGATAGTCTTTTCCTTGTTCTTGTGCACTTTTCTCCATTTTTGTGACAAGTAAGCTTGTTGACATACCTGCTGCACAAACTAATAAAATGTTCATTGTAAACGCCCCCTTTTTGAAGTATGAAGCTTTTCTTTACACATTCATCATATTATGAAAACGCTTTCATAAACACCCATACTTTTTCCTTTAGGAAGCGGAAAAAGTTAATATCACACCATTAGTTCTTGTACGAAGGCGCTTTTTTATCCATGACATCCAGCATGTCTTCAAAGGTGTCACAGGTGATGAGGTGCTGAATAAATTTCACATGATGGACAAGCTCTCCAAGCAGACGGTACATGCCTTTTAAGTCTTTGGCATTCTCTTTTTCGACACAAAGCAAGCACACAAATTGAACTTTTTTCTCTCCCCAAATAATCGGTTTTTCTAATGTACAGATCGCCCAAAACGTCTCTTCTGTCAGCGGGGTCATCGGATGCGGAATCGCTGTATAATGCCCAAATGAAGTCGGTGCAGACTCTTCTCTTTCCATCACAGATTGTGTAAGTTCTGCTGGCGCTAAGCCCATGTCAATGACCTTTTGCGTGAGAAAGTGTATGACCTCTTCCTTTGTTTGAAAGGCGCGTTTTGTAAAGACCAATTCCTTTTTCATATATTGCGTGGCTAATGTCACTCTTGTTTCACTTGTCAAAGCATCTTCTATTTTTAAAAAATCACTGCCTCCTAAAATCGTGTTCACTTGAATGACCGGAATCGGTAAATCCATATGAATGGGAATGGTTGTAATAATTAAATCCAATGCATGTAAAGAGACATGCGGAAGCGAATAAAGCTCTGCTGTGCCTAAAATGGTCAGCTTCGACCCAAATTGTGACCGCAAACGATCTTGAAGTAGCCTTGCACTCCCTGCACCAGACGCACAGACAATCAGGCATCGCTTCGGTGGTATCTCCATTTTCCTGCGCTCTAAGGCCGCACCAAAATGAAGTGCCATATAGCCGATCTCATTTTCATGAATGGACAAACCTGTCTCTTCTTCAATGACCCTGCTCGCCACAATCCCTGCTTCAAAGGCAATTGGATAGCCCGCTTTGATCTCATCAAGCATTGGATTTCTTAAATTCATTCCATACTTACACCGATTGATCGCTGGCTTTAAGTGCAAACTGAGGCCAATCAGCAATTCCGCATCTCCCGCTAAATCCAGCTGCAATTTTTGATCAATGGCTTTCAGCATCAGCTGAACAAGACGGCTCGTGTCATCATCCACAATTTGTTTTTGACCGCCCGTTGAAAAAGACTGTACCATTTTGGCTGTTCCTAGCAAATGAATGGCGATATAAACAATTTCCTCTTGTGGAAATGAGACATCCAGCAGCCCTTCAAGACGCTCAACCATTTTTTGGGCTACCTTGTATTCTTTTGCCCTTGGGATTTCGTTGATTTCTTCAGGCAGCACAGATACATAGTTTCCGTGTCTAATCCGTTTACAGGCAATAGCAATATGAACAATTAAATTATTCATGCAAATGTCTGATAGATTCATTTTTTCCTCGTTGATATAATCAATCATGGTTCTCTGAATCAACTCCAGCTCCTGTTTTGGCAAAATCGTAACCGCCGTGTCCAGCATGGTTTGATAGGAACGCCGTTCATTGAATAAATATTCTGACATGCAATAACGGATTTTCATCTCAGATCCTTTGATCCGGCAACCTTTATTCGGCTTTGCTTCCAGCTTCAGATCAAAGGGTTCGAGCTTACGTTTGACCCATTTCATGTCATTACTCATCGTCGATTTACTAATAAACAGCTGCTCCTGTAAGTCTTCCAGCTTCACATATGATTCCGCTAGAAGCAGCTTTTTCAAAATAAATCGAACTCGCTCTTCTGGAAGAACAGCAAGCGGTTCTTCCTGTTCGACTTCTTCCTTCATAAAACGGCGAAAGGCATTCTCATCGTTGATCAACAGCTCATAGCCAGCGCCTCTAACAGCTGATACAGCTGCTTGATAAGGGGCTAGACGCTCATTCAGTTCCTTGATGTCTGTTCGAATGGTGCGGCTTGTCACTTGTAAACTGACAGAAAGCGCAGCGCTCGTGAGAGGAGTCTCAGCTGCCATCAGCTGACTTAAAATGTGCGCCAGTCTTTTACTTAGCATTAGTCGGCCTCCTTCTTTTAGAATGGAGAATCTGCCTTGTTTGGACAGGTTGTATACGCTCGCAGTTCTCTTCATCACTCATATTCTACTGAGAATAAAATAAAAATCGCCCACTCATTTATATGACAAATATCCCTATTTATACAAAAAACCATATCTAATGACCTATGAATCTTCTTCTAAGATGCTGTTGTGGGATTCATGAAAAAAAGGCGTTACACCTTCGTGTATCCGCCTTTTCTATGAGGAAATCAGTTGTGTAAAGACAACCAATCTTTTTTCATGTGTGCCGGCTGCATGATCAAAACTTCCCGTACATGTGATGAAATTGAGATTCCGAGTAAAGGCGTATCCAAAAAAAGCATTTGGTTTCTCTTCACGCGGATAGCTTTTCACCTTGAGAACCTCAAAGGTTCGCTTTTCCCCTGACGAGGATGTGACAATGACTTTGTCTCCCTTTTTTAGCTCCTTTAGTCGATAAAAAACAGCTGGTCCCCATTTATTATCAACATGACCATTTATGACAGCATTCCCTTTATCACCAGGCTTCGGACCATCTTCAAACCAAGCTGTGTGATCTGTATTTTGTGGAACACCCATACTGCCATCCTTTGATAAAGTCGTTTTCTCCACTTTTGCTTGGACATCAATCGCTGGAATGGAGATGTCAGCGGGAACAATACCCGATGGCTCATCTTTTAATGTGTCGTGTGAATGAGATTGATTCTTGGCTTGTTTTGCTGTCATTGGCTCAGGAGATGATGCAGTTTCAGAGGATGACTTTTCATCTATTGATTGGGATGCGCAGCCCGTGATGATGAAAAGCGTCAGAATACCAAACAGCCATCTTTTCACGCAAGTCGACCTCCTTTTGAAGAAAGGAACGGCACGATTGTGCACGTTCCCTCTTGTCTTGATGCCTGCTTAATTTGATGGTTTACGGCGAATGAGGAAGAACGCCCCCACTGCACCTCCGGCTAAGATGAGACTTGCCATCATCCCAGCAAATGCTTCATATGACATACCTAATGGACCGGCTGTGCCTCCCATACCTGTTTTCGGCATCTCATTTGGCATGTTGGATTTGAACATGTCAGGATGCTGATCGACAATAGCTGATGCGACATCTTGACCAACCATGAACATATGGCCGTATGCTTCTCTGACAGTCGGGTACAGCTGATCATATTCACCATGATGATAAGACGTGTACGTTTTGATGAGCTCATCAATATGGGTTTTCAACCCAGCTTCTAAGTCAGCCGCCTTCAATCGTCCATCTGTCGCTTGATCTAAAAATTTTGCTTGTTTCATACGGTAAGCATCTAAATCTTTGACAGCCTTCTCTTTTGCTTGCTCGTCTCCTGATGCATCCGCTTTAACATAATCAACTAAATATCCGATATGACTTGACCAGATCGTTTTAAATTGTTTTCCTGCATCTTTTCCGTAAACAGAAGCAATCGCATCTGATAAATCATTTGTATTTTCATTTAAGGCTGCGGCTGCTTGGTCAAAGTCCTTGCTGCCATCATTCCCTTTTTGCATAGCCACTACCGCGAGTGCCAAATGCTCTGAGAACAAGTAGTTTAAATCCTCACGAAGATCTGCCGCTGGAGTATCGACTGATTTTTGATCAAATTTCCCAGGAAATTGATCTGTAATCGCCCATGATACACCTTTACCTACTTCAAACATATGATGAATGGATTTTCTAACCGTTTCATAGGTTGTATCAAAATCCTTTTCTGTGTAACTATCAAAAGCTTTTAGCAGTTCATTGACGTGCATCTTTAACCCTTCTTCAAGTTCACTTGCTTTCAATCTTCCACCTGTTGCTTTATCAAGCATATCAGCTTGTTTCATGCGGTATTGATCAAGCTCTTTGACCGCTTTCTTTTTACCTGCTTCATCTTTTTTCGCTGTCGCTTGTACATAATCAACAAAGTAGCCGATATGGCTTGACCAAATCTCTTTGAATTGTTTCCCTGCTTTTTTTCCATACACAGAGGCGATCGCATCTGATAGATCATTCGTGTTTTCATTTAACGCTGCGGCTGCTTGATCAAAATCTTTACTGCCATCAATTCCCTTTTGCATCGTGATCACTGCTAAATAAGCATGCTCTGAGAAGAGCTGATCAAGCGCTGCGCGAAGATCCGTTGCTTTATTTGACACCTCTTGTGATGATGACGACTTTTTTGCATCCCCATGCATATGTCCTTCGTGTGCACTTGCCATTTGAGCAGTTGGTAATAATAATGCTGCACTAAGTGGGATCGTTAAAAATGCTTTTTTCATTTTCATCTGTTTTGCCTCCTCTTTCCGTTTGTTATGTACTTAACGGAGAGAGAAGTGAAATGGATCATTCACACAGCATATTTTTTTGTTTCATTCATTTCATAAAAAAAAGCCGGATTACCCGGCTGATACGTTACGACTTTTGGATGCTTTTCGTTCTTTGTATATTTTCCTCACCACTGGATAAATCACTGGTGCCCATTTGACAATTTGTTTCAGCCACTTTTTCATTTTCTCCCGCGCCTCCTTATTGTCATTCTTACAAGACGATTCCCGATCTTGTGATGAAATAAACAGGTGCGGGAGAGCAGGAGTTAAATAACGCCTTGTGCGATCATGGCATCTGCCACTTTGCGAAATCCTGCAATATTTGCGCCTACCATTAAGTTTCCAGCGTATCCGTATTCTTCAGCTGTCTCAGTACACTGACGATAAATCGACTGCATCATTTGTTTCAACTGACCATCTACTTCTTCAAAAGTCCAAGACATTCTCGCACTGTTTTGCGCCATTTCTAACGCCGAAACACCCACTCCGCCAGCATTTGCTGCTTTTGCTGGTGCAAACAAAATATCATGTTGTTCAAATACTTTGACGGCCTCAAGTGTGGACGGCATATTGGCCCCTTCTCCTACAGCGATGACACCGTTTGCCACTAGCTGCTGTGCTTGCGACTCTGAAATTTCATTTTGGGTCGCACATGGCAGCGCAATGTCACAAGGAAGAGACCAAATTTGTTCGCAATCTTCAATCAATTCAGCATGCGGGTGAATGTCTATGTAGGCAGCAATTCGCTGGTTGTCGACTTCCTTCAGCTGCTTCACTGTCTCAAGTGAAATGCCTTGAGGGTCGTAAATGGCTCCGCTTGAATCACTACAAGCCACAACCTTTCCGCCTAATTCCAATACTTTTTCCATCGCATAAATCGATACATTCCCTGAGCCAGACACAACAACAGATCGCCCTTCAAATTGCATTCCGTGGGCTTTTAACATTTCTTCCATAAAGTACACCAGTCCATAGCCTGTCGCTTCTTTTCTCGCTAAGCTGCCTCCAAAACCAGGACTTTTTCCTGTCAGGACACCTGCTTCATACGCACCACGCATTTTTTTGTACTGTCCGAACATATAGCCAATTTCGCGTGCACCTACCCCAATATCTCCTGCCGGTACATCTTGATCAGGTCCAATATAACGACTGAGTTCACTCATAAAACTTTGAACAAAACGCATGATTTCTCCATCAGATTTCCCTTTAGGGTCAAAATCTGATCCACCTTTCCCTCCGCCGATCGGCAAACCTGTCAGTGCGTTTTTAAAGATTTGTTCAAATCCTAAAAACTTGATGATGCTTGCATTGACCGATGGGTGAAACCGAATGCCCCCCTTATAAGGACCGATGGCACTATTAAATTGAACCCTGAATCCTCTGTTCACCTGTACTTTGCCTTCATCGTCTACCCACGGTACACGAAACATCACAAGCCGCTCAGGCTCAATTAAGCGTTCTAAGATCCCCTGTTTTTCATACTCTGGGTGTTTTGCAAAAACCGGGACGAGGGATTCCAGAATTTCTTTCACAGCTTGCTGGAATTCCGCCTCGCCTGGATTCCGTTTTTCAACATCCTCTAGCACACGGTGGATGTAGCTTTGTGCTGTTTGTGCTGCTCGATCTAAGGTCAACATGTCTCATCTGCCTCCTTGTCAATATCTCACTCTTTGGTTGTTAGATTTTCTAACGCATATTGAGATTAATTTAACACCATTTGTAAAAACTGATCAATATTGATAACAGATGAAAACGATGCCGAAATGAGATAGATCAAGCAGAATCACCTTCCGTCATGAAAATGACCCGCTCAAAGAATGACTATCGTGCTAGAAATGACGAACTGGACGTTCAACATCCCGCTTTCTTTGACACATTCATGAAACTTTCACTTTTTCTAGATGATGATCATTCAAAAAAAAGGTCAAAAGTTTTACAACGTCTTTCAATCTTTTCTGAGCTTTTCTCCTCTTTTCCGATCAGGTAAGACAACACACAGCCAATATAAAATAGAAGAAGATGGGAAGTTGATTAACCCAATGATGCCCCAGAACCATTTATACCGCCCTCTTTTCTTAGCATCCATAAATAAGAGAAATCCTTGTGCAAACAGTAACGGCAATACGCACAATAAGATGATCATATCTGTATGACTCATAAGGAAGACCCTCCTTTAATCTGTTGATATTCCTTGATGCCGACAACCACACAGAGTGGCACGCTCACCACTTGGAGAAGAATGAAGATGATGGGCAAATGAGTAATGGCAGCTGCAAAAAGTGTCATGATGGTCAGACTGACGATGATGTACGCCAGCACTTCTTGTTTAAAACGTTTTTTCTCTTTTTCCTTTGCCTGCTTTAGCATCAACATCAAAGCTTGTTCACTCGGCTTTTCTACTTCGATTTGTTCATCGAGCTCCTGCAACTCCTCTTTTAAACGATCGGCGTAACGATCTTCTTTCATCAGTCCCACTCCTTTCGAATTTTCTTGATCCCATGATGAACCCTCGATTTCACCGTACCTTCTCTCACCCCGAGCATCGAAGCGATTTCAGGGTAAGTAAAGCCATAATAGTAATGGAGAAGGATCGGTGCTCTCTCCTGAGCCTTTAACTCATTTAGAGCATCCCACATGTCATGCCAAGTATGGCCTTTTTGCTGAACATCCCATTTGAACCGGCGGATGGCTTCTTGATTCGCCTTCCCTTCTCTCGTTTGTTCACGTTTTCCTTTCTTTTGATGATCTAAAAATTGTCTAGATGCAATGGACATGAGCCATGTTGAAAATAATGAATCTCCTCTAAAAGAAGAAAGTTTCATGTACGCTTTGAGCATCGTTTCTTGCATGATCTCCTCTGTCAGCTCTTGTTGAAGGGTCAATTTCATCAAATAACGGTAAAGAAACGAATAATGATGCCGATAAAGGGCGGTAAATGCGGCATCATCCCCCTGTTTTGCCCGCTTGATCCATAAAGTCTCCTCGGTCTGCTCCAAACACGTCCCTCCTTCCTTTCTATCTCTTATTGATTAGACGACACCGGTGATCGCATCGTTTAAAATAGACCTTCTTTTTTTAATTGGAGCCTTTTCTACCTGCTGTTTAGCGCATGGATCTATTTGATATCCAATTTTTTCTTATGTAATGATTATGACATGTCTTTGTCTCTAACAAAATGACGCTTTCGTAATCATCTTGATTTTCCTTGAAAAGAAGAACGTCCTTTTCATAATCACTAGGTTACCCCAATACCTATCGTCAATGATCCTTGTCTCATGTAGATAAATTGAAATAATCATTGCCTTAGTTTCCTTGAAAATCGTGGAATACTTCGTTCCAATTCTTAGCCGATGATACCTTTTTGCGTGCTATGCTCTTCCTACATTCCGAAAGAGGCGATGCTGGCGAAGGAAGGGGGAGCGGTTGAATCGCAGCTTATTTTGGAAACGTTTACATTAAAACAAAATAGAGAATGGAGATGTTCATGTTGAAGAAAAAAGTTCCAATGTTAGCTGGTGTGTTAGCGGTTGGTCTCGTGACTTCATTATTTGCGCCAAATGGGGAGGCAAAAGCAGCAACGAAATATCCAGAAAGCCCTTCGATTATGGCCAATTTTAATCAGCAAGGATTCTCCACATTAAATGGCGGTACAACAGGCGGTGAAGGCGGTAAAACAGTGACGGTGAAAACCGGAAATGAACTATTAGCTGCCCTCAAAAGCAAAGGAACAAATGAAAAATTGAAAATCGTGGTAGACGGAACCATTACTCCTTCTAATACTTCAGCCAATAAAATTGATGTGAAAGATACAAACAATGTCTCCATCGTCGGTAAAGGGACAAACGGCGAATTTAACGGGATTGGTATTAAAGTATGGCGCGCCAATAACGTCATCATCCGCAACCTCAAAATCCATCACAGCAAAATCGGTGATAAAGATGCCATCGGAATCGAAGGTGCCTCTAAAAACGTATGGGTCGACCATAATGAACTCTACAACACTTTAAACTCTGATAAAGATGACTATGATGGGTTATTCGATGTGAAAAATGACTCTGATTACATTACGTTCTCATGGAACTATGTCCATGACAGCTGGAAAACGATGCTGATGGGCAGCTCCGATAACGATAACTACAACAGAAAAATCACGTTCCACAACAACCGTTTTGAAAACTTGAACTCTCGTGTACCGTCTATGCGCTTCGGGGAAGGCCATGTGTATAACAACTATTACAAAAACATCCTAACAACAGCGATTAATTCACGTATGGGCGCGAAAATGAGAATTGAACACAACGTATTTGAAAACACGAAAAATGCCATCGGCAGCTGGGACAGCAGTAAAGTTGGTACTTGGCATGTCATCAACAACTCTTATATTAACAGCACAGGTAGCCTGCCAACGTCTTCAACAGGTACGTACAACCCTCCTTATAACTACTCTTTGCTTAACGTGAACAATGTGAAATCAGAAGTTGTATCAAATGCGGGTGTAGGAAAAGTAAACCCTTAAGCCCCAAAAAACGTTCGGACAGAAATCTACTGTCCGAACGTTCTTTGTCATTCATTTTTTACACGACCGAAAATGGACGGTCCATTTCATACAGCTTTTGATAACGCACATTTTCTTTCAGCAAATCTTGATGATGCCCCTCCATCTCAATGCGACCAGCTTCAATAAACATCATACGGTCACATGCCTCACAGCCAGTGAGATGATGGGTGATCCAAATGACTGTTTTTCCTTTTAACACACGGAAGATTGTTTCAAGCAATTCACGCTCTGTACGTGGATCAAGCCCGACGGTTGGTTCATCTAATACAACAATCGGTGTGTTTTGCAGCAAAATCCGAGCTAGAGCCATACGCTGCCTTTCTCCACCAGAGAAACGAACCCCTGTCTCTTGTACACCTGTGTGATAACCTTCTGGCAAAGACTCAATGTAATCGTGCAGCTGCACTTGCCGCGCGGCTTCTTTTACTTGCTCTTCTGTCGCTTCTGGAGAGCCTAAGCGAATGTTGTTTAAAACAGACGTATCGAATAAATAAGGCTGTTGATTGAGCACAGACACATAAGAGGATATCTCCTCTTGAATGCTTTGTACCGGTTTCCCCTGAATGCTGACACCCCCTTGATTTGGCACGACTGCCCCTTCTAACAATTTTAAAATGGTCGATTTGCCTGCACCGCTTTTTCCTAAAAGAGCGAGCGATTCACCTTGCTTCAGGGAAAACGAAAAATGCTTTAGTACATGTTGATTGACTTCATATCCGAAGGTGACTTGATCAAAACAGACCGCTTCAACGCCATCAGAGACGGGTGTCTCCTCTGCTGCCTTCCTCTCCACTAATCCTTCATACGACTGCTCTTCATAATGATTTAATCTGCTGACGGCATGCTGATAAACAGGAATATCGCCTGCTGCATCTGACAGCGGAAGAAAGGCTTCTGTTAATGGAAACAGCACAAGCACAAAGGCTGCGATGAGCGTGTGCGGCATAGAACCAGCCTGAACGACTGAGCCGCTCCAATACACGACAAGGACGACTGCTCCTCCAATGACTAGCTGTGCTAAAAATTGGCGTAGACGGATAAACCGGTGCTTTGCCGCTTCGAGTGCTAATAGCTTTGCTTCTTTTCGTTCATAGCCTTCAACGAAATCGTTCTGTCTGCCGCTAAACAACCAGTCACTCACGCCCATGACGGCATCTGTTAAATGGCTGTACAGTTCATTTCTGCCTTTCTTCATTTGAATTTGTCGTGCCCGGTTCACAAGTACTGTGATGTATGGGAATACAAATACGAGCAGCGCCATATAAAGCAGCATCAATCCGGCAAAAGGCCATGAAAAAAGCCCAAGTGCTCCAATCGAAGCGGCATATAAAAGCAGCGCACCGATGGATGGAAAAATTGTTTTTAAATACGCATCCTGTAATCTCTCCACATCTTCTGATAACAGCCCAAGCATTTCACCTGTTCCAAGCTTAGTCTGTTTGGCACTTCGTTCAGCCATGTCATAAAGACGTACCCGCATTTTTTCAATCATCGTCAAAATGAGCTGATGGCTCGCCAGTCTCTCTGCATAACGAGCAGCTGAGCGTGAAATACCAAAGGTACGTACTGCCACGATTGGGACATAGACCATCAAGATATTCTCAGGTCTTGTGGCAGCTTTTGAAATGAGGAACCCTGACGTATACATGAGCATAGAAGCAGAAAACACCGCAATCGCCCCTAAAAAAAGCACCAAGGCAAACAGCTTTTGATTCTCCTTGATATAAGGTATAAACCAGCCTTTACTGACCATGTGTGACCGCCCCCATTTGTTCCTGTACCAATTGATAGTACACACCTTTTCTTTTCATTAATGATTCATGAGTCCCCATCTCTGCAATCGTCCCATGATCCATCACAATGATTTCATCCATATCCGTCATCCAATGAAGTCTGTGTGTGGCTAAAAACACAAGTTTATCTTCAAACAATGGAAGCATTGTTTTCTTCAATTCATACTCTGTCTCAATATCCAGATGAGCCGTTGGTTCATCTAACAGCATAATGGATCGCTGGCCGAGCACTGTGCGAGCGAGTGCAATCCGCTGCGCTTGTCCACCGCTCAGTCCTCTGCCCTGTTCGCCAATGACCTCATCCAGTCCATTGGGGAGATCAGCTACGAGCTGAGACAAACCTGCCTCTTGCACCGCTCTTTCGACGTCTTCATCTGTTGCATTCGGTTCATAAAAACGAATGTTTTCTCTCAGTGTCATGTGAAATAAATAAGGATGCTGCGGCATATAAACGACTTCTTTTTGCCATGCCGCCAGCTGTAAATGAGCAAGCGGCTTGCCGTTTAGGATGATTTCACCTGCAGACGGTTCAACAAAACCGCCGAGAACATCCGTTAACGTCGATTTCCCCGAACCACTGGCACCGATGATCCCAATCTTTTTCTTTCCTTTCACAGTGAGATCGACATCCTGAATCGAATAAGGAGCATGTTCATCATGCAAGACACTGACATCTTGCAGTGTGAGCTCAGATTGCTCATTCCACTCGTTCAGCTGCACAGATTGTGTCTCCTGCTCTCGGAAGCCCTTTTCCTCTAAAATCACTTGAATCGCCTCATTCGCTTCTTTACCGTTTAACGTCGCATGATAATCATTTCCCACTTCACGGACTGGCAAAAAATATTCTGGCGCGAGCATCAGTGCGGTCAAAGCCGGCAATAACAAAAGATCTCCTTCAATTAAGCGCAAGCCGAGAAATACAGCGACAGTCGCAATGGACAGCATAGAAAAGAAATCGAGAGCAAAAGATGAAAGAAAGGCGACTTTCAGTGTGCTCATCGTCGCCTTTCGATAACGCTTCGAGACCTCTGCAATATTGCGAGAATGCTTTTTGCTAATCCCTAAGTAGCGAAGCGTTTCCAGGCCACGGAGAGAATCAGTAAAATGATTGGATAATTTCTCATACGATCTCCATTGTTTGGCCGCTTTACGCTGAGCGACAAGTCCTAGCAAAATCATAAAAACAATTAAAATTGGCAGTGTGACAATCAGAATGACAGCAGATGTTTCATCTAATGTCCAAACATAGACAAGCACCATCACCGGAATAACTGCCATGTTCACCATTTTCGGCAAAAACAGCTGTAAATACTGACGATATTGGGCAATGCCCTCCATCGCCAATGTCACAAGCTTTCCTGTTCCTTTTTTCTTCGTGAAAGCTGGACCTAAACGGAACAGCTGGTCCAACAGCTGCTTTCTGACGTCTGCTCCAATTCGGGAAGAATAGGTGAACATGACCTTCTCCCGCATCAAGGTGAGACCGTGCCGCACCAGAAAGGCAGCAAGAAACAGCAAGACATAAGGCGTTGCCTGCATGAGGCTCTTCCCGTCAAACAGCGTTGTTATGGCATGTGCCAGCCACTGTGCTTGAAAAATAATACTTGCTCCTTGGATGATTGACACAATACCTAAGAGGGCAAGAAGCCCCCTCATTCCTTTTAGTTGAAGCAAACGTTTATCCATTAGTAGGTCATTGGCTCCTTACCGCTTACACGTTTACGGAAGACATAGTAGCTCCAGATTTGATACCCAAGCACAAAAGGTAGCAAAGAAATGGCAACAATCGTCATGACCGTCAGTGAATAAGATCCTGATGCAGCGTTTTGAATGGTGAGGTCGAATGCATGGTTGATCGAACTAATCATGACACGCGGGAATAATGCTGTGAAAAGCATGGTCACTGTCACCATAATACCTGCACCTGTGAATAAAAATGTCCAGCCATCACGCTCTTTTCTCATAAAGAATAGAGCCGCTACATAACAAACCACAATGAGTACAGTTAAAGGGATTGTGATGATCGGACGCACGGTATAAATGTCTGTTTCAAGAATAGACACACCAACAAATAGAACAAGAACTGGTAGTGCAATCAATAAAACACGCTGACCGAGCTTTCTTGCACGATTTCTTAAATCACCCTCAGTGCGAAGTGTGACGAAAATCAATCCATGCAGGAGGCAAAGAACCGTCACGGCTACCCCGCCGATCACTGAATAAAGATTCACAAAGTCTGTAAATCCAGCGTACATATTCATGCTTTGATCAATGGGCATTCCTCGTAAAATACTTGTGAATAGCACGCCGAGTAAAAATGGCGGAAGCAGGCTGCCAAAGAAGATCACCCAGTCCCACGTTTTGATCCATGAAGCCTTCTCGACCTTCCCTCTAAATTCAAAGGCGACCCCCCGCCCAATGAGCGCTAATAAAAGAACTGCAAACGGAATATAGTATCCGCTGAACATCGTAGCGTACCAGTGAGGAAAAGCGGCGAAAATAGCTCCACCAGCTGTAATCAGCCAGACCTCATTCGCATCCCAGAAAGGGCCAATCGTATTGATTAAAATGCGGCGCTCGTGTGCATCTTTTCCAAGCAGCTGCATGGACATCCCGACACCAAAATCAAATCCTTCTAAGAAGAAAAATCCAACAAACAATACTGCGACAAGAATAAACCAAATCTCGTTAAGATATGCCATGATATGCGCCTCCATCAAATGGATCTGTAGACAGGTCCGTTTCATCCTTTTGATCTGTATTCTCTTCAGAATGTGCACCTTTTTTAATTTCTCGAATGAATAAGTAGGCAAGCACGATGGCAAGAATCAGATAAATGGTCGTAAAGCTAATGACTGAGAATAGCAACATGCCGTACGATACGTTTGGTGAAATGGATTGTGCGGTTGTCATCATACCAAAGACTGTCCACGGCTGACGCCCAATTTCCGTCATGATCCAACCAGCTGAGTTTGCAATAAACGGGAACGCAATCATCCATACCATGAAGCGTAAATACCATTTGTTTGATTCTAGTTTTTTTCTAAAGCTCAAATACAAACCAATCATACTAGCAAAAATCATCAACATGCCGGCACCTACCATGATTCTAAAGCTCCAGAAGGTTGTTTTGACTGGAGGAATGTAATCTCCAGGACCAAACTTGGCTTCATATTCTTTTTGAAGGGTCAGCATGCCTGGCACATCCCCACTAAACTTAGAATAGGCCAAGTAACTTAAAGCAAACGGAATATTGATCTCCGCAGAGTTTTCTTTTTTATCTGTGTCAATGTTGGCAAATAGTGTCCAAGCCGCTGGATCTCCACTATCCTTCCAAAGGGCTTCACTTGCTGCCATCTTCATCGGCTGTGATTCCATTAAGTGCTTCGCTTGATCATGTCCAGAGAACGCTACACCTAAGCCAGAAATGAAAGCAAGCACCATGGCAATCTGGAAAGATTTTTTGAAAAAGGCGACTTCTTGTTTTTTGATCATTTTATAGGCACTGACACCCGCGATAAAGAAAGCACCGGTTGCCAATGCACCAAACAGAACGTGCGGGAACTCTACCCAAAGTTGCGGATTTGTCACGAGCGCCCCAAAGTCGTTCATTTCTGCACGGCCATTTTTAATCACAAATCCAACTGGCTCCTGCATAAATGAGTTGGCGAGTAAAATCCAAAACGCCGAAAAGATCGTACCAAGAGAAACAAGCCAAATACATAACAAATGAATTTTTTTCGGCAGACGATCCCAGCCGAATATCCAAAGTCCAATAAATGTAGATTCAAGGAAAAAGGCCAATAGCGCTTCAATGGCAAGCGGTGCACCAAAGACATCACCGACAAACCTTGAATAATCAGACCAGTTCATCCCAAACTGGAATTCTTGCAGAATCCCTGTCACCACACCTACTGCAAAGTTAATTAAGAAAAGGTGACCCCAAAATTTCGCCATCTTTTTATAAATCTCTTTTTTCTTGACGACATAAAGGGTTTGCATCAATGCAACGATAAATACCAAACCTATAGACATAGGAACAAAAATAAAATGAAATAATGTCGTTGAGGCAAATTGAAATCTTGCTAAAAACAGCTCACTCACAGCCTTACATCCTCCCTTACTTTCGCATGCCGAATGATTCGAGATATTTATGCTCACCATTTCACAAAAAGTTCACTATTTGTTCAATGATTCACAAATGAAAGTCCATTTGATATAGTTCACTCAGTGAAATTTTACTCTTGATTTTCATTCGGTTAGTTATTTATACCTGTACTTTACACCCATACGCTTCAAAAATAAAGTAAATTTTACCTAAAATTTGGATGGGATTGTGTCTGTTGTTTGAATACTTTGTCAAAAATATGTGACGGAAAGAGACAATCACAAAAAAATAGCGCTGCTTCTTCGCTGCAGCGCTTTTGAATATTTAGGCTTTTTTCTGTAAAGCGGGTCTTGTCACTTGCACTTCATAGTACGTAATTTTGTTTTTTAACAGGCCTTCAGGTTTCGCCTTTCCATGAGCATGCGCATCACCAAATGCCTGAGATTTTGTCCAATTCACAAAGTCTTCTTTTCGATTCCAGCGGGTGTGAATGGTCACTTCATCGTAATCAGTTGTCTGTTGAGTGACCCATACTTCCATTCCTAAAAAGCCTTCCATAAATTCTACTTGTCCCTGCTTGTTAAACCGTTTAACAAGGTGGTCTGCACTGCCTTTTTCTACTCTTACTTGGTTGTTTACAATAATCATGTTTGGTTCATCTCCCTTTTGTTGTTGAATGGAGGCAATGGGGATAATGAGTGGATGCGGTCCGTCTAAGTGAACCTCTGCCTGAATCCCAAAAACCTCCTTGAAAAAGTCTTCTGTTAACACTTCTTTTGGTGAGCCAATTTGATGCACTTGACCACGCTTCATAGCAATGAGACGGTCACAATATTTTGCGGCCTGCTGCAAGTCATGGAGAACCATTAAAATGGTGATGCCATGTGTTTGATTCAGCTGTTTGAGCAGCTCCAGTAATTCAAGCTGATGCGCAATGTCTAAATAAGTGGTTGGCTCATCCAGAATGATAGTCTCTGTCTTCTGAGCCAGTGCCATTGCAATATATGCCTTTTGTCTTTCTCCGCCTGATAATGTATGGAGCATTCTGTTTTCATTGGTGCGGCTATTCGTCACCTCAAGCGCCCACTCAATCGCTTCATGATCTGACGTGCCGCTTTTTTTCCAGATGGAACGGTGCGGACTGCGTCCAAGTGCGACCAGCTCACGTACTGTCATCGATGGAATGGCGGTTCTTGTTTGCATGAGAACCGCCACCTCCTTGGCGATCTCCTGTGCCGTCATCTCTTTTTGCGGGATGTCGTGAATGTAAATCATGCCGCTTTCGATTGAGGTCAGTCGTGCGGCCGCTTTGATAAAAGTCGACTTACCTGACCCATTCGGGCCAATGATTCCGGTCACACTCCCTTTAGGAACAGCTGCTGAAATGGAAGACAGCCGAAAGCCGCCTTGACTGAGACTCACGTCATCCATTGCAATGACATCCATCTTAACCCCTCCCTTTCTTTTTTAATAAATAGAGGAAGAAAGGTGCACCAATGCAAGCAAGTAAAATCCCTACAGGCAATTCAACCGGTGTAAACCAGACCCGTGCTGCTGTATCGGCAAAGACCACAAGCACGCCCCCTCCAAGCATTGAAATCGGCAGCAAATACCGGTAATCATCTCCGATTAAAAGACGGATAAAATGAGGCACAACAAGCCCGACAAATCCGATTAAACCGCTGACACTGACAGCCGCTCCAGCTAAAAGAGCGGCCAGCGCAATGAGAAAAAATCGAGTCCGCTCTACTCGAAGGCCCAATAGCTGAGCCGATTCATCGCCAAGTAAAAGGAGATTGGACGGCTTGATGGCGAAAAAGCAAAGACATAATCCAGCCAGCGCATATGGCGACACAAAGCTAAGATGATGCCAGCTCCGCCCGTTTAATCCCCCTGATAGAAAAGGCAAAACAGCCTGCACACGCTCACTGTAAAGCACCATAAACCCATTCATCACCGCACCAAGCAAGGCATTGACGGCAACACCTGCCAAGATCAATTTAAGCGGTGAAACCCCTTGATCAAATGACAGCATATACACGACAAGAGCTGCTAATAAGGCGCCCAGAAAAGCGGCTGCCGGAAGCAAATACGTGAATTGCGGAAGAACAATCATGCTGAGGACAGCAGCTAACCCGCCGCCCGCAGTCACACCAATGATCCCAGGGTCAGCAAGTGGATTTCGGACAACTCCTTGTAAAATCGCCCCTGATGCTGCGAGACAGGCCCCAACGAGAAAACCAATGAGCACGCGCGGCAGCCGTAAATCCATGACAATTTTTTCATGAACAGGCAGACCTGATCCCGTGAAGACAGCCATTACATCCGGCAGCGATAATTGGACGGAACCTACCGCAAGTCCTAGACAGACGCCCACACATAAAGAGAGGAACAATCCTGGTAACAGCCATTTTCGTCTTGACTGCCTTTTTTGAAAATCTAGTTCTGCATTCATCTTCATGATGACAATCGCTTCAATTTCTTCTCTAATTGATCGATCGCTCTGATGACTTCTGCGCCTGGATTTGTCCCAAATAGGTCACTTGGCAGAATCTCAACGTGTCCATTTTTGACAGCTGATACATCGTGCCACGCCGCATTTTGCTTCATTTCACTCATAAAGCCTGCTTTGACATCTTCAGGATTGCTGTGGGTCATCAGCAAGATGAGATCTGGATCGGCCTCGATGACCTTTTCTGCATTGATTTGTGCATATTGCGGAAACTTTTCGAGTGCTGGTTCATTTTCAGCAATATTCGCCCCACCAGCGATCCGCAGCAGATCACCACTTAAAGATTGTGGAAGTGCCGCCATATATGTGCCGGGCGCACCATATACAACGAGTGTCTTTACTTTTTTCTCAGGCTGCTTCACTTGCTTAATCCGCTGATCGATTTGAGCATTGAGCGCTTTGGCCTTTTGCTGCTTTCCAAGTAAATCACCAAATAAAGTAACTTGACGCTGGATATCCTTCACTGAGTTGGCACTTGTCAAAAGAAGCTGTGAACCAATTCCTTCTATAGTAGAGATATCCTTGCTGTTTAATGATTCATTCCCAAGCACCACATCGGGCTTTAAACTCGTGATCAGCTCGACATCAAATTGATGGGTTGTGCCAATTGATTGTACGGACTTTGCCTTTTGTAGATTGTCTGGCAATTCGGCAGTTGGCCGACCGACAACCTGGCCACCTAAGGCATAAATGATGCTCATGTCGCCAGTTGACAACGAGACGATCCGTTCAGGTGATTCATGAAACGATAATGTTCTGCCGGCAAAATCCTGAATGTTGAGCGCACCTTGCCCGCTCCCATTCTCGACAGGCACCGCCTGGCTGCATCCGCCGAGGAGAAGCACGACGACGAGTCCTGCCCAAATCACATGTAAACATTTCAACCGTCTGTCTCTCCTTTTCTAGTAAACTTTCTTTAGCTTCGCCTGTACCACGAGACGCTTGTTTTTAGGTGCCAGCACATGATCACAGGTCGATAATGTGAGAATCAAGTCATCTGTGGATACGTCTGTTTTCGTTTGATAGATGGACTTCTTACGCACAGCTTGCAAGTAGTGCGCATATTCACCAAGATCCTGAAAATCAGTCTGAATATAATCAAAGTCGACTGTCGTTTCATACACAGCAAAAATCTCTGCTTCATAGCTTTGGTACAGCGTATCGTACTGAAATGTGCGATGATCTTGGAAGAAATCTTTTTTTAAATAGTTTGTGAGACCAGCAAACATAGACCCATCCCTCATCCGATGACCGTACACCACTGTATTGGGACTTTCATGCAAGACGTCATTACGATAATCCATAAAGATACTGCCTGCCCGTGTGTCATCCTTTACATAATTACGAGTTAAATAGAATGCATTATCGTTTGACTGAACAATTGGATACTGAATCATCGTGTCCTTCATATCAATCCAACCGACAATGTCTTCATTCACCTTTCGCAAATCATCAAATGACTGACGAATTTCTCCAGGTTTTCGCTGTTTCATTCCATCCTCGTGTGTGTACAGTGTCTGAGCCTTTGCAAGCACCTGACGATTTTGATAATAGCCAAAGAGCTCCAAGCCAATGGCAGTACCGCTATATAGAAAAACACCTAAACAGACGATCGTCAGCATTCGTTGCCCGATCCGTTTCCCTCGTTTCACACTGTCTCACCTGCTTTTTGCACAACTTATATACCTACAGGCACGATATACATCCCTGTTTCTGCATCTTGCTTAATCGTGACGGACACATGATAAATGTGCCGCACCATCTCTTCTGTTAACACCTCATTTGGCCGTCCTTCGCGGATGATTTGCCCATCTTTCATGGCGATGATGACATCACTATAGCGAATCGCCTGATTCATATCATGCAGGACCATCACGATGGTTAATCCATGCTCGACATTGAGCTCTCGAATGAGCTCAAGAATGTCAAATTGATAATACATATCCAAATAAGTCGTCGGTTCATCTAAGAAAAGCATCGGTGTTTTTTGCGCTAAAGCCATCGCAATCCATACACGCTGCCGTTCTCCGCCTGACAATGAGGCGAGTGGCACCTTTCGCTTATCCGTCAGCTTGGTACAGGACAGCGCCCACTCGATTGCTTTCTCATCTTCTTCCTTGTCACTGCTGCGCATCGTTTGGTACGGCGTTCTCCCAAATGCCACGACTCGTTCGATCGTTAAATCGAGCGGCGCTTCATTTTGCTGATGTACGACTGCCAGCTTTCTCGCGAGTTCCCTTGGCTTGAACGCATTCAGCTCTTGTCCATCTAAATGAATCTGTCCTTTATGTGGACAATGGTTATGTGCCATCAAAGAAAGCAGCGTGGATTTGCCCGAGCCATTTGGACCGATTATGGTCGTAATTTTTCCTTTTTCGATCTTCGTGGTGACCGATTGAACAATGTCCCTCTGTCGATCATAGGAAAACGACACCTCACGAATGTCCATGCAGACGATCCCCCCTTCTTAATAAAAAGATCAGAAACGGCCCGCCAATGACAGCCATGATTGTAGAAGCAGGGATTTCATTTGGTGCCACTAGCGTTCTGCCGAGCGTATCAGCCGTCAAAATGAGCAAGGCCCCGCTTAACGCAGAAAATGGAATCAGTACCCGATGGTCCGAACCGACGAGCCTTCTAGAGATATGGGGAATGAGCAAACCGACAAAGGCAATCACGCCCGCTACCGCAGCAGTCACCGCTGCTAATAACACCGCCGTGATTGAAATCAAAAGGCGCATTCTGGTCACACGCAATCCTAAGTTTTTCGCCGTCTTATCCTGAAGGGCAAGCAAGTTACACCATCTGCTAAAGAAAAGCGCAACCACAAGCCCAATGAGGCCATAGACACCGATTAAACGGACATCTCCCCACGTTTTCATCGTCAGATTCGACTGCCCCGACTGATTAATGGTGATATTGAAATAGCTGCAAATGGTCACAAACGCTTCTGCCATCCCTGTAAACATGGCATTGATGGCGATCCCCACCAGAATCATTCGAATCGGGCTTAAGCCGCCTTTCCAAGACAACACGTATACGAGGAAGCAGGCAATTGCCCCGCCTAAAACTGAAAATAAAGGAGAGTAGAAATAAAATTGAGGAAGCGCTGTAATTGCCATTAAAGAAAAGAAGCTAGCTCCCGATGAAATACCAATAACACCGGCATCTGCTAATGGATTTCTCATCACAGACTGCAAGAGGACACCGGAGACAGATAAAGCCGCCCCTGTAAACATCGCAATGAGCATGCGGGGGATTCTTAAATCTTTAATGATTTCTACCTGTGCATGTTGACCGGTCATAAGCCCTTCCAATAATTCAATCGGTGTAACATGAATGCTCCCCGTAATGGCGGAATAAATAAATACGCCGGCTAGTAAGAGACTGACTATCAGAAATAAAATCCCTGTTTTTTTCATCTTGAACGTCCTTTTATCATTAAGATTCGCCGCTTATGACGGATACAACATACGAGTCAATTCATCTAATGCCTCTGCTGCCTTTAAGTTGCCTGTTGTCCCGAATAAGCTTTCTTCGAGGTCGTACACCCGGTCTTGTTTGACCGCATGGAAATGTTTCCAAATATCATTTGTTTTAAATTCTTGATCAAACATTTTGACGACTTCATCCGGCATCCCATGTGCAGCTCGGAGAATGATATCTGGATTGGCTTTTTGTAAATACTCCGTATTGGATGCCAAATACTCCATTTTCTCACCTTTTACGATGTTCTTTCCTCCTGCAATACGCACAAGATCACCGATATAGGAATTCTCTGTTGCCACTAAATAACTGCCTGGTACACCAAGCAAAATGAGAACGGATGGCTTCGTCTTTCCCTTCGTTCTCTCTTGTATGTCTTTCTTTTTTTGTTCAAAATCATCCACAATGCGTTTCGCTTGTGTCTTTCTATCATATTTTTCTCCAAGCTTTGTGATGGCGTTCTCCATCTTGTCCAGGCTCTCAAGGTTGAGGTATGTCGCAGGGACAGAAGCTTGTTGAAAAGGCGTTTCTAAATCATATTGAAGGGTCGTGACAGACAGGACATCTGTCGGTTGAAGTGATTGGATGATTTCCATATCCGGGCTCATTGGGTTACCGACTTCTGGGAGTCCTTTGTATCGAGCCGGCAAGGATTTTTGACTTGTTGGCACCCCGACAAGATCCACCTCTAGCGCATCCATGATCTCAGCAACAGCTACAGTCGTTGCCACAATGCGGGCACTTGATGCTGCGCTTTTTTTGCCTTTCGCTGAGCTTTCAGCTGATTGTGAGCAGCCTGCTAAGAAGACGCACACACATAGAGCCGTGATCAGGGTACATAACATTCGATGCTTCAAAAAACAGAAGCCTCCTTTCGAAAAAAAGGAAGTGGATGCGCCGAGATGAATGGCGCACCTCACTTAACATAGATTCTTTATCTTGTACGAGTTTGATACTTTCTGACGAGCACGAATAGTGATCCGCCGAATAAAAGAATGTACACCCAAAGAAGTGAAGTATCTCCTGTTTTTGGGTTCAGCTGACCTGTCTCAGACTTGGTTTGGTCATCTGATGGCGTAAAGGTCATCTGCTCTGCACCCGTTTCCTCAGGGGCGAGATTCGCAAGCTGGTTTGGTTGAGAATCGTGATCATTCGGATTTTTCACAAAGCCGATGCTCTCATCGTCTCCGATCACCGTCGCAATTCCGCTTCCTTCACCACTTGCGATGCCTTTCGTATCATAGACAAGTTTGACATCGTACTGCTCATGATAATTGGCAGCTGGAATGTCAATTTTCACGCGTGCTGCCTGATCACTACTCAAACTTTTTGCTTCATATTGAATCACTCGTGTATCTGCTTTTTGATCAGCCTTTGCAACTAGCGTCTCTTCAAATTTACCGCCGGTTCCTACTTGGAACGACGTGATGGCTGAGCTGTTCTTGACAGTGTATGAAACGAAATGGCGGCCATTTTTCACCACCAATGTCGCAGGGCTCACGACGTAATCGTTCATGCGAGAAAGCTCATCTTTGTCTGCTTTCTTCATTGAAAAAGGAAGCTTGTACACCCCGTCTTTTAGCTGAACTGTCTCTTGATTCGTTCCGCCGTTCGTTGTGTCTGGTGCTGGTTTATTTGGTTTTGGTGTTTCTGGTGTAGCCGGGGTTTCTTCCTCTATTTGACCGTCCTTCAGTGGAACGATACTTTTTGAATCAAATTGAAAACGAATATCGTACGTTTGATCATAGTGAGCGGCTGCTACCACAATGTGTACTTTTCCGTTAACTGCTTTTTTCAGATCAGACACTTCAAATGAAACCACTCTTGTGTTCTTTGCTTGATCTGTGCTCACGTTTTTCACTTCTTGATAAGAACCGTTTTTCTCTATTTTCAAAGAATCAACTGACGTATGATCCTTCACCGTAAAGGAAACGGTTTGCGTTCCATTTTTAACGGTTAACGATGCTGGATGTGAGAAGTATTGGCTCATCCGAGATACCTCATCCTCATCGCCCTTCAGCACACTGTAGTTGATACGATACACACCATCTTTTAATTGGTTCTGCGTCGAATCAACTGGTGTTGTGCCGTTTTGATCATCTGGCTTTGTTTCGCTGTCGCCTGGCGTCGTGCCGCTTTGATCATCCGGCTTTGTTTCGCTGTCGCCTGGCGTCGTACCATTTTGATCATCTGGTGTCGTTTCGCTGTCGCCTGGCGTCGTACCGTTTTGATCATCAGGTGTTGTTTCACTATCGTCTGGCTTCGCAGGCGTGACAAGTGTGAGACTGCTCTCGTCGAAAGCGAGCTGTACGTCATACGCCTCATCATAAATAAAGCCGCCTAAGTCCCAGTAAATTTTGACCCAGCCATTTAATTTGGCTGATACATCGGCTACTTCAAATTTGATCACACGCGTATTCGCTGTCTCATCTTCACTGACGGTTTCAGTGGTGACGAGAGAGCCATTTTGTTCGACCTTGAAATCTGTGATTTCTTTGCTTTGCTTCAGCGTAAGATAGGCAGTCGTCTTGCCATTTTCGATGACGAGCTTAGCTGGCTTTTCTGTATACGTATCCATCATGGATGCTTCAGTGCTGCCATTTTTTAAAATGGTGAATCCGGCCGTATATTCACCATCAACCAATGATGCCGCCTGAGCCGTTCCTTGAGGCAGCTGAAACGCAGTCAACAAACTGAATAAAACGAGCAGAATAGCTGTCTGTAGATGAAAAAGACGTTTCAAAAGATGACACTTCCTTCCGTTAATGCTTGATGATCCACTTTCTCGCTAAAAACCCGCCTGAACATAAGACAAGCACAAGGAGCCATCCCATTTGGCTTGTATCACCAGTTTGAGGATTTTCTTCTTGTTTTGTTTTGGTGGATGAATCAGTTGTTTTTTTTGATGTTTCTTGATGTTTTGCTGCACCTGCTGTTTCTTTTGAACTGTCAGAAGAAAGTGACTTGATGCTGCTCTCATCGAATTTCAGCTGGATGGTATAGTCGTGATCATAATCAGCCGATTTGACTGTGACATGGATTTTTGACTTGATTGGTTTAGACAAACTCTGTGCTTGGAATTGAACAAGCCTTGTATTGGCTTTCTTATTCGTTGATAGAACCGTCGTATCGACATAGCCACCATTTCCCGGCACTTTAAATTCCGTTACCCAGCTGCTGTTTTTAATGGTCATTTGCACAGTCAGCTTGCCATTTTTCACGATCACTTTTGCCGGCTTTAGCCAGTAATCATTTGCCATCGAAACGGCAGTCCCTTCGGCCTTCATCACAGTGTAATTGACGGAGTATGTACCATCATTTAATGAGGCAGCCTGTGCATTTGAAAAAGGCAGTATAAGTGCCAGCAACAATGCAGCCATGAAGGCTGGCATCCTGATCCATTTTTTCATCAGATGAATTTCCTCCCTTTTTATTGAACAGTTGCTGCATCAAACTTGACGCGAATATCGTAATTGCCTGTATATCCAATGACCGGCACAGTCACACTCACTTTAGCTGGTACAACATCTGTCAGGCTGTTGACATTGAACTCTACCGTTCTCTTATTGGCAGCTGTGTTTGTACTGATCACCTTCGCATCTTTGTAGACACCTTGATCCAATGTTTTAAAGCTTGTAATCCAAGAGCTGTTCGTTAACGTGACTTGCGCTTTGATTTTTCCGTCCTTCACAACAAGCTTAGCTGGTTTTTCAAAATACGTATTTGCTGTTGACGTTGAATCACTGTCTGCTTTCCATACCACATATTGTGCTGAATATTGACCATCTGCTAAGCCTGTTGCTGAGGCAGAGCTAACCGGGGCTAGAGCAAACAATAGAACAAAGCTAAAGAATAATAAGACGTGTGATGCTGAACGAAGTGATTTCATATATATCCTCCTAATTGATATTGATAATTATTCTCAATAGATAATAAAAAAAATAACCTTTATCAGCGTATGAATCACACTCATAAATGATTATGATAATCATTATCAATTGAGTTTAAAAAATAAATCTTTGCTTTCGACAAGTCAAAGATGTCTGCTGCTACATGATGTAGTGATACACGGTTTAGGTAATATGTCCCATTCATGATACCATGGCATAACCTCCCCATTCCATTACAGGGAAAAGAACCCTCTTCTCCTTGATATTATATGATGAATGAATTTATTGTCAACATCATTTTTCATACTATTGACTTAGATTTCTGGAAAATCACAAAAAAAATCGATCAGGGACACTGATCGAAATCGATTAAGAAGGGACATGTTCACCCTTTTCACTATTTTTGCGCTCTAAAGACCAAGCATACATTTCCCGTATGACTGGTTCAATTTTCTTTCCTTGTTCTGTTAGTTCATATTCAATCCGCACTGGAATGTCGGGATATACTTTTTTCTCAACAAGGCCTTCAGCTTCTAAATCTTTCAGCCTTTCTGATAATAACCGTCCGCTGATGTTCATTTCATTTTCTAGCTGACAAAAACGCTTTGGCCCTGTCAAAAGCTGATTGATGATGAGAATCACCCACTTCTTCCCTAAAATCTCCATGGCATCTGTAATTGGGCAGCCATCTACTTGAGCCATACTTTACTCCCTCCTGCTTTTCTCTACTTTTTTTCATTATAACATAATTAATTACTTGAAATAAGTCACTAACTATTATATAGTTTAGTTACTAAAAGTAACAAGGTAATTATTTTATCAATTTTCAATAAACCATTGAACATACAGATGCATATAACATGAAGGAGATGACCGAGCTTTGAATACAATAGAGCAGGTAAGATTAGGTGTAACAGAATTACATGTGTCCAGCTTTGAGCGTTCTTTGCCTTTTTATACAGACATTTTAGGTTTTACTTTATTAGAACAGACGGATTCTACTGTCACGCTTGGCAGCAACGCAAAGGAACCAATCCTTGTGCTGAAAGAAGATGTGCAGCTGAAAGAGAAGCCGGATCATGAGCCAGGACTTTATCATTTTGCGGTTTTATTACCTACCAGAAAAAACCTGGGCACATGGCTGGCGCATGTGATCAAAAAAGGCTATCCTTTAATTGGAGCAAGCGATCACTTTTTCAGTGAAGCCATTTATTTAAGTGATCCAGATGGCATCGGCGTTGAGATTTATGCTGATCGTCCTCAGGACATATGGTTAGGTGAGCATGGAGAGCTGAAAGGTGGCGGAAATGCTCCGCTTGATGGAGATGGTCTCCTGCAAGAAGCCGCTGATTCCACCTGGGAAGGACTCCCGGCTGGTACAGTCATGGGACACTTGCATTTCCATCTCAACCCAGAAGAAGCCGATTCCTTTTATGTGAACACGCTCGGTTTTCATATCCGAATGGCTCCCCCAGCCAGCTTATTCGTTGCTGGTGGCGTCTATCATCACCACCTTGCCTTTAATGCATGGGGACGCGGGAGAAAAGGAGCCATTGATCCACGTTTTTCAGGAATTAGAAGCTATACACTGGTTTTCCCAAAAGAAGACGATAGAACATCCGTCGTCGAACGTCTGACAAAAGCAGGCGCTCACATGAACACGACAGGAAAAAGTAACGAATTTGTTGATCCATTTGGCGTTCTCGTTCGTTTACAGATTGAAGAAACAGACAAAAAAGAAGGTGCAGAATATGGACAAACACACAGAGGTTAAAACAGCCATTTTAAAAGATAAAATCAAACGAGTACAGCAAGAAGACGGATTTATATATATCACTGGACCTATTAAACTGCCAGTGAATTTAGACGGTAGAACGGTCATGTTTAACTGGTATTCATGGTTAAAAGACGATGGGAAAGAACCATTATCAGATGAAGCTTTAATCGAAAGCCTTTCCTCCCGTGAGCTTGCAGATCACCAGCAATCAAGTGTCCTTGTTTACGGAGATTTCGAACATGCTGATGAAGCGCTGATCCGCATGCATTCCATCTGCCACACCGGCGATATTTTCGGAAGCAAACGCTGCGATTGCGGGTTCCAATTGAAACAGTCTATGCGGATGATTGAGGACAATGGAGCTGGCGCACTGTTTTATTTAGCCAACCATGAAGGACGCGGGATCGGTCTTTTCAGTAAAGCCATGGCCTACATCTTGCAAGAAAACGGCTACGATACAGTAGAAGCGAACGAAGCACTAGGCTTTGAAGATGATACACGTCAATATGAAGAAGCGATTGCTGTTCTTCAAACATTGCGTACAAAGCCAGTCAGACTTATCACCAATAATCCGAAAAAGACGGATGCTATCAGTCATGCAGGCCTTTCTCTTTCTGGACGGATTCCACTTTGGGGTGATGTCTCTGAGTTCAATGAGAAATACTTGCAGACAAAAATTAACCGCTCAGGTCATATGAAGGCGGATCAAGAGGTGCGTACGATTGCCACATCATGAGCGATATATGAAACTAGCCCTTGAAAATGCCGAAGCAATGAAAGGTCAGACATCTCCCAATCCACTCGTCGGGGCTGTGATTGTGCGAGAAAATGAAATTGTTGGGGTCGGGGCGCATATGAAGGCCGGCGAACCACATGCAGAAATCCATGCGCTCAAAATGGCTGGAGACAAGGCAAAAGGTGCCACGATCTATGTGACACTAGAGCCTTGTTCCCACCATGGCCGCACAGGCCCATGCGCTGAAGCACTTGTGAAAGCTGGCGTAGAAAAAGTTGTCGTTGCTGCACTGGATCCGAACCCGCTTGTTGCCGGGCGCGGGATTGCCATTTTACAAGATGCAGGTATTCAAGTCATCACAGGCGTCATGGAGCAGGAATCCATTCTCATGAATGAAGTGTTCAACCACTTTATTACGAAAAAAACGCCTTTCGTGACACTCAAAGCAGGCATTACGTTAGACGGAAAAATTGCATCTGCTACGTCTGACAGCAAGTGGATTACATCAGAAACGTCCCGTTATGATGCGCACCACATTCGCAGTATCAACGATGCGATCTTGGTCGGTGCGCAAACCGTCATTCACGACGATCCTTCATTAACAGCACGGATTCCAAACGGTCATCATCCAATTCGAATTGTCTTAGACTCTAAGCTGTCTATCCCGCTGACAGCAAAGGTGGTCACAGATCAGATGGCACCAACATGGATCTTTACAACAAAACAAGCCGATGAAGAAAAACGAGCTGCTTTAGAAGCAGCTGGCGTCAGCGTCATCATGACGGATAGCGATATCCGAGTGCCCTTACAAGAAGTACTTCAAGTGCTTGGAGAAAGAAATATCTCCTCCCTAATGATTGAGGGCGGCGGGCAAGTCAATGCCTCATTTTTAGAACAGCAGCTTGTCGATAAACTCGTCATCTACATGGCGCCCAAGCTCATTGGCGGACGACTCTCTCCTTCTTTTTTCGGAGGCGAAGGCATACGCCTCATGAGTGATGCAATTGAACTGGATCAACTCTCTCTTGAACCACTCGGAAAAGATATAAAGATAACGGGTTATCCTGTTTATCAATAAACAACAAAGCTTGTAGATTGAGTCTGCAAGCTTTTTTCTCATCATTGAATTTGAGGTGATTAAATTGAACATCAAAGGAATAAACCATTTATTATTTTCTGTTTCTGATTTAGAGACATCTATTGATTTTTACACAAAGGTCTTTAATGCCAAATTGTTAACAAAGGGCAGAACGACAGCTTACTTTGATTTGAACGGCCTGTGGCTTGCCCTCAATGTAGAAAAAGACATTCCTCGTCAAGACATCCATCACTCTTACACACACATCGCTTTTTCTATTGATGAGGAGGATGTAGATCCAACGTATAACAAACTAAAAGATTTGAACGTCAACATCTTACCAAGCCGGCCAAGAGACGAAAGAGATCAGAAGTCGATTTATTTCACAGACCCTGATGGACATAAATTTGAATTTCATACAGGAACCTTGAAAGATCGATTGGATTATTACAAACTAGAGAAAACACATATGGAGTTTTATGAATGAAACGCAAAGAAAAACAGAGAGGAAACAACAAGGTGCTATTCGTCATTAAATAGGAAAGATGGTAAAATATACATAGAAACGTGTTGCAAACGATAGTCCTCCCCCCTTCCATACTAAAGGTGTTTTTATGCCTAGAAAGGAGGGGTCAGTTTGAGAACAAAACTTGTGCGTTCACGCGTTGAGAGACGCAAAAACAAAAAGAAAAAAGCTTGTACCTGTAAGTACAAGCTTTGGTTCCTTATCTTAAATTCAATCCGAACTCTAGTCCAGTTCATCATATGGATTTTAGATAAGAGAACGTTCTGAATGAACCCTTAAGATGATAATGAAAAATAAAGCGGCACCTTCATTACCCCTAGTCAAGGTAATGCTGGTTCTATCTCGTTTCTGTTTTTTGGAGGGCTGCTTTATTTTTTCATATATTTTCAGTGTATTCCTCACATTTTAAATTTATACATAGAAAAAGCACACGGTAGTCAGCCGAGTGCCCAAATTAAATTTCTTTTCAGTTGTATGGTGAACGTTCAAGAAATTCACCTTGAAGCTCTCGTGCTTCAGTTTGAAAACTAGTTCAACTTAGTCCGAGTTGAACAAAAAACTTGTGCAACAATATGTTACCATAAGTAACAATTTGTTACCATAGTTAAGCTTATTTTTTAATCTTACTTATTCATTTCAAATGCAGAATTTTCATTATTTCAAATAAATTATACACCTTTTTGTTATGCAATGAATCAAATATACTGAACAACACTCAAAATAACTTTCAAGTATAATAACCTGTACTTTTCTTCTAAGCCCTCCTACTTTCTATTGGCAATTGTAAGACCTTATTAAGTTAAATAAAAAAGAATCAGTATATAAAAAACTGATTCTTTCTGCATACATTTATCTCAAACAAATCGTATTTAATCCACGAAACGTGTCGTAAAATGTTTCATGTGAAACATCTGTGATCTAATATTGATCAATTTCCCTCTATCAGCCTGCCAAAGCTTTCGGGTGAAAGTCCCGGTGAAATGCGCAGGCGGTGTAAGGACATCATGCCTTGTTCCTTTTTCGCATGTCCTGGTTCAGTGGTCACAGCCATTTCATATCCTGCTTCCTTCGTCAGCTTCAGTGTGTCTTCGTTATAGCGACCGACCGGATAGCTGACCATGACAGTTTGTTGAGAAAACCGCTGGTCAAAGAATACCTTCGATCCTTTTAATTCTTCTTCCTGCTGCTTCTGTGATAAACGATTGAGCTCTAAATGATGAATGGTGTGACTCTCTATTGAAATACCATGCGCCACCATATCATCCATTTGGGCATCGGTTAAATGATGCGGGCGGCCGATGGACTGCTCGATCATAAAAATCGTGGCTTTCATTCCATATTCCTTTAAAATCGGAAATGCCTTTGTGTAGTTATCCATATATCCATCGTCAAATGTGATAAGAACATACTTTTCACTTGGTGTCGAATTGGTCGAGAGAACTTGATATGCCTCTTTCGGCGACAGCGTGACATAGCCGTTGTCTTTCAGCCACTTCATATGAGCCGCAAATTCGCTTTTTGGCACACGTAAAGAATTACCACTAGAAATGCTGTGATACATCAAGATTGGAAGTGCAACGGGTTCCTTTTGCTGAATCCAGTTTTGTTTGTCTATCTCTGCCGCTTCAATTTGGTGCGTTTCGGTTGTTTCTTTCGTTTGTACTTGACCCTTTACCTCTTTGATGGCTTGCTGGTTTCCTTCTGTTTGCTGTTTCGTACCCATACAGCCCGAAATGAGCAGCATGACTAGACCAACTGCAAGCCACATACATGTTTTTTTCATTCACCAATCCTGCTTTCTCTTTATCTATCGAATGATTATAACAGAAATTGGTTAATAGCTGAAATCATCTATTTTAAGAAGGTGTTACTCTTCGACAGTCAATATATACCCTGCTCCACGTTTCATATGGAGTGTTGCCCCATGTGCTTCTAATATTAGTTTAAGCGCTTTCATATGTATTCTGTTCGTGATGTGACTGGGCAATTTCTTCACCTGTCAGCTCCTCCTGACGTAGAGATAACATAGACTCCCCTCCCTTGGTCAATTACTTTTGCCTATCATCATAAACGAAAATAGAACTCTTTGCCCAGTTTTTCTTTCCGACCGGGAACTTTGTTATGGCTCAAACGTATGAATATGAAACAAGAGGAGGGATACATCATGTTTGTTATCATCATCATACTAGCTTCTTTAGGCGCCATTGCCGCCCACATGTTTACACCAAAAGATAAGCGATCATCTTCTAAGCATTCTGCACATCACAGTTCAACAACCAGTAACTATACTGATTCGTATACACATCACGCTTCTGATGCCTCCTGCGGTGGTGATTCAGGTGGTAGCGGCGGATGTGACTAAACCAAAAAAAACAGCCGCTTGTTCAGCCGGCTGTTTCGTTTATTTTATTAAAGAGCTTTCCAGCCCCGTTCAATTAAATGTTTGACATCCTTTGCAAAATCCTCGCCCTTTTCCATCACATCTTGGGCTCTTCCTGCAAAATTACTAGCGACAGCGAGTTCCATTTTTTTTAACTCAAAGTGCATAATTTTTTGGTCTATCTCCGTAATATAGGTTTCATACTCATTGTTCACAATGTCGTGCAGCACGTGATAGGCTTCTTTCCGATGACGGTGAAAGTCCGTTCCTCTCTCACCTTTCCATGACGAATCTAGAGCAGGCTTCTTGATTTCCTTTATGTCAGACTGCGCAAGATCTTGTTCTGTTCGAATATTACTTTTGGCTGTCTTTAACCGAGAGATCATTTCGTCAAATTCTGCACGTTTGTTTTCAATCCCCATATGCAGATGGTGCAGCATCTCGGATAAACTCATGTCATCCACCTCTATTAGACCTCATAAGAAAGCACGGCGTCAGCGTTTTTGAAACCGAGCAGATCATCTGCTTTTTCCAGTCCTGACATTTCTATCGTTCGCTTTCATTAAGTATAGTATAAGGTGAAAAGCCTTAGGCTTAAATAGGGAAAAGGTGTCCTTTTAACATGGTGTTTGGAAGAAAAACGGAATAATATAAGGTCATAAATCCCGAATTATATATGAGTCTTTACGACTATATTTTACATCGCACTCAGCTACGCTATCAATAAAACGATTGGGGCTTATGATTTTGCCGCAATCGCTTCATCCTGTTCTTTTAGCGTCTTCACATTTGAGCGTGTATCCTGAACGTTTTTGATCAAGGCTTCTTTAAAGCTTGAGACCATTTCGCCCACCTCTGCTTCACGTGCCGTCCATTTGGTTACAAATTCAAGGCTGTTTTCACCAGCTTTATCTGCTGCTTTTTTCATTGTTAAAGCTTCAACTGCTTGGGAGACTTCATCTAGTTTATCCATCACTGTTTGGTAGTTTAACTTAATTTGTCCCATTATGATATCCTCCAGATTTGTTCAGCAAGAAGCTCGCTTACAAGCTGCTCCATGCTTTTGAGATCAAGCGTTTTGCGTCTTCTACTGCGTCTTCTCCTTTTTCAGCCAAACGTGCGGCATCTCCAGCTAAAGAGCTGGCAAAGGATAAGGCAGCCTGCTCTGCTTCTAGTGTACTGATTTTGAATTCGATTCGGCTCACGTAGCGTGGGTATTTATCGCTTACGATCGTTTGCAGCGCATCATGCGCTTCATTTCGCTCTGATTTAAAATCTTGGCTCCGCTCACCTTTCCAAGAGGCCCCAAGCTTTGGCTGCTTGATTTGTTTTAGGTCTGTTTCTGCGGCATCTTGTTCACGTTCAATCTTACTTTTTGCCTTTTTGAGTCGAGCAATTTTCTCTTCGATCTCTGCCTTTTTATTTGAAATGCCACCGTTAAGGGCAGACAGCATATCCGATAAGCTCATATGGGTTCCTCCTCCTGTCAAAAATAAAAACGCTGCTTAGAGTCCTCTAAACGAGCGTAATGATGAATCGCACTTTTTCCAATATTGTTATTATAAGGTTCAAAGACTCATGTTTGAATAGGGATTTGTGCCCTTTTTATGGTATAAATATGCTTTCAATCTGCTTCACACCACACCTTAAGCCCTCTTTTATAGGGGGTCAAAATACACAACCACCCTTCTGGAAACACACATAGTCTTACGGTCCTAGGACAAACAAAAGCCGCCCGGGGGAGGGGCGGCTTTTGCAGTGGCTTATGATGCCGATTCTTCTGAGTCTTGTTGATTTTTCACGTACCAAATGAATTTCCCTGTATATCCGTAGATGATGGCAAGACCAATGGCAACAAAGCTCAGCCACATAAATGGTAAATAAGAGAATGTCGAGACGCCTAGAATCCCTGCCATGTAAATTCCGTTATCTGACCATGGAACCATACCAGACGTCATAGTTCCACCGACTTCAGCGTTTCTAGATAGAACGCGTCTGTCTATTTTCAATTTATCATAGCTTTTTTCCATAATTTTCGGTGTGAGAATTAATGAGACGTACATCGCACAGCCGAAGATATTCGCGAAGAATGCAACAACAAGTGTAGATAGGGTTACATTTCCTGCATTATATAATTTCTTCTCGAAAGTAGAGACAATTACTTTTAAGATGCCAAGATATTCAAGTACGCCACCAAAACCAAGTCCGAGAATAATGACCACTAGAGATCCAAGCATATTCACAATACCGCCACGATTTAACAGCGTATTTAAGAAATCTACATCTGAATTAATAGAGAAGCCATTGTATGCTGAACCAATCGCATCTGCTGGATTCATTCCTTGGAAAGCCATTGCCCAAATGGCTCCTAAAAGTGCACCAATCGCAATAACTGGCATTGAAGGTTTCTTAAATACGAGCAGTAATACAACCACCACTGCTGGGATGACCATCCAAATGTTAATTGTGAATGTATCATGGAGAGCATTTTTCAAAAACTCTACTTTACCTTGATCAATGTTGCGTCCGCCATACATAAAGCCTGTAACCGTAAACATAATCGCTGTAATCACAAAGGCTGGTATGGATAAAACCATCATTGCTCGAACATGAGCCAGCACGTCCACTTTTGAAAGAGAGGAAGCGAGCACTGTACTATCTGATAATGGGGATAATTTATCTCCAAAATAAGCACCGGATAAGACGGCCCCTGCTACAATCGGAAGTGGAATCCCAAGACCTTCACCAATTGCGATCATCGCAATCCCTGCCGTTCCAACTGTACCCCAAGAAGTTCCTGTTGCAATGGACATGATTGCACAGATGACCAGTGTAGCTAATAAGAAAATGTTAGGGTGAATGAATTCTAGACCATAGTAGATGAGCGTAGGAACAACCCCACCTGCAATCCATGTTCCAACAAGTGCACCTACTGCAATTAAGATCAAAATGGCTTCTAACCCATTCGATATCCCTTTTGTGATCGCATTTTGGAGATCCTTATAGGAATGCCCTAATCGAATACCTAATGCAATAACCATAAACCATGAGATGAACAATGCTAGCTGAATATCTAATTTGAAGTAAAGAGTGAATGATAAAACAATTGCTAAAAATAAGCCAAGTACAGACACGACTTCTAAAATAGACGGTAGACGTGGTGTTTTCATTTTGTTTCCTCCCTTTGTGCGTGCGTTAAGCGTTTTCAAAATATTGTGAAAAAAGTGTGCCAATTCGAAAGAAAGTGAATTGCCTGTTTTTCTCTATTTCACAGGCAATTCCACATATTAATAAAATAAAATTTTTGATATTATTATCGCTCTAGGAGCTCTGCACCCGCAATACCAGGCTTTGTCATCTCGTAAGGATTCAAAATAATATCAAGTTCTTCTTCTGTTAACACATCATTTTGCAGGCAAAGATCTCTGATCGATTGTCCTGTTAAAATGGCTTCCCTTGCGATTCTAGCCGCGGCTTCATAGCCTAAGTGAGGGTTTACCGCAGTAATGACACCTGCACTTTTTTCGACATATTCTTTCAAACGTTTTTCATTTGCTTCGATGTCCGCTAAACAGTGATCTGTGAATGAGCGGAATCCGTTATTCATTATACTAATAGATTGAAGCAAGTTAAAGACCAGAACAGGCTCCATCACATTTAACTCAAGTTGGCCTGCTTCAGAAGCAAGACAGATCGTGTGGTCGTTCCCAATGACCTGGAATGCGATTTGGTTAATGAGCTCTGCCATGACTGGATTGACTTTCCCAGGCATAATGGATGATCCCGGCTGGCGGGCTGGCAATGCAATCTCAGCAAGACCTGCACGTGGGCCAGATGCCATTAAGCGAAGGTCATTCGCAATTTTAGACATGTTCATCATGCATACTTTTAAGGCAGCAGATACTTCTGTGTATGCATCTGTATTTTGCGTCGCATCTACGAGGTGCTCTGCGCCTACTAATGGCAGTCCAGAAATATCAGCAAGCTTTTTCACTACGATTTCGATGTAGCGAGGATCTGCATTGAGGCCTGTCCCAACAGCTGTCGCACCCATATTCACTTCATATAAATGCTGTTTTGATTGGTTGATTCGTTTAATATCACGGCTGAGCACACGGCTATATGCTTCAAACTCTTGTCCTAAACGGATCGGAACAGCGTCTTGTAAATGAGTACGCCCCATTTTGATCACATGATCGAATTCTTTTGCTTTCTTTTGAAATACGTCATGCATGGCCTGCATCGTCTCAAGTAAAATGTCTAACTGCTTGAGCACTGCAATATGGATCGCCGTTGGGAACGAATCATTTGTCGATTGTGACATGTTCACATGTGTGTTTGGACTTAAATGAATGTATTCTCCCTTTTGATGTCCCATGATCTCGAGGGCTCTGTTTCCAATGACCTCATTGGCATTCATATTCATAGACGTTCCTGCGCCGCCTTGAATCGGGTCTACGATGAAATATTCATGGAGTTTGCCTTCAATCACTTCATCTGAAGCTTGAACGATCGCATTTCCAATTCCTTCATATAAACGTCCGACTTCCATGTTGGCTTGAGCTGCTGCTTTTTTGACAATGGCAAATGCTCGAATGAGTTCTTCATGCATGCGATATCCTGTAATCGGGAAATTCTCTTTTGCACGAAGCGTTTGAACACCATAATACACGTCGGCGGGAATTTCTTTTTCACCTAGAAAATCCTTCTCGTAACGATAAGTTGCTTGAACCATCTCGTATGACCTGCTTTCTATAGAATAGTTAAATCACTAAATCTTCTGCGATTGGCGTTTCCATAATCTTTTTCACTTCTCGTGGATCTGTTGTTTTACCTAATGCCCACATGAGCTTAGGCACGATGGCTTCTGTGTTCATGTTTCTTGAACGAGCAACCAGTTCTTGATTGATTTTACGTCCTACTTCATACACACTCATGTCTTCTCCTTCTTCGAGACACTGAGTGGTGATCACAACAGAAATGCCTTCTTCCAGCAATTCGTTGATTTTTTCTAAAAGGTTTCTTCCTTCGAAAGGAATTCCGCCGCTGCCGTAGCTTTCAATGACGACTCCTTTGTACAAACCTTTGATTGAATCTAAAAACTCAGGCTTCAGTCCTGGATGCAATTTTAATAAACAAACGTCTGTGTTCAAGGATGCATCTAATTTAAGCGGTTTCATTGATGATCTTTTTACTTTGCTATTGTATTCAATTTGATGATTTTCAATCGATGCAATATATGGGTAGTTAATACTTTCAAATGCATCGTAGCTTTTCGTTCTTAGTTTGATTGCGCGAGTTCCTTGAATGACTCTGCCATCAAACACGACGTATACGCCGCCAACACCGTCACATGCAAAACGAATCGCATCTGTAATGTTTTTCTTTGCATCTGTTTTCTTAAACGTAATCGGGATTTGTGATCCTGTAATGACAATTGGCTTATCAGGATTTTGCAGCATATACGATAGTGCTGCTGATGTATAGGCCATTGTGTCCGTACCATGCGTGACGACAAATCCGTCATATTGATCATAATTTTCATAAATGGCTGTTGCGATATCAACCCAGTATTCAGGCTGCATATTGGTACTATCTATACTCATTAGGGACTTTGTGTCCATTGTGTAGTCTGCATTAATTTCGTTTAAATAGCTTAAAAGGTCCTCAGCTTTAACACCTGGAGCTAAACCATTTTCACTTTCTACAGATGCAATCGTCCCACCAGTGGTTAAAAGCAATAATTTCTTCAACAGGTCCACCTCTTTCAGTAAAATTACTTCGTTTGTCACACATATTATAAGCCAGCTTGTGCTATTCTATAATATACGCTTTACGCGTACCTTCATTGCCATTATAGTCACATAACGCGAATTAATCAAGAAATTATTACGCATAACGCGTACACTCTTTGTCAAAATATGATATACTGTTGTTGTATATAAAGGAGCGTTCATGTATGATACTCGATCGTTTAACCACCCTTAGAAAAAAGAAAAAATGGTCTCTCCAGCATACGGCAGATCGCCTAGGTATCGCCAAAAGCACCTATGCCGGTTACGAATCTGGGTACCGACGACCTTCGCTTGAAGCAGTGAAACTGCTGGCTGATTTGTATGATACGTCCATTGATTTTTTACTTGGTAGAACGGACGAGCCAGAGATACAACGCAAAATCTCTGATATCAAAATTGAGCTGACGGAAGCAAAAGAAGGAACTATCCATGTAGACGGCGTTCCACTAACAGATGAAGAAATCAAACAGCTTGTTGCCTTTATTCGGGCGAAAAACACTCTGAAAGTATAAACAACACAAAAAAGAGAGGTCCCTGTCATAGAGGTACCTCTCTTTTTCTGCTTACGACAGCTCACTTAATTCCTCTAACCGCCGCTTCGCTTCTTCTTTATTAAAGGAACTATAATAGCGATAATTCTCATCATCTAAGATGCGGTAATGCTGGCTTAGTACATTCTGCTGAAGACGAAACGTACCTTTTTTCACAGACGTCCGCCACCAAACCTTTCCGCCAATCGTACGTTCAACAGATAAATGCAATTCATCGTGTGCGACGACTTCCAAAATCTCAAGCGGATCATCCCCAAGTGTCCCTTTTAAAATGTCACTATCCCTGAATAATGCACATACGGCCGCAGATTGCGTCCAGTTGAGGCGAAGACGATTCTTTTCTACCTGCTGCAAATGCCGTTTGGATAGCCCAAGCACCTCAGCCATGCGGTCCTGTGTATAGTCTTTTTCTTTTCGAATTCGTGCCATTTGTTCTGTGACGAGGTCAATTACCATTTCTTTGTCCATCTCTCATCACCTCTTGATTGTTCAGTCTTTACTGACATCATACACGATTTCTTAAAAAAAGTGGCGTCTCACCTCATGGAATGATGGCGAAAACATCTATTGATTCTGCTTTTCACCATGACCATGCTGCTGTTTCCATTTCTCTTGGGCGGTCTCATGTAAATATGGATAAATGTCTTGTTTCACCGTTTGCTCAAATACTTCTTCATCTAAAACACTGTACGCCGGAATCTTGATCAATTTCCCATCCATTTTCCGAATGAGCACATCCATGAACAGAAATCCCCTGATACTGTAACGATGCCTGCGCATATCAATAGATTGAATGTCTTGAAAAGGGATTTTTTGTTGACGGTATAAAACAGCGCCATTCTCTCCTCGCTGAATGCGAAAAATCACATTTCCCCTCTTCGTAAAAGCCGGAAGAATCATCAAAAAAGAGATCCACCCATAGACAATGCCTAATAATCCGCCTAAAAATAAAAACAACGTATAATTCGATTCAAATGTAAGAGCTTCCGCAAATAACCAAATACCGATGATGCCAAATCCGCCCGTTGCTAAGAATGCCCATACTCTTAGAAAGGGTCTGCTCCTCACTTCTATTACTTCACTTGGATTCAAGCGTCATTCTCCTTTTCTCCATTAGAATATAGAACGTAATCCGTCTCTATGAGCCGTTTCTATCCGAAATTCATTTTCCTTCATGCCCGACACTAGCCAAGAATGCTTCTGCCCCGGAATAACAAATATCATAGACTCTACATCCGGCGTATTATTTTTATCATAAGTGACCTTCATCAAAGAATCCATTTTTCCTTTTCTGACCCTTACATCAGAAACAAATGCCCGCACAAGCTCTTGGTTCTCTGCTTTATTTAGAAAAGAAGGGCAATCATCATTCCCTTGACTGGCTTGTTCTAACAGCAGTTCAAATTCTTCCGCCTGCAAATTGATGACTGGTGTAAGGTGTTCACTCATGTGTATGTTCAAAAAGGTTGTCACTTTCTCCACAGTCTGCTGATCGTCTTTTAGTTTGTGAATCTGATGCACTTGTTGATCAAAAAGCGTATGGTGTGAATACACACCTGCCTGAGTCGTATGAAAGGACGTACTGACCTCTTCATCTAATGCACCAAACCTTGAAGCTTTCACGGTATGTGATGCATCGTTCATGGCTTGAATGAAATGCCGGTATTTTTCTTTATAACGGTATTGTCTATTTCGGAATTCCAGCACGTCTTTTGCCAGCAAAGAGCGACATGCAATTTCAAATAAAAATCCAAGACGTTCATCCTCTACATCTGGATAATAGGCTTCCTTTAAAGACATCCCTTGCTCAAAATAGCCTTCACTGTAAAAACTAAAGATGAGTTCCTCGATACTTAGACTTAGCTGATCCAACTTGATCTCTCCTTATCCAAAAGAAAATGCGCCCTTCAAGAAATCACCTGCACCTTTCAACAGCGAATCTGCGGTTTCTTTTGTTTTTTCTATTCCTTTATGTATCACCTGATTTGCTTGATCAATGGTGTCATTGACTGCTTTAACACCTTGACCTGCCAATTCAAATGCTTTTTTTCCTTTATCGACAACCGCATGAATTGGGTCTTTTAATTTCACTGCGACCTGTTCTGCAAAACCAGAAGTAAGCTTGGCGACTTTTTCACCAATAAAGCCACCTACTGCTGATCCTATCGCACCGCCAACGACTGTTCCAATCGGTCCTGCAAAGCTTCCAAGAGCGCCGCCCACAACGGCACCTGCAACAGATCCGCCTGCAATAAAGACCGTATTATTCACTGCATTTCCAACAGCCTTTGCATTTTCACGCTTGAGAACTTCTGGCTGATCCCCAAATTCCGCATAGTTCTCCGCAATTTTCAGACCGCAGCCTACCGTTTCTGTTGCACCCGTGACGACCGTTGCAATGATGGCATTTCCTTTCGCAAACCTTGCACCATTTTTCAGAACAGACTTGATGCCAGCTGTGTCCTTCCAATTGATACTCCCTTTTGTGAAATCACGTACACTGTTCGTGAACGCAACTGTATCACTAGGATAAAATTTTGTAAATTTCTTATGGACAAGGTCAGCCATCGACCAATTCGATCGTTTTAATAATTCTTTTTTGCTCAGCCAAATCCTTGCCAACCGGTCAAATCTCGTACCTTCTACCCGTCCGGTCACATCAAGAAGGAGCTTTGAATGCTGCGCAGCATATCGGCCATTTTCTTTAATAAAAGTCGTCATGCCAAGCCCATAGTATTTTGCCTGCATCATCACAATACCAGCTAGGCTCGTGAGTGTACCATATTGATCATACAAACTGTACATTTTCCTTAAAATATCATCAGCTTCGACCATTTTATCCGTTGCATGACGAATGGCAATGTCGTCACTGCTCAATTTGCTCATTAAGGCTTGTCCAGAACCCCACGCATCTCCTACTCCAGAAAAACAGCTTCGATAACGGGGATCACAGCCTAGGATGAGGCCATCCAGTTCACTATGTAAATCGTGGTGCTTTGTTTCGATGGCCGAAAGCTCTCCTACAAAATCATTCGCCAGCCCTGTCAGCTGATCTGGATCTACTACAATGTCACGCGCCATCACATCATCTCCCTTCTCGGTTTCTTTCTCTCCGTTCTTCTCGCCTTTTTCGCTCAAGCTCTTCCATTCTGGCGATTTCAGCTTTACGTTCCTCGATTTTGACAGCAGCATCCCGCAGTTCCTGACTTGTTTCAAGCAAGTCCTTTTCAAATTGATCATAGCGTGCCACTGTTTCCTCAAAGCTTTGATCAAATTTATCTCTTGCTTCCCCTTGCCAGCCTGATCCAACTGCCTTCAGCCGATTCTCAAGCAGCTGCTTCGACTGCCGAATGCCATCAGCAGCTTCTTGGAACTTTTGAGCGAGTGCAAGTGTTTGACTAGAATCCAACTTTCGCACCCCTTTCTCCCAAATTAACGTACAAATGGATGATTTTATATGTCCTCATTATAAATAAAAAGACACCCAAAAAAATCACCCTAAAGAACCATTCAGCACATCGCAAAATAAAAGTAGGTCTTTTTCCTCTCTAATTGTCAGAGAAAGCCTTTCTTGTTATGAAGCGCATTCAAGACATGATAAAATGAACATATTCTACAAAAGGAGTGACGTATTGATGAAAGAGGAAATGATCCAGCGATTCACAAGTTATGTAAAAGTGGATACACAGTCTGATGCAGACATAGAGAGCTGCCCATCCACTGAAGGACAGCTGAACTTAGCAAGGCAGCTAGTTGAAGAGATGAAATCCATCGGCATTCAAGAAGTGACAATGGATGAAAACGGTTATGTCATGGGCACGATCCCATCTAACACAGACAAAGAAGTGCCAACCATTGGCTTCCTGGCTCATATCGACACAGCCACTGACTTCACTGGCAAGAACGTGAAACCGCAAATTCATGAGAACTATCAAGGCGGGGACATCACGTTAAACGAAGATCTACATATCGTATTATCTCCAGCACAGTTTCCAAATTTACAAAAATACCAAGGACATACGCTCATCACGACTGATGGCACGACCCTGCTTGGTGCAGATAACAAAGCTGGTATCGCAGAAATTATGACCGCCATGCATTACCTAATTGAGCATCCAGAAATCAAGCACGGAAAAATTCGTGTCGCCTTCACACCAGATGAAGAGATCGGCAGAGGACCTCACAAATTCGATGTTGATGCCTTTGGCGCTTCTTATGCTTATACGATAGACGGCGGTCCGCTAGGAGAGCTTCAATATGAAAGCTTCAACGCCGCAGGTGCAAAAGTATCAATTAAAGGAAACAACGTCCATCCAGGGACAGCAAAAGACAAAATGGTCAGTGCTGCAAAGATCGGCATGCTCTTTCACAACAAACTTCCTTCAGATGAATCTCCAGAATACACAGAAGGATACGAAGGCTTTTTCCACCTCACAAGATTTGTAGGAGAAGTAGAAGAAGCAGAGCTGCAATATATTATTCGTGATTTTGATAAAGAGAAATTCAACAAGCGCAAAGCACTGTTTGAAAAAATCGCAAACGACTTAAAAGCGGTATATGGCGAAAACAGCATCACCCTTAGCATTCAGGATCAATACTACAATATGAGAGAAAAAATTGAGCCAGTCAAACATATCGTAGACATCGCTCATGAAGCCATGGAAAACCGCTCAGTGACACCTGTCATTGAACCAATCCGCGGCGGTACAGATGGCTCACAGCTTTCATATAAAGGACTTCCAACGCCAAACATCTTTACTGGCGGGGAAAACTTCCACGGTAAATATGAATTCATCTCTGTAGAGAACATGCTGAAAGCGTCAGAAGTGATCGTGGAAATTGCACGTTTATTTGAAGAAAAAGCATAAACATGTTTACAACCGTTCCTGTTCGGGAACGGTTTTTTAATAAAAGTTTACAATTTTCTGAAACTTTTATGACACTTAATCGTACTAATAGAGACAACCCCAGAAAAATTCTTCTTGACGAGTGAAATAACTGGAAATATAATAGTTAAAAACAACCAGTATTTTAGACCTAAAAAAGTATCTAGAATAAACCTTTAGAACTAAACGCTATTTGCTAACTATTTTCAGTTATAAACATCACTCACCCTGTCTACACTTAAAGAATAGGATGAATTGGAGGAATGTCATATGATGATTTTATTGATTATCGCTTCACTTTGCTGCTACTTACTATTCTCTTTCAAAAAAGATAACCGTACCCAAAAACGAAAAAGCGCAGAGCTTTCGGAGTTTGAAATCTTTCGTATGCGCCGCCACTACAACGGCAAACGCCGTCACCCACTAAACGATGCACCCAAACAAATATAAATGTAAAAAGAAGAGCCTCATCACCAGGGGCTCTTTTTATGTATAAAAAAACGACCAAATTCGTGGCCGTTTCTCTTGTTTATTTATACACCTTCGCAGGTACTTGAATCATAGGAATTCCTACATAGTACGGTGAAATTTCATATGGCTGGAAGACAACAGCGATTCCCTTTTTCGTGAAGTAGTACTGCGTGTCGTAGCCGATTTGAATATCGCTTTTTTTCAGATTCGCATGGAATTTACTTTTATGCTTCTTTGTGTAGTTATAGATATAATCTCTTACTTTTGTACGCTTTTTCTTTGTTTTTACCACATCTGTAAAGTACAGTTGCTTTGTTTTTTTCTTTGTTAACACATAGTTCATGCTCGTAACCATCGTATCCCCGTGCATGCTACCGTCATTCATGTAATCATAGTTTAGGATACTTAGTTTCTTCCCATTGTTAAATTTCGTTTTAAACGATCTCTCGTATGTGATCTTCCCAATGCCTTCTTTTTTCGCTTCGTCCTTTAAGAACAAGTACGTAGAATAAGAGAATGCAATATCATCTTTTAAATCACGATTGATGGTTTTCATATGCGCTTTACTAAGGTTTTTCACCTGTGCATATTTAAACGTTTTTTTCTTTTTATAATAGTGTGTACTTACTTTTGCTTTTTTCACTTGTTTGGCATCCGCAGATCCAACTGGCGCAAACAACGAAACAATCAGCGAAAAAATGAGCAGGCTGATCGTTAGGCCTTTTTTCATTGTCATAGTAAAAACCCCCATTTTTGTCTATTACCAATTGAGTATACCATGACAAAAGAACCAAAAGAAGTGTTTTCTTCCATATTATTCTTTATTTTTCATGTGAGGTTTGTTTACCGTTTTCATAAGTTCCTGTATGCTTAAGATAGAATGTTAGATGAAGTGTGGTGTTTATCATAGAAGAGAATATTTTTAGTCATATCCGGACAACATTTCATAGTTTGTCCCCTACCCAGAAAAAGATTGCCAATTACATTTTACAAAACCCTCAGAAAGTTGTGCTTCATTCGATTAGTGCACTCGCTGCTGAATGCAACACAAGTGAAACGACGATCTTTCGTTTTCTGCGAAAAATTGGCTATGAGTCCTATCAAGTGTTTCGTGTCCATGTCGCGCAGGATATTGCGACCAATACGCCTCAATCTATATACGGTGAGATCGAAGCATCTGATAGTGTCGCAAATATTAAACATAAGGTCATAGAGTTAACAACCAACTCTATTCAGGATATGAAGCATATTTTAGAAGACCAAGCTGTGACACAATTTATTGAGCAAATGAAACAGGCTCATAAAACCGTCTTCTTTGGAGCAGGTGCCTCCAGTTTTATTGCCGGAGATGCCTATCATAAGTTTCTCCAGCTTGGCTTTGAAGTGAGTCTATGCAGTGATCCTCATATGATGAATATGATTGCAACACATGCAACGGAACATGATTTTATCGTCGCAATCTCACATTCAGGGGAAAGTAGAGAAATTCTTGATGCCGTGCAATTTGCAAAGGAAAAAGGTGCAACGGTCGCCTCGATCACGAGCTACCCGAAATCAGAGCTCGCCAAGAAATCCGACTTTCATCTGCTTAGTTCATCGAGGGAAACAACCTATCGTTCTGACTCAATGATTTCTCGTATTAATCAGCTTGTGATTATTGATGTTTTGTACGTCGCAGCTGTTTTAGAATTAGGATCAAAAGCAATCGACAACGTCAAACGTTCTCGATTAGCTGTAGCTAAAAATAAAACATAATCGACCATAGACCGGAGCTGTTTCCGGTCTTTTTTTTGTGACTTTTCTCATATTTTCCGTTGACACATTCCTATTTCGTCATGTACATTAAATGAACAATAGTTTATTTCCTACTATAAATTTAAATTGATAGTATATATACTAACAAAAAGAAAAGAAAGCGCTTTTTGTAAGGGGTTTCTAAATAGGAGGCGGACAAAATGGCAAAGCAAATTGGATTCATTGGATTAGGCATTATGGGGAAACCTATGGCACTCAATCTATTAAAAGCCGGTCATACTATGACTGTTTTCGATATTCATACAGAAGCTGTTCTAGCATTAAAAGAAGTGGGCGCAAATGCCGCTGCATCAGCTGCTGAGGCAGCATCTGAAAGCGATATCATCATCACGATGCTTCCAAAAGGTGAGCATGTAGAAGCAGTCGTAGCAGGTGAACAAGGCATATTGGCTACAGCAAAACCTGGCACGATCATTATAGATATGAGCTCTATTTCACCTGTTACTTCTAGAGCATTAGCGGCATTGGCAAAACAGCATGAGGTCGAATTTATCGATGCTCCTGTCAGTGGCGGAGAGCCAAAGGCGATAGACGGGACACTTGCGATTATGGCGGGCGGAGAAGAAGAGATCTTTGAACAAGTAAAGGATGTCCTCTATGCCATGGGCACAGATGTCGTATTAGTTGGTTCAAATGGAAGCGGGACAACCGCTAAGCTTGCGAATCAAATCATCGTCAACTTAAATATCGCTGCCATGTCCGAGGCACTCGTTCTTGCCGCTAAGTCTGGCATTGCGATTGATAAAATGTATGAAGCCATCCGAGGTGGACTGGCAGGAAGTGCTGTCCTCGATGCGAAGGTTCCTCTCATTTTAGAACGAAACTTTGAGCCTGGCGGACGTATTGACATCAACTTAAAGGATTTAACCAATGTCATGGAAACTGCCCACGATATCGGCGTTCCTCTCCCGCTTTCTAGTCAGCTGCTAGAAATCTTCCACGCCCTCAAAGCGGACGGAAAGTCTGGACTTGATCACGGCGGGATCGTTCAATACTACGAAAAAATGGCTCATGTTGAAGTGAAGAAAGGATGAGGTTCTATGAAACAAAGCATTGAGTTACTAAATGCCATTCCGAAAGCGGATTCAGATCGCATTCAATCAGCATACGAACAAGCACTAAACCATTTTCACCATAAAGTGATTGTATTAGACGATGACCCAACAGGCATTCAAACGGTACACGGCGTCTCTGTTTTCACCGATTGGTCAGAGAAAAGCATTGAATCTGGTTTTCTTGAAGACAGCCGTATGTTCTTTATCTTAACCAACTCTCGCAGTATGACAGAGAAAGAAACGGCGGTTCTTCATGAAACGATCGCATCAACGATTGTGAAAACAGCTGAACGGCTTGATCAAGATTTCATCATTGTCAGCCGGGGGGATTCCACCCTACGTGGACACTTCCCGCTAGAGACTGACATTCTCAGAACGACCATTGAACAGCAAAGCTCCCGCCAATTTGACGGCGAAATCCTTCTTCCCTTTTTTAAAGAAGGCGGCCGCTTTACGATTGGCAATATTCACTACGTACAGGAAGGTCACGAATTAATTCCTGCTGGTGACACAGAATTTGCATTGGATCGTACATTCGGATTTCAATCTTCTCACCTCGGAGAATGGATTGAAGAGAAATCAAACGGATCGTTCACTAAGGAAAACACTACTTATATTTCTTTAGAAGATATCCGGGCTTTACGTATTGAACAAATCAAGGATCAGCTGATGACCGTGAAGGATTTTCAAAAGGTGGTTGTGAATGCAGTAGACTATGACGATGTCAAAGTCTTTGTCGTTGCCCTCATAGATGCCATCAAAGCAGGTCAGCACTTTCTATTTAGAAGTGCGGCAGCTCTCACAAAAGTGCTTGGCGGTGTTGAGGATCAAGCACAATTAACTAGACAAGACTTAATACAGGAAGAAAGCACGCACGGTGGCCTCATCATGGTCGGTTCCCATGTCAAAAAAACAACCGAACAATTGCGAGCGCTGCAGCAAAATGAAGACATCGCATTTATTGAATTTGATACACACCTCGTGTTAGAACCTGAAGCATTTCAAGAGGAAATGGACCGCGTGATTCAACAAACTGAAAGGCTTTTAACAACCGGGCAATCGGTTGCTGTTTATACAAGGAGAGAACGGCTTGATCTTGGGGACGATCGTCAAGAGGAAGAATTGAAGCTGTCTGTTCAGATTAGTGATGCTGTGACAAGCATTGTTCAGCGCCTCTCCATTCGCCCTAAGTACCTCATTGCCAAAGGTGGAATCACCTCAAGTGATATTGGAACAAGAGGACTCAGCGTCAAACGCGCGACTGTCGCAGGTCAAATCAGACCAGGTATTCCCGTTTGGCAAACAGGAGAAGAAAGTAAATTCCCATTCATGTCTTATGTGATTTTCCCGGGAAATGTTGGCTCAAAGGATACGTTAAAAGAAGCAGTAGACATACTTGAAGGATAAAGCAGAGGGGGCGTTCACGCTCCCTTATGCAGCACAAAGGAGGAAAGATCATGTCGTTAGTTTTTATCGGACTTGGCGTTTTGTTGTTACTTTTACTCATGGTTGTCTTTAAGTTAAACGCTTTCATTTCGTTGATTATTGTCTCTTTAATCGTTGCCGTTTTAGAAGGCATGTCACCACTTGAAGCGATTGCTTCAGTCGAAAAAGGGCTTGGAAGTACACTCGGCCATCTGGCGTTGGTTCTTGGCTTTGGAGCGATGCTTGGTAAATTGATGGCTGATTCTGGCGGTGCTCAGCGTATTGCCATGACACTCATCGACCGCTTTGGTATCGGGAAAATCCAATGGGCGACGATGCTGACTGGATTTGTTATCGGAATTGCTCTATTTTATGAAACCGGATTCATTATTCTTATTCCATTAGTCTTTACCATTGCTCAAGCCGCAAGACTTCCTGTGTTGTATGTGGGAATGCCGCTCGTCGCTGCACTCATTACAACACATGGCTTCCTCCCTCCTCACCCAGGGCCAACAGCCATTGCCAATGTATTTCAAGCCAACATGGGACAAACCTTATTGGTTGGAATTATTTTAGCCATTCCTGCTGTTTTAGTAGGCGGACTACTGTTTACGAAACTATTTAAGAAAGATCAACTGCATGCACACATTCCAAAGGACTTGTTTAATCCAAAGGAATTTACAGAAGAGGAAATGCCAAGCTTCGGCATTAGTATTTTCACCGCTATTTTACCTGTATTGCTCATGACATTCAGAGCATGTTTAGAAATTTTCTTCCCGTCCTCCCCGCTGCTACCGGCGGCTGAGTTTTTAGGTGAGCCGGCGATTGCCCTATTAATCTCTGTGTTGCTTGCCATCTACACATTTGGTCTTGGCAGAGGAAAGAGCATGCAGGACGTCATGAAGTCGATTACGGATTCAATTGGCTCCATTGCGATGATTCTATTGATCATTGCTGGCGGCGGCGCCTTTAAACAGGTGCTCATTGACAGCGGTGTTGATCAATACATTGCAGGGATTATGCAAGGAAGCACACTGTCTCCTCTGCTCCTCACTTGGCTGATTGCAGCTGTCCTTCGTGTCTCTTTAGGGTCAGCAACTGTCGCGGGTCTCACAGCAGCTGGCATTTCTGCACCGCTGATAGGTTTGACGGGAGTCAGCCCAGAATTAATGGTGATTGCAACAGGCGCCGGCAGTATAACATTCTCTCATGTGAATGATGCAGGTTTCTGGATTTACAAAGAATACTTTAATTTGTCGATGGCTCAAACTTTTAAAACGTGGACATTAATGGTGACTGTTCTATCACTTGTTGGATTAGCCGGTGTTCTCGTCGCTGATTTGTTTATGTAGGAAAATAAATAGGAAAAACCATTGACTTTTTCTCGAAAAGATTGAATAATTGTGTTTATTAAGAAAATTGAATCAAAGGTAACCTTATTAAGAGTGGTGGAGGGACTGGCCCTGTGAAACCCGGCAACCGCTGTTCCTAGGAACAGAATGGTGCTAATTCCTTAAGCAAGCTGAAGCTTGTTTGAAGATAAGGCAGAGATCTCACAGTATATGATGCTCTTCCTTATCTAAGGAAGAGCTTTTTTATTTGATTTATAACCTGAAGAAAGAAGGGATTCAGCATGACACAAGTACAAACCATTGGTAAGAAAACAACAAAGCCGCCATTTCGCGCAGATCAAGTAGGGAGTTTACTTCGTTCTGAACGCATCAAAGAAGCCCGCAAGCAAAAAGCAGACGGTACACTGACAGCAGAACAGCTCAGACAAATTGAAAACGAAGAAATCACTCGTATTGTAGAGAAGCAAAAGGAAATTGGATTAGAGGTTGTCACAGATGGAGAATTCAGACGTGCATGGTGGCATTTTGACTTTCTAGAAGGGCTTGATGGGGTCGAAGGATTTGAAGCAGACCAAGGCATTCAATTCCACAATACGACAACAAAAGCGAGAGGCATCAAAGTAACAGGTAAGATTGATTTTACTGATCATCCAATGCTGGAGGATTATCGCTTCCTTCACAGCATCGCGGATGATCATACGGCTAAAATGACAATTCCAAGTCCGAATATGCTCTTTTTCCGTGGAAAGCTTGAAGAAGGTGTGTACGACAGCTTAGATGATTTTCACCATGACGTGGCACAAGCTTATAAAAAAGCCATCCGTGCTTTTTATGATGCAGGCTGCCGTTACTTACAGCTAGATGATACAGCTTGGGCTGTGTTCTTTTCTGAAAAAGGACATGAACAAATCAAAGCTTTTGGCCGCGAGGAAGATGAACTGCGTGAATCGTTTGCGAAAACAATCAATGAAGCGGTTGCCGATCGACCAGATGATTTAGTGATCACCATGCACATTTGCCGTGGTAACTTTAAATCAACTTGGGCAGCCGAAGGTGGTTACGAGGCAGCGGCAGAAACGATTTTTGCCGGTCTGGATTTGGATGGTCTCTTTTTAGAATTCGACGATGACCGTTCTGGCGGATTTGAACCCCTGCGTTATGTGAAGAATCCAAACCTTCAAATCGTACTAGGTCTTGTCACTTCAAAGTATGGGGAACTCGAACCCGTTGATCAGATCAAAAGAAGAATCGAGGAAGCGGCTCAATATGTGGACATCAACCAAATTTGTTTGAGCCCACAATGTGGATTCGCCTCAACAGAGGAAGGCAATTTGTTAACAGAAGAACAGCAATGGGAAAAGCTGCGTCATGTGATTGAGATTGCGGATCAAGTGTGGACATCATAGTCCACTCACAATAAAAAGAGACAAACCGTTTGATCAGCGGTTTGTCTCTCTTTTTTATGCGTCTAAATGCTTTCCATTTGTCGCAATCACTTGTTTATACCAATCAAAGCTTTTCTTTTTCTTTCTATCTAATGTACCTTTTCCATCGTTATCACGGTCGACATAAATGAAGCCGTAGCGTTTTTTCATTTCAGCTGTTGATGCGCTGACAAGGTCAATTGGGCCCCAGCTTGTATAGCCGATCAGATCAACGCCGTCTGCGATCGCTTCTCTTGCCTCAAGCAAATGACTTCTGAGGTAGTCAATTCGGTAATCGTCTTGAATGGAGCCGTCTTCTTCTACTTGATCCACAGCACCCAATCCATTTTCTACGATAAACAATGGTTTTTGGTAGCGGTCATATAGTTGGTTTAGTGTTGTACGAAGTCCTTTTGGATCAATTTGCCAGCCCCAATCACTTGCTTCTAGATAAGGGTTTTTCACACCTTCAAATAGGTTACCACCAGTCACTTGTCCAAGAACCTCTGGATCTGTACTTGTCACAAAACTCATATAATAGCTGAAGCCGATATAGTCGACTGTATGGTTTTTTAGAATGTCTTCGTCACCGTCTTGGAATTCAATGTTGATGTTATTTTCCAGGAAATAACGTTTCATGTATCCAGGGTAATAGCCTCTTGACTGTACATCTGAGAAGAACAATGTTTTACGATCTTGTTCAATCGCAGCAAACATATCTTCAGGTCTTGAGCTGTACGGATATGTGGTCATCGCTGCAATCATACAACCGATTTTCGCATCTGGAATGATTTCGTGTCCTGCTTTAACAGCTAGAGCACTTGCAACAAATTGGTGATGCGCTGCTTGATATTGAATGCTTTTCTCGTCTTCGCCTTCTTCAAATACAAGGCCGCCCCCTGTGAAAGGAGCATGTAAGACGACGTTAATTTCATTGAAGGTCATCCAATATTTCACTTTATCTTTAAAGCGAGTGAACAATGTTTTAGCGTATGTTTCATAAAGACCCACAAGCTTACGGTTTCTCCATCCACCATAGTTTTTCACAAGTGCAAGTGGCATTTCATAGTGAGAGATCGTGACAACTGGCTCAATTCCATGCTTATGCAGTTCATCAAATACTTTTTCATAGAAAGCGAGGCCAGCTTCATTCGGTTCCGCATCGTCGCCATTTGGGAAAATACGTGGCCAAGAAATGGATAGTCTGAAGCACTTGAATCCCATTTCTGCAAACAGGGCAATATCTTCTTTATAGCGATGATAGAAGTCGATCGCATCATGATATAAGTTAAGGTCCTTCATTGATTCGTCAAATGGGTGCATAATACCGTGTGGTGATATATCGGCTGTCGACAAGCCTTTTCCATCTTTGTTATAAGCGCCTTCAATTTGGTTGGCGGCTACCGCGCCGCCCCATAAGAAACCTTTAGGAAATGTTTTTTCTAAATTCGTCATGTTGAATGCCCTCCTCATTTTCTTCTACACTGACTGTAAGCAATGTCTCTTTTACTGTAATCGCCCCATCTGTTTTCGCATCAACTTGTGCAAAATCATTTGTGTTGGTGACGATAATTGGCGTTGTTACATCATAGCCATCTTGCTGAATGCCCTTGATATCAAATTCAACTAGCAGATCTCCTGCTTGAACGAGATCACCTGACTGCACATGACTTGTGAAATGTTTACCGCCAAGTTTTACTGTATCAATCCCCACATGGATGAGAAGCTCTGTGCCTTGATCACTCTTTAAACCAATGGCATGTTTTGTTTGGAAAATGGTTTCAACCTTGCCATTGAAAGGTGCTACTACACGTCCAACTGTTGGGACAATGGCTGTTCCTTTACCCATGATTTCATTAGAGAATGTTGCATCATTTACTTGATTGAGCGGCTTTAGTTGACCTTCAAGCGGGCTTTGTACCACTTCATTTTGAAGCGCTACTGTGTCTTTCTTTTCTTCTGGTTTGTCTGCTTTTGTATCATCTTTCACTGGTACATCTTTGAACCCTAGAACAAGTGTCATGATGGTTGCTACAACAAAGCCGATCACTAATCCAATGATGGAGTAAACAAATGTCGGTCCAATGAACGTTGGGAGACCTGGAAGACCTGCTGATCCTGATATCACATATGACTTTACTTTGAAGATAGACATGAACACGCCGCCTGCTGCTGCACCAATGAGGGCTGCAAGGAACGGTTTTTTCAATCGCATGTTCACACCATACATAGCAGGTTCAGTAATACCCATTAACGCAGTGATACTTGTAGACATCGCCAATGATTTGAATGTTTTGTTTTTTGATCTTAAGAAGACACCGAATGCTGCGCCTGCTTGTGCCATATTCGCTACAAACATCATTGGAAGAATGAAGTCAAAACCGTTTAATGTAATGTTGTTGATCATGATTGGAAGTAGTGCATAGTGCATGCCCGTAATGATCAATGGTGACATAAAGCCACCGATTAAGAGTCCGGCCAAAATACCTGCATGTTTGAACAATAAATCAATTCCACCTGAAAGACCATTTCCGATAATCCCACCAAGCGGTCCAACCGCGATGAGCATAACTGGTACCACGACAAGAAGTGTAACTGTTGGAACAAGAATGATTTTTAGTGATTTCGGACTGTATTTTTCTGCGAATCTTTCCACATATGAGCCGAGCCAGATAGTGAGTAGAATTGGAATCACCGATGAAGAGTACACAACGGCAACCACTGGCAAGCCTAGAAATTCTGTATTTCCTGCACCTAGTAAAGCAGTGAGCTGCGGGTGCAGTGCGGCTGCTGCAATGGCAGCAGCGATATACTGATTTGTGCCAATTTTTTTGGCTACGCTTACAGCGAGCAGAATCGGTAAGAAGTAAAAGGCTCCGTCTCCGATAGCTGTTAAAATCGCATATGTGCTGCTTTTATCTGAGATCCATTGGAACGTCAGCATTAATGCCAAGATTCCTTTGATCATACCAGCTCCAGCGATGGCTGGAAGAATCGGTGTGAAGACACCAGAGATAAAATCGAAAAGCTTTGAAATCACATTTTGTTTTGATGCTTCTTCTGAATCGCCTGACTTTACATCTGTTGATAACCCAGAATCAGCAATCATTGCTTGATAGACGTTTGATACGTCGTTGCCAATAATGACATGGTATTGACCGCCGCTTTGATTCACGCCCATGACGCCGTCTGTTGATTGCAGCTTCTCTTTATCCGCTTTGCTTTCATCGTATAGGTTAAAGCGGAGTCTTGTCATACAGTGCGTGACATGCTTAACATTCTTTTCACCGCCGACAAGCTCTAGAACTTCTTTTGCTGTTTGTTTGTGGTTCATTGTGTTACCCTCCAATCGTTGATTTCATCTTGATATAGAAAAAACCTAAACATCCATTAATGCCTGAAAAATAGCGATTCAGACATTAATCGATATTTAGGTTTTGCCTGCTTAACCAGTAACAATCCTTCATAGCGATTGATCGTTATTCAATTTTATAAGCCTTTAGATACAAAAAACCTAAATCATGCCTTATCAAAGATAGGGACAATGATTTAGGTTTTGCCTGCTTGACCAGTAACAATCCTAAAAGATTGTGGGTTATTGAGTTTATAGTTATAAATTAGCATGTTAATTTTGATATGTCAACGCTTTCTTTTTGATTTATTTTCTTTTTATGACTCGATCGATGTGCAAAGTTAAGTATAACATCTCATCTTCTATGAGACTTCGGTTGTATTCTTTTTGAACATAGTCATTAATTTTCTCCGCACATTGAAAAGCGGCTGTATTTTTTTCCTTTACCACTTCATACAGAAACTCATTTTGATTTTCCATTTGTGTTTCGTTAAACAGACGCTGTCCAAAAAACTTCAAATGCGTGACAAAACGGAAATAATTTAATGATTCTTCGTCCAAATCAATTTGGAAATGATACTTTACGATGTTCAAAATATCTTGAATCAGTTTTGTAATTTGAATGACATTCGGCATTTCCTCATTCAGTTCTGCATTGACAATATGCATCGCAATAAAGCCTGCTTCATCCTCGGGAAGATGGATGTTGAGCTTGTCCTGTATGATCCGAATCGCTTCTACACCACACATGAATTCCTCTTTGTACAGCCGTTTGATTTCCCAAAGCAAGGCATTTTTTATGTCCATTCCTTTTTGATGACGTTCAATAGCAAAGGTAATATGATCCGTTAATGTGACATAGATGCTGTCATTTAAATTTTTGTTAAGGGTCGTTCTCGCGTAATCGATAATTGCCTCACACACTTGCATATACTCGATCGGAATATCATAAAGCAGGGTTTTGAATTTTTCTGATATATCTTTATTTTGAATGGAAAATACTTTTTCGATACGTTCTTCGTCAATTGGGTCTCCGCTTTTCTTTTGAAACGCAATCCCTCTGCCCATAATGACCAGCTCATGCTGCTCGTCATCATACGCACTGACCACATTATTGTTGATTACTTTCGAAATGATCAATTGATCCCCCCCAGTACATTCCGCTTTTTCGAGCATTTCATTGTTGATTGATATGTCATTTTATTATTATTTTCAAAAAAGAGGACTTTAAGATGATTTTACATTTTTTTTTGATACGGTCAACTAGAAAGAATGACATATTACCTCTCAGAAATGACGATTTAGGGGCAAAAAGGCTAAAAATAGACAAAAAACACTCTTCAAAAAGAGTGTTTTTTACAAAATTAGGAGCAATCCCAGTTATAGACGACATTTTCGAAATGTTTTCGTTTGAGGTCTTCTGGTTTGATAAAAAAGTTAGCAATGCCGCAATCTCCCCACAACATGTCCACTTCATCATCTGAGTCAATTTGCAATAATAGCACAGTATGTTCTTGGTCTACATAGGTACGCGGGTCTTCTTGTGTAAAACCTGGGTATCCGCCAACTTTATGGCCAAAACCACTTGCTGTCTCATAAAATTCATCTAGCAATTGATCTGCTTCATCACCATCAATACCAACAGCATCTTCGAATAGATCCCAGCTTTGCTTTCCTGTGACTTTTTCAAAGCGGAAATCTCCTACACTGATCGTTTCGCTTGATAATTCACCTGTAATTGCACCTTCCTTCGTAACTGGAAAATAAAAATCGTCAGGAATTTTCACGAATGAAAAATCAGTCAATAAGTCTTCTTCAGCTAAGAAAGGTTCCTCAATAAATTTGATCCGAAAATCTTTTTGCTCTGTTTTTTGGTCAATATTCATCCCATAAAGATCATCGTGTACAGAAATAAACACTTGCAAAAGTCCTGTTTCTGGGTAATCTTTCAGCTTTGGCAGCTGGCCGAAATTGATTTGTGCCAGCAACTTCATAGGATGGCCTTCTCCATCAACGGGATATTCGTCGTTTTTTGGGAAATAAGGATCACCTGCTATTTTGCTGTCATATGGTCCTGTTTTTCCTTGTTTTATCTGTAATTGAATCAGTGGTTTTTCAGTTTGATCTAGCAATGGACGGTAAGGCGCAAGTACTTCTTGCAGCTTTGCTGATTGTGTCAAGATGGTCTTCCTCCTTATGAATAGGTCTAATGATCAAAACAGGTCTCTCTTTTTCTATCATACAGAAGTGTAACTTCCCTGTCAGTGAAAAACCCGTCAATATCATGACAAAAAACTCACTTCAACACGTTAAAAAACCTCCGATACGGCTGGAGGTTTTGTGATTCGTTTATTTATTTCACTTGATAATTCACTAAGTCTGTTGCCAATGTTTTCATCGTTTCGTTCGTTTCGTGCAGCCCCTCAATAATTTTTGTGAAAGTGCCAACGAGTTCTGCTTGATGTTCAGAAGAAGCCACGATTTGTGCTATTTCTTCTTCCATTCCTTTGATAGAGCCTTGCACATCTTTTAGCGCTGTTTCAATATCAGTCGTTGCTTGCTTCGCGTGAGTAGACAGCTTTCTCACTTCCGTAGCAACCACCCCAAAGCCTGCTCCTGCTTCACCAACTCTTGCAGCCTCAATGGATGCATTGAGTCCAAGTAAGTTCGTTTGATCAGAGATACCTTTGATGAGATTAGACACTTGGTTGATTTTAGAGGAATTTTCGACAGTGGTTTTTGTATTTTGTAGAATTTGTTCACTTGTCGCTTGTAGTTCCTCTGAATGTGCAGCCACTTGCTGTACCATCGCGACTAGTTTTTCGGAAGCATCGTTACTTTCCGTCATAATGTGTTCTAATCGTTGTTGATTCGTTTGGTCATATGCTACACAGAAGGCAGCGATCACTTGACCATTGTCATCTTTAATCGGGACGGCGACGATGTCCATAGGAATTCCGTACACCTCTTTAGGAATCTGGATAAACGATGGCTCTCTCCCATTTTTCAACATCGAAAAGTTTTGGAACCCGGGAGCTACAACGTCGCCTGCTTTAAACCCTAAGTCAATGTTCCCGTGCTGCTGATAATAAAGAACCTTCTCTTTCCCTAATACAGAAAAGGTTAGCTGCTCTCTCATAGCTAGTCCAACGATTGGTAAAGCGTCTATTATGTTATCAATTCTCTGTGACATTCGCTCACGTTCATCCTCTCTTTTTCTCAGTACACTCTCTTTATCGGTTCTTTATATGATCTATTACAGCCTGCAATGTGTACTAATATCAACCAAATGACCTAAGACATATAAAACAGCCACATTCTATCAAGAGAATGTGGCTGTTTTTAAAAGAAGAACATACATATCAACACACTAATGACGATGAAAAAAAGATACATGCAGTCGATCCATGAAGTGCTGATGACATGATAATACGTTCTCTCCCTCGTCCCTGTGAAGCCTCTTGCTTCCATCGCAATGGCTAGTCGTTCAGATTTCCGTACGCCTTGCGTGAAAAGAGGGAGTGAATAACGTATAAAGGCTTTCCAACTGTTTTTTTGCTTGTAACCTCTAATTTTATGTGCAGCCTTCATTTGCTTCAATTCACTTTGAAACAACGGGATAAACCGGAAGCCTGCCAGCATCCCATATGCCCATTTGGGTGACATTCGGCATTGATGGATTAAGCTCATCATAAAGGCTGTCAAATCAGTTGTTGATGTAAAAAGGAGACCAAATGTCACAAAGCCAAGCATTCTAAAAGAAATGGTCAGCCCATTTCTTAAACTCTCCTCTGTGATATGAAACCATGCCCACTTCCAAACTGTATGATCTCCCTTTCCAAAGGCCGCGATCATCCAAAACACGAGAATGAAAAAGAGCAGATAAGGTACAAGTCTGGTGATGAGGTATTTCAAATTCCAGCCGCCTAGGACAAGTCCAATTCCAAGTGCAAACAGCCAGATGATGAACGTCGTTTTAGGATCAGAAATCGCCATCAGACAGCACATCGCAAGGAGATGGGCGAGTAATTTCATGACTGGATTTACAGTGGATAGAAAGGAGTGATTACTTTGCAATCGTCATCACTTCCTTTCTTTCAGCCATATAGCGATAATGTAACGGCACTCTCAGCTCACACGAAGTGACAAGTTCCTGATGAGAAAATAAATCAAAAGGCGAACCATCATATACATGCTCCCCTTGATGAAAAACAAGCACCTGATCAGCGCACTCATCAACGAGTTCCATATCATGTGTGACCATGATAATGGTGGTGCCTTGTCGTTGCCGTTCTTTTAAACGCCGGATTAACTTCCTCGCCGTTTTCTCATCCTGCCCGAAGGTCGGCTCATCTAAAATGAGTACATCCTGATCAAAAAGAAGCATCGTGGCAACACTTAATCTTCTTTTTTGTCCTAAGCTTAAGGTGAAAGGATGCGCGTCTCTATGCTTCTCTAGGCCGAACTCTGCCAATAGCTGATTCGTTTTTTCTTGCACCACAGACTCTGGCCAATTTCGCTGTCTCCCACCAAATGCGATTTCATCAAACACTGTGTCCTGTATAAATTGAAGTTCTGGATTTTGAAATACAAAGCCTGCTTTTTCATATAATGTTCGGTCAGACCACTTTTTCAGGTGTTTTCCTTTTAAGTAAATGTGACCTTTCTTTATTGGTTCTAAACGGATGACATGTTTAAGAAACGTACTTTTTCCGCTGCCATTTTCACCAATGATCGCAACCCAATCTCCTGCTTTTATATCAAGGTGCAGGTCATCTATAATGCTTTTTTTCCCGTAGCTTAATTGTAGATGATCTGTGCGAATAATGACCTCTCGATTTGTTGATGTCTCATGACATTCTTTTCTCGCCTCAAAGGTTTGCAAGAGTGTTTGACTCAGTGGATGAAATGAATCTTGTACGATAGTGGACCATTTCTCGGGAAATATTTTCGGACGCCAAATGCCGGCTTCTTTCATTTCTCCCTCAAATGTGTTCATCACGTCTTTTGGCGTTCCATCTGCTATAATACAGCCTTGATGATCTAATAAGATCACCCGATCCATCCACTCGATGACACCGTCTAACACATGCTCCACAAAAATCATCGTCTGATTCTGTTCAGCTGAAAGCTGCTGAAGTAATTGAAATATCTCCATTCTTCCTGCTGGATCAAGCTGTGCTGTCGGTTCATCAAAGAACAGGACATCTGGCTCTAATGCTAGTAAACAAGCAAGCGCCAACCGCTGCTTCATTCCGCCAGATAAGGTATGAATATCTGTATTTGGGTCAACATCCAGCTGTACCTTTTTCATGAGATGTTGAATCATGTCATCCATTTGTTCTCGAGGGACAGATCGATTCTCTAAGCTAAACGCAATTTCTTCATTGACTCGGTGCATACAAAACTGCGAATCTGGGTCTTGAAACATGACACCAGTATGCCTTTGCCGCATCACTTCTCCCTGTACTTCAGCTTCCATATGCTCTGGAATAATGCCAGCAAGCACAGAAATCAGCGTAGATTTCCCGCTTCCACTTGGTCCTAATATCAGCACCTTTTCCCCCTTTTGAATAGAAAGAGATACTTGATGAAGAACGGGATTCGGCTGTTCATAAAAACGGACAGTGAGATTACTGCACGCGAGAAATGAATCCATGCTGGTCACCCTTACTTCGTTTTTCTTTCATGATGGCATATTGATTCAGCACACCCGTTTTAGATAAAGCATCCACCACAACCTTTGCCAAGCAACCGCCGAGTAACATACCGCTGATGACTTGAGTGACAAGGGTCATGAGTAACACTTGAGGTGTGTAATAGCCGAATCCATTGGCAATGAGGCTATATGCCATTGCCCCTACTGCTGCAAAGGCACCAGACAACATGAGTGTCCACATGCGATATCGCTTATAGCCAAATAGAGCAAAGGCGATTTCTGCTCCAAGTCCTTGGCATACACCAATCAAAAGCGCAGAAAGACCGAAGTGGCTGCCTGTCAGTAATTCCACGGCAGCGGCAGCTGTTTCTGCGATGAGGGCGGCTCCTGGCTTTTGGATAATGTAAGCAACGATTGGACTGGCAATGACCCAAATTCCGAACATGATGTTTCCTCCTGCTGGACCGACAAGGGCTGTAATCGGTAAATAAAGAGTCGACCACCCTAAATAGATGACTCCGCATGCCACTGATAAAATGACAGCAAGAACGACTTCTTTCATCTTCCATGTCATAAAGAATGCACCTCCATTTGGACAGGCCACTCTTCGACAGTAAAGGCCATGTCCCAGAATTTATACTCAAGCTGACAGCTTAAGATGAAGTGCTGTTTCATTTTCTCCTTTTCCTTCTCACTTGCTCCTTCCGCCCACTGATCAAGCCGTTTGCACAGCTCCACTGTAACAGAGTCCGTTAACCCGCCATAAAACGTGATCCACTCATAGAATGGATGGGCAGGGTCGGGCTCAACATCTTTAAGTATTCGTTTGCCTATTTCCCAATAGGTCCAAGGGCAAGGAAGCAAAACCGCAATGATTTCTCCTAGCGTCCCTTCCTCGGCGACTTGCAGCATGTGATGAATATAGTGATGAGCACTTGGCGCCAAAGAAGCACCTTGCAGTTCATCATAAGCGACACCTGCCACTCGGCAAAGGTTTTGATGAGGATGTGTCTCACTATCAAGGACAAAAGCCATTTGTTGATGGAAAAAGGTAATGTCCTCTCTGTCTGTACATCTGCTGATGGCTGCCGCATAAATTTTAATAAAGGCATTTAAATATTCTGCATCCTGTTTGACATAATGAATGATCTGTTCCTTTTCGAGTTCTCCTGCTGCGAGTCCTCTCACAAACGGATGCTGATAAATCGCTTCAAATAATGGTTCTGCTTCTTGCCTTAATTGGGTTGAAAATGTCATAAAAAAGCCTCCTCTTTTTCAGGTGAATAAATGAAAAAGCCACCCCAAATGGAGCGGCCTTCTTATCGATTCAATCATGAATAAGACAAGGTCCAGCTCCACTTCCCTCCGCTAGTACAAACTAGATCAGGTTCAAAGGGTCCAAGATTTCCTCTTGTCTCAGTCATACATGACTCCCCTAGTGGACTTTTGTCATTTAATTATCTTTACTCTACACATGTGGCGATTTGATGTCAACCGCCGATCTTAATTCAATGTATTGATCGTTGGCAGCTTCTCGATCCCTGCTGCATAGTAGAAATTAAGGACACTGAAGAAATCAATTGGCTTTCCTGTCTTTAAATCAACAGCCAAAATATGATCGCCGTAATTTGTCAGGTCATCAATGTCTAAACGCCTTGGCGTTGTCTTTCCGAGAGTATCAACAAAGCTGCTATGGTAGTACTGCCCACTAGCAAACGATGATTCATGATACATAAATAATGTCTCCACATCTAAGTAGACAAGAATGGCCTCAGAGGAACTCGCATATGGAGCAGAGTACGATACTGGTGCCGAAATACTTTTCACTTTTACACTGTCAACAGAATGCGTTCTCTGTTGATATTTTCCATCATATGAGAAATAAAATACACGCTCCCATTTATAATCAGCGGTCTTAGATTGTTTGTTATACACTTTTGTACCATTTGCGAAAACATCCCCATTGGCATACGCAGCAACAAAGTATTGCAATGTTGATGACAGGGATTCAGCACCTGTGAAATTTGGTGGGTTTTTTGCATTCACCTGTAATGTATATGAGTCTCCAAAGTCTCCACCGCTAGTAATACCAAACGCATAATCACCCGCTGGTAAATTGCTTAACGCAAGCAGACTGCCTGCTGGTTGAATCAGATCCGTTGGATAAGCTTGTCCTTCTTCATAATCAATAACAAATAACTGAACGAAATAATCAGCATTTGGAGAGGTAATCCGGCTGATGAGCGCCTGAGGGGACGATGTACTTAAGAACCATAAATCAACTGGATCTTCCTCTTTTAAAACTGCCGATTGATTAATGCCTAGTCCATCAATAGAGCGAACGGCAGACGTGCGCATCTTTCCATCTGCAGCCGCTTTTCGTTTAATACTTATTCCCTTTTTCTTATCTACTTTAAATGATTTTTTTACTTCCTTCTGTTGAACCGCAGTCCCTTTATCCTGCTTTTCAAACGACTCTTGCACTTGCTGAATGGCTTTTTCAGTCAGTGGCGATACTTTTTCACTTGATTTTGGTGCATCTTCTGCTTTGATTGCTGTTGAAAATAAACCTGTTGTGACCAATAAAATAGACAGTAAGGCGGCGGTGATTTTGACATAAAATGCTCTCACAGGAACATCCCCTTTTCCCTAATTTGGGTTTTTTACCCTGTGATTATTTTACCATTTTTCTAATACTTGTTTTGGACTTTTTAGGAAATTTTTATAACAAAAAACCAGCCGTATGCGTCACGACTGGTTTTTTTGATGATTTATGCAATGGTTTTGACAAATAAGCGTGCTGTTTCTGCACTTGATCCTGGATTTTGTCCAGTAATAATTTGTCCGTCTACAACAGCGAATGGCGCAAATGCATCGCCTTTTTCAAATGCTGCCCCTTGCTCGCGCAGTTTTGTTTCCAATAAAAATGGAACTTTAGATGTCAGCTGAACAGCATCCTCTTCCTCATTTGTGAATCCTGTTATTTTCTTGCCGTCGATAAATGATTTTCCATCACGATCCTTCACATCAACAAAGGCAGAAACGCCATGGCAAACTGCCCCAACGGCTCCATTTTTGTCTGAAATCGCTAAGATCGCATCGGCAACCAATTGATTGGACGCAAAGTCGATCATTGGGCCATGTCCTCCAGCAAAGAAAATGCCATCATACTCAGCTGGGTTTACATCTGTCAGTGCCTTTGTGTCTTGAAGTAATTCATACACATCTTGATATTGTGCTGGTACTCCTTCAGGAATTGAATTTTTATCGATCGGTACTGTTCCACCTTTTATTGAAACAATTTGCACGTTGAGTCCATTTTCTTTAAAAATATGAAATGGCTCGGCCAATTCTTCTAGCCATAAGCCTGTAGGGTGTCCGTTCATTTCTGAGCTGCTTGTTGATACTAATAAAACGTTCTTGCTCAACTTTATCATCCTTTCTATTTATCATGTGGCTATTTTATATTTTGCACAATTAAATATCAAGAAATCAGACTTGGATACAACTCTTTATGTTATACCCGATTTTTTAAAAAATATAGCCTCACTTCAAATCTAATCATTCTGTCACATTCTATTGACAGGGAATTTCATGTAAAATTGTGATGAAATGATATAATATGAGAAACAATTGACAGACCTCTTGCGCTAGAGGGAATTTAAAAGGAGGAGTGGAAAAAGAGATGAAAACCTATTCGATTGTGATGATTATCATCACGCTCTGTATCATATTGGCTGTCTTTTTAATGAATCTTACGGGCGTCATGTATGGGAAAATCATATTGGCTGTCGCTGTTGCCCTTTGTCTTACGTCCATTATTCGTTTGATGGGAATGCGTAAAAGATAAAAGCCGCCCTCTGGGGCGGCTTTACCGTGTAGACAAACCCTGACATTCGGTGTCAGTCCTGCGCTTCGGTGCTCACCAATGTCAAATTCGCTCCGATGCTCGTCCTTCCTAAACTGCAAAGGTTTTCTATCACGCTGATAGGATTATATAGCCAGGATAAGTGCAATTAATGCAAGAAAAGCTGGTAACCCTTGTTTGATGATAATTGATTTATTAGACGTCACCCCACCAAATACTGCTGCGATGAACACACAAAGAACGAAAAATAGCTGAATCATATATCCTACGGTATTCGAACCAAGAATGAGCCCCCAAATGAGTCCAGCAGCTAGAAAGCCATTGTATAGCCCTTGATTAGCAAACATCACTTTCACATTTGGATCCTTTTGTAAGTGTTCAGGCAGATTGAAAGATCTTTTCGCCATTTTTGATTCCATAAAAAACATTTCTAGTAACATGATGACAATGTGCTCTAAAGCGACAATTCCTACTAAAATCATTGCTAAAATATTCAATTTAGTGAATTCCTTTCTGATAGACGGTCTCGTATTTGTATTTTGTCCGTGTATAAATCAAAGTCTTGGATTAGCTCTAACGCCTCATGAAAACGACTTTGTGGAATGTCTTTCATTTTTCTTACACCAAATTCCTTTTTAATAAAAGCCATGATGGTATTAATATGAAGCTTACCGTGGCCATCATATTCTAAATGGCTGCAAAAAGTCTGCATCGTCCCTCGAATCACCTTTAATTGCTTGGCAGTGACACAACTCATTGGTAACGCTCATCCTTTCTTGGTTTTTTAACAACTAAAAAGAACATTGAATGAAAGAAAAACCTTCCAATCTCTATTATATAATGGTTTCATTCGGATATCAAAATAAAAAAGAACAAACATTCGATCAAAGACGAGTCATATGCTAAAAATCCATGTCTTAACGTATCAAAAAGCCGGATTCATGGATAGAATCCGGCTTTTTGTTTAGTTGCTTTTAGAAATTAATACCTTTCCAACAGAACGGTCCTTACTTTGTCCGACGACTTTAAAGGATAGGCCGTATGTTGGCACATCACGTCCTGCATCCGGGTTATTTGGATTCACATAGTTCTTTTTATCACTAAATGTACGCGTTGGGCGGATATAGCGATCCTCTAAGGTTAAGCCTGTTGTCGATGTATAATCAATATTCAGCTTCGTGCTTGGATTCAAAGAGAATGCTGCATCATGTACTTGGAAACCTGTCGCTGCAATAGAGCCGTCACTCCATTTCAACACTTGTTGATCTGCATCTACGACTCCAAGGAAGCCGTTCCCTGGATGTTTTCCAACCCAGTTATCACTGTACGATTGATCGACGTACCACACGACCAAACCGTTATTATAGCTCATCAGACTTGCTCCTCGTTTGATATGCTTTAAGCCTTTATCGACATCAGCATAAGAGCGCCATTCTAGTAAATAATACTGAGCGGCATATTGTTTTCCATTAGATTGAGAGAATCCATTAAAAGTGAACGTGGACGTTCCCTCGGCATCATCTGACCACACTTTTGAACCATCTGCTGTAATCTTTAGATCATCTACAAATAAACCTGGCAGTGAATATCCTGCATCGGTTGTATAGCGGAATTGCAGATCGATCTTCTTCCCTGCATAAGCAGAAAGGTCAAAGGATGCATCTACCCATCCATCTGATTTTCCATCGATGCCATTGCCTTCATTCGCTCCTGCCTCATTTCGATCATTCGTAATATTACCAGCAATGGTTGTCCATTTGTCTGTCCCAGTTTCACGAACTTCTACATACGCATAGTCATAATCTTCTTCGATATCGTACCATGCTTTAAACGTAAGCTCGGCTTTGCTTCCCTTCGACAAATCAATCCCTGATGTCGTCATGGTAGCATTCAAATTGTCACCTGTTCCGCTGAAGTATGAATATTGCCCTTGTGCAGGCTGAGTGACCACAATCTCTTTATCTGGCAAATCGACTCGAACCGCATCATGGTTGGTTCCTTTTGTTGCTGCTTCATCGATTAAAACTGTTTTGCTTTTTGTTAATGTCTTACCATCAATGGTTTTTCCAGAAAGCCAGTTGCCGCCATGCAAGTTTTGAAGCATTTCTTTTGCATATGGACTAAAACCTGTTGGTTCCGTACCAGGTACTTTACCTGCCCAGCTTCCGCTTGACATGATAGACCAATAAGAAACGGGCTCTCCTCTGCCTGTGTATTGTGTATCATATTCATCAGGCAGACCAAGATCATGTCCAAATTCATGTGTGAACACGCCTGCTGCGCCATCTTCAGGCTCAATTGTATAATCTAGAGCGCCTAACTTTCCACCTTGACCCACTTCTGATTCAGTGTTTGGAATCTCAAATACATCACCAAGTGACCAGCGATGCGACCAAATCGCGTCAGAGCCAAGCTGTCCGCCGCCAGCTTCTTCACCTACGCCAGCGTGTACAACCATGAGGTGGTCAATGATACCGTCCGGCTCATTATAAACACCGTCCCCATCCATATCATAGCGGTCCCATTGATCATATTCACCAAGGTCAATGTTTGGATCCTTTGCCGCTGCTTCGAGGGCTTCTTTCACCAATTCGCGCGGTCTGCCGTCACTGCCTGATTCGTCTGGTACGTTCCCGCCATAATATGCTGCTTCATGCTTGGCTGTATACCATCCAGCTACTGTTCCACTAATCGTGTAGCTTCCACCGGACTGCTTTTCATAATACTGCTTCATAGATACTTTTCTTTTACCATCTGGACCAATGTAGCCATTTTTTCCGAAAAGCATATCTTGATAATGCTGCTGATCGTACTTGTCATAGTACATATCAGTCTCTTCTTTTTTAATACTATTATGCTTATAATCTTTAAAATCTACTAATAAGACCAAAACTTTATCATTACGGACGTCGCCTTTATATTTTTCCTTTTTCACCGGCTTTACTTGATTGCCTTCTTTTCCTTTATGCTTCTTTAACTTTTTCTTTTTGGCTAGTTTATTATGTACATTTTGTTTGTATTCTTTTAGGAATTCAGGTTCTTCTGTTAAGGTACTTGCGCTTTGTTTCATCGCTGCTTCTTCTTTTTTCTTTAGGTAGTTCTTTAATGCTTTTTGGGTTTCTGCCTCATTGGCATTCTTTTTGATCTTTCCTTGTTTTTTCAAGGCTTTGATGAGGCGGTCTTCATTGACAACACTTGCGTCGAATGGAATACCTGAATAATGACCACCATCTGAGGATGTTGACTTTTCTGAGGTGTGGGCAGATAGAGGGGTGCTGAAAGCTGTCAATGTGCCTAAACTGAGGACAGCTGTTAGTGCGATGCTCGTCCATTTCCCTTTTTTCATATTGGTTCCTCCCTAATTTGGTAATAAATAATATCTAATTCTAGCATATTCCAATATACTTAAGTCGAAAAACATTTTATTTTCAGAAACTTTGTGGAAAATGCACAATACGAGATTGAAATAGGTGGAACGAATTGTCGAAAATAAAAGAACCCTAGGCTATAAATGCCTAGGGTGTTTGTTGTTTTTCTATGAAAGCTGCTCTCCTTGATATGCAACAACATCAAGTGGAGCGGCTAAAAATTCTTTTGCCTTTGCGACGAAAGCTTGGAAATGTGCACTTGCATTATGGCTTTGAACCGCTGCTTCATCTTTCCACACTTCGACCATTAAAAAGGTGTTTTCTTTCTCTGTATCCTTGAAAAGCTTGTAGGACACATTGCCTTCTTCTTCCTGTGAAGCTTTCATTAAACCGTTGATTTCTTCTAGAAATACGTTTTCTTTCTCTGGATGAATGGTCATCCCTGCATGAATAATAATCATATGATCGTCTCCCTTTTTTTAAAAATTATTTCCACTCTGTGATGCGGTCAATCGGTAAACGGTAAGAAGCATAACCTTCGTCAGCCGCTTTCCCAATGGATAGAAGCATAACTGGTACATAGCGCTCTTTATCCCAGCCGAATGTTTCAGCGATGACTTCTTTGTCATATCCGCCAATTGGGTTTGTATCATAACCATGCGCACGAGCAGCAAGCATCAGCTGCATTGACACAAGTCCACCGTCAATTAAGATCGTTTCACGATTCACTTGCTCTGGAAGAGCTTCAAAATGTGCAGTTAATGCAGCAATTTGTCTTTCTTTTACTTCCTGCGGCATGTAGCCGTGTTCTACTGCTTTTGAATAAATTTCTTCTAAGTATTCATTGTTTTTCATATCTGCAAACACAGCGATGACAGCTGATGATGTAGCTACTTGTGTTTGGTTGAATTTTGCGAGTGGTGCAAGCTTTTCCTTTCCTTCTGGGCTGTCAATGACCATGAAGCGCCAAGGCTGTGCATTCACTGATGATGGTGCTGTTGTTGCCTCTTCTAAAATCTCTGTCATTTCTTCTTTGCTAATTTTCACTGCTGGATCATAGTTACGAATGGAGCGGCGCCCTTTCATAATATCCATAAAATCGTTTGTTTTTAATGTTGTAGCCATGTGTAACACTCCTTTAGGTTGTTTGAATCTTTTTGATGTTTTGTTGTATACGGATGAGCACATCAGTGAGAAGCTTTCGTTCTTCATCACTTACGTTTTCAAGCATTTCTGAGATAAATCGTTCTTTTTCTTTTTTAGAAGCTTCGATTCTTGTTCTGCCTTCATCTGTCAGACGAACAAGCGTGACGCGATTATCTTCCGGCTTTCTTCTGCGCGTGACCATTCCTTTTGTTTCTAACTGTTTTAAGTGACGCGTCACAGCCGCACTATCAATATTTACTTTTTTCTGCAAATCGGATTGGCTGATTTCGTCGGCTTGGAATAACAGTGATAGCAACTCCAGTCTTGATTGGCTGATGCCCGTGCATGCTTCGAACTTCACACCCATCATACGGTTCACACACTGCAAACGATATAATACCTCTGCTTCTTCAGAGCAAAATGCAGTCAATGCCATCCCCTCTTTTCTATTCAGATCAATTAGTTGATATATCAATCATTGACTCGTCAACTAATATACACCCATTGTTTCATGATTGCAAGAGGTTTGTTTCATAAAGTGAAATTTTTTATTTCAATTAAAAAAGACGAGCTTTTGCTCGTCTCAGACCGTAGACAAAGGGCTAAAATGTAGTTTATTTTAGCCCTTTGTCTTCTTTTCAGCGTGAAAGAAAACCTTTGCAGTCTAGAAAGGACAGCTACTTTTGCGGAACGAATTTGACATTCGTGAGCACCAGCGCGCAGGACTGACACCGAATGCGAGGGTTTGTCTTCACGCTGGGACGAGCTTTTGCTCGTCTTAAGAACTTGGTGTTGTTGTTGGTCCCACATAGTAACTGATAAATCCAATGATCATCAAGACAACAAAAATAAAGAGAATGAGTTTGAGCATTCTCATGGTTTATCCCCTCCTACTCATCTAACTTATCATATCTAGAAGAAGCGCTACCTAAAATTTACATAAAAAAAGACAAAAGCGATTCATCACTTTTGTCTTTTTCTCTTTATTCTGTAATCACCGTATGAATCAAAGTCGGAGCATCAGCATGGTCAGCGATGCGGATGTTGTCATAAATTTTCTCCATGACATTCGCAACATCTTCACGATTTGCATGCAGCGTCACGAGAGATTCACCTTTTTCTACACGATCGCCTACTTTTTTGTTGAGCATGATGCCAACAGATAGATCGATATCGTCTTCTTTTGTTGCACGTCCTGCTCCAAGAATCATCGCTGCAACACCGATTTCGTCTGCGACGATTTCAGCGATCACACCTGATTCTTTTGCCGGCACTTCGATTTGATAAGGTGCTTGCGGCAGTTTTTCTGGTTGATCTACAATCGAGCCGTCTCCACCTTGGTTTTCTAAAAATTCCTTGAATTTCTCAAGTGCTTTGCCGTTTTTCATGACTTCAATTAGCTTTTCTCTTGCTTCATCAAGTGTCTCTGCTTTTTTCGCAAGAACGACCATTTGACTTCCTAATGTGAGCACAAGCTCGTTTAAGTCTTCAGGGCCTTCGCCTTTAAGCGTGTCAATCGCCTCTTTCACTTCAAGGGAATTTCCAATCGCTAATCCTAGCGGCTGAGACATGTCTGAGATGACAGCCATCGTTTGTCTGCCAACATTATTTCCGATACGAACCATTGCTTTTGCAAGCTTCTCAGAGTCTTCAGGTGTTTTCATGAAAGCACCTGCACCTGTTTTCACATCTAATACGATTGCATCTGCGCCAGCAGCGATTTTCTTACTCATAATTGAGCTTGCAATGAGCGGGATTGAGTTAACAGTCCCTGTTACATCACGAAGGGCATACAGTTTTTTATCAGCAGGTGTCAGGTTGCCTGATTGTCCAATGACCGCTACTTTATGACGGTTCACCAGCTCGATGAACTCGTCTTTTGTAATTTCAACGTGGAAGCCTTTGACTGCCTCTAGCTTGTCGACTGTTCCACCCGTATGTCCAAGACCACGCCCAGACATTTTTGCAACAGGTACATCAAGTGCTGCAACAAGAGGAGCGAGTACAAGCGTTGTTGTATCGCCTACACCGCCTGTTGAATGCTTGTCTACTTTAATGCCGTCGATAGCAGACAGGTCAATTGTGTCCCCTGAGTTTGCCATAGCGAGTGTTAAATCTGCACGTTCTTGATCCGTCATATCTTGGAAGAAAATCGCCATCGCCAAGGCACTTGCTTGGTAGTCAGGAATTGTTCCGTCCGTATAACCTTTGACAAAGAAAGAAATTTCCTCTGAAGATAATTCTTTTCCGTCACGTTTTTTCGCAATGATATCTACCATTCTCATTGTTTTCACCATTCCTTTTTTAGTTTAGTAAATCAAACCGACAACGCCTGCTGTTAAGAAGCTGACGAGTGTTGCACCGAATAACAGCTTTAATCCAAAGCGTGCGACAACGTTTCCTTGTTTTTCATTTAAGCCTTTCACTGCTCCAGCAATGATACCGATAGACGAGAAGTTCGCAAATGACACAAGGAATACAGAAATGATCGCTTCTGTACGAGCAGTGAAATGAAGACCGTCGCCAGATAGAGCAAGCATCGCTACAAATTCGTTTGATACCATTTTGGTCGCCATAATACTTCCTGCTTGTACCGCTTCACTCCAAGGTACACCAACAAGGAAAGCAAATGGTGCAAACACATATCCAAGTACATCTTGGAAAGAAACACCGATGGCAGCTGTGAAAATACCATTAATCATCGCAATTAATGCAACGAATCCAATCAACATCGCAGCCACAACAATGGCTACTTTGAAACCATCCATAATGTATTCGCCGAGCATTTCGAAGAAAGATTGTCTTTCTTCTTCTACGACTTCAAGCATATCTTCGTCTTTAGACACTTCATATGGATTGATGATAGACGCAATAATAAATCCACCAAATAGGTTCAGCACAAGTGCTGTAACAACGTACTCCGGTTTAATCATTTGCATATACGCACCGACAATGGACATTGATACAGTCGACATCGCAGATGCACACAATGTATAAAGACGCTGTTGAGGTAATAATCCAAGCTGTTTCTTAATGGAAATGAACACTTCGGATTGACCTAAAATCGCTGACGCTACGGCGTTGTAAGATTCTAGTTTCCCCATTCCATTGACTTTACTAAGCAAATACCCAATTCCGCGTACGATCAGCGGAAGGATACGCCAATGCTGCAGGATACCAATCAAGGCAGAAATGAAGACGATCGGCAGCAAGACATTGATAAAGAAAGTTGACGCATTATCATTCATTAAACCGCCAAATACGAAGTTGATCCCTTCACCAGCATAGCCTAGAAGCATTTGGAATCCTTTTGCAAAGCCCCCGACTAGGAAGTTCCCAACACCTGTATTGAGCAGAATATAACCTAAAATAAATTGCAGTACAATCATGACAATGACTGGACGGAATTTCACTCGCTTTTTCCCGTTACTTGCCAGCCATGCAATGGCGAGAATCACCAGCAAACCGATAATACCAATGACGTATTTCATGTTTTTCCTCCTTGAATGAATTCGTTTACATTAATGTGCTTGTATGGAACAAACCCTATTTCGCAAACAAATTGCGGAAGAAAATCCCAGAAATGAGATCCTTCCGCATATGACTTTTTCATCATCTAATGAGTCATGATTGTTATCCTACCATAGGATCGTATGAATTAATAGTCTTTAGAAGGAGCTGATTGATCCCCTTTAATAATGGAAACGCCTGCACTGGCACCAATACGGGTTGCGCCTGCAGCTGTCATCGCTTCTACGTCTTCTTTTGTTCTTACGCCGCCTGATGCTTTGACACCGATGTCAGGTCCAACTGTTTTACGCATTAATGCGATGTCCTCAGCTGTTGCACCGCCTGTACTAAATCCAGTCGATGTTTTGACGAAATCAGCGCCAGCTTTTACAGAAAGTTCACAAGCTTGTACTTTCTCTTCATCTGTGAGTAAACAAGTTTCAATGATGACTTTCACTAAGGCTTTGCCTTTTGCTGCGTCTACAACGGCACGAATATCTTGTTCAACCGCATCATATTCGCCATCTTTCAATGCCGCAATATTGATGACCATGTCCACTTCAGTTGCACCGTTTTCAATGGCATCCTTTGTTTCAAATGCTTTCACTGCTGTGGTGTTTGCACCTAACGGGAAACCGATGACTGTACATACATCAACGCCCGCTCCTTCTAGTTCTTTCGCCGCAAGAGATACCCAAGTTGGGTTCACACAAACGGAAGCAAATTGATATGTCTTTGCTTCTTCTAGTAACTGCATGATCGCAGCTTTAGATGTATCTGGTTTTAGTGCTGTATGATCAATGAGCTTTGCTATTGTCATGATTCACACTTCCTTTTAAATATGATACTTTCATCTTAAATGACTATTGAACAATTGTAAATATAGTTATGAAATTTTGTTCATCTATTTTGTGACATTTAAAAGAGCTCTTGCTGTGTGCTGATCGATCATCAATACGTTCGCATATTTTCCTCTCAGCGCCCCATGGATAGAGGCAACCTTTCGATGTCCACCAGCAACAAGAATGGAGCGCTCTTTTGTTCTCAAATCATCCAGCTCCACACCGATTGTGCGATTGTTAATCGCTTCACTGCAAATACGTCCTTCTTGATCATAAAAACGTGAACAGATATCTCCGACACTGGATGTCTTGAGCAGCGCCTTTTCTTCTTCACGGAAATAACCAAGCCTAAACAAAAGCGCCTCATCTCTTACCGTCCCAACAGTAAACACAGCGATATTTGCCTGTTTGCCCATTTCAATAATGCGCTGAATATGTCTGTCCTGTTCGACCATCTCTTTAACGGCGGCACTATCGAACACAACAGGCAGTGGCAAATAGCGTGGTGCCGTTTGAAAAGCTGATGCAAACAGCTGAATTGTTTCCGCAGAATATGTATTCACATGTGAATGGCTGATTCCGCCTTTCAGCTGAACCACCTCTACCCCTTTTACCTGTTTAGGTTGCATCTTTTGAGCAATTTGATACATCGTGGTGCCCCAGCTCACTCCAACGATATCACCGTCTTTCACCGTATTCTGAAGATAATCTGCACCAAACCGGCTCAAGTAATCAGTAATCGTTGGATAATCGTCCTTTGGTGAAAATACCACATGAGCCTCGAGCAGATCATATTTTTCTTTCAGCAATGAGGACAGCTCATTTAAATCCTCAAATGGATCCATCACTGTAATTTGGACGTACCCTTTTTCCTTCGCATACTGAAGCAGACGAGACACCGTTGGCCTCGACAGGTCAAGCTGCTTGGCGATTTCCTGCTGACTGTAATCAGATAAGTAATAGAGCCTTGCTGCTTCAATACTTAATTGCTGTTTCTCCCGATCCATTCGTACGCCTCCTTTTTTCCTCTATCATAACAAATTGTTCACTTCACCATGCACAAATGTTCATTTAAAGAAAATGGTGTAGGCTGCGTGAAAGGTCTCTTGCTTCTCTAAAGTTTGAATGCCGAATTTCTCCTTATACTGCCCATTCGTCCCTTCCATATCAGCGATCCCATACCAAGGCTCAATACAAACAAAAGGAGCCATTGTTCCCTTTTCTTGATCATATGGAGACCAAATACCAACGAACGGAAAACCACTGAGATCGACCTCAATGCCGTGACCTGCTTGAGAAGTCAATGATACTTGATGAATATGACTAAAGATCATTGCATCGTTCTGAAAAAGTTCTGGGCGAAGTTGAATCGGCTCAAACTCAACACCTTTCTCCTTCTCTCTCACAAGTGAATCATGAAGTTCATATTGGACTGGATCATGTTCGGTGGAAGGTGCCAATGTAAGTGAATAATCAGCTGTCTGCTCGCCTTCAACAAGCGGGACATGAAATGCCGGATGCCCGCCAATCGAGAAATACATCGTGCCATCTCCTTCATGAACAATTTCCCAGGAAATCGTTAGTCCATTTTCCGACAGTGCATAACTGATGCGCGCTGTAAATTCATACGGATATTGTGACGTGTGACGGCCATTTGATTGATATTGAAAAACCACCTGATCTTTTGCTTCTTGAAATAGTTCAAAATCAACATCACGCAAAAATCCATGCTGCGAGAGTTGATACGTTTGATCGTCTATCTTGTATTGATCATCCTTCAACCGTCCGACAATCGGAAATAAGACGGGCGACACCCTGCCCCAATAAGCAGGGTCACCAGACCACATATATTGACGTCCACTTTCTTTATGAAGCACCTCTCTCACCTCGGCACCTCTCTCATTGATTTGAACCAATAACAGATCATTTTCAATCGTTCTCATTCAACACATCCCCTTTCCTTCTTCTTTTATTATGACAGGGATTTTCGGTTTGAGTATAAAAATAAGAATTCCTCAAGCCTTAGAATATTTCTTCATATAAAAAAATTTTAAAAAAGACAGAAATTCGCCAACAAAATGTAATGCTGATTCGTCTAATCTTATATAAAATAAAAGAATCGTTGTTCTTTTGGAGTGACAACAAAAAAGACGCGTTTGACATTGATGGGGGATTCTTTTTCATGAACAGCAAGGAAAACCGTTTACGTTACATATTAGGATTAGATGGGCTGAGAGCTGTTGCCGTATTGGCGGTCATTGCTTATCACTTACATATTGAACCCGCAAGCGGCGGGTTTCTTGGTGTTGATTTGTTTTTTGTGATTTCTGGTTACTTGATTACAACCATCTTGCTGCATAAGCAGGATCTGGGCTATCAAGAGCTTCTGCCTTTTTGGATGGGCCGCATCAGAAGGCTGCTTCCAGCTGCCTACGTCATGATTTTTTTAATCGTCAGCTGGTGCGCCATTGCTGGTTCAAATGCATTAATGTCCATTCGTGGCGATGCCTTATCGTCCTTTTTTTATGTGAGTAACTGGTGGTACATTTTTCATCAGCTCTCTTACTTCGACAGCTTCAATGCTGTATCTCCACTAAAAAATTTATGGTCTTTGGCAATTGAAGAGCAATTTTATCTCATTTGGCCGGTACTGTTGATTGCTGGACTGAAATGGGTGAAAAACAGATCCCATCTTCCTATGATCACCTTTGGTCTGGCACTTGTATCTGCTTTATGGATGGCCATTCTCTATTCACCGGATACTGACCCGAGCAGGATCTATTATGGAACAGACACACGTGCGTTTGCACTCCTCATCGGGTGCAGTCTTGCATTTGTCTGGCCCATGCACAGACTTTCCAGCAGAAAATTACTTCCTGTCGGCAGACGTATGTTACAAATAGCCGGATTCGGTTCGATGGTCATTTTCCTCTTATGTGTTTATGCAGTCGACGAATTTGACGGCTTTCTCTACCAAGGCGGTATGCTTTTATTCTGTCTGAATGCAGCGATCTTAATTGCGTGTGTCTGCCATCCTGCCAGTCTTATTGGGAAATGGCTGTCTTTTCAACCACTCGTTTGGCTCGGAAAGCGGTCTTATGGCATCTACTTATGGCATTATCCAATTATCGTGCTGACCACACCGGTCATTGAGATTGGACAGCCTTCTATAGGACGTGTCACATTGCAGCTCATCGCAATTCTACTCATATCAGAGGCTTCCTATCGTTTGATCGAACAGCCGATTCGTAAACTTGGGTTTAGACACTATTTTGCCTCTTGGTCGATTTGGAAAACAGGAATCAAGCAATGGTCTATGTCCAATAAAGTGTTTCTTGGGATTGCCGCAGTCCTTTTGATTTTATTTACCATTGGCATGTCTAGCTCGTCTCATACATCCCCACATGCCAAGGAAGTAACACAAATTAAGACAGCGGCCAAAAAGGCAGGCGGTCAGACAGAATCAAAAGTGAAGAAAAAGAAAGACAAACATGAGAAAAAAGCAGCCGATCCTAAACAATTTCACCAAGTTCTTGCCATTGGTGATTCCGTCATGTTAGACATTGCTGCAAATTTAGAAAAGGCCTATGAACCCATCACCATTGACGCAAGGGTCGGAAGGCAAATGAACGAAGCCATCCGCATCGCCCCTCAATATGCTTCTTTTAACAAGGCTGATGCCGCTGTTATTATTGAGCTTGGCACAAATGGTTATTTTACAGAGGGGACTTTGACTTCATTCATTCAACATTTCTCGAAGGCACATATTTTTCTTGTGAACACTCGCGTTCCAAGATCTTGGGAAAATGATGTGAATGCAGTCATTGAGCGTGTGGCCAATCAACATCACAATGTGAGCTTAGTCGATTGGCATTCAGCCGCTACCGGACAGCCATCCTATTTTCAGCCAGATGGTGTTCATCTTTCCACAAAAGGCTCTGACACATTGACTGAGCTCATTAAAGCCAGTATCAAGAAAAAAGGAGATGTGTCCTCGGCATCATAAGAAGACTAGCATCCTGTGAAGAGAGATTCAAAAAAGACATGCTTTCTCATGATTGGAGGCATGTCTTTTTTGTGATGGATGAGCACGGAGCTGCATTATGTTTTACTTTTAAAAGACCAAACGATGACAGGGATGAGAATTAACGATAAAATTCCTCCGCTTAAAGATAATGTAGCATAACTCGTATTCGCCACGACCATTCCTGAAAGGGCACCGCCAGAAGCACCTGCTAACGCAACAAAAACATCGAGTGTTCCTTGGGTTTTTGCCCGGGTTGATGGTTCTGTAGCATCCACTATTTGAGCAGTACCACTAATTAAACCAAAGTTCCATCCCAATCCAAGTAAAGACAAAGCAATGATTAATAGAATCATTGAATCACTTGGTGCGAATGCTGCTAATAAACCAGCAAGTAACAATGTGATGCCCGACGCTATGCTCATAGCTGTTCGTCCTAGTTTATCTACAAGTACACCCGTGATAGGTGAAGGAAGATACATGGCCCCTATATGAAAACCAATCACAATGCCCACTTCGGCTAATCCATGACCATGATGCTGCATATGCACCGGTGTCATGGTCATGAGTGCCACCATGACAATTTGAGTTAAGATCATCACTGTGGCACCTACTGTAAGCCCTTTTTTATCTGTTTTTTTATCAGCAGCATCTCGTTTATTTCCATTCCCATGTTCTGCTTTGTAAGTTGCTATTCTTCGGGCAATGTCTAATGGATCAGGACGCAGCAGAATAAAAAGAACAAGACCAGCTACAATAAATGCTGCTGCTGATAAAATAAAAGGACCGGCAAGTGCTGGAACACCAATGGACACTGCAAATTTACCCATCACTTCAACTAAATTCGGACCTGCTACTGCTCCAAATGTTGTCATGACCATTGTTGTACTAATGGCAGTTGCACGCTGTTTAGAATTCGCTAAGTCCGTCCCAGCATAACGCGCTTGTAAGTTCGTGGATGTTCCTGCTCCGTAAATGAAGAGCGATGCAAATAATAAAGTGACACTATTCATCATAGCTGCCAGCACAACGCCAATTGCTCCGAGCCCTCCAGCAACAAAACCTGTCGATAAACCGATGCGTCGTCCATAACGTTGCGAAAGCTTTCCTACAATGAAAGCTGACCCAGCTGACCCCAAAGTAAATAAGGCGATTGGGACTCCTGCATAGGCTTCAGTTCCAAGCATTTGTTGCGCTAAAATGGCACCTACCGTAATTCCTGCAGCTATTCCAGCCCCTCCAAATATTTGCGATAGACTGACAACGAACAATACTCGTCTATATAAATTTTTCAATTTTTGGGGTGAATCTATATAATTCTTCACTACATCTTGTTCTGTATCTAACACTTGTAAACACCCACTTGAGATTTATTTGCCCAATATAACCATTATATCAGTTCCGACTACAACCCTTGATTAAATCTCTTCCATTTCTCGGCCATTTACATGGAGAGCAAGCGGTTGTTTTCGGATCATAGACACCTTGTTTTGAAATGGATCATGAATAAAGCGCCCACATGACTGACCTGTTCTTTTGAGCTGATGCGTATCTTTTGTCGTTTTCTTTTATGCCGTTAAAAGGCTGGCTCTCAATGCTAATGCGTGCTTTTCCTTCGTTTTTTGATCCACCAACGCAAAATCACCATTTTCATACGCTAATGAAAATAATTCTTCGATATGAAAAACACCTGCCTGAAACTGATTGCTCAATACATGCAGTGCCACAGCACTGGCGACTTGAGCCGTTGCTTGAGACTCATCGCGACCTTTTATTCCAAGCGCTGCTTGATGAATTTCGTTACCCTTCATTCCTACCGCTTCCACTTTCACTGCATATTGATCTGTACCCATTTGAGCAGATTGAATCAGTGAAATGGCACGTTCCTTGATTTTCGGCATCGTGAGAAGGGACGTCATTCCGAGTTTCCTTGTGAGAGCAAATGCACGTGTCGCCGCGCGAGAATCAAAACAGAGCCTTGTTGTCACAGAAGGCACATGGAGCGTCGAAGGCAATGTTTGCTGGTCAGAGAAAGGAAACTGATAGGCTTGCCGCTTTCCAAGCGTTTTGCCAAAATCAATGCGTTTCCCTCCAGTAAAACTTTTGACTTTCTTTCGCTGATGATTCTTCGTCAGCTCATAATCCGTATGCACATGATCAAGCGTCCATTCAATAGCTGCTTTTCCATGCTGGTCACCTAGCCCAAGCATGATACTAATATCAATTTGCTCCACAGAGGTCAGAATAGATGCCGCCTTCGCTGCAAGCAAATTGGTGAGACCAGGTGCAAGACCTACGCTCAGCACAGCCGTTGCGTTCAATTGCTGTTGATGGACCTTTGCTAGCTTCTCAATATAGGCTCCTTTTGCCGAAATATCGAGATAATCAATACCTGATCGTAAGCATGTTTCAGCAAATGACGTGTCATCTTGATCAAGACACATGATCACGAGTTTCGTTTCATCCATCCAGTCCGTATCCATTGGTTGTCTTACGTCTATCTGAAATGGACGTACACGCCCATTCGTTTGGCGTGCAAATTGTTCAGCCTTCTCATAACTTCGGCCAGCCGCAAAGACTTGCCCTGGATACACGTCACTTAATTGAAGACATATTTGCTGCCCCACATGTCCATAACCGCCTATCACCATCACTTTGGACCTCATTTTCCAACCGCCTTTCTATCGCCTCTTTTACAAACAATCCCTTTGATCATGCCCGCTTGAAAATAAGGTCTGATGTCTTGAAATCCTGCTTCGGTTAATTGTGCTGTCATCTTTTCTTTAGACACGGGATATGTTGTGACACCCAGCCTTTCTCGGAAGGACGTAAACACTTCCTTTCCCAAGCCTTGACGATTCATGAATAGAGAAAGCATATGAAGCTCCTGCTGAAATGCAGGCGTTTCCGGGTCTCCTTGAATAAACGCCAACACGAGAGGCGCCCCTGGTTGAAGCCGGCGGGCGATCTCCTGTAAAAAGGTCAGCTGATCTTTTACAAAATGAATGACAAGCAAACTTACTGCTGCATCGTACAACTTTTCAACCGGCACTTTGTCTAAGGCCATCTCATACCATGTGACGCGATCTTGCATATGAAGCTGTGCCACTCTGCGCTTGGCCATATCAAGCATGGTTGGAGATGGATCAACCCCTGTGATATGCCAGTCTTTATTTCTTTGAAGCATGTTGATGATCTCTTCGCCCCCACCTGCTCCGACTGTTAACATGCGAGAAGCCGATCCCATTAATTCGATTTCTACTCTATCCACTGTCAGCTCATGCAAAAGATGATAGCCCGGTACTTTATGTGCAATTGTCGCTGCATAGGATTCAGCAACAGGATCATGCCAATGTTGATTTACACTCATATGTCTTCTCCTCCAGTTTCCGCTTTGCTTCGTTCCCTTTACACTAACGGTATGTTATCTTCATTGTAAGAAGATAGATGAGAAAAAACGATCCCTAAAAGTGGGGATATTGAGGAGGAGATCAAATGAACAATCCAGCCGCTCATTTTCAGCAGCTGAGAAAAAACATTCGAGATGAACTTGCTGCTATCTGTGATTTTGATGCTGCCTGTATCACAACCATTGATCCAGCTACTCTCCTCTCGACGGGTTCTTTTACAGATGAACCGATTGAAGCCATACATAACGAGCTGTTTCAAAATGAATATTTAAAAAAAGATGTGCACCAGCATGAGGATCTAGCGAAAGGTCCTGTCCACGCTGCCAGTCTCGTCCAAAGCGGAGAATACACCAATAGTGGTCGATACCAGCACATTTTATTACCTAACGGATGGGCAGATGAATTGCGGGCAGCCCTTGTGATTCAAGGTGAATGCTGGGGAATCGCCAGCCTTTATCGGAAAAAGGAGAAGGAACCTTTTCATGAACAAGATATACAAGCGGTTAGTCGCCAAACACCAGCACTCGCAGCCAAATTGAGAGATGAACTTTTTAAAAGAAGAGAAACGGAAGAAGATGAAACAGCGGAACACCAAGGCTTCCTCATTCTTTCACACGATTACCATCTTCTTTATGGAAATGCAACCGGACTTCATTGGCTTCACACCTTCCAAACCTTTGAGCAAATTCATGACGGTGCCATCATGCCCCGTCCGTTTAGAGCTTTAGGTGCTAAGCTTTTATATGGCGGCGGTGACCAAACAGCGGTCAGCATCACCAGAATGCCGACAGGGCGTTTTCTCTCTCTTCAAGCATTTCGTTTAGCACAGGCAGCCGGGCAGGAAGAGGCTGTCATGATTCATATTAAGCGAGCTCAAACAAGTGACATTCTTCCTTATATAGCGAAAACATATCGGCTGACAGAAAGAGAAATGAACGTCCTTGACTGCTTAATAAAAGGACAATCCACAAAAGAAATTGCCAGTACGTTATTTATCTCGCCTCATACGGTGCATGATCATGTAAAGGCGATGCTCGAAAAAACAAATTTGAACAGCAGACGTATGCTTGTTTACTTTTTCTCACACATATAAAAAAGCGGCTACCTCATTGGTAGACCGCTCTTTCTTTATTTTCCGATGACTCGCTCATGCAAGATATGTGCGACTCCTGCTTCGTTATTGGATTTTGTCACAACATCTGCAACTGCTTTGACATCTTCAATGGCATTTCCCATCGCAACGCCACAGCCCGCAAATTCTAGCATCGACACGTCGTTCCCATTGTCACCAATCGCCATCACTTCTTCACGAGAAATCCCCAGTTCATGCGCTAGAAGCTTCACAGCATTCCCTTTGCTCACATCAGGATGAAGAATTTCTAGGAAGAAATCTGTGCTTTTTACCATCATGTACTGATCCTTCACTTCAGATGGAATGGCTTGTATCGTCTTTTCCAAACGTTCCGGCTGATCAATATACATCATCTTCGGAAGTCTCATGGATGGGTCTGCCTCTTCGACAGGTAAATACTTAAGCGGCAATTTTGTTAAGTACGATTCAAGCACCGTGTATTCACTAATATCTCGATTTGGTGTGTATAGATGAGCTGAATCGAAATAATGCATAGGTGTATCCAGCTGACGGCTCAGTTCATATAAAGAAGTCAAATCATCATAGGATAAAGTTAATTCTGATACGACTTCATTTGTATGGCTGTTTTGTACAAGCGCTCCATTATAGGCGATGACATAATCCCCCTCTTGATCAAGCTGCAGCTCTTTTAAATAGCGATGCACCCCGCCAATCGGCCGGCCTGTACATAAAACAATTTTAACGCCTTCTGCCTTCGCCTGTTGAATGGCTTCAAACACCTCATCCGGCACCATATGTTGATCATTTAATAACGTACCATCCATATCAATTGCGACTAATTTATACATTCACTGCTCCCCTTTTCTCAGCAAAACGTGCTGTCACTATTTTGAGTGATCATCTACATGATCACATGCTGTTCATCATACTATGTACCTATTTTAGCCTATCGTTTTTTTCTCACACTGTCTACTTGTTCATATCTGTAACAAAAAATCACTTCATCCTCATCTATTATAACCTATTCTATGAAATCCGCTGTGAATAGGACAGACCTGTCATTTTAACAGTATGAAAAGGAACAAATGTTCATCGGAGAATATTTTGAAACTAGCAAATCTAATTGTATGATGGATAGCAAAGAAAGGAGGTGCAGGGAATGATTACATTTACGAGAGGAAAATTGTCAAAAATGTCTGGTGTACATATTGAAACCATTCGTTTTTATGAAAATGAGGGTGTGCTCCCCGAGCCTAAGAGAGCACATAACGGCTATCGTTTATATGATAAAAAATATGTATTCATGCTATCCTTTATCACTGAAGCAAGAAAGCTAGATTTCTCACTCAAAGAAATTCGAGAAATTATCACGTCACTATTCGAGAAACAGTCGAAAACAGAAGCGGAACAGCTGCTCGAACAAAAAGTAGAAGATATTCAAAAATCCATTCAAGAGTTAAAAAAGAGGAAGGCGGCCATTCAACTGTTAACGAAACAAACATTAGCTAACATTAGTTAATTGTAGAGACTGCCAAAGATGTGCCGGTATTTTTTACTGGCACCCCTCTGCGCCTAGCTGTTAAGTACACGTTGTATGAAAACATCAGGTATACTAGAGACAGCTTGACGTGACATCAATCGTATGAAAGGGGTTATGAATAGAATGAGAATAGCAACCATTGGAACAGGTGTGATTGTGGAAGGTTTCCTCCAGGCAATTGAACAGCTTGAAGGTGCTTCTTGCCACGCTGTCTATTCAAGAAAGGAAGCTACGGCAAAGAAACTCGCAGATCAATTTAGGGTGCAAACGACTTATACGGATTTAACCACTATGTTAGAAGATCCCCACATAGAAGCGGTATATATCGCATCACCCAATCGTTTACATAGCGAGCATGCCACGGCTGCATTGAAACACGGAAAACATGTGATTTGCGAAAAGCCTTTTACCTCTAATGTGAAAGAGCTAGAAGCCTTAATCGCTCTCGCAAAGGAAAAGCAGCTCTTCCTATTTGAAGCCATTACGACCGTTCATATGCCCAACTATCATTTAATCAAAAAACACCTTCATCAATTAGGCAGAATCAAACTCGTTCAATGTAACTATAGTCAATATTCAAGTAAATATAATCAGCTGCTCGCCGGGGAAACGCCGAATGTCTTTAACCCAGAGTTTTCAGGCGGTGCTCTCATGGATATTAACATTTACAATGTTCATTTCATTATGAATCTATTTGGTTCACCGAAAGACGTTCGTTACCAGGCCAACCGCCATCCAAACGGCATCGACACATCTGGTGTTTTAACTTTTACTTACAATGATTTCATTGCCACAAGTGTTGGCAGCAAAGATACAAGCAGTATGAATTTCGCTTTGATTCAAGGGGAAAAAGGGTTCCTACATGTGAAAAATGGTGCGAATGGCTGTGAGGAAGTATTGCTGCATATTGGAGACCAAGTCACTTCACTCAATGCACAAACCAATTCAAACCGCCTGTTTTATGAAGCAGAAGCATTTCAGCATATCATTGAAACAGGAAATGTCGAAAAGTGTTATGAATGGCTTGATGACAGTCTTTCTGTCATGAAGGTTCTTGAAGCCGCTAGGAAAGACGCCGGTATTGTTTTCCCAGCGGATCATGCTTAAATAAAAAAACCGCCTTCTGATGAAAAGGCGGTTTTTTGACATTAGATACTCTTTGAATATGCCACCAGACGCTGAGACATATGATTCACTTCATCAACTGAAGCGTTCACTTGCTCTGTCAAAGCAGCCTGTGTTTGCGTAAGAGCTGTCATATTGGAGATATTTTCAAGAATTTGATCGATTTGTGTTTTCATTTCAGTTAAACTAGATTCGATATTTTCTGTCGCATTGGCACTATGAAGCGCTAGCTTACGTACTTCATCGGCAACGACCGAAAAACCGCGGCCCTGCTCGCCTGCTCTTGCTGCTTCAATTGCGGCATTCAAACCAAGCAGATTCGTTTGGTTTGCCACTTCTTTGATTAAGTCTGAAATGTTCTTCGTCTCATCTGCACTGTTTTTCGCCAAATTAGCAGCAGACGTTGACTGCTCTTGGGCGACAGCAAGCTCTTGTGCTTGGTTTGTTACAGAACTGATGCCAGATACCATTTCACTAATAGAACTTGAAAGCTGCTCTACTTGGGAAGCCATTTCATTGGCTGTTTTTTCTTTATTTTTTTCTAATGTAATATCACGAATCGTTCCTGCGACACGTAAAGGGACACCCTTCTCATCACGAATGGTTTCACCGCCCGCATGATACCAGCGATACTCGCCATTTTTACTCTGCAATCTATAATCAATGTCAAATGGCGTGCGGCCAGAATGGTCATTTAAGTGATCCGAAAAGGCTTGGAGAGCCGATTCTTTATCTTCAGGATGCAAACGATCACTCCAGCTGCTCAATACGTTCGGGAAATCCTTTTCATCTGTAAAACCAAGCGTTTTTCTAAACTGCGGAGACCACCAGAATTCATTGTTTGGATTGACAGGATCGCCAGCCTCTACAACCATATCCCAAGGAGCTTCCACAAGCGCACGGTTGATCAAGTCATATCTTGTCACGAATGCTTGCAGCTCTTCTTCTTTCAATTTCTGATCATGAATATCAAAAAGAGCCCCTGCCACACGAAGAGGTACCCCATTTCGATCTCGAATCGTCGTTCCAGTTGCTTTGAACCAGCGATACTCGCCATTTTTCAACATCAGACGATATTCGATATCATACGGTGTACGGCCAGAATGATCCAATAAATGCGTAGAGAATGCATTCAAAGTGTATTCCTGCTCATCTGGATGAATTCGAGATGCCCAGCTGTCTAAGACATTCGGAAAATCGTTTTCATTTTGAAAACCTAGCATTCTGCGGAAATCATCTGTCCATGTGAATTCGTTTTTTGGATTCACAGGATCTCCTGCTACAACCGTCATATCCCATAGACCCACTTGAATCGCTTTTGTCACTAAATTCATACGCATATGAATATCTTCTTGCGCTTCTTGCATCTTTTGTAACGCTTCATTTATTTGAGCCACTGCTTCTATTGTTTGACTAGAAGAGAATGCAGCAGTATCAATTCTGGCTGAAAAATCTCCCTTCTCAATTCGTTCAACTAATTGACTGCTTTCACTTAGAAGGGCTCCCGACGATGAATCACTTGCTTTTCTCATAAACATCTTCAATAACTCCTTTCATTCTTCCATAATTTTTTTGAAATATTTTACAGTTATAAATAATTCTTTATTAGGACTTTAGTAATACAAAAGATATATCGACAAAAACTGAAAATTGTTTATGTCAGAATGAAGGCAAATGATCATTTTTTCACGAAGTTTCAGATTTTGGGGATGGGTCATGGAAAGGATTTATGGAAGAAAACGGCTCATTTGATAGAATCAACCGCCTATTTTGTCTGAAAAATCTCTTTTTTTATATTGACACTGACCGCTCGAAAAAAGAAAATGGAACATAAGCATTTTAAAAAAGGAGAACGTCATGAGCGCGAATCAGGAACAACACGAATTAAAAAAGCTTTTATCGCCGCGTCATATTCGCATGATTGCGATGGGCGGGGTCATTGGTACAGGAATCTTTAAAGGAAGTGCCGATACAATCGGCTTAGCAGGTCCTGGAGTCATCTTTTCCTATGTATTTGCTGGATTGCTTCTTCTTATTGTCATGGCGGCTTTAGCTGAAATGGCCATCGTCTACCCGGGAAATAACCTTCGCGACCTCATACAGATTGCGCTTGGTCAACGTTTTTCATTTGTTGTCGGATGGGTTTACTGTTTTATGTGGCTCACTGTATGTGTCATTGAAATCATTGCAGCGGGGAGTTTACTTCAATATTGGATGCCAAACGTACCTTTATGGTCTTTATGTTTACTTTGCTCGCTCTTAGTCATCGGAATTAATTTAAATAATGTAAAATACTTTGGTGAAATTGAGTTTTGGTTCGCTGGAATGAAGATTTTCGTTATTATTGTGTTTATTATTCTCGGTGCTGCATTATTATTTGGAATTATTCCGAGCGAACAAAGCACGCCTGTTCTCACCAATTACCAAAACTTTGTCCCGAACGGATGGGGTGCTGTCTTTGCCTCATTATTAGTGGTGATCTTCTCGTATGGAGGCTCTGAATTGATCGGGCTGACCATTACAGAAACAAAGGATGCAGAAAAGGTATTACCTGGTGTTGTCAAAAGTATGATGTGGCGCATCATCTTGTTTTACACACTGCCGATTTTGATTATTTGTGGACTCATTCCTTGGAATCAAATTGATCCGAATAACAGTCCTTTTGTCCAAGTCTTTTCAGCAGCTGGCATGCAGGGTGCCTCTCACTTCATTAATTTCGTCTTAATTACAGCTGTTCTATCTGCCGCCAACTCTGGTATTTACGGTACGACGAGAATGATTCATTCTCTATCTAAATCAGACGGCGGTCCAAAAAAGCTGGCACAGGTCAACAAAAGAGGTGTACCTATTTTAAGTTTATGGGTGACCGTTCTGTTTCTTTTAATCGGAACATTCTTTGCTTACTTGTACCCAGATCAAATTTTCAGCTATATGCTGGCTATTCCTGGTTTTGCGGTTTCTCTTATTTGGATCAGCATCTGTCTGGCACATTTGAAACTGCGTCCAAGATATCCGCAGGAGCCGTATTTCAAAGTTTGGTTATTTCCGTATTTCACTTTATTTGCTGGTCTTGTACTCAGTGTCAGTTTTGTTCTGTTCCTATTCAGACCAGAGAACTTACCTAGCTCGATTATCAGTATCGGTTTCTTAGCAGCCGCCATCATTGCTTCATTTTTAATGAAAAAGAAAGCTTAGAAACGCAAGTAAAAACCCGCCTCAGTGGCGGGTATCAAATTGTTGACAAAGGGCTAAAATGAACTTGATTTTAGCCCTTTGTCTTCTTTTCAGCGTGATAGAAAACCTTTGCAGTCTAGGAAGGACGAGTACTGGCGCGGAGCGAATTTGACATTCGTGAGCACCAGCGCGCAGGACTGACACCGAATGCGAGGGTTTGTCTACACGCTGAAACCCGCCTCAGTGGCGGGTTTTTTCATGAGCAGCTGCTGTGACTTCAAAATCAACAGACGCTTTTGGGATGCCGTTGATGATGATGGTTAATGTATGAATGCCCTCATAGTGCTTTCTCGTTGTCATATTTTGAAACGACTGTGACCGGACAAATTCTCTATGCAGCGCCGATCCTGTTTCAAATTCTGTGATTTTAAATACCTTTTGATGGCGTGTACCACGAGCTTTCACGTAATCAACGGCATACTCTACGCGCAGCTTTAATGGCTTATCAACCTGAAGAATAAAATGAAAGGTCAGCTTCTCTCCAATACGAACGGGGTCTTGCGTCACCTTCAAATCCGTTACTTGGATAGACGGATCATCTCCATAGCCAAATAAAGCCATGATATCTGGATCGCCTTTTTTCAATAACGTACGGGATGCATGTTTGACAATCCAGTTTGTATGTTCATTGGTTCCATACCAGCTTTTGACCATTTGCTTCATGAGGTCTGGCTGAATTGCAGAAATATCATTTAAATGATTCGCCACACTTTTTTGCACATACTTGGCCGAATCTGACTTCAAATTTTCTAAAATGGGCAGCGTGACAGAAGGGTCCTTTTTCAGCGCAGGGACGGATAATCCCCACGGCAAACGAGGCCTGCATCCTTCACTAGCGAGACGGCGAATATGTTCATTTTGATCCTGTGACCACACAAGCATCTGCGCCAGCATTTTCTCTTGATCTTGTATGAGAAAAGGTCGAACGGCAAATTCAGCAGTGGAAAACGGTGTAAAGAATTCAAGTGCTTTGATCGAGATATCCCAATGGTCAACACCATATGTCTCGATGTAGTCTGGAAATACAAGCGCACTGAGCCCTGTAAAATGCGGTGCTGTCTGACGCAGTACATCGATTGCCTTCTCATAATCCTCAGGCAGACAGGCGTGCATCGATTCAGTTACTCTTCTCATTCGTCCTTTCAACTCCAGCTGCTCCCAATCCTCTTGAAACACGAGCTGCTGAAAGTGATCAGCATCAAATACAGTTGACCCTTGCGCCAGTTTTTCTGCTAAATGTTGAATAAATGGTTCATTATATACATGTTTTAAAGGTTCGATCGTGTCCGCCTCCCATAGTCAATATCATTATTTTATCCTAAATAATCAAAAGCCGCATAACAACAAGCCAAAAACAGCCCAATCCCGAAGAATTGAGCTGTTGTCCCGTTATATAAACATATTAATAATCATAATAAATGCAATGGCGCTAACGGAAATGATGGTCTCCATAGCCGTCCATGTCAAGAACGTCTCTTTGATGGTCATACCAAAATACTCTTTGATCAGCCAAAAACCAGAATCATTGACATGAGACAAAATCAGTGAACCCGCTCCTGTTGCTAAAACAAGCAGCTCTCTGCTCACATCCGGCATGGATGCAGCGATTGGGGCTACAATTCCGGCCGCTGTCATCATGGATACTGTAGCAGATCCTGTTGCCACACGAATAACCGCAGCAATCAGCCAGCTAAGTAAAATCGGTGAGATTGGGGAGTGTTTGGCTAAATCAGCAATATAATCCCCAACGCCTGAATCGATCAATACATTATTGAACGCTCCGCCTGCACCAATCACAAGCAGAATGGAAGCGATCGGTCCCAAACATTCGTTACTAAATGACAGCACTCGGTCACGGCTCATCCCTTGTATAAAGCCAAGACTAAAGAAAGAATACACGGTCGCAATCAATAAAGCTGTTATGGGATCTCCAATGTACTTGAACATCTGATACCACATACTATCCTCTGGCAAAATAATGTCCGCCAATGTGGCAAGTAGCATAAGAATGACCGGCACCAAAATGGTAAACATCGTATTTGCAAAACCAGGAAGCTTCCGATCAGCATGTCGTTCCGTGAATTGCTTTCTGAGCATCTCTGGAACTGGTTTATGTATTCGTTTTCCAATCCACTTACCGTACAGCGGTCCAGCGATAATAGCTGTTGGCAAACCGACGATGATTGAAAAGAAAATCGTTTTCCCCACGTTGGCATGATAGATGCCTACTGCTGCCATTGCAGCTGGATGAGGCGGGACTAACCCATGCACAACAGACAAGCCTGCGATTAATGAAATCCCAATCGTCACGAGCGAAATACCCGTTTCAATCGCAATGGTAAAGAGTAAGGGAATGAGAAGAACGAATCCGACCTGGAAAAAGACAGGTATCCCCACGATAAAGGCTACAAACATCATCGCCCAATGCACATTCTTCGTCCCAAAACGACTGATGAGTGTTTGAGCGATCCGCTCAGCGCCCCCTGACTCAGCCATCATTTTCCCAAGCATGGTCCCAAGTGCTAGCACAATCGCCAGTAATGATAACGTGTTCCCTAATCCCGTTTTAATTGATTGAATGATTTCCTGTAAATCCATTCCTGTAGCAAAACCTACTAGCATAGAGGTAATGATCAAACTCACAAACGGATTCAACTTAGCGACTGTAATGAGAATGAGTAAAAGGACAATCGCCGCAATCACAATGAATAAAAGCATGTTCTCCCACCTTTTCCCCGATGTTTAACGATTTTGTTTTAATTGCAACGCACTAATGACATCAAATTCATCCTTCAGTTTGTCATAGAGACGCTCATATAAATAAAATAGCTCTATGTATGTTTCGTTGTTCTTCATATTTGGTTCATGGCGGGCAGAAATACGAATCCATTCCTGCACCTCTTCTATCTCTTCCATATGACCTAAACTATGAAGTGCAAGGACAGCCCCCCCAAGTGCGGAAGCCTCGTAGCTTTCTGGAACGAGCACTTCTCTGCCCATCGTATCTGCCAAAATCTGTCGCCATAGAGGGGATCTCGCAAATCCACCAGAAGCCCTGACATCCTTCGCTGGACCTGTTAAATCTCTTAGTGCCACACCGATCGAGAAAACACTCATAATGACGCCTTCTAACACGGCTCTAATAAAGTGCTCGCGCTTATGCTGAAGACCAATCCCAAAGAACGTGCCTCTTGCGTTTGGATTCCAATAAGGTGCTCGCTCACCTGTTAAAAATGGTAGAAACAGCAGTCCTTCTGAGCCAGCTGGAACCTTTTCTGCAATATCAATCATCAGATCGTAAGGGTCTACACCTAGACGCTTTGCTACCTCCACCTCTGACGACCCAAATTCATCCTTCAGCCATCTCAGCATAATCCCGCCGTTATTGGTCGGCCCTCCGACCACCCAATGCTTGTCCGTCAATGCATAGCAAAATGTTCTTGATTGCTCATCTGTAATTGGCTGATCTACGACTGTACGTACTGCACCACTTGTCCCAATCGTGACTGCTACCTCACCTTTGCCAATCGCACCAACACCAAGATTCGCTAGGACACCGTCATTTGCACCCACAACAAATGGTGTATCTTCTTCAATGCCCATTCGCAGCGCAATTTCTGGCTGAAGCCCACGCAGCTGATGCGTCGTTGGAACAAGTTCAGACAGCTGATTCACCTGAATTCCTGCAATGCGTAGTGCCTCATCGTCCCATTGAAGCGTTTCCAATCGGAACAGTCCTGTTGCTGATGCGATTGAATAATCGACCACATACTGACCAAAGAAATGATAAAGAACATACTCTTTGATGGAAATGAATTTTGCTGCCTGATTGAAGACGTCAGGTGTCATTTCCTTGATCCATCGTATTTTTGAAAGCGGTGACATTGGATGGATCGGTGTTCCGGTTCTTTTATAAATTTGAAAGCCATCTAAGTCCGTTATGATTCGTTTCGCTTGTTCTGCACTTCTGTTATCAGCCCAAATGATACTGTTTGTTAATGCTTTTCCATTCTCATCCATGACGATTATGGAATGCATCGCCGTACTAATTCCCACACCTATGAGGTTTTTTGCATCAAATGCTGCTTTCGTCAATGCGCCTCTTACACTCGCAATCACAGCATCTAAAATATGTTCAGGGTTCTGCTCAACCCATGCTGGCTGGGGGTGAATGAGGTCATAAGGAACAGAATGCTTTGATATGACTTTCCCCTGTGGTCCAAATAGAACCGCCTTTGTACTTGTTGTTCCAATATCCAAACCAATTACCGCCTGGTTTCCCTTCATCTGTATCACGCCCAATCATTGATTTGAAATAAAGTGTCGTGGTGCCGGTGTACCTGATAAATCCCATTATAGGAATATTTTTTTCGACATTCAACAACCAAAAAGAAAATAATTTTCATTTAAAACCTTAGAATCGTTACCACAACAGCATTTTTCACTAATAGAAAAATTAATTTTTGAAACCATTACACTCTTTTTTGAGAAATGGTTTCTCTCATTTGCTTTAAGTTTGTTAATGTTTCCTGCTGCCTTAAATGTGCAAGCGCAAAATATAGCACATCAATCACAGTAAGCTGGGCAAGCCTAGCGGACATCGCTTCCGTTCGGAAAGCCGTTTCTTGCGTTGATGTATACAGCGTGACATCTGCAAGCTGACTCAATGGAGAACGCTGATAGCTTGTAATGCCAATGGTTTTCGCTCCTTTTTCCTTAGCTGTTTTCATCGCATCCAGTAAATCCTTATTTCGACCAGAATGAGATATACCAAGCACAGTGCTCTTTTGATCAAGCAGACCTGCCGACATCGCTTGAAAGTGAGAATCTGTATGAACAATACAGTTGATGCCTGTTCTCATAAATTTGTGAAAAGCATCTGTGGCGATGAGACCAGACCCACCGCTGCCATAAAACTCTAAGCGCTCTGCTTCATGGATTAATTGTACGGCTTTTTCTACATCTTCTGGATTCAACAATTGAAAACTATCCTTTAATGCAGTGATGTTTGCCTGAAATACCTTTTGCATAAAAATGGCAGTATCATCGTCAAGACTCATCTCTTCATCTACATAATCAGGCTTCGTTTGGTCTATTTCCTGGGCAATAGCAATCTTCAAATCTTGATACCCCTCAAATCCAAGCCTTTTACAAAGACGAAAAATCGTTGCCTCTGAGCTCGCTGTCTTTTTGGCAAGCTCGACAATCGACAAATGGATGATGTCGCGGGGCTCACTTGTAATGTGCTCAGCAATTGCTTTCAGTTTTGGCGGCAATCCTCTGCTTGCTGCCCTTATCTTATCCATACTACTTAAACTGACAGAAGCCAATTGACTTCACTCCTTCCTCATTCATGTGAGCGCATACATTTCCTCATGTTCCCATCTTATAAAAAAGAAGCCTGTTTGCACAGACTTCTTTTTTAAGAATTCAAGACTTTGATCATTAAATCAAAAAACCCTTTATCATCTACATCCATACACACTCGAAGATTGCGATCTTTTCCCCATTGATGCTGAAAATCACATATCATTTGACCATCGCAGAACTCACTCTTCGTCTCCACTTCTACATGAAACGCCTGTGTATTCACAAGTTGTTTATCAATTGCAAGACTTACAGCAAGCGGATCATGCATAGCACATGCCCACACCCCATTCCGCTCAAAATAGCGCTGGCGGTAAATGCTTGTGCTCTCTCTGATATAATTGGCTAACGTTTCATTTTGAATGACATCAATTCTCTCATCCGTTAACAAGACCTGTCTTGTGACATCCAGCCCTACTTGAGTCAATGAAGGGAAACCAGCCTCCAGCACCACTTTCGCCGCTTCTGGATCTGCATATGTATTAAATTCCGCAACCGGTGTGACATTCCCCTGTCCCTGCACGACACCCCCCATAAAAATGACTTCTTTTACGTGATGAATCAGCTCAGGGCATTTTTTTACCGCAAGGGCTAAATTCGTTAACGGCCCTGTCAACACAAGCGTAACCTGCTTCGAATACTTCAGCACTTGGTCAATGATAAAATCAGGCGCAAAACCTTCATCTGCGGTCTTCTTAGGCCGGGCGTCCTTTAAAGCGCCGCCAATTCCATCCTTCCCATGCACCCGATGTTCATAATGAGGGGCTCTCAAAAGAGGCGTTACTGCACCTTTGATGACAGGGATTTCCTCTGCCTCAACCAGCTCAAGCACTTTACACGTATTCAACGTAGCCGCTTCAACAGACACATTCCCGCACACCGTTGTGATCCCCAACATATCAAACCGCTTACTTTTCACTGCAAGCAAAATACCAATCGCATCATCAATTCCAGTGTCTACATCCAAGATCAATTTCTTTTTATTTGCCATGTTTGAAAGCTCTCCCTTGTTTGTAAGTGTTGTTAGGGGAATGATAGCATATTTTCAAATTGATTTAGGGAATCAATCGGCTTTGTTGACTTGTTATTTCACTTTTTCTCCAATGTCTTTCAAATATTGTTCGCGTTCTTTTTTGGAGAGATCTTTTAAAAAATTCTCTTTTAATTCCGGTTCATCTTTATATTTTTCCCAGTCCCTAAAACGAATTGATAACTCGTATGAATAACTCATTGAACTGATTTCTTTTGTTCTATACTTTAATGAAGCGGAGAACTCGTACTTTTCTGGCTCATCATTTATATATCCTCTAATTACGATGTAGCCCATTGGATCAATAGTTACCCTCTTCTTAAACGTTATGGTCTTAATAAAGTGATGGATGTCTTCTTTGCGTAAACATTCTTCTATTTTAGGCTTCATTTTTTCTGCAAGCTCTTCTGCTTTTTCTTGATCGCTCTTTTCTTTTACCACATCATTTGGTTTACTTTGCTTATTGTGCTGAGTGATTAACGAAGTCACTGAGACAATGATGATAACGACCAAAACAGATACAAGTTTTAAAGTATTTTTCATACAACGCAACACTCCTTACAATCAAAACTTCTCAATTAATGATAATAAAAAAATAAAACAGGTGGGTAGACACCTGCTTCACTCTTTTTCTCCAATGTCCTTGAGATATTGCTCTCGTTCTTTTTCAGAGAGTCGTTTAAGATAGTTTTCCTTTAATTCTGGTTCATCTTTAAATTTATCCCAATCTTTAAAACGATATGACAACTCAGGATCATAACTCATTGAACCGATTTTTTTAGCTCTATATTGTAAAGAAGCTGAAAATCCGTACTTCTCCGGTTCATTATTTATATAGCCATCGATTATAATATCCCCCATAGGATTGATGGTCACATCTTTTTCAAACGTTATGGTTTTAATAAATTTATGAATATCTCTTTTGTGCAAGTGCTCTTCAACCTTGGGTTTCATCTTCTCTGCAAGTTCTTCTGCTTTTGCTTGATCACTCTTTTCCTTGACCGCATTATTAGATTGAATATGCTTAACCTGAACGATTAACGAAGTCACTGCGACAAGGATGACTACAAACAATACAGATAAAAGCTTTATTGTGTTTTTCATGTCTACCGTTGCCACCTTCTTAATAATAAAAAATAAAAAACAGGTAGGTGATTACCTGTTTTATTATTTTTCTCCAATATCTTTAAGATACTGTTCACGTTCTTTTTCGGAGAGTCTTTTAAGATAGTTTTCCTTTAGTTCAGGTTCATCTTTGAATTTATCCCAGTCTTTAAATCGATAAGATAATTCAGGAGAAAAGGTCATGGTACCTACTTCCTTAGATCGATATTCTAATGATGCAGAGAAGTCATACTTTTCTGGGTTACCATTAATATACCCTCTAATTATTATATAACCCATTGGATTAACATTTACTCCCTTATCGAACGTAATGGTTTTAATAAAGTTGTGAATATCTATTTTATGTAAACGTTCTTCTACTTTCGGTTTCATTTCTTCTGCGAATTCTTTTGCTTGTTCTAAATCGTTCTTCTCTTTCACGATTGTTTCACCTTCTGATTCATTCAATTTTTTTTCTTTATCTTTTTGAAAAACAAGTGATAATACTAGAATAAAAACGATAGTAATCAAAACAATCAGTACAACCTTAAATGTATTTTTCACAAAAAATATCCCACCTTTTAAATATTCAATCGATAGGTTTTTATACCTTTTTTTATAGATATTTACCATACAATATCTTATAATATACATGATTATTATTACAGGAGTGTAAATGTTGACCAAAAGATATGCAATTAATCAACTTAGCGATAAAGAATATAATGAAATATCATCAGCATCTTATGATATCTTCAACTATGAAAATTCTAAAGATATACACTTGAAAAATGGTAAAATAATGTATGTTGTTGACCACCAAGAAACAAAAAAAGGTCTTAACTCACTAACCCTTGTATCAGAAGAAGATTTCGAGCGCTCCGATGGCGGAAAAGACCTCACCAAAATCAAAAACGCCGTCATCGCCTACCGCGGCTCAGAACCGATTGGCGCAGGCCAATATAAAGATACCATTAAAAAACATGGAAAAAAAGAGTCAGATGATCTTCTTTCTACCATTTTGACAAAGCTGCCTCCTTTTAGCCAGTCACAGACGTCAAAGGAAGTCACGACGAAGATGACGACAGGGACAACGACCTATACAAATGAGATTGTACAAGATTGGTTGATTTCAGATACGAAGTATTTGATTAAAAATATCCCCTTTGAACACGGTGCAGAGAATCAAATGGTGCAGGCGGACCGGTATGCAAAAGAGATCCATAAGAAAATGCCGAATGCGAAGATGTATGTGACAGGGCATTCACTTGGCGGATCAAATGCTTCTTATGTTCTTGTCAAAAATGATTTTATTCAAGGCGGGGTCACCTTTGAGAATCCGAATATTTACCCAAATCTATCGGATGGTCTGCAAGCCAAAGCATTAAAAGGTGATTACCGTAGTAGATTAACAGAATATATCAATCTCAATGACGGGCTATCTCTCTTAAATCGTCATACGACAGAAATCGGTCGTGTGAAAGTGATGTATGATGCCGCTTTACCTGAAGGCGTCGATTACACTGAGGACTCCTCAAAGGCCGTCCAGTTTATGAAAAATCTCCTCAATCGGGCAATGAGTGTGAACCCTTCACTTGATGCGAATTTATTTCTTGAAGCCCTCGCCGGCAGCCATGGCTTAGACCGGTATTCCTTTTCGTCAGATGGCTCCGTTCAAACCATTGATGATATGTTGAGAAAAAACCCTTCTCTCACTGCCGCCATGTTACATCAATTGAGCCAATCAAATGTCCATCCGCAAAGTGTGGTAGCGATTTTAATCAAGTCGCATGTTCTCATGAACACAGGTCGTACATTCTCTACATATGCCGAGCACCATATGCAGCAAATCATTCGCAAAATTGAGAAACTCGATGACAAAGTGGATCAATCGGTGGAACGCGTTCGTTCAAGATACAAACAAATTGTCGGTTTTGGTTCGTATGACCAGCTGACGGCTTCAGATGTGGATGCTGTGATTCGCCACTTAAAAACAGAGGGTCTTGAAAATGAGTTCTATTCGGTCAAAAAATATGATGCAGCGATTGATCATGCGATGGATATGAAAAGGTGGATGGACTCAATATCAGATGATATGAGCCAGCTAGGAAAACAATACCACGATGCAGATACGGCCCTAGCCAAGAACATGGGTATTTCTTAAGGAGAACGATAAATGGAATTTTCAAAGAAACAACCAACAGACGCAGATCGTTTTTTGCAGAGAGTGACAGATACGCATACATCTAGCTCCATCTTCTCTAAAGCAAACTTTAACACGGAAGACATGACACCAGCAGAGCTGGCTGCTTTAAAAGCAAAAATCAAAGAAGAACAGAAAACAGCGCTGATCAGAGCCATCCGGCATCAACTTCAAAATGAATTTGCAGAGGACCGTCAAGAAGCCAAAAAAATAGTAGATCTGATTGATGACCTTCTGATTAACGTGTACAAACATCAAAGGAACATCCAAACCCATATGTCAGGTGAAGCCATTGACGCGTTAATAGAGAAAATCGAAAAAAGACTCACATTTTTTGAGCTTAAAGAAGATGTTCAATCAGCCATTGATTCGATCGGCATTTAAATGAACCTTCCATCCGGTGAATCTTTTCCCCGTCTCACTCGTATATACTAAAAGAGTGATTGATTTGAAAGGAGATCTGTTTGTGGGATATATGTTGTTATTTTCGGTTGTGATCGGTCTTGTCCTGATCCTTTTGCTCACACCACTCAGGTTAATCGTTAGAAAGAAAGGGACTGAACAACAGGTGCCGCTTATGTGGATTGCGGGACTGGCACTGCTGTTTATCATCGGGATTTTCGGCTTCTACTACATCACCAATTTAGACCGCAACCCATCATCACTGTGGCTCATTGGACTTGTTGTGACAGCAGCAGGTGCCTTTTTATCAGTGGGATTGGAGCGGAAGATCAAGGGCGTTTTATTTCTCATATTATTGTTGCTCGGTGTTTATATGGCAACCGCTTTTCTATTCAATGCAAATGAGAAATTCGACGTGTCTAAAATGGATCAAAAAGTCGAAATCAAAGCGTTTGATGAGACAGAAACACCTGCGAGTGTACCACCGCAATTTGCTCGCAATAAGATGAAGAAATCGTTCGGACAGGTGCCAAACACGAGCTACTACGAGCTTGGCAGCTTGCAAATTCAGAAGGTCAATGGTGAGTATGTGTATATCGCACCCGTCGAGTTCTCCGATTTCTTTAAATGGATTCGTTCTGGTAGCACACCAGGTTACTTTACATTAAGTGCGACCGACTCATCTGCCAATCCAAAGTTTGTGAAAACCGAGATGGTCTATACGCCTTCTTCCTATTTCAATAAGGAAATTGAGCGGCATATCCGTCTTCAGTATCCAGATTTGATTTTCTATGGAGATACGCAGCTCGAGATCAATGATGATGGCAAGCCTTATTACATCCAAACATTTGGAGATTTCATCTCTGCACGAAACGGGTTTAAAGCTTCAGGTGTGGTTGTTGTGGATGCCAAAACGGGTGAAACGAAGAAATATTCCTTAGACAAAGTACCAGCCTTTATTGATGGCGCTGTTTCGCCAGAGGCCGTCAGTCTGCAAAATAGTTACTTCGGCAACTATGTTCATGGTTTCTGGAACAGTATGTTTGGAAAATCAGATGTGAAACTGCCTTCAGACGAGGGAACGGAAGCCAATGTAAGTCCAGTGTTTGATTCAAAAGGGGATATGTATTACTTCACAGATTTCACCAGTCCAAAAGAGGGCGTTGATTCCATGCTCGGGTATGCACTGACAAATGCCCGAACAGGAAAAGCTACGTATTATACGGGTAATCTTGAAGAATCCTACATGGATTCACAGGGAGCTTTGCAAATTATTGAGAAACGATTTATCGAGAAGAAATGGAAGGGCCGCATGCCGATTCTTTATAATTTCTACGGGGAAGCCAGCTGGCTTACACCTGTTCTCGATTCAAACGGGTTCCTGCAAAACTACTTTATTGTTTCGGCAGCCAATCCTGAGATCGCCGCATACGCTTCTACACCAAATGAAGCACTAAGAGCCTATAAAACAGCTCTTCAAAAAGGCGGCGGTACCGTCAATAGTTCATCAAAGCAAGAAAAGAAAGAGTCAACAGGTAAAGTGAAAAGGGTGTATAAGGAAAAGACCGGTGATTATACAACCGTCACCTTCTTACTAGACGATGGGAAAAACTACACCATGTCATCTGAAAAAGAGCCTCTTATTATTTATTTAAAAGAAGGGGATCAAGTCACCATGAAGTACACAGATACAGGTGAGATTTTCCTACCAGTCGATGAAATCAACATCAAAGGATTATAAAAAAAAGACGTTTCTCCTACTGCGGAGAAGCGTCTTTTCTCTCTTTTCTCAACAACTCAACAAGCAATTCCTTATTCTTATTCCCACCTGTCATCGGGGATTCAACATATGAAAATGTCCGTTTAAAGTCCATTCCCCTCACAGAAATGACAGCCAATTCTCCGCCAATGCTGCCCCGCTGGAGCACATATTTAGATAAAACAGACAGCCCCATTCCATGAATGACAGCTTCTTTAATCGCTTGATTGCTGCTAAATGTCACAAAGGTCCGCGCTTTCAGTCCATTTGATTTCAGGACGTGCTGTAAGTATTCTCCTGTCCCAGATCCTTCTTCTCTTGTGATCCATGTTTCATTTTGCAATTGATCAATGGTGACATCCTTTTTCTTTGCAAACGGATGGTCTAATGGGGCAACGATATACAGTTCATCCTCTAGAAACGTTTCCACAGAGAGTTCTTTGTCATTGGTTTGTCCTTCAATCAGTCCGATGTCGACATGGAACAACCGAACATGTCTAGCGATCGCCTCTGTATTATCAATGACTACCTCAATATCAACATGCGGATAAAGCTGATGAAATTGTGCCAAAATTTGCGGTAGCACATACTCCCCAATGGTAAAACTCGCTCCAATCGTGAGCTTCCCTCGTGCCAGATGATGATGCTCATAAATATCCTGCTTCGCCTGTTCATATAAACGAATGATTTGTTTTGATCGATGGTACAGCATATCCCCAGTTGGCGTCACCGTTAATTGCTTTGGCGAACGATTGAGCAGAACCGTCTGAAATTCCTGCTCCAAATTCTTAATGTGAAGACTGACACTCGGTTGAGAAATCCGTAGCTTCTGAGCTGCTTTTGTAAAGTTTTTCTCTTCTACCACTGTCACAAATGTCTTCAGTGCATCATAATACATCTGTCCCTCTCCTATCAGAAATCTTAATCCTACATCTTCAATACATATATCTTACTAATTCCTTTCGAGATCGTAAAGAACAGTCTAAATGCAATCAATTTAATAAAAATATTTACTAATTTTTTTAAAGACTCTATACTGAAAGGAGATATTTTCTATAGGAGGTGCTGACTTGGCAGCTAAAATAAAGGACATTGCGGAAAAAGCCGGATTATCCATCGCCACTGTGTCTCGCGTATTGAACCAAGATCCCAACCTATCGGTTACGGATCAAACACGTGAGAGAGTATATGCGGCAGCAGAAGCTTTGTCCTATCAAAAAAAGACATTCAAACATTCACTAAAAAAAATTGCCTTTCTCTATTGGATGACCGAAAAAGAAGAGCTTGAAGATATTTATTTTAAATCCATTCGTCTAGGCATCGAGGAACTCACCAATACCCGAAGCTTAAATGTTACCGCTTACAATCCATCTGATGGTCTTCATTCGATTGATCCTTCTACAGAAGGCATCATCGCCATCGGTCGATTTAAAAAAACTGAGCTTGATCAATTATATGCGATCACAAAACACATCGTCTTTATTGATACATCACCAGATGAAGACCGCTTTGATTCTGTGAAACCAAACCTGAAACGAATTGTAGAAAAGATTATTGATTCTTTTATCGAAAAACAGCACACATCCATCGGATTTATTGGCGGGACAGATCTTGATCTCAATACAAATAGGCGTATTCCAGATATTCGTGAAACGACCTTCCGCCAGTACATGACAGCACACAACAAACTGGATGAGCAATTGGTCTATATCGGTCACCACTTCTCTGTAGATGAAGGCTATTCATTGATGATGAAGGCGATCGACGAGCTCGGTGATCACCTGCCAACCGCTTTTTGTGTCGCAAGTGATCCTCTTGCGATAGGCTGTTTACAAGCATTAAATGAACGTGGTTTTTCTTTACCAAATCGAGTGAGTGTCTTTAGTATCAACGATATTCACGTCTCTCAATATGTGTCACCACCGCTCACAACTTATCACATCCATACCTCTTTACTTTGCGAAACAGCTGTCGATTTACTTTTAGAAAGACTTGTTGATGGCAGAACATTACCAAAAACCGTGCTGATTGCCTCAGAACCTGTCTTTCGGAAAAGCACGATATAAACAGCTGGAAGGCCTGCCGTATATGGTGGGCTTCTTTTCTCTTTATTTCAGTAAAAAATTTTACTTAATAAATTTAATAAAATGTGTTTACTTTTTTTACTCAAGTTGATATTCTCACATTAAGAAAGCGTTTTCTTATCATCTGTGAAAAAAGAACGAGAGGGGATTACGAATGAAAAAGGGAAAATGGGCGACATTATCGGCAGTCGTTGGTACTGCTGTGCTGCTACTGTCAGCATGCGGACCAGGAGATGACAATTCAAGCGGTACACAGCCGGCATCTACAGGTACAAAGACCTTGCTAGTGTGGGAGGATGTCAAAAAGTCTGATGGGATTCAAGACGCTGTCAAAGAATTTGAAAAACAAAACGACGTGAAAGTCAAAGTAGTCGAAAAAGCATATGCCGACCAAATTGAAGCGCTTCGTCTTGATGGTGCAGCCGGCACTGGTCCAGATGTCATCACCATGCCTCACGACCAAATTGGATCAGCTGTCACAGAGGGATTGTTACAAGAAATCAAACCAGATCAAAAAGTAATCAATTCCTTCACAGACGAATCGATTCAATCACAAACGGTAGATGGCAAGCTGTATGGCCTGCCAAAATCCGTTGAAACCACTGTGCTTTTCTATAACAAAGACCTTGTGAAAAAGGCACCAACGACACTCGATGGCTGGTATGACCTTTCGAAAAAGCTGACAAAGGACGGGAAATACGGTTTTGTTGCGAAGTGGGATGAAATTTATTACGCACAAAGTGTATTAGGCGGTTCAGGCGGCTATATTTTCAAACAGAAAAACGATGGGTCTTATGACGTCAATGATATTGGTCTTAATAACGATGGTGCCATCGAAGGCGGAAAATACATTCAGACATTCTTTAGCGAAGGACTTTTCCCGAAAGGCATCATTGGTGAGCAAGGAATCAATGTCCTCAATTCCTTATTCACTGAGAAAAAGGCAGCGGCTGTGATTTCTGGTCCATGGTCATTTGGTCCTTATAAAGAAGCGGGTATCGACTATGGCGTGACGGAACTGCCAACACTCCCTAACGGAAAACATATGAGCTCGTTCTTAGGTGTAAAGAGCTACAACGTCTCCTCTTATTCTAAAAATAAAGAACTTGCCGAGAAATTTGTTGAGTTTATCACGAACGAAAAAAATTCGAAAAAGCGCTTTGAAGTCACAGAGGAAATTCCACCAGTGAAAAAGCTGATGAAAGACCCAGTGATTACTGAAAACGCTAATGCGGATGCTGTTTCAAAGCAAACGAAATATGCCACGCTGACACCGAACAATCCAGAAATGGCAGAGGTGTGGAAGCCGATTGACAGTGCATTAGGACTGATTGCGACCGGCCGTACCGATGTGAAAAAGGCATTTGATGATGCGGTCAAACAAATCGACTCGCAAATTAAAGCGAATCACTCCAAATAAACATCAAGCGCAGGTAGCTGTTCATCTATCATGCTGCCTGCACTTGATCTAATTTCATATGAAGTAGGTGTTAGACGTGACGGGTAACCTTGAACTAGACCGCACACACATAGTGGAATCAAAGACACACCAGAGACGGGCGCTAATGTTCTCTCTTATACCCGGGATGGGGCAAATATACAACAAACAGTATGGCAAAGGGGCACTCTTTTTCCTGTTTGGCGTTTCTTTTCTAGTAGTGTTTTATGATTTATTCAATATTGGCTTCTGGGGGCTGTTCACACTTGGTACGATGCTGCCTCGTGACAACTCTGTTTTCCTTTTAGCAAAAGGAATTATTGCACTTTTAACAGCTGGATTTGGCATCGGTTTTTATGTACTCATGATACGAGATGCATTTATGAACGGAAAGAAACGTGACCAAGGGGTTCCGCTTCATTCCATCCGTGCTCAATACCATCAGCTCATCGACCAAGGCTTTCCTTATTTAATGAGCACTCCTGCTTTCTTTTTACTTCTATTCTCTGTTGTCTTTCCTATTATGTTCAGCTTTGCGCTGGCCTTTACAAACTATGATTTATACCACTCGCCTCCTGCCAATCTCATTGATTGGGTAGGCATCAAAAACTTTCAAAATATCTTTTCAATCGATATTTGGAGAGACACATTCATTGATGTACTAGGCTGGACGGTCGTATGGACGTTGGCTGCATCGACCCTTCAATGTGCTGTCGGCATTTTCCTAGCGGTTCTGCTCAATCAAAAAGATTTAAAAGGAAAACGGTTTTTCAGAACGATTTTGATTCTGCCGTGGGCTGTTCCAGGATTTGTGACCATTTTGGTGTTTGCTGGATTGTTTAACGACACGTTTGGTGCGATTAACAATACCCTTTTTGCATCGATTGGAATTGATCCAAAACCATGGCTGACAGATCCATTTTGGAGCAAAATCGCTCTTATTGCGATGCAGACTTGGCTTGGTTTTCCTTTTGTGTTCATTATGACAACTGGCGTTTTGCAGGCCATTCCTGAAGATTTATACGAGGCTGCAACCATTGATGGGGCAAACTTCTTTCAGAAATTCCGTTCCATTACATTACCGCTTGTCCTCTATTCAATTGCACCTATATTAATCACGCAATATACGTTTAACTTTAACAACTTTAATATCATCTACTTATTTAATGGCGGAGGACCGCCTGTGGCTGGCTCAACTGCTGGGGGCACAGACATCTTGGTGTCTTGGATTTACAAACTGACGATGCAATCTTCTCAATATGCACTCGCTGCCGCTGTTACGATCTTACTGTCAATCTTCGTCATTGCCATTGCACTTTGGCAGTTTAAGAGAACGAATTCATTTAAAGAGGAGGACATGATGTGATATGGGATCAAAACAAAATAAGCTCATTCGCCTGAGTATCACTTATTTCATCCTTTTCATTGCCTCCGTTTGTATTCTATATCCACTCCTTTGGACGATCGGTGCTTCCTTTAATCCCGGGAACAGCCTGATGAGCACAAGCATGTTTCCGAAGAATCCAACGTTCAGCCACTTTACAGAACTCTTCTTCGGTCAGGGAGCACTTTATGCAAAATGGTATTGGAACTCAATGAAAATCAGTATTGCGACTATGCTCTTAACGTTGATCCTTGTTAGCTTTACAGGTTATGCCTTTTCTAGGTTCCGATTCAAAGGACGCAAGAATGGACTGATGCTCTTTTTGCTGCTGCAAATGATTCCTCAATTTTCAGCGCTAATTGCCATTTTTGTATTGGCTCAAATGCTTGGACTCATTAACAGCCACCTCGCATTGATTTTGATTTATGCAGGCGGACAAATCCCGATGAATACGTATTTAATGAAAGGTTATCTTGATGCGATTCCAAAGGATCTCGATGAATCAGCCAGAATGGATGGCGCAGGGCATTTCCGGATTTTCATCCAAATTATTATGCCGCTTGCCAAGCCGATTTTAGCCGTTGTTGCCATCAACTCATTTACAGGACCGCTGGGTGATTTCATCATCTCCAGTGTCATTGTCCGCTCACCCGAAATGTATACGCTCCCAATCGGTCTATACAATCTTGTATCAGACAAAATGGGTGCCAGCTACACGACCTTTGCAGCCGGGGCTTTACTCATTGCGATTCCAGTTGCTTTATTGTTTCTTGTTTTACAAAAACAATTTGTATCCGGCCTCACACAAGGCGGGACAAAAGGATAAGGGGAGATTTGATGAAGAAATGGTTGCTTGTCACTGTTGTCGTTTTCTTTCTGATGGGGTTAGGTATTCTGCCTGAAGCAAAGGCTGATACGATTTCGGTGAAACCGATCAATGGATTGCAAGGTGATTTCATCAAAGGAGCCGATATCTCCATGCTCGCAGAAGTGGAGCGAAGCGGCGGCAAATACTACAACCAAAACTGGCAGCAGGTTGATCCGCTCAAGCTATTAAAAGAGAAAGGTGTCAACTATGTGCGCATCAGACTCTGGAACCATCCATACGACAACCAAGGCCGTGCCTATAACGGCGGGACTAACGATTTAAATACCGCCATTGCTCTATCGAAACGTGCAAAAGCACAAAACATGAAAGTGCTGCTTGATTTTCACTACAGTGATTTCTGGACCGATCCCGGTAAACAGTTCAAACCGAAAGCTTGGACCAATCTCTCCCAAAGCGATTTAGAGAAAGCGGTTGGCACTTACACAAACGATGTGCTCAAAGCGATGAAAGCACAAAACGCCCTGCCAAATATGGTACAGGTCGGGAATGAATTGAATTCAGGTATGCTTTGGCCCAACGGAAAGAGCTGGGGTGAAGGCGGCGGTGAATTTGACCGGCTCGCTGCTTTGCTAAAAGCGGGAACAAATGCTGTCCGCTCTGTCGATTCAAACATCAAAGTCATGCTTCATCTTGCACATGGAGGGGACAATGGTGCATCTCGCTGGTGGTTTGATGAAATCACCAAACGAGGCGTTTCGTTCGATACGATCGGTTTATCTTACTACCCGTATTGGGACGGGGGATTTAGCGGTCTTACTAACAACATGAATGATATTAGCGCCCGCTATAACAAAGATGTCATCGTGGTAGAAACCGCCTACGGCTTTACAACAGCAAATGGTGACAACCTCGATAACTCATTTAACCAAGATTCAGTCAATACAGCCGGTTATCCAGCATCACCACAAGGGCAGGCATCTTTTATACGAGATCTATCAGAAAAAATTTCACAAGTAAAAAACAATCGCGGGAAAGGGTTCTTTTATTGGGAGCCGCTTTGGATTCCAGCAAAAGGTGCTCCGTGGTCTAGTCAATACGGGCTCGCTTATATTCAAACAACCGGGACAGTCGGGAATGCTTGGGAAAATCAGGCCATGTTTGATTTCAACGGAAAAGCCCTGCCTTCTCTTGATGTATTTAAACAAATGACACCGTAATTAAACAGATAGGACGTGACAAAATGGGAAAGCGTTACCCACTCGTTCACCCAAATGTGAAAGGCTTTTTGCATGGTGGCGACTATAATCCTGATCAATGGCTCCATATGCCGGAGATCATTGACGAAGATTTTCGATTAATGAAGCTTGCACACTGTCAAACATTCTCTATCAATATTTTCGCTTGGAGCAAGCTCGAGCCAAAAGAAGGGGAATATGATTTTGCCTGGCTGGATGATATCATGGACCGCTTGGCAGCGCAGGGAGCTCACGCCATTCTCGCCACGCCAAGCGGAGCAAGACCTGCTTGGCTCTCGCAAACATATCCAGAAGTCTTACGCGTTGAAGCAAACCGCCAGCGCAACTTACACGGACTTCGCCATAATCATTGCTTTACCTCACCAGTTTATCGAGAAAAAACGAATACACTCAATCGTTTGCTCGCTGAACGCTACAAGGATCATCCAGCGCTAATCATGTGGCACATTTCAAATGAATACGGCGGTGAATGTCATTGTGATCTTTGCCAAGAAGCATTTAGAGACTATTTGAAAGACAAATACAACCATGACCTTGAAGCTTTGAATCAAGCATGGTGGACGGGATTTTGGAGCCACACCTTTACCGATTGGTCGCAAATCGAGTCACCAGCCCCTCATGGCGAGCACATGATTCATGGCATGAACCTAGATTGGAAGCGTTTTGTCACAGCGCAAACGATCAATTTTTATCAAAATGAAATTGAACCGCTGAGAGAATTAACACCTCATGTGCCAGTAACCACCAATTTTATGGGCGACTATCCGCATATGCGTCCATTCCTTGGACTGGATTATCATCAATTTGCAAAAGAAGTCGACGTGATCTCATGGGATAGCTATCCAGCATGGCATAGCGGCAGAGAAACCACTGCAGAATTAGCGTCAAACGTCGCCTTCGTTCACGATTTGTATCGTTCATTAAAGGGCGGTCAGCCGTTTCTCGTGATGGAAAGCACACCAAGCCTCGTGAACTGGCATGAAGTGAATAAGGTGAAACATAAAGGAATGGCACACCTCTCTGCCATGCAGGCGATTGCCCATGGGTCCGACTCCGTCCTTTATTTCCAGTGGAGGCAAGGCCGGGGCGCCTCTGAAAAATTCCACGGAGCCGTTGTGGATCATTCAGGACATGAACACACGCGTGTGTTTCAAGAAGTCGCTGATTTAGGAAAACAGCTGGAGCAGCTTCAGCCGATTGCGGGTACATCCGTTCAACCAGAAGTCGCCATCATATATGATTGGGAAAACCATTGGGCGATTGATGATGCGCAGGGCTTAAATAATACCAACAAACGCTATGTAGAGGCTTGTCAAACTCATTATCGAAGCTTCTGGAAAAAGGGCATCCCTGTTGATATTGTCGGGATGGAAAAGGATTTCTCATCCTATCGAGTGCTCGTGGGGCCAATGCTTTACATGATCAAACCAGGTGTGGCAGAAAAGATCGAAGCATTTGTCAAAGAGGGCGGCATTTTTGTGGCAACATACTGGAGCGGCATGGTCGATGAAAACGACCTCTGTTTCCTTGGTGGTTTCCCCGGTCCTCTCCGCCATGTACTTGGTATTTGGGCAGAGGAAATCAACACATTGATGCCAGATGAACACGTCTTAATGACCACAGGAAATGGTCGCACCTATCATGTCGGGCAATATTGTGAGTCCATTCATCCTGAAACAGCCTCTGTGTTAGGGCATTTTGAGAATGGCTGCTATGAAGGACAGCCCGCCCTTACTGTTCGTCCATTTGGCAAAGGGAAAGCATACTATATGGCTTCTGAAAATGAGCAAGCGTTTTATGATGATTTTTACGAAGATCTCATCACAGGAATAGGCATACAACCGATCCTCTCCTCTTCAATTCCAGAGGGAGTCAGTGTCCAGAAACGAACAGATGGATCGCAGGACTTTGTGTTTATGATGAATTTTACAGAACAGCAACAGAACATTTCACTAGATTCATCGGAAAGCTATGAAAATATGCTGACTGGACAGCATACATCTCAACGGTTACAACTGAATCCTTACGAATACGTTATTTTGAAAAAATAGTGTGAAAGAAGCGTCCATCCAAAGGGCGCTTTTTACTTTTTGTTGAATCTAAATACCTATAGAATTTCTCCTGGCAGTAGATTATCAATAGAAGTATTATTTTTTATCTAAATTTTTTGACATATTGAACACCGCACCATGATTGGCCCCGCCATCCTTTTTTACCATTGTATAGGTATGAAAGCGGTTGCCTAATACTCATATTTTTGATACTCTTTTTTTCAATGCAAATGTGGGATTGCATTGGTAAAAAAACAAACAAATGTAAACGGTTTATTGTAGGGGGAGGGGCTTATGTTAACGTTTGTTGGATTGTTGATTATTTTAACGATTGTTGTTTTGCTGATTTGGGGGAAAGCAAGCCCAATTGTCGCCATGGTCATGGTGCCTTTAATAGGAGCGCTCATCGCGGGATTTGGTATCAATGACATTCAAACTTTCTTTGAACAAGGGATTATCAAAGTTTTGCCAGTGGCGACCATGTTTATCTTCGCCATTTTATTTTTTGGCATTTTACAAGATACAGGGTTCTTTGAACCTGTAATTAAAGCGTTAATCAAGCTGACAAAAGGGAATGTTGTCACAGTTGCGATGGGAACTGCCTTGATTGGAGTCATCGCACACTTAGACGGAGCAGGCGCTACAACCTTTTTATTAACTGTACCTGCACTACTTCCACTTTATAAAAAATTACATATGAGTCCTTATTTATTGCTATTGTTAATCGGGACAAGTGCTGGATTAACCAATATGGTGCCTTGGGCCGGTCCCACAGGACGGGCAGCGAGTGTCCTTAATATGGACCCATCTGAACTGTGGGTACCGCTCATTCCCATTCAGTTGATCGGGGTTGTACTCATACTAGGAATGGCATTCATTTTAGGAAAGAGAGAAGAAAAACGGATTCGGGTGAAAGTTGCAGCAAATGAAGTAGCTGCGGTTCAATTAGAAGGCGCTGATTGGGATCGTGCCATTCAATCAATCAGCGAAACAGGCGATGCGTCTTTAAAGCGTTATCACTTAATCTGGGTCAACTTTATTCTATTTTTAGCTGTTGTTGTCCTTCTCGTGCTAAATGTGATTCCTGCTAGTTATATGTTTATGATTGGTCTTTCACTAGCACTTTTGGTGAACTATCCGAATGTGAGTGTACAAATGGAGCGAATTAAGGCACATGCTCCAAGTGCACTAATGATGGCGGCTGTTATTTTCTCCGCAGGTTCTTTTTTAGGAATTCTTGAAGGAACGGGCATGCTGAAGGCGATTGCAGTGGACAGTATTCACATTTTGCCAGCTTTCTTACTGCCATTTTTACATATCATTGTGGGGATATTTGGGGTTCCGCTTGATATGCTGACAAGTACGGATGCCTATTATTATGCACTCTTGCCGATTGTTGAATCGATTACATCAGAGGTTGGTGTGTCAGGGACATCTGCGGCATACGCCATGATGATTGGAAATATCATCGGCACCTTTGTCAGCCCCCTTGCACCTGCTGTATGGCTTGCCATCGGTCTTGCAGGGGTCGATATGGGGAAACATATCCGCTACTCCTTCTTTTGGATGTGGGGGTTCAGTATCGTTTTACTCATCGTCGCCAAACTGATTGGCATCATATAAAAAGAAAGACATGCGCAAACCAGCGCATGTCTTTTTCTTTGATTATGAAGGATATTCACTTGTGTGAATGTCTGTTTTCGGTTTTCTAATCAGTGACATCAATCCAACGATTAGCAACAAGATCATCGGAACGAAAGCAAGACCAACAGTTCCAATTAAAAGAGTCACAGCCGAAACCAAGAAAAGAATACCAGAAAGCACGGCACGGCGGTCTGTTTTCAAAACAATCACACCAACAAGGGCTAAGACAGCCGCAATTGCGGAAACAACCATAAACTGAACGCCAAAGGCATGAACCGATGCCTCAAGTGTTTCAACTGGCAAGGCACTGCCTTCCTCTTTTAACACTTCATTCATTTCTTCATAAACTGCTGGGTCCACAGAGAGCATCAATGCCCCAAAACCAACACCAATTACGTTGAGGACAATACTGATAATCCCCATAATTTTTTCACCTTTACGCTTAATCATTGATAGAAACCTCCTAAAAAGTTAAATTAACCTGTTTTTACTTCTCGCTTTTGGAAGACGATTAAAGCAACCGCCAAGAAGATGGCCCAATAAATGACTAGGACCGTTAGTGAGAAACCTAGGGACATGTCTTCGATAAAAGTAGGTGTTTCTGCGAAATACTGTGCAGGATCGTTGGCAAACAATAAATATTTCGCCCAATCAAAGAAGAACATCAAAATGCTTGTGATGGATGCTCCCACAACATAGGCTAATACACTAATCGCTATGGAAATGGCCTCACTTCTAAACACCGTTGAGATGGCAAAAGAAAGTGTCCCTAATACAACAAACATAGCACAATGCGCCAAATAATAAGAGACCATATTTGCAAACTGAGACCGTTCAATGACTTCACCATTTTGATAAGCCAAATACACATAATCATTATTTAGTCCAAAGAATATCGCACCTAAGATAAAGGATAAGATAAATAGGACAGCGATCAAGAAAAGTGAATATAGTTGAACGGTAAAGTATTTAGACAAAAGAACCTTCAACCTGGATGGCGGACGAATCAGTAATAATTTAATTGTACCATGCTTATATTCAGCCGAAACAATTGTGGCTGCAATAATAATCACAAATACACCGACCAGCTGAAGCAAATTAGCATTTGTTTTCACATAAGTCCATGCATTTTTACCGAATTGGTCGGCTGGAGGTAAATCATGTTTGATTCGATACTCATTGATCGCTATATCGGTTTCAAGGGATCTCTTATAAAAACTTATATTATCCTCTTTCAATTCTTGCTTCTTTGCTTTATTGATTTCTTGCAACTCAGTTTTCCAATCACCGGATGCTTGATCTCCGTCATTTGTCTTAACAGCAAAAATCAACGTCGCAATCATACCTAAAACAAGAAGCCCAACCATAATCCAAGTACCCACACGATAACTGATTTTCATCCACTCGTTTTGAATGAGGCGAATCATACGTCTGCCTCCTTTTTACCTGTTAAGCTTAAGAACTTATCTTCTAAGGTTTGTTTTTCTATTTTGATTTCGTACAAATGAATAGAAGCCTCGCTCAAATGACGAATCAATTGTGGCATTTTCTCTTCTAGGATGGAGAAGAATAAGTACTGCTCCTCTTCTCTAACTGTGATGCCTTCCTCAAATGCTTCAATGAGCTTTTGAGCTTCTTCAAGCTCACTTGATGCTACTTTCATTCGATAATTGACCAAATCATCCTGCTTCGTCTCCGCACGCTGATCCTCAATCGCAATCAGCTTTCCTTTTTGGATAATGGCGAAACGATCACACATCAATTCCATTTCTGACATGAGGTGACTTGAAACAATGACAGCAAGCCCTTCTTCCTTTGCCAGCCTTCTCAAGTAATCTCGTATCATACGAATTCCCTCTGGATCTAGTCCATTGGTCGGCTCATCTAAGATTAGCAGTTTCGGTTTATGTATCAATGCCTGAGCAATCCCCAAACGCTGCTTCATTCCTAATGAAAACGTACGGACACGCTTATGTTTCACATGCTGCAAACTAACTAGTTCTAGCAGTTCATCAATTCGACCTTCATCCACTTTTCCATTCATTCTGGCAAAATGAACAAGGTTTTGTCTTGCCGTTAAATGATTATACATTTCTGGATTTTCAATAATTGCACCGACATCTTGGATGGCATGCTGATATGAAGTTTGAATACTATGACCATTAATCAGAATGTCACCGGATGTAATGGGAGAAAGACCGACCATCATGCGAATGGTTGTCGTTTTTCCTGCGCCATTCGGCCCTAAGAAGCCAAAGACTTCGCCCGCTTGGACAGAGAAACTCAAGTCTTGAACAATCTTTTTCCCGCGAATATGCCTAGATACATTTTGCAGTTCTAAAACGTTCGTCACGTTACCTCTCCTTCTTTGTCTAAGTATCATCTATCATCTATTTCCTGATAAACACCATGATCCGTCAAAAATAGAAGAACACTTCCATATGGTACAGCAATGCCCAAAAGTTGTGAAGGGGATTAGGCAAAATTTAGAGAATCATCTGCCTTTTTTAAGGTGAGGTTAAGGTAATCATTTTAATAAGATCTTATTGCACGAAAGGGACTTCCCTAAATTTTATAGGAATTAAAACCTAAATCACAAATAGTATATTTTCAAATTCTTTAAGTATGATAAAATATATTAACTTCAGCTACTCCCTCAACATAAAGATATAATAGAGGCAAGCGATAAGATGTAGAGTTAGGTCACCTTGTCTTTTTTCAATACTGACTGTTGCAGGTGGTATTATTTTATCGTATGTAATGTCAGCGATGGTCTGCTTTGAGTCTTCCAATCTAACACGTTTATCTGCGAAACCTTTCTTTAGATAATAGGTAGTATCATTGATGATGAAACGCATCGTTGGATTTGTTTTGATTTTAGTTTGATCTTCGAATATCAACCTTCCTTTCTCCTTACATTCTATGCTCCAATTTGAGCGGTACATGGATCTGAAGGATATATTTTCTGTAGCTTTTACAACAGTATTCAAATTTGCATCCATAACCTCAACATTCACAAAAAACTCATCAAATATATGATCCAAAATTCTCTCAGCTTTATTTTTATAAAATCTTTTTATGAATCCAATGGGGACACCTTCTTTATTGATAATAGGGATGCATTTAGTCGTTTTTTTCATAACAGTTTTTTTGAAATATCCAAATTCCACTTCTACCACCCCATCGATAACTGACCTTCAAAAATAAAAGCTTAATAAAAAATATAAAACACCTAATGAGTAAAGGAATTGAATCCCTTTGACAATTTAGGTGTTCTTTATACGTTAACAACAATCATATACATCATTCTTCTTCAGCGTTTATAGTAAGCTTGTCATGACCAAATTCTAATTATGAGAAGAACATTTCTTTATCATTATACTTTCTTCACAAACTCCGATTTTAACTTCATCGCGCCAAAACTAGGAATTTTACAATCAATGTTATGATCGCCTTCGACTAAACGAATCCCTTTGACCTTCGTTCCTATTTTTAAAACCGAAGAAGAACCTTTGACTTTTAAATCTTTGATCACAGTGACCGTGTCACCATCACTTAATAGATTTCCATTCGCATCTTTGACAACAAGCTGCTCCTCTTCCGCTTGTTCTTGTTCTAGCGACCATTCATGCGCACATTCTGGACAAATAAGCATGCTGCCATCCTCGTATGTATAGGTTGAACTGCACGATGGACAATTCGGTAGATTAGACATTTGTGTTTCCTCCAACTTTCTTTTTCATTTAGAACCATTTTACCACATTTCTATAGAAAGGAATGTGATAGAAAAGGAAACATTTTTCATCATTTACTTATCTCTTCCAAATTTCATGACAGCCGCAATATTCCTTGCTGTTCTCTCTACATGCACACTAGCGTCATGCATGGCTTCAGCCAGAGTCGTGACGCCAGGGACAATACTAAAAAGTGCATCAATGCCATGATCATGTACGACTGCACTGTCTTTTGAGAGGGACCCAGCGATGCCAATGACAGGGAGTCCATATTGTTTCGCAGCTTTGGCTACACCGATTGGCGTTTTGCCGTAAATGGTTTGCTGATCAATCCGACCTTCCCCTGTAATGACTAGGTCAGCGTCCTTTAGTACGTCAGCAAAATGTACGGCTTTCAGTACAATATCGATTCCCTTTTGCAGATCAGCCTGTAAAAAGCCTAATAAACTCGCGCCCAGTCCTCCTGCCGCTCCTGCACCTGCCGCATCCCCAAAGGAGACATGAAGCTGCTGCTTAGCCACTTGTGCAAAATGAGATAAATTCTTGTCCAACAGTTGAACCATTTCTGTATCTGCTCCCTTTTGAGGACCGAACACAGCAGACGCTCCTCTTTCACCCGTTAAAGGATTATCCACATCACACGCCACTTCCAGACGGACTGATTGCAATCTTGGATCCAGTCGAGATAGATCAATAGAAGCTAATTGATTCAGTGATCCACCGCCCGGCGTGAGGTCTTGGCCTGCTTTATCGAGAAAAGAAGCACCTAAACCTTGCATCATGCCAACGCCACCATCATTTGTTGCGCTTCCGCCAAGCCCAATGATTAAATGCTTCGCACCTTTATCCAGCGCTGCAAGCATTAATTCTCCTGTCCCTCTAGACGTCGTGAATAAGGGGTTCCGTTTTTCTGGCGGAACAAGATGTAATCCTGATGCTGCTGCCATCTCTATGACAGCTGTCTGCCCATCTCCCAACATACCAAAAAAGGCATCCACAGGTTTGCCAAGCGGGCCCGTGACCACTTGCTGGACAATTTTCCCGCCTGTCGCATCCACTAACGATTGAACTGTGCCTTCTCCTCCATCTGCCATTGGGATTTTCATATATTCTGCGTGTGGCAAAATAGAGCGAAATCCTCGTTCAATGGCACATGCTGTCTCATAAGCAGATAAACTTTCTTTAAATGAATCTGGTGCGATCACAATCTTCATCCAAAAACCCCTCGTTTCTCATTAAATCCTCAGCCGAACAGCTGGAAAATACCAAAGATAATGGTCGATACAACGGTTAATGTCAAACCAATTAACGATTCAAAGGGCATTAATTTCAACCGTTCTTTTATATCCATTTGAACACTTCCCGCCGTTGCATGGAAAAAGCTTCCGTGCGGCATATGATCGAGAACAGTTGCGCCAGCGTGAATCATAGCTGCGCCTGAAAGGGCAGATACACCAAGACCAATAAGAGTTCCGCTAAATACACCACTTGCAACTGCCGTCCCTGCAGTTGTTGAAGCTGTGGCCGCCGACATAAAAATTCCAGACGTTGGTGCAAGCAAGTAAGGAGGTAATCCCGAAGCGTCAAGCGCTTGAATAAATACCTCTTTCATGGAAGAATTCGATACAATTCCAGCTAATGTGCCTGTCCCTAGTAACATGATCGCTACACCTGACATTTTATGCAGCCCTGACATCGCATAATCATTGAGAAACTTCCCTTTTTTCATGAAAAGAGCGCCAACAATTCCTCCTATTGGTAAGGCAATCATCGGATCAATATTTATTTGAAACAACGGTCTTAAGGCTAACAAGAGAATGGTCACAAGCGGGCCTACAAGCGCTTGTAGAAAACCAGGTACTTGAACCTCGCCTTGGTCTGCTCCCTCTTCCAAAACAGGTGTCCCTTTATTCGCAAGCTTTTTGGCTAATACATACGTGACGGCTATCCCGAAAATAGCCGGTATGACACCTGCCGCCATCAGAGAAGTGAGCGGTACACCAAAGGCATCAGAGGCTGCAATGGCATTCGGATTCGGTGACATGATATTCCCCGCCTTCCCTCCTCCAATCATCGCAAGTAAAATCCCCGTTTTAGAAAGTTTTGCACGCTTAGCAATGGCAAGTGCGATTGGTGCTACTGTAATGACTGCAACATCTACAAAAACACCCACCGTTGTTAAAATCATTGTTGCAAGTGCGAGTGCTAAAAGTGCCCTCGCCTCTCCAAGTTTTTTCACGATGGCCTCCGCAATAGATAACGCAGCACCCGACTCAATTAAAACCCCTGCCAGTACACCTGCCGCCATGATTCGAAGAACAGCCGGAATCATGTCCTTTGCACCTTCCATCATGACGTTCACGGTCTGCACAACATCTATACCGCCAACCAAACCGCCAATAAATGCGCCTGCCAGCATGCCATAAGCAGGTGATACTTTTTTTAGAATGAGAACAATAGCGATCACAAGCGCAGTCAATGCGCCCAATGTACTTACTGTCACATCTCCACCCATACTCCATCCCTCCTGATTGTCTTTTCTTAATTGTAAGCGTTTACTCATAGGGATCGAGTTGTGAATCTAGATGAACTTCTTTTATTTATTTCTTTATCCAGTTGTGCAAATGCACAATTAAGACAGTTGATGGTCCAATTGTGCTATGTACAGCTCCATCAACTGTTTCACATGACGAGGATCTTTTCCGGTCAATGCCTGGATTTTATCTAAACGATATCGTAGTGTATTGCGGTGAATAAATAGACGATCAACGATTCTTTGTAAGTCCCCGCCCTCTTCAATGTAAACCTTTAACGTTTGAACGAGCTCCGTTTCTTGTATCAGCGGATGATAAAAATCACTCCACCGTTTGCCCTCTTTGGCGGCTCTCGCTTTTATAAACAAGCTTTCAAGCTGATAAGATTCAAAGACATATATGCTTTCCTCTGGATGGAGCACCTTTCCTAACCGCAGGGCCTCTCTCGCATGCTGAAAGGACAACGGTAATTGACTCATATCCTCAGCGACAGTTCCTACACCCACGAGCACTTGTCCATCAACTGCACCTGCCATTGTTTGTTGTAGCTGTTTCATCACATGCTTGAATTGATGGTCACATATCGGCTGTCTTAACAGGATCAATTCATGACGGAAGGTCATGCCTAGTAAATCATCCGCATTCTTATCGTATTGAATGGCATGCATCATTTTGTGTACCGTATCCTCGGATGATGGAATCGGCTGAAAAACAATAGCCATTCGTCGCTTGTCTAAATCCATTCCAAGCCAGTCAGCACGGTGCTTCAGCTGATGATCACCCATGTCAGACTCGGAGATGAGCTGATTCACAATTTCACTCTCTATTCGCTGCCGCCACTGGAAGCGTTCAAGTAGAAAAGACTGCTCTAATACGAGCTCAGCTGCCATTTTCACCAGCTCGGCATGATGACGAATGTCCTCTGGCTCACCTGTAATCCCAATGACACCAACAACTTGTTCCCGAAAGCAAATAGGCAGATTGATTCCAGGCCTCACGCCTTTTAAGCGGTGGGATGTCTCCTGATCAATCTCCACACTATCTCCGCTTGACAGCACTAGACGTGCTCCATCATGTTTTTGTCCAATCCTTTTTCGTTCACCAGACCCAATAATGACACCATCCGCATTCATGACATTGATGTTTTGATGTAAAATATGCATCGTACGTTCAACCATCTCTTGCGCCAATTCACTGGTTAAAAATTGCATTCAGCATCTCTCCTGAAGGGGTTTTCATTCAATGTATCATAGTGTCATTGCACAATAAATGCAAAGCTGAAAAAAACAGCCGTTGACAAAGATACGCCAAAAAGTGTTTAATCAAATCAAGGGACCGACCGACAGTCTAGTCAAAAGAAAGGATGGCTTTATGAGAACCGTTAAACATCCTGAGGAACGCAAAAATGACATCTTAAATGCAGCAGAGAAGCTTTTTTCAACCAAAGGCTATCAGCAAACCACAATTATTGACATCCTCAAAGCCGTTGGCATTGCAAAAGGCACATTCTATTATTACTTTACTTCCAAAGAAGAAGTGATGGATGCAATCATTGACCGGATCATAAAGGCAGATATCATCGAGGCAAAGCGTATTGCCGCTGATCCAGATATCTCAGTGGTCGATAAATTATTTCGCATCATCATGGCACAATCTCCTAAACAGGGCAGCCATAAAGAAGGCATGATCGAACAATTTCATCAGCCTGCTAATGCAGAGATGCATCAAAAAAGCTTGATCAAAGCCATTACAGAGCTATCACCCGTTTTAGCAGAAGTCATTCAGCAAGGGGTAGAAGAAGGGATATTTCAAACGGATTACCCACAAGAAACTGTCGAATTTCTCCTCGCTTCTGCACAGGTTATCTTTGATGAGGGACTTTTCCAATGGACCACAGCGGAAAGCATACAACGAGCTCTAGCATTTATCGCAATCCTTGAAGCCTCATTACATGCAGAAAAAGGAAGTTTCTCCTTCCTTCTCCAACGTTTAACTGGAGAACCGGAAGACAATAATCAGTGATTGGTCACTTCGATACCAATCCTGCATACATTATAGACTGACGGTCGGTCTAAAAGGAGAGTGATTTTCATGTCGTTATCAGCCAAAAATGGCTCCACCCATTTTATCTATCTCGTTCTCGGGCAAATTATTTCCGTTTTCGGGTCTTCCTTGATTCGTTTTGTTCTATCTTTACACGTCTTGGATATGACACATCGCGTTGATTTATATGCTCTGCTTTTCGCTTTATCCAATATCCCGCTCCTCCTTTCGCCATTAGCAGGAGCAATGGCTGACCGGTTTAACAGAAGAAATTTGATGATTTTATTTGATGTTCTTACTGGCATTATGATTCTGGCTTTTTATTTCTGGTTATTTTCAGGTCATGATTCGCTTTATATGATTGGAGCCGTCATGATTCTCCTTGGTGTCATGAGTACGTTTTATGCTCCTGCTGTGATGTCCAGTATTCCTCAGCTAGTGAAAGAAGAAAAATTAGAACAAGCGAATGGCATCGTGAATGGCGTGCAGGCCCTTTCAGGTGTTGTCGCTCCTATCATTGGCGGCGTTTTATACGGACTCATTGGGAGCCAGGTCATCATAGGCGCTAGCAGCATTGTATTTTTTCTATCAGCATGCATGCTTTTACGGTTAAATATCTCTTTCTCACCTAGCCCACTCGCAGAACCGATGACCAAAGTACTCTTGAAAGATATGAAACAAGGATTTTCCTATATCGGAAGCCAGCCATTTTTAAAAAGAGCCATGCTGCTTGCAGCGCTGCTAAATTTCATCCTCACACCATTTTTTATCGTTGGAGGTCCCATTATTTTAAGGGTCACAATGAAAAGCAGTGACATCATGTATGGAATAGGAATGGGCATCATTGAGTTTGCCGTCATCGCAGGCGCGCTGCTAGTTGGGCTTGTAGCGAAACATTGGCGAATTCCTACTTTGTATCGCTGGCTGCTCGTCATCGCAGTCATTTTGCTGCCTGTTGCTTTTTCAACATCCAAGATGGCTCTTCAATTTGGTACATTTCCAGCCTATTTTCTCTTTTTAGCAGGGTGTCTCCCAATTGCCATGTTGCTCACCATGATTTCGATCGTTGTCATCTCACATGTGCAAAAGAAAACACCCAATGCTCAATTAGGAAAAGTCATGGCCAATCTAACAATGGTCTCTCAATGTGCTGCACCGCTCGGTCAAATGATGTATGGGTTCTTGTTCAACACTTTTTCCGCCAGCATGTATGTGACCGTGTTAATCGTCAGTGCCTTGATGTTTGCACTTGCCTTCCTTACAAAAAATATGCTTCGACATGAAGGAGAATCAGCCTCATGAGATTGACGTTTATCAAGAAAGACCTAACCCGCCACCGTCTCATTTCAATCGGCTTAACCCTTTGCATCATGATGACATCATTTTTAGCAACAAGCGCTGCGCAAATGACGGTCCAGCTGAATGGTTCCATTTCTGATCTACTCCAATCAGCCAAAGCACCAGACTTTGTCCAAATGCACGATGGCAGCTTAGATGAAAAAGCGGTCGATATATTTTCAAGTAAACAGTCGATGGTAAAGGCACATCAAATTGTTCCAATGATTCCGATCGAACACGTCAGCATCAAGTTCGGGCAGGAGCCTGCTCAAGCGGGTGTGATGGATCATTTATTTGTAAAACAAAATCGCTATTTTGATTTTCTTTTAAACGAACGAAATGAAAAGCTCACTGTAAATAAAGGAGAAGTAGCAGTCCCTATTTATTTTCAACAAAAATACCATTTAAAGATTGGCGAAAGGTTACTCATTACAAAAGGCTCTCATCAATTCTCTTTTCAAATCAAAACATTCTTACGAGATGTCCAAATGAATCCAAGTCTTGTCAGTTCAAAGAGATTTCTTCTGCATGATGCGGACTGGGCGACACTGAATCAAGTGTTTCAAAAAAAGGAGTACTTAATTGAATTCTTATTGCATGATGCTAGTCAAGCAGATGCTTTTCAAACACTCTATCAATCTTCTGAGCTGCCACAACAGGGCCCTGCTGTCACATTATCCCTGCTTCGCATGCTGAATGCCCTAACAGATGGTATGGTGATCGCCATTCTCCTTCTTGTCTGCTTTCTGCTCATTAGCATTTCCCTCCTCTCTCTTCGTCTCGCTATGACGGCCGCTATAGAAGAGGATGAACGTGAAATTGGAATCTTAAAAGTACTAGGAATCCCTTTATCAAAAATCAAACAATTATACGTTGGGAAGTATGCTGTGCTTGCCTGTATAGGATGTATAGCAGGATATTTGATGACACTCATGTTTGGTGATTTGTTTACAGCCAATATTCAGCAATATATGGGGAATCGCCTCTCTTTTATTCATCAGGTGATCCCGCTTTTGGTATCAATTTTGACGGCAATGATCGTCATCTCATTCAGCTATACTGTCCTAAGGAGATTTGGTCAAATATCAGCCGCTCAAGCCATTCAAGGCGGCATAAGCTCACCAAGCCGTAAAAAACAAATTCCTATGCACCTCCAGAAAAACAGATTCCTCCCAGTCAATTTTTGGTTTGGTTTGAAAGATCTGTTCTCGCGAATAAAGATGTATTCAACAATTACCTGTATTATTGCGCTTTGTACATTTTTAATGTTAATGCCGATTCAGTTATGGTACACATTACAATCACCAGATTTCGTCACATATCTTGGCTCAGGAAAAAGTGACCTTCGAATTGATATTCGGCAGGGAAATCATTTAGAGAAAAGTACAAATAAAATAGCGTCTATGATTAGCTTAGACCAAGACATTCAAACATCTGCCGTCTATGAAACCACTTCTCTACAAGCCAAATCAATGGAGAATACATTAGAAACGCTCTATTTAGAAACAGGTGATCTATCAGCATTCCCTCTCACCTATTTACAAGGACGAGAACCGTTGAAGGAGGAAGAGATTGCTTTATCGGTGTTGAGTGCTGACTCACTTCAGAAAAAGATAGGCGAAAAAGTCACTCTCGCCACAAATGGACAGCAAGTTCAAAAAATGGTTACCGGCATTTATCAAGACGTCACCAACGGAGGGAAAACAGCTAAATCATTATCTCAGCCTTTTCCTCATTCATCCCTTTGGAAAACCATTCAAATACAATTAAAACAAGGAATAGATATGGCAGGGAAAAAAGCAGCACTTGAAACAAATATGTCTCCTGCAAAAGTGACAGATATGAAAGAATATGTGCATCAAACAATAGGAAGCACCGCATCTCTAGTAAAAGTGATTGCATTATTTTCAACCATCGCAGCTTTTGGAACAGCCAGCCTCATGTTAATGATGTTTCTGCACATGTTAAGGGCGAAAGATTTAAATCGTACTCACTTGTTAAGGACGATTGGTTTTTCTCAAAAAGATTTAACCTATCAATACTTAACAAGTTTTATCGTCGTTCTCTCTATTGGTGCCTTCATTGGAGCAATCGCTGTTCATACTATTGGTCCGGCGTTGATGAGTGCAGGCGGCGCATCATTAGGAGCATCCAGCCTTCAGTGGTTAGCCCCGAAATGGGTTTGGATCGTGTATCCTCTCCTGCTGTTTATGGTGAATTTAACTGTCATCTCGTGGTTATTGAAGTCCTTTTTTTCTAGTAAAATCAGCCGTCATACACTTTCATAAGGAGATGTTTCACATGGAACAATTAATTGAAGCGAAACAATTGTCTTTACAAATTGATTCATTAAAAGGACAAAAACAGACCATTCTTAGAAATATTCACTTAACCATTAAACGTGGAGAATTTGTCACCATTATGGGACCTTCAGGATGTGGAAAAACCTCTTTGCTTTATCAACTTAGCGGTATAGAGACATCCTCCAGAGGGGAAATCAAATATAAAGGTCAACTGCTATCAGAAATGACAGACAAACAGTTAACAGCTTTGCGCTTATCAGAGATGGGATTCGTCTTTCAACACAGCCACTTACTAAAAAACCTCACTCTATTTGATAACATCATTGCTGCAGCTTACTTAGCGAAGAAAATGCCGAGAAAAGAAATCAATGAACGAGCGAAATATTTAATGGGGAAACTTGATATTGATCATTTAGCTGATAGATATTTATCAGAAGTATCAGGAGGACAGCTCCAAAGAGCCTCTATCTGTCGAGCTCTTATGAATGAACCAAACATTCTTTTTGCCGATGAGCCCACAGGTGCTCTTAATTCAAGCACGACAAAGGAAGTCATGGATATTTTTTCACAAATCAATTCTGAAGGAACAACTTTGCTTCTCGTCACCCATGATCCAAAAGTGGCCCTTTGCTCTGAAAGAATTTTGTTTATGAATGACGGTGAAATTTCAGCCCATTTAAATTTAGGAAAATACGATCGCTTTACCGCTGAGAAACGAGAGGCCTTGTTAAACAAGTGGTTACAAAACTTAGGGTTTTAATTGGTGTCAAACAGGCAGCTTTCTGCCTGTTTTATTTTTTCTTACACTCAAAGGAGTAATCCATAGTCAAACTATTTGTTTCTAGTATGATTTTGCCGTCTTCTTGTTGACAAGATTCTGTCAGCAACTCAATTTCTTTGCTATAAAAGTATCTCTTTGAGATATAAAGAGTAACTAAAACAAGTAAAAGCATCGTCATCACAATTGTCATTTGCCAGTTTAACATTTGAAATCTTTTTTTCATTTCAACATCCTTTCTGAAAGGTCAACACTTGTCTCGGATATTCACCTTTCTCAGTAACTACCAGTTTCTTTTCCAAAATCATCTAGCAACATCATAACTGATTTTCCCTTCTAGATCGACCTTTCATTGTTCTTTTCTCATAGCTAAAATAGCTTTATTTCATATATTCAGATGGTATTTTCGACCATAAACTTAAAACTAATAGTATCTATCACGTTTTTAGACTTCCAAAAAAAGATTTTACTCATTTGAATAAACAATCAATCATCATTACAATAACGTACATCTCATGACATAAGGTCCTTTTTATTACCTCCTGTCAATCACCTCCCAGAAACGATTATATTTTACCAAAAATTGTGATATCGTTTTTTATTGAAACAGGCGAAAGGATGTTAAAGAGGTGAAATTTCCATGAAAATCATTTCAGCTGAACAGGTGGGGAATCGTTTAAATGATTGGCGAATTGCCATTCGTAAGCATGATGTACACAATGCAAAGACAATCTACACAGAATTAAAGGAATTACTTCAAGAGATGGAAGAGAATCAGGAGGTCTTGACCTACTATTCATTGCTAGAAGGCAAGTTTAAGCTCATGTTATATGAACGAAGAGGTAAAAAACTAAATGAACCGACAGTGCTAGAATACCCTTCTAAAACAAACGACTTAATTGAATACTATTTTTACCTATATAAAGCCCTTTACGCTTCATATAACAGAGACTATGCATCAGCCATCGGACTGTTTAAAATTGCTGAGAAAAAACTACAAAACATTCCTGATGAAATAGAAGTAGCAGAATTCCATACGAAGGTCGCAAACCTATATATGATGCTTCGCCAAAGCCTGATTTCACTTCATTATATTCAGAATGCTATCGATATTTTCAAAGGGCATGATGGCTATGAAAGAAGACTGGCAGCAGCTTTTGTGATCGCAGCCACCAACTTCATGGATATTGGCGATTTCAAAAGAGCTGAGAATTACTACACAAAAGCATTACACATCTCAAATCAATTAAACGATCATTTTTTAGCATCACAGCTTTATCACAATATCAGTATTCTATATGCCGAAGTTGGAGAATCAAAAAAATGTATTGATGCCCTAGAAAAGGCTCTTAGTGATGATGACTACCTTTCATCTTGTTATTTCGAACACTCCATGTTTATGTTACTAAAAGAGCTACTCTCCATTGATGAAAAGTCGCAAGCTCTCTATTATTTTGAATTGGTCAAACAAAAACAAGAAATAGACAGAAACCCCATCTATACAGCAAAAATGAATTTTCTCTATCACCTATATTTCACTGAAGACATATCCAAAAAAGCTAAAACCTGTTTCGATGACATCAGTATTCTGAAAGAATTAAAGGATGTTGAAGGTGCCCGTGAATTAAGTGCACTAGCTGCCAAACACTTTGAAGAGCTGGGTTCAATTCACCAAGCATACCTCTTTTTGAAGGATGCCTATCAATTGGAACACACTACACTTAATTGGAGGAATTATGATGAAAAAAGTGAGTTTACTCATTTTCGCTTTAGCTATCGTTGTTTTCGGACAAACGGTGTCTTACAATTCGTTAAATGATACAAATCTTGGCCCAACAGAACGACCTATCGGAACATAAACCGATACAATACAAATAACCACTTGCCTTATTACAAGGCAAGTGGTCCACATTTATTTCAGTTCTTGATAAGAAATGAGGCGGTGAATATGTACCGCCAGATACGTAAGTTCGTCATTTGGAATAACAATACTATGCACCTGTTTAATATAATCTTTGATTTTGAAAGCTACATCCATCGCTTGAGGATACAAGTGTGCAATTTGTTCAAACAACTCATTTTCTTGATCTGATAATAATTTATTTGCGTAGAATCTTTCAACAAAGAATTTCACATGTGTAATAAATCGGCTGTAATGAATATTCTCTTGATCCATTTTCATATTCAACGTATAGCGGACAAGATTCACAATACTTCCGATCATCTTTGCATACTTCATGCCATCTTTGGAATCGGACTCTTCACCTAACGCATTAATTAAATGGAAGGCGATATTGGCCGCTTCTTCCTTTGGTAATTGAATGCCCAATGTATTGTTGACTAACTCAAGCGCATAATTACCTACTTCAAATTCTTCGGTATAGTAGTTTTTGATTTCCCAGTATACTCGATTTGTAATATTAATGTTCTTCTTGTGCCGTTCTACTGCAAAATTCAAGTGGTCCATCAAGGTAAAATAGACACCAGAATTCAGACTTGAGTTTAAGCGTTTTTCAGCATATTGAACAATATGCTGAGTTAAATCGATAAACTCTTGTGGCATTGAATCTAATAGTTGGAGAAATTCCTTCGCTCTCATGTTATCGACAGACATAAACACTTGATCTGCCTTCTTTTCTTCAATCATTTGACCTGGTTTTTGTCCATAACCAATCCCACGGCCGAATAGAACCATCTCCTGTTGGTTCTGATCTTCAGCCAGAACCACACTCGAGTTTAAAACTTTTTTGATTTTAAACATCGTCATCACCTGTTTTCATGATTGTGGTTTTTCAATCAAGCGATTCACCATTTGTTTCAATGACCTTTTTGTACCAATAAAATGAGTCTTTACGAGAACGTTTTAATGTACCGTTTCCATCGTCATCTTGATCTACATGAATGAACCCGTATCGTTTTGACATCTGTGATGTACCTGCACTAATAATATCAATTGAGCCCCAGCTCGTATATCCGAAGAGGTCAACGCCTTCTTCCACCGCTTCTCTCATTTGGCGGAAATGCTCTTTGAAATAGTTAATACGATAATCATCGTGAATTGATCCATCACTTTCAACAACATCTTTTGCACCCATGCCGTTTTCTACAATGATCAGTGGTTTTTGATAACGATCATATAATTCTATTAAAGAAATTTTCAGACCAACCGGATCAATTTGCCATCCCCAATCAGTAGATGGAAGGTAAGGATTTTTGACCCCACGGATGGTATTTCCATCCGTTTTTTCTAATCCTTCATCAGCTGATTCAGTTAAAGACATATAGTAGCTGAACGAGATAAAATCTACTGTATTTTCTTTTAAAATAGAAAGATCATCTGATTCCATTTGGATATGAATGTTTTTTCTCTCAAGCATGCGCTTGATAAGCGGCGGGTATTCACCAAATACCTGAACATCTGCATAGAAATAGTTTTCTAAGTTTTGTTTCAATGCCCGCTCCACATCATTCGGATGACAAGTGTGCGGATACGTTGTTAATTTTGTCAGCATACACCCTACTTGACTGCCTTGTATGATGCGATGACAATCTGCTGTTACGAGTGCAGAGGCAATGAATTGATGATGGAGTGCTTGATAAACCGTCTCTTCCTCTTTCCCTTCTGGGCAGCGATCAGGAATAATTCCTGCTGTAATAAAAGAGTGGCGGTGAATACTATCTATTTCATTAAAGGTCAGCCAATATTTCACATCATGCTTATAGCGTTCAAAACATACATTGGCGAACTTAACAAAGAGATCAACGACTTTTCTTTCAACCCAGCCATTATATTTCACGCTCAGTGCTAACGGCATTTCATAATGTGACAGCGTCACAATCGGTTCTATGTTGTGTTTTTTCATTTCTGCAAATAAACGATCGTAAAATTGGAGTCCTTTTTCATTTGGTTCGTTCTCTTCTCCAGTTGGGAAGATACGGCTCCATGCAATAGAAATGCGAAGAGTTTTAAAACCCATTTCAGCAAATAGAGCCAAATCCTCTTTATAGTGATGATAGAAATCAACACCTCTGCGTTTTGGATACTTTTTATCATCTGGGTCTTTCATCGCTCGATCTATATTTTCAGAAGTAACAGCTAGATGCCCTTCATAATCTTCTACACTCAAATTAGACCGGTACATCGCAATATCAGCAACAGATGGGCCCTTTCCATCTACATTCCAAGCGCCTTCTGCTTGGTTGGCGGCAATGGCGCCGCCCCATAAAAATCCTTTTGGAAAACCTTTTATTGTCGTCATATGTTTAGCCTCCTAATTGGGTGATAACCATCAATGTATCTTGGCGATTGACCTCTTGTAATGGCTGTACCTTAATATCATATTGATCTGTATTCGTGATGACAGCAAGCGTAACTGGATCGTATCCTGCTTCCATGATTTTTTCAACATCAAATTCAATGAGTAAATCCCCTGCTTGTACACGATCTCCTGCCTGCACTTTTGGATAAAAATACTGTCCTTCCAACTGTACAGTATCAATGCCAATGTGGAATAATACTTCCACCCCTTTGTCCGTTTTCATACCAAGTGCATGGTTTGTTTCGAACAGCAAGGTGACCTCACCATCTACTGGTGCATATAACGCTCCTTCTGAAGGAACAATGGCAATTCCGTCTCCCATGACCTTTGAAGAGAAAATATCATCTTTTACTTCAGCTAGAGAGATCATTTGACCAATCACAGGGCTTTTGAAAGTTTCCCCTGCTCCAATTTGTTCAGCAAATGCTTCTTGATCATTTGTCTTTTCTTCTACTTTTTTATCCTTACCTAATACAAAAGCAGCGATAAAAGCAACAACGAAGGAAATGACAGCTCCAATGACAGCAAACATTAGATTTCGTGGAAGCTCATCTGATATAAACATCGACATACTTGCTAATCCAGGACCAACAAGTACAAAAGCTTGTATACCAACTAATCCAATGAAGATCCCGCCAACAAACGAACCAATCATGACACTTCCAAGTACGCGTTTATTTTGAAGTGTCACACCATACAAAGCAGGCTCTGTGATGCCAAAAAATGCTGAAATTCCTGCCGAAATAGCTGTTGATCTGAGTACCTTGTCTTTCGTGCGTAGTGCCACTGCGAAACATGCTCCACTTTCCGCAATATTATGCGCAAGTGATGCTGGTAAATAAAGTGCTTCTTTCCCGAGGTTCCCCATCGTTGTCACTGCATAAGGGACCATTGCTTTGTGCATGCCTGATGCAACCATAAACGGGAGTACCGCTGCTAAAATTGCAACAGCTACCCAGCCTACTGTATTAAACATCGCAAGAATAACGGATGAAAACCCTTGTCCTGCTGTAAAACCAAGTGGTCCTAATAACAGTAACGTAACTGGTACAGTAATGACTAATGACATCATTGGGACAAAGAAAATCCGAATTGGTTTTGGTGAAAATCGTGTGAAGAATTTTTCCATTTGAGCATAAAGCAATACAGAAAGGATTGCTGGAAACACTTGATACGCATAAGCTATATTTTTTACGTCGAATGACATTAATTGCGCACCTTCAGTAAGCATGGCTGTCATGTTCGGAAGAAGGAGTGCACCGACTGCTGATAATGCGACCAGTGGGTTTACCTTTAGTTTATTTGCCGTTGTGACAGCGACTAGTAATGGCAGGAAGTATAGTGGTGCGTCACCCACCATATTCAGTATTTGATAGGTTTGGCCTTTTGCATCCACCCAGCCTAATAAAGAGAAAAGGAGAAGAAATGATTTTAAAATCCCTCCGCCTGCGATAGCCGGAACAAGCGGCTGGAAGACACCCACAATGAAATCTAATAGAACTGTGCCTGCTTTTCTTTTTTCTTTTGGCTGATTGGATGGCATGCTTTGCCCAGAAGAGCTGCCGCCCATTAAATTTGTTACCTGTTGATACACTTCAATCACGTCATTCCCAATGACCACTTGGCATTGTCCTGACATTCTGACAGCTATGACACCTGGTGTTTTTTCTAATGCTGGTACATCTGCTTTTTTCTGATCAATTAGTGTGAAGCGAAGTCTTGTTGAGCAGTGCTCAAGGTGCGCAATGTTTTCTTTACCACCTACATGCTGCAAAACGTCTTTGGCGACTTGTGTGTAATCCATTTTTTCTCCTCCTTTTCTCATACATGAGACCTATATTTTGTCAATAAAAAAAGGACCTAAAACGACAAATTAAAGAAATTCATCGTTTTTAGATCCTGCCTGCATGACCAGTCACATGTCTAATTTATTTATATTGGATTTGTTTTTAGTATATATTGATTATATGAAAGCGTCAACATTTATTTTTCTGAAATTTATTAAGGTCTATATACCCAAAATGCTTTTCTTTATTTACTTAAAGCAACTCTTTTGTTCATTCTATCATCAATCAACAAAATGTTTCTCCATAAAAAACCAGATAAGTTGATTCACTCATCTGGTTTAAGATGCCTATTTTCTCTTTTCTTCTGCTTTCTTTTTAAATGCTTTCGCTTGTTTTTCATATTCCTTTTTCGTGACAGCTTTTAACTCTACTGAATCGCCTGTCATGATATATGGTCTAGGGAGTTTTTTAAATTCCTGATACGTGAAAGCTTTTATCTCTATAGTACCGTTAGTCTTTTTAATTGGCAGTTTGATTGATTTTGCATCTCGATCAGTCGAACCTATAATGACACCTCGTTCAATTATAGGATCGTAGCTCATGTCTAAATAGTCTCCACCATCAGTTTCGCCCCCGACCTCTAATTTCATTTCTTTATAGGGCTTACACCCTTCTTCAGAAACAGTTGTTATTAGAAAAGAGCCGAGCCATCCATTCTCAATATGCATGCTTTCAACTTGTAAAAATAGTTGTTTGTCCTCTGCCGTATATAGAAAACCATATACCTTCGCCACTTTATCCCTGAAGTGTCTCATATTGTCATAAAATCTGGTTTCTGATGTATCAACTAGATGTTGATGTCGATCTTGAATTTTTTTGTGATACGAATCTAGCTTTTTTCGATTGATTGCTTTATATATCCTGCTTTTCTTATCACCTTGTTTTTTCACAGATAGGTCTTTCCCAGACATTTGAACTTCGTATATGATTGTTTCTTTGCCTTGTTTGACTCGAAATTCATAACCGTTTTCCTTTGAACTCCCGGACACTACATATTGTTTTTTATATATTTTGGGATCCCACCATATTTCTTCTATATACTTTTCATTCAAATGCCCCGTTACTTTGCCTTTATTCTCAGATATCTCAAACCAGCTCATTTTATCCTTCGTTTTATACGCAAATGCATAGGCATGATTCAATGAATTCTTTTGTGCAATTGCTTGATATGCTGTCCAGCCGCCTCCACCTAAGATGAGTACTGCCAGGATAGACATGACCCACATTTTCAATTTACTCATAGGTACCTCCACTAATATATGATTTAAAAAATCTTCATTATCCCTATTTATTCAACTAAATTCTGATCGTCCTGAAATGCCATTCACAACAATCATCTGTTCCAACACGATCTACTTTTGCCATTCTTTCGCCTTCTTTTTGAATGCTTCCGTTAGTTCTTGATATTCCTCTTTCGTGACCGCTTTAAATTCTATAATCCCGCCTGCCATTTTAAAAGGAAATTTAATGTATGTTGCGTCTCGGTCAGTTTCCCCTAAAATAAAACCCTTTTCAATTGCAGGATAAGTACTCAAATCAAACATTATCCCATCTGAAACTCCACCGGCTGTATGTTTCGTTTCTTTATAAGGTTCACCACCATCTCCTGGAACCTTTCTCATTAGAAAAGAACCTGCCCATTCAGACTGCATATACATTCGTTTTACTTTTAAAAATAGTTGGTATGAACCATCCTCTGCTGTATACAGATAACCATAAGCGCCTGTTACTTTCTTAATGAAGTTTCGTACATAATCATGAAATCTATTTTCCGTGTCATCCATCAGTTTCTCATATCGAGTATGAATGTCCTGTTGAACAGCACGTAGGTTTTTTTGATCAATTGCTTTGTATGTGATGCTGTGCTTTTCACCTTGTTTTTTCACAGAAAGATCTTTTTCGGCAAGGTGAACTTCATATGTGACCGTTTCTTTCCCTTGCTTCACATAAAATTCGTAACCGTTTTCAATTGATTTTCCGGTTAATTGATATTTGTTGATAAATAGATTGGGATCATAATGCCTTTGCGGACTTTCCTCTAAAATGGTTTCGTTCAGCTGGCCTGTTACTTTTCCGTTTCTCTCCGTTACCTTGAACCAGTTCACACGATCATGAGTCTTATATGCAAAGGCGTAGGGGTGATTAAAACCACTCTTTTTTGCGATTGCTTGATATGCTATAAAGCCGCCTCCACCAATCATTAGTACCGCCAGAATAGTCATGATCCAGATTTTCGATTTACTCATATGTCCCCTCCAAACTATGATCGTTCAATCTATATGAAGGATTCCTCTCATTGATTAACCAATCAGTGATCTCTTCACCTCCTTTCTAGCATTTATTTTTTTCTCATACCTCTTGTATCTGCAGTTATATATCGTTTATTATATATCTAAATGATATATCTTTTAGATAGGTGTGTTGATCAATGAAAAAATACAATGATACGACGTATGCGATATTGGGGATTTTAACGACAGATTGTAAGTCTGGGTATGAAGTGAAGCAATTAATTGATAGGAGCTTGCATCACTTTTGGAAAATTAGTTATGGACAAATTTATCCAGCTTTAAAGTTAATAGTCGAGGAAGGGCTTGCGAAGGTTTCACCCACTTCTACAACTGGCCGCTCAGACAAGCGGGAATATCATCTAACTGAAAAAGGGCTGGACACGTTGAGGCAATGGCTGGCACAGCCGCTCGATCAAGTACCATCAGAACGAAATGAGGTGTTATTAAAGTTATTTTTTGGTCAATATCTTTCGTTTGAGAAAAAATTGGTGCTTTTACAGGATTATGAGAGGCAGCTCCGTATCCGTTATGAGACATATGTTGCGATTGAACAAAACATTCAAGAGCTGTATCCAGATGAAGCTGATGCGAAGTATTGGCTGTATACGTTAGATTACGGAAAGAAAGTGGCGCAGGCTGGAATTGATTGGTGCGTGGAGACTTGTGAATCGATGAAGAAAGAAGGGTGAACAAATGAAAAAAAATATACGTGCTGGCAGGTATACAACAGACAATTCTGAGCCGATTGTTGTGTTCATTATCGGAATGAGAATCAATAAACGCTGGGCTGTCCATCAATGGCTGCCAGTATTTAAGGCGATGCCGGGGATGATCAAAGAACTTTATACACATCAAGATGAACTTGGTTTTCTCGGGACAGAAAATTACTTCGGTTTACGCACTACCACCATGATCCAATATTGGAAATCAACAGAGGACCTCCTTGCCTACGCCAAGATGGAGAAGCATTTGGCTGCTTGGAAAGGATTTAACCAAAGAGCACGACATAATGACGCGGTCGGAATTTATCATGAAACGTATCAAATTCAAGCCGGCTCATATGAATCTATCTACGTGAACATGCCTTCATATGGATTGAGCCAAGCTAAAGCACCCATTCTAATTGGAAAAGGGAAAGGAAAAGAAACCGCAAAAGAACGCCTTTCTACAACAAATTCCTAGAGCTGATTCTCTAGGAATTTCTTTTTGCAACCATCACAAAATGTTTTAATATGCGGGCAGTTAATCCCCAAATGGTGTAACGATTGTAATCATAAAACCACTCCTCAATCGAACGACTCCCCCAGCTGTATTTTTCACCATTCATGATTTTTTCATAAGGAAAGTCCTCTCCTGGTGTTGGCTGCACCGATACATGGTGTAAGTACGGTTCGTATTGGCTGAGCCATGATAGAGGCACAGTAAAGGTCTCATCTACTTCTTCTTGATTAAAGGAATGTTTGACCTGCTGTTCATCAATGATTCCGACAAATGGATATACCACAAAGGATGGAGAGGCAATATAAGGGCTGAGTTGTCCTAAAACCTTGACGGATTCGGGCGGAATTCCTAGTTCTTCATATGTTTCCCGCAGTGCAGCTTCTTGTGCGGTTTCCCCGCCGTCGAGTTTGCCTCCTGGGAAGCTAATATCGCCAGGTTGTTTTCTCATCGTCAGTGATCGCACTTCAAATAAAACATGCCATTCCCCGTCTACTTGCACCAAAGGGACAAGGACTGCCGCTTTGAACGCTGTCTCTTCTCCGATAAATAGCGGCTGTGATTGATGTAAGTCACTTTTTAATTGATCAATGAACATGGGCATCACCTATTTTCTGTTTCTCTTTTCTTTAGCGTATCATTGATTCCCTTTTGAATAAAGGCGATCTTTCTGACAATTATTTTTATCATTTTGACAAATATACTTGTCAAAATGAATATAATACTTTACAATCAAGATAACATTTTGATCAGAGTTGAGGTGACAGAATGAAAAATCGGCTAAAAGAGCTGCGGGCACGTGATGGTTTAAACCAAACGGAGCTTGCGAAACGGGCAAAGGTTTCCCGCCAGACGATCAGCTTAATGGAACGAGATGAATTAATGCCGTCTCTCTTACTTGCTATGAGGCTTTCACGCATTTTTCAAGAACCCATTGAACATATTTTTCTATTCGAGGAGGATGAACTCACATGAAAACTGTATACAAAATGCTCTTAGGTGCTCTCCTTGGTTTTCTCGGTGCTTACTGTTTGCTGGCAGCCGAATTTGAGCTGACACTTCTGCAAGCTGCATTTGAAGCGACCCTTGTCATCACTGGCTTGACAGTTCTATTCATCATTTATTGTTTTTCAGGCATTTCACGCATGAAGAAAAGAGTCTCTCTTTCAGTATCTGGTGATGAGGAGGATGAACTAGAGGCAAAACAGTACCGAACCTTTACTGATGTAACGTTAGCTAATACGGTGAGTACCATTTTATCGATTATTGCAATTGGTATTTCCATCGTGACTGAGCAGCCACTCTGGCTGATTCTCGCAAATGCTGCCTTATTTTTGATCACCGTCATTCTTTCTTATGCATCGATCTCTGTCCTAAAACTCGTCTATCCTAATCGTCATCTACCTAGTCCATCCGATAAAGATTATGGCAAAAAACTGCTCGCCATTTCTGATGAAGGCGAAAAGCATGTGATGCTCGATGGGCTTTTTCACACTTATCAAATGATGAATATTTTATTGACCGGTGCCATGTTTATTTTGATTGTCTATTCTCTTGGCGCCAATCACTCTCAGCTCTTCTCCATCATTGTCGTTGGACTTGTTCTGATCATTCTTAATGCATACTATATGTTGAAGATTCGAAATCGTTAAATAAGCAAAAGCACAGTCTTTAAAATTGACTGTGCTTTGAGTAACTGGCGGAGTATTCAATTTGAAATGAATGAGTTGATCAACTTCTTTCATTTTTAGTTGATAACTTATTTACAAAATATGAAATAAATATTCCGACAAAAATAATATTAAAGAGGTTGCCTAAAATAAATTCAAACAGGGGAATATAACCAAAAATCCCTTTTTTGATAATAATAGTAGGATAATTATAAAAGAACTCTAAACCTTTATATATTATTAAAAGACTCTCGTCGCTCTTATACTCCATACTATTAAAAAATCCAAAGATATTATTATTATTATAGTAAAAGGCTCCGAAGGCAACACCAACTACAGTAATAAAAAAGAGATATACAAAAATAAAATTTGTTAAATGAACAAAAGTGGATCTAAAAATATCCATCACATTTTTTAGAAATACAAATGTATATACAGTAGTGAAAAAAATTATTGTAATCATTAACTTGATATTAGATAAATTATCCAAAAACTCTAATAAAAGAGTAAGTGGATACAGCAATATTATAAATACCTTAAAGATATAGCCTACAATATTGACATCCTTATTATCATGTTTATATGCAAACATGAAAGCTATTAATAGCAAGAATAATATTCCAACATAAAAATATAACTCTTTTATGTTAAAAAATTGCACAGATAGAAGAAGGAAAAATAGAAAAAAGGCAAACCAAACTGTCCATTTCCCTTTACTGTTAATAAAGAGAGATTTTATCACAGCTCTCTTTATTAATTTTTTTAAATCAACCCATTTTAAGTTACCTTTAAATTTAATTCCTCTCCAATTTACACCACGGAAAAACTTCAAAATGATTTTATAATACCTTTCCATATAAAATAAACTTGTTATTATTACAGGTATTAATAGAAGTATAAAAATAACACCAAATAATATTATACCCAATCTTATCCTCCTCTCCCTAAATATTTCTAAGATTATTACGATTCATAAGAAAAAAGGATTCAAAAAAAAAGCCTATTACGGCTTTTCCATTAAACAGCACGGCGTTTCTTTCTTGCATAAATCAAAAATAAGAACCCAAACCATACGGGTGTCAATAACAGGGCTGGACGTGTTGCATCAGCGAAAAGCATGATGACAAGAATGGCAGCAAAGAGCACAAGAACCGCTATATTCACAAAAGGTGTAAATGGCGCTTTAAAGGTAGACGCCTTATGCAGTTCAGGACGTGTTTTCTTATATTTCAGATGGCATATTAAAATAATACTCCATACCCAAATGAAACAAATGGCACTAATCGTAGTCACAATACCAAAGGCTTGTTCAGGAATCAGCTTGCTTAAAAGAGCCCCTACTGACACCACAATCGTTGACACAAACAGGGCATTACTTGGAACAGCATGCTTATTTAGACGGCCAAAAGATGCCGGTCCTTGTTTTTGATGACTGAGATTATACAAAATTCGGCTCGTTGAGAACATACCGCTATTACAAGCAGACGCCGCAGATGTCAGGACGACAAAGTTGATGAGTCCCGCCGCTACTGGTATCCCAATGAGCCCAAAGGTTTTCACAAAAGGACTTTCTGATGCACTGAGTTCTGTCCATGGGTTGATGCATAGTAATACAAAAATCGCACCTACATAGAAAAATAGAATTCTTAATGGAATTTTATTAATCGCAGACGGGATATTTTTTTGCGGATTCGCTGTTTCTGCTGCTGACACACCGACAAGTTCCACGCCCACATACGCAAAAATCACCATCTGAAATGACAATAAGAAGCCTGTCACACCATTTGGAAATAATCCTCCGTGTGACCACAGATTCGTTACCGTCACGGGCCCTGCATCTGTTTGAAAACCAATGATTAACAGGACAATTCCAACGCCAATCAACAGTAATATCGTAATCACTTTAATAAGTGCAAACCAAAATTCCATTTCTCCAAAAAGCTTCACCGTTAATAAATTAAATCCTAGCAAAATCAATAAACAAATAATAGCAGGAATCCACTGCGGAATATCAAACCAGTACTGCACATACACCCCGACCGCAATAACATCCGCCATCGCTGTCATAATCCAGCAAAACCAATACGTCCATCCTGTCACAAAGGAAGCCCACGGTCCAAGATAATCCTCTGCTATATCCGTTAAAGACTGATAGCCCGCCTTAGATAAGAGCAATTCTCCAAGTGCCCTCATGACAAAAAAGATGGCCATTCCGACAATCAAATACGCAAAAATGATCGATGGTCCAGCCAATTGAATGGCCTTTCCAGACCCTAAAAACAGCCCAGTTCCAATCGTTCCGCCAATGGCAATTAATTGAACATGACGGTTTGATAAATCTCGCTTTAACTCTTGTTGTGCCAATTTCAACACCCTCCTACGACACGATCCTATACTGAAATAATGAACTCTCAAAAAGTCCATAAAAAAAGAGATTGGATGCGCTCCAATCTCACGGTCATAAAAGAATAGCAAAATAGAGAAAAGCAATACACAGTATGATCCATGCATCACAAATACAATATTTCGTACTCTTCTGTCCTTTTGCCTGAGATTGTGAACCCTTCGGCGCCGCACATACATGCGGTCTCTCCAGAAGCTGCTCCTGCCATAGTGTGACCCACAGCAATCATAGCCTTCGATATTTACTTTAAATGTTGCTATTTCTGAATAATTTTATATTTTACGCCTCTAGATGAAAGCTGTCAATGGTAATCTTTTAAGATGTTGTCTCCTCCTTATCTGAAGCTGATATGACATCACTTCATCAACACCCCTTGATTAAGGTATAATGAAACAAAGAATGTTCGGCTCGTTTGGTGGAGACATCCATCTTGATGATGAACCATAGTTAGGCAATCCAATGAAGTTGGTGAAGACAAATGAAAAAAATGAACAAACAGCGTGTGACATTACAAGAAGTCGCTCGGCATGCCGGTGTATCGACTTCAACGGCCTCACTCGTTGTTCGCAACAACCCTAGGATCTCTGAAGCCACCCGGAAAAAAGTGCTGCAATCCATGGAGGATTTGGGATACGTGTACGATCGCGTTGCTGCCAACATGCGGTCGAAAAGTTCAAATATTGTAGGTGTGATCGTCACGGATATTTCAAACACCTTTATTTCTGAATTTTTAATCGGTGTGCAAACCACCCTTGAGTCACTTGGCTATACCGTTTTACTTGGGACAACCTTTGATAGTGTGGATAAGCAGGAGCGGCTCATCTCCACAATGGTAGAGCACCGAGTGGGTGGAATTATCTTAAATCCAGCATCGAAAAGTTCGACACGAACGGTGAAACAATTAAACAACATTCGCACACCAAAAGTATTGGCAAATCGTGAATTAGCAGATGTCCATTGTGATTATGTCGGCGTTGATTATGAACAAGGCACTTGGATGGCGGTCCGTCATCTTCTTCAAAAAGGGCATCGCCGCATCGCCTTCTTAGGTGGAATCAAATCCTCCTCAACTTGGATTGAACGGATGAAAGGGTTCAAAAGAGCCCATGATGATGAGGACCTGACGATGGATGAATCTCTTATTATCGATATGGTGCCTACCCGTGAAGGCGGGAAAGAAGCCCTTGCCCAAGTGATTGACCTTCCCGAACCACCTACTGCTATTTTTTGCTTCAGTGATTTAGTGGCGTTTGGGGTGATTCAAGAATTGGCAGCGCGTGACATCAAGCCTGGTGAAGACATTGATGTAGTTGGGTTCGATAACATCCCTGAAGCGGAGATGTATCACCCGCCGCTCACCACAGTCTCATCATTTCCACGATCCATTGGAGTCAAAGCAGCCAACCTTTTGTATCATAAAATGAACGAGCAGGATGAAGAACTGCAGCGGTTGATATTAAAGCCTCAACTTCATATTCGAGAAACCTCGACATGATCATGAAAAGGAGAATTGCAAAGCGATTCTCCTTTCAGATTGTTGACAAAGGGCTAAAATGAACTTTATTTTAGCCCTTTGTCTTCTTTTCAGCGTGATAGAAAACCTTTGCAGTCTAGGAAGGACGAGCACCGGAGCAGAGCGAATTTGACATTCGTGAGCACCGGAGCGCAGGACTGACAAAGAATGCGAGGGTTTGTCTACACGCTGAAAGGAGAATTGCAAAGCGATTCTCCTTTTTTTATTGAGCAAGTCAACTATTTCTTTATTACATTTTTCTTTTTTTAAATCACAAAGTCATAAACTTGACACATTTTATACACAGGAGTATATTTATCTCGTTGCTTCTTTTAGTATATCGTTATACCTTTTGTGAACATATCGTTATTTATCATATCAACTACAGTTAAAGATGGATCTTTTGATTCTGATCAAATCTAGGAAGTCCATCGACTTATGATAACTGTTATTATTTTTAATTATTTAGTAGAACGATGTACTTATTTGAAGAACAGATGAATGTTCATTATTTTTTCATCAATCACACAAGGGGTGTTGTGATGGACTTAATATTATTTACGTTTAAGGAAATAACAAAGGGTAACAATAATTTGGCCCGAACAGGGTTTCAAATATAGGAGTGGGAACATGAAAAATCCATACATTAAATCATCACTTGGCATGTACTTAAACTATTTCATGCTAGGCATGATCAATATTATTGTGGCATCAAACATGGAAAGCTTATCTGAACGCTACCATGTAGATATTCCAAAAATCAGCTTGCTTGTATCAGCAATCGGTATCGGTAAATTAATTGCTCTCTTTTTCTCTGGCCGGCTGGCAGACAGCTGGGGGCGAAAACCTGTCATTATTACAGGTAACTTTCTCTACTTATTATTCTTAATTGGGATTCCAACAACGACCAATTATACATTGGCTTTCATTTTTGCCATTTCCGCAGGGATTGCAAACTCATTGCTTGATTCAGGGACATATCCTGCTTTGACAGAGTCATTTCCTAAAAAAGCAAGTTCAGCTTCTGTATTAGTGAAGGCGTCTGTATCAATTGGTGCGACTGTTCTTCCATTTATCTTGGCATTCCTTATTGCACATGACATCTTCTGGGGCTGGGCATTCTTTGGTCTAGGACTTCTTTACTTACTTGTAGGCATTTACTTGATCTTTATGCCGTTCCCAAATCATAAGCAAACGGCTTCTCAAAACGATCTTCCCGTTCAAGAGCAAATGAAGGAAGAACCGAAAATGTTTGGTGAAGGTTTAGCTGTTGTACTTATGGGATTCACGTCTACTGCATTATTTGTCGTATGGCAAACTTGGCTTCCACAGCTCGGGTTGAAATTGATTGGGCTTGGTTCAGGACAAGCGACACAGCTTCTTTCTTATTTTAGTATTGGTGCACTCGTATCTGTTCTATTGCTTTCAATCGTATTAGATAAATTCATTTCACCTATTATGGTCGCCATTATTTACCCAATCGGGGCATTCCTTGCCATGCTTTCACTATTTCAAATCGAAACGTACGGCATTGTCATTGTTAGTACCTTTTTCTTAGGATTATTTACAGCCGGCATTTTCCAGTTGGCGATGAGTATTATGATGAAATTATTCCCTACAAACAAAGCAACGGCTTCATCATATGTCAACATTGCGGCAAGTTCAGCGTTTATCCTTGTTCCGCTGATTACAAGCGGACTCGTTAGCACGTACGATATTAAAATGACTTTATTCTTCGATATGATCATTGCGGTCATCAGCGTATTGTTAGCAATCTTTGTTTTACGACGCATGAAAAAATTGTTTAGATAATTAAAGGAGATGTCAATCATGACAAACATACACGAACGTAATATTGATGGAAAAACAAAATTAGTCGGTCTTCTTGCAACACCAATCGGACACAGCCTGTCACCACGGATGCACAACCTTGGCTATACACTAACAGGAATCAACTATGCTTACCTTGCTTTTGAGGTAGGAAATGATGAACTAGAAGCAGCAGTAAACGGGATGAAAGCAATGGGTGCAGCTGGATTTAACGTATCCATGCCGAACAAAATGAAAGTACTCGATTACTTAGATGAACTAGATGATTCTGCAAGACATACTCGCGCAAGCAACACAGTTGTAAACAAAGATGGCAAGCTGGTTGGCTACAACACAGATGGTCTTGGTTACGTAAGAAACTTAATTGAACACGGCGTTGAATTAGCTGGACAAAAGGTTACACTCGTTGGATCTGGCGGCGCTGCAACACCGATTGCCATTCAGCTTGCACAATCAGGTATTCGTGAAATTAGTATTTTTGCTCGTAATGATCAATACTTTGTTCAAGCAGAAGAAAATGTAAATTACATCAACAACGAAATGAAATCATTCGGTGTCAAAGCGAATATCTTCCCACTTGAAGACAAAGAAGCTTTCCGTCGTGAAGTAGCTGAAAGTGCGATCTTAGCAAACGGGACAAGCCTTGGCATGAAACCATTAGATGAGCTCAGCATTATTGACGATACCCTTGATGTATTACGCAAAGACTTAATCGTGACAGATGTTGTCTACAACCCGCAAAAAACAAAACTTCTTGCTCAAGCACAAGAAGCTGGTGCCAAAACGATTAACGGTCTTGGCATGATGCTATGGCAAGGTGCCCTTGCGTACAAACTGTTTACTGGCGAGGATATGCCAGTTGAACAAGTAAAACAAATTCTATTTGAAAATGACCGTTTCTAAACGAAACACAGAAAAAAGACGACCTCCGCTTTGGAAGTCGTCTTTTTTTATTCGTGTATCATAATCCGGCGATATCGATTGAGGATATACATCGCCCCGATGATCGCAACAACAGCGACACCCGCATCAAATATAAAGATTTGCAAAATGGTCGCGTGGGTTTCGATCAAACCAGTGACAACCGGAATCACAATGGCGGACACTCCGCCTGCTGTTGAGATAATTCCTGTCATCGTCCCTTTGTTTTTCCAGAAGAACTCAGCCATTACGGTTAACGTCAGCTGAAAGACACCAGCTGTTGAAAAGCCCAATACAAATGCATTGACGGTCCCGATGACTGGAGACTTCACGACCAATAGCACACATATAGAAGCGAGTGTAATGATCGGATAGAGTAGCAGCACGGTGACCGGACGTACAATGCGGCGCAAAAGAAATGCGAGCAATAAGACAGACAGCAAACCGCCCATGCTATAGTAACTAAGCAGCTTCACAGCACTGCCAGAAGCCATTCCCAATATTTCCTCACCGTACGTAGGCAGCCAAATTTGCGGCAAGGCGTACAGACCATTTGATGTAAAACTGATCACAATCAGTGCGACCCCTTCTCTCCAAAATGTAGGCTCTGATGAGAAGCGCGGAAGTCCATCATGCTCCGTCACCTGAACTTGCTCCACCTTGCGATGATTCGGAAATGGCAATGTCCACAACATTATCACATTCACTAAATAGATAAAAGCAGGTACAAAAAACGCCAATCCATAAAACAGATCATGCTCTGCTAAAAAGAAAATAGCGAGCGGCAGAATGGTCGCCCCAATCGAAATAAACGCCTTCACCATCACATTTGCAGATCCCGAGTTTTGAGGAAAAGCTTCCATTAAAGCCGGATACGTCCCTGCATCCATCGCCGAATTCGCCACCCCTGCCAAAATCGCAAACGCAAATGCGATTTGATAATTCGGAGACAATGGGATTCCAATGAGGAACACCGCCATCAGCACCCCCGAAACCAAAATGACCGGCTTTCGTCCAAAACGATCTGACAGTACGCCCGATAAACCATACGTGAGCACCCTGCCAATACCGAGTGCAGATATCATATAACTAATCCCTGCACTATTTGTATCTAATTGTTTGATCAAAAATGGCATATTTGAAGCCAAAATAATATTGACCATACCTAATAAAAAATAATTGATATAAAGACTAGAAGCCGTTCTCAAATACGGATTCCTCATGCTGACACACCCCTCAACACATTGCAATGAAGTGACAAATAATGGTTACGCTTACAAGATTCATGCGTGAGGAGAAACAGCTTTGCAACCTTCACGTACTTGAAACATCTCATCATTTCATACAGCTTACATGCCCTTCATTTATCAAGCATCTCTTCAAATTTTCACTAGCTCTTATTTTATATGAATGTGAAAGGTAATGATAGTGAATTGCTTAAATTTGAGGGAAATGGTGATAGAAAAAAATTCCTCTAAACTCATATTCCCCAAAGACTAAACTCATAAAAATATGCTGTACGCTCTATGCATCATCCAAAATGAAAAATCTCTGCTATTAAAATGAAATCACCATATCCACTTGAGAATTTGATATGCTCAAGAAGTTTTTAAATAATGAAACACTTCATCTACATTCATCAAGAGCGATTCAATTTCATGATCTCAGAAAAACAGCAAGCGGGTTTTGTTTAGGAGTCGCAATCACCCTTAAGGCCATTTCCGTTAACAGTTGTGTAGGCTTTTCTATATGCTCTAGTTAGTTGTCTCCATGTATTTGACTTTTATGTTCTCTTGATTGCAGGAAAGTAAATCCCTTCTGACAAAACAAATGATTTTCTTTGATCTCTAAAAAAGGGGAAATGAAACAAACAGGCACCGAAAGAGTTTCGACAACTGGCTGTTTCATACGGTGTTTTGCTCCCAGTCTCACAAAAACGAGAGAGCAAGTCCCAAATGTGGGGGTTGTTCTCTTTTAGAGATACTATGAATGGCTTTGTATTCGCTCCTGTATTTTCTGGGTATGATCTTGATTTAAAATCATTGCCAATTCGGCCTCATTTAGAACAGATCCCCATCTAAAGATAATTTCACCATTCAAACCATACTTCAAAAAAAGCGCTTGATAATCTACTTCATGACTATTCTGATCCAATCCTGTGTAAAACAAACCTTTTATAGATTCCTCTGAGAGCATAGAATCCCTTCTACTGGCAATCATGAAACTAGATTGATACTGATCCATTATTCGCATTGCCTTATCTAAATCAGGTTGAGGTACTTTGGCCATACTGACATAAAATTGATTTTCTTGTTCATCTAAAAGTAATTCTGGCCCCTTTTCAAAACCTGAAGTATTTATTTTTGAATCAATTGCTTTCCATACTTCGGAATCTCTCTATTCGCGAATGTACATCATTTACTTTATTACTCAGAAAGATATAAAAATGGTAATTAGTTAATTGACCGCTAAAAATTTCGATTAGTTCATTTTGACAATAACTTTGAAAAGCCTCTATTCCACCATCATTTAAAAAGTGATATCCGTTTATACTATATACACTTAACTGTTTAAATTCATTTATTTTCTGATCTAACCACTTATAGTAGTTTGTCACACCTTGTTCGAATTCAAGTTTTATTTTCATTAGTCACCTTTAATCAGTAATTAAAATTGCTCGAATTGGACAACTGCTTTTTCTTTTTGTAAAAACTCATCAAAAAAAGATACTAATCTATTTATATTCTCTTCTTTTGAATATAGTAACGGATTATAACCATCTGAAGGAGGCATATAATGAATAAATGGTTCCATATCCTCAGGGTAACCAAAATCAGCGTATACTTCACACAATTCATCCAATAACTCTTCAGGTGACTTCTTATTTTTTTCTTTTAAGTGAGACGTTATACTATATCTCCATTTCCTTTTTTCAATGTCCCATGGGCTAGATTCTTCTTCTACCAAATCATTGTATAATTCTACTAATATCATTTGGAGTTTTCTATAATCCTCATCTGGATCACCAGCACCCCAAGCTAATTCTAGGATTAAAGAATTTTCACATTCAGTATGATTAGATAAGTATTCCAATGCATACTTGCTTATTTCTTTGTATGAGATCAAATCTAGCCTAATTCCTACATATATAGTTTTCCAATCAACTTTTATTTTGTGATGTTTTAAATGCTCTAATGAAAAATACATAATTTAATACATTCCTTTTGTGATTAGACAAACTAATAAATTAGATATTTTAAAAGATTTTTATCTCTGCCCTACACTTCGAAATAGTAAACATCAAATACCCTTTCTGCTAGTGAATGTTAAACCCCCTAACTTCCTGTGTTTCTGGTAAATGTCAAAGGTTTCATATACTTTATCTTATATACTGATCTACTTCTTCTACTGTTGAAATATCTTGTATAAAGAATAATTATTTATTCTGGTAGTATTATTGCTCCTTAAATACATTTGAATACCTCATATAAGTTAATCAACCTTCGTATTAAAGGTTTACTCAGTTAGGTTTAATTTTCACAAATTTAAAGTAGTCTTTACCTTGTCCAAAAGTAAATAAACTTGTGCCTTCTGTTCTGGAGTTTCAGCAACATACTCCATACAAATTTCTTCCAAGCAACTATAGAAATCTAGATTATCCATCACAATTTCATGATAAGATGCTGTGTCCATAAATATCATTACTCCATTATTAAATTCAACGTCCTCTGAATGCTCAGGAAGTTCGTATCCCATCATATGATCTTGCCAAGGTTCTCTATGGGACAAACACTCTAACACCTCAACTAAATCATTCTTCAAAAAAGAAAAAAAGTCTTGAACTATTGGCTGCATATTATTTAACATCAAGATCCTCCTAATTACTATATTTTTTCCATTCTAATACTGGATACAAACTTTCAATTTCCCCTGTTTTTGGATTTTTCCATCCTTCAAATTTTAAACCATTTGATTTACCTTGTATTACATGTTGACCGCCTCTAGTTACATACTCAGTACCATTTTCCATTGCCTCTTGGCCATATTTGTAAATTTGTTCATCAGTAAATACATTATCATCATATACAGTCTTCTTATGAGTAGAGGCTTTAAATTCTTTTGTATACATACCACGCTCTTGTTTTGCTATTTTATAGTACACATCATTTATTCCATGTACCGAAGGATGGCGTTCCTTTCTCTCCAATTTATAGGGAATTTCTTTTTCATTTAAATAATTGAAAAATTCCTTTTCATTATGACCACCACTTACACCTGTTTTACTAACACCTTCTGGTCGTATTAGATGATTTTTGCTATTGTCAGAATACTTATGTTTAAATCCATCTTTACCAGTACTATCCTTCATCCCCAGAGCCGCATTCATACTCGCTTCCTGCTGTTCTTTCGAGACTTTATTTCCAAACATATCTCGACCCGTAATCGCTTCGCTGAAGCCGTTTGTTGCGGTGAGGCCATATAAGCCTTTTTGTGATGTTTTCAACGCATCGAAAGACTTCTGTGATGTCTTGTAAATGTCGACCGCTCTTACTGCGGCTGAGGTGGCTTGAGTCGTTTTATAGACGGCTTTTCCGCCTTTGAAAATACGGCCCGCCCATCCGACGATCGGGATGTAGCCTGCTGCTGCCATGCCGCCTGCGGCGACTCGCTGGCCTGCGGTGAGTTCTTCACCTGTGATCGGATCGACGCCTGTTGCGGCACGTTTTGCATCGTTCACGCCTGTCAGTTCATTGACGATATTTCCTCCGTAATCAAGAGCTTTTTCATACCACGGACGGTTGGCTAGCGCTTCTTGTTCCTTTGCGATCTTGCGGGCTTCTTCTTGATCTTTTTTGATTTTTAGATATTCAGAAGTGTGCTTCTCAATAGTGCTCAATGCGTTCGTTTTGCTTGTCTCTATCATACGATGATCCACTCAGGAAAAAAATCCCCATTTTATCGTTTTTTCTAGGTATGAAGGCCAATAAACACAAAAACCTTGAAAGGCATATAGCCAGTCAAGGTATGATAACAATAACATTATATTTAGAAGTAACAACTACTTCACCTACTGATTTATCTGAGAGAATATCATAATTGTTTTATATTTCTTTCTAATACAATAAGGCTATTTTAAAGTAACTCCACTCCAACTTGTTTATAAAATTTAACTTTTAACCTCTCTTCTTCGTCCACGTTCATTACCATAGCTTTTTCATCTTTTTTTATACTTGTTACATTATTAAAATCACCTGTAAATACTATAGAATCATTAAATGTAATACTTAGACTACTCGTTTGCTTATATACATCTAAAGTTAAAATCACCTTGAAATTTTGGTCATCTTTGTAAGTATAAATTAATTCTCCATCATCTATATTGCCTGTTATACTCACCGGCTCACTTTGGAAAAGTTCTAATAGATCATATTCATCATACTTAATAAACATTCGTATTCATCCTTTTATTAATTATTTCGGTATAACTGTGATAACATCGCCTGCTTCATTTATAATAACTTTAACATCCAGTGTTTCATGAACAAACGTTCCACTTCTATTACCAGGTATCTTTTTCGTATTCATTATAGCGTCTTCAATAACTGAAGGTGGAATATTTCTTGGATCAACATATTTTTTGATGAAATCACTAAATTCTTTTGTTTGTGGTTTAAACCCTAATTCTTCAGCTTTTTTAATTGCTCTACTTGTTAAAGTAGCTTTTACTTCAGGACTATCAGGTGCCATTCTTTCCAAAGCATGCTGAGAATAACTTCTTCCATTTATTTCTCCTCCGCCTTTTGACATATTCCAACCAATTTCACCCGTACCCTTAATCCCCATTTTAGCCCAGATTAAGCCACTCCCTCCATTATTGATCATAAAGTCTATTTTACCTTGACCTCCAAAACGGAAAAATAGGCTAAATGACATAAAAAATGGAATGGACTCTCTATTCAATTTACCCTCTAAATTGGATAAACGAGTTTATTAATTGTAGGGATATAGAAAAGGCCAGACAGTTCATTATACTCTGTCTGGCCACATGTTCACGTTACTTATAGTCATTGATTGGTCCTTTATCCATCAAAACATCAATTTCATTTGAAGACTTCATTTTTAATTTAGGTCTGCGCTCGGAATTCGGCTTGCTGTAAAGCTCTAAAGGACGGATGATCACACCATCATTCGTGTTTTGAAGAATACCTGGAACACAAGAATAAATTCGATCATTGTCATTTGCATGTTTCGCGTGAATCGTGACAGACGTTCCTTGATGATTATCGATACTCATAGACACTCTATATCTATAGAAAGAACCTGTTCCATTTGATTGAGCAGAGTAAACAACGGGTACCACCGCAAGGATATCATCATTTAACCTTAGTTTAATGACTTCTGTTTTCATTGATTCACGATCTCTACCGACATCTCCCATATGCTCAACAGCCCCGTTACCGTAACTTTTGAGAGCGGGAACACCTTTTGCGCCAAACATGGCCACATCTATTTGTTTTCCTGACTTCGTATAGACCAATGCGTAGATATCATAATCGGTTCCAGACTCCCAAGATACTGTAGCCGTAATCTCTGGTGTTTTTTCAATGATGATCGGTTTATGACCTTTGTCTAGACTAATTTTACCTTGAACTTTCTCTAAGCTAATAGGTGCAGCGACTTTCTGTTTAGCGGCTGTTTTCATTGGAGCAGGCTCATTAATTTGTTTTTCAGAAACCATTGGAGGAGGTGTAGAAACATCCTGTTCATCAGGTTCAACCTCAACCCCATAAAGCTTGCATAGCCCTTCCAATCCAGAATCGAAGCCACGCCAGATGGATCGTGCTTTCGTTTCACTATTTCTTATGTATAGCTCTACTACGACAATACCCTTTTCATTTGTAAAGCTTACTGGTGTTAGGTATAGCACCTCATCACCTGTTCGAATTTCTGCTTGCAGATTCTTCACATGAGAAAAGCCGATTCCTCGATCCTCTGTTAGTGTAATAGCCATCTTTGTGATTCCGACAGGCACTTTGCTCATATCAAAATTCAATTGATGTCTTTTCAACTGATCTGATATCTCTGCTGGTAAAAGTGTCGCGACACCCGTAGCACTCTCCGGCTGATTGTAAAAAATAATGCCATTATCTCCTTGAACTAGATCTGAATCTGTTAAGAGAAACGCCGTTAAAGAAATATCAATTGCAGATGACACTTCATAACTGATGGATAATTGCCCCTTTGGAGAGTTTAGTACGGTATTGGCACCCATTTGCAGAGTTTGATTCATTTCAACAACTCCTATTCTTTATCTACCATTTATCGTTTTTATAGACCAATTATACCAAATAGTGCAATAGAACCTATTAATATCTTTCTCTCTTTTCATCTCTGCAATGATATGAGACAATGCTACCTAAAAACAAACTACTCTCGAAAGGAAAATCAATGTGTATAAAAAAATCATCCCAGCTGTTACAGTGATATTCGGTTTTTGGATTCTTCTTCAATTAACATTTAGTATTAATGTCTTTCACAATCCAATGAATTATTTTATTGTGATCACTCTCTTTTTTCTTTGTATTCAGGCTACATTGAAGCATAGGAAATAAAAAAACCCGAACAAGCGAATCCCACGCTCATCCGGGCCAGTCATTTCTTTATTACACTTCTTCACCATTTGTTGTGATGACGTTTTGATACCAAGTAAACGAATCTTTTTTAAGACGCTTCATTGAACCATTACCTTCGTTATCGCGGTCAACATAAATCATGCCGTAGCGTTTTTTCATTTCACCGGTTGTGAATGACACGATATCAATGATGCCCCAAGGTGTGTAGCCGATGAGGTCCACACCGTCATATTCAATCGCTTTTTTCAGTGCCTGAATATGAGAAGCGAGATATTGAATTCGCTCTGGGTCATGAATAGAACCGTCTTCTTCCACTTGATCAATGGCACCAAAGCCATTTTCCACAATGAATAGCGGGATTTGATAGCGATCGTAAAAACGATTCAATGTATACCTTAAACCTGTCGGATCAATGGACCAGCCCCAGTCACTTGATTTGATATACGGATTTTCTACACCATGTGGCAGTGCTCCATTAACAATGTCTCCGTTGTGATCAGATACTGCATCGCTTTTGACCGTTGTTGACATGTAGTAGCTAAAGCCAAGGTAATCTACTTTTCCTTTTCTTAAACTTTCTTCATCGCCTTCTTCAAATGGAATGTGATAGCCTTCGCGCTCAAATTCTTTTAACGCGTAGCTTGGATAGTAGCCACGCACTTGGACATCTGGGAAGAAATAGCGCTGTCTCATATATTCTTCTGCCAGCATGACATCCTCTGGGTTTGAGGAATATGGATAAATTGGCACGTGGGACACCATCGCTCCAATTTGAAAGGACGGATTGATCTCTTTTCCTTTTGCCACTGCCCATGCACTTGCAAGCAATTCATGATGGCCCGCTTGATACATGACTTCTTTGGCATTTTCGCCTTCTTTGATAGATACCCCTGAATTTGTCCAAAGGAACAACGGGTTGTTCACGTCCATTTTGTTATTGATTTCATTAAATGTCATCCAGTACGTGACCTTGTCCTTGTAACGATTGAAGCAAACTTCCGCGAATTTCGCGAAATATTCAGCGACTTTTCTGCTTCGGAATCCGCCGTATTCTCTTGCCAAATGAAGGGGCATTTCAAAGTGAGACAACGTAATGACAGGCTCGATTCCATGTTTAATCAGTTCATCAAACACATCATCATAAAACTGTAAGCCTGCTTCATTCGGCTCTTCTTCATCCCCTTTAGGGAAAATTCGGCTCCAGCCGATCGATGTTCGCAAGCATTTTAATCCCATTTCAGCAAACATGGCGATATCTTCTTTGTAACGATGGTAGAAATCAATGGCTTCATGGTTTGGATAAAAAGTTCCTTCTTCTATCGTTTCCGTGATCTGTCTTGGTACACCATGAGCACCTGCTGTCATCACATCTACAACACTCGGCCCTTTGCCAGCTGCATTCCATCCACCTTCGAATTGATGAGCGGCTAATGCCCCGCCCCATAAGAAATCTTTTGGTAAAGTCATTATCTATTCCTCCTATTTCACAATTGTCATCATGACGTCAGTTGGCTGACATGTCGAACGTTTCTCTACAATCACATCTTCGTATGCTTGGGTATTGGTAATGATAACAGGTGTAATTGTTTGTAATCCTTTGCTCTCAATTGCTTCCTGATCAAATGTCATCAACAAGTCACCTTTTTTCACCTTGTCGCCTTCTTTGATATTGAGTGTAAATGCCGATCCATCTAGAGAAACCGTATCAATTCCTACATGAACAAGTAACTCTACACCAAATTCAGAACGCAGACCAATCGCATGTTTTGTTGGTGCAAGCATGACGATACTGCCGTCAAACGGTGCAAACAGTTTGTTATCGGTCGGATGAATGGCAAAACCTTTCCCCATCGCCCCAGAGCTAAATACGGCATCTGGCACTTCAGATAACGAAAGCACCTTTCCTGTAAGTGGAGCCGTGATCATTTCTTCATTGTTCATAGAAGCTTGTGTCGTTTCTTCGTCTTGATCTTTAACAGGTGTTTCACCAGCTGACTGTTCTACTGTATCTTCTCCATATCCGAACATTTGAATAAGCACAACTGGTAAAATCAGCGCAATGGCCACACCAATCAAAATACCAATGATAGACGTTGGATAATCTGCACTGATTCCGTTCACAATGGTCAGCGGGCCAGGCAGCCCTGCATATGCAAAGTAATAAGGCGTAAAGAAGCTGGCCACAACCGCACCGACCGCTCCAGAAATACACCCAAAAATAAATGGCTTTTTAAAACGTAAGGTGACACCGTAAATCGCAGGCTCCGTAATACCGAAGAGTCCTGTGATTCCAGCTGAAACCCCAACTTTCCGTGTTTCCCGATTTCTTGCTTTTAAAATAACTCCCAGCACCGCACCGACTTGAGCGATAACAGCGATGGTTTGATATGCCTGAAAAGAGTCACGTCCATATTGTTCAAAGTTCGCAAGTACCATTGGCGTGATGCCCCAGTGAACACCGAAAATCACGAGTACTTGCCAGAAACCGCCGATAATGGCCCCTGCCAGAGCTGGTACATTTTCAGCTAAGACATTGTATCCGTTTGCAATTCCATTTGCACCTGCTGTCGAAAGAGGACCGATTAATAGAATAGTTAACGGAACCATGACGACCATACATAAAAATGGGACAAATAGCGGTTTGACGACTTCATGAATTCGTTTGTTTAAGAATTTTTCTACATAGGAAAGAATCCATACTAAGAAAAGCGGTGGCAAGACGGATGATGTATAAACCGTTTCAGATAAAGCAATCCCTAAAAAGGTCACACCTTCCCCTGATGCTACACGTCCAGCAATCTCTGTCCAAGAAGGACTGACAAGCGCAGCTGTACAAGCAACCGCGATATACATATTCGTTTTGAAATGCTTGGCTGCAGTGATCGCAATAAAAATAGGCAGGAACGTAAACGGTGCCCAAGAAATAAAGCTAAACACTTCATAAGTGCCTGTTTTCGAGAAGCTTGGAAATATCAAATTTATTAAGATAAGTGCACCTTGCAAAATACCAGCTGCGGCTAAAATATACACAAATGGCGCAAACACAGCGGACATGGTCGCAATGACCCGATTCAGTATCGTTCCTTTGTTTTCATTCGGCTGATCATCATCCGACGTTTGGAGCTGAACAAGGTTGGAAAAATGCTCATATACCTCACCTACATGCTGACCGATCACAACCTGAAACTGACCACCGTTTTCCACCACTGTAATGACACCAGGCATGGCGTTGACTGCTTCTTTTGCCTTTGGATTAGAACGCTTCAGCACCAAACGCAGCCTCGTGGCGCATCTTGCAGCACTCACCACATTTTCTTCTCCGCCAACTGCTTCTAAGATGTCTTCTGCAAGCTTTTGATAATCCCTCACTTTTGACATATAAAACCCCCCTTTATCACTACTAGTATATGTACATTATAATTATACCGGTACAATTTATCAATACATATATAATTTGAGTTTGCATATCAAAGAGAAATCGGGATGTGCTATAATACAAAGACAATAAATCGTGAAAACAAAGAGGAATGGCTATGTTAAAGTATCAACAAATTGCGAGCGATATTGAAAAATATATTGTCACACATGAGCTACAGCAAGGAGACAAACTTCCTGTGCTTGAGACGCTCATGAATCAATTTGCTGTGAGCAAAAGTACAATTATCAAATCATTAGATTTACTCGAAAGAAAAGGGATTGTCTATCAGGTGAGGGGCAGCGGCATCTTTGTGAGAAGGCATAGGCGCAAAGGCTATATTAGCCTATTATCCAACCAAGGGTTTAAAAAAGATTTAGAGGAATTTCAACTGACATCAGAAGTTCTCACGTTAGATACCGTCAAACCGTCAGAAGAAGCTGCGCTGAATTTAAACATTGAACCAGATGAGGATGTTTTCTATCTTAAACGCATTCGTTACATCAATGGACAAACTTTATGTTTAGAAGAGTCCTATTACCGGAAAACCATTATTCCTTACCTCAACACAGAAATTGCAGCCGATTCTGTATTTAAATTCATTAGTGAAGGCCTTGGTCTTAAAGTGGGCTTTTCTGACATGTACCTGCAAGTTGGCAAACTAAACGAAACTGAAGCGAAGCACCTCGGACTTAAACAAGACGATCCTGCCCTCCGCGTCGAGACCGTTTTCCATCTCACAAACGGACAGCCCTTCGACTTCTCGAAAATCACATATAACTACATGCAATCCCAATTTTTTATTCAGGCGAATAATTATTATGGGTGATGAAAGGAAAAAGCCCCTCACTTTTGAGGAGCTTTTTTTAATGCTGGCATCATTTGTAGTAGTTATAGTCATTGAATGTTGCGATCATATCTTCTTGTGTCCCTTTTTTCCCACGATTCGTATTAAAATATAACGTTCCGTCATCGAAATCAACAGCTTCTATCTCAAAAAGAGTAAATGCACTGCTCGTTATTCGGAAAGATAGGTCATTTCTAGTAAACAAATCTTTTGAAAAATCTTTTGTTGTTGTTCCCTTTTGCTCTTTGATCATTTGGTTGATATTTAACGGATACGTGAGAATAACACTCACGTTAGAAGCCCCTCCGTTGGTATCTGGCTTAGATAAAGGGACATATAATGTTCCTTGGTAAAAAGAAATTCCTTGAAGAATGTACTTCGACACATCTACCACTGATTGATTGATCACTGCTTTTGTATAATTTAATGTAAATGTGGCCTCATACTCAAATTTCCCTGTTTGATCATTAAAATCTCCAATGAAAAAGCGATTGCCAGACCTCACAATAAATTTGTCTGCTCCAACAGAATACGTGATGCCGCTAACTGATAAATTCGTTCCCTGGTACTGAAGGACATAGGCTTTAGCCACTTTGTATGTACTTTTTTTCGTGTTCACTTGTAGCTTTACGATCTTTTTTACATACTTGACACCATCGGTCATAGGGGCTACATAAATACTAACTTGCTCATCTCCTTTTTGGGCTTTGACAGCTAAGTCATTGGCATGTCCTAAATCATAGCTAGTACTATTCGTGTCAGAGTTTTTAAGAAGCTTCACTGTTCTATTGCTTGACGAGCTGTTCATTTTAATAGAGTACAATTGTGTCAGCTGGGTTGAAGTATTTATTTTTGCAGCATAAATCATATTATTGTTACGGTCGACACACATTCCTTGCATAGAGGTGTAGAATCCAGAGCCTGACATTCCAGTATACGTTGTATATGTGTTGAAATAACCGGATTGAGCTTGAACACTAGAAGACCACATACTGCAACAAAAGATAATAGCCGTTAGGACGACATATTTTATTTTTTTCAAGATTGGCACCATCCTATGATTGGAGTTATTTCAAAAATACGATCTGAACGTAAAATCGTCACCCATAAAACGAATGACGATTGTTATAGAAATGAAGTGTTACAAATTATTAGGGAAATCTACTTCTCAGCCTTAAACGACTTTACCGTCTTACTACTCTCTGACATGCCTTTTCCTGTAACGGTGACGTAGATCTTTCCGCCCTTAGCGCCTATTTGTTTGATGGTCACCTTCACAACCTTACCTTTAGAGACCGTTGACTGACCAATTAATTTTCCTGATTGGTTATAGATTTTGACAAGGTCCTGTTTCGCTAATTGACTAACGGTGATCACGTCATTTTTCTTCTTGTTGTTGACGATGTTGATTTGGCTGCCTTTTAATGCAGAGGATGGCTCACCTTTAAAAGAAACAGTCTGTTTTCCACTTTCCAACATCTTGTCACTGCTTCGTGTAACAAATACTTTGCCGCTCTTAGCCCCAACTTGTTTGACGTACAATTTGATGGATGAACTGTTCGCCGGTTTTGATGTGGCAAGTAATTTACCGTTTGTTGAGTAAACTTTGATGACGTCTTTTTTCTTAATCTTACTCACTGTAATGACGTCTTTTTTATTTTTAAGATTATTGATTTTGACCTGGTTGACTTTTAGAGCGTCTGATTTTTCACCCTGATAGCGAATTGGTACTCGATTTCCCTCTTTTAGACCAGGCTCTTTCATGCTGATATAAAGCGTTCCACTTGTTTGACCCAATTGTTTCATGGAAATCGTCATGTTCGAGCTCGATGCAGTTTGCTGAGCAATCGCTGTTCCACCAGAAGCTTGTTTAAAGATTTTGATGACGGATTGTTTTTTGATTCCTTTTATCGTTACCGTATCGTTTTTCCCTTTATTGTTCGTCACCTTCACTTGAGATGCTGCAAGAGGAGATGTGAAGATTTTTTTGACGGTTACGACTGGGAGGGAAACCTTCCTCTTCCCGCTTTGCAACGTGATCGTTACTTTAGAACCTTTTGTTAATTTTCCCGTTTTTAATTTAAAATTTTTCCCTGGGGTGATTGGAAATGGGCCATATTTCTTTTTTGTGGAACTTATGCTGAGCTTGGACATGGCTTTTATTGTACTATTTGTAGAATCTGATTGTACTTCTACAACAGCATTAGACCCAAAGGTGCTGAAACCATTAATTGTATCACTCGAATCATCTATATCTTCTACATAAACTTTCTGTACATCTTCTTGAGATTGATCTGTTTCACTTGGGTTATCTGCCATGAACGTCTTTACTGTAATTAAGTCACCACCGATTAATTTTGAAACAGTAACGTCATAGACGCCATTAGAGTCTGTCTGACCTTCTCCAATGACTTGCCCCTCTCCATTTAATACCTTTATGATACTATCTGGAGTGGCGGTTCCACTCACTGATGTTGATAACTGAGTAAACGGGTTCAATGTTGGAGCTGTCGACTTAACATAAAAGAAATCCCTTATCAAAACGTTGTCATAAGCTGGTTCAATAATTTTTACCTTGTTTCGGTCTAAGGCCTTTAGGGTTGCTTTGTCTACATTAAACTCAAAATTACCCTCTTCATCTGCTATCATGGACTTAATAATGTCGTTTGTTTCATTGTTAGCAAAGATGATCTTTGCGTAAGGAATACCTGTCTGACCTTTTAATGATTTAGACCATTTTGTCGTAGGGCCCAGTGAGAATTTCTTAGGATTAATGATTTTTTTATATACGTCGATATTACTGCCAGTTGTCATTTTGACTGTCAGGAATGTTCCAGCGGTTAGTACAGGTGGCAACTTTAAATGGATAGCATCATTGAATGTCCCTGACGCAATCACTTTACCATCTTGCATGACCTCAACTTTTGTGTTCTTCACTGTTTTCCCAGTTAACTCTTGAGAAGTATCATATATATCATCTAAAGAGCTAAAAGAGCCTTTGAATACATATACGTTATTTGATGCAAGTAAGGTACCGCTTTGATCATACGTATCTAAATTCAAGGTTTGACCAGCAGTCGCTTTACCAGAAAACAATTTAAAATTTCCTTTACTATCTGCTTTTGCGTAATCGTGATATCTAGATTTCCAGTCTCTAGGAAGACCCCAATCTCCGAATGCAACGATTGCGTTAGGAATTGTCTTACCTGTCAGATAATCATCACCATATTGATAACGATCAACTGTTGTTATTGTTCCACCCTCTGCGGCACTCACATTTTCTTGTATATGAAAACTCAACATCATCATACAAAGAATAGAAGCTACTACTTTCAGGACTATTTTCATAAATATATCCTCTCATTTCCTATTAATGTTTTTATATACAAATATTATACATTTTAACCAATATAGGTACAAGGTTTAATGTTGAGCCTAAAGACTTATATAAAATCCATATTCATAGATATAGAGAGTGATGTCGATCGATTTTTCATTTTGCATGAATCATACAAATTCATCACATCAAAAAGATTCATTTTACGAATGCATCTTACACACTTATGATGAACATAACAACATGGTTAGGAGGATTCGTCAGATGAAAGATATTAGAGTGTATCATGTTGATGCGTTTACAACTGAGAAATTTGGAGGTAATGCCGCTGGGGTGGTGTTGGATGGGGAATGGTTAACGGAGGATGAGATGCAGAATATCGCCAAGGAGTTGAACTTACCCGAGTCCGTTTTCTTACTGCCGGCACATGATGAGAAAGCCGATTATCGAGTGAAATATTTCACTCCAACGGAAGAGGTCAATTTCTGCGGGCATGCGACGGTTGGGTTGACTTGGCTTTTAGCGACGGAGCTAGGGATGGCTAAAGAAAAATCAGGGGTTGTGTTAGAAACAAAGATCGGCCATGTTCCCGTTGTATGGCACGAAGAGAATGGCAAAGTTGTGGATGTGGAGATGACACAGGTCACGCCAAAGACGCGAGATTTTATCATCGATGTAGAAGAGCTTAGTGATATTCTCGGTATAAGCAGTGACAGGATTGATCCATCCTATCCTATAAAATTAGCAAACACCGGAAACTGGCATCTCCTTGTTCCGCTGAAACACCAGAATGACATTGATCAAGCAGCACCAAACTTAGCAGCTTTAGGGAAAATGAATAAAGCGCAGGGTATCACAACGACTCATCTTTATACGTTTCAATCCACAAAAGACTGTGATCTTTATACAAGGGATTTTGCACCTGGCATTGGCATACCCGAAGATCCTGTAACGGGAGCAGCAAACGGGGCATTGTTTGGAAGGGATCATTTCTCAGCAAGAAACCACTCATCTGCGTATTGCTCAAGGTGATGCAATCGGCAGACCAGGATTGCTTCGTATCACGGTCATTCCGAATGAAGCAAAGCCGGTCATTAAAGTAGCAGGAGCAGCGGTTATTACCATTCGTGGGGTGGTCACGCTATAAATTGATCAGCTTGAATAGAGACTCTCGTTCAAGCTGAATCTATTTAAAATGATCTTTGACCGCTTCAATCCATCTTTTAGTAGAGGGAGAGGCTGTGTTAAAAGATTTAAACGCCATATTGATTTCGCGATAAACACGGGTCTCAAGTGGAATCACGTTCAAATGAGGCACCTGAGGCGGCAACATCAACTTCGGAATGATCGTAAGCCCAAGGCCTTCCTGAACCATAGAGATGAGCGTATTGTTGTCCCCAATCTCAAATAAAACATGGGGTTTTACGCCTCTTTCTTTTAATAATTTCTTAATGAGTTGATCACAGCCCGCTTTTGGCATAATAAATGGTTCATCTTGGAACGAAGCCACTTCCATCACCTTCTTTGTATGGAAACGATGACTCTCTTGCATGATCACCACCAATTCATCTTGAAACAGTGGAACAGTTTCCAAATCTCTAGATGGCTGTGTTAAAAACCCAAGATCAACTGTGCCAGATGCGATCCACTCTTCAATCTCTTCATAGCCGCCTTCGTATAACTCCAATTGGATATTGGGATAACTTTTTGTAAAACGATGAATGAGCTGCGGAAGCATTTTTGAAGAAAAACTAGAAAACGTGCCGATTTTAATACTCCCCAATTCCATCCCTTGAATCAACGCCGCCTCCTGCTCAAGCAATGACGCATGATGAATGATTTGGCGAATATGGGGCAGCACTCGCTCACCTGCATCTGTCAGCGACAGCCCGTTTCGATTCCGATGAAGCAGCACAATCCCAAGCTCTGACTCAAGCTTCGCCATATTATGACTCACCCCAGACTGCGTCAGCCCAAGCTTCTCACCAGCTTTTGTGAAACTGCCGCATTCGACGACTGTTTGAAATACTTTGTATGGGAATGTCATTCGTTTGCTCACCTCACTTTAGATCTTGGCAAAACCTACTGTTAGACATGTCTGTTATTTTTCGATTTAATTGTTGTTCGACCAATTGAAAACATGCCTGCTGAATCCATAAACGTTTAAATGTATAGAGTTGTTCTTTTTCATCGCCATGCATCTCTTCATCTTCTTCTAACTGAAAATCTGTTAAATCGATTTTGTCATGAACATGCATATGAATAAAAACATGCGCATTGTGAAAATCATGCATATGCTCTACTAAAGCTGAGATATTGGTGATAAAGTCATCAAATATATCTTCTTCTAGCGTTTTCTTGAGATCTAGATGGCTGTGCACATCCATTGATATGTAATTATCTCTTTCATCCAGTTCTTCTTGAGTGGCCAGAGGGTTATCATGAATCGTTGCTTTTCTATTTAAATCTGTAATCGAGAAATAAACGATGATGTCTTTATTATCGAGAAATTCATACGCCCATATCTCTGCATCTCTTAATCTTAAAATGCGGGTGAGATTGTCCAACTTTAAACCCTCCAATTAATTATTCATTGTCGTCGACGAAGACCTAGACGCCGCTTCATCCGCTTTCACACAATCAATCGCAACAACCAATGCAATCATCACAGGCTCCATCTCTTCTTTCAAAATATCCACCTTGTAGCTATCCCCCCAAGTAAACCATTCCTTCTTTACCTGGCCGATCACTTCGCCGCTTTGCAGCACTTGGAAATTCATATCCCACCAGTTCCCTTGTACTTCGATACCAGCAGCATCAATTGAATATTTTGCTTTGAAGAACGTAAACTCTTTTTTGATCGTCAATACCTCTTGCCCACCGACTTCTACTAAAAACTTTGGTAAAAAGCTAAACATTTTCTTCGTAATTACAGCGATGACGTCTCGTTCTGTATTCAAAATGGTGAACGTCTTTGGCACCTTCATAAAGCTGCCTTCGACCACATATACATCATTTTCCTGTTGGTCCTTTACCGTAAACCGGCCGCTCAGACTAAATACTTTTTGCTTCATATACAGCTGCTTCATAAGTACCTCCGATTCAGTTCAAAAATTTATCCGTTCTTCCCTTACCCCTGATTATACCAAAAAATAGAATGTGCAAAAAACCACCTGATAGCAGGTGGTTTTCGATTACTGATCCATTTTCAGAGATTCTTTTTCATATGTTTGAAAAGCATCTTCCATTCCCATGATGACCTCTTTAATTTTGACATAACCACTTGTGTAAGGAATAGAATCTCTAATCTCTTCCCACATAAAATGATAGAACTTCAGGTCATCTGTTTCACACATCACAAAATCTGTGTAATCCTTACCTGGAAGAGCTTCAGCATCAAAAAAGCGCACCGTCACATGTTCCTCATATTTTTGCATCAACTCTTGCAGCGAAGCCGCATGGGTTCTCCGCTCCTCTCGTGGTAAAGCAAGCCAAGATGGATAGAACTCTAATAAAACAACCATCATATATTTCATCATCATGCCCCTCGATTCTTCTATGATGTGATGATTGTACGCCAGATCTAGAGAATGTGCATTAACATAGGTTAATGTTCAGCAGGATGTAGCAGCCTGCTCAGCGAAACCGGAGAAATACCGATATATGAGGCAATATGATATTGAGCGATACGTTGATGTAACCCGGGATATTTCAATAAAAACGCCTGATATCGCTCAATTGCTGGCAAATATAGCAGTTCCCTCTCACGCTCTTCCTTTCTCGTATACAGCCTTTCAACACTCACCCGAACAAACCGCTCCCACATATGACTTCTGTCCATCAACATTTGAAGCAGATCATACGGAATTTCAATCACGATAGAATCCTCCATCGCTTCAATCGAATAAGGAGAAGGCTGCCCGTTGATCATACTTGCATAAGAAGTAGCAAAATCATCTTCCAACGTAAAAGCCACATTATACTCCCTTCCATCCGGTAACAAATAGAACAGACGGAAGAGCCCCGTTATGCAGAAATAAGCATGCTTCACTGGATCGCCAGCCTTGATCAGGCATGTACCCGCTTTTAATTGTTTAATCGCTGTTCCATCTTTGAAGGCTTGCCAATGATTTTGTTCAATTGGATATTTCGATATTTTGGTTTTGAAGGTGTCGTATGGGTCAGTTATTTTGTCCATCTGTAAGTAACCTCTCGATTAATAGAAGAATTGATAAAAAATGGTGTCAGAAAACACTCAGGTTATAATGGAAATATAAGCGATGATGAAAGGAGAAACAATGAAAAAGATCACTTTTTTTGACTGGACCATCCATTTACAAGCAGACTTAACAGCGATTACAGATCATTATGAAAAGAAAATGGTCATTTTAGAGCCATCCATTGAACTAAATAGCATCATCTGGATGGATGACAACAACGAGCTACAAATCAAACCTACTTGGGATTGTGTCATTTCAATTGATCCAACCAATAAATCACTGACAATCCGGCAAACAAAAGAAGTATTCGGAGATGTGTACGAATGAAAATAGGAGGAACTATGAAGAAAACCGCTTTTTATGATTGGACGATTCACTATCCTGACCATTTAACAGCAGTCAAAGATGATACAGAAAAGAAAATGGTCTTTCTAGAACAGACTGTTGAATTTAAAGGAATTATTCGTATTGATGAGAATGATGAACTGCAAATAAAACCCACTTGGGATTGTGTCATTATTATGAATGCAAAACAGATGTCTGTCACAGTTCGTGATGCAGAAGATGTTGTCGGTTTACCATAGAAATAAAAAAGTCTCGTTTGAGGGAAATCACTCAAATGAGACTTTTTCTGTTAATCACCATAATTATTTAATAACCATTTACAAAGTAAGCAATGGTTTCTAGTTCATCTTCTTTCAGTTCTCTGTTCACATGTGTTTGATATTCACTCTTGATTCTCTCCTGATCTCCACCATAAAGACCAGTGTATTTCGCAATCGTTCGAAGCTTATCTCTTTCCTGACGAAACTCTTCTTTTGTCCACGGTCTTTGGTGCGATGGAATATACGTCTCCGCATCAAAAGCATCTAACTCATCTAAAAGACGCAAAATTTCTTTTACCGTATAATGTACTTTTTCGGCATACATTTTCGGATAAATACAATCAGCAAGAAACAGGATTTTTTCCTCTTTCACATACACGATCACTGAATCTTCGGCATGATCGCCTCCAACATGCTGCACAACACAAGTGACCCCGCCAAGATCAATCTCCATCCGACGATCAAACGTCACATCCGGTAAAACGACCTGAATCTCTCGATGATTCTGATATTCTTCCTTAATGGCCTTCGCACAAAACTCAATCTCCGTTCCTTCCCTCACCCGCTCATCAATCGCCTCATCTGACCAAGAAAACGGAAGAAGCTTCTCCATTTCTTTTCTGGTTTTTGCAGAAGCAATTGAAACCGCATGAGGCAACGCCGGCAGACCAAAAATATGATCCCAATGCCAATGCGTGAGGACAACCATATCCGGCATGGCATTCTCGTGTTCTAAAGTTTTTTGGATGAAATAGTTCGCATGATCTTCTGAATTACCGGCATCGATCATTAATGTTTTGTTATTGCCTACGACCATGCCTAGGATGGGGCGGTCGGTGAGTGATACTGGTGTGATATAGGAGAAGGTTTGGCCTATTTTTTTGATCGTGTGCATGGTGTGCCTTCTTTCTAATATTCAGATTTTATTTTCGTAGTGCGAAGGTAAACCGAATCCTATTTCTTTAATAAGTATTTGGCTAACTTTCGATCTTCCTTATCCTTTGTCTTCACAGCAATATGTTCAATCAATTCTCTTGTGGCCGCTTGCTGAGAATACGAAGGAGACCATTCTTTTAATACACTTAAAGCATGATACTGTAAATTTCCATCATTTGATCTAAGTGCAGCTTGAATCAATGGTAATCCTACACCGTCGTGTTCATATAAATCTTGCACAATATATTGTAGACAAGCCACTTCATCATCTGAGAGGTTTGATAACGATAAATGTGTTTCTGCAAATGTGCAAAGCTCTCTAATATGCTGGTGATGATTTGTGTCCATCACAGCAAAGTATATTTCACTATTTGCCGGATCTTTCTCAAGTAAAGCAAATAGATGCTCCATCACATCTAAACGATAAAAGAGAGCGATTTCAAGTGCTTGGGAGCTAAAACCCTGTTGTAACGAATCGGTTGCAAGCTTTGGCCATCTACTGTCATTGATAAACGGTTGAACCGCTTCCTGGATAGCGTTATAATCGTCCTGTTTCCATGAATCATTCAATCGGTCTTCCCAAATCTCTTGATCATCATTTAAAAACTCATTTATTTTCAATATTGGATAAAAGTCCTCAATTGCTTGGCAGTGCTTATGAGCATGGTGAATAAATCGGCAGAGAACTGAGCTTGCATTTGAATACTCATCGATTCCGTAGATAGAAACCTCATCTTCTAATAATGCTTGAATGATGAGACTCGCTCCATCGTATAATTCTTTGGAAATTTCAGCTTCTGATAAAGCTGTTTCCAGATCACCATTAAGAGCACAAGTATAAGCTAAGTATTCATTCATGATTGTATTTGCGCAGCCCTTTGTTAGGAGCCATCGTTTTATTTCTGGCGTCGATGCTTCCAATTGCTCAACAGCCGAAATCTTCCCCCATCCATTAACGGACTTTGCAAGACGCCAAACATGTTCGTTTCCTTGAATTGCGCCATTCTTCAATGCAAACACGACATAAGAAGTAAATTCTTCATGCATACCTATTGTGAATAAAAGCTCTTTGTATTTTTCGCAGTTCGTACATCCAAGTATCATGACTGCAAATTTGACAACCTCCCGATGCGCTGCATGTTCAAGAAGCCATAACGCTTCTTGCTGTACACGGGATTCATCCCATTGTGTTTGCTGAAATCGTTCAATTAGCTCACTGTTGCGACTCGCCATATTGTTAGAAATGATTTTTTCATATGTTTTTTTTCTAGTTTCGTTTGTAGGATGATTCAGTTGTTTTTCAAAAAGCTTTAATAGTTTCTTCACATAAAAAGGGGCAGGTCGTTCATCTACATAATAATCAGATAAACCGGGAGCCAATCGTGGTTCATTTTCGTCAAATAAATAATCTTCATCGGGTAAACGGTCGTCTACTATTTTATGATGTGATTGAATTTGTTGTTGAATAAAGGGAACGATTTTCTCTTTATGATCCCATGGGAGAAAGTCTATCTTCATTGATTCATCTAAAACCGTTTCATGATCTACCTTCACCATACAACGAAATCGTACATACCCACCAAGTTTAACGGACACTTTGTGTTTTGTACCATCTTGAAGCTCCAATATCCCTGACAATTTTGAATAAGGGATCATATGAGTCAATAAACTTTTTCGTTGTTTTTTATCAACTGTCACACCATCAATGATTAGTTGCTCTTCTTTTATTTGGTTTATAATTTCTATAAAATGCCCTTTATATTCAATTTTCCATGTTTTATTTATTTCTTTTTCTATATCTTTTATTACGTTACGTATTTCATGTTTAAAATCAGCTTTGAAACCCATGAAAGTCTCCTTTAAGAACGCAATATGTCCTTATATATGTTCGTTGTCAAATACTGAAATAATAATTCAATATTAATTACTTAAATAAAGCTTCACTTTTTTTTATAACTCCCAGAATCATTACTAATTAACTCCTTCATACATATTTTTTAACAAATTTAACAAAATCCACATTAACTATTTCGATCTTATTTAATAAATCACTATGTTTATTTTTATTCTGAAATAAATATGCAACCGCTACTAATGTATCACGAAATGTAAAGTTACTATTATTTAATAAATAGTTTAAAATCAACTTTATTTTCGATCCATTTATGACATTTTTTCTTTCTAAATGCCGACAAATTAATACATATAAGACGGTAAATTGAGATGGATTGAATTGAATATATCTCCAGTTTTCAACTAAATTCTTTAACTCTTTATCACTTAACACTTTCCATTTACCAGAGAAAATAATATTATTTAATATTTTTCTATTATCTTCGCCTTCAATTGATATGTATTCATCTAATATTTTCTTGTACCTTTTCAAATCTATACCGCTCTCTTCTTCTAATCTACATAATTTATTAACTAATTTAATTAAGTTACCATTATTAATTATTTCTTTAGTTCTTTTATCTATAATTTTTTCACTAGTGAAGGATACCATTTCTTCACCATAGTCAAGGCCAATTACTTCAACTGTATTTTTATATTCTTCTGGACTTAAGAATTTTGTTTTCGAGGAATTTAACACTAACTCTTCATTCCATAGTAAATAGCTTATTTCATTAAGCAAGTTATTATTTCTTTTATAGTCCATCTCACCATCTAAATAAATAAAATACATATCATCAACAAATCTAATTAGATTTATGTTTTCTCTTGAAGCTATTTTCTCTATTTTTGAATCAAATTCTTGCAAATATACTTGAGATAATATAGATGAACCTATTGAATAATGAAATTGTGGTAAACAATCAAAGCCACAAAAATTAAGAAAATAACTCAAATCATCAATAATTTTATTTTCTCCTAGTAAAGTTCTTAATTTATTTATCAACGATTTTAATTTAATCGAGTTAAAAAAATCCTGTAAATCTATTTTTAACACGGGAAAATCAAAGTATTTCTCTCTCTCTTTTTGAAAACTGCTATAACTTTTATTAAATCTAGCATTTTGTTTGACATCCGAATGATTAGAACTTATGTCTAAAAATCCTGAATAAAATATCTTCATTCGTTCTTTTGAGAAATCTAATTTAGTATCTTCATCTAAAAACAATTTGGCTATTCTAAAAACAATATAAGTATAATATGCATAGTATATTGGACTTATCAAATACATATTTCTAGGTGTAAAATAATCGTTCTTATAAATAAAATCTCTTGCTTTAAAAGGGTTATTATTTTCACAAAAATCTTTAACATCTCTTTCTAATTCAATTTTAATAGCCGAGAAACTATGTTTATCAAAGTAATTGGTAATAGCAATAGTTTGTGGGTTATATTTTTTAGATTTGGACATTGATAATATATACTTATATGTAAGCTCAATAAGTTCCATCATATCACTCACTTTAGAAAATAAATATAAATAGTAACTATAGGAAATAAGAGTATGACCATATTAACATGTAATAAAATGTTGTCTACTGTAAAATCTTTTATTTTCTTTTTCTTAAATTCTTTATCTTCTATTATTTTATTAAATCTATGTTTTGCATCATCAACAGAATCATGATTTTCGTTATTCTTAAGTATTGACTGATACTCAAACATAATAACATCAAATCTCTCTATTAATGACTTGTCATCACTATTACTATTATTTTTTTCTAAAAACAACTTTTTTAACTTTAAAATTAAGTCTTCTATATCTAATTGATGATAGTGTGTTTTTAAAGCCCTCTCATTATAATTCAACTCATTTACATAGTATTGTAATAGGATTACGTAAATCGAGAAAACTCCAGCAATTAAGCTAAAACCACTATTTGATAAACTAGGTTCTACTTCCTTTCCTCCAAGAGACAATAACACAAATATTACCGCTTCAATGTTTAACCAGAAAAAAATTATTTTCCATTTGTCACTATACTTCTTTAAACGTTTACTCATTTCTATTCTATTATTTCTAGTTCTATTTAAAGTATTAATTTTTGTTTCTATTTCTGATATTATAGTTATATTTTTGTACTCCTTCTTCACAATTCCGCTCCTTTCTTAATATAAAATACTATATATATTAATACTAACAATTTGATTTTACTTATGATAAGGCTCTCCGTAATGCACCTAAGTGAGGTTTTATCTAAAGGCAGCTCCTAACACGAATGATAGTCACTGCTCAATACTTTATATTATAAAACTCTCGCCCTTTAATACATTTTTAAAAGGCTCTTGAGCATTTTTTTAAAGTCAAAAAAACATTTTACTTTTTTAGGTCTAAACTACCTATCTATTTTTTTTACAAATTTAGCGCTCTTAATAGAATAGTTCCAGAGATGTCATCTTTTAAGATTTCTCTTGAAGAACTTATTGCTCTATCGGGGCTAAACAAATGAAGCTCTATACGATTATATCTATTCTTATTTTTCTTCATTATAAAATCCACTAAGCAGGGAGTAATATCTAAAGGAAATTGTATAATCTGATGCCATTCTTCATTAATCAAAGCCTTAATTTCGAGTATCAATTTATTATGATTTTCTAGTAATACAGGTCCAACGGTTACTAGATTTGTACCTTTATAAAGAGTTAATAATTCTTTTGGAGCCTCTGCAAATAAAGATAATGTACTTAATCCTGTAGGATACTTTTTTAAATATACACCCTTACTTATCTCTATTTCTCCAGCTTTTTTTTGTAAATAATCTTGTAATATATCTTCAATCATTGTAAAGACTGATGAAAATGCCGCTACATTAACTCCCTTAAATTCTTCATTTTCAATATGTTTAATAAAATTGCTTTTACTTAATGCAATATTTTGTCCATCTTTAGCTACTTTGGATAAGTCCTCTTCTTGTTCTTCATACTTCATAATTTTAAAATCTAAAATACCTATATCACTAGACTCTTTATTTATTTTAAGTGCATATAAATTAGGAATTAGTAGATGTTTTTTTGTAATTTTATCGAATTCTTTTACCATATATAGTCTTCTTCCATTAATATCTTCTCTAAATAAATCCTTATCGAAATAATAATGTTCGATACTAATATATGGTGTGTCTTTACGGTGCTCTGGTACTGGTAACAACATAGAATACACATTGTTCCCATGATATAATACTTCAGCATCTCCAAATTCACTATTAATATCATCAGCATCTCTATCAAAAATAAATATTTTACAATATTCATTCTCCAATAAAGCATGATAATCACGAATTTTTTTTAATATATCGTTACCCATCTGAGTTTTTTTATCAGGTTCAAAAAATTCAATATCTAAGCTTTCAAACATGTCATCTCCATTTAACTTTTTTAAAGCATATTTTAAATGTCTCCAGTCTGTTTGTCCTTCTGTAATAATTATATTTTTACTAGGATTAGTTAATTCATCTAATCTAACGTTTAAGATAGGAAGATATTTTTTTATAAATACCTCTATAATTCCATCGGAGGAGGCTATTTTAAAAAGAATTTCATCTTCTTCAGGGGAACATTCAGTTTGAACAATTCCGCTTTTGTTTAAATACAGCCTATCCTCATCCTCATTCCCATATAGAAATATATCATCATCTAAGAGCATAAGATCCTTCAGCTTAAATTTAAAATAGGCACAATTACTCGAGTTTTTAGAAGTATGTGATACCATCTTTATATAAATCCAATTATCTTCAAGTTTCTTTAGTATTTTAAAACCCAAATTCAAATCTATAATTTTCAAACGAATATCATGTTCCATATTCATCTCCCTTATAATAAGAACTCTATTACATCAGATTATATATATTTCTTCAAAAACCTCATTCACTTATGATAAGGCTCCCCCCGCACAATCCGAAACGCTCGATAAATCTGCTCCATCAACACCAACCTCATCAACTGATGCGGAAACGTCATCTTCGAAAACGACAACTTCTCATTCGCCCGCTGCATGACAGCGTCGCTTAATCCAAGCGATCCACCTATGACAAAACACACCTTACTTTTTCCGTATGTTGCCAGCTTATCTATTGTATCGGCTAATTCTTCGGAAGTTTTCATTTTTCCTTCGATGGCGAGGGCGATGACGTGGGCGTCTGGGTTGATTTTGCTTAGGATGCGTTCGCCTTCTTTGTCTTTGATGATTTTCATGTCTTGCTCGCTGAGATTCTCGGGTGCTTTTTCGTCTGCGAGCTCAATGATCTCGATTTTTGCGTATGCTTGTAATCGTTTTGTGTATTCGGCTATGCCTTGCTTTAAATATTTCTCTTTTAATTTTCCTACTGTGATAATTGATATATTCACAGGTCATCCCCACCTTAAGAACAAGTTATTCATATAAGTTATCAACAATTGTGGATAAAATTTGTGTATTTTGTGTCCGATCATTCGTTCCCCACTATATATATTGCAGGTTCATCGCACAATTCACAGGTTGTGGATAAGCTGTGTGTATGTTCGATTTTTCTGAATTCTGGCGGTGTTTCGTGATCATCTATGTACATGTCTAGTACGGTTTCTATATGTTCTGCACAAGCATAAAGTGATTTGTTCATAAGTTTCTAATTCCTCCAATATGTTGTTTGGTTATGCACAAGTGTTTCGCTCATTGTTCAATATAACCGATTTATTCACATGTTAATAGTCTTTTACCATTTTCCACACCTTTTATCCACAAACCAAATAAAAAAGCCTCCACTCTTGTGAAGGCTTCCTTCTATCAAAACGGATTGTAAAATCTCGTTCCTCTAACAAATGTAATCACTAGCGACACAATCAGCACCACGCCAACAAACAATAACGCCGCATAATCTGCTTTTTGAAAGTCTTTCGCCGTAAACCATGTGCGTTTTTTATGCTTTCCAAACCCGCGCAGTTCCATCGCATTGCTGATCGTTTCAATCCGCTCTAGGCTAGAAAAAATCAATGGCATCACAATCGAAAGCGCATTTTTAATCCGTTTCCCCAGTTTTTCATTCTTCGATAAATCAATGCCTCTTGCTTGCTGAGAAATGGCAATCGTGCGAAAATCACGCTGAATATCTGGAATATAGCGCAAAGCAATCGCTACCGCATACGAAATCCGGTAGCTGACCCCGATTCTGCTGAGCGATGAGGCGAATTCACTTGGATTTGTTGTGACAATAAACAATAGCGCCGCTGGCATCACGGTCACGTATTTCAGTGTAATGTTCAATTGATAGAAAAGCTGTTCAAGTGTGACGTTGTACCAGCCTGCAATGTGAAACAGCTCGTGCTTCGCTCCATAGATGGCGACACCTTGCTGGGGAGCAAAGATGTAAATGGCGATGTTATTGATGACAAGAAAAATCGCCAAGACAATCACTACGAAAGAGATATCACGAAATCGTACGTTTGATAGCTGAAAGAACACGATACTGGCAACTAGCATAAACACTAATACGCCTGTATCATATGTGAGCATCGCTGCGGATGACCAGAGGATAAAGCAAATGAGTTTGGTGGCGCCTGTCAGCCGGTGAATCGGCGACGGGCGGTCGATATAGGACAGCATGTCTACAGCCATGTCATTCGTTCCTTTCTGTCAACCTCAATGAAGCGATCCACGAGTTCATTTGGATTCGGCCAATCAGCTTTCAGCGCCAGTTCATACAGCGACGTTTCCTTTAAGCTCGCCTTTTGGACTAGCAACTGATCTGTCAGCACTTTGGCTGGTGTATCATCTGCGATTTTTTCTCCATCTGAAATGACAATGGTTCTTGTTGTGTATTCGAGCATCAAATGCATATCATGGGTGATCATCAAGATCGTGACGCCCTGCTGATTTAATTGCTCTAAAAATGTCATCATCTCTGTGTAATGTCTAAAATCCTGTCCGGCGGTTGGCTCGTCTAGGATGATGATTTCTGGCTCTAACACAAGAATGGATGCAATGGTAACGCGCTTTTTCTGTCCAAAACTGAGTGCTGAGATCGGCCAATTTCGAAATGGATACAGCCCGCATACTTTTAAAACCCGCTCTACACGATCCTTGATGTCGTCTTCCTTTACGCCTCTTAAAACGAGACCGAGGGCGACTTCATCAAAAATCATTTGTTTCGAAATCATTTGATTTGGGTTTTGCATGACGACACCGATTCGTTCGGAGCGCTGTTTGATGGTGTCTCCTGTGATGTCATCGCCATTTAAAAAGATTGTCCCTTTTGTTGGCTTTTCAAATGCGCAGAGCACCTTGGATAGTGTCGTCTTGCCAGCGCCATTGGCACCAGCGATGCTAATCATTTCTCCTTTTTTGACGGTAAAAGAGATGTTGCTCAGCGTGTTTGGTCTTGTCGGATAATCAAAGCTCAGCTCACGCACTTCTAGTAAATCCGGCGCTTCATTCTGCTCGACTGATGGCTCAGATGCTTCCATCCATTGCTCGATTTTCTCTTTTGCCTCGTCATTTAAGGTGAGATGCTGTAAATTAGCGATCTGATCTCCTGCTTCAACCGGAATACCTGCATATTTCATCGCTCTCACATATAAAGGCTCACGTAAATACGCCGCTTCTAATACATTTGAGGCGAGCAATTCATCTGGTGTCATATCCGCTGCAATCGTGCCTTCATTGACAACGATGATGCGGTCGACATGGCGGAAGAGGACGTCTTCCAATCGATGTTCCACCATCACGACCGTTTTTTTCGTTTCTTTTTGCAGACGGTCAATGAGGTCGATCACTTCTTTGCCTGTTGCGGGATCAAGGCTTGCCAGTGGTTCATCAAACAGCAAAATGTCGACATCGTTGACAAGTACGCCTGCGATGGCGACACGTTGTTTTTGACCGCCTGACAGCTCATGCACGGATGATGACAGTTTGCCGTCTACCTCTGTTAATTTTGCCGCTTTCTCGACACGTGTTTTCATTTCTACGCGTGTGACTTGATCATTTTCTAGTGTGAACGCGATATCTTCTCCAACGGTCAGCCCGATAAATTGTCCATCAGGATCTTGCAGCACCGTTCCGACGAGCTGTGAGAGGGAGAAAATGTTCTCTTTCTTTGCATTTTTCCCGCCGATGTGAAGACTTCCTTCCATAGAACCTTTATAAGACGCAGGAACTAGCCCATTGATACAATGGGCTAGTGTGCTTTTTCCCGATCCAGACGGGCCTGCGATGAGGACTTTTTCTCCTTCATAGATGGTCAGGTTGATATCTTTCAATGTTGGTTCTGCCTGACTGCGATACTTGAATCCGAAATGTTCGAATTGAATCATCGGTTTCTTCATTTATGTGTTCCACCTTGCTTCATGATGTTTCTTTCGATAGACTGCCGCTTTTGCTTCTTGTTTTCGCATAAGCCGCAATGATGATGGTGCCTAGTACACCGACTGTGATGATGTTAGATAGACCTGCAACAAAACCTTGGAAGAATGCTTTATTAACTGGTTCAGCATAAATAGCTACATCAAGAGTTGGTGCAATAACAAACCAACCAAGTGCCTGCACAATTATTTGTACTACATTGAAGAACGCAATTTTTTTCCAGCCAAAGTCGCCCTCTTCTACTTTTAAACGGTTTGAAATAAAACCAATCATCAAACCTACCAAACCAGAAACGATAATCCAGCTCCACCAAGGTCCAAATGTGGTGGCATCTTTAATGAGATGACCAATAAATCCAATTAATGCGCCTGCAATAGGACCAAATAGCACGGCCATTAACGCAAGGAACGCGTACGATGTTTCAATTTGTGTATTCGGAATTCCAGTTGGAATGGAGACGAAGCGTCCTAAAATGACAAAGACGGCTGCGCCAATTCCGATGGCAACGACAGTTTTCGTTGAAAGTTGTTTACCTGCCATGATGTTTCCTCCTCTTATTCATATATAATGCGCGGAGCTTTGCGAATCGAAAGGCGCCAGCCTGTGCCTGTACCGATGTTATAAGCCTTTGCAAATGACCCTTGATTGATCGCCACGCCTAAATGATCGAGTGAATTGACATATACGAGTGGTTCGCCTACCTTTAAATCGGCAAAAGATCGTCCATAGGTCATGATATTTTTATACACATTTTTTGGCCCGTTGGCAATGGTAACTTCTATTGCATCCCCATAATTGATTGAAAGCTGTTCAAATAACGTATGATGAATGTTTGTCCATAGGTTTCCAAACCGCACATCTAAAATATCAATCGTCCCTGTGATCACTTCTTCTTCCGCATAAGCTTGTACGACTGGAAGGTGAATAATGTCCTCTATATTCGCCTTTGGTCCGACCTCTTCAAAAGAAATCACACCTGAAGCAATTCTCGCGCCTGTATAGGCGTAAATGTCTCTACCATGGAATGTATGTGATTTTCCTGACTTCGGCAAACGGTTGATGGTTTCATCTAAATACCGAGCCTCCACGATGCCAATATCCTGTGCGACATGCGTAAGTGTCCCATTATCAGGTGTGATGATGTAGTGTGAGCTTGTTGTTTTGACGACGAGGCTCTTTCGCTCTGATCCAACGCCTGGATCAACAACGGAGACAAATACCGTTTCTTCCGGCCAATATGTGACCGTCTGAAGCAAGCGATAAGACGCTTCCCAAATGTCGTATTGGGGAATGTTGTGAGTTAAATCAAAAATGCGGATGCCGCTGCTCACTGTATTGGCTACGCCGTACATTGCGCTGACCGCTCCATCATCAATACCGAAATCTGATTGTAAAACCAATGCATGTTCACTCATGTTAATCTCCCTTTCATTTGAAAAAATGGTTGTGGTGTTTCACGTGGAACATTTGAACATTTGTATGAAAAAAAGTGGACAATAAAAAATACCCCATCCTTATCTATGAATCATAAGGACGAGGTATTTGTCTCGTGGTACCACCTTTATTTACTGTTTGCTCGCGCTAAACAGCCTCTACAAGTACAAAGCTCCAATTTGGCTCATATACTGTGGTTTTGATAACGAGTACCAACTCTCGTCGTCACCTACTAATATCATGGATATGTTCAGCACGAGGCTCAGAGACCATTTTTCGAATCATTATTTTTGCTTCTTTTCAGCTACCGAAGCTCTCTGTGGAAAAATTGATGATTGTACTTTCTCTCGTCATTGCCTGTTTAACTATCTTGAATTAAAGCTATCATACATGATGTTTTTTGATAAATCAAGATATTTTTCTGAACATTTTTAAAAATGAGTTAACTGTTCTGGAAGAGTCTTCTTTTTTATAAAATTTAAGCAAATGTTAAAGAGCGAGATATGGTGTCTTTCTTTTCTAGCGGTATAATAAAGATGAAGGGAGGTACAGTGTGTGTGGACCATCTGTATGAATGAATTTAAGCAGCTCTTCAAAAGCACAAAATCCATCTTAACAATTGTTATTATTTTCATTTTATCTACTTTTGTATCAAGTCTTCCATTTATAGCTGCTTATCAAGGGAAGTGGGAACAGGCAAAGGACCCTTATTCCATTGGGAATGAACTAGTGATTTCGTTATTTGGTTTCTTCCTTATTTTTTTATTATCTCATGATATTTTGAGCCGCGAAATTCATTTGAAAACCATTCGTTTTCTCGTCAGCAAAACGACCCGTTTAAACATTGTCATCGGGAAATATCTTGGGCTGATGCTGTTTTGGCTCAGTTGCATTATGACCACATATATATTAAATATGGTGATTTCACATCGTTTTCTGTTCTCTGATGCCTTAAAAATATTAACGTTTATCAGTGTCGGCATCTCCTGTGCTTTGTTTTTGTCCATGCTCTTTCCAACACCACAGAAATCGATGTTTGTTGGCATGTTGTTTTCCTTTCTATTTCCAATCATGAGCATGATGTCTGTTCTTTCTTCAGAACGGTTGATTCACTGGTTCCAATACGTGACGCCTTATTATTATGCGCGCTGGAGTGAACCGCTGACCTATGTGCTGATGAATGCCGCATTGACTGTTGTCTTACTCATTGGAACTGCACTACTGTTTCAGAGGAGGGATGTCTAAGTGCTTCACACAAAAGGGCTGACAAAAAAATATCGGACAAAAGTCGCAATAGATCATATTGATCTTGATATCCATCGAGGGGATATCTTCGGCCTCATTGGACCGAAGGGTGCTGGTAAGACGACCTTTTTTAATATCATTACAGGGATCTCCCGCCCCACCTCTGGCACGTTTATCATGATGAACATGACGTCGTTAAAAAAAGTACGTCATCATATCGGTGTTCTGCCTGAATATACAGATTTATATGAAGGACTGACTGCTATTGAGCATATTGCCTATTTATCGAAAATTACGGGTACTCGCCAGAAAACGAGCTATTATGAAGAATTACTCGAATTTGTTGGCTTACATCGTTATCATCAAGAGAAAGTCGGTGCCTTTACACCTGGGATGAAGAAGCGGCTCGGAATGGCTCAGGCCATCGCTCATCAGCCTGACTTTATTTTACTTGATGAGCCTTTTGCGGATATTGATGCAGATTCTATCTTACATATCCAACGGGTGATTGAATCATTAAAATTTGAAGGAAAAACTGTCTTTTTAACAGCAGACGAGCCAAGGTTCACCCAACCTATTTGTACCAAAACAGCTTTCATATCTGAAGGAAAAATCGTGTCCTCAAGTACTCATCCTCAAGAGAAAACCATCACGTCCTCAACCATTCGTGCCACCTTCAAGCATGCATGGATTGATGATGAGGTGAAGCCTGTTCTCACGCAGTACTTACAAAGTGTGGGAACAGACCTTGTGATCAGAGATGACGAGACCTCATTGTTGATTCGTTCAGAAGCTCAAGTCCCAGCCATCATCCGTGCGTTTGTGAAATGCAAAGTCGACCTATACCGAGTCACGGCGCAAGATGCCATGATGTCCACATAAAAAAGTACCGTACGCTCGCCGCACGGTACTTCTCTTTTTTTATAAAGGCTTGCTCATGTAAATCCCAGTCTCAGCAAATCCCGTTTTCTCATAAAGTGAGCGGGCGATTTGATTATGGGCAAAGACATGCAGCGATAGTTTCTTCACACCTAATGACTTTGCCTGCTCTTCTAATGCCGTCATGGCCTGTTTTGCCAAGCCTTTTCCTCGATACGCTTCAAACAAAATAAAATTATAAATAAATCCTTCATGCTGGGGATGATCTGGATCATAGCAAAGCCATACCCATCCAATGGCTTCTTCTCCATGTAAGATATTCCACAACTCATGATCTTCTGTCTGAAGGCCTTCAGGAAGCAGCCGGTCAAATTGTTCCTCTGCGTTCTTTTGCGCTTCTTCCTGATTCCACGTCCCTGCGAGTACCTTTTCTTCTGCGTACCGCTTAATAGCCTTCTCTATCAAGACGTCATAATCCGTTTGTGACATTGGCTGTAATGTGACCAATCGTATCTCCCCCTTTCCTTTATCATATGCCGGGCATGTAAAAAAAGCCAGTCCCTTATAGGAACTGGCTAGCCACCGAACCGATCGGTTTGGGAGAGTTTGATCTCGACTGATTTTTTCTTTCCGCTTCGGTAAAATTGCACCTTTACCTTGTCGCCGACTTTCTTTTGATAAAGATATTTACGCAGATCGACGATATTTTGTACTTCCTTGCCGTCAAACGACGTCACGACATCCAGCTCTTTTAACCCCGCTTTTCCTGCTGGAGACAAAGGCTCGACACTCATCACGACGACTCCGGTTGTGACCTTTGATGGCAGTTTTAACGTTTCCTGCCAATGATAGCTCGCAATATCTGCTAGTGATTTCATCCCAACACCAAGGTACGGACGCTTTACCTCTCCATAGCGCTCTAAATCCTCTATGACAGGGATCACCAGATTCGCCGGAATAGACAGCCCAATCCCTTCCACCTCTGACTCCGCAATCTTCATTGAATTGATGCCGATTACTTTGCCGTCCATATTGATCAAGGCTCCGCCGCTGTTCCCAGGATTAATGGCGGCATCCGTTTGCAAAACTTCCGCATTCCAATCCGTCTGTCCGTCCCCATTAGAATCAACAGGGATCGCACGCTCCGTTCCAGAAATCACACCTTGTGTGACGGAGCCAGCAAATTCAAGGCCTAATGGATTTCCAATGGCGATGACAGGCTCACCTGGTTTGACATGGTCTGAATTGCCGAAGGCGGCGGTTTTCTTGATCTTATCACTTTTGACCGTGAGTACCGCTAAATCCATCAGCTGATCACTGCCGACAAGATTTGCCCCGATCCTTGTCCCGTCCTGAAGGCTCACTTCAAGCTGGTTTGCGCCTTTGATGACATGATGGTTGGTCACGATATAAAAGGTGTCACCCTTTTTTTTATAAATCACACCTGACCCGCTGCCTGCTTCACCGCCTTCTTCCCAAAAGCTCGACTTTTGAATGTTAATGACGCCGACAACTGTATCCGACATACTCGATACCACTTTTGTGACCGCATCATTCACGTTCACATTGACGGTCTTTAAAGGGCCATCTGATGCCTGCTGATCTCCAGCTGTCTGCCAGCCAAAGGGGCTGCCGCTTTGTCCAGACACATAGGGGAAAAAGAATCCCATTAAAAAAGCTCCTACCAATACACCGATCAGACCAGATAGGAAATATCCTTTTCTGCTTCGTCTCGGCTTCCACTCTACATCGCGATAATCCACTATGTTTCCTTCCTTTCAGTGAATAGATGATGTATATAGTGTTGGTAAGAAGCTCTTATCTTAATCATACGATTGTAAAAATCATACGGCGCAAAGCGGGGTTGCTTTTTTCGGGTCCGTATCATATAAATCAAAGCCGTCCCCTACAACAAAGCCCTTCATTTCAAGCGTCTGCTGGACCGCCATACGGGCTAAGTCCTTCATGTTGTTGTCTTGACTCAAGTGGGCCAAATAAATGCGTGAGGTGGCGTCTCCAATCACGTCTGTCATAGCAAGAGCTGCATCTTCATTGGATACGTGTCCGACATCGCTCAAAATTCTGCGTTTAATACTCCATGGGTAACGCCCCATTTGCAGCATGCCGACATCATGGTTGCTCTCAAATACGAACGTATTGGCTGATTTAATAATCCCTTTCATCCGGTCACTCACATAGCCTGTATCCGTCATAAGGGCAAGTTTACGCCCGCCATAATGGAATACGTAAAACATGGGCTCTGCCGCATCATGTGATACGCCAAATGATTCAACATCGAGACCGCCGAATGATTGAACCGTCTCCATATCAAAGTGGAATTTCTGCTCCGTATCCACTTTCCCAATATGTGACTCCATCGCCTTCCATGTTTTCGCATTTGCATAGACAGGAAGCTTGTACTTTCTTGCCATCACACCGAGTCCTTTAATATGATCTGAGTGCTCGTGTGTGACAAAAATTCCGTCCAAGTCTTCTGGCTTTCGGTCGATTTGACCAAGCAGCTCCACCATCTGTTTGCCGCTTAAGCCCGCATCTACTAAAAAAGCATGCTCGTCTGTTTCTAAATAAAAAGCGTTCCCCGTACTTCCGCTCGCTAGTACACTGAACTGCAAGCTCATGTTCTCTCACTCCAATGAAGATTTGTCTTCTTTCTCTATATGATCAAGGGTTGAGCCATCAATGGCATTGATCAAATATTCTTCTTCTGTCTTTTTCTTTGAACCAGCTGCCACGCCTTCAATCTCTACTCGCCATACAGGAACCATGACTTGAGTGCTTGCACCTGGGTATTGCGTGTAGTAGCCAAGCTCCACTTTTTTCACTGTCGTGTTTTGGCTCAGCATATTTTGTGTATATAAGTCCTTCACCGTTTCAAGCGCTGGGACAAGGGTTTCTTTTCTCACTTCATTAATCGATGTCACCATCGACTGCCGGTACGAGACGACCTCGTTTTGATCGTTCACATCCAATGTGATCTTCCCAATAGTTTCGGTGTCATCAAGACCTTCTTGGAAGATGTATTTTCCTTTATACGTTTGGAAAAAGACGATTTCACCTGTTTCTTCATCGATGCTCCAGAGCTTATAATTCTTACCATCCAGTAAACGCTGGCTCACAAGATTGGTCGCTGCTGTTTTCATATCTTTTTTCGGCAATGCGACTGGTTTATTGAAGGTCATTTCAAGCAGGGTGACAGGATCATCTTTCTCGGTTTTCGGGAATGTGCTTTTCGTCTTTTGATCAGCTAATCCGTCGACATCCTTTTTCGTATATTGCTTTTTCTCAGCTGTAATACGGTATCCAATCTTCGCTTCATCTGATAGATTGCCATATTTGATTCCGTCTGCCTTCATTTCTTCCAGCGTATCTGTTTTTTCGATAATCGCAAAATGATCGGTCGATCGCTTTTCAAAGTATTGAAAACCTAGAAAGATATCGAGAACGAGAAAGGCTAGGATAAAGATCGTTTTGGTCTTATTCCACTCCATGATTCTCGCTCCCCTCTGTCAGCAAATCATTCGTTAAAATGACGGTTTTTCCGTTATATTTCATACACCAGACCGGCTCTAGCCAGACAAACATCGCTTGATCCTGATCTGATGCCGTGGATGTCGCTTGATAGGCAGGGAAAATCTGTTCAATTTTCTCTAAATCATCATACTTCGTCTGCTTGATGATCAAGTTTTTCAGCTCTGTCCCATTCATCAGTTTGACCTGTTCACTCTGACTCGCTTTGTTGCCGAGAATGTAATTTGGACGCTTATAACTCAAAATGTCATCATTCGCCCATTGCACTTCAAGTGATGTCATACCAAATGGATGCTTTGTGCTGTTGACGATCGGCAGTCCATCCATAAACATATTAAAGGACAGCTGCTGGTTGCTGTTAATGCCGAAGTATTGATAATTATCGGTAAAACTTCCGGTATCATTGAAATATTTCACGCTTCGCTTGATCAAATCTCCTGTTTGGAATACGGTACTAGAATTGATATTACGATGCTGATATTGGATGCGGTGGTCTTTTTGATTTGCTTCAAGACGACTCGTTCCATCTGTATACACCGTCCGGTTTAAATTAGACTCCTCCCCAACTAGACTTGGGTCTGTAAACAAAGCGTCCTTGAATTTGCTTGTCTTAATCGTTTCGATAAAGAACATTTTCGCTTCAAGCTGCTTTTGCTTCTGCGGCAGAAGGAAATCTCGTTTTGAATTCGTAGAGAAAGTATATAGATCATAGCGTGGCATCTCGTTTTGAGCGGCTGCAATACTATCCATCAGATTACGATAGTTGGCAGATTCAATTGTCAGCTCAAGCACCGTTTCCTTGCTGTATGAAACCAAATAGACTTTCTTATTGGCCTTATCCGGCTGAGCGAACGGCACAATCATCCGGTCAAACGAGTTGTATTCAATGGATTTATTCGGCCATTTAAACAGCGCTTGGAAAATATCAATCGGAATCGGATCATTGAACACAAGATCCAATGTTTTGCCTTGTCCCTCGCGTCCATAGAAGAAATTCTTAAATTTCTGCTCGGAATATTGGTCCGACACATCAGCAATCTCTTTGACATCCCACAGGCTCACATCATTCCAAAAGTTTTGGAAGAGTTCCTTTTGATCCACTTTGAAATGCTCTCCATTGGAATGAATGAACATCTCACGCGGCTTCACGACATCAATGAGACTCCGAGGCTCGTCGCTTGAAATCTTCTTCGTTTCCACGACCTGTGTGCCGGCATCCGCCTGATCCTGCATGACGGGCTGGAACATCCAAATATTCCACGTAAACACAAGACTGATCGCAATTAGGATTGTCAATATAATGGTTTTAAAGGTCTCACGCTTCATCCCAATCATCCTCTTGTTCTTCATTGTACGGAAGGCTAAAGGTTACCGTTGTTCCTTTTCCTTCAATGCTGTCAGCCCAAATATCTCCGCCATGAGCCTGAACCATTTCTTTTGCAATCGCAAGACCTAGGCCGGTTCCGCCAAGCTTTCTTGTTCTTGCCTTATCCACTCGATAAAAACGTTCAAAGATTTTATCCATATCCTTCTTCGGAATACCGATTCCTTCATCTTTGACACTGAATAACACAAGACCTTGCTCCTCATCCAAATCGACAGTGAACGTAATGTGTCCACCCTCTGGCGAGTACTTCATAGCATTGGAAATGATATTATCGAGCACCTGAGTGATTTTATCTTGATCAATTTCCACATATATTTCACGCTGCGGCAGGTTGCGGATGAAATCGACATGCTGCTCCTTCGTCATTTCAAAACGATCAATGACGAGCGAGATAAACCTGATAAAATTCGTCCACTCACGATTGAATTGATAATCCTTGCTGTCGAACTTAGACAGCTGGAGCAGGTCATTCACAAGTCTAATCATGCGCTCTGTTTCATTTTGCGTGACACTGAGGAACCTTGGCGCAAGCTCTTTATCACCAATCGCACCTTCAGCGAGAGCCTCAAGATAGCTTCGCATCGTCGTAAGCGGTGTGCGCAGCTCATGCGATACGTTCGCCACGAATTCACGACGTTCCGCATCAATTTTTTCCTGCTCGGTTACGTCATAAATGACTGCAATTAAACCATCAATCTTCCCATGCTCTTTCTGAATCACTGAGAAATTCACACGCAAAACAGACAGTTGATCTTCTCGTTCAATTTCTAGCAGCATGGAGTCTTGATTTTCGACTAGATCTTCAAATGTATGAGTTTCTTCTAAGCCAAGCAAGGATGTGATCGGCATCTCTAGAGCTGTTTCACGTGAAACATTCAAAAGCTCTAGTGCCGGGCTGTTTAATAGAATAATGGCCCCGTTTTGATTCGTGGCAATGACGCCATCGGTCATATAGGCAATAACAGAAGAAAGCTTTTTCCTCTCACCCTCTGTCATCAGCTGCGCTTCCTCCAGCTCTCTCGTCAGATGGTTAAATGTCGTCGCTAGCTGACCAATCTCATCATGTCCATACTTTCGGACCTTTCTGGAAAAGTTCCCTTTGGCGAGCTCGATCGCTTGCTTTCTCATATCCGAAATTGGGTGTGTAATGGTTCTGAATATGAATATACCAAGTAGAGCGGTCGTCCCAAGTGCGATGAGTGTACCCGTCGCTAAAATGGTGTTGATCGTTCGCATTTGGTTAAAAACACTTTCCATGGATGAGACCACATAAATGACACCAACAGTTTCTTGGTTCTCATTTTTCACGGCTGTCGCTGATATGCGGACTCGTTTATTCGATTCTGGGTCATAGAATTTTTTCTCGTAGTCTTTGCCAACCGCGAAAATACGGCTAATGATTTGATCTGTGATTTTCTTCCCGGCAATCTCTTGACTGCCGTTATTCACAGAGGCAATGACCTCTCTGCTTTCGTCAATATAGCTGACTTCAGAAATTTCATTAGACTCGTCTTTGTTGTTAAAATCGTTTAGTATCTTTTGAGCATCCTCTTTTAATTCTGCCTTGCTTTTCGATGAATCTTGTTCTAGGTAATACGATAACGAGTAGATTCGCTGATTCAAGGAATTATCATATGAATTAATTAAGGACTGCTCTAGCTGCTTCACAAAGTACACGCCAATGATCTGCATGGCGACAATGATCAGCAGCACATAAATCAAGGTCAATTTAAAGTGAATCGAGCGAAAAAAACCTACTTTACTCATAAGAATCTTAGTCCTGCTCTGGGTTTCTTAAATAGTAGCCGACGCCTCGTCTTGTTACGATCCAGCTCGGGTGGCTAGGGTTGTCTTCAATTTTTTCACGAAGACGGCGGACTGTCACGTCTACTGTACGGACATCTCCGAAGTAATCGTAGCCCCATACAGTTTGCAGTAAGTGCTCACGAGTCATGACTTGTCCAATATGCTTCGCTAAGTAATGAAGCAATTCGAACTCACGATGCGTTAACTCAATCGTTTCGTCACGCTTGGACACAACATACGCATCTGGGTAGATCACAAGTGAACCAATCTCGATATCATTTGATTCAGATTCTTCCTCTGATTGCGGAGCAGCCGTCTGTCTTCTTAAATTTGCTTTTACACGTGCAAGCAGCTCGCGTGTACTGAATGGCTTTGTGACATAATCGTCCGCGCCAAGCTCAAGACCAATGACTTTATCGATTTCAGAGTCTTTTGCTGTCAGCATGATAATCGGCATGTCATATTTCTTTCTCACTTCACGGCATACTTCAACGCCATCTTTGTTCGGCAGCATAATGTCGAGCAAAATAATGTCTGGCTTAATTTCTTCTACCATTTCAAGGGCTTCATTTCCGTCATACGCACAATGAACCTCGTAGCCCTCTTTTCTTAAGTTAAATTCCAATATATCCGCAATCGGCTTTTCATCATCTACGACAAGAATCTTTTTTTCCATTGTGATTTCCTCCTGCATTTTTAGCATCTATGTCATTCCATTTTGCATGTCTCATTACGCCTTCTTCATTTACGCAAAAAAGGCTCACTGTCTATTATAACGTTTTACGAGGCAAAGATAAAAATAATAACGGCTTTCTTAGCTAGTAAACGTTGGATAGAAGAACTTCACCCAAAAAATTTGATGACTTTTTCCTTTTTTATTGAAACTTTTCCAGTCACCAAACGTCTATATACATGTAACGTCTTCTTCTTATGGAGCCGGGCCCTACCTAGGTCCGGCTTCTCCCTTTTTATGCCTTCTTTTCATAATAAAAACGCACCTGCGATTGCAGATGCGTTTGGAAGTGGCTCGGGACGGAATCGAACCGCCGACACACGGATTTTCAGTCCGTTGCTCTACCAACTGAGCTACCGAGCCATCATCAAAAGATGAATATGTATAAATGGCGGTCCGGACGGGACTCGAACCCGCGACCTCCTGCGTGACAGGCAGGCATTCTAACCAACTGAACTACCGGACCTCAGTAACTTGCCCGAAAAAGCAATCGTGGTGCTCCTTCAAGCAAGTGAGGAAAAATTAGCTTAACGCTAAAGTAAATCAATGACCCGTACGGGATTCGAACCCGTGTTACCGCCGTGAAAGGGCGGTGTCTTAACCGCTTGACCAACGGGCCAAAACATGGTGAGCCATGAAGGACTCGAACCTTCGACCCTCTGATTAAAAGTCAGATGCTCTACCAACTGAGCTAATGGCTCTCGGTTTGTGAAAAGTAATTCTGAAGAAGTTGTACTGCGTCAAACCAATCGCTTTAAAAAAGCTGGAACATCGCATCCTAACAAGTTTCAGAGACCTTTGCAACAACGAGATTTATAATATCATAGAGTAATTACATATGGCAATACGTTTTTCGACATTTTTTTAAAAAAAGTGTCGGATTTGATATCTTCTGTTAAACCGCCTAATCCTGCAAGCGCCTTCATTCAATCAATGGCTACTGCCCAATCCAGCACACAGAAACGTTTGATTCCGACCAATATTGGTTATACAAGAAACAAACAGCATGGTGATTGAAAAAGGAGGAAGCATAGGATGAGTTCATTTAAATTAGGAGATAAAATGCCCGATTTTTCACTGCCAACAGTGCAGGGCGATCACATTGAGTTTTACAAACATTTAGAGGAGCATCAAAGCTGGCACCTCATCGTTTTCTTTAGAGGATCATGGTGTCCAGTATGTGTCGAGGAATTAAAAGAGCTGGAAAAACAGCAATCCTATTTTCAAGAAAAGGATATTCACTTAATGACGATTTCAACGGATAACCCTAAAGACTTGAAAGAATTTGCAGACAAAGAGGGACTTTCTTTCCCCATCATGTCTGACCAAGACCTCACATCATTGAAAGCCTATGAAGTCTTCTATCACGGGGAAGATGCCCCATATGAAGATCACGGGGTGCACGGAGAACCTGCCTATTTCTTATTAAATGAAAAAGGCCAAGTCCTCTATCAGCAAAGACAAACAAGTCCATTTGGCAGACCGCACGCCAACGAACTGCGCAAAATCATTCAATACATTCGTAAAAATTTAAAAGGCCAATATAAAAGCCTGAAGTAAGGAAAAAGCCCTCGTGATGAGGGCTTTTTTTATGAACGTCTTTTATTATATAGCCAATCTGCGGTGAAAAAAACAAAGAGACCCGCCATGAGAATGATAAAAGTGACAGGTGGTTTATTACCCTGGAAATACTTGTACAGCGCATGCCCTCCTAATGCGAGAAGATAAAAGACAAATGCAGTTACAGCTGCTTTATGTGTATTCACTTGTTCTCTTTTCGTCGTTTTTTTGAAAAACATTGTATCTATTCCCCTTTAAGATGCTTTCTTCATTGTCACACGGCGAAGTGCCCGTGATCGGATATACTCCATTGGCCCAATTCGCCAGACGTGTAAGCAAAGGGCTGAAATGGCGATTTGCAGCAGAGAGATCAACAACCATGACAAGACGATAAGGGGGGCGTTGATTTGCCCGCCAAGACCCAATCCCCAGCTGTAAAAAAGAAGCGAGCAGATGACATTTTGCAGGATATAGCAGCTAAGCGCCATTTTCCCTACATATTCAAACCAAGTCCACATGAACCATGACTCCGTGCGTGCTAGAAGCTTCGCCACGACAGCAATATAGAAAATAGAGAGGAATGGCGAAAACACATAGCGCACCACGAATTCCACTATGTCATTTGGTACAAAGACGAGCGCATTCAGCGGCAGTCCAATCCACAAACCCATTCGGAACAATGTTTTCCGTAGAGTTTGCCCACGCTCATTTGCATAAAATACACCGGCTCTCATCATCCGCACACCTAATAAAAACAAAAAGGTATTCATTGGGATAATAAAGATTGCTTCTTCTCGGTACATCAAAAAGTACTGTAATCGGTCTTGAACTTGAGATATCCATGTCTCCGGCAGTTGTTCTTCGTACGCTGGTTCACTGCTCTCGTCATAGGATTCATTTTCCAATTCAGAGAAAGAAAATACAACGAGAAAAGCCGTCACCAACAAATGAATGACACCCGAGACAATCATGCCTTTTTTGATGCGCCGACTTCCTCCACGGACAATAAACGCCACAAGCAAACCCGTGACGGCGTAACTCATGAGCACATCATATTCCATCACTAGCGCAAAATGGACAAAGCCTTCAATAAATAAAAATAAAAGAATCCATAAATATGTACCCGGCCAAGTCGTATTTTTTCTTTTCGCCTGCTGGTATTTCAGCTCTAGCCCTACACCAAACATGATTGTGAGCAGCGATAGCATTTTGCCATAAACGAACATAGAGACAAGACTTTCAAGAAAACTACCATTTTCATATTCATCCGCAATCTGATCTGTCGCAAAGGTATCCCCTGCGTATGCAAAAAACCAGACGTTTGTACCCAATGTACCTAATATCGCAAAACCTCGTAAAATATCTAATAATCGTATTCTTTCTTTCACTAGAACGCTCCTTCCTTTTTATACAGTTATCACATTTTGGTAATGACAGGAAGAGCGTTCCGTAGAAATTAAGGAATATTTAAACAAAAAAAGACACCAGTAAAATGTGTAATTTTACTGGTGTCTGATCAGTCTATAATGATGGACGGTACACGCTGCGGACAACGTTCGTTTGGGAACGGTCTGGTCCGACTGAGAAAATAGAAAGTGGAATACCTGTTAATTGTGAAATGCGCTCTAAGTAATGACGGGCATTTGCAGGCAGTTCACTTAAATTCTTCACGCCTGTAATATCCTCTGTCCAACCTGGCATTTCTTCGTAGACAGGTTCACATTTCGCTAATTCATTTAGACTTGCTGGGAATTCTTCAGTGATTTCTCCGTTCAATTTATAAGCAACACAGATTTTCAATTTCTCAATCCCTGTCAGTACATCGATAGAGTTAAGAGATAAATCTGTAATTCCGCTCACACGGCGCGCATGACGGACAACAACACTGTCAAACCAGCCAACACGGCGCGGGCGGCCAGTTGTCGTACCGTATTCACGGCCAACTTCACGGATTTGATCGCCAATTTCATCATGGAGTTCTGTCGGGAATGGGCCATCACCTACACGAGTTGTGTAAGCTTTTGATACGCCGACCACATGTTGAATTTTCGTAGGACCTACACCAGAACCAATCGTCACGCCTCCAGCCACTGGGTTAGATGACGTCACGAACGGATATGTTCCTTGATCGATATCAAGCATAACGCCTTGTGCCCCTTCAAAAAGAACACGGCGGCCTTCATCTAGAGCATCGTTCAATACAACAGATGTGTCCACAACATATTTTTTCACTTGCTGACCATATTCATAATACTCATCTAAAATATCTTCAATTTTGAAGCCTTCTGTGTCGTACATTTTCTCTAAAAGACGATTTTTCTCTTCTAGATTACGGGCAAGCTTCTCTTCAAATACTTCACGATCTAATAAATCTGCGATACGGATTCCGACGCGGGCAGCTTTGTCCATATAAGCTGGTCCGATTCCTTTTTTCGTCGTACCGATCTTGTTAGCCCCTTTCCGCTCTTCTTCTACCTCGTCCAATTTTAAGTGATAAGGCAGAATGACATGGGCTCTATTGCTGATTCTGAGGTTATCTGTACTCACATTCCGTTCGTGAAGATACGCAAGCTCAGTGACCAACGCTTTAGGATCAACCACCATTCCATTACCGATGACACAAGTTTTCTCTTTGTAAAAAATACCGGACGGAATGAGGTGTAGCTTGTAAGTCACTCCATCAAATTTGATTGTGTGACCTGCATTGTTTCCCCCTTGATAACGGGCAATCACCTCTGCATTTTCTGAAAGGAAATCGGTAATTTTCCCTTTCCCTTCGTCACCCCACTGCGTACCTACTACGACTACTGAAGACATATCGTGCACCTCCGTTAACCTTTCAAAACGTTATCTCTTTCAAACACATTTATTTTATCAATGGACAATGAAAAAGTCAACGTGAAATCCGAACATTAATATCTTGAAATCAAATTTTGTTCGTTTTACATGTGAGGAAAAGCGCTTTAATTGCTCATTCTACGCTTAAACAAGAAGATTTCGATCAAAATTACTGTTTTTCTCATTTCCGTTTGTTCAGTGATTTTCAATCAATTGAATCATCGAACTTGCCATAAAGTCGGGTGAATATGGTCTACCTTTTCTCAGCCACCACTCAGCTGTTCCAACATAAGCAGAAATGACAAATTGCTTCTGCATTTCGAGAGGAACGTGTTGTCGATCAGGTGGTGAACCTGTAACTTCTTCTAGCCCTAAAGTAAAGCTTTCTTCAAAAAAAGCACCGGCTGTCTGATGAATATTAAGCTCTCTTCCCCTTTTCAAGAGAATCTGATACTCCTCTTCATGTTCCTGCAAATGCTGATAAAAGCGATAAATATACACATATGCTGCATGATCGCTCTTCCACTCATTTTCATGTACAGGAGCAAAAATAGCGGTTTTCATGACATCAAACATCTCATCCATGACCTGCTGAGCTAAGTCAAACTTATCCTCATAATGCTGATAGAAGGTTGTGCGATGGATCCCTGCCTTGTTCGTCAAATCTTGTACAGAAATCTTCCCCCATTCCTTCTCCTTTAATAACTGAAATAACGCTTTTCTTAATTGTTGCTTTGATTCAGTTGCGCGCTTATCCCCTCTGTAGCAGTCCGCCACAAGCCGCTCTCCCCTTCCCATTTTCTTCAACAGATTTCGCTTTTCTGTTGGTTGAATCCTTTCTCCTGATGAATTACCTTTAAATCTAACACAGTAAAAAAAAGGAATCATCTGACAACCCATAAGGAGTGATGATCATGGAAACAACAACACCTAGTGCCGTTCAAAAAGCGTTATTAAGAGGGAAAAATAAGCAGGACCCGTATCACCCATTTGATTGGTACGCCAAAATGCGTCGAGAATCCCCTGTTCATTTCGATGAACACAGCCAAACATGGAGTGTCTTCACCTATGAAGAAGCAAAGCGCGTCACCATCGATAAAGATACCTTTTCTAGTCAACCTCCTCAAGACCACCGGAAACATTCACTGATGAAAACAATGGTCATGATGGACCCGCCAAAACATACACGAATCCGTTCCATTGTGAGCAAAGCTTTTACACCCCGGGTGATGAAATTGTGGGAACCACGCATTCAAGAGTTAATGGATGATCTCATTGCACAAATAGAAGGTAAGGAAGAGATTGATCTTGTTCAAGACATCTCCTATCCGCTTCCTGTCATAGTCATTGCAGAGCTTTTAGGTGTGCCAACAGAACATAAACAATCCTTTAAAGAATGGTCCGATATTCTCGTCAGCATGCCTAAAAGTGAACATGAAAAAGATGTCGTTGAATGGCAGAAAACACGGGATCAAAGCGAAGCGGACATGATGGCGTTTTTTGCTGACATCATTGAAGAGAAGCGGCAGAACCTTAGTGATGATTTGATTTCGCTTTTAATTCAAGCGGAGGAAGATGGAGACAAGCTGTCCGCAGACGAATTAATTCCTTTCTGCAATCTTCTCCTGTTAGCAGGCAACGAAACGACCACCAACCTGATCTCCAATATGATCTTTAGTTTGTTAGAAAATCCGAGGTCGTATGAAGCGCTCGCTCAATCACCTGACCTCATTCCTCGTGCTGTTGAGGAGGCTGTGCGTTTCCGTGCCCCTGCGCCTACCATTGTCCGGTATGTCACAGAAGACACCGAACTTGGAGGGAAAGTCTTGAAAAAGGGAGACAGTGTGATTGTCTTTCTTGCTTCTGCGAACCGGGATGAGCGTCAATTTCCAAACGCACATGAGTACGATATACACCGGCACCCTAATCCTCATATTGGCTTCGGCCACGGTATTCATTTCTGCCTAGGCGCACCACTTGCTCGCCTGGAAGCCTGCACTGCCATCAAAGCCATACAGTCACGATATGAATCACTAGAGCTTCTCTCTTACGTCCCAATGACAAGCAGCGGTATGTATGGACTAAAAGCACTGAAGCTCCGTGTCACGCCTCGTTCCTAACAATCTGAGGCTCCCACGAGATGGGAGTCTTTCTTAATCAGGTGTAATTCCTTCTGTATTCATGAGCACCACTCGATATCCATCTGGATCTTCAATCGTCACGCCTCCTCGATCCCAGTACGGGTTCGTAGAGGTGACATGCCGTCCGCCAAATGCGATCAGTCTCTTTTTCATCTGCTGAAATTCTTCTTCATCCGGAATATAGAATACAAGCAGCTGCTCTGGGTGGGGAACAGGCAAGCTTTCGTCTTCTTCATGTTTGGTGATTTCCAGATGAACATGCTGGTGAGGAAGCCCAAGCATGACCCCATCATACCCTTCATGCTGATCAAATGAGCCTATTCGTTTCAGCCCTAAACCTTCTTCATAAAAAGAAACAACCTCTTTCATGTTGACGGTCGGACGTGCGATGCGTAATTGAGCGGCTTCGAATTGTTGAAACTTCATCAGTCATCACTCCTTTTCTCTCCCTTTAGTATACGCTCTCTTTTTCTTCCACTCCTCCTCATTTCGACTGTTTTTCAGTCATTCTTTCGATGTAGATGGATCAAAAAAGCCCAGCTTCTTGAGCTGGGCTTTAAGCACCGGGCGGAACACCCGCATCGTCAAATCTTCTTTCTAAGTTGACGAATTTGTTATATTCTTTCACGAACGCCAGTGATACCGTTCCAACTGGACCGTTACGCTGTTTCGCAATAATAATTTCAATAATGTTCTTATTCTCTGATTCTTTGTCATAGTAATCATCACGATAAAGGAACGCCACAATATCGGCATCCTGCTCAATACTTCCTGATTCACGAATATCAGACATCATCGGACGTTTGTCCTGACGCTGCTCTACCCCACGAGAAAGCTGTGATAAGGCAATAACCGGCACTTCAAGTTCTCTTGCTAGTGACTTTAAAGCCCTAGAAATTTCAGATACCTCTTGCTGACGGTTATCGCTTGATCGTCCACTCCCTTGGATGAGCTGTAAGTAGTCAATCAGGATCATGCCAAGTCCGTTTTCTTGCTTCAAACGGCGGCATTTCGAGCGAATTTCACTGACTCTAATGCCAGGTGTATCATCAATGAAAATCCCACTGTTTGATAGCGAACCCATCGCCATTGTCAGCTTACCCCAGTCCTCTTCTGTGAGATTACCAGTTCTTAGGTTTTGTGCATTGATATTTCCCTCGGCACAAAGCATACGCATGACCAGCTGCTCAGCGCCCATCTCTAAACTAAAGATGGCGACACTTTCATCTGTCTTGGTCGCGACGTTTTGTGCAATATTTAACGCGAAGGCTGTTTTCCCTACGGACGGACGAGCCGCTACAATAATCAAGTCATTTCGCTGGAAGCCAGCTGTCATCCGGTCAAGCTCTGAGAAACCCGTTGGAATCCCAGTAATATCACCTTTTCGATTATGAAGCTGTTCAATATTATCATAAGTCTGAACAAGAACGTCTTTAATGTTTTGGAAAGCTCCTGAGTTTTTACGCTGAGCCACTTCCATAATGGTTTTTTCAGCATCACTCAATAGATCTTCTACTTCATCCTCACGCGTATATCCATCCTGTGCAATGGTTGTCGCTGTACGGATCAGACGTCTTAAAATGGATTTTTCTTCTACAATTTTTGCATAATATTCAATGTTTGCGGCAGTTGGGACAGAGTTCGCAATATCGGTTAAATACGAAATCCCGCCTACCTCTTCTAGTAAGTCTGTATTGGCAAGTTCTGATGTCACCGTGACAAGGTCAACCGGTTCCCCTCTATCACCAAGTACAAGCATCGCATTGTAAATCTTTTGATGCGACATTCTATAGAAATCCTCTGGAATTAATACTTCAGAAGCGAGCGTTAGCGCAGATGGTTCTAAAAAAACAGCACCTAATACGGCCTGCTCGGCTTCTATATTTTGCGGCGGCAGCCGGTCATCGAGAAGTTCCGTCATGCCAAGCACCGTCCTTTCATAAAAAAATACGCTACTCATCATTTTAACATTTTCATCAATAAAAAAGTGAAAAACATCAACTATAGTCAAAATTACCATGTGGATGTTTCGTTGAACAGCGAAACAACACCCTTCAAATAGAAAAGACTCTGTAACATAAATTGTTATAGAGTCCTTTGTATCGCTAATGGAATTTGTAGCTGTTGTTCACACATGTAATCGATACTCCAACATGGCATGAACACGCACATGATCAAATATTGAAAATATCAGGTGCGTTTTTTAATCTATCGTTTTCTTAACTCCGTAATTCACCTTTTGGCCAATGTCATATAAAGACCCGTTTTCATACCCAATAGATAGCACCAAATCAGGAATAGAATCATATCCGTTTTTGGCTAAGTCAAAGAGTTGTGCACCATAATGTGATGCAGCAATGCGGGCATTTTCTGCTGTGTATGGGTTTTTCAGAAGTTCTTCTTTGTAGATATCAAAAATATTCGCTCCGGTATCCGTTACAAATTGACCGTTTACAATGCTTAAATCTTTTAAATTGTAGCCTGTCACCGTTTTGATTTGATTGACAAGGTGAAACTTTGCAAGTGAATCCGGCGTGAATTGAGTCGAATCATCATTTCTACTTTTCATAATATGGAAAAATAGTTCTCTTGTATTGTTGCTTGTATTTAATATGTCTTCTATTTGTTTGATCAGTGATTCATCAGTTGATCCACTCACCACTAATTTGAAATGATTTGGGTCAATGGTAAAAGTTAAATTGGCGTTTTTAGGAATATTCAAACCATTGGTAGAAAACAAAGCTTGCAGTTGTTCGTTCACCTTTTGACGATTTAATAGTTTCTTTTCGACACTTTCTTGGGTAGGGTCGTACCGTTTTTCATTACGGAAGATAGCATCATTGAAGTCATATTGTCCACCTGTTCCAGAATTAGCCCATCCAATTTCCATCGTATAAGCAGCTTCTCTCTCCACTTTAGTTAGATCACTTCTGAAATAAGGAGAGTGTTGATTTCGATACTTATCAAATATGTGACCATGAGGATCTTTGAATCGTTTATTTTGTTCATTTATTTTTTCGTATTTTTCATCTAATATTTTCATTCGTCTATCAGATTCGGTCATCACTTCGTTTGTACTTTTAATAGCTGATTGACCTTTAGAGTCTATTTGGTTCAAATTGTTCGAAGCACGGGCTGTGTATGACGTATTAATATTCATTTTGATTCTCCTTTTTTAAGAAAATAGTGATTATTAAATATATCGGCATTTCAGTTAAAATTTGTTAGTTTAATGTCGATATAGTAATTATTACAAGGGGGGTTAATATATGACAAATACTATCTTTAAACATTTGTTATTACCATCATTATTATTGGCGCTTGTTACTAGTTTTTTTGTACCTACGTCAGCGGAAGCAGCTATTACAGGGAATAACAGTCCTAACACTGCAAGTTCAATGGGATATTGGAAAAATAATCGTTCAGACACGACAATCTTACCTGAAGGTGAAAATGAAGCGTATTATCAGTTCACAATTAATAAAGGTGAAAGGGTTTATGTACGAAGTTCTTATAATAAGCAATATACGGGTATGAAAATCGAGGTGTATAATTCGAAGGGTTCTAAGCCAGGTTCCAGGGTGATTAATCCTGATTCAGTCACACCCTTTATTTTTGCAAATACTGGTGACGTGACTTCAACTTCAGAAACTTATTTTGTGAAAGTAACCCGTGGTACATATACAGGGAATATGTATTTTACTGTTTCCATTGAAGATCGTATTAAATCTGGAAATGGGACATTCAATTTTTCGGGGACGGCTACCAACTTGGGGAATTCATCTTTAAATTTTTTAGGGGTTGATTCTTCTGTCATTACAATGGATTTAACGAACAATTCTTCAATTCCTAAAAATGCAATCGTTAAATCAATTACGACAACTAGCACTCAAACACCCAACCAAGGGAATGTCACACACAAACTGATGGCTAGTGATAATAACATTTGGTATCAATCACTTTTCTCCTCTGCAACAAGTGGTTCTTATCGTATATCTCTGGATGATCAATTAAGAGTCGCTCAAAAATGGAGCTTTAAGTACAACGCAAAAGCTACAGCGAGATCTACTATGAGCAATGTCAAAGCCGATATCCGTTACGAATATGATGTCACAGATGGATTTTAAGTGAATGATGTTAACAGATATGTACACCAATTGATCAAAAAGTAAGGGCACATCCCTTACTTTTTTTATTGCCTCATTTTTGATGTTATATGTTATTTCTTCACTCTACAGTGCTTGTCATGATTGCTTCACTGCATGATATTCTTCCACTGTAAACGTATTTTTCAGCTTGGGCTGATTTTCAAGCAGATTTAGCCTCAGTTTTCCTAATGGGAGTTTCATTCTACCTACATTCCCTGCGATCTTGTCTTCCATAGAAAAATTGTCTATGAATTTACGCATGATATTGAATAAGTTGTGAATTAAAAACACTAACTTCCCCCAAAATCCACCTCTTTTTTTCTAAAAATACAAGAAGGTCTATAGACTTATTTTACTCAAAATTATTTCAAGAAGAAAAACCTATATTTAATCCTGATTCAAACAGAAGAAAATGGTAAATATTTTGAGACTGTCAAGGTTTTTTGACATTTCTACTCTGTTTTAATGACACAATCCGGCATTCTCTATTTCCAATCATTTGGTAGTTAGTTAGTCCTTTATTTTCTGAATATTTAGATCAAATTATGGATTATACAACTTTATGAACATTTGACTTCCTAATTGATAAACATTATCATTTGATTTGCTTGCGTGATAATTGAGAATCATTTTCATTTAAATTTTTATTACTACACTCATCCAATATCCGCAAGCCTGCTTTTATCATCATATGAGGTCAATTTGAGAAAGGGGATTTTTCACATATGGCCAAACGCACTGAAGGAATGGGTACTGATGATTCACTTTTTGGAGAAAGCAGTCCTTTTTTTATACATGGGACGGAGCAACTAGATATCACAACACACCCATACAGACTTTTTATATTTAAACCGAACACCACTCCTCCTGCAACTGGTTTTCCAGTCATGTACGTGCTTGATGGGAATTCACTTTTTGGCACAATGGTCGAAGCCATCCGTTTACAGTCAAGAAGACCTGAAAAAACAGGTGTCGTACCTGCTATTATTGTTGGAATTGGCTATCAGACAGAAGCGCCCTATCATCCGCTTAGGCATTATGATCTCACTCTTACCGGCCCTGACGTTTCCATTGGAGGTAAAAGAAAGGACTTCTCCATCCATACATATGGAGGCGCCTCTGCTTTTTTTTCTTTTTTAGAAAAGACGGTTAAGCCATACATTGAGCAGCGCTTTCCGATCAATCAGAGTCGTCAAACACTATTTGGCCATTCTCTTGGCGGACTTTTTGTATTACACACACTATTTGAGCACCCTGACGCTTATCAGACATATATTGCGGGCAGTCCTTCTATCCACTGGAACAAAGAATTATTTCTAGAAAAAGAACACCAATTTACCAACCGCATCCGTCAAGTGCCTATGAATGTAAGGCTACTTGTAGGTGTAGGTGAGTTAGAAAAACATCATCCATGTCAAATGAATGCTCATGCAAAGTCTCTAGCCAATCGTATGCTGCCTTTATCCTCGTATGGCTTGCATACGACCTATCACGAATTTCCTGAAGAAGGACATACGTCTGTTTTACCGGTGCTGATGAATGACGCTTTTCGTTTTGCATTTTATCATCAAGATCCTTTAACAACTACAGACTTGAAAGAAAGGTAGTGAACACATGAAACAGAGTGGTCTGTCTCATAAAATTGCCCTTATTACAGGCGCAGGACAAGGTATCGGACAAGCAGTCGCAAAGAGACTAGCCGATGAAGGTGCGATCATTGCAGCAGTTGACACAAATGAAGATCAGCTGCAAAGCACCGTGCAGAAGTTGAATGATAAAGGCATACGTGCCTTTGCCTATCTAGGTGACATTACCGATCAAGCATCTGTTCAGCACATTGTCGATCAAATTGAAAAGCAGCTTGGCCCTATTTATTTACTGGTCAATGTAGCAGGCATTCTTCGTATCAGTTCGATTGATCAGATTAGTACAGATGACTGGCACCAAACCTTCGCAGTCAATACACATGGTCTCTTTTACGTATCCCAAGCTGTCTCCACATACATGATGAAAAGATCAGAGGGGGTCATTGTGACTGTCAGTTCTAACGCAGGTGCCATTCCTAGAATGAATATGGCTGCCTATGCCGCTTCAAAAGCAGCAGCTACTTCCTTTACAAAAACGCTTGGATTAGAGCTGGCTACCTATGGCATCAGATGCAACGTCGTCTCTCCCGGCTCTACCGCAACACCTATGCAATGGGCTTTATGGTCTGATGAGCAAGGAGCAGATCAGGTGATTAAAGGTTCATTAGAGACGTATAAAACCGGTATTCCTTTACAAAAAATCGCTGACCCTCAACAGATTGCTGATGCAGTCATCTTCTTTGCATCTGAGCAATCCAGTCATATTACGATGCAGAATCTCACAATTGATGGTGGTGCAACACTCGGAATTTAGCATTTTATCAAAAAGGAGGCCTTTTCATGAAACATTCATTATTGTCGACAGAAGAAAAAGTACAGTTGATCCAAGACTATCAGCCAGGCGCATTTTTCCTTGCTTCTCCTAAACGAGCGTTACTTGCAGAGGGGATATTCCAGCATATTAAAACCAATCAACTCGATGAACTATCCACAAAGGTAGCCCATGTTTTTGAGACTGCCAAACAAGCTGGTATTCAAGCACCGATTGTTGCTGGTGCTGTTCCGTTTGATCCGGCACAACCCGTTCGTTTAAATGTGCCAGTCCATGTACAGTTTAGTGATCCACTCGAATTTCATCAAGGTGAGGAATCAGAAGTGACATCACCATCCTATGAGGTGACACCTGTCCCTTCTCCTGAAGTCTACATGAATGGTGTGAACGAAGGGTTAGCTAAAATTGAAAAAGGAGAGCTTAGCAAAATCGTCATTTCTCGATCTCTCCATCTCAAATCAAATCAAGACATTCATACGAAAACAATACTCGAACGACTGGCTCGTCATAATACAAATGGCTATACATTTGCTGCAAATGTAGCTGATCCGAAATCTTCCCAAAAGCGCACACTTCTTGGGGCAAGCCCTGAGCTGCTTCTTTCAAAAACTGGTTCAGCTGTGATTTCCAATCCACTCGCTGGTTCTCGGCCACGCAGTTCAGACCCCTTAGAAGACCAGCGTCGTCACGATGAACTTCTTACTTCTGCAAAGGATTTACACGAGCATGCAGTAGTTGTCGATGCTGTCACTAAAGCGCTTGCTCCTTACTGTCATACGTTAGATGTACCTGCATCACCATCCGTCATACAGACAGAAACGATGTGGCATTTATCTACTGTGGTCAAAGGTGAATTAACAGATTCCAATGTGTCCTCCATTGATTTAGCACTTAGCCTCCATCCAACACCCGCAGTATGCGGAACACCTACAGCAGATGCACGTGAAGCCATTCAAGCGATTGAACCCTTCGATCGAGGATTTTTCACAGGAATGGTCGGCTGGGCAGATGCAAATGGTGATGGAGATTGGATTGTCACCATTCGCTGTGCAGAAGTTGAAGGTCACTCCCTTCGCCTCTTTGCTGGTGCAGGAGTGGTCAAAGGATCAAAGGCAGAAGAAGAGCTAGCCGAAACATCTGCAAAATTCAACACGATGCTTCATGCGATGGGCATCCATCAGCTATAAAAACACATAGGAGATGACAAAAGACATGTTTGTTCAACCACCTACATGGCCAGAAGAATTTGCAAAACGCTACCGTGAAAACGGCTGTTGGCGTGGAGAAACCTTTAGCGGGATGCTTCGTGAACGCGCCGTATCGTTAGGGAATAAAACAGCGATTACATACGCCGATACACACATGAGCTATCAAGAACTTGATGAGCGCGTCAGCAGTCTTGCCGCCGGTTTTCATCAGCTTGGAATCCAAAAGGGAAGTCGAGTTGTCTTGCAGCTTCCTAACATTCCTGCTTTTTTTGAAGTCGTTTTCGCTTTATTTCGTATCGGTGCTTTACCCGTCTTCTCACTGCCATCTCATAGAAGCAGTGAAATCACTTATTTTATTGAATTTGCCGAAGCAGACGCATATGTCATACCAGATATCGATGGCGGCTTTGATTATCGATCACTCGCACGTCAAGTGAAAGAAAAACTTCCCTCATTACCTCATGTCATTGTTGCAGGAGATGCTGAGGAATTCCTAGACTTGGATGAATTGCGCAAGGACCCAGCGCTCGATCCACAAATACATGTAGAGGCAAGCGACATTGCGTTTCTTCAGTTATCTGGAGGCAGCACAGGCCTTTCTAAGCTCATACCTCGTACACATGATGACTATATTTATAGCCTTTGGAAAAGCAATGAGGTGTGCGAGCTCACACAACATAGTGTGTATCTAGCCACACTTCCAGTTGCACACAACTATCCATTAAGCTCGCCTGGCGTTCTTGGGACATTATACGCTGGTGGAAGAGTCGTTCTTGCACCTGGATCAAGCCCTGATGTCGTCTTTCCACTCATTGAAAAAGAACGGGCGACCATTACCGCTGTCGTTCCACCAATTGCATTGATTTGGCTCGAAGCCGCTCCTCATCGATCAGATGACTTATCGAGTCTTGAGGTCTTACAAGTCGGTGGTGCTAAATTAAGTGCTGAGGCAGCAAAACGAGTGATGCCTGCCCTTGGGTGTAAGTTACAGCAAGTTTTTGGCATGGCAGAAGGTCTGGTCAACTATACCAGATTGGATGATCCTGAACATGTCATTATCCATACACAAGGACGCCCGATGTCTGAATATGATGAGGTACTAGTGGTAGACGATGAGGACAAGCCCGTCCCGAATGAAGTGGCTGGACACCTTTTAACAAGAGGACCTTATACGATTCGCGGCTACTATAAAGCCGATGAACAAAACAAAAAAGCATTTACACCCGATGGCTTCTACAGAACAGGTGACATCGTGCGATTAACCAAAGAAGGAAATGTTGTTGTAGAAGGCAGAGACAAGGATCAAATCAATCGTGGTGGCGAAAAGGTTGCCGCTGAAGAAGTTGAAAACCATTTACTTGCGCATCCTGACATTCATGATGCCGCCATGGTGTCCATGCCAGATCCATTTCTTGGCGAACGCTCATGTGCCTTTGTTATTGCGAAAGGAAACAACAAACCAGCACCGCATGTCTTAAAGTTATTTCTAAGAGAACGCGGGCTCGCTGCCTATAAAATTCCTGACCGCATTGAATGGATTGATGCGTTCCCACAAACAGGTGTAGGCAAAATCAGTAAAAAAGCATTAAGAGAATTAGCTGCAATCCATACTGCCAACGTATAAAAAAGAGGAGTGAAAACCATGGCAATCCCTACTATTCCTGCGTATCCAATGCCAAGCATACAAGATTTACCTGAAAATAAAGTGAATTGGATCCCTGATCCGAAACGTGCTGTCCTGCTGATACATGACATGCAGCAATATTTTTTAAATGCTTTTCAACAAGATACTTCACCGATTACAGAGTTAGTGCAGCATATTGAACAATTACGTGATACATGCAAAGAACTCGGCATTCCAGTCGTCTATACAGCTCAACCTGGTGATCAAGACCCGAAGGATCGTGCCTTATTAACAGATTTTTGGGGACCTGGTCTTGGTGATGATGAAGCATTGACAAAAATCATTGATCAGCTTGCTCCATCTGAATCAGATACAATGCTGACAAAATGGCGTTATAGCGCATTCAAAAAATCCAACTTTTTAGATCTTCTTCACGAAGGCGGACGTGATCAACTGATCATTACTGGCGTATATGCACATATTGGATGTATGCTGACAGCCGCAGAAGCATTCATGCTCGATATTGAAACCTTTTTTGTCGCCGATGCCGTCGCTGACTTTTCACTTAAGCATCACAAAATGGCGATGACCTATGCAGCTGAACGCTGTGCGGTCACCACAACGACAAACCAAATCATTCGTCGTTTAACAGGACAGGAAGCAGATGGTGATGATTTATCCTTCGATGCTATCGTTCACCAAGTAGCTGAATATCTGCAAATCGAGCCGAATGAAATACCGCTTGACGAAAATCTTGTCTACCTTGGGCTTGATTCTATCAGAATGATGAGTCTAGCGGAAAAGTGGAGACAGCAAGGAGCGGCCATCGATTTCGTTGATCTTGCAGCAAATCCAACGCTCGTGTCTTGGCGAGCTCTTCTTTTCCCAGAAAAACAGCCATCTATCCCAAATATCGATTACTTGTAAAGGAGGTATAGACCCTTGTCGATCCAGCCAATCGATTCATTCCAACTAACCGGTGCCCAATCAGGCATTTGGTATGCGCAGCAGCTTGACCCATCTAACCCTATTTTCAATACAGCTGAGTATATAGAAATTAAAGGTTATATTGACCCCATACACTTTGAAGCAGCCATTAGAAAGACTGTCTTAGAAGCAGATTCCTTGTATATGCAATTCGTTGAGGATACTGACGGTCCAAAGCAATGGATGACATCTAAGAAAGAGATCCCATTTCAATATGTCAATTTACAAAATGAAAAACAGCCGTTTGATGCGGCTAAAGCATGGATGAAAGCCGACCTTTCCACACCAGTCTCTTTAGAGAAAGATGTATTATTCCGTGAAGTGCTTTTTCAACTTGCTGACGACCGATTTATTTGGTATCAGCGCATTCATCATATTGCCATTGATGGATTCGCCTTTTCGCTCATTGCACGTCGTGTTGCTGAGGTCTATTCAGCCCTATCGCAAGGGACACCTGTGCCTCCTCAAACATTTGGAGCTTTACATGATGTAGTCCAAGAAGAGATCGCTTATCAACAGTCCAATCGATTTGAAGATGATCGAGCATTTTGGAAAAATCGTTTTGCTGATCAACCGGAAATTGTCAGCCTTGCTGAGCTTGCCCCAAGAACGTCGGATCATTTTATCCGGAAAACGGCTAGATACGATGCCGAAAAGGTAAGCAAAATGAAAAAAAACGCCCAAGCCTTCGGTGGTACGTGGCATGAAATGATTCTTGCCGCATCCGCACTCTATATGCATCGTATGACGGGTGCACATGATATTGTTTTAGGATTACCTGTGATGATGCGCCTTGGATCGTGCGCTTTGCAAACACCTGGAATGGTCATGAACCTGGTACCGCTTCGTTTAACATGCAAACCAGAAATGACGCTCTCAGCACTTGTTCGTCAAGTATCTGATGAACTGAAAGCCATTCGTCCTCATCAACGATATCGTCATGAAGACATGCGGAGAGACTTTAAGCTCATCGGAAGAAATCAACGATTATTCGGTCCACAGATCAATATCATGCCATTTGATTATGATCTCAAGTTCGATCAGAGCATTGGTCGAGCACACAATCTTTCAGCAGGACCGGTAGATGATTTATCGATCAACATATACGACCGTGCGGATGGAAACGGATTTCAAATCGACTTCGATGCAAACCCTGCCGTTTACAAAGAGACAGCCGTTGACGCTCATCAACATCGTTTTCTTCAATTGCTGGAGGAAATAACCGGACTAGAGCAAGATCAGACAATCAGTCAATTCAACCTTCTTTTGTCTGAAGAAAAAGAGAACATTCTCAAGCACTGGAATGATACAAAACGAGAATTACCAAAAGAATCATTACGGGAACTATTTGAAAAACAAGTGAGCAAAACGCCGCAAGCAAAAGCATTACAGTTTGAAGGAATCATTTTGACCTATGAAGAGTTGAATCAGCGGGCAAATCAATTAGCTCATTATTTGAAAAATCGTGGCATTGGACCAGAACAATTCGTCGCAATCGCTCTGCCTCGATCCATCGATATGGTCGTAAGTCTATTAGCCGTCGTCAAAACGGGAGCCGCATATCTGCCACTAGACCCTGATTATCCTAACGATCGTGTCGCCTATATGCTAGAAGATGCTAAACCGGCGTGCTTGCTCACAATCAATGAGACAGCAGATGGTTTGGACTATCCGCACATCGTTCAACTGGATGATGCAACTGTTCATCAGGAGATAGCAGGCAGTCCGCATCTCAATCCTACATGGAGCGAGGGCTCTCCACATCACCCCGCCTACATCCTCTACACGTCAGGATCGACAGGCAAACCAAAGGGTGTTGTTGTAACAAAGCGAAATGTAATCAACTTTATATTGTCCATGCAAGACTCATTTTTATTAGATCAAGGAGACCAGCTTTTAGCGGTAACGACCATAGCCTTTGATATTTCCGGGCTAGAAATGTTCCTCCCACTCTTACATGGGGCAGCTATTTTATTGGCAAAAAAAGAAACGATACAAGAACCAGCAAAGCTTTCAAACATGATTCGTTCTCATCAGGTCACAATCATGCAGGCAACACCAACGTTGTGGCATGCATTGGCAGATGAATACCCTGACGCGATCACAGGTATGCGTGTTCTTGTTGGAGGAGAAGCACTTCCTGCCTCCCTTTTGCACACACTGCAATCTCTTCAATGCGACATTACCAATTTGTACGGACCTACAGAAACGACGATCTGGTCTACGATGGAAAATGTCACAGCACACCGGGAGAATAGCGGGCCGGCAATTGGTCAACCCATTTGGAATACGAGCATTTACATTTTAGATGAAGGACTAAACCCAGTCCCAGCAGGATCAATTGGTGAACTTTATATTGCAGGTGAAGGAGTATCAAGAGGATATCTTGGACGATACGACTTAACGGCAGAACGATTTGTCGCTGATCCGTTCGGCACAAAAGGCACGAGAATGTATCGCACTGGTGATTTAGCCAGATGGCGTGAAGATGGTTCGATTGATTATATTAGCCGCGCCGATCATCAAATTAAAATTCGCGGCTTCCGTATTGAACTGGGTGAAATTGAAACCGTGATTATGCAGCATCAAGCTATAAAGCATACATCTGTGATCGTTCGTGAAGATCAACCTGGGCAACAGTTGCTTTGTGCGTATGTTGTGCTGACAGACGACTCAGCTCTTCACCCTTCAGAGCTCAGGCAATTTGTGGCTGCATTACTTCCAGACTACATGGTGCCTTCTGCTGTTGTCTTTTTGCCGGAACTGCCACTTACACCAAACGGCAAAATCGATCGCAAAGCATTGCCGGTGCCAAATATGTCTTTAGTTAGTTCCGAGCGTACACCTAGAACACCCCAAGAAGACATGTTATGTAGTTTATTTGCAGAAACCCTTGGCGTATCTCAAATTGGCATAGATGATAGTTTCTTTGACTTAGGTGGACATTCTTTACTTGCCGCTCGTCTGCTTAGACGTATACGCGATACATTTGGTGCAGACCTAAACATGAGTACCATTTTTGAATCACCTCGGGTTGCTGAACTTGCGCAGCACTTGGACAAAGCGAAGGACATTCGGCCGCCGCTTCAGGTAGAAAACAAGCCAGATGAGATTCCGTTATCCTTTGCTCAGAAACGGCTCTGGTTCCTTCATTGCCTTGAAGGGCCAAGTCCAACTTACAATATTCCACTTGTCATTCAACTGACAGGTACACTAGATCAACAAGCTCTAACTGGTGCTTTGGCAGATATCACTGAAAAACATGAAACCCTTAGAACCATTTTTCCAAATAAGAATGGCATGCCAAGACAGGTTATTTTACACCCAAAAAGTGTTCAGCCTGAACTCCACGTCACAGCTTCAAGCGATCAACAAATTGAGAATCAGTTAAACGAAGCCATTCGCTATAGCTTTCAGATTGAAGAAGAACCTGCACTTCGAGCTGAATTATTCACGCTTGATGCAAACCGATCCATACTGCTTCTATTGCTGCATCATATCGCTGGTGACGGCTGGTCACTTGCACCATTGACACGAGACTTAGCGGCTGCTTATGAAGCCCGTATACAAGGAAAATCCATCTCCTTGCCCGCGGAACCTGTTCAATATGCTGACTATGCTATATGGCAGCAGAAGCTGTTGGGCAGTGAAGAAAAGACGAATAGTCTATTTGCTAAGCAGCTAAGCTATTGGACAGGCGCATTACATGACCTGCCAGAAGAACTGGAGCTTCCCTATGACTTCCCGCGTCCACAGGAAGGAAGCTTTAACGGTGCTACGATCGACTTTACGATTGAGCCCGCTTTACACCAGCTCCTTCTTGAGCTTGCAAAGCAGCATCAGGTGAGTTTGTTCATGGTGCTTCAAGCATCCCTTGCAGCATTACTGACACGTCTTGGAGCGGGGACAGATATCCCAATCGGCAGTCCAATTGCTGGACGGAATGACGATGCACTTGACGATATTGTCGGATTGTTTGTGAACACACTAGTATTACGTACAAATACAGCTGGTAATCCAACCTTCAGTGAGCTATTGAAGCGAGTGCGAAACGTTGACTTAGCAGCCTATGAGCATCAGGATCTGCCATTTGAACGGCTAGTGGAAATCCTAAATCCAACCCGCTCCAGATCACGGAATCCATTGTTCCAAGTGATGCTTGCCTTCCAAAATACACCGAAGGCGGAAATGAAGCTGACACAACTTGATTCGGATCTCTACGTAAAACCAGTGGGATCAGCTAAATTTGATCTGACCATCGAATTGACAGAACAAAGAACTGAAACTGGATCAGCAGCAGGATTAACAGGTTTGTTTGAATTCAGCACAGATGTATTTAAACAAAGTACCGTTCGAGCAATCGCTGACAGAATGAAGCGCTTTTTAACAGAGATAGCTGAGCGCCCACATCTGCCGATTGGTCAAGTGAACATTTTATCAGATCAAGAACGACAAACATTTCTCCCTGACAAACAGACATTCGCTCAGTCAGACCAAGCACCTAATCTCCCGGCCTTATTGGAAAAAACGGTGCAGCAATTCCCTGATCGAGTGGCTGTAACGGATGGCAAGAGGCAGCTTACTTATCAAGAGTTTAACAACAAAGCCAATCGTCTTGCTCATTTATTAATAGAAAAAGGCGTTGGACCAGAACAGTTCGTTGCACTTGCTCTGCCTAGATCAATTGATATGCTCGTCAGTTTATTAGCCGTTCATAAAGCAGGCGCTGCCTATGTTCCGCTTGATCCTGATTATCCAGCAGATAGACTGGCATACATGATACAAGATGCCAACCCAGTTTGCAGCATCACAACAAAAGCAGCTGCATTGCATCTCCCTGCTGACTGCGATTTGATTTTGTTAGACGAAAAAGAAACAATTGATCAATTGCTGACTACGCCAAATCACAATCCGGCTGATATAGATAGAATTGAGCCGCTATCTTCTCTGCATCCGGCCTATATTATTTATACGTCCGGCTCTACAGGGAAACCAAAAGGAGTGGTCATTCCACACCAAAATGTCATCCGTCTTCTGACATCTACTGAACATTGGTTCCATTTCGATGAAGAGGATGTTTGGACAATGTTCCATTCATATGCCTTTGACTTTTCAGTTTGGGAAATATGGGGACCCCTTTTATATGGCGGGCGACTTGTCATTGTTCCTCATACCATCTCTCGTTCTCCAGAAGAGATGATGCAGCTTCTAGTCGATGAAGGTGTGACTGTACTTAATCAAACACCTTCCGCCTTCTATCAGCTCATGCAGATAGACAAGGAACAACAAACACTTGGTCAAGCATTATCACTCCGCTATGTCATCTTTGGCGGTGAAGCATTAGAGCTTAGCAGATTAGAAGATTGGTACAGCCGTCACTCAGACTGCAAGCCAAAATTAATTAACATGTATGGCATTACAGAAACCACCGTACACGTTACGTACAATGTACTCAATCGAGACATGATCGCAAAGAAATCCAGCAGTTTAATAGGCGAACCAATTCCTGATTTACACGTGTACGTACTAGATGAATACCTACAACCTGTTCCACCTGGGACAACAGGTGAAATGTATGTAGCTGGAGCTGGTTTGGCAAGAGGTTATCTAGGCAGGCCTGACCTGACCTCAGATCGATTCCCTGCCAATCCTTATGGAGCACCTGGCACAAGGATGTATCGTACAGGCGACCTCGCTCGATGGACAGAAGAAGGGGCACTTGATTACATTGGTAGAGCTGATCATCAAATTAAAATACGCGGGTTTAGGATTGAACTTGGAGAAATCGAAGCCGTTCTATCACGCCACGACGCAGTTGCACAAGTTGCCGTCATTTTGCGAGAGGATCAGCCTGGTGACAAACGCTTAGTCGCATACATCGTCACAACTGAAGAAGAACGTTTCGATACAGAGGCTCTTCGCCATTTTGCGGCAGCCAGTCTTCCTGATTACATGGTGCCTGCGGCTTATGTACAGATTGATACGATGCCGCTTACAGCAAACGGGAAGCTTGATCAAAAATCACTACCGGCACCTCAATTGCATATACAGCAAACGGATGGCCGCGGACCAAGAAACCCGAAAGAGGAAGTTCTATGCCACCTCTTTGAAGAGGTGCTTGATTTGCCAAAAATCAGCATTGACGATCGCTTTTTTGACATTGGCGGGCATTCCTTACTTGCGGTTCGTTTAATCAGCCGCATTCGTGATGCACTTGGTGTGAAACTGAGCATCGGAACGTTGTTTGAAGCACCGAACGTTGCCAGCTTGGCAGAGAAACTAGAAACAGGAAGCGATGAAAACGCACTAGAAATTTTACTGCCGCTACGAACAAATGGAGAAAGACACCCTCTCTTCTGTGTTCACCCAGCAGGTGGTCTTAGCTGGTGCTATGCAGGCCTCTTGAATACATTAGAGAAAGACATCCCTATTTATGGATTACAGGCACGAGGAATCGCAAGAAAAGATGACTATCCGCATACACTAGATGATATGGCTGCCGATTATATTAAGCACATCCAAACGATTCAGCCAAAAGGCCCTTATCATCTACTTGGCTGGTCACTTGGCGGAAACGTTGTACAAGCAATGGCTACTCAACTCCAGCAGCAAGGTGAAGAAATCGCTCTCGTTGCGATGCTGGATGCCTATCCAAACCATTTCTTACCGATTAAAGAAGCACCTGATGAAGAAGAAGCACTAATCGCTCTTCTTGCACTCGGCGGTTATGATCCAGATACCTTAACAGGTGAACCGCTCACAATGAAAAGTGCTGTCGACATCTTGAAGAAAGACGGCAGTGCACTAGCAAGCTTAAGTGAGGATGCCATTAGAAATCTAAAAGAAACCTATGTCAACTCAGTGCGATTGCTCGGGGAATATCAGCCAAAAACTTATCAAGGGGACATATTATTCTTTAGATCTACCATTATCCCAGACTGGTTTACACCGATTGATCCCGAAGCATGGGCACCTTATATCAATGGAACCATTGAACAGCACGACATTCATTGCCGGCACAAAGACATGTGCCAGCCTAAACCCCTAGCAGAAATTGGTGTCATCTTAGACAATGCTCTGCACCGGGTCAAACAAAAGCACTAAGAATAAAGGAGAGATGACAAATGACAAATCCCTTTGATCGTGAAGACGGTGTATTTCTTGTGCTTGTCAATGAACAAGGACAACATTCACTTTGGCCATCATTTGCACCAATACCAGATGGATGGGAAAAGGTCTTTGGTGAAGACACTAGAAATGCCTGCATTGATTATATCCAGACACACTGGCAGGACTTACGGCCATTAAGCTTAACAAAAGAACCTGCGTTAGCACATGGAAAAACGGAATAAATCATCGCACCCTGATCTCCATCAGGGTGCTTTTTTGACAGAATAAACACACCATTTTCCAGCTCTTTCTGATACAATTCAATTGAGAATATTTATCAATTAATAAGAGATCAGGTGGTTTTATGGGAAACAATCATCAATTATGTACAAAGGTAAATGCTGAACAATGCATTTATCGATTAACATATACTGAAAAAATAAATAATGCAGATCTTCCACATACGGAGCAGCAGTTGTCAGATACTTTCTGCCTCCTCTTTAGCATAAGCGGCAGCGGTTTACTTACATTGAATGATCAAAGATGGCGATTGAAAAATCTGACACTCTATACGATGATGCCTGGGGAAACATTTATGTTGAAAACAGAGCCATATCAGAAACACGAGCTCTATCTGTTTCGCTTTCAGATGTACACGCTACAAGGTCAAAGCATAGAAGAAGTATCAACTGAACATGCCCGTTCTTTACTGAATGTATGGCAATTTATCGATATTAGCTCGATTGAACACATTCATTCTTTACTGTCCGACATGACAACAGAATGGCAAAAACCTGAATCCATTAGCTTCTTTAGAAGCCAAACCCTTTTTCAACAGCTCATCCTGCAGCTTTTCACACTGCATAAAAAAGACATTTGTGACACAACACACGCCCTTTTTAAAACAAAACAATATATCGATCAACATTCCGAAGAACCTCTCAGCCTTACAAGTCTATCTCATATGGCTGGTATCAGCGCCAATCATTACAGCGAGCTATTTAAAAAGCATTTTGATGTGAGTGTCACTGATTATATCACCAAGAAAAGACTGGCTAGAGCCAAACAGTTCATGGCGAAAGGTCATGCAAAACTCAAAGATATTGCACAGGACATCGGCTATCAAGACCCCTATTACTTTAGCCGCATCTTTAAGAAAAAAACGGGTATCACTCCTTCTGCTTATATGAAAAGCCGTCAACGGAAAATGGCTGCCTATGGCCATTCCATACTCGGTCAGCTCACACCCATTCATATCATCCCATATGCTGCCCCTCTTCACCCTAAATGGACAGCACATGATTTTGAGCATTATGCAGAAGAAATTCCGATTCATCTGAGTGCACATCGTATCAACGAGCACGCTGAAGCCAATTTACAGCAATTGAAGGAAGCACAACCTGAGCTGATCATTGCCAATGATCATGTGACAGAGGAAGAAAAACAAGTGTTGAAAACCATCTGTCCTGTTCACTTTGTTCCATTCACACAATTGGATTGGCGCGCTCAATTCAGACAAACAGCTCTGTTCTTAAACGAAACGAGGGAAGCAGAAGAATGGCTGCTTCATTACGAAGAACTCGTTAATCAAGCGAAAAAGGCATGCGTTATTGATTATCCACCAAGAACCGTCCTGCCTCTTCGTATCTTTCAAGATCAGCTCTACTTATCTGTCAATCGTACTATGGCAGAAGTAATTTTTCATGACATTGGCCTTCTACCAGCTTTTCAGAATGATGGACAGCTCATCGAAAAAAAAATCAGCATTCACTCTATACAGCAGTTAGACCCAGATGCCATCTTCCTTTTGTTGCATAAAGAACCAAAAACCATTGCTTTTTATCAAAAATTAAAGCAACAGGAGGCTTGGCAAAATCTCAAGGCTGTGACGCAACAAGCCGTCTATCCACTCGCTTCTGACCCTTGGCGTGAATACACAGCAGCCAGTCATCAACGAGTCATTCAGGACCTTTTATCTTTTTTTCCGTAAAAAGTCCATCACTAGACAGATCATTGTCTATGGATAAAAGGACGAATGACTACTACAATCTTTAATTGAGAACAATTATCAGTTAAAGGAGAAAACAAATGAAAAAATGGTTCGCATTGCTTATCCTTTGTATCATGACGATCACCGCAGCAGCCTGTGGTGCTGCAGAAAATAAACCGGCTTCCAACACAACCAAAAACAAGTCAGCTGAAGCAGCAGAAACAAACATCAAATACTTAGATCAAACGTACAAACTGAAAACACCAGTGAAACGAATCGTCATTGCTGGAAGCCTAGAATCGATGGAAGATGCAAAACTACTTGGTATCCAGCCTATTGGTGCTTCTACTGTCGGCGGCACTTTCCCTGAATTATTTAAAGACATTACAGCAAAAACAGAAGGCATTGGGGAAAAAACTGAACCAAACCTAGAAAAAATCTTAAAACTAAAACCAGACGTGATACTCGGATCAACCAAGTTTCCGCCTGCAACAGTTAAAAAACTAGATAAAGTCCAAACGACGATCCCAGTATCACATGTCTCTTCCGACTGGGAAAGCAACCTTTTATTACTCGGTGAACTGACTGGAAAAAGTGAAGAAGCGAAAAGCATCATCTCTGATTATCAGAAAGATCTCAAACAAGCGAAAGAAACTCTGAAAGACAAAAGCAACAACAAAACAGCTGTCATTTTACGCATTAGACAGGGCGACCTATACGTGTACCCTGAAGACGTATACTTCAACTCTACCTTATATGGGGACTTAGGGTTTACAGCACCAAGTGATATCAAAAAAGCCAAAGCACAAGCAATGATTTCATTGGAACGCCTAGGTGAACTCAATCCTGATTATATCTTTGTTCAGTTCTCCCAAGAGGAAAACTCATCGAATCCAAATGCATTGAAGGACTTAGAGGGAAATAAAATTTGGAACAGCCTAAAAGCTGTGAAAAATGGGCACATCAATGAAAATGTCGTTGATCCTATGCTTCAGGGAGGAACAGCACTAAGCAAAACCACCTTCCTTGATCAGGCTGTCAAATGGCTAGATCAAACCAACTAAAAAGATGCGCATCTTGACAAAGGGCTAAACATTTTAGCCCTTTGTTCTTCTTTTCAGCGGAGCTTGAAAACTTGAAGGAGAGAATACACATGAACGGAACGTTTCTATATGACGAATTGAACGGGCGGCAGCTTGATATTTACCTTCCACCGGACACCTCTATTGATGTTCCAGCTGTCTTTGTACAAGATGGCTCTTCTTTATTTAGAACCCACCTGCTAGAGATCGAAAGCATGATTGAAGCCAAAACCATCTCGCCAATCATCATCGTCGGTATACACCCCTTCAATCGACTTGACGAATATACACCCTGGAAAGCATCATCACTGCATTCTGGATTCCCTGACTTTAAAGGTGAGGCACAGACATATGTGTCATTTTTAGCAAATGACTTGCTTCCATATATCAAAAGAGAATACCCAGTTAAACAGACCGGTCATGAACATAGCCACGTAGGTGCTTCATTAGGTGGACTCTTTGCTATTTATACCTTATTCATGTACCCTGACCTTTTTAAAAACATCGCGTCCCTCTCCGGGTCATTTTGGTATCCAGATTTTCTATCGTTTGCTAAACAACAAAGCATTCAGTCTGTGGACCACCTTGTCTATTTGTCTGTAGGCAGTGAAGAAGGGAAAGGCAAAACATCTGCCCAACAGCACATGCCTTTATTCAACAAACAACTCCATGATCTTTTATTACAGAAAGGGATGCAGGAACGAAAGCTTCACTTTCACATTGAACAAGGAGAGGGCCACCATCTGAAACAATTTCAAAAAAATTTCTTATCGGCCATCAAGTGGTTTTATAAAAGAAAACCCAAATTTTTTATCAGCAAGTCACAAAGTCGATATGGTATATTGGAACGTATAGATTGAAAGAGGAGGGATTTGCGCATGAGACCTTTACAAATCTCAGCCGATACCGCACAAAAGCTTGCTGCATCACTCAATGTACCGTTAGAGCAAATCATGCATATGCCGCAGCACATCTTATTAGCTAAATTAGCGGAGCTTGAACAGAAGAAAGATCGTTCTTAAAGAAATAAAGGAGTTTACATTCATGGAACAACAACTAGAAAAATCAACATTTCATCCCCGCAGTACAGGGCAAACCATTTTGCTGATTGCTGGGATTTTACTCATTGCCTTTAACCTGAGGCCAGCCATTACGTCTGTTGGTCCTGTGATCGGTGCCATTCGTTCTGATTTACAGCTTTCAAATGGACTTGCTGGTTTCCTCACGACATTACCACTGCTCTCATTCGCATTGCTATCTCCCATTGCACCTAAAATCGGAAAACGTCTTGGGAATGAACGAACACTTTGGCTTGGGCTTGCTGTCCTGCTCTTTGGGATTGTCATTCGTTCATTTGGCAGCATCACCTTTTTAATGATAGGAACGGCGCTAGTCGGCGTCGGGATTGCGATTTGTAATGTGCTTTTACCTGGACTTGTGAAACATAAATTCCCTGCACATGCTGGATTAATGACAAGCGTGTATACGACATCGATGTCCGTTTTTGCTGCACTTGCATCTGGTGTCAGCGTTCCGCTCAGTCATGCAATGCCTGGCGGCTGGAATACATCATTCCTTGTCTGGGCCGGACTTGCCCTTCTTGCGATGATGGTGTGGGCGCCGCAGCTTCTTCATCAGAACACAGCGGCTGTCAAAAGCATTTCACTCAAAGAGCAGCCAATATGGCGTTCACGTGTCGCATGGCAGGTGACCTTTTTTATGGGCTTGCAATCATTCCTTTTCTACAGCAGTATCGCATGGTTTCCTGATATTTTGACATCACATGGCATGAACCTAGCGACAGCGGGATGGATGCTCTCTATTATGCAGTTCACTGGTCTGCCATCCACCTTCTTAACGCCCGTTTTTGCAGAAAAATTAAAAACGCAAAGACCGCTTGTCGTCGGCCTTGTCCTTGTGTATTTACTCGGCATGATTGGTCTCCTTCTCGGAGGGTCGACGCCTATTCTTGTCATCTCTGTGCTATTCATCGGCGTCGGACAAGGGGCCAGTATCAGTCTTGCCCTCACATTTATCGGATTACGAACAACCAATATGGAACAAGCAGCTGCCCTTTCTGGAATGGCGCAGTCACTCGGTTATTTATTAGCCGCTGTTGGTCCATTCATGATCGGTATCCTTTTTGATGTCACACATACATGGACGCCAGCCATTATCATCTTTATCATCGTCCTATTTTTCATGTTTATATCCGGTATGCGTGCTGGACGAAGCGTCTATATTTCAGATCCATCATAAACAAAGGGCTAAAATAAAGTTCATTTTACCCCTTTGTCTTCTTTTTAGCGTGATAGAAAACCTTTGCATTCTAGGAAGGACGAGTATCGGCGCGGAGCGAATTTGACATTCGTGAGCACCGAAACGCAGGACTGACACCGAATGCGATGGTTTGTCTACACGCTAAGAACCCGTCTCACGAGGAGACGGGTTCTTTTCTGTTTATGCTTGTTCTGTGACGTGCACTTTTAATGTTGCTTGTACTTCTGGGTGAAGCTTCACCGGTACATTTGTGTATCCTAACGCACGGATGGCATCATTCAACTCGATTTTACGCTTATCGAGTTTGATTTGATGTTCTTTTTGCAATTTATCAGCGATCTGTTTGCTTGTAATCGAACCAAATAGACGACCGCCTTCACCTGATTTAGCAGTGAGTTCCACTGTCAGCGCCTCAAGTGTTTCTTTTAATTGTTTCGCTTGCTCAAGCTCTTGGATGGCATTCTTTTTCTCTTTGTTTTTCTGCCCTTCCAATGCACTTAGGTTCGTTGGAGTTGCTTCAACAGCTAACCCTTGTTTGATGAGAAAGTTGTGAGCGTATCCGTCAGCTACATTTTTGACTTCGCCTTTTTTCCCTTTGCCTTTTACGTCTTTTAGAAAGATGACTTTCATCTTTGAACCCCTCCTTCGAAATATTCGTCTATGGCAGCTTTTAACTTCTCTACCGCTTCTTCAATGGTTATACCATAAATCTGGGTCGCAGCGTTAGTCAAATGACCGCCGCCATCTAATGCTTCCATAATAATTTGAACGTTGATATCCCCTAACGATCTTGCACTAATACAGACCGTATCGTCATCTCGCCTTGCGACAGCAAATGATGCTTCAACCTCACTCATCGACAAGAGAGAATCAGCCGTCTGTGCGATCGTAATTTGATCATAATACTCAGACCTGTCAGACGGCAAGGAAGCAATCGCTACCTGATTTTGACACAGCTCTGTATGCTGAATGAGCTTTGCCCGTTTGATGTAATGATCGACTGTCTCTTTCAAAAACTTTTGCACAAGGACAGGATCTGCCCCTTTTGCACGAAGGTAGGATGCTGCATCAAACGTTCTTGACCCCGTTCTGAGGGAGAAACTCTTCGTATCTACGATGATCCCAGCAAGAAGTGCTGTGGCTTCAATCATGTTAATCCGCAATTTCTTCGGTTGATACTCTAACAGCTCTGTCACAAGTTCTGCTGTAGATGAAGCATACGGCTCCATATAGACAAGTAAAGGATCACGGATAAATTCCTCACCACGTCTATGGTGGTCAATGACAACGACGTTTTCGATCTTATTTAGCAATCGTTCTTCCATCACAAGGGACGGTTTATGTGTATCTACGACCACAAGCAATGTGTCATCCTTTGCAAGCTCCATCGCTTCCTCAGGCGTGATAAAACGGGACCAAAGTTCTTCATAATTCTTAATTTCACTAATTAAGCGTTGAACGCTATCCCCAATCTGGTTGGCATCAATGACGATGTAACCTTCTTTTCCATTCGCCTGAGCAACCTTTAAAATCCCGATCGAGGCACCGATAGAATCCATGTCGGGGAACTTATGCCCCATGATCATGACATTACCGCTTTCAGATACAATTTCTTTTAAAGCATGTGAAATGACCCGTGCGCGTACTCGTGTCCGTTTTTCCATTGGATTGGTTTTTCCGCCGTAGAATTTCACTTTCCCATTCGGCTGTTTAATCGCTACCTGATCCCCGCCTCGTCCGAGGGCAAGGTCAAGACTCGACTGCGCAAGTGCGCCAAGTTCTTTTAAAGAAGGAACAGACGCACCGATTCCAATACTAAGGGTAAGTGTGGCGCTATGTGCCCCTGTTTTCTCACGAACCTCGTCTAAAATGGAAAACTTCGATGCTTCAAGCTCTGCTAAGATGCTCTCGTTTAATACCGCCATAAATCGTTCAGATGAAATTCTTTTTAGGAAAATGCCATATTCTTGTGCCCAATTGTTTAACAGCGATGTGACTTCACTATTAATCGCGCTGCGCACCTGATCATCAAGACCCTGCGTGACATCATCATAATTGTCTAAAAAGATATAAGATAACACCGTTCGTTCATTTTCATACTGTCTTTCAATCTGCACTTGTTCCGTGACATCAAAGAAATATAAAAGGCGCTCTGACCGTTTAATAATGACTTTGAATTTCCGGTCATTCAGCGTCACATTTTCTGTCTCAACCTCTTGTTTAATAAGAGGCACAATGGATTCAAATGTATCATACAAGGATCTGCCGACAAGTGTGCTTTCATGGAAGCACGAAGCGAGAAATGGATTGGTCCATTCGATATAATACTGGTCATTAAACAGCATAATACCAATTGGCATCTCCATTAATGCTTCTTCTCCAACCTTTTTGACTCGATAGGATAATGTTGAAATATATGAATCAATCTCTTTTTGTACCTGCGTATCTGCCCACTTTAAAAAGTAGAGCACACCCGCAAGGACTAAAAGACCAACCGCTCCTATGATCCAATTAAAATAAAGGTTGAGGAGGACTGTGATCACCGCAAGAACAATTAACGCGAAGATCGGATACTTGATGACAGGTTTTCGATAGAAGCTTGGCACTGATATCAACTCCTCAACATTCAGAGTGAATTATTTGTTTTTACTTTTTCTCTTAAATCAAAGCCTATGTCAGCAATCCCTATAATACGCACAATCACACCGATTGGCGGAAAGAGAATCGTCAATACGACGGCAAAAATGGGTACCACTTTTGAGATGTTTTTTTCGTGGCAATAATAGAAGATAAAAGAAAAGCCCTGAATAAGCACCAGTATAAATAAAATTTGAAAAGCACTCGTTTGCACGAGCGATAAAAAGCTGCCTTTCTCCGGCTGAATCAGCATCAAAAGCAGTGTGAGTAAATAATACCATACCATGCTTTTTGGCAGTCGCATATCCTTAAATTTCTTAAGAGCTGGCATGTCTGGAACAAACCGTTTGATCAACGGCCGCACAAACCAATGATTGACGAAAGACATCAGCGTGACAAAAATCAAAAGCGCTACAGGTAAAGAATTTAATGCCGTATCCTGCAATTCTCTAAACTGCTTGAGTTGTTTTGCTATGTCCTGATCAGAAGCGCCAGATTGTTTTAAGGTACTCTCTACCATCGGCATGATTTGGTCAATTGATTCCTTTGCAACACCCAGTATATCTACTTGAAACAGCTGGACACTGACAACAAAGTAAATGAGAAAACTGAATAAGTAGATCAGCGCACCCGTAATAATCGCCTGACCTGGCTGCCTCCTGCTGTAGAAAACACCCATACCTACTCCAACAGCAATCAGCATTGGCGCACTTAACAGCCCATTAATAGACCCAATTAAAAAGCTGATCACTATGCCAATAGCGCCAGCCGCAATTCCTTTTTTCAAGCCATGCCTGATTGTATAGAGAATGATCGGAATCGGAGCAGCCATGAAGAAAATAATGGATAAAAGTGGCACATACAAATAAAACAGCGTCATTACCGCAAAAATACTGATCATGATAGCGCCTTCTACTAACGCTTTTGTTTGTTTCACACCTTCACCTCAATCCAATCATTTTTCTATATCTTGCTCAATGTGTACTTCTATGTATACGTACGATGTACGCTCCGTCATATCTTGACCCAACCTTTATTTTACCATAGCCGCAAATCGCAAGTAAAATGCAGGCTATCCCTAGAGCGTTTCACGTGGAACAACTTAGATCGTCTTGTACATGCAACTTTTCACACAGCATGTTACAATTTTTTAGATTATTCTTAGCTATAAACCCTGAATTCAAGGTCAAAAGCTGTTAGAATAGAAACATCATCAATAAAAGTAAGAAGGAGAATTCACATGGGAAAAACACTCGTATTCGGACACAAAAACCCTGACACAGACACGATTTGCTCTGCTATCGCTTACGCTGATCTGAAAAACAAAATTGGCGTTCAAGCAGAAGCTGTCAGACTTGGAGAAATCAATGGAGAAACACAATACGCATTAGATTTCTTTAAACAAGAAGCACCTCGTTTGATTGAAACGGCTGCAAACGAAACAAAACAAGTCATTCTTGTCGATCATAACGAATTCCAACAAAGTGTAAGCGATATTGATCAAGTACAAGTGACAGAGGTCATTGACCATCACCGTATTGCCAACTTTGAAACAAGTGAACCTCTTTACTATCGTGCTGAGCCAGTTGGCTGCACAGCAACGATCTTAAACAAAATGTACAAAGAGCACCAAGTCACAATCGAAAAAGAAATCGCTGGTTTGCTTTTGTCTGCGATCATTTCTGATTCCTTGCTATTCAAATCCCCAACATGCACACAGCAGGATGTTGATGCTGCGCATGAGCTGGCAAAAATCGCAGGAGTAGACCCTGAAGTATATGGTTTAGATATGCTGAAAGCAGGAGCTGACCTAAGCCAAAAAACAGTTCAAGAATTAATCACACTGGATGCAAAAGAATTTGCACTAGGTAACAGCAAAGTCGAAATTGCACAAGTTAATACAGTTGATATCGCTGAAGTAACAGCAAGACAAGCTGACATCGAAGCAAAAATCAATGAAGTTATCGTAGCGAAAGGTCTTGATCTATTTGTTTTAGTGATCACAGACATTCTAGAAAATGACTCTCTTGCGCTTGCACTTGGTGCTGAAGCAGCAAAAGTAGAAAAAGCATTTAATGTCACACTTGAAAACAACACTGCTTTACTCAAAGGTGTTGTATCAAGAAAGAAACAAGTCGTGCCTGCACTAACAGACGCACTTTCTTCATAAACATCAAAAGACTGCTGACATCTTCAGCAGTCTTTTTTATTCTTTTAATGAATGTACATATCGCTGACGAGAATATCCTTTAGCACGCTTGTTGGAATCGTGAATTCAACTACACCCATGTAACCAGGCGCCACATCATATTCGTTGAAGGAAATCACCAGTTTGCCTTTTGAATTGATATAGAAACTTTGATCTGGCTGAATTTTCTTAAACGGGTCAACCGTATCTTGCTTCGTCATCCAGTAAATCTTATTTGAATCCTCTTTCATCTGTTTCTTCATTTGTTCTTTAATATTTTCACTAATCACATCAATATAACGGTCATCTTTAAACAGACTTGGTAATGTAATGAGTACATGGTTTTTCTTATCCACCGTATCATATGTCATTTCCTCTGCCGCAGAAGCCTGAGTCGTCACCTTGTATCGACCTAGTGAAAGAATTTGATCATTATTTGTTCTTACTTCATATCCGCTCTCTACACTCAAATGACCATTTTTATAACCCTTTGTTTCCTTTTCAAAATCTTGATACAGCTTTTTGTTTTCAGCTAAATATTTTTGATTCAGGCTGTCTTGTAATGTTCCGTCCCCAAGCCCTGAAACGTGTGGTGTTTTGAGATCAATATTTGTTCCTTGATCGCTCTTTTTAAATTCTGTGAACGTCACGACTTTCACAAGCTCTCCAATGACGGGTACTTCTGAAATCGCTCTTGCTGCCTGCGGACTGACATTTACAGTGGTGACAAATAAAGCAGCCGCAGCAACAAGTCCGATCGTCCATTTCTGAAAATGAGGTTGCTTGTTTTTTCGTTTTAATGTCCGTTCAACCATAGCATCGTATTCCGGGGGAATAGGGATTTCTAAATATTCCTCTTTTAACTGTTCCAAATGCTTATCCATTTATATTTCCTCCTGCGATAATTCTACTTTTAAAAGCCGCAACGCCTTATATAATCTTGTTTTAATGGTGTTTTCATTTTCTCCAAGAATATGAGCAATGTCCTCTAGCTTTAAATCCTCAAAGAATCTTAATATAATGATGACCCGATACATCTCCGGCAAATCTTCTATCGCCCGTCTGACATCTTGATCCTCATAGACATCCGATTCACCCTGTGATAAAAATTCCAGCGTGTCATCGTCTGTCACTTGCACACGCTTCTTCTTTCGTAAAAAGTCGAGGGCAGCGTTTACGACGATTTTATAAAACCAGCTATGCATCTTGGTCGCATCCTCTAATCGGTGAACAGATTTGAGTGCTTTATGAATCGCCTCTTGAACGACATCCATCGCATCTTCTGGGTTTTTGACATAGCTATAGGACAATCGATAAAAACTGTGTTTATGCTCCATTACGTAATCCGCAAATTGATCATCAATCTTTCGTTTCTTCATTTTACAAAGAGCTCCTTTATCTTAAATGCGCATCTGTTATTTCTTACATTGGATAGACGCGCACCTGTTAAAAATAGTTTGCGCTCCATTATTTTTTTAACATGTCATCCCATTTACGTTTCTATACAAAAAGAGCGAACCTGACGGGTTCACTCTTTTAAAGCCGTTATTTTTTGATAAACAAATGGTTTGAGTGGTGATAGCGGATGAATGATGGACACTCCTGTTTCCTGCTCCACCTGCTTTGCAGCGTGAACCATCGAGAGCTGCATCACACAAATATCTCCATGTTGCTGCTTCACAGATTGCCTTAACTGTTCCATAATTCGCTCATGGTAGGCTTGTATATCGCCGTTCAAGCAAAGATGAAAGACATCCTCTAGCACAACCACTTCTGCCTTCAACTGCTTTCCCCGCTCTTTTACATATGAAGACAGTCGCTTCATCGTTCCTTCTACTGTATCTGGGTTTGAAAACACTAGCTGAAGCGGACCCTCTCGCTCACAAATCTGCTCAAATAACGGCTCATCTATCGGAACAATTGGTTGTTTGAACAGGTGCTGCTCCCCTAGTGCCGCAATGTATTGTGTACACGTTATTAGAATAAGATCAGCCTCTCCTTCTTGCATGAGTCTGTTGATGGCATAGGTTTGCTGCTGCTCAAGATCAAATGCGGGATCTTGTTTGGCTCGTTCCATAAATGATGAATCGACGATGTGATGCAGATCAAATCCTGTGTCATAGAAAGCGTCGTCAATGTAAGAAATATTAGATGGATGTGCGTGAAGGCAGTGTAATCGAATCATTAAGTCCGCTCCTCATAAAAGTTTTCACTCATTATATCAATCCTTGTATGAAATAGGGAGCAACATGACCATATTGTTAGGGAGATATTGAAGGAGGGATTCTACCTTGAAAGAAGATCAACAGCCTACATCATCTTCAGAGTCAGAAGAAACCTTGACGAATCGCCAAGGTCACCCGGTAACAGATAATCAAAACATGAGAACCGTTGGGAATCGAGGGCCGACTACGCTTGAAAACTACGATTTCCTAGAGAAAATCAGTCATTTTGATCGTGAACGCATCCCTGAACGTGTCGTTCACGCACGAGGTGCCGGCGCACACGGATACTTTGAAGCCTACGGTACATTCGGTGACGAACCCATTTCCACTTATACAAGAGCCAAATTATTTCAGGAGAAAGGAAAAAAGACCCCTGTCTTCGTTCGATTCTCTTCTGTTATTCACGGCGGACATTCACCAGAAACTTTACGCGACCCACGGGGATTTGCGATCAAATTTTATACAGAAGACGGCAACTGGGATCTTGTTGGGAACAACCTCAAAATTTTCTTTATTCGAGATGCTTTGAAATTCCCTGATTTGGTTCATGCCTTTAAGCCTGACCCTGTCACCAATCGTCAGGATGGCGAGCGCATTTTTGATTTCGTTTCACAATCACCTGAAGCAACACATATGGTGACATTTCTCTTCTCGCCATGGGGCATTCCTGCCACATACCGGCACATGCAAGGCTCTGGCGTCCATGCCTATAAATGGGTGAATCATGAAGGAAAAGCAGTACTGGTCAAATATCACTTTGAACCGAAGCAAGGGATTCGCAACCTGACACAAGAACAAGCCCAAGCCATTCAAGGGGAAAACTTTAATCATGCCACACAGGATTTATATGAAGCCATTGAACAAGGGGATCATCCTGAATGGGAAGTTTACGCGCAAATCATGGAAGATGACACCCACCCCCATCTAGACTTTGATCCACTCGATCCGACAAAGCTCTGGTACAAGGATGACTATCCATGGAAACCAATCGGAAGAATGGTGCTAAACAAAAATCCAGAAAATTATTTTGCTGAAGTGGAACAGGTTGCCTTTGGGACGGGGGTTCTTGTAGACGGATTAGATTTCTCAGATGATAAATTGCTGCAAGGACGTACCTTCTCATACTCTGATACGCAGCGATATCGTGTCGGGCCAAATTATTTACAGCTGCCGATCAATGCCCCGAAAAAGCATGTTGCCACCAATCAGCGAGATGGGCAAATGGAATATCATGTGGATCAAGGAAAAGGACAAAACCCCCATGTGAATTATGAACCGTCCATTCTAGGGGGATTAAAAGAAGCGCAGCAAGATGGAAAGGATCATACGCCTTTTGTAGAGGGTGAAGTCAAACGAGAAGCTATTGACCGCCCGAACAATTTCGGACAAGCGGGAGAAACCTATCGTCGCTTCAATGATTGGGAACGTGAGGAACTGATTAAAAACTTAGTCAACACCTTAGCTACCTGCCAAAAAGACATCCAAGACCAAATGATCGAAAACTTTACAAAAGCTGATCCGGACTACGGAAAACGTGTGGCCGATGGCTTAAAAGCCTTCAAACAAGAGGAGCCAAGCGGACCAATTGGATCAACAGGCGCGGCACAAGCTGTCAATGATGCGATCAACAACAGCACCCCTTCAGATCCTTATTAATGAAAAAAGAATGCAGCGGAGTGGCTGCATTCTTTTTGTATACATCTATTAAGCGTTTTGACCTTTTTTGATCCATTCTGCTACATTGACTGTACGTTTCGCCTGATGTTTTGCGGCTGCTTCTGCATCCTCTTGGATCTTTCCATTTTGGTCAACAGTCACACTCACACCATAAGGGTTACCCCCTGCGCCGTATAGGGAATCATCCGTGTAGCCAGGAGCGGCAATAATGGCTCCCCAGTGGAACATCGTTGTATACAGGCTCAGAACCGTCTGCTCCTGTCCGCCATTTGGGTTTTGTGCAGATGTCATCGCACTCACTGCTTTGTTTGCTAGTTTCCCTTGGAACCATAAACCGCCTGTTGTGTCTAAGAATTGTTTCATTTGAGCCGGTAAGTTACCGAAACGGGTCGGCATGCTGAAAATAATGGCATCTGCCCACTCTAAGTCACTTAACTGAACCTCAGGGACATCTTTTGTTTCATCTAAATGTGCTTTCCATGCTGGATTTGATGCAACAACTGCTTCTGGTGCCAATTCAGGAACCTTTAAAATTTTGACTTCAGCACCAGCTTCTTTCGCTCCAGCCTCCGCCCATTTCGCCATCTGATAGTTTGTACCTGTTGAACTATAATAAATAATCGCTAGTTTTACGTTTTCCACTTGTTCCATCTCCTTTTGTTTGGTTTGCCCAAAAAGCTTCTGTAAAAATCCCACCTGTATTCCCCACCTTATTTAAATTGACGACGATACCACAATGCCGCAGCATCGACTTCTTCTCTCGTTAGCTGATGTCCACGATTTTCCCAATGAAGCGTTACGGAAGCTCCCGCCTCCTGAAGCAGTTGCTTCAGTTCCTGAGATTCCTCAGGACGGCACATTGGATCATTTTCACCAGCTGCTATAAAGACTTGTTTCCCCACTAATGAAGGTAATGAAACCCCTCGTCTTGGGACCATAGGATGATGCAGGATCGCTCCTTTCAGCGCATCTCCGTAATGGAATAACAGACTTCCAGCAATGTTCGCCCCGTTTGAATAGCCGATGGCTACAACATTGTGACGATCAAATCCATACTTATCTGCTGCTTCCCCAATAAATATATATAATTCCTCTGTACGCGCAATTAAATCTTGCTCATCAAAAACACCCTCTGCCAAACGTCTGAAAAAACGCGGCATGCCGTTTTCTGATACATTTCCTCTCACACTAAGAACAGATGCTTCAGGGTCTACCACTTCTGCAAGGGGCAATAAGTCATGCTCTGTCCCACCAGTTCCATGCAGCATGAGAAGGACAGGTTTTTGTTCATTCTTTCCTTTTTGAAAAAGATGCTTCATCATGAATCTCCTTTCCCTTTGATTTCTCTTACCTCAATCGGCAGCACGATTTGTTCAATCTGACTGCGCTGCGCCTCATATTGCGGTGGCAGTTTCAACGCTTCACCCATCGTTTCCACAGATTCATCGTGTGCAAACCCTGGAGGATCGGTCGCAATCTCAAATAATATGCCGCCAAGCTCTCTAAAATAAATCGCATTGAAATAATTTCGATCTTGCACAGGCGTCACTTGATATCCGCTTTGCGCAACATGTCTTTGCCAATCTAATTGATCCTGATCATCCGTTGCTCTCCACGCAATATGATGTACAACACCTACGCCCATACGTCCTCGTGCAACAGGTGTCTTGTTCACATCAATCACATTGCCGATTTCTCCAAACGAACGGAATCTCACATAATCTCCTTCTGTGCCGACTTTTTCAAGTCCCATCGTTTGCTCTAGCAGCTGCATCGTTTGCTCAGGCTGTGAAGTTAATAAAACAGCTCCACCAAACCCTTTAATCGCTACTTCTGGTGTTACCCCATTAAATGTCCAGTCATTCTGTTTTCCTTCTTCACGCTCTACAAGTTCTATCAATAAACCGTGCGGATCTTCAAATGAGAGAAAGGCCTCACCAAAGCGTTCAATCATTTCATAAGAAACGTCAAACTGCTCAAGGCGTTCCTTCCAAAAAGAGAAGGCACCGGTCGGTACGACATATGTTGTCACGCCTACTTGACCTGCTCCAATTTGTCCCTTTTGTGCACCTGGCCAAGGGAAAAACGTAATAATGGTACCTGGAGAACCTCCTTCATTTCCAAAATATAAATGGTATGTGCCTGGATCATCAAAATTGACGGTCTTTTTCACGAGACGAAGACCTAAAACACCTGCATAAAAATCAACGTTCTCCTGAGGATGACCAACAATTGCTGTGATATGGTGAATTCCTTCTGTTTTCTTCACTTCTAATGACCTCCTCTTCATGACGTAACATGTCTCTACTCATTATGTCTTGACTGACGCTTTTATATTATCTCGAATTCGAGATATATGACTAAAAAATATATTTATCTCGAATTAAGGATATTCCTTTTTGAAATAGATGTCAATGATTTTTGTTTTTTTCTTTTCAAAAGCAGGCCGCTTTATATATAACAGACCTGCTTCCCCTTGATTATTGAAGCAATTTTTTCTTTTTTAAATAGGCTTCAGCTACTTGGAATGCATCTTTCCCCTTCACATTGACTTCGTAATTCATTTCTCTCATCTCATCATCTGTGATTTGACCAGCGAGCTTGTTGAGAGAGGCCTCAATCTCAGGATACTCTTTTAATGTCTCCTGTCTTAGCAAGGGCGCTCCTTGATAGGGCGGGAAAACATGCTTGTCATCATCAAGCACCTTCAACTTGTATTGTCTCAATTCACTGTCTGTCGAATACGCATCGACCAACTGAATATTCCCTTTTTGAATGGCTCGATATCGAAGTTTTGGTTCCATCGTGACCACATCGTCAAAAGAAAACTGATAAGCTTTTTGAATGCCTAAATATCCATCCTGACGATCAGAAAACTCTAAAGTAAAGCCAGCACGTATACGATTCTTGATTTGACTCAGATCTGAAATCTTTGATAAATCAAATTGATCCGCTAGTGATTGAGGCACGGCTAAAGCGTATGTATTGTTATAAGCCATCGGCTGAAGAAGCTGAAGCTGAAAGGATGACGCCAAACCTTGGCGCGCTTGCTCATACACTTTTTCCTTATCCGTGCTTTTCGCTGTTTCTTTCAGAAATTCAGAAATCGCTGTCCCTGTAAATTCAGGATAGATGTCAATATCACCAGACCGCAGTGCTTGAAAAACAAAGGACGTCTTACCAAGACCAGGCTTAAGATTGACTTGGATATCTGTATCCTGCTCAATTAAAAGCTTATACATGGAGATCAAAATTTCAGGCTCTGACCCCAGCTTCCCTCCAATGGTGATCTCTTTCTTTTCTTGTTGAAACAGCAATGGGGCAGCGACAACTGCTCCTGCTATTACAGCAAAGACCGTCACAGAGATCACGGTTTTTTTAAAGGAGATTTTCTCAAGTGTCCGCAAGACCACATCAAATAAGAGCGCAAGTAATGCAGCTGGAATAGCACCAATGATGATCAACGACATATCATTTCGATCAATTCCAAGCAGAATCAGACTCCCTAATCCACCTGCCCCAATAAGAGCTGCAAGAGTCGCTGTCCCTACAATGAGAACCATCCCCGTTCGGATACCTGCCATGATCACCGGCATAGCAAGAGGGAGTTCTACTTTTAATAAGCGTTTGCGGTGATTCATTCCCATAGCGAGCGCCGCTTCCCGCAGCGACGGATCGACCTCACGAATGCCTGTATATGTGTTTCTTAAAATAGGAAGCAGAGCATAGACGACAAGAGCGATAATTGCGGGCACTTGACCAATCCCAACGAGAGGAATCAGCAGTCCAAGCAGCGCCAAAGACGGAATTGTCTGCAAGACAGCCGTCACCCCAATGATCCCCTCTGCTATCTTAGGGACTCTCGTTAAATAAATCCCTAATGGAATGGCAATCAAAATCGCTAGAAATAACGCAATGAAGGAAATTTGAATATGCTCAAGTAAGGCGTGTCCGAGCTGATCTTTTCGAGCCCATAGCACACTGGTCCATTCATTCATGTGTCTCGCCCCTCTCAGCAGAAGTACCGGCCAAATACTGAATCACCGCTTGACGAGTGATGAGTCCGATCCGTTCCCCATCCTTCTCAACAACAAGCTCTTCATGCTCTGCCAGTCGAGATAGAACCTCTTCTAGCGTCGCATGGATGGAGACCACCTCATCGCCTAACAGATCTTCTTGAGGCATGGGCTGAGAAATAGTTGTCAGCTCAAATGCTTGATGGTCTACATGACGGGCAGCTCCTGAAACAAACTCCCGCACAAATGAATTCACTGGATACTGAATCAATTCCTCTGGGCGACCAACCTGCACCACTTTTCCTTCATTCATCACACATATCCGATCTCCAAGCTTCATGGCTTCCTGCATATCATGTGTCACAAAAACGATGGTCTTTTGAATACGGCGCTGTAACTCAAGCAGATCATCTTGTAATTTCTCTCTCGTCAGTGGATCTAACGCACTAAAAGGTTCATCCATCAGGACAATCTCAGGATCAGCAGCAAGTGCCCGTGCTACGCCGACTCGCTGCTGCTGTCCTCCTGAAAGCTCTGCTGGCTTTCGATGTCGGTAGGTAGAAGGCTCAAGCCCCACCATGAACATCAACTCATCAACACGCTGATTCGTCTCAGTCCGCTTCCATTGTTTAAGTTCTGGCACTACAGCAATATTCTCTTCTATGGTCATATGAGGGAACAACGCTATTTGCTGAAGCACATAACCAATATCCCAGCGCAGCTCATAAATATCATAATCGCTGATGGTTCGACCCTTTATGTAAATCTCACCTTCTGTAGAAGAGATGAGACGATTGATCATTTTCAAAGTCGTCGTTTTCCCGCTCCCACTAGGTCCAATCAATACAAAAAATTCACCTTTCTGAATCTCCAAATCAACAGATTGAACGGCATACCGGTCATCAGAAAACTGCATCGATACATTCTTAAATTCAATCATCTTCCCACGCCCTGACTGCAAGTATATTTTAAAATACCAATATGACAGATTAACCTAGTATTTGTATAGAACAAACTGTCACGTTAACTCTCTTTTTACATACTTCCCCTAGTTAGACTGCTAGAAACGACTTTCTCATAAAAAGTGAGACAAATAAAAAAAGCGAAGAGCTCAAGGCCCTTCGCTTTTAAGTCAACGACTTACTCACCAGTAACGTATGGAAGTAATGCCATTTGACGTGATTTTTTAATCGCTAATGTCAATTTACGTTGATACTTAGCGCTAGTTCCTGTTACACGACGAGGTAAAATTTTACCACGCTCAGAAACAAACTTTCTAAGAAGATCAACATCTTTGTAATCGATGTGCGTGATTCCGTTAGAAGTAAAGAAACATACTTTACGACGTTTCGCACGACCGCCTCTGCGTCCACCTGCCATTTGTTTTCACACCTTTCCTTTGGTCATTTTTTTCAGATCAATTAGAATGGCAAATCATCATCGGAGATGTCAATCGGTTTACCATCATTCGCAAATGGGTCATCATTGAAGCTATTTCCCTGATTACGATTTTGGTTGTTTTGATTGCCATATGGATTTTGACTTGGTTCATTTCCAAATGGATTCTGATCATTTTGGCTGCCGCCATAATACTGGCCTCCGCTATTACCACCGCCGCTGTATCCACCTGAACCAGCACCGCCGCTTTTAGGCTCAAGAAATTGAACACTTTCAGCTTGAACTTCTGTCACGAAGACACGCTGTCCTTGCTGGTTTTCATAGTTTCTTGTCTGCAAGCGACCGTCTACACCGGCAAGACTTCCTTTTTTCAAGAAATTAGCCACGTTCTCGGCTTGTCTTCTCCAAGTAACACAGTTAATGAAATCGGCTTCACGCTCTCCAGATTGATTCGTAAACGTACGATTCACAGCTAGAGTAAACGTGGCTACAGCCGCACCATTAGGCGTGTAGCGAAGCTCAGGGTCTTTTGTTAGTCTTCCGACCAATACAACACGGTTTAGCATATTGAAAGACCACCTTTAAATATATATTTCAATGATTTATTCTTCTTCTTTAACAACAATGTGGCGAATGATATCGTCACTGATCTTAGCTAAGCGGTCAAATTCTTGAACTGCTGCAGCGTCAGATTGAACGTTTACGATTTGGTAGAAGCCTTCACGGAAATCGTTGATTTCGTATGCAAGACGACGTTTACCCCAATCCTTTGTTCCAGTGATCTCCGCACCGTTAGAAGTTAACACGTTATTAAAACGGTCGATAACTGCTTTTTTAGCCTCATCGTCAACTGTTGGGCGGATGATGTACATAACTTCGTACTTTCTCATCTGATTGCACCTCCTTTTGGTCTAAGCGGCCCTATACGGGCAAGGAGCAATAAATTATATTACTCACAATTGTATATTATAACAAATTACTTGGCCTATGACAAGAACCTATACGTTAAAACGGAAATGAATGACGTCTCCATCTTTCACTATATATTCTTTACCTTCTAAACGAACTTTTCCTGCTTCTTTTGCAGCAGACATACTTCCGCCAGCTAGTAAATCTTCATAAGCAACCGTTTCAGCACGAATAAATCCACGCTCGAAGTCCGTATGAATGATTCCAGCACATTCCGGCGCCTTCATTCCTTTTTTAAATGTCCAAGCACGTACTTCTTGCTCACCTGCTGTGAAATACGTAGCTAAGCCAAGAAGTGAATAAGACGCTTTAATCAACTGATCTAAACCTGATTCTTTGATGCCTAGCTCTTCAAGGAACATTTGCTTCTCTTCTCCTTCAAGCTCTGCAATTTCAGACTCAATCTTCGCACAAACGACGATGACTTCAGCGTTTTCGCCAGAAGCAAACTCACGAATTTGCTGTACATATTCGTTTCCGTCCTGATCTGCTACTTCGTCCTCACTCACATTTGCTACATACAGAATAGGTTTTGACGTGAGTAAATGAAGTTGCTTCACAAGCTTCTGCTGCTCATCTGTAAATTCAACCGATCTTGCAGATTTTCCAGCTTCAAATGCGTCCTTCAGCTTTTCCAAAATATCAAATTCAGCTACCGCTTCCTTATCTTTTTGTTTCGCAAGCTTACTCACACGAGTTAAACGCTTTTCAACCGTTTCTAGATCAGCCAAAATCAATTCTAAATTAATCGTTTCAATATCTGACACTGGGTCAACCTTACCTGACACATGTGTAATGTTATCATCAGCAAAAGCTCTTACCACGTGACAGATTGCATCTACTTGACGAATATGAGAAAGGAATTTATTCCCTAAACCTTCTCCTTTAGATGCCCCTTTCACAATACCAGCAATATCAGTGAATTCGAAAGCAGTCGGAACTGTCTTTTTTGGCTGCACTAATTCTGTCAGTTTTTGCAAACGCTCGTCTGGAACTTCTACAATTCCGACGTTTGGATCAATGGTACAGAACGGATAGTTAGCAGACTCCGCTCCAGCCTGTGTAATTGCATTAAATAGCGTTGACTTCCCGACGTTAGGTAAGCCAACAATACCAGCTGTTAAAGCCATTCTTTCATCTCCTCTATATGAAACGTGCTCGTTATACTGCGTAATATGAACCTAGAGCAATTATAAGTAGGTTTACATGAAAAGACAAGCTAACCATCATGCATTTTCAATAGAAGAAACATTACCAAAAAGACTAAATCGGAGCTTTAAAATGAGAAATTGCATCTGTTTCTCTGAACAAAAGACAAATTTCATCAAAAAAGCATGAGGCCTACTTAAGCAGTTGGCTCCTCATGCTTGACGAGAATTTTCTTCATTTTTCGTTCAAAATCTCTTCTTGGGATCATCACGCTGTGCCCGCACCCTTCGCATTTAATACGAATATCCATGCCCAAACGAATAACTTTCCACCGATTGGCACCACATGGATGGGGTTTTTTCATTTCAACGACGTCATGTAACCCAAATGCTTTGTCTGCCATCAGCATTCACCTCTCTTGCTCACTTCATTAAATCTATTGTACAAAAAAATGCCGATAGAGAGCAATGCACAAAATAAAGAGCCGCTGGCATGTATCAATCCCGTTCTTTTTTATAGAAAAAACCCTTCTTTTAGATCATTTTATTTGTGACCAATAGTTACTTAAACTCCGCTTTTTTTCAATATTGTCACAAACACTGTAGGTCAAAAGGTTTTTATTGGTAGAACGCTGTGGTTTTTCCATATTTTTTGATTTATGATATCTGCATAAATGTTATGTGAGGGAGCAGGTACGATGGTCAATCGAAAGGATAGATTAACCGACAAAGATTATAAAATCATATCCGATCACGCTGGAAACGCAGAGAATTACCAGCAGAACCATACGATAGAAGTAGGTCAGCATACGCTCACTGTCAACGATTTTCTAAAAATAGATCATCAATTATATGGTTTAACGATGCAGCAGGAACAGTCAGATGAGTTCATTGTCGCGTTTCACTGTCCTCTGCCAAAACAAATGACGGTGACATCGACACAAGATGTTCAAACGGCTACCCAATCATTGTTAAAAACGGATTATGCCTACCCCATTGAAAGAAAATCCTTAGCCGGAAAACAAGATCATGTCTTTTTTAAAGGGAAGAAATACATCGAGGACGTCTGTCAGAAGCACCCGAATGCAACCATCTATCTCACTGGACAAGCGCTTGCCGGTGCTGTTTGTGCTTACATTGCGACAGAACAGCCAGCTGTCAAAAAAGCCATCACATTCGATAGCCCAAATATATGGAGCAGCCTGGCACCTTCCATTCAGCAAAAAGCAGTAGAAGGAAAATATACCCATGTTCTCACGGAATATATTCAACCCAATCATTATGTAGGTTTACTCAATCGCCATGATCATGGAGTTGGACAAGTCAAGTACACCGTACCGCCCCGGGAGCAGGGATCGGTCCAAGAATCCATAAAATATAAACCAAGAGAAATTGACACCTTTTTAAGATCAGCTTTTGCATCAATGAATATAGAGTGGAACGAATCATTTGATACAAATGCATTTTTAGCTCTCGTTTCAGGAGAATTTAAAGTAAATGGGTATTCATTCCATTCGAATGGAACCGCTCGTATTTTAGATGAACAGCTTGATCACAATACAAGTTTTACAGCGATGCTTTTACAAGAAATCCATTCAGGCCGTGCATATGCACAAAACGGGCTTGAAATTATCATAAAATCCCATTTACTAAAAAATTCATCGTATGATCTACAAAGTATTATTGAACATGAAGTACACACTGTATTTGAGAAAATAGATGGAATTGATGATAGTGTAAAAGATGCCGTCCATCATGTAAAACAAGAACTGAAAGGACTTGTCGGCTTCGGTCACTATGATTTATTAACCCATAGCGATGTAGAAGCACTGTTAGAGGAAGTAAGGATGGAGCAGCCGCAATCAACCTTTTATTCTCATGAAAAACAACTGAATGCCTTGTACACCTTGAGAGACTACGAACAAGAACTTTCCACCCTTTCAAGACATATGTACACAATGGGTGATGACTATGCAAAGGCAGATAGACGCCTTGCGATGCAAATGGGTATTCGTTAAGAAAGGAGTCGCCATATGATCAATCAAAATAAACCTCCTAGTGACGCCCAGCGTTTCTTGCAAAATGTGAGTGCCCGCCGCTCCATGTCTGTATTCGAAAGTCAATCTGCACCACAAACACAATCGCAATCACCTGAAGAAATTGCCGCTATTCAGGCCATGCGCAGAGAAGGACAACGAAAAGATTTAAAGCGATTGCTGAAAATGCGGCTTCACGATGAATTGGCAAACACACGCATGCACTTGGAGTACCAATTATCCAAAACAGAAGACATGATGAACCAGACAACCATTGTCAAACAACATGTATCCCAGCATTTAAAGGGACAAGCCATCTCAGAAATAGAGGAACGCATGCAGCGTCTCCAGCACATGCCTGTATATGACGATATCAAGGAAGCGATTGATTCCATTCGGATAAAATAAGCACTTCTCTTTGAAAGAGAGGTGTTTATTTTATTTTATCAGTATAATTTTTAGAACGGAAAAATATCTTTTTACTTAAAATCGGATACAGCATTAAACAGACAAGCAAATAAAGATTGAGCAAGCTGTAAATCGGATACAAGAAAGCAATCAAATCAGCAAATCCAAGAGAGGTTAAAGGTGCCATCAAAAGAAGCATGATGAATACAATGAACCAGCGGGGCATTCGTACAAAAGAGAGCATGCGGCTGGATAAACCAAATAATCCCGCAGCGGTTGTTGTATAAATCGCTAAACAAAGAACAATGGTCATAAACACAAACAATGATGTTGGTGCCCCCTCTAATACTGTAAACAAAGGAATCCCTTCTGCTGAAAGACTCCCAGAAATATCAACTAGTATTTCGTTATACACATAAGAAATGACACCAAAAATCAAACCGCTTAATATACTCGCAACTTTGGCCTCTCCAAGCCCCTTCATTTCTTTCCCCACTGAAGATAGCACCGCCACAACAGATAATATATTCAAAGAAGCAAAGACGATACTAGCAGGCCAATTGTATTGCTGGCCAAAATCAATTCTCCACATATGATCATGATTCATATAATAAAAAACAAACGCATAGATGAGCCCCGCCACCAAAATTGGTATAATGAAGGCATTCACAGATAAGAGCCCTTTCACATCCCAGAAAAAAATCATAAATGAGAATAAACAAAATGCACCGATTCCAACCCAAAATGGCACATGATACATCTCAAGTGTCACCCCGCCACCGGCAATCATGACTGTTGTTGTCGTGAATAGATAAAGAACAATTAAAATATCATACACCTTGGCCAGCCAAGGACCTACAAGACGCTCTAACACCGGCACAAAATGATCGGCACGAACCTCATAACTGATTTTTAACACCACATAGGTAGACAGCATAAACATGAGCGTAAACAGTAGAATGGCTAGTCCGCTATCAAGGCCAAAAAACTGCCAAATTTCTTGACCGGAGGCATATCCCGCTCCTATCAAGCTTCCTAAAATTAAAAGCGTCCACCTTGAACCAGCCTTCCACACAATCATCACCTCATAGGTATAGAATTAAGCTTGTTTCCGTATACTGATACTAACTACTATGACAAGGAAGTGAGACCTATGAATAGCAAGAACGGTCTTTTTTTAAGAAATAGGGTGAAAGAATACGTGTCCCATACGGATACAAATGCCATTCAGCAGCTTAAAAGTATTTTATTCTCGCATCTTCAGAAAGCAGGAAAAAGACCCGTTGCCATCGTCTGCATAGGAACAGACCGCTCAACCGGTGACTCTCTAGGTCCACTTGTAGGAACAAAGCTTTCAAGTCTTGATTTAAAAAAGCTGCATGTATACGGCACTCTCTCTGACCCAGTGCATGCGGTCAATTTAAAGGAAAAGCTCGCTGAAATTGAACAAGCTCATAAACACCCATTTATCGTAGCCGTTGATGCCTGTTTAGGAAGAGTGAAAAGTGTAGGATCGTTTCAAATTGGAGAAGGACCGTTAAAGCCCGGTGCAGGTGTGCAAAAAGAGCTGCCAGAAGTAGGTAATATTCATATTAATGGAATCGTCAACGTGAGCGGTTTTATGGAATACTTCGTTCTTCAAAACACACGTCTTCATCTTGTGATGTCAATGGCCAATACACTGTCTGAAAGTCTATCTCACATTGATCAAATGGATTGGACGAGAGAAAAAAGCCGTTCTCTCTTCACCCCTATTCAAAATATCACGGGAAGAATATAAAAAAGACCATCTCGTATCAAGATGGTCATTCCGATGATTCTCTCGTAGAAAGCAATTCAAGGATTCTTTCTAAATCTTCATTTGAGAGAAATTCAATCTCAATTTTCCCTTTTTTCTTCTGTTTCTTGATCGTCACTGAAGTACCGAAGTAATTTTGTAAGAAAGACTCTCTTTCTTTCAACACACGATCCTTTGGTGCTTCTTTTTTCTTTGTTTCACGTGGAACATTTTCATTTAATTGCTGAACAAGTTTCTCAACCTGACGGACATTTAAACCATCGTCCACGATCTTCTTTACCAATGGCGCCAGCTTCTTTTTGTTTTTCAAACTAAGCAGCGTGCGTCCATGTCCCATGGATAATGTGCCATCCGCAATCAGCTTTTGTACTTCGTCCGGTAATGTTAATAGACGAAGGTGGTTCGCAATATGCGGTCTGCTTTTTCCTAATCGCTTGGCTAATTCCTCCTGAGTCACACTTAAGTGATCTAGTAAGGAGGCATAGGCTTCCGCTTCCTCTAATGGAGATAAATCCTCGCGCTGTAAGTTTTCTAAAAGAGCGATCTCCCTCATCAATGTTTCTGAAAATTCTCTGACGATCGCAGGAATCGTTGTCAAACCAGCTTGTTGTGCTGCACGGAAACGGCGTTCTCCTGCGACAATGTCATATCCTTTAATCGATTTACGAACAATAATCGGCTGTAAAACACCGTGCTGCTGAATTGATTCTTTGAGATCAGACAATGCATCATCATCAAACGTTTTCCTTGGCTGATAAGGGTTCGGACGCAAATCCTTCAACTTAATTTCTTCGACAGTTTCTTCATTGGAATCCACATTGTTAAATAGCGCATTAATACCCTTCCCAAGACCTTTAGCCATTCGCATCCACTTCCTTTGCTAAGTCTAAATAGACATCTGCACCTCTTGAACGTGGATCATACAAGATAATAGGTTTCCCATGACTAGGCGCTTCACTTAGTCTCACATTTCTCGGAATCACGGTCTGATAGACTTTATCTCTAAAGTATTTTTTTACTTCTTCGATGACTTGGATTCCAAGGTTTGTTCTTGCATCCAGCATTGTCAGTAAGACACCTTCAATGGCAAGGTCGGTATTTAGATGTTTCTGCACAAGACGAACCGTATTCAACAATTGACTCAATCCTTCAAGCGCATAATATTCACACTGAACCGGTATTAAAACAGAATCGGATGCAGTTAACGCATTAATCGTCAGTAATCCAAGTGATGGCGGGCAGTCAATAATCATATAATCATAATTTTGCTTCACAGATTCAAGTGCTCTTTTCAGCCTCACTTCACGTGAGATCGTAGGCACAAGCTCAATTTCCGCCCCTGCAAGCTGTATCGTCGCAGGAATGACATCAAGATTTTCGACCTCTGTCGTCTTAATCACATCAAGTACATCTGCATCGTCTACTAAAATATCGTACACGCACTTCTCTACGTCGGCCTTCTCAATCCCAATACCACTCGTGGCATTTCCCTGCGGATCAATATCAACTAACAACACTCGTTTTCCTATGTATGCTAAACACGCACCCAAATTAACAGAAGTTGTCGTCTTCCCAACGCCGCCCTTCTGGTTGGTAATCGCTATGATTTTCCCCACGATGTCACCCACTTTCAACTTAACAAGTTTCTCATTCATTCATACTTCCTATTCTATCAAAAAAAGTATGAAACGTTTGCTTTTTTTGTTTCTCCACTATAAATTCGTGAATGAATCTGTGTTTTCGTACATGGATAGATGCATAAAAATACGTTTTAAAAGTATATTAATATATCTTTTTGAAGAAAATAACGAGACAAAAAACCCCCACTTTTATAAAAGTGAGGGAGATACAATCAAAAGTTTAGCCCGCCAATTTTTCGGCCTTCACTTACAATGACTTTAGGTGTCACTGTTTTATAGTTCTTCTTTTTCAAAAAACCATAGGGTGCTTTAATGGTAAATGTGGCATGTCCAACAGCGTCCCCGGTTTTCGCGTAAGCCTGCCATACAATCTTTGAACAATAAGTAGGGTCCAAGGATTGAATAGACATAGTGATCGAATATCGAGCCTTCGGATGGTCTTTCACGTAATCATGCGCCCAATCCCCTGCTAAATCTGCCTTTTCCTGATGATTAATCCGAATCACCTTTGTATTGGCACTATAGCGAAACCAACTCTGAATGGAATCAATATTTGGATGCTGCCGGAACCCAGGAATGGATGCATAGCTTTTCTCATTAATGACGATGCCTGCATGACCAATTAAGCCATTCAAAGCACCAGTACTCGTCACCAATATATCCCCTTTTTGAGGCATAATATCGGTTCCAGGATACGGTTTACCAAAAAGGTGGCGAATGGTATTCGGCCTTTCATCCGTTACCATTTCATCCTGTTTGTTTTGCCTTAAACCATAGTTCTCCAAATCATCATCAGCTGTGATCACATCGATCGCATCGTCCTGAGACGCTTGCTCTTGATTTAATTGTTGAACCGTTACATCTGTCGAAACCACACCTTGTTTCTTCAGAGTACTCAGTTCTTCTTTCGTAATCGTTTCTTCCGCTGAATGAGTATCATGATTCGTTGACGTGCTCACAGCAAACACAGTCGTTTCATTTGAAAAAAGAGAAAAAGAGATTAGTAAATAACAGATAATAGCAAAAATAGTCTTTTTCATTTTCATCGGTTACATGTCACCTCCCTTCTACTATGAAAATCATATTTTACCAATTAATTAATAATAAGTAAATATCATGAATTGAAGGGAGAGAGAGACAAAAAAGCTGACGAGTAATGCTCATCAGCTTCTTTCTATTTAGGAATTCGAATCGTTAATTGGATATATTCCTCAAATTCTTCTTCCTCGGTATTTATTTTAAGTCCGCTGTCTTCTACCATGTGGAGAGACTGACGAATGGTATTCATCGCAATTCGCGTATCTCGGCTAAACGCCTTACGTTTCGGCTTCGGTTTGCGATCTGTTTTTTGTTCAAGCATCTTCACTACACGCTCTTCAGTCTGTTTCACATTCAGCTGCTTTTCGATGATTTCCTGCAACAGCGTGATCTGTAATTCTGGCAGCTTTAGAGGTACAAGTGAACGGGCATGTCTCTCTGAGATTTTTTTCTCCAAAATGGCTTGCTGTACCTCTTCAGGCAACTTTAAAAGTCTTAGTTTGTTTGCAACAGTCGATTGTCCCTTACCTAAACGCTGAGCAAGCGCTTCTTGCGTTAAATCATGAAGCTCTAAAAGACGTGCATAAGCATGAGCCTCTTCAATTGCAGACAGCTCTTCTCTTTGCAAATTTTCAATCAATGCCACAGATGCCGTTTCCGTATCAGTAAAATCTTTTATAATAGCGGGGATCTTCTCCCATTGAAGAGTTTGTACCGCTCTCCAACGTCTTTCGCCGGCGATCAGTTCATATTTTCCTTCTTCTTCTGTTGGTCTAACAACAATCGGTTGAATAATGCCATGGGTATGAATGGTTGTGGCCAGCTCTTGTATCTTTTCTTCTGAAAAAATGGTGCGTGGCTGAAAACGGTTAGGCATAATTGTGTCGACCGGGAGCTCCTGTATCTCTTCCTTTAATGTTTCATGCTCAGCAATCTCTGCCTCTATTTCGGTATCACGCTCAGGATGTTCTTTGTCACCAAGCCCGAAGAAGCGTGAGAGTGAATGCTTCATGAACCTACACCACCTTTAAAAACTACCTTTTTATAATTCTATTTTCTCATGTTTTTTCCTTCTGTAAAATCATAAATATTGAAGAAAAACCGACCTTTTACATGATCAACCCTCTATTGGTGATTTATTAGGTGTTCCTGGTTTTCTAGGATATTTTTTTGGTGTTTGTTTTTTCTTTTCAATGACAATGATGTTCCGTTCGCTTTCTTCTAAAGGAAGAACAAAGGAATGCTTTTCAACAACCTCTCCTCCGAGGACAGTGACGGCTTTTTTTCCTGCTTGCATCTCTTCATCTGCAGCAGATGCTTTTAATGCAACAAACACACCTTCCTTTTTCACAAGAGGCAGGCATAGTTCGCTTAAGACAGATAAGCGCGCAACTGCTCTAGCGGTGACAAGGTCATAGCTTTCACGTTGATCTTTACGTTGTCCAAAGGTCTCCGCACGATCATGATAAAAAGTAGTATCTTGTAAGTTTAACCCTTTTGCTAACTCATTGAGAAACGTAATGCGTTTCTGGAGAGAATCAACAATGGTCACATGTAGATGAGGGAAACAAATTTTAAGAGGAATGCTTGGAAAACCAGCACCAGCTCCAATATCACAAATTGTTGTCACTTTGTGAAAATCAATAAAAAATGCTGCTGATATCGAGTCATAAAAATGCTTTAAATATACTTCTTCCTTTTCTGTAATGGACGTTAAATTCATCTTCTCGTTCCATTCTACAAGCATATGGAAGTAAGTTTCAAATTGTTCAAGCTGCACTGGAGAAAGAGTGATCCCTTTCTCCTCTAGTGCTGCTGAAAATTGTTCAATGTTCATGCCGACATCCTTTCTACTCTGCTATCTTCGCAATACGTCCCTGCTCCAAATACACTAAAAGGATAGAAATATCAGCAGGGTTAACGCCTGAAATACGAGAAGCCTGTGCAACAGAAAGCGGTCGGACTTCTTTTAGCTTTTGCTTCGCTTCAGTTGCAATCCCTTTGATGGCATCATAATCGATTCGATCCGGAATCTTTTTGTTTTCCATCTTTTTCAGCTTTTCAACTTGTTGGAGCGATTTTTCAATATAACCTTCATATTTAATTTGAATCTCTACCTGTTCACACACATCAGCAGGAAGCGGTGTGTCAGCAGGTGCTAGTTTCACAACAGATTCATAGTTCATCTCTGGACGTTTCATCAGATCACTAGCGCGAATACCGTCCTTCAATTCACTTCCACCAAGTGAACGAATATATTCCTGTGTCTCTCCTGTAGGTTTAATAATGACAGAATATAAACGTTTTTTCTCTGCTTCAATAGCCTCTTTTTTCTGTGTGAATGCTTGGAATCTCTCTTCAGAAATTAAACCAATGTTATATCCAAGTTCCGTTAATCTTAAATCAGCATTGTCATGACGCAGAAGTAAGCGGTACTCTGCACGAGAAGTTAAAAGACGGTAAGGTTCATTTGTACCCTTCGTGACAAGATCATCAATGAGAACACCGATATATGCATCAGATCGGCTTAAAATGACTTCTTCTTTACCCAATGCTTTTCTTCCTGCATTGATACCTGCCATAATTCCTTGACCTGCAGCTTCCTCATAACCAGAGGTACCATTAATTTGGCCAGCTGTATATAATCCAGAAATTTTCTTCGTCTCAAGTGTCGGCCACAATTGTGTAGGCACAATCGCATCATACTCAATGGCATAACCCGCTCGCATCATTTGTACATTTTCAAGCCCTGGAATGGTTGACAGCATTCGCTGCTGTACATCCTCTGGCAGACTTGTAGATAAACCTTGAACATACACTTCTTGCGTATTACGGCCTTCTGGCTCTAAGAAAATTTGATGTCTCGGTTTATCATTAAAACGAACCACCTTATCCTCAATAGACGGGCAGTATCTAGGACCTGTTCCTTTAATCATACCTGAATACATAGGAGAACGGTGAAGATTCTCATCAATAATTTGATGAGTCTCTAAACTTGTGTATGTTAACCAGCATGGTAATTGATCTGTAATATATTCCACAGTTTCATAAGAAAACGCACGTGGTACATCATCACCTGGTTGAATTTCTGTCTTACTATAATCAATCGAGTGGCTGTTTACTCGAGGTGGTGTCCCAGTTTTAAAGCGAACCAAATCGAATCCTAATTCTGCTAGATGATCCGATAATTTAATGGAAGGCTGCTGATTATTAGGACCGCTTGAATAAGAAAGATCCCCTAAAATAATGCGGCCTTTCAAGAAAGTACCAGTCGTTAGAACAACAGACTTCGCGCGATAATTTGCACCTGTTTGAGTCACAACACCTTTACATTCATCATCTTCTACAATTAAATGGTCTACCATCCCTTGCAGCATTGTTAGGTTTGGTTCATTTTCCATTGTTTTTTTCATTTCGTGCTGATATTGAAACTTATCTGCTTGCGCTCTTAACGCACGGACAGCAGGTCCTTTCCCAGTATTCAGCATACGCATTTGAATATGTGTCTTATCTATATTTCGTGCCATTTCTCCGCCTAGCGCATCAATTTCTCTGACGACAATCCCTTTAGCGGGACCTCCTACGGACGGATTACATGGCATAAAAGCAACCATATCGAGATTGATGGTCAATACAAGTGTTTTGGCGCCCTGTCTTGCAGAAGCAAGAGCAGCCTCAACACCAGCATGACCGGCACCGACGACGATTACATCATATTGGCCAGCTTCATAACCCATTTCTTTTGTTCCTCCCTTTACTTTCCTAAACAGAATTGAGAGAATAACTGATCAATTAAGCTTTCATGAACAGCATCCCCAATAATTTCACCTAGCTGCTCCCAACAGCGTGTTAAATCTATTTGAACAATGTCGATCGGTACATCCATTTCAATTCCTTCTAGAGCATCCTCAATCGATTGTTTTGCTTCTTGAAGGAGCGCAATATGCCTAGTATTGCTTACATACGTTAAATCTCCACTTTCAATTGAGCCAGTGAAGAATAAAGATTGAATGGCCATTTCAAGCTCATCAATCCCTTTTTCTTGTAATAAAGATGTTGTCACGACTGGACGATCTTTCGCTAACTCTTTTACTTTTTCTACATCAAGTTTAGGCTCAAGATCAGTCTTATTGACAATCACAATAATATCCATACCCGAGACAGCCTCAAATAGCTTAATATCTTCCTCAGATAACTCTTCACTATAATTGAGCACAAGTAAAATCAGGTCAGCTTCTTTTAAGACCTGTCTTGATCGTTCGACCCCAATACGCTCAACAATGTCTTCAGTCTCACGTATACCTGCAGTATCTACTAAACGGAGCGGCACACCTCTTACATTCACATATTCCTCGATGACATCTCTGGTTGTTCCAGGAATATCGGTCACAATCGCCTTTGTTTCCTGAACAAGACTATTTAATAAGGAAGACTTCCCAACATTCGGCCTTCCAATAATAACAGTAGATAAACCCTCACGTAGGATTTTCCCCTGCTGTGAAGTCGTTAGAAGCGATTCAATTTCCTTTTTCACAGATGTCGCCTTTTCAACTAAGACTCGATGTGTCATTTCTTCCACATCGTCATACTCTGGATAATCAATATTCACTTCTACATGGGCAAGTGTCTCCAATATCTCACCACGAAGACGTTTAATCAAACCGGAGAGACGTCCCTCCATTTGAGTCATTGCGACATTCATCGCACGGTCAGTCTTTGCACGAATCAAGTCCATTACGGCTTCTGCTTGTGACAAGTCGATTCTTCCATTTAGGAAAGCACGTTTTGTAAACTCACCTGGCTCCGCTAATCTCGCTCCTTCTTTTAAAGCAAGCTGCAAGACTTTATTGACCGTGACAATTCCGCCATGGCAGTTGATCTCAATAACGTCTTCTCTCGTAAATGTTTTTGGTGCTCTTAATACAGACACCATGACCTCTTCTATCACTTGCTCGGTACTTGAATCTACAATATGACCATAATGAATGGTATGAGAATCCACTGATACAAGTTTTTTCTCCTTAGGCCCCTTATACATGCGATCAGCAATCTGAACTGCATCAGGCCCGCTTAAACGTATAATGGCAATTGCCCCTTCACCCATTGGTGTAGAAATTGCTGCAATTGTATCCACCGCTCATTCACCTCTTTCTCTATTCAATAGACAGTCTTATATCTATTAAATGGACGTTGTCCATCTCTATATCAAAAACGCTTAATCCAAAATTTAAAGATACCACAAATGCATGCGAAGCGAAAGTAGCCCACATTTAATTATCCACAGTTTTGCACCCTGTCTATTTTAACACTTAACTTATCCACATGTGAATAACGACGTTCTAAACTTGTCTTCACATCTTACACCTAAATCCAATAAATTAAAACGTCCTTCTCCCTTTGCAACTAAGGGAAAATGACGTTTTCGATCTAAATAACACACTAACTTTTTAGAAATAAAGGAGGAATCTACTATTAAAAGGTAATTTTTCAATAAAAAAAGACTAAAATCCAGCTTTGCTGAATCTTAGCCTTTCTGCTATTTTTTATACATCACAACAACATGACGCTTGCTGCCTGTATCTTCGGATGCCGTGGCAAGTTCTTTAGAAAATGCTGCAATCGTATCATGAACGACTTTTCGTTCATTCGAAGGCATCGGTTCTAAATGAACCTTTCTCTTCGTTTTTAAAACACGGTTTGCCGTTTTGATTGCATATTGTTCAAGTGCTTCTTGTCGTTTCTTCCTATAATCTCCAATATCAATTGTAATATGATGATACTGATCAGAATAACGATTAAACACTAACTGCACCAAGGTTTCTAAAGAGTACAGTGTTTGTCCTCTTTTTCCAATCATTAATGAAGTTTTGTCTCCATTAATGTGAAAAGAGATCTTTTTCGTTTCTTTTTTCGAAACAATGTTTGCTTTAGGATCAATTGATTTAACAATTTTATCTAAATACTGTGTTGCTAATTTGAGCGCATCTCGCTTTTCTACTAACTTGACAACAGCTCGTCTTTTACCAAATAATCCTAAAAACCCTTTGTTTCCTTCATCTACTATTGTGATATCTACTTCTTCTTGTAGTAGTTGAATTTGTTTCAGTCCGGAATCTACTGCTTCTTCGACTGTGCGACCGACAGCAGTTATTTCCTTCATTTTTTGTTCCCGCCAGCTTTTTCTTTTGTATCAACTTTTACTTGAGGTGTTTTAATGACCAACGTTTGAATGATCATGAAAATGTTACCTACAACCCAGTACAGTGAAAGTGCCGCTGGGAAACTGATTGCAAATACAACGATCATAATTGGCATCACCCAAAGCATAATCGCCATTTGAGGGTTGTCGGAAGGATTTCCAGCCATCATTAGCTTCTGCTGAATAAAAGTAGCTACACCTGCAATAATCGGTAACAGGAATAATGGATCTGGACTGCCTAAGTCAAACCATAAGAAAGTATGTTTCTTGATTTCAGCTGTTCTCATGATCGCATGATAAAAACCAATTAAGATTGGCATTTGAATTAAGATTGGGAAACACCCTGCTAATGGATTTACACCATTCTTTTGGAAAAGAGCCATTGTTTCCTGTTGAAGCTGCTGCTGTGTTTTTTGATCTTTTGAACTATATTTTTCACGAAGCTTCTTTAGTTCTGGCTGAAGTGCTTGCATTGCTTTTGTACTTCTTAATTGTTTAATCATTAATGGTAAAATAAGCAAACGAATTAAAAGAGTTACGATAATAATCGCTACACCATAGTTTTCACCAGTTAAGTTTGCCATGTAAGTGATTAATTGAGATAGCGGGTATACAATGTAAGAATTCCAGAATCCCTTACTATCTGATGTGATTGGTTCATTGATTTGTGTACATCCTGCCAATAGAACCAACACGCCAATCAAGCTAAATATTAGTAATAATCGCCTTTTCAACAAGATTCCTCCCATTACTTCAAACTTTATTTAAGTTGGAATTGATTACGAAAGTGACTCACCTAATCAGTATGGTAACATTTTTTCATTACAAAGTGGTGGTTTCATTTTAATTCACTAGATGAAGGAAGCGCTTTTAAAAATTGATTCAACGAAAGTTTCTATTACGAAGACTTTTTCGGTTGTTGTTGATAAACAGCGGATTTTCTAAATAAATGCTGGAGAGACTTCTTTGTTTCTTCAAAGGTCAATTCGCTTGCTGGTTTTCGTGCGATAACAATGTAGTCTTTTTCTTGCTTTAGCTTATGACCTTCCTCTAAGAACACCTGACGGATCAATCGTTTAATCCGGTTTCTTATCACTGCATTACCTATCTTCTTACTGACAGACAATCCTAAACGCAGTTCTTCTTGATTTGGTTGGTCCAGCTGATAAATGACGAATTGGCGATTAGCCATTGATTGACCTTTTTTGAAAACTGTTTGAAACTCTTCATTTTTTTTTAGCCTGTTTCGCTTCTTCATGTTTTCTTCCACTCCGATAAAAACTGACAGTTCATTTACGATTTTATGTAAAAAAGACCACTGACATTATTCAGTGGCCTAAGCTGATAATTTTTTTCTACCTTTGCTGCGGCGTCGCTTTAAAACTAGACGTCCGTTTTTAGAACTCATACGGCTGCGGAAGCCATGAACTTTACTACGCTTACGGTTATTTGGTTGAAACGTTCTTTTCATTTATGACACCTCCCTGAGGAATAGCTGTTTAAGACAGTCTAACTCATTATATTTGTGTAACCCATCGATTGTCAATATCAATGATAAAACTCTTATTATCAACCTTATAAGCATAACACAAGTTATCAAGTGAAGAAACCTTCTTTTTTAGTTTCCAGCATTTTATTCTTTTTTTCCTTCAAAAAAACCTTCAAAACAAGGTTGTGGATATTTTTCCGGCATATTTTGACTATCCACATCCATTATCGACATTTTTTTCACACAAATAACCTATGTGGATAATTATTTTTCAACAGGATGTAAAGTGTGTGGATAAGTTTGTGACACCCATTGCACCATCTTGTTTATTTTGATATTATATTTGTGTTTTAACTCTTAATTACTTATCTGGCCTATTTATCTTATCCACAATTTGTGGATAACCTGTGGAAAGTTATTACACAGCTTGTTGAATTGTTTATCCACAACCTGTGTAATTTGTCGAAAAGACGTTTTTCTACTATATTAATTGTTTTCAACAAAGTATGTGCACGAATGGTAATGACCATTTGCTCTTTTTCGTGTTCTATAACAGTTTGATACTGGTCATTTTAAAAAGAAAAGGAGGGGGGAGAAGCCTTATGGAAAATATTTTGGATCTGTGGAATAAAGCACTTCAAAAAATAGAGACAAAATTGAGCAAACCTAGTTTTGAAACATGGATGAAGTCCACTAAAGCCCATTCTCTTCAAGGAGATACGCTGACTATTACTGCACCTAATGAATTTGCAAGAGACTGGCTCGAGTCAAGATACCTTCACTTAATTGCAGATACCATCTATGAACTGACAGGCGAAGAGCTCAGCATCAAATTTATCATTCCTCAAAATCAGGACGAAGAGGAAGCCATGCCAAAATCTCCAATCAAAAAAATGTCGAAAGAAGAACCCGTTGAAATTCCACAAAATATGCTGAATCCAAAATATACATTTGATACTTTTGTTATTGGTTCAGGCAACCGTTTTGCTCATGCCGCTTCACTTGCAGTCGCAGAAGCACCAGCAAAAGCATATAACCCGCTTTTTATTTATGGGGGCGTTGGTTTAGGAAAGACTCACTTAATGCATGCGATCGGTCATTACGTCATCGACCATAATCCATCAGCCAAAGTGGTCTATCTATCATCTGAAAAATTTACAAATGAATTTATCAACTCAATCCGAGACAACAAAGCAGTCGATTTCCGTAATCGCTATCGGAATGTAGATGTGCTTTTGATAGATGATATTCAATTTTTAGCAGGAAAAGAACAAACACAAGAAGAGTTTTTCCATACATTCAACACACTTCACGAAGAAAGTAAGCAAATCGTCATTTCTAGTGACCGGCCGCCAAAGGAAATTCCGACACTTGAAGACAGATTACGCTCTCGATTCGAATGGGGCTTAATTACAGACATTACCCCGCCCGATCTAGAAACGCGTATTGCGATCTTACGTAAAAAAGCAAAAGCAGAAGGTTTAGACATTCCGAATGAAGTCATGCTTTATATTGCCAATCAAATCGACAGCAACATTCGGGAACTGGAAGGTGCTTTGATTCGTGTTGTTGCTTACTCTTCTTTAATCAATAAAGACATCAATGCTGATCTAGCAGCTGAAGCCCTAAAGGACATCATTCCTTCATCGAAACCTAAGGTGATTACAATTAAAGATATTCAAAGAATTGTAGGGCAGCAATTTAATATTCGATTAGAAGATTTCAAAGCGAAGAAACGTACGAAATCAGTTGCTTATCCAAGACAAATTGCGATGTATCTCTCTAGAGAAATGACAGATTCCTCTCTACCTAAAATCGGAGAAGAATTTGGCGGACGAGATCATACGACCGTCATTCATGCTCATGAGAAAATTTCAAAATTAATCGTTGAAGATGAACAGCTTCAGCAGCATGTCAAAGAGATCAAAGAACAACTAAAATAATCAAGCTGATAAGATAAGTACGGGAAAATGTGAATAACTAGAGCATAGTCATACACAGTCTGTCCACATGTGGATAGGCTGTCTTTCCTTTCTTTCTACTGACTTATCCACATATTCACAAGCCCTACTAGTACTTCTACGATTTTTATTAAATAAATATATATACATGTCATTAAGAAAAATTAGGAGGACCACTATGAAATTCACGATTCAAAAAGATCGTCTTGTTGAAAGTGTCCAAGATGTATTAAAGGCCGTATCCTCTAGAACAACGATTCCTATTTTGACAGGGATTAAAATTGTTGCATCTGACGAAGGGGTTTCTCTCACAGGGAGCGATTCTGATATCTCAATCGAATCTTTTATTCCTCAAAGAGATGGAGATTTAGAAGTCATTACAATTGATCGACCAGGAAGTATTGTGCTGCAAGCCCGCTTCTTTAGCGAAATCGTTAAGAAACTGCCTATGTCTACTGTCGAAATTGAGGTAGAACAAAATCATCTGACCATCATCCGCTCTGGTTCAGCAGAATTTAATTTAAACGGCTTAGATGCTGAAGAATATCCGCATCTGCCACAAATTGAAGAGCATCATGCTTTTCAAATTCCAACAGATTTGCTTAAAAACCTTATCCGTCAAACGGTTTTCGCGGTGTCCACCTCAGAAACACGACCTATCTTGACAGGTGTAAACTGGAAGGTTGAAAAAGGTGAATTAATATGCACAGCAACGGATAGTCATCGTCTTGCTTTAAGAAAAGCGAAGTTGGATATTAACGAGGAAAGCTCGTACAATGTGGTCATTCCTGGAAAGAGTTTAACAGAGCTAAGTAAAATTCTTGATGATGGACAAGATCTTGTGAGCATCGTCATTACGGAGACACAGGTTCTCTTTAAAGCACAGAACGTGCTGTTCTTCTCAAGATTGCTGGATGGTAATTACCCAGATACAGCTCGCCTCATTCCGCAAGAAAGTAAAACGGATGTAGTGGTGAATACGAAAGAATTCCTTCAAGCGATTGATCGCGCGTCACTTTTAGCAAGAGAAGGGCGTAACAACGTTGTGAAGCTTTCTGCTGATCCTGCGCAAAGCCTTGAAATCTCTTCTAATTCGCCTGAAATCGGTAAAGTAGTTGAAACGGTGCAAGCAGATGACATTAAAGGGGAGGATCTCAAAATCTCTTTCAGTCCGAAATATATGCTTGATGCTTTAAAAGTATTAGAGGGAACAGAGATTCATGTCAGTTTCACTGGCGCAATGAGACCATTCCTATTACGCACGCCAAATGATGATTCCATTTTGCAATTGATTCTTCCAGTTAGAACGTATTAATTTAGTCTAAAATGGCTGCTGTGTGAGCGCACAGCAGCTTTTTTCCTCGTTTCCTCAGCTTTCTTTCATCCCAGTTCGCTTTCCCCCTTTCCTTCTTGTCTTGTTTTTTAGTACAATTAGATATTAGTGATATTGAAAGAGGTCGATACAATGCCTAATCTGATAACGATTGAAACAGAAATGATTACATTAGGGCAGTTTTTGAAATTAGCCGAAGTCATTCAATCTGGTGGAATGGCGAAGTGGTTTTTAAGTGAACATGAGGTGTTCATCAATCAAGAGCCAGATAATAGACGGGGACGCAAATTATACCCAGGTGATGTTGTCGAGATAGAAGGTCACGGCACATTTCAAGTTGTGAATTAGAAACGGGTGACAATACATGTACATTCAAAGTCTGGCGTTAACTTCATACCGAAACTATGAACACACCGAGCTTCAATTCGACAATAAGGTGAATGTGATGATTGGTGAGAACGCCCAAGGTAAAACGAACCTGATGGAAGCGATCTATGTATTGTCGATGGCAAAGTCTCATCGTACGTCAAATGATAAAGAACTTATCCGATGGGACGAAGACTATGCTAAAATAGAAGGTAGAGTCATCAAAAAAAATGGTCCACTCCCCATGCAGCTCGTGATCTCAAAAAAAGGAAAAAAGGGCAAGGTCAATCACATTGAACAACAGAAACTCAGTCATTATGTTGGTGCCTTGAACACCATCATGTTTGCACCAGAGGATCTCAGCCTTGTGAAAGGTAGCCCGCAAATCCGCAGAAGATTCCTCGACATGGAGATTGGACAAGTGTCTGCTGTCTACTTGCATGATTTATCGCTCTATCAAAAAATCCTCACTCAGCGAAATCATTACTTGAAACAATTGCAAACAAGAAAGCAAACGGATCAAGCGATGCTGGAGATTTTAACAGAGCAGTTGATTGATGCGGCAGCGAAGGTTGTCAAAAGACGACTGACTTTTACGAAACAGCTCGAAAAATGGGCGCAGCCGCTGCATTTTGGGATTTCAAGAGAGCTGGAAACGCTCACGCTCCAATACCAGACGGCCATAGAGGTATCAGAAGCGTCAGACTTGTCGAAAATAAAAAATAGCTATGAAGAATCGTTTCAGAAACTAAGAGACAGAGAAATAGACCGAGGGGTGACGCTATGGGGGCCTCACAGAGATGATCTTCTTTTCTTTGTGAATGGTCGGGATGTTCAGACATATGGCTCTCAAGGGCAGCAAAGAACAACAGCTCTTTCACTAAAGCTGGCAGAAATTGATCTGATTCATGAAGAAATCGGTGAATACCCAATTCTTCTACTCGATGATGTTTTATCTGAACTTGATGATTACAGACAGTCTCATTTGCTCCATACCATTCAGGGACGTGTACAGACCTTTGTCACCACTACGAGTGTTGAAGGCATCGATCACGCCACCCTGAAAGAAGCGGAAATTTTCAGAGTAGCCAGTGGAAAAGTAATTGACTGATAAATGAGGTGTGAGTCTTGTATATTCATTTAGGTGATGATTGTGTTGTTTCTACACGAGAGATTGTCGCAATTGTTGATTACAAAATGAGGTCATCTTCTGTTGTAGAGGAATTTCTTCAAAAACAAGAAGAACAAATCATTTCGTTGTCACAAGGGACACCCAAATCCATCGTCGTCACAACTGAATCCGTGTATTACTCTCCTCTTTCCTCAAGCACGCTCAAAAAACGTGCTTCATTTGTGATTGAAATTGAAGTCTAAAAGCTCAATTCATATAAATATATCGTTTAAGAAAAGTGTAGGTGAATGTACGTGGCAATGGAACAGCAACATAATAGTTATGATGAAAATCAGATACAGGTGCTCGAAGGACTAGAAGCGGTTAGAAAACGTCCAGGAATGTACATTGGGTCAACCAGTGCAAAAGGACTTCACCATCTTGTATGGGAAATTGTCGACAACAGTATTGATGAGGCTTTAGCTGGTTATTGTACAGACATTACAGTGCAAATTGAAAAAGATAATAGCATCACAGTGAAAGATAACGGCCGCGGAATTCCTGTTGGGATTCACGAAAAAATGGGGCGTCCTGCTGTAGAAGTGATTATGACGGTTCTTCACGCTGGTGGTAAATTTGACGGCAGCGGTTATAAAGTATCTGGCGGTCTGCATGGTGTAGGGGCATCTGTTGTTAATGCGTTATCTACGACCTTGGACGTGACCGTATACCGTGATGGAAAAATTCATTATCAACAATTCAAACGCGGTGTTCCAGTTGGAGATTTAGAGGTCATTGGTGAAACAGATGTAACAGGGACAACCACTCATTTTGTGCCAGATCCAGAAATTTTCACTGAAACCATTGAATTTGATTACGACACACTTGCTAACCGTGTACGTGAGTTAGCTTTCTTAACAAAAGGCGTCAACATCATCATTGAAGACTTACGTGAAGGCAAAGAGCGAAGAAACGAATACTGCTATGAAGGCGGTATTAAGAGCTATGTAGAACATTTGAATCGCTCGAAGGAAGTCGTTCATGAAGAACCAGTTTACATCGAGGGTGAAAAAGACGGAATCACCGTTGAAGTTGCACTGCAATACAACGATTCCTATACAAGCAATATTTATTCTTTCGCCAACAACATCAACACATATGAAGGCGGATCACACGAAGCTGGCTTTAAAACCGGTTTGACGCGTGTCATCAATGATTATGCTCGTAAAAATGGCGTATTCAAAGATGGAGACTCGAATTTGAGCGGAGAAGATGTACGAGAAGGCTTAACAGCCATTATCTCTATCAAACATCCAGACCCTCAATTCGAAGGACAAACGAAGACAAAGCTCGGTAACTCAGAAGCAAGAACCATTACCGACTCCCTCTTCTCCGAAGCACTTGAGAAATTCCTCTTAGAGAACCCTGATGCTGCAAAGAAAATTGTGGAGAAAGGTGTGATGGCAGCTCGTGCAAGAATGGCTGCCAAAAAGGCACGTGAGCTGACAAGACGCAAAAGTGCACTGGAAGTCTCTAGTTTGCCTGGGAAACTGGCAGACTGTTCTTCTAAAGATCCTTCCATCTCTGAGCTTTATATCGTAGAGGGAGATTCTGCGGGCGGATCTGCTAAGCAAGGTCGTGATCGACATTTCCAAGCGATCTTACCGTTAAGAGGGAAGATCCTAAACGTTGAAAAAGCCCGACTAGATAAAATTTTATCTAACAACGAGGTTCGTTCAATGATTACAGCGCTAGGGACTGGAATCGGAGAAGACTTCACTTTAGAGAAAGCACGTTATCACAAAATTGTGATCATGACTGATGCTGATGTTGATGGAGCGCATATTCGGACGCTACTCCTAACATTCTTCTATCGCTACATGCGCGAAATCATTGAAAACGGTTATGTGTATATTGCACAGCCGCCTTTATATAAAGTACAGCAAGGAAAGCGTGTTGAATACGTGTATAACGATAAACAGCTAGATGAACTGTTAAAAACACTGCCTCAAACACCGAAACCTGGACTTCAGCGTTATAAAGGTCTTGGAGAGATGAATGCTACTCAGCTTTGGGAAACAACAATGGATCCTGATGCGAGAACACTTCTTCAAGTTACACTTGAGGATGCAATCGATGCTGATGAGACTTTTGAAATGCTAATGGGAGATAAAGTAGAGCCGAGACGTAACTTTATCGAAGAAAATGCACAATACGTAAAAAATCTTGATATTTAGATAGGTATCCCCCTTGAGAGCAACCTTATTTCTTGTTTGGAATAAGGTTGTTTTTCAAGAAACAGGGGCGTGAAACGAATGTCCTGGTTTTCTGCGTTTCGTTGATTTTCTAGTAAATAAATGTGTATAAAGGCAAGATTATTGATATAATGGAGAATAGTCTTGTGAAGATAAATACATATTTTACTCCCACATAATTTATTTCATGTGATACGTAAAGGGAGGTTCTTATAGTGAGTGAACAACATACACCAAATGTACGCGAAGTGAATATTAGCCATGAAATGCGTACGTCCTTTTTAGATTATGCAATGAGTGTTATTGTTTCGCGTGCATTACCAGATGTGCGAGACGGATTGAAGCCCGTGCATCGAAGAATTTTGTATGCGATGAATGACCTAGGTATGACAAGTGATAAACCATTTAAGAAATCTGCACGTATCGTTGGGGAAGTTATCGGTAAGTACCACCCTCACGGTGATAGCGCTGTATATGAAGCGATGGTTCGGATGGCGCAAGATTTCAACTATCGTAATATGCTGGTTGAAGGGCACGGGAACTTTGGTTCTGTCGATGGAGACGGTGCAGCAGCCATGCGTTATACCGAGGCACGTCTTTCTAAAATTTCGATGGAGATCCTGCGTGATATCACAAAGGACACCATTGATTATCAAGATAACTACGATGGCAGTGAAAGAGAGCCAGTCGTTATGCCTGCTAGGTTCCCGAACTTATTAGTGAACGGGGCAACTGGAATCGCTGTAGGGATGGCAACGAATATCCCGCCTCACCAACTAGGTGAAGTGATTGATGGGGTATTGGCAATTAGTCAAAATCCTGAAATGACGACACAGGAACTAATGGACATCATTCCAGGTCCAGACTTCCCAACTGCGGGACAAATCATTGGCCGAAGTGGTATTCGTAAAGCGTATGAAACAGGACGAGGCTCTATTACATTACGTGCAAAGTCAAATATCGAAGAAACATCTAGTGGTAAGCAGCGCATTGTCATCAACGAGATTCCTTATCAGGTTAACAAAGCTCGTTTGATCGAAAAAATCGCTGATCTTGTCCGTGATAAAAAGATTGATGGCATTACAGATCTTCGTGATGAATCTGACCGTAATGGAATGAGAATTGTCATTGAACTACGAAGAGACGCAAACGTCCATGTTCTATTAAACAATCTTTATAAACAAACGACACTTCAAACGTCCTTCGGTATTAACTTGCTTGCACTTGTTGATGGACAGCCGAAAGTGTTATCTCTCAAACAATGTCTTGAATATTACCTTGAGCATCAGAAAGTGATCATTCGTCGAAGAACGGCGTATGAATTGCGTAAAGCGGAAGCAAGAGCTCATATTTTAGAAGGCTTAAGAATTGCGCTTGATCACTTAGATGAGGTCATTGCCTTAATTAGAGGCTCTCAAACTGCTGAAATTGCAAGAAATGGTTTGATGGAAAACTATAGCTTGTCTGAAAAACAAGCACAGGCCATTCTCGATATGCGACTCCAGCGTTTGACTGGTTTAGAAAGAGAGAAAATAGAAGATGAATACAAAGGGCTTGTTGAATTGATTGCTGAATTGAAAGCCATTCTAGCAGACAATGAGAAAGTTCTAGAAATCATTAGAGAAGAATTAACAGAAATCAAAGAACGCTTCAATGATACGCGCCGCACAGAAATTGTGACAGCGGGTATAGAAACAATCGAAGACGAAGATTTGATTCCTGTTGAAAATATTGTGATCACACTGACTCATAATGGTTATATTAAGCGCCTGCCTGCATCAACATACCGCAGTCAAAAAAGAGGCGGTAAAGGTGTACAAGGAATGGGAACCAACGAAGATGATTTCGTTGAACAGCTGATCTCAACATCTACGCACGATACGATTCTCTTCTTCTCTAATAAAGGGAAGGTTTATCGAGCGAAGGGCTATGAGATCCCTGAATTCGGACGAACAGCGAAAGGGATTCCGATTATTAACCTTCTTGAAGTAGAAAAGGGAGAGTGGATAAACGCCATTATTCCAGTCAGCGAATTTGATGAAGATTCGTATCTCTTCTTTACAACAAGACACGGTGTATCGAAACGAACGTCATTGTCTCAATTTGCAAACATCCGTAACAACGGTTTGATTGCACTCAGCCTACGTGATGAAGATGAATTGATGGCTGTTCGTTTAACCAATGGTGAAAAACAAATTATCATCGGAACGAAAAAAGGAATGCTCATTCGTTTCGACGAGACAGATGTTCGTGAAATGGGACGTACAGCAGCTGGAGTTAAAGGGATCACACTTTCTGAGGATGACATCGTCGTTGGAATGGAAATCCTTGAGCCAGATGCAAACGTATTGATCGTAACTGAAAAAGGTTATGGTAAATTAACGCCTGAAAAAGAATATCGTGTCCAAAGCCGTGGTGGTAAAGGTCTGAAAACGTGCAAGATCACTGACAACAACGGTCCGCTTGTTGCAGTGAAGGCGACTAACGCTGAAGCTGAAGAAGACTTGATGATTATTACAGGTAGTGGTGTCATCATCCGTATGGCCGTTTCAGATATTTCCACAACAGGCCGAGTCACTCAAGGTGTCCGCCTGATCCGTCTAGGTGATGATGAACATGTCGCTACAGTGGCATTAGTAGAACAATCACCAGAAGACGATGAAGAGAATAGTGAAGAAAACGTAGAGTCAGATCAAGAGCAATCTGAGTAAAGATAAAGCCGGTTTTTCACCGGCTTTATTTTTTTTTTGAAAAAACATGATTTTTTTTGAAGTTTATAATGCTTTTTTCATAGATATGTGTTAATCTTTCAAAGGAGCAAAAAGAGGCTCTATTTTTTATCTCTTTCATAACAAAAACTTCTTAAAAAAATAAAATGTTTTTCAAAAAAATGTTGACTATTGATAGAGATATATGGTATATTTAAGTGGTCGCTTTGAGAGAGTGAC
>NZ_JBLUWC010000002.1:0-804 GCF_048270685.1 Bacillus sp. AK25
TGCGACTGGTGTAACTGGAGATACTGGGCCTACCGGTGATACTGGTCCAACCGGTGCGACTGGTGATACCGGACCTACCGGTGCGACTGGAGTAACTGGTGATACCGGACCTACCGGTGCGACTGGAGTAACTGGTGATACTGGCCCTAAGGGTGCCACTGGTGTAACTGGTGATACCGGACCTACCGGTGCGACTGGTGTAACTGGTGATACTGGCCCTACGGGTGCCACCGGAGTTACTGGAGCTACTGGAGATACCGGGCCTACCGGTGATACTGGTCCAACCGGTGCTACTGGTGATACCGGAATACTGGTGTAACTGGAGATACCGGGCCTACTGGTGCGACTGGAGTTACTGGTGATACTGGTCCAACCGGTGCCACCGGAGTTACTGGAGATACCGGGCCTACTGGTGCCACCGGAGTTACTGGAGCTACTGGAGATACCGGGCCTACTGGTGCCACCGGAGTTACTGGAACTACTGGAGATACCGGGCCTACTGGTGCCACTGGTGATACTGGTGTAACTGGTGATACCGGACCTACCGGTGCGACTGGTGATACTGGAGATACCGGGCCTACTGGTGCGACTGGTGTAACTGGTGATACTGGCCCTACCGGAGCCACTGGTGTAACTGGAGATACTGGGCCTACTGGTGATACCGGACCTACCGGTGCGACTGGAGTAACTGGAGATACTGGCCCTACGGGTGCCACTGGTGCCACCGGAGTTACTGGAGCTACTGGAGATACCGGGCCTACTGGAGCCACTGGTGTAACTGGTGATACCGGACCTACTGGTCCA
>NZ_JBLUWC010000003.1:0-1137 GCF_048270685.1 Bacillus sp. AK25
ATACGAATGTTGTTATAATAATAAATGTATTCTTTGACAGTGCGTTCTACGATGGTGGTCGTAGTGCGATCAATCCTGTTAAGATAGAACGTTTCAGACTTTAGTGAGGAATGAAACGATTCGATGGAGGCATTATCAGCGGGCGTCCCTTTACGGGACATGCTCATGGTAATGCCTTTTATATGAACAGCTTTCTGATACTCGTAAGATGTATACACAGAACCTTGATCGCTATGTAACACGCAATTCTCAGGCAGTGCTGGGAGCTGATTAAGTGTGTTTAAGATAAAGTCTGTGTCCTGCTTATCACCAATCGTAAAAGCAATCACTTCTCCATTATATAAATCCAATATACTGGAAAGGTACAATTGTTTCTGTCCATAAGGCAAATACGTGATGTCCGTTACTAGTTTTTCAAGAGGGCGATCAGACTGAAAATTCCGATCCAGTATATTACCAGCCACGGCATAGGGCTGCCCATTCTTCTTACGCTTTTTCATTTTAACCCGGCATTGCCACTGGTTTTTTTGCATGATACGTTGAACAGTTTTATGGTTAATATGCATTCCCATTTTTAGTATGGCTGTGATTTTCCGATAACCATATCGATATTTGTGCTTTCGGCACAACGTGCCGACCTGTTTCTCTAGTTGTCTTTTAGCATGATTCTGAGTCAGATTCTTTTTCCATCTATAATACGAAGTACGTGAGATGCCTAAATGGATACAGATGTCCTGTACCGTCATCGTTTTGCACAATTCATCTACCAGTTTGATTGACGTTTCCTTATCAACTTCCTTTCCAATTCGTTGTACTTTTTTAAAACTTCATTCTGTTGACTCAAATAGCGATTTTCTGCCCGCAGTCTCTCTAATTCGGAAGAGTACTCGGGGCCCTTTCCATAGGAATATTGTTTTCCAACAGGTTGTTCGAACCGGTGTGTATCCCCAGCTTTATGCCATCTCACCCATGTCTGAACCTGCGTCTTATTCTTGATATTCAATTCCTGCATGATCTCTTTCATAGGTACGCCTGCCAATCTCATTTCTACAGCCTTCTGTTTGACTTCAACCGGATAACTCACTCTTGTCCCCATAGAAAAAACACCTCCATGTTTTATTTCGGATCACAACGATC
>NZ_JBLUWC010000004.1:0-5957 GCF_048270685.1 Bacillus sp. AK25
ATATTTGCATCTACCTTTGGAATCCTGCCGTTAAGGTCGAAAAAGTAAGTTGTTTCGGCATTAAATCCGATTACTTCTTCTCCCACTCCTATATTACGCCCTTTGGCGATAGTGAGCAATGCAGTTCCTTTAGTATCTATAGAATTGTCCTTGTAAGACTTTCCGTAATACTCTGGGCGATATAGCAACAGGACAACATCTGCAGCCTCCGCAATTTGTCCGCTCGCCCTCAATCGTGCCAAATTAGGCTCTGGGTTGTTCCTGTCCCTGTTCAGTTGGGATAAGGCGATAATGCAAATATCTAATTCTTTCGCAAGATTCTTTAGTTTTCTGCTCACATCGCCATAAAATTGCTCGGTGTTGCCAATGCTTTGATTAGTACCCAGAATTTGAAGATAGTCGATAACTGCAATTTTCGTTTTGTTCTTTCTTGCGTTCGCCCTAATGGATAGAAGGATATTTTCTATTGAAGAGGTGCTTTTGTCATCAAAGAAGATAGGAAGAGTTTTCAAGTGCTTTGCTGCAAGTTCATAGTTACTCTTATCTTCATCGTTCAGAGGCGCATATAATATCCTGTTGGAATTAACACCGCTTATTGTCGCTGCCATTCTTGCCGTTAGTTGTTGGGCGTTCATCTCCATTGAATAGAAGACAACAGGAACGCCCTTTGCTGCAACGTTGAGGCAAAGACACAATGCAAATGATGTCTTGCCCTGTGAGGTCTCTGCTGCAATTATAGTGAGGTCTCCCAGGTGCAAACCAAAGCGAGAGTCCAAACAGGCGAATCCTGTGTTTATACCTTGTGCCTTGTTGCCGTTGCGGTTATCGCTTACTATCTTATCCATGCTGCAAACAACACTTTTCATGGATTGTGTCTTGTTGCTCTCTGCAGCAATGCCAACACCATTCATTGCCTTTAACGCCTCCTGTATGTCGCAACCTTCGTTAGTACCAACGTTTATTAATTGGCAGCCTGTGCGCCACAAATCACGCCTTAAACGTAATTCTTTGAGCCTTGTAACGTGCTGCTTTAGTAGCAACTCACTTGGCAGACAATAATCTATAATTTCCGTGATGTCATCGGCATTTACAGGAACACCGCTTTTGTGGCTGCTCATATATGCCATTATAGAAATAACATCTACCCCCTTTCCTTCGGATAGCATAGTAACGAAGGCATTGAAGATAATTTCGCATTTCTTGTTATAGAAACATTCTGGCGAGATGTCTTCTTGCACGGCATAGAACATTCTATTGTACATTATGAGTGTACCGACAACGGAACGTTCTGCACTTAAGTCATTAACAAGATTTTCCATTATTACCCCTCCTTTGCCAACGTGACAACCTACTACTTAAACGCCATGTCTTTTCAAGTTCAAACCTCATCTTGTTTCCCTTCGTGTCTGGCTCTGTCCAATACTCGAAAAAGTCATTAAGCATATCTTTTCCATATTTTTCGAGATATGGGGATAACTCCTTTCGGAACTCTTCCATTCTTTCAGAGATAGTCAAAGAAATGTTTTTCTTTGGTACTTTAGTACTTTCTTTAATATCCTTATCATTATCCTTATCATTATCCTTATCATTATCCTTATCATGGTTTTCGTAACCGAGTGGGTTATTTGTAACCGAGTGGGTTATTTGGGTTTTCTTCGGTCTTCCTCCTTTTTGTCCGTTTTCTGCATTTTTTCGGCACATATCTTCGTACTTGTTTGCATCACGAACAAGTTTAGGGCGAACAAAATTAAAAATTGTTTTAACCTCTTTGGATAGAGGAGGCTCAACGCCTTCAAAGGCAAAATGAATAATTGCTTCTATCAACTCCGAACGCAAATGCACATCTAAAGCCTTTATACCCTCGTACCAATCCCGATAAAACACGAAACTCTCTTTTCTACTTTTCATGTGATTCCCTCCACTTTTTTAATCCGCCAAATACATTATACTCTCTGCTCTCGCTATCTACCAACGGACTATTATATAATTCGTTGATAACTTCGGATAGTATCTTCACATCGCTCATGGTGTTACCCCTCCTGTATCTTTAGGCATGAATCACGATAGAAAGTTTTTCCGCCTATATGCAGCGGTGTCAAAACACCACACTTGCACCAACGCCAAAGGGTGCTTTTATCCACTCCGTGACGTGCTGCAAACTCTTTGGGCGTAAACATCGGCTCTGGTTTCACTTCCTCAATGTTTTTAGCCTCATCGATGAGAGACAAAGCAAACTCTTTAAGGTCTGCCACGTTTACCACCACTTGCACATTTGAATTAGTGCTTAATAATTGTTGAATGTTCATCTTTTTAAGATATTATTAGTGTGTGGTCTTGGAATAACCTAACAGGCGGTTACAATATCCCACCACAACAAAAGAGCCTGTTATCATCTTTGTTGCTGCTGCAAAAATAGAACAAAGTAAAACGGCAAACAATTAAAAGGGAATAAAGGGAATGAAAGGGAATGAAAAGGGAATAAAAAGGGAATAAAAAAGGAGAAAAATGATTGTACGAGAAAGGCAGCAATTTAATGCTGCCTATTGTTATCGCTTTCTTACTGCATACGTTTTCCAATTGTCGTAACCTGTTACCTTATTGCCGAATAAATCATATATCTTGTCATGGACTTTTTTTATTGTGTTATTATCGAATAATTTTAATTGGTTTGCTTTCTTAACTATACTTTCTCCATTCTTTGATTGTTCACAAAACAACAAAAACATTTTAAGTTTTTCCTTGTCATTGTCAAACATTTCTATTAGAACATTGTCATTAAGTCCGTTTCTAACTCGCTCTGGCAATTCGTTTTCTTGTTGTTGAGGCTGCTCGCTTTCGGCTTCCGCCCACTCGCTAATTATGTGCCTTTGTTCGTTTGAAAGTTCATAGTCGTTTTGTTTATGCTCTTCATAAAACAAAAATATGTTTGTGGCAAACCCTTTCTTGTCCTGTTGGTGCTGCACTTTCTTATATATTGTGTTTAATACTCCTAAAATCGCTGCTCGTTTTAAACCACGAATATAACGTAAAACTAACGCCTCATAATAGTAACCAAATTCCACATCATTTGTGAGGTCTTTTTGTGTAAGTTCCTCCCAATTTGCGGTTTCTATAGCCTTTTTTCTCTCCTCTTCGTTCATGTCTTTGCCCTCCTTTAGTCAATAAGTGAGATAACGTTTTTCTTCATATCCTTGTCAATGTCACGATAGCGGACAAATGCTTTAGAGCCTTCAACGTGTCCGCTCATGCTGCCAATTAAGTTAGGGTCTTGCACCTTCTTGTAAAGATTGCCTATAAAGGTGCGCCTTGCCATGTGTGAAGAGGCAACCTCCCAAATGGGGTGCTGCTCTTCTTCTCCTGTAGTGGGGTTTATGGTTGTAACGTTGCGCTTAATGCTGCAGAGATAAAGCAAACCTTTTATTGCATCGTTGTAATTTTGAGGTGTGATAAACGGCATTAAACGCCCTTTGCTATCCACGCCATTATATTTCTCCACCAATGCCTTTGCACGTTCATTTAACGGCACTTCTACAACATTCGGTTTCTCCGATTTGGTCTTTGTGGGGATATACTGCAGCGCATCATCTACAACGTTTTCAGATGTTAGTCTAATGAGGTCAGAGACACGGCAACCGATTAAGCATTGAAAAACAAAGATGTCTCTTTGTATTGCTAACCTTTTTATTCCCATGTGAGCAACGTCATGGACTTTCTCCCTGTCTTCATCGTTGAGGCTGTCCCATAACTCTTGCAAGTCTGCATCTGCAATGGCGTTTCTCTCTGCTATAGTCAAAAAGAAGGGCGTTCCGTAAGATTCAGTCCCTATCTTAACACCTTTGAAGGGATTGTTACTTGTTATTCCGTTTTCGTTGCACCAGACAAAGAACGCCTTAAACATCTTCATTGTCTTAACAAAGGTATTGCGCCCACGTTCTGCCAAAGTTCCTTTGTGTTTAGGTGTAGCCTCAACAGGATATAACTCTAACATCTTGTTGAACAACTTCGGATTCTCTTCGGAAAGTTCTTTCTCGTTTCGGAAGTAGTCGAAAAAGTCTTCAAGTGTTTCGGTGTCTATTGTGGCAACATTCAAAGAAAAAGACTTCCTTTTCTTGTCAGTCATTTGCACAAACAACTGATAACGGCACAATTGTCTAATTAGAACTTGGTATGCCTTATTGCGCCTCTCGGAAAAGTCGCTCTTCTCCAAATAGAGATTCATCATGCCGAAAAAGTCAATATCCCTAATAGGGTTGTCTATATTGAGTTTTTCCATGATTTCTTTTTCCTGTTCTCTTTTCGCTATCTCCTTTGTGATAGAGTAATAACTAATGTCGCTTGCGTTCATGTCTGCAGTTGCTTGCATCGCCTTTTCAAAGAACTCGCTTGTTAGTTCCTCCATGTGGATACTCATTGCAGAATAAATCTTGTCAATGCGATTTAGATAAGTGTCTAATTGGCTCTTTGCCTGTGTTGCTTCGGCTCGTTCCATGAAATTAAGTCTTCCCTTTTTAGGAATTATAATTTCGTTTGCCACATCATCAAAATTTACAGGGTTTACCCAAACACCACTTTTAAACCTCATGCGGAAATTTTTTCCGAAGGTTGCCCTAACCAGAACTTGCCTCTTCTTTGAGAGGTCTTCTCTGCTCGATAAAGATAAATTGTACTTTGCCATTTTGTTACGTTTTTAAATCCATTGGCAAAGGTAAAAATATATATTGAAAGTACCAAAGTTTTTGTCCGCTTTTTGTCCGCCAAAATGCAACTTTAGGCAATTTTGTCCGCCCTTTTTGCAATTTTGTCCGCCAATCGGTTTTTTATAAAGTGCTGATTTTGTGTATTTTAGATTTTTCTTAATCTTACAATGGTAGTCCCTCCGAGACTACAAACCATATTTTATATACTGCTTATTATCAAACATTTAGAAATATTTTTGGTGTGGTGTTTTTGGTTTTTGTCCGCCAATTGTCCGCTATAATTGCCGTTCACTTCGTTTTAGGCAACTAAAAAGGTCGCTCGCCCTCACAGGTGAGCAACCTAAAAAGTGGATTTAAAAACGCCAAAATTGGCATTTCGTTTGCAAAGATACTATTTTCCCATGAAAGAAACTAAATTTCCCCCTTAAAACTATCATCAAAGAAGATATGGTCTTCAATGCTCGTTTGTGTCTTTTCTGAAAGATACTCCGAAACAGGGCGAAATATCCTGTCAAACTCTGCAACTGCTTTCTCGTTGCCCAGATTGTCAGCAACGATGTTGAATAACTCCTTTGAACACACTTGCGCCTTTATCCATTTGGCGGTGTTCTCGCTAACTTTGATATTGCCTATTTCCATACTGATATAATTAAAGTTTTGTGCAAAAATAGCATTGCAAAAATGATTCTGCAAATTGTTGAGGCTGCAAGTGTGTTTAATGCACACAGAAGGGCGTTTTATTTATGTAACTTTAACTAATAGAGAGGGCGTTTTCCCGTTGTTTTTCCGTTGTTCTTCCTCGCTTTTTCCTCGCTTGCGTTCCGTGCAAATTCCGTGTCACGATATGCCCTTCTTTCCTTGCTTGTTCCTTGCTTGGGGTGTCTTTTTTTTCCTTGCTTGTTTCCTACTTGCATTGCCTGTTATATCGCCCCAATCAAATAACTCCCACTCGTCAAGTATCTCAATATCGTTCCAATCATCACGAATTTCAACACCCTCCCAGATGTCATTAAACTCAACATCTTCCCAGATGTCATTAAACTCAACATCTTCCCACAAATCTATATTATGAGAAGATTCATTTTGCTGTTTTTTTTTCATATTAAAAACTCCTTATGCTTCAAGTTGTAAAATCGCCTGTGAGACGTTTTCTTTGTGTGGGGTTGATAGTTGCCCACTCTGCCACGTTGAACGCAACACAGGCGATTTGTGACATTAATAACCGCTTAAAAGGGTCTTGTGTCCTCTAATTCTTCCATG